>NZ_JHWD01000003.1 GCF_000622225.1 Roseomonas mucosa ATCC BAA-692 | reverse complement strand
GGCTATCTGCCATTCGCCCAGTCCGGCGGCCAGTTGCTGTTCCACCTTGTCAGCCGTCTCTACGAGCAGACCTCGGTCATCGTCACCACCAACCTCGCTTTTGGTGAATGGCCCAGCGTCTTTGGGGACGCCAAGATGACCACTGCCTTACTCGACCGCCTCACTCACCACTGCGACATCGTCGAGACCGGCAACGATAGTTGGCGATTCAAGAACCGCGCCTGAACGCCCCCTCAACACACCTCACAAGAGGGTCCCTTTTGCGTGCCGATCTGGGGTCCCAATTCAGTGCCGATTGACACGCGGGCGGCTCCGGCCCAGGCATTGGCGCCGCTCAGCATGATGCTCAGGAACGGGTTCTTCTTGGTCCAGGGATTGGCCATAAGGCCCTCCTCACATAGAGGCGCCGCTACCGAGCACCTTGTCATCTTTTGAAGCGACAAAGCGTTCTTGGAGTTGCCCTAGTCAGGACCCAGGTCCACCTTGGATGCCTCGGTCGACGCTGCTCAGCCGCCAAGTCCAGGGTGCCCGAGCGATGGGAGTCAGCCATGGAAACCTACGCCCCTGTCACCAGCGACGTCCTCTGCATTGCCATAGGTATCGGCCTCCTCGTCTGGTGCTCCTTGGCCGTCTACACAGCGTCGAGGAGCGATAGGCTGCACCAGGAGCACTCGATGGCGAGCCTTCAGAGGTCAATGGAAGACAGCTTGCGAACCCTGCGCCTGCGCAGGGCGATGAAGCGGTCTATTCCCGAGTAATCGCTATGCGTCACGCCGTTCTCCGGAAGGAGGGCAGCGTGAACGCGGGGGTCAATGGGACCTCTGCGCCGATTCGGACCTGAAGTTCCAGGGCTCCTGGCGGCGTCGCACGATCTTCCTTGTCGGGCCCCAAGCGTTCTCTTAATGTTCTTACCTGGAGATGAGGAGGCCTGAGTTGGCCGAGTGCCTGACCCGGACTGCGCCCCTGCGAATAGCGACCGGCCCCGCCGTGCCGCCATCCCGCACTCACGCCAGCAGGGTTCAGCATGCCCAACCCCCATCAGGACTTCGACGAGTCGGAGTTCGAGATCCACGTCAAACGGCTCGGTGACGAGCCGGACTCGGAAGACCCCGCCCGCCAGGTAGACCCGGCGCGAGCGGCTTCTCTCCTTGCCCTCCGCCGTACCTTGGCCGCCCATCAGGTTGATGCCGCCACCCTTCAGGGTGCTGTCATCATCGAGGTGCCCGAGGCCGCCTGGATTGAGCCTGTCAGCAGCGCCTGGATCGACGTGGTCAGCGTGCCCAGCAGCAAGAGCTCCGGCGGCAGATTGGGCGACCTCGCTGTCCGGCCAGGTGAGTGGATGGTCTTCGAGGGTGGCGGTGGATCCCAGCGCCGTCAGCCACCCAGCTACGAGAATGACCTCATCGCGACCAGCCTATGGCAGGGGCAGAACGTCCTCGGCGTGTCCCAGGCGCCAGAACGCTATCTGCCGCCTGACCTGCTTCGTGCGGCTGACCTGCGCCTGGTGCTGGAACCGTTGGATGCTGAGGGTCTGAAGGTGGTCGCCCAGTGGGTCACGAACGGCCATCCAACATCCCTGCCATCGCGAGAGAACTGCGCGCTGATCTCGCCGCTGGCCTTGCGGCTGGCCCGCCGCTCTGGCCAGTCGGCAGATGACTTCCTGGAGCGTGCCGCCCGTATCGCCGCACGCAGCAAGAGTGCGGCAGTCGCTCCTGGCGGTTCCCTCGACAGCCTGCCCGGCATGGATGAAGCGGTAGCCTGGGGACTGGACCTCGCCCGTGACCTCCAGGACTACGCGGCCGGGCGGCTGCTCTGGCGTGACGTCGACCGCGGCTGCCTGTTGGCAGGGCCTCCTGGCACCGGCAAAACGACCTTCGCCAAGGCGCTGGCCGCAACCTGCGGCGTACCGCTGGTCGCCACCTCCTATGCACGCTGGCAGTCGACCAAGGACGGTCATCTCGGCGACCTGCTTCGGGCGATGGCCGCCTCCTTCAACGAGGCCCGCAAGGCCGCACCCTGCATCATGTTCATCGATGAGCTCGACAGCCTGCACACACGGCAAGGAGGCGCCGGAGGCCGGGACTGGTGGACTGCCGTTATCGGCGCCTTGCTGGAGCAGCTTGATGGCCTTCAGGGCCGCGAGGGTGTCGTCGTCGTTGGCGCCACGAACCACCCGGAGCTCATCGACCCGGCTATCCTGCGGGCAGGCCGCCTGGACCGCACCATCACCATCCCGCTGCCCGACCGGCAGGCGCTGGCCGCCATCCTCAGGATCCACCTGGGAGCGGACTTGGCGGGCGCTGACCTGACCCAGGCTGCTCTGTATGCCCAGGGCAGCACTGGAGCGGATTGCGAGAAGTGGGTCCGCGGTGCTCGGCGGCGGGCACGCAACGGCAGGCGCCCGATGGTGCTGGATGACCTGATGGTGGAGATTCGGGGCACTTCAGTGCAGCGCCCGGTTGGCGGTCGTGTGGTCCCGGCGGTCCATGAAGCCGGGCATGCCCTGATCCAGGAACTCGAGCAGCCCGGCACTTTGAAGTACGTCTCCATCCGCGAGGACGCGCTGAGCGCCGGTCACGTGGCCGTCGACACCGTCAGCGACGACCTTACGGAAGCCTGGCTCAGCATGCATCTACGCCGTTTCCTGGCCGGGCGAGCCGCCGAGGAAGTGGTCCTGGGGCATGTCACGGGCGGCTCTGGTGGCCCTATCAACAGTGATCTGGCCCGCGCGACCTGGTTGGCTGTGAATGCGGACACGGCCATGGGCATGTCGCGGCGGCCACTGCTCTGGCTTGGCCTCTGGGATGACCAGCACTTGGCAACCCTGCTGCTGACAAGGCCCGAGCTTGCTCAACGGACTGAGGAGCGTCTGGCAGGCGCCTACGCAGAGGTCTGCGGCCTGCTGCGGGAACATCGGGCCACCCTGAACAAGCTGGCGGCTGAGCTCATCCAGCGGGAGGTGCTGACCGGTGCCGAGGTCGAAGCCATTGTGCGGGCGGAGCGCCAAACATGAGGAGCAGGGCCGACCTGCTGGCGCACCAGTGCGAGTACCTGGACGACATCTTCAGCCTTACGGACGGCGAGGCTGAGACACGGCGCCGCTTTGAGGAGATGGCGGCCGACACCATTGATGCCCTACTGGCGGCAGATGCTCGTCTGGTGGTGCCCTTCTACATTGCCCCGTCGAGCGCCTTCTGCTGGGCGCGGACGACGTGGCAGCACCCCCTGGTCGCTCCCGAGCTCGTCGCACGCTGGATGCAGTGGAAGGCGGATTACCCCGCCGTGCTGACCCGGAACCCCAGGCTCGACCTGCATGATGCCATGCGCTGGTGCGCGGAAACACATGACGCCGCCAGTTGGCCCTATGGCTGGGAGCGCGGGATCTACGACTGGGTCGCTTCGGGCGATTTCGCTGCCCGCCCGTTCAGCGACGGCATGCGGATCGTGACGCCAGAGTTCTTTGAGCGCCTGCGCCACCTCCAGGCCAAGGTCGATGGCTGGCTTGTCTGGTCCGAGGAGGCCGGGCGGGTCGTTCATGTGCCCGGCGATGAATGGCGGCGCCGGTCATGACAGCACCAAGGCCATTCATAGCACTACGGAGACAACGATGATCCCAACGAGGCAGCCGATACCCGGCGTAGGCGACCTGCTTGCCCATCTGCGCTCCTTCTGCCTGCCCTGGCGGGCGCTCACCATCGCCATCGATGGCCGGAATGGCGCGGGCAAGACGTCGGTGGCGCGCTATCTGGCGTGGCAGCTTGGTATGCCGGTGCTGGAGACGGATCTCTGGCTGTCCTCGACGTCGCCTGTGACCCACCGGATCGAAGAGATCAGAGAGGTCATGCGAGCCCGGCATCATCGCGACCGCCCTGTCATCATCGAAGGCGTGATGATGCTGCGGACACTGGAGCTCCTCGGGGTGCAGCCGGACTACCTCATCTTCGTCACCAACGAGGCGTTGGAAGCCGATCCTGAGGAAGATGACGAAGACAGGGGGGGCGCCGCAGTGCCTGTCAGAGGAGGTCGACGCCTACCTGAGGGAGCGCCAGCCAGCGAGGCGCGCGGACTTCCATGTGACTTGGCGGGAGCCGGAGGTGAGGGTCGGCAGGCTGGAGGCGACGGCGGATATCGAGACATCCTGACGGAAAATCTCGTGCACTGCTCTACTTCCAATTGAAGCATGAACTCACGATATATTCCTTGAGGTAGGGTCGCTGTCTTCAACGCCTACTCCCTCTGCCACACACAAGGAATCCGGAGAGCAACGTGACTGAGTTCCTGTTCAACTCTTCTGGTGATTGGATCGCTTTTCGACGCAGCCCCACAGACAAGTTCGTCTTCAACGATGACGGTGATTGGGTAGGCTGGCTTCCCTGGGGTGATACTGACGTCGCAGATACCGATGGGAACTATCTGGGCACCATCGTTGGGAATCGTTTGGTAGCTCTCAACCGCCCATTCCGCGGGTATCCCGGTTACCCTGGATATCCGGGATACCCTGGGTATCCAGGTTACCCTGGTTATGCTGGCTACAAGCCTTTGCCCGCGGGTGCCTCTGACGTACGAAGCTTGAAAAAAACTTAGTTCGTAGAAGCCAATCTGGCCATGCGGTCAACAAACTTCACGGTGTCAACTCACGGCAGCGTACGGCATGCAGACGGGCGGTTGCCTTATCAGTCCGGGATGTCCGGCTCATCTCCCCAGGCAGCCGATCCCGCGCTGTTTGCCGTGGCCGACCCGGCGCGGCTAGACGCAGCGAATGGTGAACTGATGCGTGCGCTATCGGTAGAGCGATAGACAAGGCGGTCACCCGTGATGGTCCCAACGTAGCCTCCGTTTGTACCGAAGACCTTGTCACCACTGATGCGGCCGACGACCTGACCCGAGCGGCTGTAGACGGTATTGCCAGAGACCTGGAGGGGCCGACCGTTCTTCGTGTACAGACTCATGGCCTCTCCCCAGTGCGGTCGGCGGCGCTCCAGGACAGCCGGTGCTGTCGGCTTGGCTACTCGTCGCCCATGGCTCTGGCGACTTCCGCCAGCGCGCTGAATTCGTCGAAGGAAGTGAACCTGGTCATCTTGGATGTGTGCTCAACGGTGACCTCCTTGGCGAGCATCACGTCAGGGTCATCCATGCGCACTCCGTTCACGAGCGGCGCCTTCTTCACCCCGCTGGCCAGCCCCGATAACTCGTCCAGCAGGTGGTCCCTGGTGCCGGGCCGCCTGCACACGATCAGCACCTTGACCGTGTAGACATCATCCCCCGAAAGCTCGCTGTCGGGGCTCCAGGCAATGTAGATCCTGTCGACGTCGGTGTGCACCTTGTAGGCCTCAGTGCCATCCATCAGCATCTGGCCCAAGGCCTTCTCGACTTTCTTATGGAACTGTCGCTTGCGCAGGCGGCGGTCCAATTCGTCGGGCAGAGCAATGCGGGCATAGTAGCGAGCGATCCAGCCCTGGAACGCCTTTAGCGCCCTTTCCGAAACCTGGGCCTGGGCGGGCTTCATCTGCTGAAGATGCGCGCTCGGCAGGATGACGCGGCGGGAAACATCGAGACGGATGCCGCGCCCTGTTGCGCCGCCTTCCAAGGGAAGCTGGAGGAAGCGGGTAATCTTCCCCTTGGCTTCAGGAGCCGCTGGGTTGAACTCTTCAATCAGGCGGACAGCCACGACCTCGAAGGCAGGCTCCGCACCCTTGCCAACCAGTGAGCAGGTCTGCGTGGCGATCAGGAGCAGATCTTTGTCCGGTTCGTAGGCAAGGATCTCTGGCAGGATCGCGGGGTCGGACGGCGTGCAGAGACTGCACTGCCGCCAGTCGACCTGTTCAATCCCGCCGTCCGGCTCGCCCGCCGTTGATTCCGCGTCCGCCATTCCCGGAAGTCCCTGCCAGCCTGTTACCTGGAGCCAACCTCCAGGTACTCGGACAGCAGATCCGCTGGATGAGGCGCTTCATAGGATACCGGACCGCGCGCCCGATCAGAAGAGATGGCAGCGTTCACGGCGGGCCGGAGGGCCTCCAGCGCCGACCGGATCCGCTCAGGCTCCAGGGTCGGCGCCATCAGCACCTCATGCAATGATGAGCCATCCGGCAGCGTGCGCTTCCAAAAGCGGTGAAAGACGCGCAGGGAGCCAGGCTCCTCCTGGGCAAAGGCCTCCACAAGGCGGTGCAGGCGCTCCGCGTTCTCGTGTCCGGCCTCGGACCCCTTCTTCAGCCAGTCGTAGATCGTCTTGCGCTCGACATCGAGCACGTCCGACAGGGCAGTGATCGGGAAGTCGAGCTTGTTGACGAGGATGCCCGCCATGTCCCTGGCAGTGGAGACCGCCAGCTTGGGCGTTGCGAGGACTGGCGCTGCCGCCCGCACCGGCACTGGCGCAGGCAAGGGCGCAGCGACGGACGGGACGAAGACTGTGGCCAATTGGAAGGCGGCATTAGCCACGGCTCCGGCAAACCAGTTCGCCATGCTGCCTCCGGCCTGAAGCTTCGCGATGCTGGGAGAAAAGGCGGGCGGAAGCCTCAAGGCGGGGCTGTATCCCTGTGCGATAACGAGCGTCATCCTGTTCTTCCCCAGACCTCGAATGCGAACGGAGTGGCTGCGGATTCAAACACCTTTCGCGAGGAAAGGTACAAGCCCTCGAATTTTTCACGGAGCTCGACCGGATTCAGCGCGATCGGCGGCTCAAGGGCAGCAAAGTGGTCGATGTCCAGAATCACGAAATCCTCGGCAGTCACCTGCGGGAGCCAGCCGTTGTTCTGGACAAAGGGAGTGGCCAAGTCGGCCGGGAACGACCCTCCCGGACGTCTCAACGCCTGGAAGCGCAGCCCACCATGAGGCGTCGAGAAAGAGGCAATATAGGCCCCCTCGCGCATCTCGATTGCACCATCCCCCATATCGGCCGCGGCGGTGGGCAAGGCCCAGGGGCATAGGTACTGGGCGACTGTTTCCTCATTCCCAGAACGCGGCTCAACCAGGTCGATCACTCGCAGTCCAAGGGCCGTGGCGTGCGTGATTCCCATCCCCGGGGTCTGCATCAGCGCGAAGACCGCATCGCGGAGCCGGTCCAGGAACGGTCCGTGCCCCTCATAGGCCGCACCAGCATGGATGAGCAGGAAGTCAGAGCCCAGAACCAAGGCATACTTGCGCTCCGGGTCGGCGAACTGCCACAGCTTGTCGAGGACCTGGTTGAACCGGACTCCCTCTGGGCCGACCTCAGCCACCAGGCCCTGGTTCATATAGGTGTCTGGCAGGGGGTACTGGTGCCGGATCTGCTCTTGGAAGTTGCCGACATGCGGCTCCATGTTGAGCAAGCGCGGGAACCTGACGATAGCGAGGGAGTAGCGCAGTGGCGCGAACTTCAACCGTTCCATCACGTGTCCCTCCTCCTTCGACTATCCATCTAACTATACAAGCCACTAAACAGTAGGTCCTGTCCATGCTGGCGACAAAGTTTTTCGCGTGATCGCTGTGCCTCTAAAATTAAAACTAATGTTTTCAGTAGGTTACCTTTAGAAGCTCTCGACGGCCGCGACCACCATCGGTTGCGAGCGAGCCCGGCTTGGCTAAAGCTTCCCTAAAGCTCAAAGCATCAGCCCTGAAGGGGTAGGCCCGCCAGCCATCGGTCAGCCCAGCCGGGCGGCCCAGGTCCGCCACAAGGGTTCAGCCTTCTGGCGCGGCCACCGACGACCTAGTTCCGGGGAGAGTATCGCCCCCTGGTAGAGTTTCCGCCTTCCTGGGTTCGCAGTGGAGGTTGAGGACATGCGCCTGCTGACGGGCCTCGTCGATTCCCCACCGCTGGTACCTCAGGCCGGAAGTGTCCCCGCTGCGTTGAGCGAGAGAGAACGGGCCAAGCGGAAGATGGCTTCTCACTAGGAGCCTGGGTGCGCGGCCGTCGGAAAGCTTATGCCCAGAACAAACTCGTCTCTCACAGGATCCGTGCGCTGGAAGCCATACCAGGCTGGTCCTGGGTTGCGCTGCGTAAGCTCCAGTCGACCGTCTCCGCCGGACACCCTAATCTCTCCTGGTGCGCCCAGGAGGGTAAGGACCCCTGGCTCGTCCACAAGGTCGGCCTTGTCGGCGTCAAGGAATCGGGCGGCCGGTACGTCATCAAGACGTCCGCCTCCGACCGGATCGAGGGCCAAGGATATCTGGCGCCGGACTACGAGACTGGTGACATCCGGATCCATGCTCCGGACGGCGAGCTCGAGTACCTGGTCAATGATGGGGGGCTCTTCCACCGCAGTGAGGTGGCGGAGGAGATGGAGCACGGGGCGTCGCAGATGCTTCGCTGAGACGCGGCCGGTGGCTTGGGGCAACAAGATATACGAGGCAACAGCCGACGAGTTGGCGATGACCCGCAGGCCGTCCAGTCGGCTAAGGCTTTGCGTTACATCGCGGGGGGCACCCGGCATCCGAGCAGCCGCAGCGATGCCCCCAGTGCCGTCTCGGCGGCGGAGCAGAGGGTGATCCGTGAGGCCTGGATCTCCGGTGCCTGCTCCCCCAACACGGGGCAATCCGCATAGAAGCGGCTGACCTCGGCAGCCAGGTCGAAAGTCCAGGCCGTGAGTTCGTGGGGCGACCGAGACTTCACGGCCCGATGCACTGCATCCCCAAGGCCGAGACACGCGATCGCCAAGCGCCGCTCAGCCGGATGCTGGAGCACAATGTGCCCGCCAGCCGCCCCGGCCTTGGCCAGGATGGCCCGCAGCCGGACGAGGGCGTAGAGCAGGTAGGGACCTGTCTTTCCCTCGAAGGACACGGCACGGTCGAGATCCAGGATATAGCCCGTCGTCCGATGGGAGGAGAGATCGGCGATGCGAAGCGCGGCAGTGCCGATCGCGTCGGCTGCATCGTCCAGTGCTTCCGACGAGGAATCCTTCAACCGCCCGCCCTCTGCTAGCCGTGCCAGCGCCTTTTCCTTGGCGAGGTCAAGAAGTTCAACGAGGCCCATCGTATTCCCCGCCCGCGTCCGGAAGGGCTTGCCATCCGGACCGTTCACGGTGCCGAAGGCGATGTGCTCGAGAGCAGCTTCCCCGGACAGGCCAGCCTTCACCGCAGCCCGGAAGACTTGAAGGAAGTGCAGGTGCTGCCGTCCGTCGACAACGTAGAGGATGCGATCAGCATTGAGGTCCCGCCGCCGCATCAGGATGGTCGCTAGGTCTGTGGTGGCGTATAGCGCGCTTCCATCGCCCTTCTTCACGACGAGTGGAGGCACCTCGTGCCGGTCCTCAGAGGCCACCACGTCCATGAGCAGGGCGGCTCCATCCCGCCGGGCAGCACCGGTGGCCTCCAAGTAGGCAAGCAGGGCTGGGATCTCCGGCTGGGCGTCGGACTCTCCGAGGGTGAGATCGAAGTGGGCGCCGAGCCGGTCACAGGATTCGAGGATACGGCCCTTGGCCAGCGCCACGATGGACCGCCAGAGGGCTGACAGCCCGGGCTGGCCTGCCTGGAGTGCAGCAGTGGTGGCCCGGGCCTCTTCCATCCGGCTCTCGTCGGCCTTACAGGCGGCCGCCGCTTGTGGGTAGAGGGAGGACAGGTCATCCACGCTGACCGGGAGTTCCTCAGGGAACGGACCTTGGGCCGCCTGATCGAACCAGGGAGCTTCCGGGAACCGATGCCGGATCTCCGCGAGGATCATGCCACTCGGCAGGCCCCAGTCTCCGAGGTGGATATCAGACACCACGTCATGGCCGATAGCCTCGAGCATCCGCCGCAACGCCTCACCGATGACCAGCGACCGGAGATGGCCCACGTGCATGGGCTTGATGTTTGGCCCACCGAAGTCGATGACCACCTTTTCGGGGGCGGGGACGCCGGGGATACCGCATTTTGGGTCGGCCGCCTGCGCCTCCAGAGCCGCGGCAATCGCGTCGTCCGTGAAGGTGAGGTTCACGTAGCCGGGCGGCGCCACCTCTGCCTTGGCAATGCCAGATGCACCCGACATGGCCACTGCGATGTCGGCGGCGATGGACATGGGGGACCGCTTCAGCAGCTTGGCGCCTTGGAGCGCGCTACCGATGGCTGCATGCCCGAGCTCGGGCTTGGGACAGGGAAGTAGGCGCGCGGGAACATCTTGGAGACCGAGAGAGATCAAGGCGGCGCCGAGAGCGTGCTCGGCCGCTTGGTGGAGGACGGTAGTCATGTGCTTTGTTCCTGGCCGGTGCGACGATGGGAGAAGGCGGAAGGGAGCCGTCTCATCTTCGTCGCGCCGCCACGCAGCCGCCCATGGGCGGCTGCGTGGCGGCCAGGAGCACCGTCCTCGGCATACGTGGCCGGACAGAAATGCCTGGGAGCTTCAGAGGCGGGGTAATAGCAAATACCCGGATTCAAAAAGTGTCCGGTCTGCCTCGGAGTCCAAGATGGCAGCAGATACGCTCGAAATTGCTCAGGGCCGCCTGTGGAAGATCCCCGGATGTCCGGCCTGCCCTAACTGGAATACCACCTGAGCCTTTGAACGCCTGCGGGAGGAGAGCTCATCAGCAAGTTGAGCGGCGAGGATGGCGCCAAGTCCCCTACGTAGCCAAGAAATGTCAGCCTTCGGTCGGTGTGTCACTGCCCAGCAGTGGGACCTCATGTAGCCTACCAACCCGCGTCACCGACCGGCCTTGATGGCGGTCATAGGTCCTCAGATAAGATCGGAGAGACGCGAGTTCCTCTTCCAGCCGACTGACCTGCGCCCTCAGGGCGGCGTTCTCCGCATTCAGGATGACGAGATCTCGAGGGAAGGCGCGCTCGAAGGCGATCGCCGCCAGCTTAGAGATCTCGCGAGCCTCAAGCTCCTGGATCTTCACCTTGAGGCGTCTGTTCTCCTGGGCCAACTCGGTCTTCCCCGGCTGGCGCTGCGCCTTCTTGGCTCGAAGTGCCACGACCCGCTCGGCCGCTCGCTGTGCGCGGAGAATACGAACCTCGAACGCCGCATGTTTCGCGTAGAACTGAGACCGTCCGCGCCCAGCCTCGCGCAGCACCCAAGCAACAGTGATCTTCTTGGGCTGCTCTCCCGCAGCAATGATCCCCATGACTTGGCGCTTCACCGCGATGAGACCACGTCTGAGATCCACCTCGAACCGGAGCCATTCAGGATTCCTCGGCGGTTCCGTGATGGCATCCGCCGCATCAGGCAGCGCGGTACCAGGGGCCGCAGCACCGTCCGTCGGCTCACTGTCAAGAATGTCGTCCAGAGACAGGACGAGGGCGTCCATGGACTTCATGCGCAGGCTTCCGGCTGAGCAGCCTGCCGTGTCTCTTGGAGCTCCCGGAGACGATGCTGGATGAGTAGGCACCTTTTCCGCGAGGCCTCCTGGAGAGGCGGTGCCGCGTCCGGGCTCTCGGCCATCTGCCGGTGCAGGACGTACTCTGCCTTCAACTGGCTCTCGTTCGCCTCAGTGCTAACATTGTTGACACATGCCAAGCACATGCCGTCCTGGCGGTTGGCATGGTCAGGCAGGCCCAAAGAGTTCTGGCCGCACAGCCCGCTGGCGGCCGAGACCGGGCTACTGACGCAGTATCCGATGCCAGTCGGCTCGAGGTGCATCTGCTCTCCGTCAAGGCGCCTGCGGACTACCTTCGAAACCTCGGCGACGGTCATGTTCTTCGCCCGGTACTCTATGCCCGCAGCCCGCCACCCCTCAGCATGCTTCCCGCTAGCCGCCGACCGGCCAAGCATGACCCCAGCCATGATTTCCGAGGTCAAATCCTTCTGGTCGTCCCGGATCATCCTGATGATCTCCAGGTCGTCCAGGTAGGCCTCGATCATGCGGTTTGAGATATGCCCCACATGCTGCTGGAGAGCGGGGAGTGTACCCTCGAAGCGCCGGACATAGAGTTGGGCAAACAGCTTCCTGAGTTGGTGGGTCGCGTATGCCCATTCAGGATGCCCCGGCATCCTGCGCTTCGCGAACTGGATCAGCCTCTCCTTGGCAACCCTGGCCTTGAACAGCGAGACCAGGGCACGGTCATGGTCATAGGAAAACAGCAACTCAGTTCGTTCTTCAGACCGATGAGGTGCCGTCAGACGAAGTGCGGTATCAACAGCAGTTCGGACCACCGGGGGAACAACCCGGGCCACGTTACTACCAAGGATTTCGTCCGACGTCTTGATGATGACCGTGTTCGTCCAGGGGCCATCGGGACGCTCGTTGATGCAGCCAACTGCCGGTAGATCTGCCGCTTCTGAGATGCGGAGGGCGCCAAAGGAAGCCAGAAGGATGTAGCAGGCGGTCATCAAGTCGCGATGGAGATCGATCGCGGCCCCAGCCCCCTTTAGCTCATAGGCCTCCATGAGCCTTCCGGCCACAGGGTGCCTTGCTCCAAACCATCGAAGGTGCGCTTGAACGAACGCTGCGACACGCTTTTGGGGTAACTCCCTTCTGGCTTGATAAAGAGCCTGCTGTGCTTCGTTGACGAGGTCATTCACGGCATCGGCGTCGATGGTTTCGACCATGGTCACAGCGGTCGAGAGAAGCGCCTGTGCCGTATCCCAAGGAATAGAGCGCGTACCTCCTGGACCACTGTCTACCAGGTCAGGGTTGTCCACGCGCGCACGCCGGATTACGCGGCGCACAACGACCTTGTCGTCCACCTCAGGGTCGAAAGTGATCCCGTCCGGAATCAAGCTCCAGCGCCGATGCAGGGTATGAAGCACCTTGAGAATGGTCAGCGCATAACGCCGACCCCACCGACCAAGCAGGCTCCGCTGACCGCCTGCATAGAGGTGCTCCTTCAGGCGGACGATGTCATCGGGGCCGAGCATATCCCATCGCCCGAAGCCTTCGCGCGCCATCCACTGGCTTGCCCTGCGCAGCACGTAGAAGGCATTCGGCAGAGAAGATGGCTTCCACGGCTTGCTTCCCAGCCCTTCGGTGCCGAGCAGCCAGATGGTCCAGAGGGCAATCGTTGTCAGGTGCCCGATCTCGGCAACTGTGCAGCGAGCCCCCTCGACCTCGAAAAAAGTCGAGAAGTCGAGCCTTGGCCGCATGGTGGTTGCCTTGTTCTGCACATGCACCACAAAGACGAGCGTCTCGTTCGGCACCGGCACAAGCCAATCCGGGTATGCCTCGCCGCTGACCCATGGCGGCAGGCGCATCGTCGCGCCCACAGTATCGGCTAATAGGTCGACGTGCTGCGGGACCGTCGCTTGCGGGGATCTCAGCATCACCAGACGGCTCCGAAATCAAGACGAAGGCGCGATGCCATCTCCTTGCCCGCGAGTGCCACGTCCGCAGGGAAGTCGGCCAATGCATCCTCGATGACCCGCAACTGTGGTGCGATCCAGCGCTCCCACCGTGCAGGAGCCTCATCGTGCCGCCTCCGCGACGAGAGAAGATGGTCGCGCCAACGGAGGATGCGTGCGTAATTCAAGGGCGTGGCAACGACCACGGCACGTTCGCAGGTCAGGCAGCCGATGAAGAAGTCACATGGGCGACCCTCACGCTGCCCCGGCATTTGGCCAGTGTACCGGTCCCGGCAGGCCGCACCGTGGCCAATGTCCTGGACATTTGGCGGTGCCTCAGCCAAGCCGACAACAAGGTTGTTCTCACGGACCGCCGTCTCCATCGCATCCACAATCCGGCGCGTCTCCTCGGAGTGGATCTGCATGCTTTCCCGGTGGCGGAGATAGTAGGCCGTCGCCCTTGGGCCTTTGTGCTGCGCTGTCGTCTGGACGGCTGCCGGATCCCGCCTGGCGCGTAGATGCTGATGGATCGCGGACACACGAATAGACTTCAAGGTGAATCGCGCTTCCGCCACGCCTGGGATGTCATCGGTTCGCGCCTCAGCGAAGCGCAATCGGAATTCCTCGACAGCACGCGTGAGCGTGGCGAGGCTCGGCTGGTAAACGTTGCCCGCCTTTTCGCCCGGGTACATCTTGTCGGGCCGTGTCAGGAGGAGGGGCGCCTCGGGGTCGTCCTCGCGGTACCCCATGGCACGACGCAATGCAGTAGCGCCGTCCTTGTAGAGCCGGATGACAGCGGGGACAGAGCGTCCCCTGACAGCACGTCCGCAGTCAGGAAGAATGCGGGATACCTCGCCTGTGGCTGAGTCATACGTGATGCTGGGATCGGCCACTTCGTCGTACTGGCGGTCCGCTGCCAAGTCTTCTCCTTCTGGGAACGCCAGACCGTGCATGGCTCCTCCAGCCCGGCGCTTATGCCAGGCCAGGACGTAGACATTCGGGTTCTCGGTTGGGCGCAGGCAACCGGCACGTAGTTCGGCAATCGAGAAGGCGTTCACGTGTGCGGCCGCAAGTAGCACCGCCAGAGCCGCCGCCTCATCCTGGCTCGGGCACAGGACCGAAGGGAAGAGCCCGGGGTAGCTGCCCGAGACGAACTTCATCCTGCGAGCATATCTGCGCTCGGCAGGTGTCAGTCCTCCGTCACGGGCCATCGCATTCGCCGTCAAGGGAATGCCGTCCAGGGCCTCCTGAGCGAACAGGTAGCAGTAGGTGAAGGAGGCCAGACCCATCGCGTCCACTGGAAAGCTGTCCCGCGCCAGTTCAGCCCTGCGGTCGCGAATCAATGCTCCGGCCCAACCAGAGTCCATCTTGTTTCCGAGGCTCTCATCCAGCCGGGGGAGCATGTCTTGGTAGGCCAGCCGCCCCGCCTCCGCGATCTCGGCGGCAAGGGCGCGTTTCCTATTCCACGTCTCGAGTTCGGCATAGGCGAAGTCGACCACAGCCTCCAGAAACTGATGGTCTGAAACCGACGTGTCGGGGTCGATGCCATCGGTCATGCGACGCGGCGGTGGCGTTGCAGCGAGGACCGCCTTGTGTGCGTAGCGACGCGGCACCTTGAATGCGGGGATCGCGCCGTCATCCATCAACCGCTTGGCGATGCCCATCGCACCTCCGTAGAGCGTAGCCTTCGACAAGGGCGCCATGCCTGAGGCCTCAAGCCTCGTGTACAAGGCATCGAACATCGGGCCGTCAATGGTTCCGCCGCGTTCTGAGAGGACGTCCCGGATCACCGAAACATGCGTCCAGACGGTCTGGCCAGTGGACTGCGGAGCAGCGGATACCCGCTCCTCGAAATGCGAGGCCAGTACCTTGCCAATAGGACCGAGGGACAACAGAGACGCGATCTTCTCCGCATGAAGCTTCGCGCGCCGGGAAGGTAGGCGATCATGTGTCGTCATCAGTTCCTCCCACCAAATGCACGGTTGACGGCCATCCCAGCGGTGATGGCATGGTCCCGCATATGCACCATGTGCGTGTACTGCTCGGTCGTCTCCCGGTAGGCATGCCGCAACTGCTTCTGGACAAAGAGAGCGCCGAGTTCGGGGTGGCCGAGGCGATTGAACTCCGACAGCACCCGCGTCGCGTAGGAGTGCCGAAGGGAGTGGAAAGAACCCACTTCTTTCGCGGCTTTGACGGCTGCCAGGAAGTATCGTCCCAGCGTCTCCGGGGTTAGCGGCCTCCCGCCCTCGGTGACGAAAACCCAGTCCGCGTCCGCTCTGGCAAACTCAGTGCGGGATCCGTCGATCCACTCCACTGTGGGCTTCATGAGGGCGCGGGGCACCAGCACTGCACCCCCTTTTGCCCCTTTGGTAGCGGCGGGAACGAGGTCGAGAACAAATCCTTCGGCGGCGGTGGCGGCAAACGCTTCCCCGAGGCTCCTGCCGCGGGCGCGCGGGGGTGCCTCGGCCTCGACTGACCGGCGAAGGTTCCGCACCGACAGGCCACAGACCTCGGCCTCCCGAAGGCCTACGCCCCAACCCCAGCGGAACATCAGGTCGACGCGCCGCCTCAAAATGGGGTCGTCCATGACGATGCAGGCCCTGATCCGCTCGAACTGCTCCTCCGTGAAGACTTCCTTGCGGGCCCGGGTGCTTGGAGGCGCCTTGACGACCGGCGCGGGTCCTTCACCCTTCGGATTGACCTTGAACGGCCTGACCCGGACGAAGCCGTGGGTTTCTGCCCACGCATAGAAGTTCTCGACGGCTGCGAGACGCAGCGCGATCGTGTCGGCGTCGTTTCCGCGTGCTGCAAGCTCGCGCTTGAAGCGGACAACGTCGTCCTTGGTCGCGCGCTGCCAGCCGATATTGGGAGCAGCCACCTCCTGGCTGTTCAGGAAGAGGAGCAGGCCCGTGGCGTAAGCCTCCACTGTGTTCAGGCTGTAGCTCCGCTCCCTGACCCCCGCGAGCACCCACAAGGAGGGCACAGCATCAATAAGAGCGTCCCTGGGCTTGAAGAGGGGAAGGCCCGGAAAGGATTCGCCAGAGACGACCAGGTCAGCAGTCGAGGCAACCAAGCGGTACGGCGCGGCGTCCGCTTCTCCCTTACATGGCTCCTTCGGTGGCGCCTCCTGGCGGCCGATTCGAGTCGCCCGACCGGTGCCAGGTCGATGGCGATCTCGGCTCATGGCGTCGGCTCGACAGGGTAGCGGATGGCCTCGACGACCTTGCAGAGGTTCTCCATGTCCACCGCCTTGAGGTAGACGGTCACGCCGACCGACTGACGCTTTGGCCGCCCCTCGTCAGCATCCTCGTCAGCGCTATGCCCCATGAAGGCGTCGATCCAGGCGTCGCGGAACTGGTCCGCGGGCGCATTGGTCAGGATCGTGCGGACCGAGTGCCGGAAGCTGTGGAAGACTGTTCCGGGTCCGATGCCGAGCGCCGCCTTGTACTTGGAGAACTCCCGGGAGAAGTCGGCGCCGTAGCTCTGCTCCTTCCCCCGCGGCGGCAGGTCGTAGAACAGTCGTTGATGACCTTGAGCCGCCCGTCGCTCCACGAAGTCATGGAAGCCGAGCTTCAGCAGTAAAGGGTGGACCGGAACAATTCGGGCGCCTGCCTCAGTCTTCGGGCTCCAAACACCCAACTGCTCCTGGACGACAAAGGCAAGCCTGCCGTGGAGGTCCCGGATGTCCTGGCGAATACGGAGCCGGGCAATCTCCTCGACCCGCATTCCCGAGTACATCCCGATGATGGTGATCCACCAGAAGGAGCCGCGCTCGGAGCCGGAGGCAAAGCGGGGGGAGGTGAGGAGGGTCCGGAGATCCTGCTCCGACCACATGTCCCGCCCCTTGCGGCCTTTGCGGACGCCCGGCCACGAGAAGCCGATGAACGGGTTGGCGTCCTCTGGCGCGTAGCTATGGTTAGCCAGCCACTGCCAGTAGGCGCTCAACGCGCTGAAGTGTCGCTTGACCGTCCTGAGACCGACCAGTGCGATGTCCGCCTCGCGCTCCATGTCAGGTGCCAGGGACGCGTTTCGGCCATCGACCTCCGCCTGCCGAGCCCGCGCTCGCTGGATCTCAGCCTCCAGCGAAACGGGTCCGGCTCGGACCGCCTTGCCGTAGGCGGCGGGCAGGGTCCGAAGCAGGATGCGGAAGCGGCGGGCCTCGACCTTGGTGATCACAGCAATTGGCCGGTCCCCCATCAACTCGGCCCAGAGCTCAAGAGTCTTGGTCGCCTGTTTGATGGAGTTAGGCTTCAGGGCGGGGAAGTCGTCGGTGGCAAGCACACGGCTGGCTAGGTAGGCATCGCGGTGCGCAAGGAATGCGAGGCTCGATGCCCCTGTGGTCATCAGAGCGGCGGGCGCAGATTCCTTCCGGCCTGCATCCTTAGGCTCTGCCGTTGCCTCTGAGGCCGGGAGGGCGGCGGACGTCGGGACCTTGGCCGAGCGCTCCTCCTTCAGCATCAGCATGGCAGCCAAGGCCATCCAATGCATATCCCGCCGTTCGCGCTCAGCCATCGTCCGCCGGATCTCGTGGACCCGCGCCTCTGTCTGAGCCGTCTCGGTGGCTTCCTTGAGGACCGCGATCTCGGCGCCATCCAATAGGCGTTCGAGGTGCTCAAGGATTAGGTCTTGCTCTTTGCCAGGATGGGAGAGGATGGCTCTACGCCCCTCGTCGCCGAAGAGCAGATCCACATACCTGGGCTCTAGACGCTCGAAATCCCTGGATAGCTCCGCTCGAGTAGGAGAGTTCTGGACCGCCTCATCGGTCAGCCTGCGCAACAACTCATCAATCTGCGCCCTTTCCAAGGACTTGTTCGCGCGAACCATCCCGAAGACCCTCTCCGTCGCCAACCAAGCGACGCGCGCCCGGAGACCGGCTTCGGCCCGGGAAGAGGTTTCCAACGAGCGGATGATCTCCTTGCGGCCAATCCGCTCCACGAGGGAGTCGGGTACGCGTCGCCTGAATCGATACACGGCGCCGCGTAACTGGAGGTTAATGGCCATGGGTGCCATCCGCGTCCTGCCCAGCAAAAGGGTGGACCGGCCATGTGGACCTTGTGGTCCGCATACCGGGCGGTGGCACTCGAAGACTTTGAAGGATTTGGGAGTGGCTGGGGAACCTGGATTCGAACCAAGACTGCCCGAGTCAGAGTCGGGAGTTCTACCGTTAAACTATTCCCCAGAGGCCGGGTCGAATGCCCCGGTCACTGACGAGGCGCGAGATAGCATCGGTCCTCATGGCCTGCAACCACCCCAGCGCATGAAAGCTCTTGCCCAGGCGCATGGGCTCCCGGATCATGACAATCCCATGGCGACGATGAGCCACCTCCCGACCTGTCGCCCCGGCTCGGCCTTCGCCGCGCCGGTCCATGCGGCGATCGACCTCGGGACAAACAACTGCCGCCTCCTGTTGGCCGCGCCCGGCGGTCCGGAGGGTTTTCGCGTCCTCGACAGCTTCAGCAGAATCGTGCGCCTGGGGGAGGGCCTGGGCCGGACCGGCAGCCTGACCAGCAGCGCCGTGGACCGTGCCTTGGGGGCGCTCTCCGCCTGCCGGGACAAGCTGGCCCGCCGCCCGATCTATGCGGCGCGTGCCGTCGCCACCGAGGCCTGTCGCCGCGCCGCCAATGGCGCGGATTTCCTGCGCCGCGCGGAATCCGCCCTGGGCCTGCCGATCGAGGTGATCTCGCCGCGCGAGGAAGCGGTCCTCGCCATGGAATCCTGCGCGCCGCTGATGGCGGAGGCGGACCGGCGGATCCTGCTCTTCGACATCGGCGGCGGCTCGACCGAGGTCGCCTGGATCCGCACGCCGCGCGAACCGGGGGCGCAGCCCTCGCTCCTCGGCTATGTCTCCGTCCCCGTGGGGGTGGTGACGGTAGCCGAGCAGGCGGGCGCACTCTGCGACAGCCGCCAGGGCTTCGCCGCGCTGGTGGAGGAGATCGCCTCCCGGCTGGAGCCCTTCAACGCCGTCCATTGCATCCGGCAGGAGATGCGCGCCGGCGGGGTCAGCCTGATGGGCACCAGCGGCACGGTGACCACCCTGGCCGGCATCGCCCTGGACCTGCCGCGCTATTCGCGCCCGCTGGTGGACGGGCAGGTGCTGAGCATCGATGCGGCGGACGAGGCGCTGCACCAGCTGCTGTCGCTGGGGCGGGCGGGCATGGCGGCGCATCCCTGCATCGGGCCGGAGCGGATGGACTTCGTCCTGCCGGGCTGCGCCATCTACGCCGCCATCCGCCGCACCTGGCCTGCCCCGCGCCTCACCGTCTGCGATCGCGGGCTGCGGGAGGGCATGCTGCTGCGGATGATGCGCCATGGCCGCCCCGCGGCCGGGCGCCGGGGGCGGGAATGGCTCCTGGCACGCGGGGCGAGCGCCGCAACGCATTGAAGGCCGCGTGCCGGGCCTTCCGGGAAACAACCGGCGGCCGGTTTTCCTGGCCCGCCGTCTGCGGGGCGGCTCCGCGCTTTCGGGTCTCGCTGCCCCTGCTCCATCCATGGCGACCTGCTCTATAAGAGGTCCATGAAACCTCCCGCCGATCGCGGCCTCACCGCGCGCCTGCGCACCGCCAAGGGCCGGACGACCGCCTCCCAGCGCTGGCTGGAACGCCAGATCAACGACCCCTATGTCCGCGCCGCCAAGGCCGCCGGATGGCGATCGCGGGCCGCCTTCAAGCTGCTGGAACTGGACGAGCGCTTCAAGCTGCTGAAACCGGGCCAGCGCGTGGTGGACCTGGGCGCCGCGCCCGGGGGCTGGACCCAGGTCGCACTGAAGACGATCGGCGACCGCGGCCGGGTGGTCGCGCTGGACCTGCTGCCGATCGACCCGATCCACGGGGCGGTGCTGCTGGAGGGCGACTTCACCGAGCAGGCGGGCGAGGATGCGGTGCTGGCGGCGCTGGACGGGCAGGCGGACCTGGTGCTGTCCGACATGGCGCCCAACACCACCGGCCACAACGCGACCGACCATCTGCGGATCATGGGGCTGGTGGAGCTGGCGGCGGATTTCGCGCGGCGTGTCCTGGCGCCGGGAGGCGGCTTCGTGGCGAAGGTCTTCCAGGGCGGCACGGAAAAGGAGCTGCTGGCCGCGCTCAAGCGCGATTACGCCCAGGTGCGCCATGCCAAGCCACCCGCCAGCCGCAAAGACAGCGCCGAGGCCTATGTCGTGGCCCAGGGCTTCCGCGGCTCAAACGACTGAGATCTGGGACCGCGGTGGCGGTGCGTCCAGGCCGGCGGCCCTGCGGCGGGCGCGACCCTGCCAGGATCGTGCGGGACAACCTGCACGGGCGGAGAAGCTTGCCATCGACCGCCCCGGCAGCGTAGGAGGGGCCGCCAAGGTCGCGCAGCGCCATCCCCCGAGAGGCCCCCGCCCATGGCACCCGATATGCTCCCCCGAATCGACAGCCGCATCACCTTCGAGGAGGCCTTCGCCTTCGACGACGTGCTGCTGGTTCCCGGCTATTCCACCGTCCTGCCCTCCCAGACCGACACCCGCACCAGGCTGACGCGGGAAATCCGGCTGAACATCCCGCTCGTCGCCGCGGCGATGGACACGGTGACCGAGGCCCCCATGGCCATCGCCATGGCCCAGGCCGGCGGCATCGGCGTGATCCACAAGAACCTTTCCATCGAGGAGCAGGCCGCCCAGGTCCGCCGGGTGAAGAAGTTCGAGAGCGGCATGGTGGTGAACCCCGTCACCATCCATCCCGACCAGACCCTGGCCGATGTCCGCGCCCTGCAGGACCAGCACCACATCAGCGGCATCCCCGTGGTGGAGCGGGAAAGCAAGCGCCTTGTCGGCATCGTCACCAGCCGCGACGTGCGCTTCGCCACGGACCCCAACCTCCGGGTCTATGAGCTGATGACGCGGGAGAACCTCGTCACCGTGCTGAACGACGCCACGCCGGAGCAGGCGCGGTCGCTGCTGCACAAGCACCGGATCGAGAAGCTGCTGGTGGTGGACGACCAGTACCGCTGCATCGGCCTGATCACCGTCAAGGATATGGACAAGGCCCAGGCCAACCCGTCCGCCGTGAAGGACGCGATGGGCCGCCTGCGCGCCGCCGCCGCGACCGGCACGGGCGAGGACGGGCTGCGCCGCGCCGAGGCCCTGGTGGATGCCGAGGTGGACGTGATCGTGGTGGACACCGCCCATGGCCATTCCGCCGGCGTGCTGAAGGCGGTGGAGCGGGTGAAGCAGCTCTCCAACAGCGTGCAGGTGATCGCTGGCAACGTGGCGACGCCGGAGGCGGTGCTGGCGCTGATCGAGGCGGGCGCCGATGCGGTGAAGATCGGCATCGGCCCGGGCTCCATCTGCACGACCCGGATCGTGGCCGGCGTCGGCGTGCCGCAGCTGACGGCGGTGCTGGAATGCTCCGCCGCGGCGCGGGAAAAGGACGTGCCGGCCATCGCCGATGGCGGCATCCGCACCTCGGGCGACATCGCCAAGGCCATCGCCGCCGGCGCCGATTGCGTGATGATGGGCAGCCTCTTCGCCGGCACGGACGAGGCGCCGGGCGAGGTCTTCCTCTACCAGGGCCGCTCCTTCAAGTCCTATCGCGGCATGGGATCGCTGGGCGCCATGGCGCGCGGCTCGGCCGACCGCTACTTCCAGGCCGAGGTACAGGACAGCCTGAAGTTCGTGCCCGAGGGGATCGAGGGCCGCATCGGCTACAAGGGCCCGGTCGGCGCGGTGATCCACCAGCTCGTGGGCGGGCTGCGCTCGGCCATGGGCTATACCGGCAACGGCACGATGGCGGAGATGCAGCGCAACTGCCGCTTCCGCCGCATCACCAATGCCGGGCTGCGGGAAAGCCATGTTCATGACGTGGCGATCACCCGCGAGGCGCCGAACTACCGCGCCGACGGCTGAGACCCTTCCTCCGGCCCGGCGGCAGGCCGGGCCGGAGCCATTCCTTTCCATGCAACCCGCCCCGGGCCGAGGCGCTGCCATCCAGGCGCCTTCCCGGGGCGTTGCCCGTTCAGGCAGAATTCTTGAGATGACCCCCGCCGCCCGTATCGCCGCCGCCGTCACCCTGCTGGAGCAGCAGGAGGCCCAGCCCCGTCGCCCGGCGGACGCGGTGGCCAACGAGTTCTTCCGGGCGCGCCGCTATATCGGGGGCGGCGACCGCCGCGCCGTGGCGGAGATCGCCTGGGGCGTGGTGCGGGAGCGGCTGCGCCTCGACTGGCACCTGGGACGTGTCGGCGGCCAGCCGACGCCGCGCCTGCTGGTCGCGACCTACATGCTCATGGCCTCCGGGGAATCCCTTCAGGCCGTGCTGGCTGCCTTCAGTGGCGAACGCCATGCGGAGGCGCCGCTGGAGCCGGGCGAGCGCCGCGTCCTTTCCGCCCTGCGGCCACCGCTGCTGCGCCCGGAGATGCCCGAGGAGATCCGGCTCAACATCCCCGGCTGGGCGCTGCCGGGCTTCCGCGAGCGTTTCGGCCCGGAACTGCCGGAGGCGGCGAAGGCCATGAGCGGCGCCGCGCCGCTGGACCTGCGGGTGAACCTGCTGAAGGGCACGCGCGAGACGGCCATCACCGCGCTGGCCGCGGAGGGCATCACGGCACAGCCCACCACCCTGTCCCCTTGGGGCCTACGGCTGGCGGAGCGTCAGCCGATCCTGGCCACCCGCGCCTTCCGCGAGGGGTTGGTGGAGATCCAGGACGAGGGCTCGCAGCTCATCGCCCTGTTGGCCGATGCGCGGCCGGGGATGCGGGTCGCCGACTACTGCGCCGGGGCGGCGGGCAAGACCCTGGCCATGGCGGCCGCCATGGACAATCGCGGGCGGATCGTGGCCTGCGACGTATCCGTGCCGCGGCTCTCGGGGGCCTCGCAGCGCCTGCGCCGGGCCGGGGTGGACAATGCAGAGACGCATCTGCTGGTGCCTGGCGACCGCTGGGCCAAGCGCCGGGCGGGGCAGTTCGACCGCGTCCTGGTGGATGCGCCCTGCACCGGCACCGGCACCTGGCGGCGCAACCCCGATGCCCGGCTGCGTACCGGCGCGGGCGACCTGGCGGAGCTCCAGGTGAAACAGGGCGAGATATTGCGCCGCGCGGCTTCCCTGGTGCGCCCGGGGGGAAAGCTGGTCTACGCTACCTGCTCGGTCCTGCCCGGGGAGGATGAGGTGCAGGTGCGGGAGTTTCTGAGCGACCATCCGGAGTTCCGGGCGGTGCCGCTGGCGGAGGCCTGGGCGCAGGGCTTCGCCGGGTGGGAAGGGGAGGCGGTTCCGGTCAGGCCCGGTGCCGCTATGGGCGCCGGCCTGGGTGGCATCCTGGGTGGCGCCTCGGGCACGGAAGGGGATTTCCTGGCCCTGGCGCCGCACCGGGAGGAGACGGACGGCTTCTTCTGCGCCGTGCTGGAGCGGCGGGAGGCCGGGACATCGTGACCGCCATCCGCCGCGCCCGGCCGCAGGATGCCTTCGCCATCGGCGCCGTGCATGTCGCGGCCTGGCGTGATTCCTATGCCGGGCTGCTGCCGGACGACTACCTCGCCAACCTCTCGCCGCAGCGGATCGGCGCCGGCTACGGCCAGGGGCTGATCTCCCGGCGGGAGGGCGAGGCGCTCTTCGTCGCCGAGATCCCGGAGCCGGGCCGGCGCGTCGTGGGCTTCGCCTCGGCCGGTCCCGCCCGGCGCGCGGGGATGGGAAGCCGCTGGGGGGAGGGCGAGGTCGCCACCCTCTATGTCCTCAGCGACTACCGGGACCAGGGAATCGGCCGCCGGCTGCTGCGGGCCTCCGCCGCGCACCTGGCGGCGATCGGCTGCGCCTCGGCCATGCTCTGGGTGCTGTCCGACAACCATGCCCGCTTCTTCTACCGCCATCTCGGCGGGCGCCCAGTCGCTCAGGAGGTCATCCAGGTCGGCGGCCGGGCAGTGCAGCAGACTGCCATCGCCTGGGACCCGATCGAGACCCTGCTCGACGCCACAGCCGTTTCTTCCCGCGGCTGACCTGCCCTGCGCAGGAAGTGGTTGACGCCGCCCCTTCCGCCGTGCTTCGCGCCGCCATGGCCGACCCCACCGCGACGACTCCCGTCACCCCAGCCCCCGCCTCGGCGCAAGAGGCCGCTGGGGGGCATGACCGCATCCTGATCCTCGATTTCGGCAGCCAGGTGACGCAGCTGATCGCGCGCCGCCTGCGCGAGAGCGGGGTGTATTGCGAGATCTGGCCCTTCACCGCCAGCGACGACCGTATCCGCGACTTCCAGCCGCGCGGCATCATCCTGTCCGGCGGCCCGGCCAGCGTGAACGAGGGCGAGAGCCCCCGCGCGCCGCAGGCCGTCTTCGACCTCAAGCTGCCGGTGCTGGGCATCTGCTACGGGCAGCAGACCATGTGCGCCCAGCTCGGCGGGCTGGTGGAGAGCGGCCATCACCGCGAGTTCGGCCGCGCCTTCGTCGAGATCACCGACGGTTGCGCCCTGACCCAGGGCGTCTGGGAGAAGGGCGCCCGCGAGCAGGTCTGGATGAGCCATGGCGACCGCGTGACGCGCCTGCCGGAAGGCTTCCGCCCGGTGGGCGTGAGCGAGGGCGCGCCGCTCGCCATCATCGCCGATGACAGCCGCCACTATTACGGCGTGCAGTTCCACCCGGAGGTCGTGCACACGCCGCACGGCGCCGCGCTGCTGCGGAACTTCACGCATGCCGTCTGCGGCTGCAAGGGTGACTGGACCATGGGCGCCTTCCGCGCCGAGGAGATCGCCCGCATCCGCGCCCAGGTCGGCGCCGGCCGGGTGATCTGCGGCCTGTCCGGCGGCGTCGATTCCTCGGTGGCGGCGGTGCTGATCCACGAGGCGATCGGCGACCAGCTCACCTGCATCTATGTCGATCACGGGCTGATGCGCGCGGGCGAGACGGAGCAGGTGCTCGCCACCTTCCGAGACCGCTTCAACATCAAGCTGGTGCACCGCGACGCCTCCGACCTCTTCCTCGGCGCGCTGAAGGGCGTCACCGACCCGGAGGTGAAGCGCAAGACCATCGGCCGGCTGTTCATCGAGGTCTTCGAGGAGGAGCAGGCCAAGATCGGCGGCGCCGATTTCCTGGCCCAGGGCACGCTCTATCCGGACGTGATCGAGAGCGTCTCCGCCACCGGCGGCCCCTCCGTCACCATCAAGTCGCACCACAATGTCGGCGGCCTGCCCGAGAACATGCGCATGAAGCTCGTCGAGCCGCTGCGCGAGCTGTTCAAGGACGAGGTCCGCGCCCTGGGCCGTGAACTGGGCATGCCGGAAGCCATCGTTGGCCGCCACCCCTTCCCGGGGCCGGGGCTCGCCATCCGTATCCCCGGCGAGGTGACGCGGGAAAAGGTGCAGATCCTGCAGCAGGCGGACCTGGTCTTCCTGGAGGAGATCCGCAATGCCGGCCTCTACGACGCGATCTGGCAGGCCTTCGCGGTGCTGCTGCCGGTCCGCACCGTGGGCGTGATGGGTGACGGCCGCACCTACGACCAGGCCTGCGCCCTGCGCGCCGTCACCAGCACGGACGGCATGACGGCGGATGTCTATCCCTTCGAGATCGCCTTCCTGAGCCGGGTTGCCAACCGGATCGTCAACGAGGTGCGCGGGATCAACCGCGTTGCCTACGACGTGACCAGCAAGCCGCCCGGGACCATCGAATGGGAGTAAACCACCGCTTGTTTGGCGGGCGGTAGCACGGCGACGCTCGACCCATCGGCCTCCAACGGAACGGAGGCCCCTGGGAAGGGTAAGACACGATGCGCATGACGAGCGTCGCGGCGGCCGCCCTGGCCGTCGCCATCTCCGCGTTTCCAGCCGCGCACCAGGCTTCGGCCCAGCCCGCCGCCGACACGATGGGGGCGATCAAGGAGCGCGGCTACCTGCTCTGCGGCGTCGCCGGCAACAATGTCGGCTTCAGCCTGCCCGACAGCCAGGGCGTGATGAAGGGCATCGATTCCGATACCTGCCGCGCCGTCGCCACGGCCATCCTGGGCGATGCGAACAAGGTCCGCTTCGTCAACACCACCGCCACCAACCGCTTCACCGCCCTACAATCGGGCGAGGTGGACATGCTGGTGCGCTCCACCACCTGGACGCTGGGGCGCGAGGCGGCGCTGGGCCTCGAATTCGCCGCGGTGAACTTCTATGACGGCACCGGCTTCGCGGTGAAGACGGCCTCCGGCGTGAAGTCGGTGAAGGAGCTCGACGGGGCCTCCGTCTGCGTGCAGCCGGGATCGACCACCGAGCTGAACCTCACCGACTACTTCCGCTCGAACAACATGAAGTTCACCCCGGTGGTGATCGAGAGCATCGAGGAGATCCGCAGTGCCTTCATCAGCGGCCGTTGCGACGCCTTCACCACCGATGCCTCCTCGCTCGCCTCCTTCCGCTTCAGCCAGGGTGCCAATGCCGGCGAGTACACCATCCTGCCGGAGATCATCTCGAAGGAGCCGCTCGGCTCCATGGTCCGCAAGGGCGACTGGAAGTTCTTCGACATCGTGAAATGGACGCACTACGCCCAGCTCACCGCCGAGGAGCTGGGCATGAACTCGAAGAACGTCGAGAGCTTCGTGGACAACAACAACCCCGAGGTCCAGCGCTTCATGGGCAAGAGCGGCGACCTGGGCAAGATGCTCGGCGTGCCGGCGGACTGGGCCGTGCAGGTGGTCAAGCAGGTCGGCAACTACGCCGAGGTCTGGGACCGCAACATCACCCCGATGGGCGTGCAGCGTGGGCTGAACAACCTGTGGAACAAGGGCGGGCTGCAATACCCGCCGCCGATGCGCTGAACATGACGGCCGGGAGGGAGGCCGCGTCCCTCCCGGCCGCGCGTCGTCAGAGGCGCAGCGTCAGCAGGATCGCATCATGGTCGGAAAGGACCTTTCCGACCTCGTCCACCGAGGGCATCACCGCGGGTGCCTCGGCCACCAGGCCGCGCGTGCAGAACCAGTCGAGCTGACGCGGGTTCAGGCCGCTGCTCCAGGTGCTGCGGCGGGTGGTGACGCCGGCGAGGTTGCAGCCGGACCAGTCATAGCCCCGCGCCGCCGCTTCGCCGAAAAGCATCTCCTCCGGATCGTCATGGCCGCCCGGCGCCACTTTCGTGTTGAGGTCGCCGCCGATCAGCACCGGCAATGAGCCGGCATAGGCATCCAGCGCATCCAGCAGCCCGCGCATCTGCCGGGCGCGGCCGGCGAAGTCGGCGCGGCTTTCCAGATGCACCGAGCAGCCGACGAATTCCCGATCGCCGCAGCGGAAGGTGGCCGCCACCGCCATGCGCGTGCCGATGCGCTTCTGCCCGCCGGGCGGGTCGATGAACCAGTCCGCGACCTCGTCCAGCCGGATCGCCACCGGGTCGCGGAAGGGCAGGGCGCTGGTGAAGCCGTTGCCGTGGAAGCCCAGCCTGTTATCGGTCGCGGGATCGTCGTAGGCGACCGGCGCCGGCATGGGTGCCAACTCCAGGAACTCCAGCGCATAGGCATGGCCATGGCCGAGGAAGCCGGCGAGGTCGCGCGTGGTGTGGCGCTGCCCCGTGCGCAGCATGCCGGAATCCATCTCGGAGAGCAGGACCAGGTCCACCCCCTGCTGCCGCAGCAGGCGCGCGGCCGCATCGGGATAGAGGCAGCGCTCCAGGTTCCAGGCCGCCACGCGCAGCAGGCTCTTCTCCACCCCGGCCGGCGCGGCGGCGGATTCGATCTCGCCGAAGGCGGCCACCGAGGCCATGGCCCCGGCATGCGCCTCCCGCAGGGGCGGCAGGGCGGCGAATTCTGCGCGCCGTTCCGCCGGCACGGGCGACAGGTTCTCGACAGGCTTGCTGGGCATGGTGACGGCTTGGATTCCACGGGCTACGGGGAGCGTTCCGCTAGTCACCGGAAGGTGAGGTAGCCAGTGAAGCTTTGAGGTCGGTGCCTCCCGTGGTCTCCGTATCGCCTGTGGAAAACGGGGAAAAGGGGGATAAGGACGGCGCCATCATCCGCCCCGCGGCACCTTGCGAGGGGGAAAAGCAAGGATTGCCGCGGCGTTTCGCGCAATCCGCCCTGTCGGTCTCCAGCCACAACGTCTAGCGGCCTTTCCCTGGAACCCCACCAGATGTGGTGTTAAGAATCCCGCCCCGACTCCCGCGTCGGATTCCGTTTCCGTGTTTCACCGCCCCCGGACCCGCCTAAGGAGAGGACCGCCATGTTCGACGCCGTTCAGCTTGAGGGGCATGGCCAGGTCACCATCGACCGGAGCCGCGACGCGCTGCTGACCGACTTCGGCAAGGCCACGCTCGACGACCGCTACCTGCTTCCCGGCGAATCCTACCAGGACCTCTTCGCCCGCGTCGCATCGGCCTATGGCGACGACGCCGCACATGCGCAGCGGATCTACGACTACATCTCCAGGCTCTGGTTCATGCCGGCGACGCCGGTGCTGTCCAATGGCGGCACCACGCGCGGCCTGCCGATCTCCTGCTTCCTGAACGAGGCGGATGACAGTCTGGACGGCATCCTGGGCCTGTGGAACGAGAATGTCTGGCTCGCCTCCAAGGGCGGCGGCATTGGCTCCTACTGGGGCAACCTGCGCTCGATCGGCGAGAAGGTCGGCCAGAACGGCAAGACCTCCGGCATCGTGCCCTTCATCCGCGTGATGGACAGCCTGACGCTCGCGATCTCCCAGGGATCGCTGCGGCGCGGCTCGGCCGCCGTCTACCTGCCGGTCTCGCATCCCGAGATCGAGGAGTTCATCGACATCCGCCGCCCCACCGGCGGCGACCCGAACCGCAAGGCGCTGAACCTCCACCACGGCGTCCTGATCCCCGACGCCTTCATGCGCGCGGTGGAGGCCGACGAGGAATGGGCGCTGACCAGCCCCAAGGACGGCGCGGTCATCCGCAAGATCTCCGCGCGCGGCCTCTGGATCCGTATCCTGCTGGCGCGCATCGAGCAGGGCGAGCCCTACATCATCTACAGCGACGCGGTGAACAACGCGCGCCCCGAATACCACAAGCTGGCCGGGCTGGAGGTGAAGACCTCCAACCTCTGCTCCGAGATCACGCTGCCCACGGGCCGCGACCAGCACGGGCAGCAGCGCACCGCCGTGTGCTGCCTTTCCTCGCTGAACTTCGAGACCTGGTTCGAGTGGAAGGACCATCCGACCTTCATCGAGGACGTGATGCGCTTCCTCGACAACGTGCTGCAGAGCTTCATCGACACGGCGCCCGACAGCATGGCCCGCGCGCGCTACAGCGCCATGCGCGAGCGCTCGGTGGGCCTCGGCGTGATGGGATTCCACTCCTTCCTGCAGGCGCAGAACGTTCCCTTCGAGAGCGTGGTGGCCAAGGTCTGGAACAAGCGGATGTTCAAGCATATCCGCGCCCAGGCCGATGCCGCCAGCGTCAGGCTCGCCAATGAGCGCGGCCCCTGCCCGGATGCGGCGGAGTACGGCTTCAACGAGCGTTTCTCGAACAAGATGGCGATCGCGCCCACGGCCTCGATCAGCGTCATCTGCGGCGGTGCCTCGGCCGGCATCGAGCCCATCGCGGCCAATGTGTACAACCACAAGACGCTTTCCGGCTCCTTCATCGTGCGCAACCCGCATCTGAAGAAGGTGCTGGCGAAGCACGGCCGCGACGACGACGACACCTGGACCAGCATCACCGTCAGCAAGGGCTCGGTGCAGCACCTAGACTTCCTGGACGATCAGGAGAAGGCCGTGTTCAAGACCGCCTTCGAGCTGGACCAGCGCTGGGTGATCGAGCACGCCGCCGATCGTACGCCCTATATCTGCCAGGCGCAGTCGGTGAACATCTTCCTGCCGGCGAACGTGCACAAGCGCGACCTGCACCAGATCCACTTCCAGGCCTGGAAGAAGGGGATGAAGTCGCTCTACTACTGCCGCTCGCTCTCCATCCAGCGCGCCGACACGATCAGCGAGAAGGTGGCGATGCAGCCCTCGCTGGGCCTGGCCGCCGTGGCGGAGGGGGCGCAGATCCCGCTGCCGCTGGTGGCGCAGCAGGCGGCTGGCGGGACCACCAACTACGAGGAATGCCTGGCCTGCCAGTAGGCGGAGCCGGGTCCGGCGCGGCGGGGGCTCCCCCGGCGGAAGGTGGCGGGGGCCAGCGCCCCGGCATGGAGGCCGCCCCACCGGCCCCTTCCTCGCGCCGCCAACGAGACAGACTGAAAACGCAGCGAGACGCCCCATGCCCGATGGCCACAACCCCTCCGACGAGATGCCGCCGCATTTCGACCTGCTGACCGCCAATCCGGTCTACAAGCCCTTCCGCTATCCCTGGGCCTATGACGCCTGGCTGACGCAGCAGCGCGTCCACTGGCTGCCGGAAGAGGTGCCGATGGCCGATGACGTGAAGGACTGGCAGAAGAACCTGTCCGAGGTGGAGCGCAACCTCGTGACGCAGATCTTCCGCTTCTTCACGCAGTCGGACGTGGAGGTGAACAACTGCTACATGAAGCACTACTCCCAGGTGTTCAAGCCGACGGAGGTGCTCATGATGCTGTCGGCCTTCTCGAACATCGAGACGGTGCATATCGCGGCCTACAGCCATCTCCTCGACACCATCGGGATGCCCGAAACCGAGTACCAGGCCTTCCTCAAGTACAAGGAGATGAAGGACAAGTACGACTACATGCAGGGCTTCTCGGTCGATTCGAAGACCGAGATCGCCAAGACGCTGGCCGCCTTCGGCGCCTTCACCGAGGGGCTCCAGCTCTTCGCCTCCTTCGCGATCCTGCTGAACTTCCCTCGCTTCAACAAGATGAAGGGGATGGGACAGATCGTCACCTGGTCGGTGCGCGACGAGACGCTGCACTGCCTGTCCGTGATCAAGCTCTTCCACACCTTCGTGCAGGAGAATCCGGAGATCTGGACGGAGGCCCTGCGCCGCGAGATCACGCAGATCTGCGAGACGATCGTGGAACACGAGGACGCCTTCATCGACCTCGCCTTCGAGTTGGGCGACGTGCAGGGACTGACCGCGCCGGAGGTGAAGCAGTACATCCGCTTCATCGCCGACCGCCGGCTGCAGCAGCTCGGCCTGGAGCCGGTCTACCGGATCGAGCGCAACCCGCTGCCCTGGCTCGACGAGATGCTGAATGCCATCGAGCACACGAATTTCTTCGAGAACCGTGCCACGGAGTATTCCAAGGCTTCCACAACCGGAAGTTGGGAAGAGGCCTTCGAGGACAGCGTGTTCAACGCCTCCGCCGCGGAATCCAAGGATGTTTCTGTCTCGGAACGCTCCCGGCACTGAGCGAAATCGGAGAAAGCAGGGGAGGCACTGCCCAGGATGACGGGCGGTGTCTCAAATTTGTGTTTCTTCGGTCGAAAATGACGGTACAGTGACGGGGTTTCGTGGCACGCTGGCACCGGATAAATTGGACTGCGTGTATTTGACGAAATGACGTCAATCCATCCGATCATAGCGTGGGGTGCCGGCCTCGACATGGCTGATAACGATAGCAGCGAGACGACAAAGCCGGGCACGCGTCCAGGCTCGGCCCCGCGGCAGACGCGGCGCCTCTCGGACAAGATCCTGATTGCTTTCCACCATGCCTGCGACCAGGAGGATTTCGAGGTCGCGGAGGATCTCCTGCGGCTTCTCGAGGTCATGCTGACCCGCAAGCCGGTGCATCCGGACGTCAACCGGCGCAAGAACATGGAAAGCCTCGTGGCGGCGCATGAGCGGCTCTGGCTGCTGCGCCATCCGGAAGCGCAGGGCTGAAGCGAGGGACGGCCGCGCCGCTCAGCCGGGCAGGGCGGCCCCCTGTCGCAGCACGGCCTCCGCCCCGGCGGACCAGCCCGGGCCCTCATGCAGCACCAGCCCGGGCAGAACCCGGTCCGGCCCCCGCCGCGCCAGCCAGCCCTGCAACATGACCCGCTTCGCCTCCCGCCCAGCCCTTGGCCAGAGCGGGAAGAGCGAGACGGCCCCGAAGCCGGCCCCGCGCAAGGCCGCCCAGCCCTCGCCATGCCGATGCGCGGGCAGGATCAGCGTCGCGGACCCGCCCGGGCGGATGCCCCGGGCCAGGACCTTCGCCCAGAGAGGCAGCGGCACCGGCTCCGCCTCGTGCATCGCCGCCGCCCGGCGCGGATCGGGCGAGGCGGTGCCGCCCGTCCAGTAGGGCGGATTGGCCAGGCCATGCGCCGCGAATCCCCGGCCGGGCAGGGCCTCCGGGCAGGCGATATCCGCGGTTCGGACCTGGGCGCGCCCCTCCCAGCCGTTCCGGCGCAGGTTCTCCGCCGCGAGGGCGGCTAGGCCAGGGTCGCGCTCCACCCCGATGCCTTCGAGGCCCGGGATGCGGGCCAGCAGGCAGAGCAGCGCGGCACCGCTGCCGCAGCCGAGCTCCAGCACCGCCTCCCCGGGCCGGGCCGGGACATGCGCCGCCAGCATCACGGCATCCAGGCCCGCCCGCAGCCCGTCGGCGGGCTGGCGCAGCAGGACCCGGCCATCGAGCAGCCGGTCCTCGGTGAGAATGGGGCCGCCGGTCACGCGCCCGTCTCGCCCGCCTCCCGCAGCACCGTCTCGGCGGCGCGGGCATCCTCCTGCCGGACCGCCAGCCGGCGGGGGAAGGCGCCGATCCCGCCCTCCACGGCGCTGACATGGGCGTCGAGGACGATGGACGGGATGCCCGCATCCCGCAACAAGGCCTGCAGGAAGCTCAGGCGGACCGGGTCGAGGCCCGTGGCCAGGATGTGCATGCGTGCTCCGGCAGGGTTGTGGGCGCGCGCGCCTTGGCGTGGCTGCCCGTCATGGTTATGTTGCCGGCCGGTCTTCTAAGGTCATTTCCTGCTTGAGCGTAGCCGTCACGCCGACGCCCGACGACGAGAATCCCGAGGCTGCGCTCGTGGTTCTGACCAAGCTGGTCCGCGACGATCTGGAGCTGTGCAACCGGCTCATCGTCGAGCACATGGACAGCCCGGTCTCCCTGATCCCGCAGCTCGCCGCGCATATCGTCGCGGCCGGGGGCAAGCGCCTGCGGCCGTTGCTCACCCTGGCCGCCGCGCGCATGTGCGGCTACCGGGGGGAGCGCCATGCCGCCCTGGCCGCCTGCGTGGAGTTCCTGCACACCGCCACGCTGCTGCATGACGACGTGGTGGACGAGAGCTCCCTGCGCCGCGGCCAGGCCAGCGCCAACGCGCTGTTCGGCAACAAGCCCTCGGTTCTGGTGGGTGACTTCCTCTTCGCCCGTGCCTTCCAGCTGATGGTGCGCGACGGCTCGCTGCGCGTACTCGCTATCCTGAGCCAGGCCGCCGCCACGATCGTGGAGGGCGAGGTGCTGCAGCTCGTCATCCAGAACGACACGGCCACGACCGAGGAGCAGTACCTCCAGGTCATCGCCGGCAAGACCGCCGCGCTCTTCGCCGCCGCCACCGAGATCGGCGCCGTGGTGGCCGACCGGCCGGAAGCCGAGGCCCAGGCGCTGCACGCCTATGGCCGCGACCTCGGCATGGCCTTCCAGCTCGTGGACGATGCGCTGGACTATTCCGCGCGCCAGGCCGAGCTGGGCAAGACGGTCGGCGACGATTTCCGCGAGGGCAAGATCACCCTTCCGGTCCTGCTGGCCTTCCAGCGGGGCGACGAGGCGGAGCGCGTCTTCTGGCGCCGGGTGCTGGAGGAGCGGGAGCAGGGCGAGGGCGACCTGGAACGCGCCCTGGAGCTGATGCGCCGACACGACACGCTGGGTGCCACCCTGGCGCTGGCGGAGGATTACGGCCGCTCGGCGCAGCGGGCGCTGGACCTCTTTCCGCAGGGGCCGGAGCGCCAAGCCCTGTCCGACATCATCCGCTTCTGCATCGCCCGCGCCCGCTGAGGCGTGGAACGGGGAGGGCGGCGTCCTCCCCCGTCCGCTGGCTCAGCCGCGCCCGACGAAGGGCATGGCGGTGGCCATGATGGTCATGCTCTGCACATTCGCGTCGAGCGGCAGCGCGGCCATATGGGCCACGGCGCGCCCGACATGTGCCACGTCCATCCGCGGCTCCACCATCATTCGCCCGTCCGCCTGCGGCACGCCCCGGGTCATGCGCTCGGTCATCTCGGTCGCGGCATTGCCCACGTCGACCTGGCCGCAGGCGATGCCGTGCTTGCGCCCGTCCAGGCTGATTGACTTGGTCAGGCCGCTGACAGCGTGCTTGGTGGCGGTATAGGGCGCGCTGCCGGGCCGGGGGGCATAGGCGCTGATCGAGCCGTTGTTGATGATGCGGCCGCCCTTCGGGTCCTGCGCCTTCATCATCGCATAGGCGGCGCGGGCGCAGAGGAAGGCGCCGTTCAGGTTCGCCGCCACCACGCCGAACCAGTCGTCGTCGCTGATCTCGTCGAAATCCACGGCGGGGCTGCCGCGCCCGGCATTGTTGAACAGCAGGTCCAGCCGCCCCCAGCGCTGCTTCACCGTGGCGAAGAGCGCCTTCACCGAGGCCGCGTCGGTGATGTCGGCCGGCACCGGCAGGCAGTGGCCGCCATGCTCGCCCGCCTGCGCCACCGTCTCCTCCAGCGCATCGCGCCGCCGCCCGGCCAGGGCCACCGACCAGCCATCGGCCAGCAACGCCAGCGTGGCCGCGCGCCCAATCCCCGAGCCGGCGCCCGTCACCACCGCGATCCGCGATTCCGTCATCTCGTCCCACTCCCTGGAATGCGGGCGCAGCCTGCGTCGCCCGCGACCTTGCGGCAAGACGAGGGAGACGTGTCATCGAACGGCGGAACGCAGGCCGCCGGACGCGTCGCGAGCCGGTGCCGTCCGCCTTCACGGGTCAGGGCCTTCCGTCACGCGCGCCGTGCAGATTTTTAGGATTTTAGGATTTTAGGATTTTAGCCCTTTATCCGACCGGACGGATGCAGGGCCGTGCCCGGTGTCGCGAACCGGGGGAGTGCCCAGGCTCGTGTTCCCGGGGGGCCGTTGCGCCACGATGTGGGTTGATTTTATTCCTATACCTGAGCGGGCTCCGGGAAGCAAGCGGCGTCGGGGGATCATGCCGGAGAGCATGGCTCCGCGGCGACGGCCGGTGCACGCGCGCCCATGGGTTGGCGCGTTCCGCCGTCCGGAATCAATCCTCGCCGACCGGCGCCAGGTCCACGCCCACTTCCAGCTTGTGCCGCCCGCCGCCCAGGATGATGCCGCGCAGCGGCGAGACGTCGCCGAAATCCCGTCCCCAGCCGAGCAGGACGTGCTCCTCCGAGAGCAGGATGTCGTTGGTCGGGTCCAGATCCAGCCAGCCGAGCTCCGGCCCCAGCCAGGCGCCGACCCAGGCATGGGACATGTCGGCGCCGACGCGGCGCGGCTGCCCCGGCGGCGGATAGGTGCGGATATAGCCGGAGGTATAGCGCGCCGGCAGGCCGAGGGCGCGCAACCCGGCGATCATGACGTGGGAGAAGTCCTGGCAGACGCCTTCGCGCCGCCGCAGCACCTCGTCCACCGGCGTGGCGATGCCGGTGACGCCGGAGCGGAAGCGGAATTCCTTCCTGAAGCGGGAATTCAGGTCCAGCAGCCCTTCCAGCACCGGCCGGCCGGCGGGAAAGGAGGCGGCGGCGAAGTCCCGCGCCGCATCGCCCACCCGGACCATGGGGCTGGGGAAGGTGAACTCCGCGGCCTCCGGATCACGCGGCGCGAGGGCCGCCACAGCCTCCCAGGGCAGGGTCGAGCCGGCCGGGGGAGGGGGCGGGAACCGCACATCCACCACCGCCTCGGTCACCACCTCGAAGCGCTCATGCGGGCTGTCGAGGAAGAGCCAGGTGACATGGTTGCCGAAATGGTCCTGCCCGGTGGTGACCCGGGCGGCCTCCGGCGTGCTGGTCAGGCCCGTGCTCAGCACGCGCTGCGCCGGCAGGTCGCGCGGCGTCAGGCAGAGCATGTGGGTGGCCATCTCCACCGGATGGCCATAGGCATAGCTGGTGACGTGCCGGACGCGCAGGATCATGCCATCCCCCGCCCGATGACCGGCACCAGCGACCGCGCCTGCGGCAGCAGCGTGAAATACTGGCGCGAGATCCCTTCGGCGAGGTTGCCCGCGCGCTCCTCCACCCCCCGCAGCCGGGCGGGCACAACGGCCGCCGGCCCCTCGGCGATGGCGAAGGTCTCCTGCCACAGGGCCTCCGCCTCCCCGGCCAGGCTGTCATCGAGGCCGGCCAGGCTCTCCAGCAGCTCGCGTGCGCGGGCGAACTGGAAGCCCAGCCCGCGGGGGTTGCCGGCATCGGCCAGGACCAGCCGCAGCACGGGTTCCGCCTGCGGCGCGGCCAGGTAGCGCGTGCGGTAGGTGATCACGGAATCGCACAGCTCCAGGGCGAGGCGCAGCCCGGCCTCCAGCCGCGCCGGCGGCTGGTCGAGCGCCATGGACAGGGCGGAGGCGATGGACTGGGCCCGTTCCACCCGGCGCCCGAGGTCCAGAAAGGTATGGGCGCCGCCGCGCACCATGTTCTCCGCCGCCACCCCGGCGACCCCGGCGGCATAGCGCATGGCGGCACGGTGCAGGCGGGACAGGGCTTGCAGGTCGCGCACCTGGGGCAGCTTGTCCCGCATCTCCCGCAAGGGCTGCAGGAAGGCGTCGTGCATGTCGCCGGTCTGGCGGTCGCGCGTGGCCTCGACCAGCCGGGCGATGCGCCCGAAGGCGCGGGACAGGGCTTCATCCGGCCGGGCGGCGCGCAGCAGCGCGCGGCGCAACGGCCCCGCATCCCCGGCAACGGGGAAGTCCTCCACCTTCACCAGCCCGGCGGGCACCAGGCAGCGGGCCAGGGTGTGCAGCTCCGCCAGCTCGTGCGGCAACAGGGCGTCGCGCTCCAGCCGCACCAGGGCGGCGCGCGAAAGGCGTGCGGCGGTGTCCAGCCGCTCCACGTAGCGGCCCAGCCAGAACAGGTTGTCCCCGGCCCGGGACGGCATGCCGGCCGCCATCCGGCGCAGCGCCAGCGGCGGCGACTGGAGGGCGGGAAGCAGCCCGGCCTCCGCCTCGTCCTCCAGCACCCAGACATCCTTGGACAGCCCGCCCTCCGGCACCCGCGTGAAGGCATGGGCGCCGTCCTCCAGGATATGGGCGAAGCCGCCGGGCAGCACCCGCCAGAAGGGGGCGCCGCCCGCGTCGTCGCCGGCCAGGAACATGCGGAGCCGCACGGGAAGCGGCACCTTGGCGCCGGTCCCATCCTCCCCGGCATCGCTCACCCAGCAGGGCGCCTGCGAGGGCGGGGAGATCTCCGTGGCCGCCCAGCCTTCCGGCCGGGCCTCCAGGCGGGCGAGAAGGGCCTGGTTCGACAGGTCCAGAAGCACGGCGGGGCTGCGCGGATCGGTGGCGGAGCGCAGCATCCACCGTTCCGGCGCCGCGCGGACTTCCTCCAGGGCGGCGGGATCGCCCAGCCAGAGCGTGCGCAGCCCCGGCAGGCGCAGCGCCTCGTCCAGCAGCAACTCGCAGAGGCGCGGCAGGAAGGCGGCGAGCGCCGGGGCCTCCGCCATGTCGGCGCCCGGGTCGTTGACGATCCGCACCGCGCCGTTGCGCGCGGCATCCATCAGCCCGACGACGCCGCCCGCGGCGGGGCCATCGGATTCCAGCGGGTCCAGCAGATGCCCCTGCATCCGCCGCAGCAGCGCGCCGATCGGCTGCAGGCCGCGCAGCGTCTTCAGGTAGAGCCGGCCCCGCCGCACGGTGAGGTCCCCCGGCTCCACCGGGATACAGTCCAGCGCCTGGGTCAGCACCACGTTCTCGGCCCAGCTCGGATCGCCCACGGCCGGGGTGAGCAGGGCGATGGCGTCCTCCTCGTGCCCGGGCGGCAGGGCATGGCGGAGCGAGAGCTGCCAGGCCTCCAGGAAGGGGCGCATCGGCCGCAGCGGCACCCGGCGGAACAGCTCCGGCATGGTGCGGGCGAGCAGGCGGCGGTTCTCCAGCGCCTGCGCCAGCCCGGCCATGCGGGCGATGGAATCCCCGGCCACGCGCCACTGCCCGTCCTGGCCCCGTTGCAGGTCCGTCGCCAGCACGCTGAGCATGGGCGGGCGCGGCACCGGGCCGGTGGTGCGGCAGGCGCGCAGGAAGCCTGCGTTGTTGAAGACCAGCTCGGCGGGCAGCAGCCCCTCGGCCAGCAGGCGCCGGGGGCCATAGACATCCTTCAGCACCGCCTGCAGCAGCCGGCCCCGCTGCGCCAGCCCCGCCTCCAGATAGGCGAACTCCCCCGCCGGGATAGGCATGGGCAGCAGGTCGCAGCGCCAGGCCGTCACCCGCTCCTCGGAGGGCAGGAGCGAGGCGATCCCGTCCTCCTCCAGCGCCCGGTGCAGGCTGAGCGCGCGGTCCGACAGGTCCGGGCCGGACAGGCCGGACAAGGCACCCAGGATGCTGCGCCAGTGCGGACGGACCCGGCCCCGGCCGTCCACCATCTCGTCGGCGGCGGCACTCATCCCGGAAAGGGCCCGGCAGGCATGGGGGTGGCGGACGGGAAGGTGGCGCTCATCCTTTCATCTAGCCGGGCTGGCCCCCGCTGCGCCAGCCGCCGTCCCGGCCCGGCGCGCCGATTCCTCCTGGGTGGCTGACTTCCCGGGCGGAAGCGGGCAGTCTGCGCCGCTCCGCCCCACCCCGATCCGGAAGGAAACCCGGCATGGCCGCCGAACCGCGCAGCATCGTCATCTTCGATCTCGGCGGCGTGCTGGTGGATTGGGACCCGCGCCACCTCTACCGCCAGCTCTTCCCCGGGGACGAGGCGGGGATGGAGCAGTTCCTGGCCGGGGTCTGCACCAACGAATGGAACCTGCAGCAGGATGCCGGGCGGAGCTGGGCCGAGGCCACCGCCCTGTTGCGCGCCCAGCACCCGGGGCAGGAGGCGCTGATCGACGCCTTCCACCAGCGCTGGCCGGAGATGATCCGGGGCGCCATCGACGGCACGGTGGAGATCCTGCGCGAACTCCGCGAGGCCGGGGTGCCGCTCTATGCCCTGACCAACTGGTCCGCCGAGACCTTTCCGGTGGCGGAGGAGCGCTTCGACTTCATGGGCTGGTTCCGGGGCGTGGTGGTGTCCGGGCGGGAGAAGCTGATCAAGCCCGACCCGCGCATCTACCGCCTGCTGCTGGAACGCTTCGGGGTGGACCCGCGACAGGCCGTCTATATCGACGACAACCCGGCCAACGCCCAGGCGGCCACCGGCCTCGGGATGCAGGGCATCCACTTCACCTCGCCCGAGCACCTGCGGGCGGCGCTGGTGACGCTGGGCCTGCCGGTGAAGCCGCTGGCCTGACGGCGGGGACTACGGCGCCCCGGATATCCCCCCGTTCATGTCCCCGGGCATATCCCGCAGCCAGGCGTCCAGGTCCACCGCCGCCACCTGCCGCCAGAGCCCGGCCATGCGCCGGGCGGCGAAATCCAGCAGCGCCTCGCCCATCTCCGCCGTGGCCTTCGCGGCATTGCCCACCGCCCCGGCCGGGTTCAGGTCCTGCGCCTGCCAGGCCAGCGTGGCGCCCAGCGAGGAGGCGATGGCCGGGGCCTGCTCCTCCAGCCGCCGGCGGGCGCTGGGGAAGTCGGCCATGGCGGCGCGGTCCACATCCTGGGGCGAAAGGCGCAGCATCAGCGCCGTCTCGTCCCGCCCGGCATGGATGCCGTAGCGGGCCTCCAGCGGATCGGCGAGCTCCCCGGGGCGTCCCATCCGGTCCCAATGGGCGCTGACCGCCAGGATACGGTGCGCGGCGCGGAGGCGGCGGCAGGCGACCTCCAGCATCGCGCCGTTGCCGCCATGGGCGTTCATCACCACCAGCCGCCGCACGCCCGCCCGCGCCGCGCTGGCGCCGATCGCGGTGACGAGCGCGAGGAAGCCTTCCTCGTCCAGCGTCAGCGTGCCGGGGAAGGCCAGGTGCTCCACCGAAAGCCCCACCGCCTGATGGGGCAGCACCAGCAGCGGCAGTTCCGGCGGGCAATGGGTCAGCGCCCGGGCCAGGATGCCGGCATTGATGGTCTGGTCGGTGGAGACGGGCAGGTGCGGCCCGTGCTGCTCCGTGGCGGCGATGGGCAGCACCGCCACCGTGTTCTCCGGCAGGTCACGGAATTCCGGCCAGCGCAGCTCGGCCCAGAAACGCGTGCGGATCGGCATGGCGGGCGTCTTCCTTTCTCTCCGACACGGCAACGCCGGAAGGCCGCCCCCGGCGTCGCGCCGCCCTTCAGGCCGGAACCGGCTCCGCCCCGATCGGCAGGGCCGGGTCGCGCACCTCGCCGGTGCCGCCATCGGTGATGCCGAGATCGGTCGGATGCGGGCCGGGATTGCAGGCCAGCGAGATGCCGGTCACCCCCCGGAAGACCCGGAAGGGCGGCTTCCACTGCATCACCGCATCCGCCGCCGCCCGCAGACGGGCGAAGCTGGCGGCGGTCTCTCCGGGCGGGGTCTCGGCCAGCAGCCCGGCGATGGGCAGGGGCATCAGCCCCGTCACCGCGCCGCCCGCCGCCACGGCCATGCCGCCGCCCGAGGCGATCAGCGCATTGGCGGCGGCCGCCATGTCCGCCGGGTCGCGGCCCAGCACCAGCAGGTTGTGGTTGTCATGGCTGATCGTCGTGGCCACGGCGCCCGCGGGCTCGCCCCAGCCATCGGCGAGGCACAGCATCGGCGCCGGGTCGCGCCGCCCGTGCCGGTGCAGCACGGCGATCAGCGCATGGCCCGGCGGCAGCTCGGCCACGCCGTCGCGCACCGCGACCTCGGCCTCGGCCCAATGGACCACGCGGGCGCCGCCGACCACCGGCAGGCGCGCGTATCCGTTGTCGATGCCCTTCACCCGCAGGCGGAAGGCTTCCGGGGCCTGCGGCGCCAGCTTCACCGTGCCGCGCGGCGCATCGGACAGGTCGCGGGGCAGGGCTTCCAGCATCCGGCCACCCTCCGCCACGAGGCGGCCGGCGACATAGACACGCTCCACCACCATGCCGGGCAGGTCGGAGAGCACGGCGATCTCCGCCCGTCGTCCCGGCGCCACGAGGCCGATATCGTCGCGCTTCAGCCGCAGCGCCGCGTTCAGCGTGGCCATGCGGATCGCCAGCACCGGGTTCAGCCCGCGCGCCACCAGCCGCGCCAGCATGTCGCGCAGCCCCCCCTTGGCCACCAGCTCGTCCGGGAAGATGTCGTCCGTGCAGGCGACGAGGCCGGCGGGGAAGACCGGCAGGGACAGGATCGCCGCCACGGCGCCCGGCAGGACATTGTCGTGGCTGCCGCGCAGCTCGACCGTCAGCCCGGCGCGCAGCTTGGCCAGCAGGTCCTCGCCCGAGGTGATCTCGTGGTCCGAGGTCACGCCCGAGGCGGCATAGGCCTGGAGGGCGGGGCCCGCCAGGTCCCGCCCATGGCCGTTGACGTTCTTGCCCGCAGCCATCCCGGCGGCGACGATGCCTTCCATCCGCTCGCTGCCGGACAGCACGCCGGCCATGTCCATGACCTCGGCGACGCCCGCGACCTCGGGCCAGCGGAGCATCTCGCGCATCTCCTCCGGCCCGATCTCGGCCCCCGCCACCTCCAGCCCGGGCGCGGAGGGGACGCAGGACGGGGCGGCGATCAGCACGCGCAGCGGCAGGCCCCGCGCGGACTCCACCGCCCAGCGCACCCCCGGGACGCCCAGCACGTTGGCCAGCTCGTGCGGGTCCCAGACGGTGGTGGTGACGCCGTGCGGCACCACGGTCGCGGCATAGTCCACCGGCGCCATGAAGGAGGATTCGAAATGCAGGTGGTTGTCCACGAAGCCGGGCGCCAGGAAGCGGCCCGTCACGTCGTGGGTCTCCGCCGCATCGGCGCGCGTGCCGGGCGGATGCACCGAAGCGATCAGCCCGCCCACCAGCCCGACATCCGCCGCGCGCAGCTCGCCGGTCGCGACATCCACCAGCGTGCCACCGGTGAGCAGCAGGTCGAAGGGGGCCTTGCCCTGCGCCGCCCGCACGGCGCGGCGGCGGGTCTCCGTGGGAATGGGGGCTTCGGGGGCGAAGCTCACTGCCCGTTCCCCGTGGGCGCCTTGCCCACGCTGGTGGCGAGCGTCATCTCGTCGGTGCGGGCCTCGTAGCGCAGGCCCTTCCGCATCGCCCAGGTGTTGGTCTGGAAATAGAGCGGGATCAGCGCCTGCTGTTCGACGACCGCCATGCGCGTGGCCTCGCGGCTGATGCGCTCGCGCTCCCGGTCGTCCATGGTGGTGCGGGCCTGCTCGATCAGCCGGTCGATCGCGGCATTGCTGAAGCGGCCGCGATTGGCGGGGCCGAAGCCGCGCGACGGGTCCACCGTGTGGATCAGCGCCTCCAGCATCCCCAGCACCTCCGGATTGGGCGAGAAGCCGGACAGGTTCACCGAGTACTTCAACTGCGCCGACTCGCTCAGCCAGGTGCCGCGCGGCCGCGTCTCCACCGTGGCGGCGAGGCCGGCGCGGCTCCACATCTGGCCGACCGCCTGCACCACCTGCTCGTCATTCACGTAGCGGTCGTTCGGCCCGTTGATCTGCACCGCGAAGCCTTCCGGATAGCCCGCCTCGGCCAGCAGCTTCTTCGCGCCCGGCAGGTCGAAGGTCTGCGGCTTCGCCAGTTCGGGCGAGGCACCGAAGTAGCCCGGCGGGGCGAGGTCGTTGGTCGGCAGGCCCTGGCCTTGCATGACGCGCGAGACCAGCGCCTCCCGGTTGATCGCCATGGACAGCGCCTTGCGCACCCGCACGTCGCGCAACGGGTTGGGGATCGGCTTGCCGTCACGGCCGGCGATGTGCGGCGTCACCTCGCGGTCGCTGTCCAGCGTCAGGAACATCAGCCGGTTGGAGGGGCTGACGGCGGTGGCGAAGGCCGGGTCCTTGCTGAAGCGGTCGAACTGGTCGGTCGGCACGATCTCGATCAGGTCCACATCGCCCGCGCGCAGCGCGGCGGTGCGAGCGCCGGCATTGGCGATGGGGCGGAACTCGACCCGCCGGAAGGCGGGCTTCGGTCCGGCGAATTCCTCGTAGCGCTCCATCACCGCCACGCCGCCGGGCGTCCAGGAGACATAGCGGTAGGGACCGGTGCCGATCATGCCCTTGCCGGCGTTGAAATCGGCGGTGGAAAGCCCCTCCGCCGCGTGCTTGGCGAGGATCATCACCATGGAGAGGTAGTTCGCCATCAGTGGCGTCGGCGCATGGGTGTGGATGCGCAGCGTGTGCGCGTCCACCTGCTCCACCGACTTCACGGGGCGGGTATAGGTGTTGAGCGAGGAGGGCGAGTTCGGCACGTCGCCGGCGCGGGCGATGGTGAAGGCGACATCGTCCACCGTCACCGGCGTGCCGTCCTGGAAGCGCGCCGCGGGGTTCAGCCTGATTTCCCAGGTCAGGTCGTCCACCGCGCGCCATTCGGTGGCCAGCGCCGGACGCAGGACCTGCCGCGCATCCTGTTCCATCAGCGGCTGGAAGTAGTGGCGCCCATAGGCGTAGTTGGTAATGACGCTGGCGAAATGCGGATCGATGCTGGTCGGCCCGGCCTCCATGCCGATGCGCAGCGTGTCCTGTTCCTGGCCTCCCCCCTGGGCCGCGGCCGGTGCCGCGACCGCCAGTACCGCGCCGGCCAGGAGGGTGGTGGCGAGAAGGGCGTCGCGGAGGCGTGGAAGGCGCATGGCGGGTGGTCCGGTGGCAGTGATGTCTGGCGCGTGGCATGATACCGCCCGGCGCCGGAAAGCAAGCCCGCTATCCAGTCTGGAGACGAATTATGCCCTCACCGGAGGATCTCGCCCCTCTCGCCCCGGCGATGACCGCCTGGCGCCGCGACATCCATGCCCATCCGGAGCTCGGCTTCGAGGAGACGCGCACCGCCGCGCTGGTGGCGAAGGAACTGCGCGAGGCCGGGATCGAGGTGACCGAGGGGCTGGGCGGGACCGGCGTGGTCGGCACGCTGCGTGGCAAGGGGAGCAGCGGCGGCGGCAACCGGGCCATCGGGCTGCGTGCCGACATGGACGCGCTGGCGATGGGCGAGGTGACGGGGCTTCCCTATGCCAGCGGGGCGCCCGGCACGATGCATGCCTGCGGCCATGACGGCCACACCGCCATGCTGCTTGGCGCCGCGAAGTGGCTGGCGCGGAACCCGGGCCGCTTCTCCGGCACGGTGCACTTCGTCTTCCAGCCCGCCGAGGAAGGGCTCGGCGGCGCCGACCGCATGATCCGGGAAGGGCTGTTCGAGACCTTCCCCGTCGATGCGGTCTATGGCCTGCACAACATGCTCGACATGCCGGTGGGCAGCATCGCCGTGCCGCGCAGCCGCGCCCTGGCCAGCGCCGATACCTGGGAGGCCGTCTTCACCGGCAAGGGCGGGCACGGCGCGCGGCCGCACCTGGCGGCGGATGCCACGCTGGCGGCGGCGCAGTTCATCACCGCCCTGCACAGCATCGTCGCGCGCAACATCGATCCCCTGCAGAGCGGCGTGGTCAGCGTCGGCCATATCGCGGCCGGCGATGCCAAGGCACCGAACGTGATCCCGGCGAAGGTGGTGGTGCGCGGCACCGCCCGCGCCTTCCGCAACGAGGAACGCGCGCTGCTGGAGCGCCGCATCCTGGCCATCGCGGAGAACACCGCCGCCACGCACGAGGTGACGGTGGAGGCCCGCTACATCCACGGCACGCCGCCCACGGTGAACCATGCGGAGCAGGTGCAGGTCGCGCTGCGCGCCGCCCGCGCCACGGTGGGCGAGGCCCTGGTGGACGACGATCCCGAGCCGATCACCCCGGGCGAGGACTTCGCCTTCATGCTGCTGGAACGTCCCGGCGCCTTCGCCTTCATCGGCATGGGCGCGCCGCGCCATCCCGAAGGCTACCAGCACAACCCGCATTACGATTTCAACGACGAGATCCTGGCGCATGGCGCCGCCTACTGGTGCAGCCTGGTCGAGGCGGAACTGGGATGAACCCACCCCGCGCCACCGTCATCGACTGCGACCCCGGCACGGACGACGCGCTGGCGCTCTGGCTGGCGCTCGCCTCGCCGGAGCTGGATGTCCGGCTGGTGACGGTCTGCGGCGGCAATGTCGGGCTGGAGCGGACGCTCGCCAATGCCCGCGCCATTGTCGGGCTGGCCGGGCGGGCCGTGCCGGTGGTGGGCGGTGCCCGCCGCCCGCTGCTGGGGGAATTCCGTTCCGAGACGGCGGTGCATGCGGCGGATGGCCTCGCCGGGGTGCGCCTGCCGGAAGGCCCGCCCGCCGCGCCGGGCCGGGCGGCGGATGCCATCCGGGACCTGCTGCGCCACGCCGCCCCGGGCGAGGTGACGCTGGTCGGACTGGCACCGGCCACCAACCTCGCCCTGGCCCTCCTGGCCGAGCCGGACCTGCACGACCGTGTGCGCGAGATCGTGCTGATGACCGGTGCCTGGGGCGAAGGGAACTGGACCCCCTCGGCGGAGTTCAACGCTGCCTCCGACCCCGAGGCCCTGGCCGCCCTGGTCGCCACCGGCCTGCCGGTCAGCCTCGTGACGCTGGACCTCACCGCCCAGGCCTTCGTCACCCCCGCGGTGGTGGAGCGGCTGGCCGGGATGGGGAAGGGGACCTGCCTGGAGGCCGCCTGCGCCATCCTGCGCGGCGTGCCGGCCTCGCGCCGCTTCGGGCATCGCGGCTTTCCGCTGCACGACCCCTGCGCCGTCGCGCTGGTGCTGTGGCCGGAACTCTTCGGCCTTCGGGAAGCCTGGGTGGAGGTGGAATGCGGCACCGGCATCGGCCGGGGGCGCACGCATATCGACCGCTGGAACCGGATGCGCCAGCCGCCGAACATCCACGTCGCGGAGACACTGGACCCTGAGCCGTTCTTCGAGGCCCTGGCCGGGCGCCTGGCCTCACTGCCATGAGCCATGGCGGCCCGTCGCGCGGGCCGGGCGGGGGCCGGGCCTCAGTTCGCCCGGGCGCCTCGTGGCATGGGGAGTTCCACCTGCTGCCGCAGCCAGGAGGCGGCATCCGGCGGCAGGCCGTCCGTGGCGATATCTTCCGCCATGCGCATCACCAGGATCGGCCCGGCGATCCCGTTGCGCCGCAGGGCGCCACGAAGATGCTGGGAAAGGTAGCTCACCGGCATGTCGCTCGAAACAAAGAGAGCGTTCGCATTGGCGATCCAGTGGCTTTCCGAGACTTCCCAGATCGCCTGTTCCAGAACCTCGGTCGCGCCTTGTGGCAAGTCATACAGAACCAGAATGAGCGACATCTCACCACGTTCCACGCTTCAGGGCAGGTGAGAATACGAATAGGCCCAATGCGCATCCAGTTCCACCCTTTCAAGAAGATGGGAGAAAATGCTGCCTATGACAAAAATCATCGGGCATCGCGGCGGTGCATTTTTGTGGCCCGAGAACAGTATTGACGGGTTTCGCAGCGCAACTCATCTCAAGGTTGAATTTTGCGAGTGCGATATACACCTGTCGGTTGATGGACAGCCGATCGTGCTCCATGACGCCAGGCTGGAGCGGACCTCCGAGGGACAGGGCCTGCTGGCCGAGCATACGGCGGAGGAGCTGACCCGCCTCCGCCTGCGTGGGGCGGGCGGCGCGTGCATCCCCCACCTGAAGGATGTGGCCGAGCTGGTCGCCTCATCCTCCTGCGGCCTGCAGGTGGAGCTCAAGACCGATGCGCGGGGAAGGCCCTATCCCGGCCTCCTGGAGGTGGCGCTCCCGATCCTGGACCGGCATGGGATGCGGCGGCGCTGCGGCATCATCGCCTTCCATGCGCCCACCGCCGCCGCGGCCCAGGCGGCGGGCGGCTTCGACCATGTCGCCTGGCTCTTCGACCCGGCCATGCTGGAAGGCCTCGGCCTGCCGGGGATCATCGGCGTGGCGCGGGCCCATGGGCTTTCCATGGTGGAGACCCATGCCAGCGTGATGGATGCGGAGCTGGTCGCGGGCCTGCGCGCGGCCGGCCTGCGGGTCGCCGTCTGGGGCGGCAACCACGCGGACAGCATCGGCCGCATGCTGGATCTGGGTGTGGATGCGATGGCCAGCGACGACCCCGTCCTGGCCATGCGGATGCGCGACGAGCGGGAATAGGGGCCGGGATCGGGCGCCCCGCCACCAGGGGCGCCCGGAAGCCTCAGTCCGTGGAGAAGCGGAAGGCGCCCCCGGCTGGCGGAGCCGGTTCGGCCGCCGCCGCCGTGCCCTGCTGCTGCTGCGCCTGCCGGGCGCGCGCCTCAAGCTCCTGCAGCAGCCGCGTGATGCTGCCGATCAGGTTGGGAAGCTGAGTCAGCGGCAGGACGAGCTGGCCCGCCGGGGCGAGCTGGCCGTCCGTTCCGGTCTGGCCCAGGGTGAAGCGCGCCACGCCGTGGCGCACCTGGGCATCGATGATCCCGTCGCTGAAGATGCAGGGATGTGCGGCCGGGGCCGGCTTGTTGCTACTGCTCACGGAAGGCCCTGTGGAAGCTGTCGATCAGAGGCTGCATCATGTAGCGGAAGAAGCTCCTTTCGCCGATCTTGATCTGCGCCTCCACCGGCATGCCGGCTTTCAGCGAGACATTCTCCAGCTTGGCGAGCTGGTCCTGCTCGATCACGATCTGCGCGCGGTAGTATTCGGTGCCACGCTGCGGCTCCTGGTTCACGTCGCCGCCCACGAAGGTGACGTGGCCGTGCAGATAGGGCACCAGACGCTGCTTGAAGGCCGGCAGCCGGACCTCGGCCTCCAGCCCGTTATGGACCACGTCGATGTCGGTGGGCGAGACCTTCACCTCCGCCACCAGCCGGTCGCGCTCGGGCACGATCTCCAGCACCGTGTCGCCGGGCTTCACCACGGCGCCGGCGTTGAAGAAATGGCTGTTGATCACGACGCCATCGACCGGCGCCAGGATCTCGCGGCGTGTGGACACGTCCTGCGCGGCGCGGATGCGCTCCTCCAGCTCCCGAAGCTTGGTATCGACCTCCCGCGCATCGGTGGAGGCTTCCTGCACGCGCTGGTCGCGGGTGTTGCGGAGCTGGTTCCGGGTTTCGGCGATCTGGGCCTCGGCCCGCTCGACCTGCCCCTGCAGGTCGGAGATGTTGCCCTCGGCCGAGGCGATCTGGCGCTGCAGGCCCAGCAGCCGCGGCATCCGCTCCAGCCCCTGCGCCACCAGCGCCCGCACATCCGTTTCCTCGCGCCGCAGCAGGTCGAGCTGGCGCTGCTGGCTGGTGATCTGGGCCCGGCTGGACAGGATGGAGGCGCTGTACTGGCCCAGCCGGGACTCCAGCACCTGGATCTGGCTGGCCAGGCTGGCGAGGCGGCTGGCGAAGAGGATGCTCTGCCCCGTCATCGCCTCCCGCGCGCGAGGATCGTCGGACGAGAGCAGTTCCGCCGGATAGGCGACGGTCGTGGCGCCCGCCACCTCGGCCGCGTCCCGGGCCGCCTGCGCCATCAGCGCCCAGCGCGTGCCGCGCGAGCTTTCCAGCGTGGCATCGGACTGGGTGTCGTCCAGCCGCATCAGGACCTGCCCGGCCTTCACCTCGTCACCGTCGCGGACCAGGATCTCGCGCACGATTCCGCCTTCCAGGTGCTGCACGGCGCGGCGGTTGCCTTCGGCCTTGATGACGCCGGGGGCGATGGCGGCCTCGCTCAAGGGGGCGGTGAAGGACCACGTGCCGAAGCCGCCGACGAACAGCGCGATGCTGGCGATGCCGAGCAGCATCGGCCCGCGCGTGCGGGGGCGCGGCAGGTCCAGCACCAGTTCCGGCAGGCCGGGATGGCCCGCGGAGGCCGGGGTCAGGGGGCCGCCGCCGGGCGGCAGGGCGATATTCGCGCTCATGCGGCAACTCCAGGCTGGCCGGGCAGGGAAGCGGGGTTGCGCGGTGCGGCCACGGCCGGGCGCGGCCCCATGACGCGGTTCAGCACTTCCTGCCGCGGGCCGAAGGCATCGATCTGCCCGTCGCGCAGCAGCATCACCTTGTCCACGCCCTGGACCAGGACCGGGCGGTGGCTCACCAGCACCACGGTGGTGCCACGCTCCCGCAGTTCGCGCAGGGCATGGAGCAGGCGCGCCTCGGCATCGCCGTCCAGGCTGCTGTCGGGCTCGTCCAGCACCAGCAGCTTCGGCTGGCCGAAGAGCGCGCGGGCCAGGCCCACCAGCTGGCGCTGGCCGCCGGAAAGCTGCTGCCCGGCCTCGCCGACCTCGGTGTCGTAGCCCTGGGGCAGGCGCAGGATCATCTCATGGCAGCCGGCCAGCTTCGCCGCGGCGAAGACGTCCTCCGGCTCCGCCTCGCCCATGCGGGCGATGTTGCGGAAGACGCTGCCCTCGAAGAGCTCCACATCCTGCGGCAGGTAGCCCAGGTGGCGGCCGAGATCCTCGCGCAGCCAGGTGGAGACATCCGCCCCGTCCAGCCGCGCGGCCCCGGCGCTGGGCGCCAGCGTGCCGATCAGCAGGCGGACCAGCGTGGTCTTGCCGGCGGCGGAGGGGCCGATGATGGCCACGCTCTCCCCGGCCTCGATCGCGAAGTTCAGCCCCTTGATCACCGCGGCCGTCTGGCCCGGCGGCGCATAGGCGAGGCGCTCCGCCACCAGCCGGCCCTTGGGCTCCGGCAGCGGCATGCCCGCGGGGCGCAGGCGCGGCAGCGCCAGGAAGGTCTTCAGCCGCTGCAACGCCTGGCGCACCTGCACCAGGCCCTTCCAGCCGGCGATCACCTGCTCCACCGGCGCCAGGGCGCGGCCCATGATGATCGAGCCCGCGATGGAGGCGCCGGAGGTCAGCTCCTGCCGCAGCACCAGCCAGGCGCCCAGGCCCAGGATGGCGATCTGCAGGGCAAGCCGGGTGAACTTCGTCACCGACATCAGCAGCGCCGCCCGGTTCGCCGCGCGCTCCTGCTGCGGTGTGCCGTCGGCCACGGCCTCCCGCCAGCGGCGCAGCACGGCCGGGGCCATGCCCATGCTGTCGATCACCTCGGCATTGCGGATCAGCATCTCCGCCCGACGGTTGGCGAGCAGGCTGGCCGTGCCCGCCTGCTTCAGCAGCGGCGAGGTCACCGCCTCGCCCAGCAGGGTCAGTACGAAGAGCAGGACGGCACCGCCCAGCGCCACGGCCCCGAGCAGCGGGTGCAGCAGGAAGATCACGGCGAGGTAGATGGGCACCCAGGGCACGTCATAGAGGGCGAGCGCCGCCGGGCTGCCGAGCCAGTTGCGCGCCAGGGAAAGGTCCCGCAGCGCCTCGGTGCGGTAGGTCCGGCCGCGAAGCTGCGCCTCCAGGGCGCGCAGGAAGCCTTCGGGCGCCACCCGGGCCTCGATCCAGCCGGCGGCCCGCTGCATCACCTGCCCGCGCACACCCTCCAGCACCGCCAGCAGCAGGATCGCGCTGCCCGCGACCACGGTCAGCCAGAGCAGCGTGTCGGTGCTGCGCGTCGCCAGGACGCGGTCGAAGACCTGCATCATGTAGAGCGAGATCGTGAGCTGCAGCACGTTCACCACGCCGCTGAACAGCGCCACGCCGATGAACTGCTGCCGGCAGGCGGCCAGTGCCCGCGATAACACCGTGTCCTTTTCCCGGATCTCCTTGGGAGGCGTCATGCGGAATTCCTTTCCGGGGAAGAAGCGGGATCACGGCGGTACGCGGGGTAGTCCAATACCAACGAACAGGTTCCCGAAGGTTAAAGAGTACAACCGCCAGTATAATTAACCCTCGCGGAAGTTTGTATTAATTTTGCGATGGAATCAATATCGTGACGGAATCGAAAGATATGCCATCCGCTTGGCCTCCCGCCGTCCCTGGGTGACGGTGTCGAGGATCAGGCCGCAGGCGATCGACAGCCAGGCGAGGATGGTCAGCCCGACCGATGCCAGGAAGCTCGGCATGCGCGGCACCAGCCCGGTTTCCAGATAGGTCTCCAGCACCGGGATCATCAGCAGCGCCGCCAGCAACAGCAGCAGGGCGGCCAGGCCGCCAAAGAAGGGCAGGGGGCGCTCACGCCGCACCAGGGCGGCGATGGTGCCCAGGATGCGGACGCCGTCGCGGATCGTGTGCAGCTTGGAGGCGGAACCGGCCGGCCGCTCGCGATACGGGGTCGGCAGTTCCCCGACCGGGAGGTGGAGCTCCAGGGCATGGACGGTGAACTCGGTTTCCGTCTCGAAGCCATGCGCCAGGGCGGGAAAGGATTTCACGAAGCGCCGCGAGAAGGTGCGGTAGCCCGAGAGCATGTCGGTGATCCGGTTGCCGAAGACCAGCCGGACCATGCCGGTCAGCATCAGGTTGCCGAAGCGGTGTCCGGGGCGATAGGCGCCGACGCTCTCGTCCACCCGGATGGCGGTGACCATGTCCAGCCGCTCCTCCAGCAGCCGGCGCACCATCTCCGGCGCCGCCGAGGCGTCGTAGGTGCCGTCGCCGTCCACCAGCACATAGGCGTCCGCCTCGATGTCGGCGAACATCCGCCGCACCACGCTGCCCTTGCCGGGCTGGCTCTCCGAACGAACCACCGCCCCGGCGGCGGCGGCGACCTCCCGCGTCCGGTCGGTGCTGTTGTTGTCATAGACATAGACGGTGGCGCCGGGCAGGGCGGCGCGGAAGCCGCGCACCACCTCGCCCACGGCGGCTTCCTCGTCCCGGCAGGGGACGAGCACGGCGATGCGGGGTTCCGTCATCGGTCGGTGAAGACGAAGCGGCGGGACAGGGCGAAGTTCCCGCCCATGCCGGCCAGCGCGCCGGCGGCCACGCCGAGCACGGGGTGCGCCGCGACCAGCGGCATGTTGGAGAGGAGCAGGGCGTAGGTTCCGTAGTTCAGGGCAAAGCCGACGAGGTTCACCAGGAGGAAGCGCGCCCATTGCCGGTGCGCCGGCCCGGCGCCGCGGCCGCGGAAGGTCCAGGCCCGGTTCAGCGCCCAGGTGGTGGTGGCCGCCGCGAGATAGGACAGCACCCGCCCGCCATAGGGGCCGGCGCCAAGGGCGATGGCGGCCATGAGCACCGCGGAATCGACCAAGAATCCGATGCCGCCGACCACGCCGAAGCGCCACATCTGCCTCAGCACGGCCCGGGGCCCCGGGCCGTTTCGGTCGTTCGTGGCAAGGCTGGCCTCCATGCCGCAGGGCAATAGGCGAGCGGCGCGCGAAAGCCAAGCGCCCGGCACCCGGCGGGCCGGCGGCGGGGAATACGATCCGTTACGGGGGCGGGGGCTTGCGCCGCGTCCGGGGGCGGGCTTCCTTTCCTGACAAACCCGACATCTGGAGAGGTTGTCCGATGTTCCGCCGTGATCTGCTGGCCGGCGTCGCCCTGGCCGGAATGGCCTCCGCCCTGCCGAAGAACGGCCATGCCCAGGCGGGCAGGCCGGCGCCCGCGGCCCCGGCCGCCGCGCCGGGAGCGGCCGCACCGGCCGCCGCGCCGCGCGTGCTGAAGTTCATCCCGCAGGCCGACCTCGCCGTGGTCGATCCGATCGTCACCACCGCCTATGTCACCCGCCACCACGGCTTCCTCGTCTGGGACACGCTCTATGGCTATGACGAGGACTACAAGCCGCAGCCGCAGATGGCCGAGGGCCACAAGGTCGAGGAGGACGGCCGCCGCGTCACCATCACCCTGCGCGACGGGCTGAAGTTCCATGACGGCCAGCCGGTGAAGGCGGTGGACTGCGTCACCTCCATCCGCCGCTGGGCGGCGCGCGACGCGCTGGGCCAGGCCCTGATGGCGGTGACGGAGGAGCTCTCGGCACCGGACGAGAAGACCATCCTCTTCCGGCTGAAGAAGCCCTTCCCGCTGCTCTTCGACGCGCTGGGCAAGCCTTCCACCCCGATCTGCTTCATCATGCCGGAGCGCATCGCCAAGACCGACCCCGCCACGCCGGTGAAGGAGGTCATCGGCTCCGGCCCCTTCCAGTGGGTGCCGGAAGAGCGGGTGCCGGGCTCGAAGATCGTCTACAAGCGCTTCGAGGGCTATGTGCCGCGCAAGGACGGCACGCCGAACTGGACCGTCGGGCCGAAACTCGCGCATTTCGACCGGATCGAATGGACGGTGATGCCGGACGCGGCCACCGCCTCCAACGCCCTGACCAATGGCGAGATGGACTGGTGGGAGCAGCCCACCGCCGACCTGCAGCCGGTGCTGCGCAAGGACCGCAACATCGTGGTCGAGATCCCCGACCCGACCGGGCTGGTGGCGATCTGCCGCTTCAACCACCTGCACCCGCCCTTCAACAACCCGGCCATCCGCCGCGCCCTGCTCGGCGCGGTGAACCAGGCGGACTACATGTCGGCGGTGATCGGCGACGACCGCAGCCTGTGGCGCGACAATGTCGGCTTCTTCCCGCCGGACACGCCGATGGCCAGTGATGTCGGGATGGAGGCGCTGACCAGCCCGCGCGACTACGACAAGGTGAAGGCCGATCTCAAGGCCGCCGGCTACAAGGGCGAGAAGATCACCCTGATCGCCGCCTCCGACTTCCCCTCGCTGAACGCGCTCGCCCAGGTCGGCGCCGACATGGTCAAGAAGGCGGGCATGGAGGTGGAGTTCATCTCCACCGACTGGGGATCGGTGGTGCAGCGCCGCGCCAGCCGCGAGGCACCGTCCAAGGGCGGCTGGAGCATCTTCTTCACCTTCTGGGCCGGGCTGGACATGTTCAACCCCGCTGTCAGCCAGTCCCTGCGTGGCAATGGCGAGAAGGCCTGGTTCGGCTGGCCGACCGCGCCGAAGCTGGAGGAGCTGCGCGCCGCCTGGCTGGAGGCGCCGGACCTGGAGGCGCAGAAGAAGCTCGCGGCCGAGGTCCAGAAGCAGGCCTTCGAGGACGTGCCCTACCTGCCGCTGGGCCAGTACTTCCAGGCCACGGCTTACCGCCGCACGCTGAGTGGCGTGCTGAAGGGCATGCCGCTGTTCTGGAACGTGCAGCGCACGGCCTGACGCCGGCCACCCGGCCTTCCCGCGGGAAGGCCGGGCCAGGGGCCGGGCATGACGGGCGCCACCCCACATTCGCGCCTGTTTTCGGGATCATCAACGGTTTGCGCGGCTGACTTCAGCTATCGGCTGAAGCATCAGATCGAATTTTCGTCACGTTTCCGCAATACGCATGACATTTTTCCGTGATCCGGCGCCTGTTTTCCTCTCGCGGAGACCGGGGCGTCCCGTGTTAGGCTCGCCGCAAGGAAAATAACGCTTCTCCGGCCAAGCGACCGGTCCAGGCGGGGGGAGGTCCGGGAGTGGCATGCATTGTGCTGGCTCATGGCGAGGTTCCAACAGGCATGGCGTCCGCCGTTCCTGCACGGAGCCTTTTCCACATGGCCGCTCTCCCGGGCGCCGCTTAGGAGATTCGCTTTCGATGCATCGACGTTCGTTCCTGAGGACTGGCGCCGGATTAGGCATCGTTGCCGCGACGGCGGGCCTTTCCGCCCCCGCGCTGGCGCAGGGTGCGGCCGCGAAGACCCTGCGCTTCGTTCCCCAGGCAAACCTTGCCAATTTCGATCCGATCTGGGGCACCCAGTATGTGGTGCGCAACGCCGCCACCCTGGTCTGGGACACGCTCTATGGCGTGGACAGCAAGCTGCAGCCGCAGCGGCAGATGGCGGAAAGCGAGGAGGTCTCCTCCGACGGGCTGGTCTGGACCTTCCGCCTGCGCGACGGGCTGACGTTCCACGACGGCACGCCGGTGCTGGCGAAGGATGTGGTGGCCAGCCTGAACCGCTGGGCGGTGCGCGACCCGATGGGGCAGATGATCCGGGCGCAGCAGAACGAGCTGGTGGCGGTGGACGACCGCACCATCCGCTGGTCGCTGAAGAAGCCCTATCCCAAGATGCTGCTCGCCCTGGGCAAGGTGAACGCACCCTGCTCCTTCATCATGCCGGAGCGGATCGCGAAGACCGACCCCTTCGAGCAGATCAAGGAATACGTCGGCTCCGGCCCCTACCGCTTCGTGCGGGAGGAATGGGTGCCGGGCGCCAGGGCGGTCTTCGCGAAGTTCGCCGACTACAGGCCGCGGCAGGAGCCGGGCTCCTGGCTGGCGGGCGGCAAGCAGGCCCTGGTCGACCGGATCGAGTGGATCGTCATGCCCGACGCGGCGACGGCCTCCAGCGCCTTGCAGAACGGCGAGATCGACTGGTGGGAAAGCCCGATCAGCGACCTGATCCCGATGCTGAAGGCCAACCGCAACGTCATGGTCGATATCGCCGATCCGCTCGGCAACATCGGCAACTTCCGGTTCAACCACACCCAGCCGCCCTTTGACGACGTGAAGGTGCGCCATGCGGTGATGATGGCGATGAACCAGGAGGACTACATGAAGGCGATCGTCGGCGACGACGACAGCCTGTGGAAGCCGATGGCCGGCTACTTCACCCCCGGCACGCCGCTCTACACCGAGGCGGGCGGCGAGATCCTGAAGATGCGCAACATCGAGGCGGCGCGGAAGCTGCTCGCCTCCTCCTCCTATGACGGCCGCCCCGTCACCTGCATCGTGGCGCAGGACCAGCCGATCACCAAGGCGCAGGGCGACGTCACCGCCGACCTGCTGCAACGCATCGGCTTCAAGCTCGACTTCGTGGCGACGGACTGGGGCACGGTGGGTGCCCGCCGCGCGGTGAAGGGGCCGCCGGGCCAGGGCGGCTGGAACATGTTCCACACCTGGCATGCCGGCGGAGACTGCATCAACCCGGCCGCCTATACGCCGATCCGCGCCAATGGCGACGCTGCCTGGTTCGGCTGGCCGAAGTCGGATGCGGTCGAGGCGGCGCGCGATGCGTGGTTCGCCGCGCCGGATTTCGCGGCCGAGAAGGCGGCCATCGACAAGCTCAACATCGCGGCGGTGGAGGCGGGCCTCTACGCCCCCACCGGGTTCTTCCTGTCCTACCAGGCATGGCGGCGGAACGTTTCCGGCGTGGTGCAGGCGCCGTTCCCTGTCTTCTGGGGCGTTTCCAAGGCATAAGGGTCCATGTTCTCGTACATCCTCCGTCGAATCGTGGCGACGATCCCCGTGATGGTGATCGTCGCGCTCTTCGTCTTCTCGCTGCTCTACTTCGCGCCGGGCGATCCGGCCGCGGTGATCGCCGGCGACCAGGCGACGCCTGCCGATGTGGAGCGCATCCGTGCCACGCTCGGCCTGGACCGCCCCTTCCTGGTGCGCTTCGGCGAATGGGCCTGGCACATCATCCAGGGTGACCTCGGCACCTCGATCTTCACCAACCTGCCGGTCAGCACGATGATCGCGCAGCGCATCGAGCCGACGCTGTCGCTGATGGTGCTGACGCTGCTGATCGCCATCACCATCGCCGTGCCGATGGGCGTGGTCGCGGCCTGGAAGGCAGGGTCCTGGATCGACCGCTTCGTGATGGGCTTCGCGGTGCTGGGCTTCTCGGTGCCGACCTTCGTGGTGGGCTACCTGCTCGCCTACTTCTTCGCGCTGCGCCTGGATTGGGTGCCGGTGCAGGGCTACACGCCGCTGTCCCAGGGCATCGGCCCCTGGTTCGCCAACCTGATCCTGCCGTCCCTGGCGCTGGGCAGCGCCTATATCGCGCTGATCGCCCGCATCACCCGCGCCACGATGATGGAGGTGCTGCAGCAGGACTACGTCCGCACCGCCCGCGCCAAGGGCGTCGGCCAGACGGGCATCCTGTTCCTGCACGCGCTGAAGAACGCCGCCGTGCCCATCGTGACGGTGATCGGCCTGGGCATCGCCCTGCTGATCGGCGGCGCGGTGATCACCGAGAGCGTCTTCGCCATACCCGGCCTCGGCCGCCTGACGGTGGATGCGATCCTGCGCCGCGACTACCCGATCATCCAGGGCGTCGTGCTGCTCTTCTCCTTCACCTACGTGCTGGTCAATCTCTGCATCGACCTGCTCTACACCCTGTTCGATCCGAGGATCCGCTATTGAGCACCTCCGTCCTCGAGCCGCGGAGCACCGCGGCCGCGCCGCCGATGCCGGACGTCATGCCGGTCGCCAAGGTCCGCAAGGGCGCGATCGGCTTCATCCGGCGCTACCCAACCATCGCCCTGGGCGGCTTCCTGCTCGCCCTGCTGGTCTTCGTCGCCGTCTTCGCCCCCTATCTCTGGACGGTGGACCCGACCGCCCTGGCTCCGGCGCGCCGCACGCGCGAGCCCTCGGCCATGTACTGGTTCGGCACCGACATGCTGGGGCGCGACGTCTATTCGCGCGTGCTCTACGGCACCCGCGTCTCGCTGATCGTGGGCTTCGCGACGGCCTTCTTCGCCTCGGTGATCGGCCTGGCCATCGGCCTCTTCGCCGGCTTCGTGCGCTGGGCGGACAGCATCATCATGCGGGTGATGGACGGGCTGATGTCCATCCCCTCGATCCTGCTGGCCATCGCGCTGATGGCGCTCAGCCGCGGCTCGGTCGGCAACGTGGTGCTGGCCATCACCATCGCCGAGATCCCGCGCGTCTCGCGCCTCGTGCGCGGCGTGGTGCTTTCGCTGCGCGAGCAGCCCTATGTGGACGCGGCCGTCGCCTCGGGCACCCGCACGCCGGTGATCATCTGGCGCCACATCCTGCCCAACACCATCGCGCCCATGACCGTGCAGGCGACCTATATCTGCGCCGCCGCCATGCTGATCGAGGCGAGCCTGTCCTTTATCGGCGCCGGCACGCCGCCGATCATCCCGTCCTGGGGCAACATCATGGCCGAGGGCCGCGCCCTCTGGCAGGTGAAGCCCTATATCGTCTTCTTCCCGGCCCTGTTTCTGTCCATCTCCGTGCTGGCGGTGAACCTGCTGGGCGACGGCCTGCGCGACGCGCTCGACCCGCGCGCGGCCAAGAGGATCTGACCTGACATGGCCCTGCTCGAAGTCGAGAACCTCCAGACCCATTTCCGCACCCCCGACGGCGGCGTGAACCGCGCCGTCGACGGGCTGAGCTTCCACGTCAATGCCGGCGAGACGGTGGCGATCGTGGGCGAGTCCGGCTGCGGCAAGTCGGTCACCTCCATGTCCATCCTGCGGCTCATCCCCGAGCCGCCGGGCCGGATCGCCGGCTCCGTCCGCTTCGAGGGCAAGGACCTGCTGAAGCTCCAGGACCACGAGATGCGCGCCATCCGTGGCAACGAGATCAGCATGATCTTCCAGGAGCCGATGACCTCGCTGAACCCGGTGCTGACCATCGGCAAGCAGATCGGCGAAAGCCTGCGCCTGCACCAGGGCATGAACCGCAGGCAGGCGGAGGCGCGCGCCATCGAGATGCTGAAGCTGGTCGGCATCCCGGCGCCGGAGCGGCGGGTGAAGGAGTACCCGCACCAGCTCTCCGGCGGCATGCGCCAGCGCGTCATGATCGCCATGGCGCTGGCCTGCAATCCGAAGCTGCTGATCGCCGACGAGCCGACCACCGCGCTCGACGTGACCATCCAGGCGCAGATCCTCGACCTGATGCGCGACCTGAAGCACCGGGTCGGCGCGGCCATCGTGCTGATCACCCATGACCTGGGCGTGGTGGCCGAGGTCGCGGAGCGGGTGATCGTCATGTATGCCGGCCGCAAGGTGGAGGAGGCGGAGGTGGGCGAGCTGTTCCGCGCGCCCAAGCATCCCTACACCCAGGGCCTGCTCGGCGCCGTGCCGAAGCTCGGCTCCTCCCTGACGGGCGAGACGGAGCGGCTGGCCGAGATCCCCGGCCTGGTGCCCAGCCTGAAGCAGAAGATCCAGGGCTGCGTCTTCGCCGGCCGCTGCTCCTACGCCACGGATTTCTGCCGCAAGGTGGCCCCGGCGCTGGAGCTGAAGGCGCCCGGCCATCTCGCGGCCTGCCACTATGCGGAGAAGGAGGCGCTCGCGGCATGAGCGGCACGCCGGTCCTGGAGGTCATCGACCTCAAGAAGCACTACCCCATCCGCGGCGGCCTGCTCGGCGGGGTGAAGGGCTATGTCTATGCCGTGGACGGTGTCTCCTTCTCGGTGAACCGGGGCGAGACACTTTCCGTCGTAGGTGAATCCGGCTGCGGCAAGTCCACCGTCGGCAAGGCCATCCTGCGTCTCTTCGACATCACCGAGGGGCAGGTGGTCCTGGATGGACAGCGCATCGACGACATGCCGCTCGGCACGCTGCGGAAGATGCGGCGGCGGATGCAGGTGGTCTTCCAGGACCCCTTCTCCTCGCTGAACCCGCGCATGCGGGTGCGCGACATCCTGGCCGAGCCGATCCGCAACTTCGGCATGGCCAAGAGCGGCGACGACCTGGAGAAGCGGCTCTACAGGCTGATGGACACGGTCCGCCTGCCGCGCGACGCCATCAACCGCTGGCCGCACGAATTCTCCGGCGGGCAACGGCAGCGAATCGGCATCGCCCGCGCCCTGGCGGCGGAACCCGACCTCATCATCTGCGACGAGGCGGTCTCGGCCTTGGACGTGTCGGTGAAGGCGCAGATCGTGAACCTGCTGCAGGACCTGCAGAAGGAGCTCGGCCTGGCGCTGCTCTTCATCAGCCACGACCTCGCCATCGTCGAGCACATGACGCACCGCGTGGCGGTCATGTACCTGGGCAAGATGGTGGAGGTGGCGCCGCGCCGGCAGCTCTTCGCCGCGCCGAAGCACCCCTATACGGAGGCGCTGCTTTCCGCCGTGCCGGTGCCGGAACCGGGTGCCGGGCGCAAGCGCATCGTGCTGAAGGGCGACGTGCCGAGCCCGATCAACCCGCCCTCCGGCTGCCGCTTCCACACGCGCTGCCCCTATGTCTTCGACCGCTGCCGCACCGACGAGCCGCGGCTGAAGCCGACGGAGAGCGGGCATTTCGCGGCCTGCCACCTGCACGACCTGCCGGAGGAGCAGAACCCGCTGGCCCGCAACGTGCCGGCCTATGTCTGAAGCCTGACGCCGGGCCGGGGCCCCGCGGCTCCGGCGCGCGATGCGGCGGGGGGAGGGCCCGTGGCTCTTCCGCCCGTTTTCCGTTCCCGCCCCGCCATTCCCAGACGGCGCAGGCCGGTGCGGCGCTCATCTGAGAATCGCTCTCAATCAATGCCCTGCTTGACGTGGGCCGCCAGGGGCCGGACTCTTGCCGGAAAGCCGGGATCTTCGCCGGCCATCGCCGATGGCGACTATTGATCCGACGCAGCAGGGATGGGGAGGGGTGCGATGCCTCAGGTGTCACTGAACGTGAACGGCACGGCGCATACGGTGGAGGTCGAGGGCCGCACCCTGCTGGTGGAGCTGCTGCGCGAGAAGCTGCGCCTGACCGGCACCCATGTCGGCTGCGACACCAGCCAGTGCGGCGCCTGCGTGGTGCATGTGGATGGCGAGAGCGTGAAGTCCTGCACCGTGCTGGCCGTGCAGGCGCAGGGCAGCGAGGTCACCACCATCGAGGGGCTGGCCGGGCCGGACGGCACGCTGCATCCGATGCAGGAGGCCTTCCGCGAGCATCACGCGCTCCAGTGCGGCTTCTGCACGCCGGGCATGGTGATGTCGGCCATCGACCTGGTGAAGCGCCATCCCGAGGGGCTGTCCGAGGTGGAGATCCGGCACGGGCTGGAGGGCAATCTCTGCCGCTGCACGGGCTATCATAACATCGTGGCGGCGATCGACGCGGCGCAGCAGGTGATGCACGGCCGCAAGCCGGCCCTTGCCCCGGCGGCCGAGTAAGGGGAGGGCACCATGTACGATTTCGCCTATCACAAGCCTTCCTCCCTCGCCGAAGCGGTGAAGCTCCTGGCCGATCCGGAGGCCAAGGCGCTCTCGGGCGGCCAGACCCTGCTGCCGGCGCTGAAGCACCGGCTGAACCGGCCTTCCTCGCTGGTGGACCTCACCGGCATCGCCGAGATGAAGGGCATCCGCCGGGAGGGCGACACGCTGGTCGTCGGCGCCCTGTCGCGCCATGCGGACATCCAGGACAGCGACGTGGTGCGGCAGGCGATTCCCGCCCTGGCGCGCATGGCGGGCCATCTGGGCGACACGCAGGTCCGCAACCGCGGCACCATCGGCGGCAGCCTGGCGAACAACGACCCGGCCGCCGACTATCCGGCCGCCGCCCTGGCGCTGGGCGCCCGCTTCGTGACCGACCGACGGGAGATCGGGGCCGACGAGTTCTTCCAGGGCATGTTCACCACGGCGCTGGAGCCGGACGAGCTGGTCGTCGCCCTGCGCTTCCCGGTGCCGGAAAAGGCCGGCTACGCGAAGATGCGCAACCCGGCCTCGCGCTATGTGCTGACCGGAGTCTTCGTGGCGAAAGGACCGGCGGGGGTGCGCGTGGTGGTGAACGGCGCTGGCCCTGGCGTCTTCCGGCAGGCGGAGATGGAGGCGGCCCTGGCCGCGGGCTGGAGTCCGGAAGCGGTGGCGGGGATTCGCCAGCCGCCGGACGACCTGCTCAGCGACATCCACGGCGGAGCGGAGTACCGGGCGCATCTCGTCACGGTGATGGCCAGGCGGGCCGTGCTGGACGCCGGCTGAAGCCCTGCGCGGCCGCTTGCGGAAAGCCCCGGGAGACGGACCGCCGCACGAGACGCCGGGGAGCCGTCCGGCACCCTGGCTGGCGGCGGAGCATCCGCAGCGTAAAATTGCATGTCTTTACCCCGCGTTTTGTCGTTTCGGCTAGATTTCCGCATGAGTGCGTGCGACCATCATCGCACCGGTCCTGCATTCCGTCGGGCCGTGGAAGTTGCGTAGGCGAAAGAGACAGTGTTTCCCGACAACGACCCCCAGGGTGGCACCGGCGCCGTCGAGGCCGAGGTGAAGTGGTATAACGGGCGTAAAGGCTTCGGCTTTGTGCTTGGCCCCGATGGCCAGGACGTTTTCTTCCACGCATCGGCCCTGACCGAAGCCGGCATCGAGCCCCCCGAGACGGGCGACAAGCTGGTTTGCGAGATCGGCACGGACCGCCAGGGACGCCGCCTGGTGACCCGCATCACCGAGCTGAAGAAGGGCCCCGGCGGCCATGCCGGCGGCGGCTTCGGCGACCGTCCCCCCCGCCGCGACTTCGGCGACCGTCCGCCCCGCCGTGACTTCGGCGACCGTGGCGGCTTCGGCGGCGGCTTCGGCGACCGTGGCCCGCCGCGTGGCGGCTTCGGCGATCGCGGTGGCTTCGGCGACCGTCCGCCGCGCCGTGACTTCGGCGACCGTGGCGGCTTCGGCGGCGGTGGCTTCGGCGACCGTGGCGGCCCGCCGCGTGGCAACTTCGGCGACCGTCCGCCGCCGCGCCGTGACTTCGGCCGCGACGAGGGTGGCCCGACCTACGCCGTCGGCGGCACCGTCAAGTGGTTCGACCAGGTGCGCGGCTTCGGCTTCGTGACGCCGGACGATGGTGGCCAGGACGTGTTCCTGCACTCCTCCGTGCTGCAGCGCGCCGGCGTCCAGGATGTCCAGCAGGGCCAGAAGGTCGCGCTGGAGGTCCGTGACGGGCAGCGTGGCCGTCAGGCGGTCGTGCTCAAGGACAACTGATTTCGTCCTTCTGGACCGAAAGACCCCCGGCGCCCGTGGTGCCGGGGGTTTTTTGCGTGCGGTTCCTTGCTCGGCCCACCGCCTTCTTGTGGCACGCGGCGGAAACCGGGATAATCCTCATCTGACATGTCAGTTGGAGAGGCAGCGCCATGACAGAATCCGCCCCGGACATGCCGAATGCCTCGCTGACCCGGCAGGCCATGGACCGGCTGCGCGGAGAGATCATCGACTGCCGCCTGCGCCCCGGCGAGACCCTGGCGGAAGGCAGCACGGCGCAGCGCCTCGGCCTCGGCAAGGCGCCGATCCGGGCCGCGCTGGCCCGACTGGCGGAGGAAGGGCTGGTCGACGCCGTGCCACGTCGTGGCTGGGTGGTGTCGCTGGTGACCATCCGCGACATCCACGAGGTCTTCGACCTGCGCCTTCTGCTGGAGCCCGAGGCGGCGCGGCGCGCGGCCGGGCGCGTGGCTTCGGGCGACACGGCCTTGGCCGAGGCAAGGCAACGCTCCATGGCGGCGGCGAGTCTCGTCGAGAGGCTGGAGGCGCGGCATGATTTCCACCGGCGTGTCGCGGGTCTCTCCGGAAACGAGCGCCTGTCCCATCAGATCGGCCGCCTGCTGGACGAATCACGCCGCATGATGCTGCTCCGACCGGGGCAGGCCGGTTCCGACACGCCGGTTGCCGAGAACCTCCTTCTGGCCGTGCTGGAAGGGCGCGCGGCCGATGCTGCCCGCGCCATGCACGAGGCGGTCTGGACCTTCCGCACCGGCGTGCTTTCCGCCCTGACCGCGCCGGAGGCCGGCACCGTCCTGTAGCGGGCGGCCCTCGGAGACGGTGCTGGCGCGCAGGTTGATGCGATGGAATTTCGGTGCCAGACATGGGCTGAAATGCAACTTTCGGTGGCATCTTTCCTGACAAGGGAGTTTGCTGGGGGCGCTCCTCACATCTCTCGGGGGCGCTTCATCGGGCAGCGCGAGGCCTTCACAACCTGCGATGGCCGGCCGCCTTCCCGATGTGGGGGGAAACGCCGATGAATCGCTGTGCCTGGCAGGACCGGAACGGGATCTCCCGTTCCGCGGCATTCCTGCTGGCAGGGAGCCTGGCGTTGGCGCTGGCCATCGCGGCCGGCACCTTCCTCCTCCTGCAGGATCTGCGCGAGCGCACCCTCGTCGCCGGGACGCAGGATCTGGAGCGTTTGGCCCTGGCGCTGTCGGATCAGGCGGACCGGGCCTTCCAGTCGATCGAACTGATCAACCTGAGCATCACCGATGGCCTGCGCGAGCGCGGCGTGGAGAATGTGGATGACCTCGCGCGTGCCAGTGTCGCGCCGGAGCTGAGGCGGCGCCTCAAGGACTGGGTCGCCGGCCTCCCGCAGATCGAGACCATCGGTGTCTATGACCGCTCGGGCCGTGCCGTCCTGGGCGTGGGGGGAGCGGACCAGCCGCGGCCGCCCCTGTCGCGGGACTGGATCGCCAGCATGCTGTCCTTGGAGGAGGAGGACCGCATCATTGGCGATCCGCCCGGGACCCCGGAGGGGATGCGCCGGCGGATCTGGATCGGCCGCCGCATCCTCGGTGCCCAGGGGGATCTCCTGGGCTTCGTGCTGGTGGCCATGCCGTTCAGCTATTTCGAGAGCTTCTACGCCAAGCTGGCCACATTGCCCGGCATGGCCATCACCCTGATCCACCTGGACGGCCTGGTGCTCTCGCGCTTCCCGCCGCTGGATGCAGGGGCGGACAGCATCGTGAGGGCACGGATAGGGCAGGCGCCGAAACCCGGTGAGACCAGGACGCTGCGCGCGCAGACCGGCATGGACGGAATGTCGCGCGTCATTGTCCTGCGCTCCCTGGAACTCAACCCCCTGGTCATTGCCGTCAGCCGCACGCGCGACGCCCTGCTCGAAGGATGGCGGCGGCAGCGATGGCTTCTCCTCGGCTCGGCGCTGCTGCTGGAGGCCGGCGTACTCGGCATGACGCTGCTGGGGCGGCGGCAACTGCTCAACCAGGCCCGCATCGCCCGGGCCCAGGCGGCGGAGAGCCGCGCGGAGCTGGAGCTGTTGCGGGAGCGCGAGCAGGCGGAGCATGAGCGCGTCCTCCAGGCGATGCGCTTCGGCGTCGCCCTGGACAATCTCGTGCAGGGCATCTGCATGCTGGATGCATCCCGCATCCTGCAGGTGGCCAACCAGCGCCTCCTGGCGATCCTGGGCCTGCAGGACGGCACTGTCCCCATCGGGCATCCGGTGTCCAGCCTCCTTGCCGCCGTCCTGGCCGGTGGCGCCCTGACCCGGCAGGATCTCCGGAATCTCCGCTCGCATCTCCGGAAGGACCCGCAGCCGGGCGGGCCGGCGGAGGGCAGGGCGGTTCGCCGCGGCCGCTGGGCCTTCTCCTGGGAGCTGGAGGATGGCCGCTTCCTGTCGGTCAACCTGCGCCAGATGCCCGACGGAGGCTGGATCGCCACGCTGGAGGACGTGACCGCCCGGCGTTCCGCCGAGGCGCGGATCGCCCATATGGCGCGCCACGACGCGCTCACCGACCTGCCGAACCGCAGCCTTTTCGGCGAGCGCCTGAGCGCCGCCGTGGCACGGGCCGGGCGCGGCGAGGGCTGCGCGCTGCTGTATCTGGACCTCGACCATTTCAAGGAGATCAACGACACGCTGGGCCATCCCACCGGGGACGCGGTGCTGCGGGAGGCCACGGCGAGGCTGCGGCGCTGCGTGCGCAGCATCGACACGGTGGCACGGCTCGGCGGCGACGAGTTCGCCGTGCTGCAGACGGGGCTGGAGCGTGCGGAGGATGCCGCCACCCTGGCGGAGCGCCTGATCGCGGAGCTGAGCCTGCCCTGCCGCCTGGGCGGGGAAACCCTGCGCGTGGGGGTCAGCCTGGGCATCGCGGTGCTCCTGCCCGGCGAGGAGGAGGGCGAGGACGCGCTGATGCGCAAGGCCGACCTCGCCCTCTACCAGGCGAAGGCGGAGGGGCGCGGGCGCTTCCGTTTCTTCGAGCCTGAGATGGAGAGGGCCATGCAGTCCCGGCGGCAGCTCGAAGCCGATCTGCACCATGCCCTGGCGCGGCAGGAGTTCGAGCTGTTCTACCAGCCGATCCTGCGCCTCTGCACAGGCGAGGCGGTCGGCTTCGAGGCGCTGATCCGCTGGCGCCATCCGCATCGCGGGCTGGTCTCTCCGGCGGAGTTCATGCCCTTCGTCGAACAGAGCGAGCTGATGGTGCCGATCGGCGCCTGGGTGCTGGAGGAAGCCTGCCGCCAGGCCGCGACCTGGCCCGCGCACCTGAAGATCGCGGTGAACCTGTCGGCCACCCAGTTCGCCGCCGGGGAGGTGCTGGTGCAGCAGATCCTCGGCGCCCTGGAACGGTCGGGCCTGCGGCCGGACCGGCTGGAGCTGGAAGTGACCGAGACGGTGCTGCTGGAGGATACGCAGGACACGCTGTCCGCCCTGCACCAGATCCGCCGGCATGGCGTACGGATCGCGCTGGACGATTTCGGCACGGGCTATTCCTCGCTGAGCTACCTGCGGAAATTCCCCTTCGACAAGGTGAAGATCGACCAGTCCTTCGTCCGCGACATGGGTGGGCGCGAGGACTGTGCGGCCATCGTGCGCGCGGTGACCAGCCTCGGCGCCAGCCTGGGCATGATCACCCTGGCGGAAGGGGTGGAAACCCCGGAGCAGCACGAGATGCTGCTGCGCCAGGGCTGCGAGGAAGGGCAGGGCTATCTGTTCAGCCCGCCCCGCCCGGCCGGCGAGATCAAGGCCTTCCTGGAAAAGACCCCCTGGGCAAGCGCCGGTCCCCAGGTCTGACCCCCGCTCACACGGCGGGGCAGAGGCCCGCGAAGCCGCCCTTCTGGATCAGGCGCGAGACGGCGGCGATGTCGGGCGCCATCTGGCGGTCCCGCTCCCAGGGCTCGGCCACGCCGCGCACCAGGGCATGCGCCCGCTCCAGCGCCGGCGAGGATTGCAGCGGCCGGTGGAACTCCACCGCCTGGGCGCCGCAGAGCAGCTCGATGGCCAGGATGTCGGTCAGGTTCCGCGCCATCTGCGCCAGGCGCAGCCCGGCTCCGGTGGCCATGCTGACATGGTCCTCCTGGTTGGCGCTGGTGGGCAGGCTGTCCACGCTGCGCGGCGTGGCCAGGGCGCGGTTCTCCGCCACCAGCGCCGCCGCCGTCACCTGGGCGATCATGAAGCCGGAATTCAGCCCGCCCTCCCTCACCAGGAAGGCCGGCAGGCCGGAAAGCACCGGATCGACCAGCAGGGCGATGCGCCGCTCCGCCAGGGCGCCGATCTCGGCCAGCACCAGGGCGAGGTGGTCGGCGGCGAAGGCCACCGGCTCGGCATGGAAGTTGCCGCCGGACAGGACGTCGCCATCCTCCGTCACCAGCGGGTTGTCGGTGACGGCATTGGCCTCCCGCGCCAGCACCTTCGCCACGTGCTCCAGCGTGTCGAGGCAGGCGCCCATCACCTGGGGCTGGCAGCGCAGGGAATAGGGGTCCTGCACCCGCGGGTCGTTGTCGCGGTGGCTGTCGCGGATGGTGCTGCCGGCCATCAGCGCGCGCAGGATCGCGGCGCTGCGGATCTGCCCCTCCTGGCCGCGCAGCGCATGGATGCGCGGGTCGAAGGGCGTGTCGGAGCCGCGCGCCCCCTCGGTGCTGAGCGCGCCGGAGACCAGCGCCGTCCGCCAGAGATCCTCGGCCGCGAAATGGCCGGCGAGCGCCAGGGCGGTGGAGACCTGCGTGCCGTTGAGCAGCGCCAGCCCCTCCTTGGGGCCCAGGGCCAGCGGCTTCAGCCCCAGCCGCTTCAGCGCCACGGCGCCGGGCACGGTGGCGCCGAGCTCCATGGCCTGTCCCTCGCCGATCAGCACCAGGGACAGGTGGGCGAGAGGGGCGAGGTCGCCCGAGGCGCCGACCGAGCCGCGCGCCGGGATCACCGGCAGGACGTTGCCGTTCAGCAGGGCCAGCAGCGCCTCCACCGTGGAGGGCTGCGCCGCCGATGCGCCGCGCGCCAGGGAGAGCGCCTTCAGCGCCAGCACCAGCCGCACCACCGCGTCCGGCAGCGGCTCGCCCACCCCCGCCGCGTGGCTGCGGATCAGGTTGAGCTGGAGCTGCACGAGATCGGGATCGCTGATCCGCGTGCTGGCGAGCTTCCCGAAGCCGGTGTTCACGCCATACATCGTGTCCCCCGCCGCCAGCCGCGCGGCGAGCGCGTCGCAGGAGGCGCGCATCGGTCCCTCCCAGCCGGGGGGGAGTTCCAGCGCCTCGCCCGCCATGACGGCGCGCAGCGCGTCGAGCGGTGCCTGTCCCGGCGTGATCATGGCTGGCCTCCGGCGAGCATCGGGAGGTCGAGCCCCTGTTCCCGGGCGCAGTCGATGGCGATCTCGTAGCCCGCATCGGCATGGCGCATCACGCCGGTGGCGGGGTCGTTCCACAGCACCCGCCGCAGCCGCCGTTCCGCCTCCGGCGTGCCGTCCGCCACGATCACCATCCCCGCATGTTGCGAATAGCCCATGCCGACTCCCCCTCCATGATGCAGGGAGACCCATGTGGCGCCGGAGGCGGTGTTGAGAAGGGCGTTCAGCAGCGGCCAGTCGGACACCGTGCCGGACCCGTCGCGCATCGCCTCGGTCTCCCGGTTCGGCGAGGCGACGGAGCCGGAATCGAGATGGTCGCGGCCGATCACCACGGGGGCCTTCAGCTCGCCCTTCGCCACCATATCGTTGAAGGCGAGACCGAGCCGGTGCCGCTGCCCCAGCCCGACCCAGCAGATGCGCGCGGGCAGGCCCTGGAAGGCGATCCGCTCCCGCGCCATGTCGAGCCAGTTGTGCAGGTGCGCGTCGTCGGGGATCAGCTCCTTCACCTTGGCATCGGTGCGGTAGATGTCCTCCGGATCGCCGGACAGCGCCGCCCAGCGGAAAGGGCCGATTCCGCGGCAGAAGAGCGGGCGGATATAGGCGGGCACGAAGCCCGGGAAGCCGAAGGCGCCTTCCAGCCCCTCGTCCTGCGCCATCTGGCGGATGTTGTTGCCGTAATCCATCACGACGGCGCCCAGGCGCTGGAAGTCCAGCATCGCCTGCACATGCGCGACCATGGATCGCTTCGCGGCGGCGGCCACGGATTGCAGGTCGCGCTCCCGCCCGCGCTCCCACTGGTCCAGCGTCCAGCCGGCGGGGAGGTAGCCGTTGGCCGGGTCGTGCGCCGAGGTCTGGTCGGTGACGATGTCCGGCACCACGCCGCGCCGCACCAGTTCCGGGAAGACCTCCGCCGCGTTGCCGAGCAGTCCGACGCTGATGGCGCGCTTCTCGTCGCGGGCCTTGCGGATCATCGCCAGCGCGGTGTCGAGATCGTCGGCCTTCTCGTCGAGGTAGCGGGTCTGCAATCGCTTCTCGATGCGGGAAGGCTGGCATTCCACCGCCAGCACGCAGGCCCCGGCGAAGACCCCGGCCAGGGGCTGCGCCCCGCCCATGCCGCCGAGCCCGGCGGTCAGGATCCAGCGTCCCGCGAGGCTGCCGCCGAAATGCTGCCGCCCGGCCTCGGCAAAGGTCTCGTAGGTGCCCTGCACGATGCCCTGGGAGCCGATATAGATCCAGGAACCGGCCGTCATCTGGCCGTACATCATCAGCCCCTTGCGATCGAGCTCGGAGAAATGCTCCCAGTTCGCCCAGTGCGGCACGATGTTGGAATTGGCGATCAGCACGCGCGGCGCATCGGCATGGGTCTCGAAGACCCCGACCGGCTTGCCCGACTGCACCAGCAGGGTCTGTGTCCCGGTCAGCCGGCGCAGCGTCGCCACGATGGCCTCGTAACACTGCCAGTCCCGCGCGGCGCGGCCGATGCCGCCATAGACGACCAGCTCCTCCGGCCGCTCCGCCACCTCGTCGTCGAGGTTGTTCATCAGCATCCGCAGCGCGGCCTCGGTGGTCCAGTGGCGCGCGCTCATCTCCGGCCCGCGCGGGGCGCGGATGGCCGGGGCGTTGCGGAAGCGGTGGCTCTCGGCGGCGGAATCCGGCATGGGCGGGGGTCCCTTCGCGGCGTGGAAAGAGGGGGCAGGGCGGGCGGGGCCGCGGACGGGCCCCGGCGTCAGCCCTGGGCGGCGGCGAGGCGCTTGCGGTAGCCGAAGGCCTGGTCGAAGCGGTTCAGGATATGCTGCCCGGCGGTGACCGGCTCGTAGCGCGCCTCGCCTTCCGCGGCGCCCAGGGCGCGGGGATCGACCATGGCGCCGAAATCCGGGTCGTAGAAGGTGGCGATGGAGAAGCGTTCCCGCCCCGAGCGGTTGATCACCCGGTGCGGGGTGGAGGCGAAGCGGTCGTTGCTCCAGCGCCCGAGCAGGTCGCCCACATTCACCACCAGCGTGCCGGGCAGGGGCGGCGCGTCGATCCAGCCGCCGCTCTGCCGCTCCCGCACCTGGAGGCCGCCATTGCCATCCTGCCACAGCAGGGTCAGGCAGCCGAAATCCGTGTGCGGCGCCACGCCGAACTCGTCCTCGCCCGCGCCCTCGGGCCGGGGCGGGTAGTAGATGGCCTGGGTCCGTTGCAGCGGCTTGCGGTAGGAGGCGGCGAAGAAATCCGGCGGCAGGCCGAGGCTCGCCGCCACGGCCGACAGCAGCGCCGCCCCGGCGAGGCCGATCTCGCGGAAATAGTCGGCGAAGGCCGGCTGCATGGCCGGCACGAAGGCGGGCCACTGGTTCGGCCCGCGCAGCGGCTCGCCCGCCCGTACCGCCGCGTCGCTTTCCGGCAGTTCCAGCCCGATGGAGAAGAACTCCTTCCGGTCGGTGTGCCTCGCGCCCTCCATCAGCGCCCCGCCCATGGCGTGCCAGCCGCGGTGCAGCCGATTGGCGGCGACCTGGCGCTTGGTGTCCTCCGGCAGGGCGAAGAAGGCGCGGGCGGCGTCCACCGCGGCGGCGATCACGCCCTCATGCACCCCGTGGCCACGGATGTAGAAGAAGCCCGGGCCGGTGCAGGCAGCGTGGATCTCCGCCGCCGCGCGTTCCAGCGCCCCCGGATGGCCCGCGCGCAGCCCGGCGATGTCGATGATGGGCAGGGTGGCCGGCGCGACGGAGGCGGACATGGGGATACCCTCGGAAAGCTTCCGGCGCAGAGCTTTACGAGGCGGGCAGGGCAGGTCAACCTGCATCCCGAAAGACGGCGGGAACGCCGCGGCACGGCTCGGTCTGGAATTCCCGGAGGTCTCCCCGCAAAGGAGCGCGCGTTCCCGCGTGCCCGCATGATGGAGGCCCGGCATGGAGATGAGGCATGACGGATCTTCCCACCCGGCCGTCCCCGGCTTTCGCCCGTGGGGTCGCCGCGATCGGGCGGCGCCCGCTGGCGCTGCTCGGCGCCGCGGCGGCCCTCACCCTGGCGGCGCCGCGCCTCGCCCGGGCGCAGGACGCGCTGGCCAAGGCGAAGAGCGCCGGCGTGCTGCATGTCGCCTCGGAATTCCACTTCGCCCCCTTCGACTTCACCGAGGGCGGCAAGCAGGTCGGGCTGAACGCCGATACCTTCGCCGAGATCGGCAAGGAGCTGGGCGTGAAGGTGGAGTTCCAGGACCTGCCCTGGGAATCCGTGCTGCCGGGGCTGGATGCCGGGAACTACGACATGGTGGCCGGCCCCGCGACCATCACCAGGGCCCGCTCCGAACGCTACCGCTTCACCGCCCCCGTGGCGGAGGCCACGGTCGCCTTCCTGAAGCGCGCCGGCGAGAAGGGGATCACCAAGCCCGAGGATGTGGCGGGCAAGGCGGTGGGCTCCGGCAAGGCGACCTCGCAGCTCGCCCAGACGCAGGAATTCGTGGGCAAGCTGCCGGGCAAGACGGAGGTGCGGGAATACGTCTCCTTCTCGGAGGCCTATGCCGACCTCGCCGCCGGGCGCATCGTCGCCGTGGGGAACTCCCTGCCCAACATCGCCTATACCGCCAAGCAGCGCCCGAACGTCTTCGCCGTGGTCCTGCCCACCTTCGGCGCCAAGAGCTATTTCGGCTTCCTCGGCCGCAAGGACGAGGCCAGCAAGCCGCTGCTCGACGCGGTGGACGCGGCGCTGGACAAGATGCGCGGCGACGGGCGGCTGGCGAAGATCCAGGAGAAGTGGTTCGGCCAGAGCTTCGACGTGCCGGCCCGCGTGACCGACCCCGCCGTCTGACCCGGACGGCCTGACAGCTTGGACGCCGCGTTCCTGGCGGAGGCCTGGCCCGCCCTGCTGCGCGGGGCGGGAAACACCATCCTGGTGTCCCTGGCCGGCATCGCCATCGGCTTCTCGCTCGGCGCGCTGATCGCCGCCGCCGCCACCGCCCGCTCGGCGGGGGCGCGGCTCTTCGCGCGCCTCTATGTCTCCTTCTTCCGCGGCGTGCCGCTGCTGGTGCAGCTCCTGCTCTCCTACTACGCGCTGCCCTTCCTGGGCCTGCACCTCTCGCCCTGGGTGGCGGCGGTGGGCACGCTCGGCCTCTGCTGCGCCGCCTATGCGGGGGAGATCCTGCGCGGCGGGCTTTCCACCGTGCCGAGGCCGGCGCTGGAGGCCGCGCTGCTCGCCGGGCTGACGCCGCGCCAGACCTTCCTGCGCATCCGCCTGCCCATCGCGCTGGCCGCCATGCGCCCCGCCCTGGTCGGAGAGGCGACGATGATCCTCAAGGCTTCCGCCCTGGTCTCGGTGGTGGGGATCTCGGAGATCACGCGCAACTCCCAGGCCATCGCCGCCAGCACCTTCATGCCGCTGGAATCCTATGCCCTGGCCGGGCTCTTCTACCTGGCGCTGAACCTCGTCCTGCTCGGCATCGGCTCGGCACGGAGGCGCGTCCCGTGAACGTCCTGCAGCAATCCTTCGTCGCGGCGCTGAACGGGCTGCCGCTGACGCTGCTGGTCTGGCTGGGCGGCGCGGCGCTGGGCCTCGTGCTCGGCCTGCTGGTCGCCTGCGGCCGGCATCTCGGCCCGCGCCCGCTGGGCTGGCTGCTGGCGGTGCTGGTCGAGGTGGTGCGCGGCACGCCCTTCCTGGTGCAGTCCTTCCTGCTCTACTACGGCGGCCCCTTCATCGGGCTGGACCTCTCGCCCGTCCTGGCCGGAATGCTGGCGCTGACCGTCTATGGCGGCGCCTACTATTCCGAGGTCTTCCGGGGCGGCTTCGTCGCCGTGCCGCCCGCCCAGATGGAGGCCGCGCGGCTGGCCGGGCTGAACGGCGCGCAATCCGTGCTGCGCGTGCTGCTGCCGGGCGCGGCGCTGGCGGCGCTGCCCGCCATCGTGAACCTGACCGTGATCCTGCTGAAGGAAACGGCCGTCCTGTCGATCATCACCGTGCCCGAGATCACCTTCCGCGTGACCGGCGTCGGCAGCGCCACCTTCGCCTATGCCCCGGCCATGGCGGTGCTGGCGGTCTTCTACTGGGCACTGGTGGAGATCATGGCCGTGGCCGGACGGCGCGCGGAACGCGTGACCGCGCGGCTCCTGGCGGCCTGAGGGAGAGGGGAATGAGCGAGCTCCTGCGCGTCGAGAACCTCCAGCGCCGGGTCGGCGACGTGGAGATCCTGCGCGACATCGACCTTTCCGTGGCCCGGGGCGAGGTGCTGGGCATCATCGGCCCCTCCGGCTCCGGCAAGTCCTCGCTGCTGCGCTGCATCGCCGGGCTCGACCCGCTGAGCGGGGGCCGCGTGACGGTGGAGGGCAGGCAGGCCCGCCCCGGCGACGGCGCCATCGGCATGGTTTTCCAGAACTTCGCCCTCTGGCCGCACCTTTCCGCCGAGGAGAACGTGGCCATGCCGCTGCGCGTGGCGCGGAAGATGCCGCGCGCCGAGGCGCGGGAGATCGCGCAGCGCATGCTGGCCCGGGTGGGGCTGACGCAGCAGGCCGGGCGCAAGCCCGCCACCCTGTCCGGCGGGCAGCAGCAGCGCGTGGCCATCGCCCGCACCCTGGCCTCGCGGCCGCGCCTCGTGCTCTTCGACGAACCGACGGCCAGCCTCGACCCGGAGCTGACCACCGAGGTGCTGGACGTGATCCGCGACCTCGCGAAGGACGGGCTGACCATGCTCGTGGTCAGCCACGAGATGGGCTTCATCGCCTCCGTCGCCACGCGCGCCCTGTTCATGGAGGCCGGGCGGGTGCTGGTGGATGGGCCGGCGCAGGAGGTCTTCACCCATCCGGCGGAAGAGCGGCTGCGACGCTTCCTCGCCACCTATCTCGGCCGCGTCGCCTGGGCGGCGGGCTAGCCCCGAAGGAAAACAGGACATGTCTGCCACCGCCACCTTGCCGGAAGCCCTCGCGGCCCAGCTCGACGCATTGCGCGCGGATTACGACAGGGACGGCGCCGTCCGCGTCCGCGGCGCCTTCGGCCCGGAATGGCTGGCGATGCTGGACCGCGGCATCGAGCGCAACATGGAGGAGCCCGGGCCGATGGGGAAGCGCTACACCCCGGAGGGCAAGCCCGGCATGTTCTTCGCCGACTACTGCAACTGGCAGCGCATCCCGGAATACCGGGAATTCCTGTTCCATTCCCCGGCGGCGGAGATCGTCGGGCGGCTGATGGGCTCGCGCAAGGTGAACCTCTTCCACGAGCATGTGCTGGTGAAGGAACCGGGCACGCTGGAGCCGACGCCCTGGCACCACGACCAGCCCTACTGGACGGTGGACGGCTTCCAGGTCTGCTCGCTCTGGATGGCGCTGGAGCCGGTGCCGCGCGAGGCCGGGGTGGAGTACGTGGCCGGCTCGCACCGCTGGGGCCGCTGGTTCCGCCCGAAGCGCTTCGCCGACCAGAAGGACCATCCGACCGACGAGTTCGAGACCATGCCGGACATGGAGCAGGTGAAGCGGGAGAACCGCCTGCTCGGCTGGGACCTGGCGCCGGGCGACTGCGTGGTCTTCCAGGGCCTCACCCTGCACGGCGCGCCGGGCAATCACCTGCCGACGCGGCGCCGCGCCGTGTCGTCGCGCTGGACGGGCGACGACGCGACCTATGTGCTGCGGAACGGCTTCATGTCGCCGCCGCCGCTGCCGGGCGCGCCGGAACCGGGCGGACCGATGGACAGCCCGGTCTTCCCGGTCGTCCGGCGCGCCTGAGCGCCATCGTGGGACCGGCCGCTGCGACCGGTCTCGCGCGGACGGCCCCGGACGAGAGCCGCCGGGCGGAGGCCATCAGGCGAAGGCGATGCCGTGGCCGGAGGTGCTGCCCGTCAGGTCCGCGGTCAGCATCTGGTGCTCCGCGCTTTCCGAGAAGGCGAGCAGCACCTCGGCGCGGCTGAGGACATGCGCGTCGAGATTCGCCGTCCAGTTCGCGAGCCCGCCCGCGTCCGGCGCCCGGTGCAGGGCGTTCTGGTAGAGCCGGGTGACGAAGCCGGCATTGTCCAGCCCGGCATAGCTCGCCTGGAATTCCGCGCTGCCCTCGAAGCCCCGTGCGACGCCGGCGAGCGCGAGGGCGCCGCTCTCGATGCGGTCCGCCCAGAACTGCAACCCGCCCGCATCCGGGTGGCGGCCGAAGGTGGCGTCGTAGAGGCGGGCGACCCGCATGGCGGTCTCGTCGGCATCCCAGATCCCCGCCTGCACCACCGGGGCGGTGCGGGCGATGTTCTCCTGGCTTTCCGAGAAGCTGACCAGGAGCTCCTCGCGCGACATGCCATGGGCGAGATTGGTGATGTGGAAGGACAGCCCCTCGGCATCAGGCGCGCGGCCCAGGACATTGCCGTAGAGGCGGGTGACGAACCCCGTGTCGTCGAGGCTGCCGTAGCGCATGGCGAATTCGCGGCTGTTCAGGAAGCCGGTGGCGATGCCGGCCAGGCTCTGCCCGCCGTCCAGCGCATCGATGAAGTGGTTCAGCCCGGCCGGGTCCGGCGAGCGCCCCAGTGCCGCGCCATAGAGGCGCATGACCTCCGCCGCCGGGTCGTGCAGGTCGAAGACCATGCGGCCATCGGCGAAGCGCACCTCCTCCACGTCGCGCAGCACGGCGGCCGCGCCGCCGGCCTGCAACAGCAGGGTGCCGTCCGCCTGGATGGCGACCTCGCTGCCGCGAAGCCCGACGGCGCCCAGCACCAGCCTGTCGTGGCCGCCGCCGCCATCGACATGGTTCAGCGCATGGCCGTCCAGGCTTAGCCGGTCGTCGCCCGCGCCGCCCTGGACCATGTGCACGAGGCCGGGATCGCTGTCGCTCAGCCCGACCAGCGTGCCGCCATGGCCGTCGCCGGTGACCGTGACGAAATGGCCGGAGCGCAGGTCCTTCATCGACAGGACGGCGACCAGCTCGCCCGCCTGCGCCCCGCTGCCATAGAGGCTCGCCGTGCCATCGGCGTTGAGCATGCCGAAGCCGATGCTCTCGTTCATCAGGTCGATGCGGTTGCCGATGCCGAAGCCCGCGACGGAGGCATGGAAATCGCCCGCCTCCTCGATGCTCAGCGTGCCGGTCGCGCCCAGGAAGCGGATGCCGACATCCGTGCCCAGCGTGCCGATCCCCGCCGCCGCATTGTCCGCCACCCGGTCGCCCAGGCTGAGCTCCGCCCCGGCCTGGATCGCGAAGCCGCCCGTGCCGGTGAGGCTGGCGCTGTCGATCACCAGCGTCCCGCCCTGGGCGGTGATGGTGCCGTTGTTCACCACCGTCCCGCCGAGGCTGCCATGCCCGGCGAAGCTGCCCGTGGCACCGACGGTCAGCCCGGCGGAATCGAAATCGCCCCCGCCGAGCAGGATGCTGCCGTTGTCGGCAATGGTGTTGACCGAGTGGAAGTCGCGCCCGTTCAGCAGTTCCAGGCTGCCGGCGGTGCCGACCTGGGTCAGGCCATAGCGGTTGATCACCCCGTTGTAGCCGTTCACCCCGATCTGGTCGTGGCCTTCGAGCGTGAAGCGGGCGCCCATGAAGAAGACATGCCCCGACATCTGGGAGTCGGGGCCGTCGAGGATGATGTGGCTGTCCGGATTCACGCCCGCGCCGGCCAGAAGCTGCCCATGATCGCGCACGATCAGCGTGCCCGCGCCCATGAAGGAGGTGGTGAGCACGTCAAGCGTGCTGCCGCTCCCGGCCTCCAGCACGCCGGTGTTGGTGAAGGTGCGTGCGGCCACGGAGAGCTGGTGGCCGGGGGCATCCGCCACGATCGTCCCGAGGTTCTCGATGGTGCCGTACAGGGCCGGGCCGCGGCTGAACTCGCGCCCGGCCCCCATGACGCCATAGCCATGGACCAGGCCCTCCACCTTGATGGAAGGATTCTGGGCGTAGCTCGGCACCATGATCGTCGAGCCCGCGTCCATGACGGGCGGGCCGAAATAGCCTCCGGCCAGAACGAGCTCACCCTGGGATGCGACGAGGGCCTGTCCGTTGTCCACTCTGACGGTGCCCGCAACCTCCATCCGTCCCGAGAGGTCGATGCTCTGTTCCGTCGCACCACTCCGGGCGACTTCCAGGGTCGAGGAGGCCGGAACCGACAGGCTCCCCGCATCCGAGACAGCCCCGACCAGCACCAGGCCGGTCACGTCGAGCGCCTGGCCCGCTTCGACGACCAACCGGTCGTCCGTCGTCAGGGGGCCGGCCAAGGTGGGCCCTGTCGGAGTGAAGCTGCTCGTCGCCATAGCGATAACCCTCGTGGAGCAGTGGTTATCGGGAAAGAATCGGCACGCGACCAGATCGAAACCGAAAGAATGGCGGGAGAAACCTGATTTTTAACAACAACTTATGGTTGCATTTTGAAGGCCGGTCCGAGGTTCGCGGGGGCTGGAGGAGTCGGCATTCCGGATCGCCCGCCCTAGGATCGCGGCGGCACGACAAGGGTGGAGGACTTCCATGGAGTATCGCAGGCTCGGTCGCAGCGGCCTGAAGGTTTCGCCGCTCTGCCTCGGCACCATGATGTTCGGCGGCCCGGCGGAGGAGGATGTCGCCGGGCGCATCGTGGCCCGGGCGCGGGAGGCCGGGATCAACTTCATCGACACGGCGGATGTCTACAATGCCGGCCGCTCCGAGGAGATCACCGGCCGCCTGATCCATGGCGAGCGCGACTGGTGGGTGCTGGCCACCAAGCTCGCCAACCCGACGGGGCAGGGGCCCAACGACCGCGGCCTGTCGCGCCGCCACTGCATCCTGGCCGCCGAGGCCAGCCTGCGCCGCCTGGGCGTGGAGGCAATCGACATCCTCTACCTGCACAAGGAGGACCACGAGACGCCGCTGGAGGAGACGGTGCGCGCCATGGCGGATCTCGTGCGCGCCGGGAAGATCCGCCATTTCGGCGTTTCCAACTTCCGCTCCTGGCGGCTGGCGGAGATCTGCCGCCTTTGCGACGCGGCGGGCATCGACCGGCCCGTGGTCAGCCAGCCGCTCTACAACGCGCTGAATCGCATGGCGGAGGTGGAGCACCTGCCGGCCTGCGCCCATTTCGGCCTGGGCGTCGCCCCCTACAGCCCGTTGGCGCGGGGCGTGCTGACCGGCAAGTACCGCCCCGATGCGGCGCCGGAGGCGGGCACGCGGGCGGAACGCGCCGACAAGCGCCTGATGGAGACTGAATGGCGTCGCGAAAGCCTGGAGATCGCCCAGGAGATCGCGCGCCACGCCCAGGTGCGCGGCATCACCCCCGGCCAGTTCGCCATGGCCTGGCTGCTGCACAACCGCCTCGTCACCGCGCCCATCGCCGGGCCGCGCACCGAGGCGCAGTGGGAGGAGTATCTCGGCGCGCTGAACCATCGCTTCACGGCGGAGGACGAGGCGCTGGTGGACCGGTTGGTGCCGGCCGGGCACCCCTCCACCCCTGGCTACACCGACCCGGCCTATCCGGTGGAGGGACGCGTGACCGGCTGACCGGCCCGCGTGGCCCGGCGGCGGCTTGCGCCCGGGCGGCGCCGGGGCCAGCTAGGGACCCGGCCCGCCCTGGCGTGGGCGCCGTGCCCGCCGATTCCGGGGCCGGGACATGCCGGTGCGGTTTCCGCCCCGCCACGTCCCGGGCACGCTGAAACGCGGCCCCCGCTCCGGCGCTGAAACGCCATAGAGGAGAAAGACCCCCGAATGTCCGGACGCTTCCTGCACACCATGATCCGCGTCGGCGATCTCGACCGCAGCGTGAAGTTCTACACCGAGCTGCTGGGCATGAAGGAGCTGCGCCGCAACGACGTGCCCGTCGGCCAGTACACGCTCGCCTTCCTCGGCTATGGCGAGGGCAACAAGGAGAATGGCGGCGAGATCGAGCTGACCTACAACTACGGCGTGGACAAGTACGAGATCGGCACCGGCTTCGGCCATCTCGCCGTGGGCGTGCCCGACGTGGCCGCGGCCTGCGAGAAGGTGCGCCACGGCGGCGGCAAGGTGACGCGCGAGGCCGGGCCGGTGAAGCACGGCACCACCATCATCGCCTTCGTCGAGGACCCGGACGGCTACAAGATCGAGCTGATCCAGCGCCCCTGATCCAGCGGTGAGCCCGTCGCCCCTGGATGTGCTGACCGGGACGCCCAGCCGGCTGTGGCGGGACGTCCTGGCCGGGACGGAGGATGCCGCCCGCGCGCTCGCCGGGCGTGACAAGGTGCGCCTCGCCGTCACCGGCCTGTCGCGGGCCGGCAAGACGGTGATGCTGACCTCGCTGGTGGCCAACCTGCTGGCGGCGGGCTCACGCGCCCGCACCCTGCCGGCGCTGGAGGAGGCGGCCGGCGGCCGTCTCCTGTCCGTCCAGCTCGTCCCCGCCGGCACCGAGAACACGCCGCGCTTCGACGCGCTGGCGCATCTGGAATCCCTCGCCGCCGACCCGCCGCAATGGCCGGCGCGGACGGAGGACCTCTCGACCCTCTCCCTGGCGCTCACCATCCGCCGGAGGAACTTCTGGGGCCAGCTCCTGCCCGACCGGCAGGTGACGCTGGAGCTGCTCGACTATCCGGGCGAGTGGCTGCTGGACCTGCCGATGTTCAACGGCAGCCATGCCGGCTGGTCCGATGCCACGCTGGCGCGGCTGGAACGCATCCGGGCCGAGCCGGTGCGCGCCTTCCTGGATTTCGCCCGCGCCCTGCCGCCCGCCGCCACGGCGGAGGAGGCGCTGGTCCGCCGTGGCTGGGTGCTCTACCGCGACGCGCTGCGCCATTGCCGGGACGAGCTGGGCCTGCGCTTCCTGCAGCCCGGCCGGGTGCTCAATCCCGGGCCGCGCGGGGAAACGCCGCTGCTCTGGTTCTTTCCGCTGCCGGAGGCGGCCCGGGGCGGGGAGATGGCGGCGCTGCTGTCCCGCCGCCACGATGCCTATCTCCAGGACCAGCGGGCGCATTTCTTCGAGCCGGTCTTCCGCCGCTTCGACCGCCAGGCGGTGCTGGTGGACGTGCTGGGCGCGCTGCATGCCGGGCGCGAATCCTTCGACGACACGGCGGAATCCCTGGCCGCGATCGCGGAGAGCCTGCGCTATGGCGGCTCCTGGCTCGACTGGATCACGGGCGCCGGGGTGTCCCATGTCGCCTTCGCCGCGACCAAGGCGGACCATGTGCCGGAAGCCTCGCGCGAGAACCTCGCCGCGCTGCTGGGCGACCTCGTCTCCTCGCCCCGCGCCCGCGTCCTGGCGGCGGGGGCGGAGGTCTCGGTGCAGGCCATCGCCGCGCTCCGCTGCACCGAGGACACGCTGGCCGAGCGCGACGGCCATGCCGTGCCCGCCGTGCGCGGCGTGCTGCTGGAGACCGGACGCTGGGCGCGGGTCGATCCCGGGCAGGTGCCGGCGCGGCGGCCGGACGCGGCTTATTGGAGCGCCCCTTATTTCGCCATGCCGGTCTTCCGCCCGCCCCGGCTGGAGCCCGGCGGCCATTCCGGCGTTCCGCATCTGGGGCTGGACCGCCTGCTGGCCAGCCTGATCGGAGACCTGCTGTGAGCGACCCGAGGACCCCGCCCGCCGGCCCGCGCGTGATCCTGGAGGAGGAGGCGCCCTCCCGCCCGGACGAGCGGCTGGACCTGCGCTGGGAACAGGCGGTGGTGCCTGTGGCGGAGCCGCGCACCGGCGGCTGGTCCAGCCTCAGCCTCGCCGCGACGGGGGTGGCCTCGCTGATCCTCGGCCTGTCGATGCTGGACGCGGCGAATTTCGTCGCCTCGCAGTTCGAGCGCGGGCCGGTCCTGGGCGGGCTCACCCTGCTGGTGGCGGTCTTCGGCTTCGGCCTGATCTTCTGGGCCGGGCTGCGCGAGGTTCGTGCCCTGGCCGCGCTGGACGCGGTGGACCGGACGCGGGAGGCCCTGGCCACGGGCGACCTCGCCCGCGCCAAGGCGGATGCGATCCGCTGGGCGGCGCGCGTGCCCGCCGCCCGCGACACCCTGCCGGCGCTGCGCGAGGCGCCCGACATCCCCACCCTGCGCGCCCTGCTGGAAGCCGGGCCGCTGCGCGCCCTGGATGCCCAGGCCATCGCCCTGGGCCGCACCGCGGCGGTGCAGGCCTTCGCCGCCACCGCCATCAGCCCGTCCCCGGCCTGGGATGCGCTGGTCTTCGGCTGGCGCGCGGTGCGGCTGGTGCGGCAGGTCGCGGCGCTGCACGGGCTGCGGCCCGGCATCGCGGGCACGGTGGCGCTGCTGCGGCGCTCGGCCTTCTCCGCCGCCACGGTCGCGGCCACCAATGTCCTGGCCGATGCGGCGACCCGCGCCGTGGTGTCGAACCCGCTGGTGGAGAAGCTGGCGGGCGAGGCCGCCACCGGGGCCGTCGCGGCGCGGCGCATGCTCTCCCTGGCCCGCGCGGCCGCCGCCGCCTGCCGCATCGTGCCCGCTCCCGGCACGCCTCCGGCTGGCCTCGTGGGCGGGGGCCAGGGCGAGCGCTGAGACGCACGCCTCCGAAGCGTTCCGCCACCTCGGACGTTGCGCTGGGAATGCCACCGCCGCCGGGACGCGACCGCGACAGGAGCCAGCCGACCATGACGCCTCGACGCAACCTTCTCCTCGGTCTCGCCGCCGGGGGACTCGCCGCAGGCCACGCCGCCCGCGCCCTGGCCCAGCACGGCCCCGGCCAGCTTCCGGGCATGGGGCCTCAGCCGGACCTGCCCGCGCCGAACACGGCGCACCGCGTGGTCAACCGCTCCCATGGCGGCGGCTGGCCCGCCGGGCGGAGGCCGCAGGCGCCGCGGGGCTTCACCGTGACGGCCTTCGGAACGGACCTCGACAATCCCCGCATGATCCTGCCCCTGCCGGACGGCCGGGTGCTGGTGTCCGAGGCGCCGCGCGCCAACCGCGTCACCCTGCTGCACGCCCCGGACCGCGCGGGCCAGGCCGGCGGCCGGACCCTGCTGCTGGAGGGGCTGAACCGGCCCTTTGGCATGGCGGTGCTGGGCGATTCCCTCTTTGTCGCCGACACCGACGCGCTCCTGCGCTTTCCCTGGAATGATGGGCGCGGAAAGATCACGGCGCCGGGGCGGAAGCTCCTCGACCTGCCGGCCGGGGGCTACAACAACCATTGGACGCGCAACCTGCTGCCGGCGCGGGACGGGCGCAGCCTCTTCGTCAGCGTGGGGTCCGGCAGCAACGTGGCCGAGCACGGGCTGGAGAACGAGCGCCGCCGCGCCTGCATCCTGCAGGTGGATCTGGACGGCTCGAACGAGCGCCTCTTCGCCGGCGGGCTGCGCAACCCCGTCGGCATGGCCTGGGAACCCGGCTCGGGCGAACTCTGGACCGTGGTGAACGAGCGCGACAACATCGGCGACGACCTCGTGCCCGACTACCTGACCCATGTGCGGCAGGGCGGCTTCTATGGCTGGCCCTTCAGCTATTTCGGGACGCACATCGACCCCCGCATGCGGGAGAAGATGGGGAGCCGGGAGCGGGAGCTGGTGGCCCGCGCCATCGTGCCGGACTACGCGCTCGGGCCGCACACCGCCTCGCTCGGGCTGGATTTCTCCACCGGCGGCGCCTTTCCGGCGGAATGGCGCGGCGGCGCCTTCATCGGCCAGCGCGGCTCCTGGAACCGCACGGCCTTCGCCGGCTACCGCGTGCTCTACCTGCCCTTCGCCAATGGGCGCCCGAGCGGTCCCGCGCGGGATTTCCTCACCGGCTTCATGGCCGATCCGGAAACGGGACAGGTGTATGGCCGCCCGGTCGGCGTCGCCATGGATGCCGTGGGCGCGCTGCTGGTGGCCGATGACAGCGGCAACACCGTCTGGCGCGTCACCGCCACCGGCTGACGCAGACATGGCAGGGGAGGCGCCCCCGCCATCGCCGCCCGCGTCAGCCGAAGCGGAAGCCGGACAGCGCCTTGCCCATCACCCGGTCGCTGTAGTCGCGCTGGCCGGAGTCCTCCCCGGCGGCGCCGGCGGCGAGGAGCAGCGGGATCAGGTGCTCCTCGCGCGGATGGCAGGCGCGGGCGCCGGGGGCATGCTCCCAGTCCTGCAACAGCCGGTCGCGCTGCTCGGGCGGTGCGGTCACGGCCTGGGCGAGCCAGCCGTCGAAGGCCACCGACACCTCGTCGTTCACCCCATCCGGCCGCATGAAGTGGCGGAGGTTGTGATAGGTCATGCCGGTTGCCACGATCAGCACCCCCTCGTCCCGCAGCGGCGCCAGCGCCCGGCCCAGGGCGAGATGCGCCGCCGGGTCCAGGTCCTCGCGCACGGAAAGCTCCACCACCGGGATCTCTGCCTCCGGAAAGGCCAGAAGGAAGGGGATGAAGACGCCGTGGTCGAAGCCGCGCGCCGCGTCCCCGGCGGACTCGATCCCGGCCCGCCCCAGGAGCTCCTGCACCCGCGCCGCCAGTTTCGGGGAGCCGGGGGCCGGGTAGCGCAGCTCGTAGGTGTGCGGCGGGAAGCCGTGATAGTCGAAGAGCAGCGGCGGTTGCGTGCCGGTGGTGACGGTGGGCACCGCCGTCTCCCAATGGCCGGAAACGACCAGGATCGCCTTCGGCCGCGCGGGCAGGCGCCGCGGGATGCCGCGCAGGTGTTCCGCCATCCGGTCCCAGGTGTTCGGCCAGTCCATGAAGAAGCAGGGGCCGCCGCCATGCGGAATGAAGATCACGGGTTGGCGGGGTGTCGGGGTGGTCATGGTCGGCGTCTCCTTGGCGGGCTTCGCCACGGCCGCTTCGATGCGCGGCGTGGCAGGAGGTTCAGGCAGGGCGCGGGCCGCCGGGGAAGCGCTCCGCGCCGTCCGTCGCGTCAGGCATGCACCGGCTGGCGCGGTGCGGCGGGCAGCGGGGTCGGCTTCAGCGCCAGGGCGCCATCGCCCAGCAGGGCCTGGGCGAAGAGGGCTACGGCCCAGAAGGCGGGGTATTCCCAGCCGCCGCCGGCATTGGTGAAAAAGAACCCGTTGGCCCCATGCACGGTGAGGATGGCGCCGAGCAGCACGGGGATCAGCACCAGCGCGGCCAGCCGGGCCCAGACGCCCAGGATCAGCGCCATGGCGCCGAGGACCTCGACGGCCATCGTGGCATAGGCAAGGGCCGGCGGCAGGCCGAGCTTGCCGAAGAAGGCGGCCGTGCCGGCGGGAGTGAAGACGAGGATCTTCAGCCCGGCATGGGCCAGAAACAGCACGCCGAGCGAGAGCCGCAGGAGGAGTGCGCCCCAGGGAGCGGTGTTGGGGGCAGTGTGAGGGGCGGTCATCGGGGGAGGGTTCTCCGTCGGAATCTGTGCCGGTGGAGATGCACCCTCGCCGGCCGGGGGATAATCGGTCTATTCCGGAACTCACCTCACACCGGGAGAGTGGGCCGGGCCGATGCTGGATCGCGTGACGGGCATGCAGGTCTTCGCGCGGGTGGCCGGGCTGGGCAGCTTTTCCGCCGCCGCCCGGGCGCTGGGCCTGTCCCAGACCATGGTGACCAAGCATGTCGCGGCGCTGGAGGAACGCCTCGGCGTGCGGCTCCTTCACCGCACGACACGCCGGCTTTCCCTGACCGAGGCGGGGCGGGGCTTCCTCGATTCCTGCCTGCGCCTGCTGCCGGAGATCGAGGAGGCCGAGCGCGCCGTCTCCGCCGACCGGCTGGAGCCGCGTGGGCTGCTGCGGCTCAACGTGCCGGTTTCCTTCGGCACGCGGCATGTGGCGCCGCTGCTGGCGGAATTCTGCCGCCGCCATCCGCGCGTGACCGTGGAGCTGGGCCTGAACGACCGGCTGGTGGACCTGGTGGAGGAAGGCTGGGACCTGACCATCCGCATCCGCCGCATGGGCGACAGCAGCCTGGTGGCGCGGCGCCTGGCGCCGGTGCGGATGGCGGTCTGCGGCGCGCCCTCCTACCTCGCCACGCACGGCACCCCGGGGCGGGTGGAGGACCTGCGGCGGCACGCCTGCCTCGGCTATACGCTGTCGGAGGCGATGGGCCCGGATCGCTGGGTCTTCGGGGAGCAGGGGCAGGTCCCGGTACCGGTCGGCGGCAGCCTGCGGGCCAACAACGGCGATGCGCTGCGCGAGGCCGCCATCGCCGGGCACGGGCTGATCTACCAGCCGGTCTTCCTGCTCGACGAGGCCCTGCGCGACGGCAGGCTGGTGGAGATCGGGCTGGACCAGCCTGCGATGGGCTGGCTCGGCATCCATGCCGTGCAGCCGCCACTGCCGGCAGGAGCGGGACGGCAGGCGCCCGCCAAGACAAGGGCGATGGTGGCATATCTCGCGGAGGCCTGGGTGCCGGAACCGCCCTGGGAGAAGAACCTGCCCCGGCGGTGAGCCGGACCCCCGGAGAAGCGCCGGCGCCAGATGCACGCGGCCCGCTTCCGTCCCGCCAATGAGGCGGCCAGCGGATTACTTGGGGCCGCGGCCCGTCGGCGCCGCGGTCTTTATGCCTTCTTTACGCGGACGGCCGATGCGGCAAATATCGCCTTTACTTGGCCGGGCCTATTCTTCCCGCATGCCAAACATCCGCACGGCGGCGGCGCCCGCGCCCGCGCCCCGGCCCTCCCAGGCCTCCACGGCCCGGACGGTCCCGCTCCCCCTGGCCTTGCTGAGCCGCCCTGCGCGGCTGCAGCGCCTGCTCGCCCCCGGCGCGGCGCCGGGCGGCGATCTCCTCGATTCGGTGGAGACGCAGCCGCACGACCGCGTGCTGATCATCGGTGGCGGCAGCGCCGACCTGCTCTGCGCCACGGTGCGCCGGGGCTGCCGTTCGGCCACTTGCGTCACCGATCCCCCGGCCCATCCTGTCGCGGCCGAGGTCGTGGTGGCGCCCCGCCTGCACAGCGAGGACGAGGCCCTGTCGGTGGCCCGCTCCGCCCGCCGTGCCCTGGCCGAAGGCGCGTCCGGCGGCCGCCTGGCCCTGCGCCTGCTCGGCGAGAAGGCGAGGGGCGTGGCCCTCTCGCTGGTCCGGCGCCTGCGCGGCGATGGCTTCAGGGCGGTGCATGTCGCGTCCGGGCCGGACGGCGCGGTGGTGGTGACCTGCCGGCTGCACGCGCCATTGCCGGGCCGGCACCCGGCGCGCTGAGGAACGGCGATGATGGGCCGAGCCTCCGCGTATCTCCTTCCCCGCCTGGAAGGCTGGATTCCAGCCCTCGCCACGCCCTTCCGCCCCGGCGACGGGGAACTGGACGAGGCGGCCCTCGCCCGGCTGGCGGAACGCTGCGTCACGCGCGGGGCCTCCGCCGTGGTGGTCTGCGGCAGCACCGGCGAGGCGGCCGCGATGACGCCGGTCGAGCAGGCCAGGGCGCTGCGCGTCGTGTCCGAGGCGGTCGGCCATCGGGCGGGGGTGATCGCCGGCGTCGGCGGTGGCTGCACCCAGGCCGCGGTGGAACTCGCCGCCACCGCAGCCCGGGGCGGCGCGACGGGCCTGCTCTGCGCCGCCCCGCCCTATATCAGGCCGAGCCAGGATGGCATCCGCGCACATGTCCGGGCCGTGGCGGCCGTCAGTGGCCTGCCGCTCGTCCTCTACGACGTGCCATCGCGGACAGGCGTCGCCATCGCCGACGAGACCGTGGCGTCCCTGCGCGACGGCGGGCTGGTCCAGGCCTTCAAGGATGCCACGGCGGATATCGGCCGCCCGGCGCGGCTGCGCCGCCTCTGCGGCGCGGATTTCCCGCAGCTCTCGGGCGACGACGCCACCGCCGTGCCGCACCTGCTGGCGGGTGGGGCGGGGTGCATCTCGGTCGCCGCCAACCTGCTGCCGGCGCTCTGCACGGCCCAGTACCGGGCCTGGGCGGCCCGTGACGCCGGGATGCTCGCCGCGCTGCACCAGAGCCTTTCGCCGCTGCATGAGGCGCTCTTCACGGAAAGCAATCCCGTGCCCCTCAAGGCCGGGCTGGAGAGCCTGCGGCTCTGCGATGGCCGGCCGCGCCTGCCCCTGATCCGCGCCCGCGTGGAGACCCGGATGGCACTGGAGCGGCTTCTCGGCACGCTTCTTCCGCAGGAGGAGCTGCTGGCGGCCCGGCCGGAGGACATGCCGTTCCCGGCATCCCGCCCCGTCCATCCGGGCGCGGAAGCGAGGCCCGGCAAGCTCCACTAGGAGCGAGGCCAGGCCGGGAAGCCTCCCGGCCTTCCACATCGTCCTGCTGGCCCGGCCGGCGGGACGGGCGCGCCATCCCGCCGGCCGGGCCGCGGGAGGGATGGCGCGGTTCAGGCGGCCCGGATGCGGCGCAGGCTTTCCTCGCGGCCCAGGGCCAGCAGCACCGCGTCGATCGGCGGCGACTGCGTGCGCCCGGTCAGCGCGGCGCGCAGCGGCTGCGCCAGCGCCCCCAGCTTCACGCCCTGCGCCTCGGCCTGCTCGCGCAGCAGCGTTTCCAGCGCGGGGCCATCCCATTCCACCGTTTCCAGCGCCCCGGCCAGGGCGGCCAGCCGCGCCCGCGATTCCTCGTTGAGCTGCCCGGCCGCCTTGGCGTCGGGTTCCGGCCGCTCCAGCACGAAGGCGGCGCCGTCCGCCATCTCCTCCAGCGTGCGGGCGCGGGGCTGCAGGCTGGGGACCAGGGCGCGGACCCGTGCCGCGCCGGCATCGTCGATCGGCAGGCCCCGCTTGGCGAGGCGCGTCATCACCTCCCGCGCCAGCCGGTCGGGATCGGCATCGCGGATATAGACGCCGTTCAGATGCGCCAGCTTGGTGTAGTCCATGCGGCTGGCCGAGCGCCCCACATCCCGGAGCTCGAAGAGCTCGATGGCGCGGTCGCGCGGCACGATCTCCTCGTCGCCATGGCCCCAGCCCAGCCGCAGCAGGTAGTTGCACACCGCCTCCGGCAGCAGGCCCTGGTCGCGGAACTCCAGCGCGCCCACGGCGCCATGGCGCTTGGACAGCTTCGCCCCGTCCGCGCCATGGATCAGCGGGATATGCGCGAAGTCCGGCCGCGGCCAGCCCATCGCGTCATAGATCATGATCTGGCGGAAGGTGTTGGTCAGGTGGTCGTCGCCACGGATCACATGGGTGATCGCCATGTCGTGGTCGTCCACCACCACCGCGTGCTGGTAGGTCGGCGTGCCGTCCGAGCGCAGGATGATCATGTCGTCCAGCTCGGCATTGTTCACCCGCACCTCGCCTTGCACGAGGTCGCGGACCACCGTCTCGCCCTCGCGCGGCGCCTTGATGCGCACGGCGCCCGGCACGCCCGGCGGCGCCTCGGAGGGGTCGCGGTCGCGCCAGCGGCCATCGTAGCGGGGCGGGCGGCCCTCCTTCATCGCCTGTTCGCGCATCGAGGCCAGTTCCTCGGCCGTGTCGAAGGCGAGATAGGCCTTGCCCTCGGCCAGGAGCTGCCGCGCCACCTCGGCATGCCGTGCCTCACGGGACGACTGCATCACCGGCGGCTCGTCGGGCGAGAGGCCGAGCCATTCCAGGCTTTCCAGGATCTGCCGCACCGCTTCCGGCGTTGAGCGGGCCTTGTCGGTATCCTCGATGCGCAGCAGGTACTGCCCGCCATGGTGCCTGGCGAAGAGATAGTTGAACAACGCGGTGCGGGCGCCGCCGATATGGAGGTAGCCCGTGGGAGAGGGCGCGAAGCGCGTGCGGACGGTCATTCCGGCTGATTAGCATCCTGTCCGGACCGGTTTGAAGACGGGACGCCGCCGGCGCTGGAATGTGGCGGCGGCGGGACGGGGCGCCCTGTCCCGGCGGGAAGACCCTCACGGAGAGTTGCGCCCAGGCCCGGAATGAAACAACCTTGGGTTGTTGTCCTCCACCATCCTCCTCGCACCGGGCCGGCAGGCCCGGCCCAGCCTCGCCACGCGTCTGCGCGAAGGGCTCCATACCCTGTTGCAGGCGGAATGGAGTCGCATCCCGCCCTGGTTCGCCGTCGCGCTCGGCACCGGCATCCTGCTCTACTTCGCCCTGCCCACGGAACCTTCGGAAGCCTGGCTCTGGCTGCCCTGGCCGCTTCTGGCGCCGGCGCTCTGGCTGCGGCGGCGGGCACCGCTGCCCGGCCTGCTGCTGGGGCTGGCCGGCACTGTCGCGCTGGGCTTCGCCCTAGCCGTCTGGGCGCGCGCCAGCCTGCCCCCCGTGCCGGACCTGCCGCGCCGGGCGGTGATCCTGACCGGCACGGTGGATTCGGTCGAACGCCTGCCGGGCGGGCGGCGCGTCGTGCTGACCGGCGCCAGGCCGGGCGAGGGGCAGCCGGCGCTGGAGCGCAGCCTGCGCCTCCGGCTGAAGAAGGGCGACGAGACCCCCGTCTCGCCGGGCGACCGGCTACGGGTGCGCGCCCTGCTGCGGCCGCCACCGCCGCCCCCGGCCCCCGGCGCCTGGGACTACCAGCGGGCCGCCTTCTTCGAGGGCCGCGCCGGCAGCGCCTCGGCCCTCGCCGCCGTCGAAAGGCTGGAGGCCGCGCCGCCATCGCCGGGAGGGAGCGGCTTCGCCGGGCTGCGCAGCCTGCTGGAACAGCGCGTCCTCGCCGTGCTCGGCAGCGGCGCGACGGGCACCGTGTCCAGCGCCATGCTCACCGGCAGCCAGACGCCCATCCCGGACGAGGCCGTGGCGGCGATGCGCGACAGCGGCCTCGCGCATCTGCTGTCCGTGTCCGGCCTGCATGTGGCCATCGTGATCGGGCTGGGCATGAGCGTGGTGCGGCTGCTGGTCGCGCTGGTGCCGCCCCTGGCCCTGCGGGTGGACAGCAAGTCCGTCGCCGCCGCCACGGGGCTGCTGCTCGGCGCGGGCTATACGGTGCTCACCGGCTCGCAGGTTCCGATGCTGCGCTCCCTGGCCATGGCCGCCCTGGCGACGCTGGCGATGCTGCTGGGGCGGCGGGTGGTGTCGCTGCGCGCTTTGGCCCTGGCCGCCGCGCTGGTGCTGGCCTGGCAGCCCGCGGCGCTGCTCGGCCCCTCCTTCCAGATGAGCTTCGCCGCCGTGCTGGCGCTGATCGCCGGGTGGGAGGCGATGCGCGCCCCGCTGGACCGGCTGCGCGGCCAGGGCGAGGCCTGGCGGCGGGGGCTGGTGGCGGTGCTCGGGCTGACGCTCACCTCGCTGCTCGCCGGGCTGGCGACCATGCCCTACGGCCTGCACCATTTCGGGCGGCTGCAGCTCTATGGCGTGGTGGCGAATGCGGTGGCGGTGCCGGTGACCTCGCTGCTGGTGATGCCCGCGGGGATGCTGGCGGTGCTGCTGATGCCCTTCCGCCTGGAATGGCTGGCCCTGGTGCCGATGGGCTGGGGCACGGAGATCGTGCTGGCCACCGCCCGCCGCGTCGCCTCCTGGCCCGGAGCGGCCGCCATCGCGTCGCCGATTCCCGCCTGGGGCCTGTTGCTGGCGAGCTTCGGGATGCTCTGGCTCTGCCTCTGGCGCACGCGCTGGCGCTGGGCCGGGGTGCCGCTGATCCTGCTCGGCCTGTTCTCCGGGCCGACGGTGCCGCAACCCGACCTGCTGGTCTCGGCCGATGCGCGGCTGATCGCCTATCGCAGCCCGGAAGGCGTCTTCCTGGAGCGCGGCTCGGGCAGCAACGGCTTCGCGCGCGACAGCTGGCTGCGCGACTGGGGGGAGGCGGGCTTCGCCCCGCTGCCGGCGGAAGAGGAAAGGATGGAAGCCGGGCTGCGCTGCGCCGCCGACCACTGCCTGCTGCGGCCCCGGCCCGGGGCGCCGGCGATTGCCCTGCTGCGCAAGGTGAAGACGCGCCGGGGCGCGGCGGCGGCGCCGATCCGGATGGAACCCTGGTGCGACAGCGTGGCGGTGCTGGTCTCGGCCGAGCCGGTCCGTGGCCGCTGCCGCACCGGACGGGCGCCGCTGGTGGTGGACCGTTTCAGCGTCTGGCGTGACGGCGCCCAGGCGGTGTTCCTCGGCCCGGAGGGGGCGAGGGTGGTCACGGACCGGATGCTGCGGGGAGAACGGCCCTGGGTGCCGCCGGTCCCGAAGCCGAGGCCGCGCGAGGCCCCGGCGCAGGAGGACGAGGGCGGGACGGACATGGCCGCCGATCCCGCGGAAGCCCCCGGATCACCCCCCGGGACAGGTCAGTAGCGGCGCAGCAGCCCGACCAGCGTGCCCTGGACCTTCACCCGGTCAGGGCCGAAGATCCGGGTCTCGTAGGTCGCGTTGGCGGGCTCCAGGGCGATGGAATTGCCCTTGCGGCGGAGGCGCTTCAGCGTGACCTCGGCATCGTCCACCAGCGCCACGACGATGGTGCCGTTCTCAGCCGTCTCGCCCCGGCGGATGATCACCGTGTCGTTGTCGAGGATTCCGGCCTCGACCATCGAATCCCCCGAAACCTCCAGCGCATAGTGCTCGCCGCCCGTGAGCAGCGAGGCCGGAACCTCCACGCTGCCGCCGGTGTCGCGCAGCGCCTCGATCGGCTGGCCGGCGGCGATGCGGCCATAGAGCGGAAGCTGCACGGTGCTGTGCTCGGCCGGGGAGGGCACCCCCGCCAGGTTCGGCGCGAAGTTGCCGCGGATGACGTTGGAGGCGCCACCGGACGATCCGGCGGGGCCCGCCGCTGCCGCGCGGGACGGCGCCTTGCCGGGCGCGAGGCTGTCCGGCAGCCGCACCACCTCCAGCGCCCGGGCCCGGTGCGCGCGCCGCTTGAGGAAGCCGCGTTCCTCCAGTGCCGTGATCAGGCGGTGGATGCCGGACTTCGAGCGCAGGTTGAGGGCCTCCTTCATCTCCTCGAAGGAGGGCGAGAAGCCGGTCTGGCGCAGGTGCCGGTCGATGAAGACGAGAAGCTGGTGCTGCTTCCGCGTTAGCATGGCGCATCTCCCAACCGGGCGGCGAACAAAGAGGAAACGTTATCTGCTTGTTCTAGATAAGTTCCTGGCTTGTCGTCAAGTTTATCCCCGGATTCCACAGGTGTTCCGCCATCACGGAAGGGTCAGGGAGGCGCCGGATCAGACCCCGAGCGCCGCGAGGTCGATGATTTCCACCGTTTCGCCCGCCGCCAGGGCGGGGGCGTGCGGGGCCCGCAGCACCAGCGCATCGGCGCGGGCCAGGGTCTTGAGCATCGAGCTGTCCTGCGCCGCGAAGGGCGTGGCGACGGGCAGGTCCGCGCCCGTGGCCTCCAGGCTCGCGCGGAGGTAGTCCTCCCGTCGGTCGTTCTCCGGCAGGGCGCGCCCGAGCCGGGCCAGCCGGGTCGGGGCGGGGCCCGCCGGCAGGCCGGCGAGGCGCGCGATGGCCGGGCGCAGGAACAGCACGCCGCAGACCAGGGCCGAGACGGGGTTGCCCGGCAGGCCGAGCAGCGGCACGCCCCGCAGATGCCCCCAGATCAGCGGCTTGCCGGGGCGCATGGCGATCCGCCAGAAATCCAGCGCGAAGCCCTGCGGCCCCAGCGCCGACTGCACGAGGTCATGCTCCCCGACGCTGGCGCCGCCCGTGGTGGCGAGCAGGTCGCAGCCTTCCGCCGCCCGGGCCGCCATGGCGATGGCCGTGGAATCATCCGCCACGATGGGCAGGATGACGGGATCGCCCCCCGCGCCGCGCACCAGGGCGGCCAGGGCATGGGCGTTGGAGGACACGATGCCGCCCGGCGGCAGCGGGTCGCCGGGCAGGGCGATCTCGTCGCCCGTGGCCAGGATGCCGATCCGGGGCCGGCGGTGCACGGCGAGCCAGGGATGGTTGGCGGCGGCGGCGAGCCCGATGTCCCGCGCGGTGAGCCGACGCCCGGGGGACAGCAGTTCCTCCCCGGCGCCGAAGTCCAGCCCGCGCCGCCGGATCCAGCGCCCGGGACGCACGGTCTCCCGCACGGTGACGCGGGCGCCCTCGGCGGTGGCGTCCTCCTGCAGCAGGATGCCGTCCGCCCCTTCCGGCACGAAGCCGCCGGTGAAGATCCGCACCGCCTCGCCCGGCCCGACCGTGCCGGCGAAGGGATGGCCCGCCGGTGCGGCCCCGGTTACCGCCAGGCTGGCACCCTCCACCGCCTCGGCGGCCCGCACGGCATAGCCGTCCATGGCCGAGACGTCGGCGGGCGGCTGGGTGAGGCGCGCCGCCACGGGCGCGGCCAGGACGCGGTTCCAGGCTTCCGGCAGGCTGACCGTCTCCGCCGGAACGGGGGACAGCGCATCCAGGATTCGCCGCAGCGCCTCGGAAACCGGGATCATCCTGGCTGGAACCCTTTCAGTCGGCCTCGAAAGTGCCGGACTTGCCGCCCGACTTGTGCACCACGCGCACCGCTTCGATCCGCATCCCCCGGTCCACCGCCTTGCACATGTCATAGACGGTCAGGGCCGCCACGGTGGCGGCGGTCAGCGCCTCCATCTCCACCCCGGTGCGCCCGGCGGTGGACACGGTGGCGGCGATCTCCACCGCATCCGGCTCCACCGGTTCCAGCTCCAGCTTCACCGAGGTCAGGGGCAGGGGATGGCAGAGCGGGATCAGGTCGGCGGTGCGCTTGGCGGCCATGATGCCGGCCAGCCGCGCCACGCCCAGCACGTCGCCCTTGCCGGCACGGCCCTCGCGGATCAGCGCCAGGGTTTCAGGCCGCATCACGACGCGGCCGCGCGCGGTGGCGCGGCGCTCGGTGACCGCCTTGGCCGAGATGTCGACCATCGCGGCCTTTCCGGCCGCGTCGAAATGGGTGAGGGAGCCGGGGGCGCCCTCGGTTTCGCCGCCGCTCAACCGGCCTCGATCAGCGTCCGGGCCGCCGCTCCCACGTCCGGCTGGCGCAGCAGGTGCTCCCCGACCAGAAGGCAGCGCGCCCCGGCCTCGGCCATGCGGCGGACGTCCTCGGGCGTGCGGATACCGCTCTCGCCCACGGGGATGCGGTCGGCGGGGATCAGCGGGGCGAGGCGCTCGGTCACCGCGATATCCGTCCGCAGCGTGCGCAGGTCGCGGTTGTTCACCCCGATCAGCCGCGTCTCCAGCCCCAGCGCGCGGTCCAGCTCGCGCTCGTCATGCACCTCGGCCAGCACGGACATGTCCAGGCTGCGCGCCGTGTCCTCCAGCGCATGCGCCTGCTCGTCGGTGATGGCGGCCATGATCAGCAGGATGCAGTCGGCCCCGGCGGCCCGGGCCTCGAAGACCTGGTAGGGGTCGAGCATGAAGTCCTTGCGCAGCACCGGCAACTCGCAGGCGGCGCGGGCTTCGGCGAGGTATTCGAGCGAGCCGCCGAAATGCGGCGCGTCGGTCAGCACGGACAGGCAGGCGGCGCCCGCATCGCAATAGGCCCGGGCCAGCTTCGCCGGGGAAAAGTCCTGGCGGATCAGCCCGCCGGAGGGGGAGGAGCGCTTGATCTCGGCGATCAGGCCCGTGCGGCCCTCGCCCAGGAACTTGCACAGCGCCCCGGTGAAGGAACGCGGCGCCGGGGCCGCGGTGGCGCGCCGTTCCATCTCGGACCGGGAGATCTCGTGCATCCGCGCCTGCACCTCCACGGCCTTCTCGGCCATGATCCGGGCGAGGATGTCGGGCATGTCGCGGTTGGCGGCACTCCGGGTCTCGGGAGCCGCGAGCGTTGAGGCTTGGTCCATGGAACGGTTCCTGCGGCGTGTGACGCCGCCTCGTCAAGCTTCGGCCGCCGCTCCGGGTTGCATGTGCCGGAGGGGCCGGGGGGTGGTCAGGATGCGGTGGCGGTGCGAAGACGTTCCAGCACGCCGCGCGCGGCGTGCTGGTCGATGGATGCGGCGGCCATCCGGGCCGCCTCGCGCAGATCGTCGCTCCGGCCCGCCACCACAAGGGCCGCGGCCGCGTTCAGCACCACGCAGTCGCGATAAGGGCTGGCGACACCGTCCAGCAGCGCCAGCAGCGCCGCGGCGTTGCGCTCCGGATCGCCGCCGCGCAGCGACTCCACCGGGGAAAGCGGCAGGCCCACATCCTCCGGCGAGACGGTGAACTCCCGAAGGCGACCGTCGCGCAGCTCCACCACCTGGCTGGGGCCGCTGACGGTCAGCTCGTCCAGCCCCTGCCCATGCACCAGCCAGGCGCGCTCGCTGCCCAGGCGGCCCAGGGCCTCGGCCATCGGGCGCAGCCATTGCGGGGCGAAGGCGCCCGTCATCTGCCGCGTCACCCCGCCCGGATTGGCCATCGGCCCCAGCAGGTTGAAGATGGTGCGGGTGCCGAGCTCCACGCGCGGCCCGGCGGCGTGGCGCAGGGCGGCGTGGTGGCGCTGCGCCATCAGGAAGACCATCCCGGCCTCGCGGATCACCGCCGGGATGCGCTCGAAGGGTATGTCGAGGTTGACCCCCAGCGCCGCGAAGGCATCCGCCGTGCCGGAGCGCGAGGACTGGGCCTTGTTGCCGTGCTTGGCCACCGGCACGCCGCAGCCCGCGACCACCATGGCGGCGGCGGTGGAGATATTCAGCGTCCCCGCGCCGTCGCCGCCCGTGCCGACGATGTCCACCGCGCCGGGCGGCACCTCGGCGGGCACCATGCGGGCGCGCATGGCGCGGACCGCGCCGGTCATCTCCGCCACCGTCTCGCCGCGGAGCCGCATGGCCATCACCAGCCCGGCGATCTGCGCCGGGGTGGCCTCGCCGTTCATGATGATGCCGAAGGCCCGCTCCGCCTCGTCCTCTTCCAGCGTCTCGCCCTGGGCAACGCGCGCCAGCACCGGCTTGAGGGAGGTCTCGCTCATGGCCGGCCCCTTCCCGGGCCGGCCGGCAGGGGGCGGGGGAGGGCGGCGTCGGGGATCATGGCCAGGATCATGGCCGGACAGTGTTCCGCCTCCCGGCGCCGTGATCAAGCGGGGCGCGCGGCATCACGGCATCCCTCCGGCGACCTGCGGCAGCAGCGCCTCGTTGATCTGCACCGGGGTGCGGTCGCGCAGGGCGTTGAGGTACTGGATCTCCAGCTCGTCCCCCATGCCGTTCTCGATCCGGCCGCGGAAGGCCCGCAGGGCCGTGGCATCGTTCACGTCGCCCGGCGTGACCTCCAGCACCTGCGCCACGGCGAAGCCCTGGGCGGTACGCGCCATGGTGGCGTCCTTGGGCTTCGTGCCGAAGATCTGGTTCAGCAGCTCGGGCGGCACGCGGGGGCCGGCCTCGTTGCGCCCGTCGCGGCCGAAGGGATCGCTGCGCAGGGCGATCACCCCGGCCTCCTTCGCCGCATCCTCCAGGCTGCGCCCGTCCTTCACCGCGCCGAGCAGGGCGGCCGCCTTCTCCTCCTGGGCATGGGCACGGGCATCCTCGGTCCAGGCGGCGCGGACGGCGTCCACCACCTGCTCGAAGGGCCGGGGCGCGGGGGGCTGGACCAAATCCAGCTCGACGCCCACGAAGCCGGCCCCGGCCTTGGATTCCTCCATCCGCGCGGGCTGCCGGGGCTGCGCCGCGAAGATGGCGGCCAGCGTCTCGTCGCGGGCATAGTCCGGCACCGGCAGCGTGGCGGCCTGCCCGTCCGGGGCATGGCCGGTGGCATCCACCGTCACCGTGCCGACCTCCATGCCGAACTGCTTCGCCGCCTCCGCCAGCTTCGCGCCGCCGGCCAGCGCGTCCTCGGCGCCGTTGATGCGCTCGAAGGCCATGTCCGCGGCCTTGCTCTGGGCCAGCTCGTTGCGCAGCTCGTCGCGCACCTGGTCCAGCCCGCGCACCGCCGGGGGGTCGACCTTGGCCACCTTCAGCACATGCCAGCCGAAGGAGGACTTCACCGGCGCCGACACCTCGCCCTCCGGCGTGGCGAAGGCCGCCCGGGCCAGTTCCGGCACGGGGATCTCGGCCTGGGACAGCGTGCCCAGCTCCACCGGCTGCCCGCCCTCCGCCTTCGCCTTCTCGCTGATCGTGGCGAAACCGGCGCCACCCTTCCAGGCCTCGGCCAGGGCCTTCGCCTCTTCCTCCGACCGGGGGCCGGTGGGGAAGAGGACCTGCTCCAGCGTCCGGCGTTCCGGCGCGTGGAAGCGGTCGCCGGCGGCGGCATAGGCCTGGGCGATTTCCTCGTCCGTGACGTGGACGTCCTTCATCACGATCTCGGCGGCCAGCCGCGCGACGGTCGCGGTGCGGTATTCCGGGGTGGAGAACTGCTGCGGGTTGTTTTCCCAGAAGCGGCGGAGCTGCTCCCCGGTCGGGGCCGGCGGCTCCGGTGCGTCCGAGAGCGGCAGGGTCGCCAGCTCCACCACGCGGCGCTCGCCCGCCTGGGCCAGCAGGGGCTTCACCAGCGCATCCGGGGCGTGGATGCCCGCGCGGATCGAGGTGATGATCTGCTGCCGCTCCAGCTCCCGCTTCACCAGGGCCAGGAAGCCGTTCTCGTCCAGCCCGTTGCCGCGCAGGAACTGGTTGAAGATGGGGCGGCTGAACTGCCCGCCCGCCTGGAAGGCCGGGATGGCGAAGACGTAGTCGCGCACCGCCTGGTCGGAGGCGGCGATGCCCATGCGGTCGGATTCCGCCGAGGCGATGCGCTGGTTGACCAGGGCCGCCACCGCCTGCTGGGCCGCGGTCTGCCGCACGGCATCGTTGACGGCGAAGTCCGGGCCGAGCTGCCGCTGCAGCTGCGCCATCTGCCGCCGCGCCGCCTGCTGGGCCTCGGCCAGCTCGATCGGCTGCCCGTCCACGCGCGCCACGGCGCTGTCACGGCCGAAATTGCGCACGACGTCCTCGATCCCCCAGATGCCGAAGGAAAGGATCAGCAGCAGGAACAGGCCCTTGGCGAACCATGTCCCGGCGAGGCGGCGGAAGGCGGTGAGCATCTCGGTCCGGCAAGTCCCTGAGGCGGCCCGGGGGCGCCCGAAAGAAGAAGGGTCCGGCATGGTACGCCGGGTCGGGGGCACGCCTTACCGGAGGCGGGCGGAGTTGCCAAACCTCCACCGGCCGGGATACCGCCGGGGAGAGCGAATGAAACGTTCGGAGAGGTTTCGATGACCCCTGGCATCCGCCCGCTGATCGCCGGCAACTGGAAGATGAACGGCACCGCCCGGGAGGCCGCCGGCCTCGCCGACGCGGTCCGGCAAGGGGCGGGGGCGGTGACCGGCGCCGTGGACCTGCTGGTCTGCCCGCCCTTCGTGCATATCCACGCGGCCTCCGCCGCCATCGCCTTCCAGCCCATCGCGGTCGGGGCGCAGGACTGCTCGCCGGAGGAGAAGGGCGCCCATACCGGCGACGTTTCCGCCCCGATGCTGGCGGATGCCGGCTGCGCCTATGTGATCCTCGGCCATTCCGAGCGCCGCGCCGACCATGGCGAGACGGACGCGCTGGTGAAGGCCAAGGCCGAGGCCGCCATCGCCGCCGGGCTGGTCCCCATCGTCTGCGTCGGGGAAAGCCTGGCCCAGCGGGAGGCGGGGGAGGCCGAATCCGTGGTGGCCGGGCAGATCGCCGGCTCCCTGCCGGACGGCTTCACGGCGGCGAAGGGCGTGGTGGCCTATGAGCCCGTCTGGGCCATCGGCACCGGCAAGACGCCCACCGAGGCGGACATCGCCGCCATGCATGCCCGGATGCGGCAGGAGCTGGTGGCCCGCTTCGGCGAGGCGGGGCAGGGCACCCGCCTGCTCTATGGCGGCTCGGTGAAGCCTTCCAACGCCAAGGCGATCCTGGCGCTGCCGCATGTGGATGGCGCGCTGGTGGGCGGCGCCTCGCTGGTGGCGGCGGACTTCCTGGCCATCGCCGCCGGCGCGGCGGGCTGATCCGGGCCCGGATCGGTCGGGATATGCGCGGGATTCGGGCGCAAAACCCCGGCCGGGCCGCTCGGCCGGGGTAGCAACGGTCACGCGGGGCGGCTAGAAGCCGGGCACCATGACCACCGTCCTGCTCGTCCTGCACTTCTTCGTCGCCCTCGCGCTGATCGGCGTGGTGCTGCTCCAGCGCAGCGAGGGTGGCGGCCTCGGCATCGGCTCCTCCCAGGGGATGGGCGCCTTCATGACCGGGCGCGGCACCGCCAACCTGCTGACCCGCTCCACCGCGGTTCTGGCCACGCTCTTCATGGTGCTGGCCATGGCGCTGGCGCTGATCAACCGTGGCGCCAGCCAGAGCGGCGGCAGCTCCATCCTGAACAACCCGCCCCCGGCCGCCGGCGCGCCCGCCACCCCCGGTGGTACGCCCGCCGCACCTTCCACGACCCCGGCGCCTGGCGCACCCCCGGCCCTGCCGGCCCTGCCCGCGACTCCGTCCGGGCCTTCCGTCCCGAACAACTGACGGCCCCTGCATCGATCCCCGCACGGTTCAACACCCGCGCGGGTTTGATCCGCGCATGGCCCTCCCGCGTGCCGTGCGTGTAGCCGGGCACCCCCGGAAAGGGTTATGACGGACTCCCATGACGCGGTTCATCTTCATCACCGGCGGCGTGGTCTCCTCTCTCGGCAAGGGCATCGCCGCCGCCTCCCTCGCGGCGCTGTTGCAGGCGCGCGGATACAAGGTCCGGCTGCGCAAGCTCGACCCCTATCTCAACGTGGACCCGGGGACGATGAGTCCCTATCAGCATGGCGAGGTCTTCGTGACCGATGACGGGGCGGAAACCGACCTCGATCTCGGCCACTACGAGCGCTTCACCGGCGTCCATGCGAACCAGGCGGATGCCTGGACCTCCGGGCGCATCTATTCGGAGGTGCTCGCCAAGGAGCGCCGCGGCGACTACCTGGGCGGGACGGTCCAGGTCATTCCGCACATCACCGACCACATCAAGGCCGGCGTCCTGGCCGAGACCGAGGACTACGACTTCGTGCTGGTCGAGGTCGGCGGCACGGTGGGCGACATCGAGAGCCTGCCCTTCCTGGAAGCCCTGCGGCAGCTCGGCAACGAGCTCGGCCAGCGGCAGAGCCTCTTCGTCCACCTGACGCTGGTGCCCTACATCCCCTCGGCCGGCGAGCTGAAGACCAAGCCGACGCAGCACAGCGTGAAGGAACTGCTGGGCCTGGGCATCCAGCCGCAGATCCTGCTCTGCCGCTGCGACCGCCAGATCCCGGACAACGAGCGCCGCAAGATCGCGCTGTTCTGCAACGTGCGCCCCGAGAGCGTGATCCCGGCCTTGGATGCCAGCAGCATCTACGAGGTGCCGCTGAGCTATCACGAGGAAGGGCTGGACCGGGAGGTCCTGCGCCACTTCGACATGTCCGCCTATGGCGAGCCGGACCTGAGCCGCTGGCAGCAGATCGTGCGCGGCCTCAACCACCCCGAAGGGGAGGTGAAGGTCGCGGTGGTGGGCAAGTACACCAACCTGCTGGACGCCTATAAGTCGCTGAACGAGGCGCTGATCCATGGCGGCATCGCGCACGGCGTCAAGGTGAAGCTGGACTGGGTGGATGCCCAGGTCTTCGAGACCGGCGGCGCGGTGGAGCGGCTGGAGGGCGTGCACGGCATCCTGGTGCCGGGCGGCTTCGGCGAGCGCGGCGCGGAGGGCAAGATCGAGGCCGTCCGCTTCGCCCGCGAGCACAAGATCCCCTTCCTCGGCATCTGCTTCGGCATGCAGATGGCGGTGATCGAGGCGGCGCGGAACGAGGCCGGGCTGAAGGAGGCCTCCTCCACCGAGTTCGGCCCCTGCGCCGAGCCCGTGGTCGGCCTGCTGACCGAATGGCGGCGCGGCAACGTCACCGAGCGCCGCGACGAGGCCAGCGACCTGGGCGGCACCATGCGCCTGGGCTCCTATCCCTCGATCCTGGCCGAGGGCTCGCTGGTGCGGCAGGTCTATGGCGGCGCCGCCGAGATCACCGAGCGCCACCGCCACCGCTTCGAGGTGAACGTGAACTACCGCGACCGGCTGGAGGAGCACGGGCTCCGCTTCTCCGGCATGTCGCCGGACGGCGTGCTGCCGGAGATCGTGGAGCGGCCGGACCATCCCTGGTTCATCGGCGTGCAGTTCCATCCCGAGCTGAAGAGCAAGCCCTTCGCCCCGCACCCGCTCTTCGCGGGCTTCGTGGGCGCGGCGGTGAAGCAGGCGAGGCTGGTATGATCACCGTCCGCGTCGGCGCCCCGGGCAGCCGGGTCGCCGAGATCGCTAACAACCGGCCGCTCGCCTTCATCTCCGGCCCCTGCCAGATCGAATCCCGCGCCCATGCGCTGGAAACCGCCCATGCCCTGCGGGAGATGGCGGAGAAGGCCGGGGTGGCGATGATCTACAAGTCCTCCTACGACAAGGCGAACCGGACCAGCGCCAATGCCGCCCGCGGCATCGGCATGGCGGAGGGCCTGGACATCCTGGCCGAGGTGCGGGAGGCCACCGGCCTGCCCGTGCTGACCGATGTCCACGCTGCCGAGCAATGCGCCCCGGCGGCGGAGGCGGTGGATTGCCTGCAGATCCCGGCCTTCCTGTGCCGCCAGACCGACCTGCTGCTGGCGGCGGGGCGGACCGGCAAGCCGGTGAACGTGAAGAAGGGCCAGTTCCTGGCGCCCTGGGACATGCGCAACGTGGCGGCCAAGCTGGCCTCCACCGGCAACGACCAGGTGATGCTGTGCGAGCGCGGCGCTTCCTTCGGCTACAACACCCTGGTCTCCGACATGCGGGCCCTGCCCATCATGGCGGAAACAGGCTTCCCCGTGGTCTTCGACGCCACCCATTCGGTGCAGCAGCCGGGCGGGCAGGGGACCTCCTCGGGCGGGCAGCGGGAATTCGCCCCCGTCCTGGCCCGGGCCGCGGTGGCGGTGGGCGTGGCGGCCGTCTTCATCGAATGCCACGAGGACCCGGACCACGCGCCCAGCGACGGGCCGAACATGATCCCGGTCCGGGAGATGCCCGCGCTGATTGAGCGGCTGATGGCGTTCGACCGGCTCGCCAAACCGGGCTGACCTTCTACTCCTGGAGCTGGAACTCCCCTTCCAGCTCCAGCGAGACCTCGTCGCCCACGGCGGGCAGGTAGCCAGTCATGCCGAATTCCGAGCGCCGGATCGTCGCCTTGCCGTCGAAGCCGAGCGTGTAGCGCTTGCTCACCGGATGCACCCCGGCGGCGTTGAAGGTGACGCGCAGCGTCACCGGCTTCGTCACGCCATGCAGGGTCAGCCGCCCGTGGACCCGGGCGCCGCGTTCCCCCGTCCGTTCCACCTTCTCCGCCACGAAATGCGCCGTCGGGAAGCGGGACAGGTCGAAGAAATCCGCCGTCCGCAGATGCCGGTCGAGATCCGCGTCGCCGGTCCGCAGCCCGTCCACCCGCACCGTCACGTCGAGCGCGGTGCGGGCAATGTTCGCGGGATCAAGCACCAGCTGCGCCTCGACCCCGGTGATCTGCCCGCGGTAGATCGACAGGCCGAAATGATTCACCGCCCAGGTGATGCGGCCATGCGCGGAATCCAGGCGGTAGCGGCCCGCGCGGATCGCCATCGGGTCGCGGTTCATGGCGGGGGCGCCCTGCGGCAGGGCGGGGGTGGCGGGGAGCAGGAGGAGGGGCAGCAGGAGCCCGGCCAGGACGCGTCGCCTCATATCCCCCGAATCTCCCCCGTCTTCCGTGCCGGCCCGCGATGCCATGCATTGGGCGGGGTGGCGGCCATCCGGTCAACCCGGTCCGCCCGGTGGTCCCCGCGCCATGGCCGGGCCGCCGCGTAGCCCCCCTTGCCCTGGGCCGATGGGCACCCTATGCGCCATAACCGGGAAACCAACAGAGGGATACCTGCCGTGGCCGCCATCGCCGATATCATCGCGCGCGAGGTCCTCGACTCGCGCGGCAATCCCACGGTCGAAGTCGATGTGGTGCTGGATTCCGGCGCCGCCGGCCGCGCCGCCGTGCCCTCGGGGGCGTCGACCGGCGCCCATGAGGCCGTGGAGCTGCGGGACGGCGACAAGTCCCGCTACGGCGGCAAGGGCGTGGCCAAGGCCATTGCCAATGTCGAGGGCGAGATCTTCGACGCCATCTCGGGCATGGAATCGACCGAGCAGGTCAAGATCGACGAGACCATGATCGAGCTCGACGGCACCCCCAACAAGGGCCGCCTGGGCGCCAACGCGATCCTGGCCGTCTCGCTCGCCGTGGCCAAGGCCTCGGCCGCCGACCTGGGCATGCCGCTCTACCGCTATGTCGGCGGCGTCTATGCCCGCACCCTGCCGGTGCCGATGATGAACATCATCAATGGCGGCCAGCACGCGGACAACCCGATCGACATCCAGGAATTCATGATCATGCCGGTCTCCGCCGGCACCGAGGCCGATGCCGTCCGCATGGGCGCCGAGGTCTTCCACGCGCTGAAGAAGAAGCTGCACGACGCCGGCCACAACACCAATGTGGGCGACGAGGGCGGCTTCGCGCCGAACCTGAAGTCGGCCGAGGAAGCGCTGGGCTTCATCGCCCAGGCCTGCGAGGCGGCAGGCCACCGCGTCGGGGAGGACATCGTCTTCGCGCTCGACTGCGCCTCGACCGAGTTCTTCAGGAACGGCGTCTATGACATGGAAGGCGAGGGCAAGAAGCTCGACGCCGCCGGCATGGTCGATTACCTCGCCGGACTGTGCGGCAAGTTCCCGATCGTCTCGATCGAGGACGGCTGCGCCGAGGACGACTGGGAAGGCTGGAAGCTCCTCACCGAGAAGCTGGGCGCCAAGTGCAACCTCGTGGGCGACGACCTCTTCGTCACCAACCCGGAGCGGCTGCGCCAGGGCATCGAGCAGGGCATCGCCAACGCCATCCTGGTGAAGGTGAACCAGATCGGCTCGCTGACCGAGACGCTGGAGGCCGTCGAGATGGCACACCGCGCCGGCTACAAGGCGGTGATGTCGCACCGCTCCGGCGAGACCGAGGACGCCACCATCGCCGACCTCGCCGTGGCGACCAATTGCGGACAGATCAAGACCGGCTCGCTGTCCCGTTCCGACCGGCTGGCCAAGTACAACCAGCTGATCCGCATCGAGGGCGGCCTGGGCACCTCCGCGCGCTACGCCGGCCGCTCCGTGCTGCCGCGCGGCTGAGCGCGCCGCGGGGCACCCCTCCGGGTGCCCCGCCACCGCCCCGCAACGCACGCCCGGCGGGGCGGCGGGGACACACCGGCACCGCGAAACCATTCCTTGCGCGTTGAATCCCTTGCACGTTCGCACGTGCGAGTGTCTTCTCGCGGCCATTGAGGGGTTTTCATCGCTCGGGGGGGCGATCAACCATGTTGAAGTCGATCAAGAGACGCCTGCAGGGGGCTGTGCTGCCGGCGGTCTTTCTGGCCATCTGCGCCTATTTCGCCCATCACGCGATCAGCGGCTCGCGCGGCACGGAAGCCAGGGCCGTGCGCATGGCGCAGATCGAGGATGCCAGGAGCGAGCTTCGCCTCGCCGAGGCGGAGCGGGACGCCATGGACCGCCGGGTCGCCGGGCTGCGGGCCGAGCACCTGGACCGCGACATGCTCGACGAGCGCGCCCGTGCCCTGCTGAACGTCGTGGGCAAGGATGAGATCGTGATTCCCTACGGACCCAACGAGCGCCTGTTCTGATCCATCCGCGTCCGGGCAGGCCCCGCGGCCTGCCCGGACGCGCCGCCCGTGCCCACGGGCAGCGCGTCCGGAAGGGTTCTTGTGCGCCGCAAAAAGACATGGTGTGGCATCCGCCAAGTCTTCGCGCCGGTCATCTAGAAGTTTAAATGTATAGATAGGGCCGCCTTTCCCCTTTCATTGAAGAATGATGGAAAGGTGGACGAAAAATCTCCTGCTGCAATGCAGCATCAATTACTTACGACCTGTCCGGCTGCTTGGGTGCGCTTGCGGGCGCGCCGTCTCCCGCGTATCTGCCAAGTTGAGGCTGCCGCCGCGAATACCGGCAGATAGCCCATCAGGACAGCAGCGAGAGGGCCCCCATGATCCAGGGCGTCGAACCGACCTCCAAGCAGCGCCGCGGGAAGTCCAAGGATCCATCCGCCTTGCGCGAGGAATTGCTGAAGGCCTATCGCGACATGGTGCTGATCCGGCGTTTCGAGGAGCGCGCGGGACAGCTCTACGGCATGGGCCTGATCGGCGGCTTCTGCCACCTCTACATCGGCCAGGAGGCCGTGGTGGTGGGCATGCAGATGTGCCTGAAGCCCGGCGATCAGGTGATCACCTCCTATCGCGACCACGGCCACATGCTCGCCACGGGCATGGAGGCGCGCGGCGTGATGGCGGAGCTGACCGGCCGCGCCACGGGCTATTCCAAGGGCAAGGGCGGCTCGATGCACATGTTCAGCGTCGAGAAGGGCTTCTTCGGCGGCCACGGCATCGTGGGCGCGCAGGTCTCGCTCGGCGCCGGCCTGGCCTTCTCGAACTGGTACCGCCAGACCGACAATGTCAGCCTGACCTATTTCGGGGAGGGCGCGTCGAACCAGGGCCAGGTCTACGAGAGCTTCAACATGGCCGCGCTGATGAAGCTGCCGGTCGTGTTCATCATCGAGAACAACAAGTACGGCATGGGCACGAGCGTCGAGCGTTCCTCGGCCTCCAAGAACCTGTCGCAGAACGGCGCGCCCTGGGGCATCCCCGGGGAGCAGGTGGACGGCATGGACGTGCTGGCGGTCAGGGAGGCCGGCGAGCGCGCCGTGGCCCATTGCCGCGAGGGCAAGGGCCCGTACCTGCTGGAGATGAAGACCTACCGCTACCGCGGCCACTCCATGTCCGACCCGGCCAAGTACCGCACCCGCGACGAGGTGCAGCAGATGCGCGAGACGCACGACGCCATCGAGATGGTGCGCAAGCGGCTGCAGGAGCTCGGCGTGGACGAGGCCGAGACGAAGAAGATCGACGACGAGGTGAAGGCCATCGTCACCGATGCCGCCGAGTTCGCGCAGACCTCGCCCGAACCCGACGAATCCGAACTCTGGACCGATGTTATGGTGGAGAGCCGCTGAGATGGGTGCCACTCTCCTGATGCCTGCCCTGTCGCCCACGATGACCGAGGGCAAGCTGGCGCGCTGGCTGAAGAAGGAAGGCGACGAGGTCCGCTCCGGCGACATCATCGCCGAGATCGAGACCGACAAGGCCACGATGGAATTCGAGGCCGTGGACGAGGGCAAGCTGACGAAGATCCTGGTGCCCGAGGGCACCGAGGGCGTCAGCGTCAACGCCCCGATCGCGGAGCTGGACGGTGGCGGGGAGGGCGCGAAGCCCGCCGCGCCGGGCTCCGACAGCAACCAGCCGACCGAGCCTGCCCCCCCTGCCGCCGCGCATACCGGCGTGGCGAAGGAGGCGGAGGACCACAAGAAGGTGGCCGAGAAGGGCGCGGCCGAGCGCCCCGAGGCCTCGGCCAAGCCGATCGCCCCGGAGAAGGACTGGGGCCCGACCAAGCCGACCACCGTGCGCGAGGCGCTGCGCGACGCCATGGCGCTGGAGATGCGGGCGGATGACCGCGTCTACCTGATGGGCGAGGAGGTCGCGCAGTACCAGGGCGCCTACAAGATCTCCCAGGGCCTGCTGGACGAGTTCGGCCCGCGCCGCGTGATCGACACGCCGATCACCGAGCACGGCTTCACCGGCATCGCGGTGGGTTCGGCCATGAACGGGCTGAAGCCGATCCTGGAGTTCATGACCTTCAACTTCGCCATGCAGGCGATCGACCAGATCATCAACTCCGCCGCCAAGACCCGCTACATGTCGGGCGGCCAGATCGAGTGCCCGATCGTCTTCCGTGGCCCGAACGGCGCCGCCGCCCGCGTCGCCGCGCAGCACAGCCAGGACTATGCCGCCTGGTATGCCAGCGTGCCCGGTCTGGTGGTGATGGCGCCCTGGTCGGCGGCCGATGCCAAGGGCCTGCTGCGCGCCGCGATCCGCGACCCGAACCCGGTCATCTTCCTCGAGAACGAGATCCTCTACGGCCAGACCTTCGAGTGTCCGACCGCCGAGGACTTCGTGCTGCCGATCGGCAAGGCCAAGATCGAGCGCGAGGGCAAGGACGTCACCATCGTCGCCTATTCGATCGAGGTCGGCCTCGCGATGCAGGCGGCGGAGCAGCTGGCGGGCGAGGGGATCGAGGCGGAGGTCATCAACCTGCGCACGCTGCGGCCGCTCGACACCGGGACCGTCGTGGATTCGGTGAAGAAGACCAACCGCCTCGTCATCGTGCAGGAGGCCTGGCCCTATGCCGGCATCGGCGCCGAGGTGGCGATGCGGGTGATGGAGGAGGCCTTCGACTACCTCGACGCGCCGCCGGCCCGGGTCTGCGCCGCCGATGTGCCGCTGCCCTATGCCGCGAACCTGGAGAAGCTGGCCCTGCCGCATCTCTCGCAGGTGGTGGACGCGGTGAAATCCGTGACCTACCGCAAGTAAGGGGCGCATCCGCATGGCCACCAACATCCTGATGCCCGCCCTGTCCCCCACCATGACGGAGGGGACGCTGGCGCGCTGGCTCAAGAAGGAAGGCGACACGGTCAAGTCCGGCGACATCCTCGCCGAGATCGAGACCGACAAGGCCACGATGGAGTTCGAGGCCGTCGACGAGGGCGTCCTGGGCAAGATCCTGGTGCCCGACGGTTCCGAGGGCGTGAAGGTCAACGCGCCCATCGGCATCATGATCGAGGAAGGCGAGGCGGTGCCCTCCGGCGCCCCGGCCGCCAACGGGAAGGGAGGGGAGGGCAACACCTCCCCCTCCGGCAGCCCGGCGCTGGAAGCGGTCAAGGAAGCCGGCGGCAAGGTGGCGGGCGCCGCCGAGCAGCCGGTCCCCGCGCCGCAGCCCAAGGGCGAGGCCGCGCCGGCCGCGTCCGCGGGCGGCGGCTCCAACGGCCGCGTCTTCGCCTCGCCGCTCGCCCGCCGCATGGCGGAACAGGCGGGGATCGACCTGGGCGCCGTGCAGGGCTCCGGCCCGAACGGGCGGATCGTGAAGGCGGATATCGAGGCGGCCCAGAAGAAGGGGGGTGTTCAGGGTGGCGCCGCCGCGAAGCCGGCCGCCGCGGCCCAGCCCGCCGCTCCCGCCGCCGCGCCGCAGGCGGAGGCACCGAAGCCCGCGCCCAAGGCCCCGGCGATCACGGCCCCGCACAAGGCGATCCCGAACAGCTCGATGCGCAAGGTCATCGCGCGCCGCCTGTCGGAATCCAAGCAGACCGTCCCGCATTTCTACGTCTCGATGGACATCCAGCTCGATGCGCTGCTGAAGCTGCGCGCCGACCTGAACGCCCGCGCGCCGAAGGACGGGCCGGGCGCCTTCAAGCTCTCGGTCAACGACCTGGTGATCAAGGCGGCGGCGGCGACGCTGCGGAAGTTCCCCAACGTCAACGCGACCTGGACCGACGACGCGATCATCCAGTACGACGACGTGGACATCTCGGTGGCCGTGTCGATCCCGGAAGGGCTGATCACGCCGATCGTGCGCAAGGCCGACCAGAAGGGCCTCGCCACCATCTCCAACGAGATGAAGGACCTCGCCGCCCGCGCCAAGTCCGGCAAGCTGAAGCCCGAGGAGTTCCAGGGCGGCGGCTTCTCCATCTCGAACATGGGCATGTTCGGGGTGAAGGACTTCGCGGCGATCATCAACCCGCCGCAGGCCGGCATCCTGGCGGTCTCCTCCGGGGAGCAGCGCCCGGTGGTGAAGGACGGCGCCCTGGCGGTCGCCACGGTCATGACCTGCACGCTCTCCGTCGATCACCGCGTGGTCGATGGCGCGCTGGCGGCGGAATGGCTGGCCTCCTTCAAGAAGACGGTCGAGGACCCGCTGAGCCTGATGCTGTGACCCCGCTGCTGCGGGACGCCGTTCCGGCCGATATCCCCGTGCTGCTGCGCCTCACCCGGGCGCTGGCGGACCATGAGGGGCAGCCGGAGCGGGTGACCGCAACGGAGGACGACCTGCGGCGCGCCTTCTTCGGCGCGCCGCCCGTGGCCTGGGCCCTGCTGGTGGAGCGGGACGGCGTGCCGCTCGGCTATGCCGCCTGGACTTTCCGCTTCCGCATGTACAGCGGCCGCAGCCTGATGCACGCCACCACGGTCTTCGTCGAGGAAGCGGCCCGGGGGCAGGGCATCGGCCGGGCCATCTTCGCCGATCTGGCGCGCCGTGCCCTGGCCGCCGGCTGCGACCGGCTGGAATGGGGCGTGAAGGACGACAACGTAGCAGCCGTCGCTTTCTACGACCGGCTCGGGGCCGGCACGGCCATCGGTCACCAGCGCTGCTATCTCGATGGCGAGGCGCTGCGGGGCCTCGCGGCCTGACCGCCATGGCGCGCCCGGCTGGCCATCTCTCCCCGCTGCTCCAGGCCGGGGCCGCCTTCGCCCTGTGCCTCGCGGTGCTGCTGGCGGTCGGCTCGGCCGCGCGGCCCCGGACGCTGGATGTCTTCGACCAGCGCTTCTACGCCATGACGGCCTGGGACCTGGTGCATCACGGCGTCTATTCCGACGGCTTCTTCGACAAGGTGGACAGCAGCCGGGAGGTCCCGCCGCCCGGCATGTTCCTCGGCCCCGGCTATCCGCTGCTCCTCGCCGGAATGATGGAGCTCGACCCCCGGCTGCGCGAGAACGCGGCCTGCCTCGTCCGCCACTGGTCCAGCGGCGACGTGGCGCAGAACTGCCCGCCTTATCGCGGCCTCACCCTGCCGGTGCAGATGGCGCTCTGTGCCGGCGCGCTGGCCTTCCTGTTCGCCGCCGCGCGGCGCCTGTCCGGCAGCACGGCCATCGCGGCGCTTGCCACCGTCATCGGCCTCGGCACGCTGGCGAGCTATGCCAAGCTCATCACCCTGGCCATGACCGAGAGCCTGGGCCTCTTCCTCTTCGCCGGCGCGGCGCTGCTGTTCCTCCGTCTGTTCCAGGATCGCGGCCCGCGGGGCCTCCCGGCCCTGCTGGCGGGCGCGGCCCTCGGCCTGCTGGTGCTGACGCGCCCCAGCCACATGGTGCTGATCCCCGTGGCGCTGCTGGCCGTCGCCGTCTTCGCCGCGCGCGGGCGGCTTTCCTGGCCGGCGCTGCCGCTCCTCGCGCTGGGCCTCGCGCTGCCGCTGCTGCCCTGGATGATCCGCAACGGGCTCGTGCTCGGCCACTTCGCCCTGAGCGCCGGCTACGGCCCCGCCGTGCTGGTCGAGCGCCTGTCCTACAACGACATGACGGCACGCCAGCTCCTGGCCTCCTTCCTCTACTGGCTGCCGGATTTCGGCGACAACCTCGCCACCGCCCTGTTCGGCCGGGACACGGTCTGGCCGCTCGACTGGGACCGGCCCGGCAGCTTCTACGACCTGGGCCAGCAGCACCGCGAGGCGGCCCTGGCGCTGTCCGGCGGCATCGACGCGCATTTCGCCGCGATCGTGCGGGAGGGCATCCTGCTCCACCCGTTCTGGCACGCGCTGACCACGCTCTCCCTCGCCTGGAGAGGGCTGTGGATCGGCCGCTACTGGGGGATCGGCATGGTTCTCCTGGCGCCCTTCGGCCTTGCCGCCGCGCGCCGCGCCGGCCGGCTGACGCCGCTCCTGCTCTACGCCGCGCCCGCCTGGATCATGCTCCTCGTCCATGCCGGGGCCTCGGTGAACCAGGAACGCTACAACCTCGCCCTGATGCTCGGCGGCGCCATTGCCGCGGCCTGGGGAATCCTCTCACTCGCGGCCCGGCGGATGCCGGCGCTGCGCCGCCTGCCGGGTCTGGCGGCGGGCTGATCACACGGAAGGACAAGAACCGATGGCCGAGCAGTTCGACCTGGTGGTGGTGGGCGGTGGCCCCGGCGGCTATGTCGCGGCGATCCGCGCGGCGCAGCTGAAGATGAAGGTGGCGCTGGTGGAGCGCGAGAACCTGGGCGGCATCTGCCTCAACTGGGGCTGCATCCCGACCAAGGCGCTGCTGCGCGCCAGCGAGATCAACCACCTGCTGCACACGCTGGATGCCTATGGCTTCGCCGCCGACAATATCCGCTTCGACTTCCAGAAGGTGGTCAAGCGCTCCCGCGCGGTCGCCTCGCAGCTCTCGGGCGGCGTGAAGCACCTGCTGAAGAAGAACAAGGTCACGGTCTTCGACGGCCATGCGAAGCTGGCGGGGCCGGGCAGGCTCTCGGTGGCCAAGGACGGCAAGCCGGTCGCCGAGATCCAGGCGAAGCACATCGTGCTCGCCACCGGTGCCCGCGCCCGCGTCCTCCCCGGCATCGAGCCGGACGGCAAGCTGATCTGGTCCTACCGCGAGGCCCTGGTGCCGCAGGAGATGCCGAAGTCGCTGGTGGTGATCGGCTCCGGCGCCATCGGCTCGGAATTCGCCTCCTTCTACCTGAACATGGGCGCCAAGGTGACGCTGATCGAGGCGCTGGACCGCATCCTGCCGGTCGAGGATGCCGAGGTCAGCGCCTTCGTGCAGAAGGCCTTCCAGAAGCAGGGCATGACCGTCCTGGCCGGCGCCAAGGTGCAGGGCGTGAAGAAGGGCGCCGACAGCGTGACCGTCACGGTCGAGGCCGGCGGCAAGACCCAGGAGATCACCGCCGACCGGCTGATCTCGGCGGTCGGCATCGTCGGCAATGTCGAGGATCTCGGCCTGGAAGGCACCAAGGTGAAGGTGGAGCGGACCCATGTGGTCACCACCGGCTTCGGCGAGACCGGGGAGCCCGGCGTCTACGCCATCGGCGACCTGACCGGCGCGCCCTGGCTGGCGCACAAGGCCAGCCACGAGGCCATCGCCTGCATCGAGGCCATCGCCGGCGGCCATCCGCACAAGATGGACACCAACAACATCCCGGGCTGCACCTATTGCCGCCCGCAGGTCGCCTCCGTGGGGCTGACCGAGGCCAGGGCCAAGGAGGCCGGGCACGAGGTGCGCGTCGGCCGCTTCCCCTTCATCGGCAACGGCAAGGCGATCGCGCTGGGCGAGCCCGAGGGCTTCATCAAGACCGTCTTCGACAGCAAGACCGGGGAGCTGCTGGGTGCCCACATGGTCGGGCCCGAGGTGACGGAGATGATCCAGGGCTATGTCATCGCCAAGACGATGGAGACCACCGAGCAGGAGCTCATGGACACGATCTTCCCCCACCCCACGGTCTCGGAAGCCATGCATGAGTCGGTGCTTGATGCCTATGGCCGCGTGATCCACATCTAGGGACGTCATGGCCAACCGTATCCTGGTGGACCACCGCGCCGGCGGCGCGGTGCAGCGGAGCGGCGAGGCGGCAGCGGCCGTCATCGCCCCCACCCCGAACGAGGAGGTGCGCGCCGCGCTGGCGGCGCGCGAACCCTTGCCCACGCTCTCGCCACGCCCGGCCGCGGTCCCTTCCGCGGCGGCCCTGCGCCATCCGGAGAAGGCGCACCGGCCCGATAACCCGATCAAGCGCAAGCCGGAATGGATCCGGGTCAAGGCCCCGACCCATCCGGTCTATCACGAGACGCGCGAGCTGATGCGCGACAACAAGCTCGTGACGGTCTGCGAGGAAGCCGCCTGCCCGAATATCGGGGAGTGCTGGTCCAAGCGCCACGCGACCATGATGATCATGGGCGAGATCTGCACGCGCGCCTGCTCCTTCTGCAACATCACCACCGGCATGCCGAAGCATCTGGACGCGGACGAGCCGCGCCGGGTCGGCGACGCCGTGGCCAAGCTCGGCCTCCAGCACGTCGTCGTCACCTCGGTGGACCGCGACGACCTGAAGGATGGCGGTGCCCGGCATTTCGCCGAGACCATCGGCGCCATCCGCCGCGCCGCGCCGGACACGACCATCGAGATCCTGACCCCCGACTTCCTGCGCAAGGATGGGGCCCTGGAGGTTGTCGTGGAGGCGAGGCCGGACGTCTTCAACCACAATCTGGAGACGGTGCCGAAGCTCTATCCGAGCATCCGCCCCGGCGCCCGCTACTTCCACTCGCTCCGCCTGCTGGACCGGGTGAAGGAATTGGACCCGATGGTCTTCACAAAGTCCGGCATCATGGTCGGGCTGGGCGAGACCCGGGTCGAGGTGCTGCAGGTCATGGACGACATGCGCTCGGCCGAGATCGACTTCCTGACCATCGGCCAGTACCTGCAGCCCACGGTCAAGCATGCCGCCGTGGACCGTTTCGTGGAGCCGGCGGAGTTCGAGGACTATGCCGCCATGGCCCGTTCCAAGGGCTTCCTGCTGGTCTCGGCCACGCCGCTGACCCGTTCCTCCTACCATGCCGACCGTGACTTCGCGGCGCTCCGGGCCGCCCGCGAGGCCCGGCTCGGGATGCAACCGGCCGGGCAGGGGGCGCGTTCGGCCGTCTGATGCCGACCCATGCAGAAAAGAGGCTGCTCCGGTACACGCCGCAGCAGATGTTCGATCTGGTCGCGGATGTCGGCCGGTACCCGGAATTCCTGCCCTGGTGCGTGGGCGCAAGGGTCATTTCGGGCGACGAGAAGAAGCTGGTGGCCGATCTGACCATCGGCTTCAAGATGTTCCGCGAGACCTTCCGCTCCCAGGTCACGCTGGACCGCCCCGGCCATGTCCAGGTCGAATACCTGAATGGTCCCTTCCGCTACCTGAACAACCAGTGGCGCTTCCGGCCCGTGCCGCAGCCAGGCGGCGGTACGGGCTGCGAAGTCGACTTCTTCGTGGATTTCGAGTTCCGCTCACGCCTGCTCCAGGCGGTGATCGGCACCGTCTTCGGTGAGGCGGTGCGGCTGATGGTCCGGGCCTTCGAACGCCGCGCCATGGCCCTTTATGGCCGCCCCGGCGTCACCCAGCCGCGTGGCGAGCCGCAGCCGATCAGCTAGAAAACCACAGGATCAGCAGGTTGAAGGCGTTTCCTGACTGCTTCCTTGAAGCCTCCATGAAGCGGGCTGATACGGGGCATCAGGTTTTCTGACTCGCCTCCGCCGCGCTTCCGGGCGCAGTGTCACGGGTCATGGAACCCTATATCCTCTACGGTGACCGCCGCTCCGGCTCCTGCACCGCGGAAATGGCCCTGGCGGAAATCGGCGCCCCCGTGGAGCTGCGTCCGGTGCCCCTGGAAGGCGACCATCAGCTCTCCGACGAATATCGCAGGATCAACCCGATGGGCCGTGTTCCTGCGATGCTGCTTCCGGATGGAACGGTGCTGACGGAGAGCCTCGCCATCCTGCTGACCCTGGCGGACCGGCACCCCGAAGCGGCCCTTCTGCCGCCGCCCGGCGATCCGGCACGCGCCCGGGCCCTGCGCTGGATGGCGCTGGCCGCCGGGGAATTCTATCCGCACGTGACCCGCGTCGATTATCCGGAGCGCTTCAGCGCCGATCCGTCCCATGCCCCTGCCATCCGCGAGCGCGCGCGCGAGATGGGACGGGAGATCTGGCTTCTGGTGGAGCGGGAGGCGAGGCCGGACCCCTTCATCCTGGGATCGCGCTTCTCGGCGGCGGATATCTATCTCTCGGTCCTGACCCGCTGGATGGGCGGGAAGGACTGGATACCGGCCCACTGCCCGAGGCTGGAGGCGCTGACCCGGGCCGTGGCGGCGCGCCCCGGCGCCGGACCGGTCTGGCGGAAGCACTTCCAGCCGGGCGGCGCCGGCTGAGCCGTCACCCCATCAGGGCGGCGACCCCCACCGCCACCAGCACGTTGAGCAGCCCCGCCAGCACCATCACCGTGCTGGCCACGGAACCGTCCTGCGCCGAAAGCTGGTAGGCCCGCCCGACGCCGGCGCCATGCGCGCCCATGCCGAGCATGGCACCACGCGCGAAGCCGCTGCGCAGGCGCAGCAGGCGAATCAGCGCCGGCCCGATCGTGGCGCCGAAGATGCCGGTGATGGCCACGAAGCTGGCGGTGATGCCGGGGACGCCACCGATCTCCTGCGAGGCGATCATGGCGAAGGGCGTGGTCACGGAGCGCGGAAAGAGGCTCAGCTCCATGGTCGGCGAGAAGTGCAGCAGATGTGCCATCGCGGCCGAGACGGCGACGGACAACACGCTGCCCGCCAGCACCCCGGCCGTCAGCACCGGCCAGTAGCGCCGGATCAGCGCCCGCTGGTCGTAGATCGGCAGCGCGAAGGAGATGGTCGCCGGCCCCAGCAGCGCCCCCAGCCAGGCGGTGCCGCCGAGATAGGTCCGGTAGTCCGAATGGGCCATCGGGATCAGCACCAGCAGCGAGACCCAGGTGAGCAGCAGCGGCGAACTCCACCATGCCAGGAAACGGCGGTGCAGGGCTCGGCTGCCCGCATAGATCGCCAACGTCGCCAGCAGCCAGGCCAGGGCGGCGAGGGGATGCTCAGGCCACATGATGCCCGTCCCGGAGAGTGCCTTCGCGCGCCTCGGCCCGCTCGATGGCGCGGATGCAGAACTCCACCACCAGCCCGGTCCCGGCCATCACGGCCAGCGTGCCGGCCACCACGGAGAGCAGCACCAGCAGGCCGTCGCGGCTGAGGAATTCCGGATGGTCCAGCAACGCCAGCATGGGCGGCACGAAGAACAGCATCAGGTGGTCCTGAAGAACCAGCGCGCCACGTCGCAGGCTTTCCGGCCGCATCAGGCGGGAGGCGAGGAGCACCAGCACGAGCCCCAGGCCCAGGATGGTGCCGGGCAGGCCGATCCCCGTCCGCTGCACCAGTTGCCCGCTGACCCAGGAGACCAGGACGAAGAAGCCGGCCTGGAGCCACCAGCGCTTCTGGAACTCGTGCCGCAAGGGTCCTGCGAGGTTGACGGGGATGCTCATGGCTGATGTCCGCTGGGGCGTCGGAGGCAGAAAGATAGGCCGCGCCGCAGCATACCCAAAATGAATTGCTGGAATTCAGCCCATTCCGATACAGAATAGGGTATGGACCTGCGCGCCCTCCGGGCCTTCGTCGAGGTCGTGCGGCGCAACGGCTTCTCCGCCGCCAGCCGCGAGATCTTCGCGAGCCAACCCACCGTCAGCAAGGCCGTCCGCCAGTTGGAGGACGAGGTGGGCCTCGACCTGCTGCACCGCCTGCCCCATGGGGTGAGGCCCACGGAGGCCGGGGAGGTCGTGCTGCGCCATGCCCAGGCCATGCTGGCCAGCCGCGACACCATGCTGGCCGAGCTGGACGCGCTGCGCGGGCTGACGCGCGGCCACCTGCGCCTGGGGCTGACCCCCTTCGGCAGTGCCGCGCTCTTCGCGCCGCTGGTCGGGCGTTTCCGGGCCGCGCATCCGGACATCACCATCGCCCTGCTGGAACAGGGCTCGCTAACCCTGTCGGAAGCCGTGCTGGGCGGGGAGATCGAGATGGCCATGGCCATTCTGCCGATCGCCGCGGGGCTGGAATGGCAGCCGGTCTGGGACGATCCGCTGGTCGCCCTGCTGCCGGAGGGCGACCCGCTTTCCGGCCGGGAGGCGATCCGGCTGGAGGAGCTGCGCGACCGGCCGCTGATCCTCTTCGAGACCGGCTTCGCGCTGAACGAGGTGATCCAGCGCGCCTGCGCCGCCCGCGGCTTCGCCCCGCGCGAGGCGGCGCGCAGCGGGCAGAGCGACTTCATCACCGCCCTGGTGGCCTCCGGCCTGGGCGTGGCGCTGCTGCCCCGCCTGATGGTCGCCCCCCGCGCGCCGCTCTCCATGCCCGTGGCGCTGGTCGAGGAGCCCGACCTGCGCTGGCAGTGCGGGCTGATCTGGCGGCAGGACGGCGCGCTCTCCCCGGCGGCCAGGGCCTGGCTGGAGATGGTGCGGGCCGCCCTGCCTCTGCGCCGCTGATCCGGGGCGCGAGGGGATGACGCGATGCGCCATCCCTGCCAGTTTCCCCGCCGAAGCAGTGTCAGGAGTCCGCGCGCATGGTCCATGCCCCGCCCCGCCCGCCCGCCGGTGCGCCGCCCGTCCGGATCAACCTCTATTCCGACACCCAGACCCGCCCGACCCCGGCGATGCTGGAGGCCATGACCCGGGCCGAGGTGGGCGACGACCAATCGGGCAACGACCCGACCATCAACGCGCTCTGCGACCGCATGGCGGCCCTGCTGGGCAAGGAGGCGGCGGTCTTCCTGCCCTCCGGCACCATGTGCAACGTCATCGCCACGCTGGTCCACACACGGCCGGGCGACGAGATCCTGGCGCATGAGACGGCGCATATCATCAACAGCGAAGGCGGCGCCCATGCCGCGCTGGGCGGGGTGCAGATCACCGGGCTCGCCGGCCCGCGCGGCATGTTCGATGCCGAGGCCGTCCGCGCCGCCATCCGCCCGCGCAACCGCAACGCCCCGCCCCAGACCATGCTGGAGGTCGAGCAGACCTCGAACCATGGCGGCGGCGCGGTCTGGCCGAAGGCGCAGCTCGATGCCGTGGCGGCGGTGGCGCATGAGCAGGGCTGGGCCACGCATATGGACGGCGCCCGGCTGCTGAACGCCTGCGTCGCCTCCGGCATCCCGGCCGCGGAGATGTGCGCCGGCTTCGACACCGCCTGGCTCGACTTCACCAAGGGCCTCGGCGCCCCGCTCGGCGCGGTGCTCTGCGGGTCGGAGGAGTTCATCGGCCATGCCTGGCGCTGGAAGCAGCGGCTGGGCGGGGCGATGCGCCAGGGCGGCGTCTGCGCCGCGGCCTGCCTCTACGCCCTTGACCACCACGTGGACCGGCTGGCCGAGGACCACATGAACGCCGCCGCCCTGGCGCGCGGCCTGAAGCAGATCCCGGGCATCGAGGTGACCGATCCGGATACCAACCTGGTCTATTTCGACCCGCGCGGCGCCGGCTTCTCGCCCGCTGATCTGCAGACGGAGCTGCGCCGCCAGGGCATCCTGGTCAGTGCCCTGGCCGGCAAGATCCGCGCCTGCACGCATCTCGACGTGTCCTCGGGCATGATCGAGGAAACCCTGGCCGCCATCCGCGGCATCGTCGCGGAACGCTGATCGGCGCGACCCGGGGGAGGCTCCGCCGCCCCCGGCGTCAGGCCGCCTCGTCCAGCAGGCGGAGCGCCTCGGCCACGGTCGCGGCGCGGACCGCCGTGCGGTCGCCGGGGAAGACGTGGCGCAGCGCGCGCACCGGCCGGCCCCGCCGGGCGAGGCCGAACCAGACCGTCCCCACCGGCTTGCCCGGCACGGCGCCGCCGGGCCCGGCGATGCCCGTCACCGCCACGGCGAGGTCGGCGCCGGAACGTTCCAGCGCGCCCTCGGCCATGGCGCGGGCGGTTTCCTCGCTGACCGCGCCCACCGAGGCGATCACCGCCTCCGGCACGCCCAGCATCGCCGTCTTGGCCCCGTTGGAATAGGTCACGAACCCCGCCAGCACCGTGGCGGAGGAGCCGGGGACGGCCGTCAGCGCGGCGGCGATCAGCCCGCCCGTGCAGCTTTCCGCCGTGGCCAGGGTCAGCCCCCGGGCCTGGAGGCGTTCCAGCAGGCGCCCGGCCTGCGCCAGGGTCTCGTCAGGCAGCATCACGGCAGGCTCCGCGCGATCGCCAGCACGGCGGCGGCGAGCGCCCCGGCCAGCACGTCGTCCAGCATCACCCAGACCGGCCCGTCGCGCCGGTCGGCCCAGCGGACCGGCGGCGGCTTCAGGATGTCGAAGAAGCGGAACAGAAGGAAGGCGGCCAGCACCCAGGCAAGACCGGCCTGCGGCGCCAGCGCGGCCAGGGCGAAGCTCTGCCCGGCGGCCTCGTCCACCACCACCCAGGGCGGGTCGCTCTGCGCCCGGGGCAGGCGGCTGACGGCCAGCACCCCGGCTAGGGTGAAGAGCACCGCCGCCAGCATGCAGGGCCCGGGGCCGAGCCAGGCGAGGGGCAGGACCAGGGCCGAGCCCCAGGTGCCGGGCGCCGGGCGCAGACGCCCCACGCCGCCCATGGAGGCGACGAGGATCGCGAGGCGCGGGGTCGCCGCTTGTTGGGCCAGGGCGGTCACGCCAGCCGGTCCAGGAAGGCATCCAGGCGCGGGGCGATCTCCGGTTCCTCCAGAAGCGGGGCATGGCCGGAGGTCGGGTGGACCACGAGCTCCAGGTCCGGCTTCTCCCCCCGCATCCGGTTCACCGTGGCGGCGGAAAGGATCTCGCTCAGCTCGCCCCAGACCAGCAGGACCGGGATGTCGTGCAGGCCGGAAAAGAGCGGGCCGAAATCGCTCACCGCCGCGCCCGTGTCCATGGCCCGCGCGATGCGCAGGTCCCATCGCGGGTGCAGGCGGCCGTCGGGGCCGCGCTTGTAGGTGCGCGCGGCGAGGCGCAGCCAGCCGGCCTCGTCGGCCACCGGAAGCTGCGGTTGCACCCGGCGGAGATACTGGGCCGCCTCGGCCTCCGAGGCGAAGGCAGGGTCCCGCCCCAGGAACTCCCGCACCCGGCCGACCCCGCCGCTCTCGATGCGCGGACCGATATCGTTCAGCACCACGCCCCGCAGCATGGCCGGCCGCTGGAGCGCCAGGAACATGGAGAGCAGCCCGCCGAAGGAGGTGCCCACCGTGACCACCCGCGGCATGCCCAGCGCGGCGCAGACATCCAGCACATCGGCCAGGGCCTCGCGCGGGTCGTAGCGCGTGACCTCGGCGGCGCGGTCGCTTTCCCCATGGCCGATATAGTCGAGCGCCACCACGCGGCGCTGCCCGGCATGGCGCTCCGCCAGGCCGGCGAAGTCCAGCGCGTTGCGCCCGATCCCGGACAGGCAGAGCAGCGGGGTGCGCGAGGCGTCGCCCGCCCAGTCCAGCACCGCCAGGGTGTATCCGTCGCGGCTGCGTATCCGGCGCTCCCGCGGAGCCTGTTCCGCCATGCTCAGGGAGCCAGCCAGCGGGCCAGGGGATGGGGCTGCGCCCCGTCGCCGCCGAGGGCACGATAGACGACCATGTTCTCGATCACGCGCTGCACGTAGTTCCGGGTCTCGGAGAAGGGGATCAGCTCCACCCAGTCGATCATGTCCACGCCGGGCGTGCCCGGCTCGCCATAGGTGGCCAGCCATTCCGCAACCCGGCGCGGCCCGGCATTGTAGGCCGCCGCCGCCAGAGCCGGGTTGTCGCCGAAGCGGGCGAGCTGGTCGCCCAGGTAGATCGAGCCGAGCTTCATGTTGTGCGCCGGGTCGCTGGTCAGCCAGCCGAACTGGTGCGGGATCCCGTTCCTGCGCGCCACCTCGGCCGCCGTCGTGGGCAGCAGCTGCATCAGCCCGCGGGCATTGGAGGGCGAGACCGCCTGGGGGTCGAAATTGCTTTCCTGGCGCGAGATGGCGCGGACCAGGGCCGGCTCCAGCCCGTCCGGCGTGGGGTAGGGGGTGGGCCAGCCCTCGGGCACCAGGGCCACGCCGTCGATGCCGGAGCGGCGCGAGACCCAGACCGCCTGGTCCGGCCGCCCGGTGCTGTCCGCCAGCCGCGCCACCAGCAGCCGCGTTCCCGCATCCGGCGACAGCTCCTCCAGCCGCAGCAGGAAGGGCAGGGCGCGCCGCTGCAACCCGAGATCGGCCAGGGTGAGCACCGCCCGGGGAAGTTCCCGGTCCACGAAGAGCGCGGTCTGGCCGGGTGGCGGCGGGGCGGCGCCGGCGGCGCGGATGCGCTCCGCCAGCCGGGCGGGGCTCTCGTTCAGGGTGAAGGAGGCGAGCTGCCCGTAATAGGAGGTCGGCAGGCTGGCGGCGGCGTTCCAGGCGGCCTTGGCGCCGGCCGTATCGCCCTGCGCGGCCAGGGCGCGGCCCTGCCAGTAGGCGGCGCGGGAGCGCGTGATGATGCTGGTGCTGCCCTCGGCCACCCGGCTGAAATGCAGATGCGCGGTGGCGGGCTCGTTCAGGCGGCGCAGGGCGATCCAGCCGGCCAGGAACTCCGCCTCGCCGCGCGCGGCACCCGGCCCGGGCTGGCCGTGCTCGGCCGCGACCCGGTAGGCGGCGCGCGGCTCGTTCAGGCGGATCAGCTTGCGGGCGAGGACCTCGCGCTCCGTCCAGACCGCCCGGGCGGCCTCGGGGGAAAGGTCCCGTTGCAGCCGCGCGGCGGCTTCCCAGACCGTGGCGGCCTCGGCATCGCGGTCGCGCCGCCGCAGCCAGCGGGCCTGTTCCACCAGCAGCCCCAGATCGGGCGTGCTCACGGCGGGCAGCAGCGCCTCCGCCTCCGGCCGGTCCCCGGCCAGCGCCAGCCGGGCCGAGGCCGCGGGGCGGCGCGCCGGGTCGAGATAGGGCATCACCCGCGCCGCCGCGCCGAGTTCGCGGGCATAGGCGAGCCGGTCGAAGCGCTGCCAGTGGTCCTCCGGCGTCAGCACCGAGGCGTTGCGGGCCAGGAAGCCGGGTTCCGCAACGGCGTCGCCCGGGGCCTGCACCCAGGCGGCGCGCAGCACGGGCGTGACCTCGCCCAGCCTTCCGGCGCGGTTCAGCGCATCCGCATAGCGCTGTGCGCCCTCCAGGCCGCGCGGCGGATGCTGCGCGAAGAAGCGCAGCGCCAGCGCGTCGTCGGGGTCGTTGACCAGCGCCTCCTCGGCGCGCTTCGCCATCAGGCCGGGCAGCGGCCAGTCCGGATTGGCCTCGATCCAGGCGGCCAGCTCGCCTGCCGTGGCCTGGTCCTTGGCCTGGAGGCGAATCCAGGTGACCAGCTTGCGGACCATCGGATCGGCGGTGAGGGCGAGGCCCTGGGCCTCCATCATCCGGCCGGAATCCGCCATGGCCAGGGCCACCCGCCCGGCATTGCGCTGGTCTTCCGGCGACCAGGGCTGGGCGGGAATGGATCTCGGGAAGGCGACGGTGGCGAGCAGCAGGGCGATGGCGGCACGGCGCATGACATCGCCTTTACCCGAGCGCGGCGGCTTTGTCCCGTGGCGGGTTGCGGCCGGGGGCGGTCGTTTCGCGCCTGGTTCATCCCGATCCGTCCTCCGTTCCGGCGGGCTGCCCCCGGCACGCCGGAAATCCCCACGCCGGAAATCCCCACGCCGGAAATCCCCACGCCGGGGCCGCACGCCGGGGCCGCACGCATCCCGGCGCGGAAGCCGTCCCGCGCCGCCTTGTTCCGCGCCCGCCGGACGCCTAGTTTCGGCGACTTCCCCCCGCCATCCGGCGGGGCCCATGATTTCCGCCCGCCATCCTCAAGGATCATCCGCCATGTTCAAGGGCTCCCTCGTCGCCCTGGTCACCCCGATGACGCGCGAAGGAGCCCTGGACGAGAAAGCCTTCCGCGACCACGTCGAATGGCAGGTCGAGCAGGGCACCCAGGGCTTCATCCCCGTCGGCACCACGGGCGAGAGCCCGACCCTGTCCCATGCCGAGCACGACCGCGTGGTGGAGCTCTGCGTCGAGGTCGCCGCCGGCCGCGTGCCGGTGATGGCCGGCGCCGGCTCCAACAGCACGGCCGAGGCGATCCGCCTGACCCGCCATGCCAAGGAGGTGGGCGCGGATGCCGCGCTGGTGGTCACGCCCTACTACAACAAGCCGACGCAGGAGGGGCTGTACCGCCACTTCATGGCCGTCGCCGATGCGGTGGACCTGCCGGTGGTGATCTACAACATCCCGCCGCGCTCGGTGGTGGACATGAGCGTCGAGACCATGGCGCGGCTGGCGAAGCACCCCAATATCGTGGGGGTGAAGGACGCCACGGCGAACCTCGCCCGGCCGCTGCACACCCGCGCCGCCTGCGGCCCGGATTTCTGCCAGCTTTCCGGCGAGGACCACACGGCGGTGGCCTTCCTGGCCGCCGGCGGCCATGGCTGCATCAGCGTCACCGCCAATGTCGCCCCGCGCCTGTGCCGGGAGATGCACGATGCCTGGGCCGAGGGCCGGGTGGCCGAGGCCATCGCGATCCAGGACCGGCTGCTGCCGGTGCATGATGCGATGTTCTGCGAGACCTCGCCGGGGCCGGTGAAGCATGCCGCCAGCCTGCTGGGCTATGGTTCCGACCATTGCCGCCTGCCCCTGGCGCCGATCGCGGAGGCCAGCCGTGGCCGGGTGCGCGAGGCGATGGTGGCGGCGGGGCTGCTCAACTGAATGTGGCGCCCGGGGCGAGGCCCCCAGGGTGCCAGGGCGTGACGGCCGGCGGGCGTGACAGCCCGGGGCCGGGCCACGCGATGACAGGAAAGGCCGGAAACCGGCCCGCCAGGTGCGCGGGACACGGGCTCCGGGAACGGACAGCATGGCAGAGCCACGCAAGAAGGGCCTGATCAGCCACGGAACCGCCGCGACCAACCGCAAGGCGCGTTTCGACTACAAGATCAACGACACGGTGGAGGCGGGCATCATGCTCGTCGGGCCGGAGGTGAAGTCGCTGCGCGCCGGCCGCGCCACGCTGACCGAGGCCTGGGCAGGCGAGCGGGACGGGGAGATGTGGCTGTTCAACTGCTACATCCCCGAATGGCAGGCGGGTTCGGTGGTGGCGAAGTTCGAGCCGCGCCGCCCGCGCAAGCTGCTGCTCCACCGTAAGCAGATGACCTCGCTGGCCGGGGCGGTCTCCAAGGAAGGCGCGACCCTGGTGCCGCTGGAGATCCTGTTCAACCAGCGCGGCATGGCCAAGGTCGTGCTGGGCCTCGCCGAGGGCAAGAACAAGGCCGACAAGCGCGCCGCCATCGCCGACCGCGAATGGAAGCGCGACAAGGCCCGGCTGATGCGCGACCGGGGCTGAAGCCGGGGCCGAGGTAGGTCGTCGCCTTCCACACCGCCACCGGCCATGTCGGCATGATCGGCGCGCTGGTGCTGGTGTCGGTCCTTGCCCTGTGCGCCTCCCCGGCCCGAGCGGACGCGCCGCTGGCACGGGAACTGCCCGCCACGCCCTGAAGCCGCGCTCGCCGGGGCGCGATGCGGCCCGTTGCGCCACCGGCCCCGCCGCCTCATCTGCCATCCCTGCCGCCGCGCGAGGAGGGATGGGATGAGCGAGGATGGGACCGGGCCGGCCGGGCGTATCCGCGAGAAGCTGGTGGAAACCAAGCGCCGCTGGGCCGAGGAGGGCCGCCTGCTCACCGGCAGGCCCGGCGATCCGGAGCGGGACCGCCTGCCGCCCGGCCAGCGCCTGGTGACCGACTTCCCGGTGCTGGATCTCGGCGTGCAGCCCGAGGTGCCTCTGGACCGCGCGAAGCTGCGGATCGACGGGCTCGTGGCGGCACCGGCGCTGCTCGACTGGGACGCGCTCCAGGCCATGCCGCAGCAGGGCTTCCGCAACGACATCCACTGCGTCACGCAGTGGTCACGCTACGACAACGACTGGGACGGCGTGCCGGTCAGTGCCCTGATCGGGCATGTGCGGGTGAAGGACGAGGCCCGCTTCGTCTCGCTCGAATCCCATGACGGCTACACCACCAATCTCGCCATGGAGGATTTCGCGCGGCCCGCGAACCTGCTGGCCTTCCGCTGGAACGGCGCGCCGCTGACGCGGCAGCATGGCGGGCCGATGCGGCTGGTGGTGCCGCACCTGTATTTCTGGAAGAGCCCCAAATGGCTGCGGCGGATCGAGTTCCTGGCGCAGGACCGGCCGGGCTTCTGGGAGGTCCGCGGCTATCACCACCGCGGCGATCCCTGGCTGGAGGAACGCTACGGCTGAACGCGGCCCACGCCTCCGGTGGATGCGATGCGCGTCAGAAGCTCACGCGCAGCGAGGCGACACCGACCATCGGGCGGCGTTCCGCCGGATCGTACTCGACGGCGGCACAGACCAGGGCGCCGACGGAGACCTCGCCCAGGTTCTCGATCCGGCCGATATCGTAGCGCGCACCCAGGGCCATCTGCGGACGGCTGTCCCAGACCGCCTTGGTCTGGGGCAGGAAGGGCGAGGCCCTGGCGATCGTGAAGCGGTCGTTCAGCCCTTCGGCATCACCCAGCCGCGCGATGACGTAGACGCTGTCGCCGCCGATGTTCTGCGACGGCACCGCGCCGCCGAAAGCGGCGGTGATCACCAGCCCGCCGCCCGAATTCCGCAAGGGCCGTGCCAGGGCATGGCCGGAGGCACAGGCGAGCAGAAGCACCGCCAGCCCACCCACGAGCCCCTTTCCGATCCGAAAATCCCGCAAGACCCCGCCCCCTGCATCCCGTTGTGCGATGCGGCATCAAACTCGCCCCGGCCCTCATAGGGGCCCTCGCTGCCCCATTGCAAACACAATTTCGCCCCAATTTCCTTCGATCCGCGGTCGGAAAAACTGAATTCCATCAACATATAAAAGACTTCAATTCAGGAAAGGCATGAAGCTGGCTCGACAGCGGCGTTCAGAATGGGGCGAAAACGGGGCAGCCCCCGCCGCATTTTCTGCGATGCCCTGCCCGCTGGAATCCGGGGCGTGGGCCGCCTAGCCTCATGGCTCCGGCGGCAAAAGGGATTCGGGGCCATGCGACGCAGAAGTTTCCTGGCGGCGGGCGCCCTGAGCATGGCGGCGCCGGCATTGCCGGTTTCCCCACTCTCCGGCCCGGCCCTGGCACAAAATGCCCGGGTCCTCCGCTTCGTGCCGGAAAGCAACCTGGCCAATGCCGACCCGGTCTGGACCACGACCACCATCGCCCGAAACCACGGGCTGATGATCTGGGACATGCTCTATGCCCGCGACGCCGGCTTCGTGCCGCGGCCGCAGATGGTGGCGAGGCACGAGCTTTCCGGCGACCATCTCACCTGGCGCTTCACCCTGCGGGACGGGCTGCTCTTCCATGACGGGGAGCCGGTGCGGGCGGTGGATTGCGTCACCAGCATCAACCGCTGGGCGAAGCGCCGCCCGCTGGGCCAGAAGTTGCTGGAGCTGACGGAAGAGATGAAGGCGCTGGACGACCGGCGCTTCGAGATCCGGCTGAAGCACCCCTTCGCCCTGATGACCCATGCCTTCGCCGACAGTTGCTTCGTCATGCCGGAGCGGATCGCGAGGACCGATCCCTTCCAGCAGATCACCGAGTATGTCGGCAGCGGCCCCTATCGCTTCCTGCGCGACGAATGGGTCTCCGGCGACCGCGCCGTCTATGCGCGCTTCGACCGCTACCAGCCGCGCCAGGAGCCGCCGAGCTACCTCGCCGGCGGCAAGGTGGTGCATTTCGACCGGGTGGAATGGCGGGTCATGCCCGACAGCGCCACCGCCTCCTCGGCCCTGCAGAATGGCGAGGTGGACTGGGTGCAGGTGCCGCAGTTCGACCTGCTGCCCATGCTGCGCGGCTCGCGCGGGGTGAAGGTCGCGGTGAACGACCGGGTGGGGGTGATGGGGATGCTGGCGCTGAACCACCTGCACCCGCCTTTCGACAACCCGAAGCTGCTGCGCGCCATCCTCTCGGTGCTGGATCAGCGGGACTTCATGACCGCCGCTCTGGGGGAGGAAAAGGAGCTCTTCCAGGTCCCCTGCGGCGTCTTCACCCCCGGCCTGCCCATGGCCAACGATGCGGGGATGGAGGTGCTGGCCGGCCCGCGCGACATCGAGCGGGCGCGGAAGCTGGTGGCCGAGAGCGGCTACAAGGGCGACCGGATCGTGCTGATGTCGCCCTCCGACTATCCCACCACCCAGACCTTCGCCCAGGTGGCGGCGGATCTGTTCAAGCGGCTCGGGCTGAACGTGGAATACACCAGCATGGACTGGGGCACGCTGGTGCAGCGGCGGACGAGCAAGGAGCCGGTGGAGAAGGGGGGATGGAGCGCCTTCGCCACCACCTATGAGGGGCTGACGGTGGCCGACCCCGCCACCCATATCCCGCTGCGCGGCAACGGCGCCGGCGGCTGGTTCGGCTGGCCCACCAGCCCGCGGCTGGAGGCGCTGCGCGACCGCTGGTTCGACGCCCCGGACGAGACGGCCCAGAAACGGATCGCCCGGGACATGCAGTCGATCGCCTTCGAGGAGGTTCCCTTCCTGCCCCTGGGCCAGCTCTTCTACCCGACCGCCTACCGCGACACCCTGCAGGACATCGTGCCCGCCAACATGCCGATCTTCTGGAATGTCCGGCGTCCCTGAGGCGGCGGGGCGGCCCTTCGCCGATACGCTGGTCGCGCTGGGGGCCAACCTGCCCGCCGCCGACGGCACCGGGCCGCTGGAGGCCTGCCGCCGCGCCGCGGCGGCGCTGGACGGAATCTGCGGCCTGCCGCTGGTGGCGCTGAGCAACTGGTGGGAAACGCCGGCCGACCCGCCGGACCCGCGCTCGCCCCCCTATGTGAACGGCGTGGCCCGGCTGCGTGGCACGGCCGACCCCCTGGCGCTGCTGCGCGCCCTGCAGGCGATCGAGGATGCGGCCGGCCGGGTCCGCCCCTATCCCAACGCCCCCCGGACGCTGGACCTGGACCTGATCGCGGTGGGCGGGACGGTCCGCGGGGCGCCGGACCCGGTGCTGCCGCATCCCCGGGCGCATCTGCGGCGCTTCGTGCTGCTGCCCCTGGCGGAGGTGGCCCCTGGCTGGCGGCATCCGGTGGAAGGACCGGTGGAGGCGCTGCTGGAGCGGCTGCCGCCCATGCCGATGCGTCGGCTCTGACCCGTCCGGGACGGCCGGCTTCCGGCAAAAGCCTTGCGGCGCGGGGGGCCGACGTCTATCTAGTTTTGTCCTCCCAAGCAGCGACTGGTTTTCGATATGGCACGCGTTACGGTTGAAGACTGCATCCTCCAGGTTCCGAACCGCTTCGAGCTTGTGCTGAAGGCGGCGCAGCGTGCTCGCAACATCAGCCGGGGCGAGGAGCTGACGCTCGACCGGGACAACGACAAGAACCCGGTCGTGGCCCTGCGCGAGATCGCCGATCAGACGGTGGACCTGGAGGCGCTGGAGCAGGACATCGTGAAGTCCCTGCTGCGCGCGCCGGAGCCCGAGCCGGTGGAGGAGGAGGTCATCGACCTCATCGCCACCGACGAGAACATCTTCGGCGTCATGGACGTGAACGAGAACGAGGGCCCCGATTCCGCGGCTTCGGGCGACGACCTGAACACCGACGACATCGAGGCGGCCATCGCCGCCGAGCTGGGCGGCCGCCGCTGAGAGGCCCGGGCGTGTGCGCCGCCGGAGCCGGCTGGTTCTGGGCGGCGCACGCCCCTGACGGCACCGGCGGCACCCTGGCGGAGACCACTCCCGCCCCCGCCATGGCGGCCGGGCCGGAGGATGACGGGGCCCAGCTCGCGGCCCTGGTCGCCTCCTATGACGGGCGGGCCGACACGGCCCTGATCCGGCGGGCCTACGAGGTCGCGCGCAAGGCCCATGAGGGCCAGGCGCGCGAGAACGGCGACCCCTATATCGGCCACCCCGTGGCCGTGGCGCGGGTCCTGGCCGGCTACCGGCTGGACACCGCCTCCATCGTCACCGCCCTGCTGCACGACACGGTCGAGGATACCGGGCTGACGCTCCAGGTGCTGGAGAAGCAGTTCGGCACCGAGGTCGCCCGCCTCGTGGACGGCGTGACCAAGCTGACCCGGCTGGAGATCCAGTCCGAGCGCACCAAGCAGGCCGAGAACTTCCGCAAGCTGGTGCTGGCGATGAGCGAGGACATCCGCGTCCTCCTCGTGAAGCTGGCCGACCGGCTGCACAACGTCCGCACCCTGCATCTCGTGGTCAAGCCCGAGAAGCGGCAGCGCGTGGCGCGCGAGACGATGGAGATCTACGCGCCGCTCGCCGAGCGCATCGGCATGGACGCCCTGCGCACGGAGCTGCAGGCGATCTGCTTCCGCGAGCTGCAGCCGGACGCCTTCCAGACCATTTCCGCCCGGCTCGCCTTCCTGCGCGGCCAGGGCGCCGACCTGATCGACGAGATCGCCGCCGACCTGCGCCGCAAGCTGGCCGCGGCCGCGGTGCCGCTGATCGACGTCCAGGGGCGGGAAAAGTCGGCCTATTCCATCTGGCTGAAGATGCACGAGAAGAAGGTCGAGTTCGAGCAGCTCTCGGACATCATGGCTTTCCGCGTCATCGTGCCGGACAAGGGGCAGTGCTATGCCGCGCTGGGCGCGGTCCACTCGGCCTATCGCGTCGTGCCGGGGCGGTTCAAGGACTACATCTCCACCCCCAAGCCCAACGGCTACCAGTCGCTCCACACGGGCGTGACGGTGCCGGAACGGCGCAACGCCAAGATCGAGGTGCAGATCCGCACGCCGGAGATGCACGAGGTCGCCGAGTACGGCGTGGCGGCGCACTGGATCTACAAGCAGGGGCGGGAAGGAACCGCGGCTCCGCCGCGCCGCCGCTATCCCTGGGTCAAGGACCTGCTGGACATCCTGGAGAATGCCGGGGGCGAGGCGCAGGACTTCCTGGAGCACACCAAGCTCGCCCTGCACCAGGACCAGGTCTTCTGCTTCACGCCGAAAGGCGACCTGATCGCCCTGCCGCGCGGCGCCACACCGGTGGACTTCGCCTACCAGGTCCACAGCGCCATCGGCGATGCCTGCGTCGGCGCCAAGATCAATGGCCAGATCAAGCCGCTGCGCCAGCGGCTGGAGAATGGCGACCAGGTCGAGATCATCACCGCCCGGGGCAATACCCCGAACCCGGCCTGGGAGCGCTTCGTCGTCACCGGCAAGGCGCGGGCCCGCATCCGCCGCTTCGTGCTGGCGCGGCAGCGGGAGGAGGCGCGCGAGAACGGCCGGGGCGCCATGGCCCGGGCCTTCCGGCAGGAGGGGCTGGACTTCTCCGAAAAGATCGTCGAGCCCGCGATCAAGGCGCTGAAGCAGCCGGGCTATGACGAGCTCTGCATTGCCGTGGGCAGCGGCAACATCCAGCCCAGGGACGTGCTGCACGCCGTCTATCCGGAGCTGCGCGGGCCAAGCCGGCAGGCGCACGAGATGCTGCCCTTCACCCAGGCGCGCGGCAAGCCCGGGGCCACGGTGCTGCCGAGCCGTCAGGCGCGGCGGCCGGAGGCGGCCTATGGCATCTCCGGCCTCGTGGCGGGCATGGCGGTCAGCTTCGCCGGCTGCTGCCACCCGGTGCCGGGGGACCGCATCGTGGGCATCGTGACCACCGGCAAGGGGGTCACGATCCACAATGCCGAGTGCTCGACCCTGACGTCCTTCGCCGCAACGCCGGAACGCTTCATCGATGTGGACTGGGACACCGCCGCGGGCTCGGTGGGACAGCACCTCGCGCGGCTGTCCATTGTCACCGCCAACGACAACGCGGCCGTGGCGGCGCTGACCATCACCATCGCCAAGCAGGACGCGAAGATCCAGTCCCTGAAGTTCCTGCACCGGGCCAGCGACTTCACGGAGCTGCGGGTGGACCTGGAGGTCCGCGACCTGCGGCACCTGTCCGGGGTCATCGCGACCCTGCGCGCCACCACCGGCATCGAGCAGGTCGAGCGCGCCACGGGCTGACGGTCCGGGGCGCGGAACGAGGCCGGGGGCGACGTTTCCCCGTCGCCACGCTATGACCGGAGGCATGATCATCGGCCTCGGCAACGACATCGTGGACATCCGCCGCATCGAGAAGGTGCTGGCGCGGCACGGCGACCGCTTCGTGCAGCGCGTCTTCACCGAGGCCGAGCGGCGCAAGGCGGAATCGCGCACCGAGAAGCTGCGCGCCGCCACCTATGCCAAGCGCTTCGCGGCCAAGGAGGCGGCCTCCAAGGCGCTGGGCACGGGCTTCAGCCACGGCGTCTTCCACCGCGACCTGGGGGTGGTGAACCTGTCCACCGGCCAGCCCACGCTGCGGCTGACCGGCGGCGCGGCGGCGCGGCTTTCGGCCATCACGCCGCGGGGCTACGCCGCCCAGGTCAGCCTGACCATGACCGACGAATACCCTTATGCCGAGGCGATCGTGATCATCGCCGGCATCCCCGTGACCCTGGCCGCCAGCCCGGGCATCGGGTCCGGTATCGGCGGCACGCCGCACGGCCTTCCTTGACAGGCCGGAGGGCCAGGGGGTCTAACCGGCCCCCTGCGGCCCCTTCCGTGCCGCGCGAACGTGGATCCTTCCCTTGAGCAGCATGGCGAAGAACAAGGCCCAGGGCGGCTGGGTGGAGAGCCTCAAGACCATCGTCTACGCCGTGATCATCGCGGTGGGCATCCGGACGGTGGCCTTCGAGCCCTTCAACATCCCCTCCGGCAGCATGATCCCGACCCTCCAGGTCGGCGACTACCTGTTCGTGTCGAAATACGCCTATGGCTATTCGAACGCATCGCTGCCCTTCACGCCGGACCTGTTCTCCGGACGTATCCTCGGCCGCCTGCCGGCGCGCGGCGACGTGGTGGTGTTCAAGCTGCCCTCCGACGGCACGACGGACTACATCAAGCGCATCGTCGGCCTGCCGGGCGACCGCATCCGGGTGACCGGCGGCATCCTCTACGTGAACGGCCAGCCGGTGAAGCGGGACTTCGCCGGCCCCTACACCGTGACCGGCGACGGGCCGACCATGGAGGCCCGGCGCTACCTGGAAACGCTGCCGCCCAGCGCCGGCGCGCAGCCCCGGACGCACAACATCATCGAGTTCTCGGACAACGGGCAGGCGGACAACACGCCGGAATACCTGGTCCCGGCCGGGCATCTCTTCGCCATGGGCGACAACCGGGACAACAGCCAGGACAGCCGCTACATGAACGCGGTCGGCTTCGTGCCGGTGGAGAACCTGGTGGGCCGCGCCGAGTTCATCTTCTTCTCCTGGGACGGTTCCGCGCCCTGGTGGCAGGTCTGGCGCTGGCCCTTCGAGGTCCGCTGGAACCGAATCTTCTCGGGGATTCGCTGACCGCCGTGAGTGACTTCGCCGACCGCCTGGGGCACCGCTTCGCCAATCCGGCCCTGCTTTCCCAGGCCCTGACCCACCGCTCCGCCGCCGACCCGCGCCGCCGGCAGCTCGACAGCAACGAGCGCCTGGAGTTCCTGGGCGACCGCGTGCTCGCGCTCGCCATCGCCGAATGGTTGGCCGAGCGTTTCCCGCAGGAGCGGGAGGGCGAACTGGGCAAGCGCCTCGCCGTGCTGGTGGCCGCCGACACGCTGGCCAAGGTCGGGGAAGGGATCGGCCTGTCCGAGGCCCTGCGCATCCCCCCGGCCGAGGGCCGCACCGGGCTGCGCCAGCGCGCCACCGTGCTGGCCGACGCCACGGAGGCACTGATCGGAGCGCTGTACCTCGATGGCGGGCTGGAGGCGGCGCAGCGCTTCGTCCGCCGCTACTGGGCCGAGCTGATGGCCGCCGACCCGACCCCGCCCATGTCCGCCAAGAGTCGCCTGCAGGAATGGACGCTGGGCCGTGGCCTGGGCCTGCCGGTGTACCGGACGGCCTCCACCACCGGTCCCTCCCACGCGCCCGTCTTCGTGATCGAGGTGCAGGCGCAGGGCCGCACCGCCGAGGGCAAGGGCGACACCAAGCGCGCCGCCGAACAGGCCGCCGCCGAGGCCTGGCTGGCCGGCCTGCCCCCGGAGGCGGGAAACACCGGCCCGGCCCCTGGCCCAGTTCCTGGCCCAGCTCCTGGCACGGTGCGGGCCCGAGAAGAAGAATCATGACCGAGAACAGGGCGGACACGCCCGAGGAACCCGTGCCGGTGGCCCGGCGGCCTGGGACCCAAGCCGGACAGCATCCCGGTCAGGCAGAAGCCCGGGAAGCGGAACAGCTCCCAGGCTCCCCGCCGGAACAGCCGCCGGAGGCGCCCCCGGGGCCGACCCGCGCCGGCATCGTCGCCGTGCTGGGCGCGCCCAATGCCGGCAAGTCCACCCTGGTGAACCGGCTGACCGGCGCCAAGGTCACCATCGTCTCGCCCAAGCCGCAGACCACGCGCTTCCGGGTGCGGGCGGTGCTGATGCACGGCCGTTCCCAGGTCGTGCTGACCGACACGCCGGGCATCTTCCGCCCCAAGCGCCGCCTCGACCGCGCCATGGTCGCCGCCGCCTGGACGGGCGCGCAGGATGCCGACATGGCGCTGCTGGTGGTGGATGCGCGGGCCGGGCTGACAGAGGCGGTGCAGGCGATCGTGGACCGGCTGCGGCGGGGCTCCCCGACACTCTGGCTGGTGCTGAACAAGACCGACCTGCTGGACACCAAGCGGCTGCTGCCGCTGACCGCCGCGCTGAACGAGCAGCTCACCTTCGCCGAGACCTTCATGGTCAGCGCCGAGACCGGCGACGGGCTGGAGCGGCTGACCGCGAAACTGGCCGAGACCATGCCGGAGGGGCCCTGGCTCTTCCCCGAGGACGAGCTGTCCGACCTCAACGAGCGGATGCTGGCCGCCGAGATCGTGCGCGAGCAGATCCTGCGCCAGACGCATGAGGAGGTGCCGCACCACGCCACGGTGGAGACCGAGAGCTGGCAGGAGCGGCGCGACGGCAGCGTTCGGGTGGACTGCACCATCTATGTCGGCCGGGCCAGCCAGAAGGCGATCCTGATCGGTGATGGCGGCGCGCGCATCAAGGAGATCGGCCGCCGGGCGCGGGAGGAGCTGACCCGCCTGCTGGAACGCCGCGTCCACCTCTTCCTGAACGTCAAGGAGCGCCCGGGCTGGGACGAGGAGCGCGCCCGGCTGCGCGCCATCGGCCTGCACGAGGAAGAGGGGTAGCCCCCTGATCGAGTGGCAGGCCCCGGCCATCGTCCTCGATGCCCGCCCCTATGGCGAGGGCGGGGCGGTGGCGGTGGTGCTGACCGAGGCGCAAGGGCGCCATGGCGGCATGGTGCATGGCGGTGCCTCCCGCGGGCAGGCGGCGGTCTGGCAGGCGGGCAACCTGATCGAGGCGCGCTGGCGGGCCCGGCTGGCCGACCAGCTCGGCAGCCTGGGCGGCGAGCTGGTCCACCCCACCGCCGCCCTGGCGCTGGAGGACCCGCTGGCGCTCGCATTGCTCTCCGCCGCCTGCGCGGTGGCTGGCGAGGCTCTGCCGGAGCGGGAGGCGCATCCGCGCCTGTTCCGGGGGCTACTGCCCATCCTGGCGCGGCTGGGCACGCAGGAGGCAGCGGCGACGCCGGGATTGCTGCCCGACTATATCCGCTGGGAGCTGCTGCTGCTGACCGACCTGGGCTACGGGCTCGACCTGTCCCGCTGCGCCCAGACCGGGGCGACCGAGGGCCTGACCCATGTCTCGCCCCGCACCGGCCGGGCGGTCTGCGCCGAAGTCGCGGAACCCTATCGCGACCGTCTCCTGCCGCTGCCGGCCTTTCTGCGCGATGCCGAAGCCGCGTCCGGGCCAGGGGACTGGGCCGCCGGGCTGCGCCTGACCGGGCATTTCCTGGCCCGCGACGCCTTCGGCACGCGGCACCGGCCGGTCCCGGCGGCCCGGGAGATGCTCTACGACCGCGTCTCCGCCCTGGCCGCGCCGCCGGAACCGCCGCCGGAGGTTCCCCCGGACGATGTTTCGGCGTAGAACGCCAGACTGAGATCGAGAACGAAGCAAGAACGCCATCGGGCGAGAGGACTGAGCGATGCCGGATGACCTGAAGACCCTTCCGGAAGGCGGGCGCGTCAACGAGACGCGGCTGGCCGAGGCGCTGAGCGAGCGCTACCTCGCCTATGCGATGTCCACCATCGTCTCGCGCTCCCTGCCGGATGTGCGGGACGGGCTGAAGCCGGTGCACCGCCGCCTGCTCTGGGCGATGCACCAGCTCAAGCTGGACCCGGCGGGCGGCTTCAAGAAATGCGCCCGCGTGGTGGGCGACGTGATCGGCAAGTTCCACCCGCACGGCGATGCCTCGGTCTACGAGGCCCTGGTGCGGCTGGCGCAGGATTTCGCCGCCCGCTACCCGCTGGTCGAGGGGCAGGGGAATTTCGGCAATATCGACGGCGATAACGCCGCGGCCATGCGCTACACCGAATCCAAGCTCACCGAGGTGGCCAAGGCGCTGCTGGAGGGGATCGAGGAGGACTCGGTCGATTTCCGCCCGACCTATGACGGGGAGGAGCGGGAGCCGGTGGTGCTGCCGGCGGCCTTCCCGAACCTGCTGGCCAATGGCGCCAACGGCATCGCGGTCGGCATGGCGACCTCGATCCCGCCACACAATGCGGGCGAACTCTGCGCCGCGGCGCTGGAGCTGGTGCGCAACCCGGCCGCCACCACGGCCGACCTGGTCCGCCACGTGCCGGGGCCGGATTTCCCGACCGGTGGCGTGCTGGTGGAAAGCCCCGAGGCGATCCTGAATGCCTACGAGACCGGACGTGGCGGCTTCCGCCTGCGCGCGAAATGGGAGGTCGAGCCGCTCAAGAACGGCACCTGGCAGGTCGTGGTCACGGAAATCCCCTACCAGGTCGCCAAGTCCCGCCTGATCGAGCAGATCGCCGAGCTGCTGGAGCAGAAGAAGCTGCCCCTGCTGGCCGATGTGCGGGACGAGAGCACCGATGTGGTCCGCGTGGTGCTGGAGCCGAAGACGCGCGCCGTCGATCCCGCCATGCTGATGGAGACGCTGTTCCGCGCCACGCCGCTGGAATCGCGCATCCCGCTGAACATGAACGTGCTCGCCGCCGACCGCACCCCGCGCGTGATGGGGCTGAAGGAGGTGCTGCGCCACTGGCTGGACCACCGGGAGGTGGTGCTGGTGCGGCGTTCGCAGCACCGGCTGGCGGCGATCGAGCGGCGGCTGGAGATCCTGGACGGCTATCTCGCCGTCTATCTCAACCTCGACGAGGTGATCCGCATCGTGCGCGAGGAGGACCATCCCAAGGAGGCGCTGATCCGCACCTTCTCGCTCACCGAGGTGCAGGCCGAGGCGGTGCTGAACATGCGCCTGCGCGCCCTGCGCAAGCTGGAGGAGATGGAGATCCGGCGGGAGCACAAGAAGCTCACGGCAGAAGGCAAGACGCTGCAGCGCCTGCTGTCCAGCGAGGCGGCGCGCTGGAAGCGGATCGGCGAGGAGCTGGAAGCGACGCGGGAGAAGTTCGGCGCCGGCGCGCTGGGCGACCGCCGCACCGTGCAGGCCCAGGCCCCGGCGGCGGCGCTGGTGGACGAATCCGCCTTCGTGGAGCGCGAGCCGATCACCGTCATCCTGTCCGAGAAGGGCTGGCTGCGCGCGCAGAAGGGGCACCTGCCGCCCGAGGCCGAGCTGCGCTTCAAGGAAGGCGACTCCCTGCAGCTCAGCCTGCATGCGGAGACCACGGACCGCATCGTCTTCATGGCCTCCAACGGCCGCGCCTATACCATCAAGGCCGACGCCCTCCCACGTGGGCGCGGCGACGGGCAGCCTGTGCGCCTGATGGTCGATCTGGGCAACGAGGACGAGATCATCGCCGCCTTCGTCCACAAGGAAGGGCTGCGCTTCCTGCTCGCCTCCAAGGCCGGGCGCGGCTTCATCGCCCGGGCCGAGGACCTGCTGGCCGAGAAGCGCACCGGCAAGAACGTGCTGACCGTGGAGCCGCCGGACCGCCTCTTCGTAGTCACGGATGTCGAGGGCGACAGCGTCGCGGTGATCGGCGACAACCGCAAGCTGCTGGTCTTCCCGCTGGAGCAGGTGCCGGAGATGAGCCGGGGCCGCGGCGTGACGCTGCAGGGCTACAAGGATGGCGGGCTGTCGGACGTGAAGGTCTTCCGCCGCGCCGATGGCCTTACCTGGCAGCTCGGCGGCCGCACCCGCACGGAGACGGCGCTGTCCGGCTGGGTGGGGAACCGCGCCGGTGCTGGCAAGATGCCGCCGAACGGCTTCCCCAAGAGCAACAGCTTCGACGGCTGAGGAACTTCCACCGGGCGCGGGGGCCGAAAACGCGTGCGGGCCGGGCGCGGGCCGTGTAGCATTTCTGAGATGGAATGAACGGTCCGGCCGGGGGACCGTGTTCCAGCCATGATCCAGGAGGGCCTGCATGGCCACTGCCCCGGTCCCGGTGCGCCCCGAGAACGGGCGCAAGCCGACGGTCATCCTCGCGCTCCAGGGGGGTGGCGCGCTCGGCGCCTACCAGGTCGGGGCCTATCAGGCGATGGAGGAGGCCGGCTTCGCCCCGGACTGGGTGATCGGCATCTCCATCGGCGCCTTCAACGGGGCGCTGATCGCCGGCAACGACCCCGCGGACCGGCTGGAGCGGATGGCCGCCTTCTGGCAGGCCATCTCGCGCCCCGGCACGGCCCTGGCCGGGCTGCGGGACTGCAATCCCCGCCTGTCCGGTGCGCTCAGCCATTGGGAGGCGCTGCTCCTGGGACAGCCGGGCTTCTTCGCCCCACGCCTTCCCGGTCCCTATCTTTCGCCGCCCGGCTCCATGGCGGCCCTCAGCTTCTACGACACGGCGCCGCTGCGGGGGACGCTGGAGGGGCTGATCCGCTTCGACCGCCTCGGCCCCGAGGGCGGGACGCGGCTCAGCCTGGGGGCCACGGATGTGGAAACGGGCGAGCTGGTCTTCTTCGACAGCCGCGAAAGCCGCATCACCCCCGAGCATGTCATGGCCAGCGGCGCCCTGCCGCCGGCCTTTCCGCCGCAGCGCATCGGCGGCCGTACCTACTGGGATGGCGGCTGCGTCTCCAACACACCGCTGGAGGCCATCCTGCGCAGCCCGCCGGAGGGCCATTGCGTCGTCTTCGTCATCGACCTCTGGAACCGCCAGGGGCCGGTGCCGGACAGCATGGACGGGGTGCAGTGGCGGCAGAAGGAGATCCGGTATGCCAGCCGGACCTGCCGCGGCATCCGCTCGCTGGCCGCGCGGCTGGACCTCTGCCACGCCCGGAGCCTGCTCCGCGAGGCGCGGCCCGAGCTGGCGGGGCAGGACCTGCCGGAGGAGAAGGCGCTGGCGCGGACCAGCCGGATGGACATCCTGCACGTGACCTACGACCCGGGCAGCACGGCGATCTCTGGCAGCGACGCCGAATTCTCCCGCGCCTCCATCCGGGAAAGGCATGAGGCGGGCCATGCGGAGCTCTGGGCGGCGCTGCGGCAGGCACCCTGGACACGGCGCAAGCCGGCCGGGCTGGCCGCCATGCTGCACGAGGTCTGCCGTGGGGAGGTCAGGACCGAGGCCGGTCCCGCCGCGAACGGCCTGGCCCCGCCGCCGCTCGCCCCGCCCGCGGCCTGACGCGGCGGAGAGAGGCCAGGCGGCCCTGGCGGAAGCGGCGCGGGCCTATTCCACCGGGGCCGGGGAGGCGGCGACGGGTTCGCTCTCGCCTTCGGCCTCCGCATCCGTCAGCGGGCGCCAGGTGCCGCCGGTCAGCACCTCGCTGGGGCGGAAGCGGGCCTTGTAGGCCATCTTCCGGCTCTGCGGCACCCAGTAGCCGAGATAGACATAGGGCAGGCCCAGCCGCGCCGCGTGCTCCACCAGCCAGAGGATGGTGAAGGTGCCGAGCGACCGGCGCGCCGAGTTGAGGTCGTAGAAGGAATAGACGGCCGAGAGCCCGTCCCCCAGCATGTCCGTCAGACAGGCGCCCACCAGCCGGTCCGGCGCCTCGCGGAACTCGATCACGCGGGTGGTGATCGGCGTGTCCTCCACCATGGCGCGGTAGTCGTAGAAGCCCATCGAGGCCATGTCGCCGTCGCCGTGGCGGCCCTGCTGGTACCGCTGGAAAAGCGCGTACTGCTCCGCCGTGGCGCGGGCGGGCGTTTCGCGGCCCTGGAGGTCGGCATTGGCGCGGCCGACCTTGCGCTGCGTGCGGTCGGGGGTGAAGTCCGCTACCCGGATGCGGATCGGGATGCAGGCGCGGCAGCCCGGGCAGACGGGCGTATAGGCGATGTTGTGGGACCGGCGGAACCCGGCGCGGGACAGCCGGTCGTGCAGCGCCTCGCCATCCGGCCCGGCCAGCTCGGTCACGATCTTCCGCTCCGTCCGCCCCGGCAGGTAGGGGCAGGGCAGGGGCGTGGTCGTATAGAAGAACTGCGGTCGGGTGGGGCTGCGGGAAAGCATCGTCCCTCTTATTCTCGTGATTGCGGGGCCCGGCCGCAATGCATCAATGCCGTTTCAACGTGCCGCGACGGGAGAAAGATGCAGTTTTCCCTCCACGGGCGCTTCCCGGCCCAGGCGAAGCGGATGCCCGGCCGCCCAGGCCGCGTTCAGGTCGGACCAATGCCGGGACAGGGGATTGCCCGACTGTCCGGTGGCGATCACCGCCAGCAGCCCGTCCGGCGAGGCGAGGTCCGCCACCAGCCGCAGGCCCGCCCCGTGCACATGCGCGAAATCCGCCCGGTAGCCGCCGCGGTTCACCGTCTGGTCGTCACCCGGCGTCGGCACGCTGATCCGGGTCAGGCGGGACAGCAGCGGCACGTAGCGCAGCAGCGGATGCTCGAACAGCGCCCGGTGCGCCTCGCCCCAGCGCCAGGCGGCGGGGTCCGGGCCGAAGCGCGCGGCGAGCCCGTCGCCGGCCCGGGACAGCGCCTCGGCCACCAGGGCGTCGCAGCCGCCGGGCCCGCACCAGTGCGCGGCGCCCGCCGGGGTGGTCAGCACGAAGCGGAGGAATTCCGGCTCCGCCTCCCAGCTTCCTTCCGGCACGCCGCCGGCGCGCAGGGCCAGGGCGCCGGCCTCCTGCATCCAGGCGTTGAAGATCAGCGGCTGCGGCCGGTCCGCCGCCATCTCGCCGTCCCAGCCGTCCAGCAGGTCCCGCGCCGCGCCCGCGAGGCCGGCGGGGCGGGGAATGGCGCGGAGACGGGGCAGCAGCTCGCGGGCCAGCAGGCTGACCGTGTCCTCCTGCAGCGCCACAAAATCCTCCGGCGCATGGCGCGGCCGGGCGGCCAGCGCCCCGGCGATGCGGCGGAAGCGCCAGTCGCCGAACCAGTCGCGGCCGAGAAAGACGGACGAGTCCCGCGGCTGCACCCGGTTGTTCGCATTGGCCACCGCGCCGGAGGCCGGGCGCAGCGTGTTCGGCATCTCCGCGAAGGGGATCCAGCCGGTCCAGTCATGGCTGCCGTCCCAGCCCGGCGCCGGCATGCCGCCATCGCCCGAGGCCCGGATGGGCGTGCGTCCCGCCAGGAACAGCGCCACCTCGCCCGCCGCATCCGCCACCACGACGTTCTGCGCGGGGCTGCTGATGCGCGCCACGGCCTCGCCCGCCTCCTCCAGCGTCCCGGCCCGGTTCAGCGCGTGCAGCCCGGAGGCCGCCGTGTCGCCCGGTGCCAGGCTGGCCATCTGCACCGCCAGCACCGTGCCGGGGGGCGTCTCCGGGGAATCGCCGCCCGGTGCCTCCAGATCCGACACCACCGGCCCATGGCGGGTCTCGCGCACCCGCAGCACCGTGTCCGGCTGGCCCCGCACGGCGATCCGTTCCTCGCGCAGCGCGAAGGGGCGGGGGCCGTCAGGGGTCTCGTAGCCCGCCACGCCCGCGAGGCGCTCGACGAAGACATCCTGCGTGTCGGAATGGGTGGTGGTGAAGCCCCAGGCCAGCCGGTCGCTGCGGCCGATCACCACGAAGGGCACGCCGGGCGCCGTGGCCCCGGCCAGGAAGCGTCCCTCCGGCAGCTCGATCCGCGCCAGATACCACAGGATCGGCGCGCCGAAGCCGAGATGCGGGTCCGAGGCCAGCAGGGCGCCCCCCGTGGCGGAGCGCCGCGCCGCCACGGCCCAGGCGTTGGAGGCGCTGTCCGGCAGGGGCGCATCGCCCGGGAATTCCGGCAGGGCGGCCAGCAGCCGCTCCAGCGCCTCCGGGCCGGGCGTGCCTGGCGCCGGCATGGCCGCGGCCACCTCGGCGCTGCCGGAGGATTCGTCGGCGGGCCAGAGCTCCCCGATCCGTTCCGGCGGCAGGCTGCGCGCCAGCCGGGCACGGGCCAGCTCCGTGCGCCAGTTGCCGGACAGGTAGAGCCCCATCAGCTTGCCCCAGAGCAGGCTGTCGGCGGGCCGCCAGGGTTCCGGCGCACCCAGCAGCAGGAATTCCGGCGCGGCGAAGCGGCCGCGTTCGGCGATCCAGGCATTCACCCCGGCGGCATAGGCCTCCAGCAGGCGCCGCGTTTCCGGCGCCTGGGCCACGAGGTCGGCCTCGGCCCGCCCGGCGAGGCCCAGCACGCGCATGAAGCGGTCGGCCCGCAGCGCCGCCGGGCCGGCGATCGCGGCGAGGCGGCCCGAGGCGCTGCGGCGCATCAGGTCCATCTGGAACATCCGGTCGCGGGCATGCAGCAGGCCCAGCGCCATGGCCGCATCCACCTCGTTCCGCGCGGCGATGCGGGGGATGCCCTGGGCGTCGAGGGCCACCTCGACCGGGGCGGAAAGCCCCGGCAGCGAAAGCCCCGCCTCGCGCGCCGGCAGCGTCCACCACAGGCATCCCGCCAGCGCGGCGAGGGCCAGCACCACGAGCAGGGCCAGGACCGCGAGGGCGGCGCGCAGCGGGCGGCGCGGCGGGCGGTGGCGGGGATGGTGCGGGTGGCGCATGCCCGCGCAGTATGGGCGCGGACGGCGCGGGCGCCAGGGGTCCCAGCCATGGTCAAGCCAGGGGCGGCAGGCGGCGCGGGGGTGCGGCCCCTTCCGGCCCTGGACGGAACGTGATCGGAAAGCGGGGCGGGGCGTGAAAGCATCCGCCCGCGACAGCCCTGACACGACTCGGAACGGGAGACGCCTTCGCATGACCACCCCAGAAAGGGTCTGGGCGGAACCGCCCCGCACCGGGGCCTATCGCTGCCGCTTCAACCCCTTCGCCGCGACGCTGCGCTGGACCGAATGGGGCCCACTGGACGGCGACCCGGTGATCTGCGTGCACGGCCTGACTCGCACCGGCCGGGACTTCGACGTGCTGGCCCGCCTGCTGGCCGGGCAGGGCCGGCGGGTGATCTGCCCCGATATCTTCGGGCGCGGCATCAGCGACTGGCTGGTCGAGGGCGCGCTCTACAGCGTGCCGACCTATGTGACTGGCCTGGCGCCGATGCTGGCCTCGCTGGAGCGGCCCTATGACTGGGTCGGTACCTCCATGGGCGGGCTGATCGGCATGTCGGTGGCGGCGCTGCCGGGCAACCGGCTGCGGCGCCTGGTGCTGAACGACGTGGGCGCCTTCATCCCGGCGGAGGCGCTGTCGCATATCGGCGCCTATATGGCGGAGGCGCTGAGCTTTCCCGACCTGCCGGCGCTGGAGCGGCACCTGCGCGCGATCCATGCCGGCTTCGGCCGGCTCACGGACGCGCAGTGGCGTCACCTCGCGGAAACCAGCGCGCGGGCGACGGTCGATGGGCGGCTGGTGCTGCACTACGATCCGGCGATCGGCGAGCCGATGCGGCTCTCGCCCGCCGCCGATGTCGACCTCTGGGCGCTCTGGCGGATGCTGGACCTGCCGGTGCTGCTGCTGCGCGGCGAGGACAGCCCGCTGCTGCTGCCGGAGACGGCCGCGCGGATGCTGGAACGGCCCGGCACCGAACTGGCGGTGATCCCGGGCTGCGGCCACGCGCCGGCCCTGATGAGCCTGTCCCAGACCTCCCTCGTGGCCCGCTTCCTAGCGCGCGAGCGGGATGCACACGCGGAGGTTACGCCGTGACGAAACGTATCAGCCATGCGCGACCGGCAGGAACCGTGCCCGCGCCCCCGGCGTTCCCGGACCGTCTTCCCGGCTCATGCAGCCGGGTCCGGTAACCTGAGGAAACCTGCCCGATGACACCGCTTTCCCGCCGATCCGCCCTGTTCCTGGGCCTCGGGATGCCCGCCCTGCTCTCGGCCTGCGCCAGCACCTCCGCCCCGCCCGCCGGCCCGGCCGATCCCACGGGGCTGGCGGACCCCGAGATGAAGGCGCTGCTGGAGAGCCTCGCCTCGCTGAACCCGAAGCCGGTGGAGACCCTGTCGCCGCTGGAGGCGCGGCTGCAGCCCGGCCTGTCCGACGCGGTGAAGCGGCTGCTGCTCCAGAACGGCAAGTCCACCGACCCGCGCCCGCTGCCGCTGGTGCGCGACATCTCCATCCCCGGCCCGGGCGGCGCGCTGCCGGCCCGCGTCTACAGCTCGGCCCAGCTCCCCGAGCGCCGGGGACAGAAGCCGCTGCCGCTGATCGTCTATTTCCATGGCGGCGGCTGGGTGCTGGCGGACCTCGACACCTATGACAGCTCCTGCCGCGCCCTCTCGGCCGACGCGAACGCCGTGGTGGTCTCGGTGGACTACCGCAAGGCGCCGGAGAACAAGTTCCCGGCGGCGCATGACGACGCCTATGCCGCCTATGTCTGGGCGGTGCGCAACGCCACCGTGCTGGGCGCCGATCCGAACAAGGTCGCCATCGTGGGCGAGAGCGCGGGCGGCAACCTCGCCTTGGCCACGGCGCTCGCGGCCCATGCCGGCAATGCGCCGAAGCCGATGGCCGTGGGCGCCATCTATCCGGTCGCGGGCACCGACCAGACGCCGTCCTACAAGCAGTTCGCCAATGCCAAGCCGCTCGGCACCCCGGCGCTGCTCTGGTTCCTGGGGCAGTACACCAATGGCGGATCGGACCTGCAGGACCCGCGCCTGAACATCTACGGCAAGGCGGACCTGCGCGGCCTGCCGCGGACCATCATCGTCAACGCCCAGATCGACCCGCTGGCCGATGACGGCGCCCGGCTGGAGGAAGCGATGCGCCGGGCCGGCGCGCCGGTGGAACGGCAGGTCTATCCCGGCGTGACGCACGAGTTCTTCGGCGCCGATGCCGTGCTGTCCAAGGCCAGGGAGGCGCAGACCTACCTGGCCGGGCGGCTGCGCGAGATCTTCCTCGATACCCCGGCGCCCGCCGCCCCGCCGGCCCCGCGCGGCCGCATCCGCCCGGTGCCGCCGCAGCACCGCTGAGGACACCGCCCGGGGGAGGATTCTCCCCCGGGCGCTCCGTGCCCCCGGTGTTTCAGCCGGCGCGCAGCCGCCGCGCGGCGTCCAGCGCGAAATAGGTCAGCACCCCGTCGCAGCCGGCGCGCTTGAAGCTCATCAGCGCCTCCAGCACCACGCGGTCGCCATCCAGCCAGCCGTTGCGGATCGCCGCCGTCAGCATCGCGTACTCGCCACTCACCTGGTAGGCGAAGGTCGGCACGCCGAACTCGTCCTTCACCCGGCGGATGATGTCGAGATAGGGCATCCCCGGCTTGACCATGACCATGTCGGCGCCTTCCGACAGGTCCATCGCCACCTCGCGCAGCGCCTCGTCGGAATTGGCCGGGTCCATCTGGTAGGTCTTCTTGTCGCCCTTCAGCGCGCCGCCCGAGCCCAGCGCGTCGCGGAAGGGGCCGTAGAAGCCGGAGGCGTACTTGGCCGCGTAGGACATGATCCGCGTGTCCACGAGGCCCTTCTCGTCCAGCGCCCGGCGGATGGCGGCGATGCGCCCGTCCATCATGTCGGAGGGGGCGAGGCAGTCGATCCCCGCCTCGGCCTGCACCAGCGCCTGCTTCACCAGCACCGCGACGGAATCGTCGTTGTGGACATAGCCGTCGCGGATCACCCCGTCATGGCCGTGGTCGGTATAGGGATCGAGCGCCACGTCGCCGATCAGGCCGAGCTTCGGGAAGGCGGCGCGCAACGCGCGGGCGGCGCTGCAGATCAGGTTCTCCGGATTATGTGCCTCGGTCCCCTCGGCATCCTTCCGCCCGGCCGGCGTGGCGGGAAAGAGCGCGACGGCCGGGATGCCCAGCTCCACCGCCTGGCCCACATGCTCCACGATCCGGTCCAGCCCGACGCGGAACTGGCCGGGCATGGAGGCCACCTCGACGGGCGCCCCATCGCCCTCGCGGATGAAGATCGGCCAGATCAGGTCATCCACCGAAAGCCGGTTCTCGGCCACGAGACGACGGGTCCAGTCGTCGCGCCGGTTGCGGCGCGGGCGGGCGAGGGGAAAGCTGGGAATGATCACGCGGTTCTCGGGCCTCTGCGAAACGGAGCCGCCGGGCGCCAGGGGCAAGGCCCCGCGACGCCGGGCGATCCGGCCATCGGAGCCCCCTATGTGGCCAAACCGCCGCCGGATGCCAAATTCCCGTTGCGCGGGGCTGCGGCCAGGACCGGAAGGGTCTGGCGCGGGCCGCGCATCCGCTGCGTGCCGCCCAACCCCGGGGCGGCGGGAGATCCTGGCATGAACCCGTTCCGCCTACGCCCGCCGCGCCGGGGCCCTTGCCTGGGCCCTTTGGCGGCCCTGGCCTGCCTTCTGTCCACCCTCGCCACAGCCCGGCCGGCGATGGTGGCGCCGGAAGCCGTGGCCTTCCCCGGCCCGGACGGCATCACGCTCCGCGCCCTGCTGGTGCTGCCCGAAGGCGGGCGGAAGGGCGTGCCGGTGGTGGCCCTGCATGGCTGCGGCGGGCTGGGCGGACCGGCCCGGCCCATGCACCTGCCGGCGCGCGAGGCGGACTGGGCAGCGCGCCTCGCCGCGAGCGGCCATCCCGTGCTCTTCCCCGACAGTTTCGGGCCGCGCGGCGTCGCCGAGGTCTGCCATGGCGGGGAGCGCGGCATTCAGCCGGAGAACCTCCGGCGCGGGGATGCGCTGGCCGCTGCCGCCTGGGCGGAACGGCAGGGCTGGGCGGCGGCGGGCGGCGTCGTGCTGCTCGGCTGGTCGCATGGCGGCAGCACGGTGCTCGCGGCGGCCAACCGCGTCTTCGGTCCTGTGCCGGAGGGGCTGGTCCGGGGGGCCGTGGCCCTCTATCCCGGCTGCGTCCGGGTCGGCCGTGCCTTGCCGCCCTTCGATCCGGCATCGCCGGTGCTGATGCTGCTGGGCGGCGCCGACGGCTGGACCCCGGCGCGCTTCTGCGAGGCCCTGGCTCGCCGCGCCGGGGAGCGGCCGGGCCCGTCCGTCGAAAGCGTGACCTATCCGGGGGCGGAACATGGCTTCGACCAGCCCCATATGCCCGTGCGGGAACTGTCCGGCATGGCCATCACCCCGAAGGGCGATGGCCGGGTGCGGATGGGCACCGACGCGGCGGCCCGCGCCGACGCGCTCCGCCGGGTGGCGGCCTTCCTGGCCCGCCTGCCGCCCGGCGGCCAGGAGTGACCGCATCCGGCGGCGCCACGACCGGTGCATGGCAGCCCGGGCAACGGCAACGGGGCGGTCGTTGTTTCACGGAACCCGCAGCCATGGTAGGGAACGGCACATGACACAATCCTCCCCCCCGCGCGCCACGTTCATGGTGGCGATGGGCAGCGACCATGCCGGCGTCGAGCTGAAGGCCGCGCTGAAGAAGGCGCTGGAAGGCGCCGGCCATACGGTCGAGGATTTCGGCACGCATGGATCGGAAAGCGTGGACTACCCGGATTTCGCGAACAAGGTGGCGCAGTCGGTCAGCTCCGGCCACGCCCCGTTCGGCGTGCTGGTCTGCGGCACGGGAATCGGCATCTCCATTGCGGCCAACCGCCACCCGAAGATCCGCTGCGCCCTGGTCCACGATGTCACCGGCGCGCGGCTGTCGCGCCAGCACAACGATGCCAATGTCATCGCCCTCGGCGCCCGGGTGACTGGACCGGAAGTGGCGCTGGACGCCCTGCGCGCCTTCCTGACCACCCCCTATGAGGGCGGGCGGCACGAGCGCCGCGTGACCAAGCTGACGCCCGAACGCACGCCTTCCGCCTGAGGCCCCCCCGATGAACGACCAGACCACCGCCCCGAACCTGTCGCGCTTCTTCTCCGCGCCGCTGAGCGAGACCGATCCCGAGATCGCCGCCACCCTGACCGGCGAGCTGGCGCGGCAGCAGGACGGGATCGAGCTGATCGCCTCCGAGAACATCGTTTCCCGCGCGGTGATGGAGGCGCAGGGCTCGGTGCTGACCAACAAGTATGCGGAGGGCTATCCCGGCCGCCGCTACTATGGCGGCTGCGAGGTCGTGGACATCGCCGAGTCCCTGGCGATCGAGCGGGCGAAGAAGCTGTTCGATTGCAGCTTCGCCAATGTCCAGCCGCATAGCGGCGCCCAGGCCAACCAGGCGGTGTTCTTCGCGCTGATGCAGCCGGGCGACACCTTCATGGGCCTGGACCTCGCCGCGGGCGGGCACCTGACCCATGGCTCCCCGGCCAACCAGTCGGGCAAGTGGTTCAAGGTCGCGCCCTATACGGTGCGGCGCGAGGACCAGATCATCGACATGGAGGAGGTCGCCCGCATCGCGCGGGAAAGCCGTCCCAAGGTGATCGTGGCCGGCGGCTCCGCCTACGCCCGGCACTGGGACTTCGCCCGCTTCCGCGAGATCGCGGACGAGGTCGGCGCCTATTTCATGGTGGACATGGCGCATTTCGCCGGCCTCGTGGCGGGCGGTGCGCATCCCTCGCCCGTACCGCACGCCCATGTCACCACCACCACCACGCACAAGACCCTGCGCGGCCCGCGCGGCGGCATGATCCTCACCAATGACGAGGCGCTGGCCAAGAAGATCAACAGCGCCGTCTTCCCGGGCCTCCAGGGCGGGCCGCTGATGCATGTCATCGCCGCCAAGGCCGTCGCCTTCGGCGAGGCGCTGCGCCCCGATTTCCGCGCCTATGCCCGTCAGACGGTGGCCAATGCCAAGGCCCTGGCCGAGACGCTGCAATCCCTGGGCTTCGGCATCGTCACCGGCGGCACGGACAACCACCTGATGCTGGTGGACCTGCGGCCCAAGTCGCTGACCGGCAAGGCGGCGGAGGCGGCGCTGAACCGCGCCCACCTGACCTGCAACAAGAACGCCATCCCCTTCGACCCGGAAAAGCCGATGGTGACCTCCGGCGTGCGGCTGGGCTCGCCCGCCGGCACCACGCGCGGCTTCGGCGAGGCCGAGTTCCGCGAGGTCGGCCAGCTCATCGGCCAGGTGCTGGAAGGGCTGGGCAAGGCCAACGACCCCGGGGCCAACGGCGCCGCCGAGACGGCGGTGAAGGCCCGGGTCCTCGAACTCTGCAACCGGTTCCCGATCTACCAGGCCTGACGGGACCGCCGGCCGGTGCGCTGCCCTTTCTGCGGAAGCGAGGATACGCAGGTCAAGGACAGCCGGCCGGCTGACGACGGCACCTCCATCCGCCGCCGCCGCGTCTGCAACGGCTGCGGCGAGCGCTTCACCACCTTCGAGCGGGTGCAGCTCCGCGAGCTGACGGTGGTGAAGACCGACGGGCGCCGCGTGCCCTTCGACCGCGACAAGCTCGGGCGCTCCATCCGGGTCGCGCTACGCAAGCGGCCGGTGGAGGAGGGGGCCGTGGACCGCATCGTCAACAGCCTCCAGCGCCGGCTGGAAACGGACGGCGACAGCGAGGTCACCTCCAAGCAGATCGGCCGCATGGTTCTGGAGCGGCTGAAGGAGCTGGACCAGGTGGCCTATGTGCGCTTCGCCAGCGTCTACGAGAATTTCCGCGAGGCGAAGGACTTCCAGGACCTGCTCGGTTCGCTGGACAATGGCTGAGGGGGGTGCCAAACCCGCCCCCCTTCGCCATGCCTCACGACAACGACATCCCCGCGACAGAGATCGACCGGCAGCACATGCGCGTCGCGCTGGCCCTGGCGGCGCGCGGCCTGGGCAACACCTGGCCGAACCCCGCCGTCGGCTGCGTCATCGTGCGCGACGGGGTGGTGGTCGGGCGCGGCTGGACCTCGCCGGGCGGCCGCCCACATGCCGAGGTGAACGCGCTGACCCGGGCGGGCGAGGCGGCGCGCGGCGCCACCGCCTATGTGACGCTGGAGCCCTGCTCCCACTGGGGCAAGACGCCGCCCTGCGTCGATGCGCTGGCCAGGGCGGGCGTGGCGCGGGTGGTCTCCGCCCTGCGCGACCCCGATCCGCGGGTGGACGGCAACGGCATCCGCCGGCTGCGGGAGTCCGGCATCGCGGTCACGGAAGGGGTGCTAGAGGCGGAGGCGCGGGCGCTGAATGCCGGCTTCATCCGCCGCATCGAGACCGGCCTGCCGCTGGTGACGCTCAAGCTCGCCACCACGCTCGACGGGCGCATCGCCACGCGCACGAGGGAAAGCCGCTGGATCACCGGCCCCGAGGCACGCCGGCTGACCCATGCGCTGCGCGGCACGCATGACGCCATCCTGGTCGGCAGCGGCACGGTGCTGGCCGACGACCCCGACCTGAGCTGCCGGCTGGAGGGCTTCACCCCGCGCCCGATCCTGCGCGCCGTGGCCGACACCCGCCTCCGCACCCCGCCCACCGCCCGGCTGCTGCAAGGCGGGCCGGAAGCGGTGCATGCGCGGGGGGAGGTGGTGGTGCTGACCGTGGCGGGGCATGACCGCGCGGCGATGGACCGGCTGTCCGGCGCCGGGGCGACGCTGGTGGTGGTGCCGCCCTCAGGCCGCCCGGCCACGGACCCAAGCGGCGCCCGCGATTCCGACCGGCTGGACCCGGAGGCGATCCTCCGTGCCCTGGCGGCACGGGGCGTGACCCGGCTGATGGTCGAGGGTGGCGCCACGCTCGCGGCTTCCCTGCTTCGCGCGGGACTGGTGGATCGGCTCGCCTGGTTCCATGCTCCCGGCATCATGGGGGGCGATGGCCTGCCCGCCGCGCAGGCCCTGCCGGTGGATTCCCTCGCCGCCATTCCCAAGTTCCTTCGCACCGCCACCATCCCGTGCGGTCCCGACCTGCTGAGCGAGTTCGAGCGCGCCTGATGTTCACCGGAATCGTCACCGCCACCGGAGAGGTCCTCTCCGTCTCCCCGATCCGCGAGGGGCGGGACATGCGCATGCATGTCCGCACCCCGCCGGGCTGGCTGGAGGGGGCGCAGCTCGGCGCCTCCATCGCCTGCAACGGCTGCTGCCTGACCGCCGTGGCGCTGGAGCCCGAAGCCTTTGAGGCGGAGGCCTCGGCCGAGACCCTGTCGCTGACCGTGCTGGGCGAATGGCGGCCCGGCACCCGGATCAACCTGGAACGCCCGCTCCGCATGGGCGACGAGCTGGGCGGGCATGTCGTGTCCGGCCATGTGGACGGTCTGGCGGAGGTGGTCTCGGTGACCCCCGAGAACGGTTCGGAGCGCTGGGTCTTCCGCCCGCCGGCGCAGCTCGCCCGCTTCATCGCGCCCAAGGGCTCGGTGACGCTGAACGGCGTCTCGCTGACGGTGAACGAGGTCATGGGCAATGGGGAGAAGGGCGCCCTCTTCGGCGTGAACCTGATCCCGCACACCCGGGAGGTCACCACCTTCGGCGCGCTGGGCCCGGGCGCGAAGGTCAATCTCGAGATCGACATGCTGGCCCGCTATGTCGCCCGCCTGAAGGAGTTCGAGGCATGAGCGCCTCCGCGACCAACCAGCCCGTCTCCGCCTCGCTCGCGGATTTCCTCAGCCCGACCGAGGAGCTGATCGAGGAGGCCCGCCGCGGCCGCATGTTCATCCTCGTGGACGACGAGGACCGCGAGAACGAGGGCGACCTCGTGATCCCGGCGCAGTTCGCCACGCCGGACGCGATCAACTTCATGGCCCGGCACGCGCGTGGGCTGATCTGCCTCGCCATGACCCGCGCCCGGGTCGAGTCACTGGGCCTGCCGCTGATGAGCCAGAGCAACGGCACCCGGCACCAGACCGCCTTCACCGTCTCGATCGAGGCGCGGGAAGGGGTGAGCACCGGCATCTCCGCCGCCGACCGGGCCCGCACCGTGGCGGTCGCGATCAACCCGGAGATGGGCCGCCGCGACATCGTGACCCCCGGCCATGTCTTCCCGCTGGCGGCGCGCGAGGGCGGCGTGCTGGTGCGCGCCGGCCATACCGAGGCCTCGGTGGATTTCGCGCGGCTGGCCGGGCTGAACCCCGCCGGCGTGATCTGCGAGATCATGAACGACGACGGCACCATGGCCCGCCTGCCGGACCTCGTGGCCTTCGCCCAGCACCACGGGCTGAAGCTCGGCACGGTGGCCGACCTGATCGCCTATCGCCGCCGCACGGAGCGGCTGGTGAAGCGGGTCGAGGAGAACGTGCTGGAGGATGCGCCGGGCGGGCCCTGGAAGATCATCGTCTATGCCAACACCATCGAGTATGGCGAGCACATCGCCCTGGTGAAGGGCGAGCCCGACCGCAACGGCCCCGCTCTGGTGCGGATGCACGCGGTGAACATGCTGGCCGACACGCTGAGCCGCCAGGGACCGGCCGAGCTGCATGCCGCGATGGAGGAGATCGGCCGCTCCGGCCACGGCGTGGTTGTGCTGCTGCGCGAGATGAAGCCGACGGCGCTGAGCGAGCGGGTCCGCGCCGGCCAGGGCCGCGCGGCGCCGGAGCTGCGGGACTACGGCATCGGCGCGCAGATCCTGACGGATCTGGGCGTGAAGGAGATGGTGCTGCTGTCGAACCACCCCCGCCCCATCGTCGGGCTGGAGGGCTATGGGCTGACGGTGGTGGACACGCGGCCGATCTCGGAATGCGGGAAGGCCGGCCAGAAGGGGAAGCAGGCATGAGCACGCAGGACGCACCGGAACGCGGCCAGGCGGTCCTGGAAGGGCCGGCGCCGCGCGTGCTGCTGATCCAGGCGCCCTACTACGCCCAGGTCGTGGGCGGGATGCGCGACGGCGCCCTGGCGGTGCTGGAGCAGGTCGGCGCCCGGACCGAGGTGGTGGACGTCGCGGGCGCCTTCGAGCTGCCGGCGGCGCTGCGCATGGCCCTGAACGCCAAGGGGGAGCGGGGCGGCCATGACGGCTACCTGATCCTCGGCTGCGTGGTGAAGGGCGACACCGACCACTACGAACACATCTGCCGGGAAGCCTGTCGCGGCGTGATGGACATCACCGTGGAGACCGCGGCCCCCGTGGGCTTCGCGCTGCTGACCGTCGCCACGCTGCAGCAGGCCATCGAGCGCTCGCGCCCGGACCGGCACAACAAGGGGGCGGAGGCGGCCCATGCGCTGATCGGCCAGATCGCGCTCGCCCGAAGCCTGGGATTATCCGAATGAGCGACACGCCGAAGAGCAACACGAAGAGCAAGGGGCAGGGCGGCGGGAACAAGGCGCGGCCGCGCCTGGGCGCCCGCGTGGCCGCGGTGCAGGCCCTGTTCCAGTCCGAGGCCGGCGGCGAGAATGCCGAGGCCATCATCCAGCAGTTCATCCAGCACCGCCTCGGCGCGCTGCCGGGCGAGGGCGGCTTCGAGGAAGGACGGGTGCCGCAGGCGGATGTGCCGCTCTTCACCAGCATCGTCCGCGCCGTGGCCAGGAACGCCGAGACCATCGACCCGATCGTGGCCGGGCACCTGTCCGCCGGCTGGAGCATGGACCGGCTCGACCCGGTGCTGCGCGCCCTGCTGCGGGCGGCGGCGGCCGAGCTGTGGTCGGGCAACGAGCCGCCGGCCAGGGTGGTGATCAACGAGTACATGGACGTGGCCCACGGCTTCTTCGACGGCGCCGAGCCGCGCTTCGCCAACGGGGTGCTGGACGCCATGGCCAAGGACCTGCGGACTGGCGAGTTCAACCCCGCCCGCGCCTGAGCCGGCCTTGCCCCCGCATCCGCCCGCGGCCGCGTCCCCCGGCGAAGGACCGCTCCCCGGCGAGTTCGGGCTGATCGCCCGGCATTTCCGGCCCCTCGCGGCACCAGAGGCGCTGGGCCTGCTCGACGACGCGGCGCTGCTCGATCCGCCGCCGGGCCGGACGCTGGTGCTGGCGGCGGATGCGATGGTGGAGGGGGTGCATTTCCTCCCCACCGATCCGCCGGACACGGTCTCCCGCCGCCTGCTGCGCACCAACCTGTCCGACCTCGCCGCCATGGGGGCGGAGCCGCTGGGCTACCTGCTCACCACGGCCTTCCCGCGCGGCACGGCAGAATCCGTGGTCGCCGGCTTCGCCGCCGGGCTGGCCGAGGACCAGCGGCTCTTCGGCCTCCGCATCCTGGGCGGCGACACGGTCTCCACCCCCGGCCCCGCCTGCCACTCCCTGACCATCCTGGGCACGGTGCCGCCGGGCGCGGCGCTGCGCCGCGACGGGGCGCGGGCGGGCGACGATGTCTGGGTCTCCGGCTGCATCGGCGACGGCGCGCTGGGCCTGGCGGTGGGGCAGGGGCGCCTGCCGCCCGACCCAGGGGGCCACCTGCTGCGCCGCTACCGCCTGCCCGATCCGCGCCTGGCCCTGGGCATCGCGCTGCGCGGCGTGGCGCGGGCGGCGATGGATGTGTCCGACGGGCTGGTGCAGGACCTGGGGCACCTGTGCCGCGCCGCCAGGATCGGCGCGGCGATCGAGATGGCCCGCGTGCCGCTGTCCGGCCCGGCGCGCTCGGCGGTGGCGGGCGACGATGCCGCGTTGCTGCCGCTGCTGGCGGGCGGCGACGACTACGAGCTGCTCTTCGCCGCCGATCCCGCCGATGCGCCCCGGGTGGAGGAGGCGTCCCGCCGCAGCGGCATCCCCGTCGCGCGGATCGGACGCTTCCAGGCGGGCCCGGCCTCGGTCACGGTACTGGACCGGGCGGGACGGGCGGTTTCCGTGCCGCGAGGGGGATGGAGCCACTTCTGATGAGCGCAGCGCAGCCCGCCGGAGCCACGGCCCCCCTGGCCATGCCGGGGGAGGAGCCCGCCGGGATGCGGCGCACCATCCGCCTGCTCTTCTTCTGCCAGGCGCTGAGCAACGCGGCCGTGGTGGGGCAGGTCGCGATGTCGGCGCTGATCGGCTACAGCCTCGTGCCCAACAAGATGCTCGCCACCCTGCCGATGGCGTTGCAGATGCTGGCCACCATGGCCGCCTCCATCCCGGCCGGGATGGTCTTCGCCCGCCTCGGCCGCCGCCCGGGCTTCGTCATCGGGGCGCTGCTGTCCTTCGCCGGGGCGCTGGCCTTCGCCTGGGGCGTCTGGCGGGGCGACTTCCTGCTCTACTGCCTGGCCTCCGTCCCGGCCGGGCTGGGCGCCGGCGTGGCGCAGCACTACCGCTTCGCCGCCGCCGAGGTCGCCACCCCGGCCTATCGCCCCAGGGCGATCAGCCTCGTCATGGCGGGCGGCATCCTTTCCGCCGCGCTGGGGCCGGAGCTGGTGAAGCACACGCGCGGCCTCCTGGAGCCGGTGCTCTTCCTGGGCACCTACCTCACCCTGTCGCTGCTGCCGCTCTGCTGCCTCGCGCTGCTGGCCTTCACCCGCCTGCCGCCGCCGCCGCCCCGGCCGAAGACCGCGCTGCGCGTGGCGGAGATCCTGGCCCGCCCGGCCTTCGTGACGGCGGCGCTGACCGCCGCCGTGGCCTACGGCACCATGAACCTCGTGATGACCTCCACCCCGCTGGAGATGATGCTCTGCGGCTTCGGGATCGGGGAAAGCACCACGGTCATCCAGCTCCACTCGCTGGCGATGTTCGCGCCCGGCTTCGTCACGGGGCGGCTGATCGCGCGCTTCGGCGCGCGGCGGGTGATCCTCTGGGGCGTGGCGCTCACGGCGGCCTGCGTGCTGGCCAGCCTGGCGGGGCGGCAGTTCGCGCATTTCTCCCTGGCGCTGGTCGCGCTGGGGATCGGCTGGAACTTCATGTTCGTGGGCGCCACCAACCTGCTGGGCGAAAGCCATGCCCCGGCGGAGCGCTTCAGGGTGCAGGCGGTCAACGACTGCATCGTCTTCGGCACGGTGGCCTGCACCGCCCTGGGCTCCGGCCTGCTGCACGAATGGCTGGGCTGGGAGGCGGTGAACCTGTTGCTGCTGCCGGCGCTGGCCCTGGCGCTGTGGCGGGTGTCCGCGACCCGCCCAGCCCTGGCCTGAGCGGAAACCAAGGGGACCCGCGCCGGCTCCTGCCGGCCGCGGGCGCGCTGGTGGCTGCGGGGGGGGCCTTAGCGGCCCGGTCCGCCGCCGGGACCCTGGTCGCTGGTGGCGGAGCCCATGGAGCCACCGGCGCCGTTGAAGCGGCCGATATTGCCGAAGAGCTGCTGCAGCACGCTGCGCTCGGTGCCGGGCGAAGGGGTCTCGCGCGACACGAAGGAGACGTTGTTCCTGTCCTTGTCGGTCAGCTCGCGGATGTTCCGCACCACGCCACCCTGGTCGAAGGTGATGGCGACGACGCGCTGATCGCTGACCCCCGGCATCTGGGCCGGGCGGATATGGGTGACTTCGCTGATATAGTACCACTCGTTGGGGTCGAAGGTCCCCGTGGCGCTGGGCGAGCCGAGCAGCGCGGTCACGTCCTGGCGCGTCTGCACCCCGGGCGTGATCTGGGCGAGCTGCTCAGGGTCCACCCGGTTGCCGCGGATCTCGCGCGGGGCGCCGAAGACCGAGCAGCCACCAAGGGGCACGGCGAGCAGTGCTGCCATGGCCAATGCGAGACCGGCGCGGCCGGCTGGCAGAAGGCGGGATCGCCCCGAGGGGCGGCGATTGACTGGGGAGGGGGCGCGGGCCATCTCGTCGGGCGGATTGCCACCGCCTTGCCCTCCGGTCAACGGTGCTGAGCGGGCGGGGCAGCCTCGAAACGGTGATCGGGACAGAATATGGGCCTTCTCGGCCTCCTTCGGCGCAAGCCCTTCGAGCGTGCGGGCTTCGAGCTCTACACCGCCAGCGTGGCGGCGGCCCGCGCCCCGGGCCTGTTCGGGACGATCGGTGTGCCCGACACGCTGGAGGGGCGCTTCGACGCCATCGCCCTGCATGTGGCGCTGCTGGTGCACCGCCTGCGCCATGACCCGGACCCGCGTGGACGGGAACTCGCCCAGGCGGTCTTCGACGCGATGTTCGCCGACATGGACCTGAACCTGCGGGAGATGGGCGTGGGCGACATGTCCATCGGCCGGCGTGTGAAGGCGATGTGGGAGGCCTTCCACGGCCGGGCACGCGCCTATGAGGCGGCGCTGGAGGCCATGGGGAAGGCACAGGACGGGACGGCGGAGTCGCCCCCCCTGGAAACAGCCCCCCTGGAAACAGTCCTGGCGCGCAACATCTGGCGGGATGAGCCGCCGGAGGGCGCCCCGGCCCTGCTGGCCGCGCGCGCCTGCCGGATCGCCGCCGCCCTTTCGGCCCGGGGGATCGGCGATCTAGCCGCCGGCCGCCTCGACCTGCTGGAGTTCCAGACGTGACCAAGAACGAGTTTTCCCGGCCCGTGGTGCTGGCCAACATCCCCCGCTCCGGCCAGCGCGAGAGCCTCGCCGCCACGCCGGAGGAATGCGAGGCCCTGGCCCGCCGCCTGGGCTTGCTGTCCCTGGGGAAGCTGGAGGCCAAGGTGGCGCTCACCCCGCAGGCCGGCGGCAATGTCGCCGTGCGCGGCCGGATGCAGGCCAGCGTGACCCAGGCCTGCGTGGTGACGCTAGAGCCGGTACCGCAGGAGATCGACGAGGAGATCGACTGGCGCGTGCCGCCCCCCGCCGCCGAGCCCTCCGAACCCGACGAGGAGGACATCCTGGAAGGTCCGGACGAGGTGGAGGCCGAGAACGGCGTGCTCGATCTCGGGGAGGCGCTGGCGCAGCAGCTCGCCCTGTCCCTAGACCCCTATCCACGCGCTCCGGGAGCGGGACTCGGGCCGGAAGGAGCGGGCGACAAGCCCGTCACCCCTTTCTCCGCGCTGAGCCGCCTGAAGCGGGGCGATTGACCGCACGGCTCCAGGCGGGGCCGCTTCAGGCTTGCTTCCTGGGGGGGCGGGTGGTAGAGGCCCGCCCTCAGCTTGCATCGATTCCGGTCGATCGCGCCCAATTCATGCAGCTCTTGCAGAAGCCATTTTAGAAAGGCCCGGCGACCATGGCCGTCCCTAAGAAGAAAGTCTCGCCCTCCCGCCGCGGCATGCGCCGCAGCCACGAGGCCCTCACCGCCTCCGCCTATCACGAGTGCCCGAACTGCGGCGAGCTGAAGCGCCCGCACCATGTCTGCTCCTCCTGCGGCCATTATGACGGCCGTGAGGTCGTGCAGGCCGGCGACGCCCTGAAGGCCGCGGTCCGCACCTGAGCCACGACGGCACCGCGAGACCTGTCGTGTCCGAAGGGTCCATCGCGGGCCGCGTGCCCGCCTATTCGCTCGCCATCGATGCGATGGGCGGCGACAACGCCCCCGACGCCGTGCTGGACGGGATCGAGCTCTCGGCGGAACGCCACCCCGAGGCCCGGTTTCTGCTGCTGGGCGACGAGGCGAAGCTGTCCGGCCTGCTGGCCCGCCGTCCGCGCGCCGCGCGGGCCTGCAGCCTGCGCCATGCCGCCGAGGCCATCCCGGGCGACATGAAGCCGACCGCCGCGCTGCGTGTGCGGGGCTCCTCCATGCGCATGGCGATCGACGCGGTGGCGGTCGGCGAGGCGGCGGGCGTCGTCTCCGCCGGCAACACCGGCGCGCTGATGGCGCTGGCCAAGATCGTGCTGAAGACCCTGCCGGACATCGACCGTCCCGCCCTGGCGGCGATCGGCCCCTCGGCACGCGGCGACGTGGTGCTGCTCGACCTGGGCGCCAACGTCCAGTACGACGCGCGCAACCTGGCCGAGTTCGCGGTCATGGGCGATGCCTTCGCCCGCGCCGTGCTGGGCCTGCCGGCGCCGACCATCGGGCTGCTGAACGTGGGGTCGGAGGAGCTGAAGGGCGACGAGCGCGTCCGCCAGGCCGCCGAGATCCTGCGCGACAGCCATCTCGGCCCCAATTTCCGCGGCTTCGTCGAGGGCCACGACATCACCGCCGGCACGACCGACGTGGTGGTGACGGACGGCTTCACCGGCAACATCGCCCTGAAGACGGGCGAGGGCGCCATGAAGCTGATGGGCGGGCTGCTGAAGCAGGTCTTCACCTCGACCATCCTGGCGCGGATCGGCTACCTGCTGGCGCGGCCGGCGCTGGACCGGCTGCGCGACTACATGGACCCCCGCCGCTATAACGGCGCGGTGCTGGTCGGGCTCAACGGCGTGGTGGTGAAGAGCCATGGCGGCACCGACGCGCTGGGCTTCGCCCATGCCGTGGACGTGGCGCTGGACATGGTGAGCCACGGCTTCAACGAACGCATCCGCGAGGGTGCCGCCCTGCTGCGGCGGGGCCCCGCGGCGGCCGCACCGGAAGACGGCCCCCCCGCCGTCCCGCCTGACGGTGCGTCCAAGCAAGAACCGGGTCGCGACACGCCCGGCCACGAAACCCCGGGCCTCTCCTCCACCGCCCTCCGCTGAAGAATCGACCGCCCATGCGCGCCATCATCGCCGGGACCGGCGGCTACCTGCCCGAACGTGCCCTCAGCAACGAGGAACTGGCCCAGGCCTATGGGCTGGACACCTCGGATGAATGGATCCGCGAGCGTACCGGCATCCGCCGGCGGCATATCGCCGCGGAAGGGGAGACGGCCTCCTCTATGGGCGCGGCGGCGGCCCTGCGGGCGCTGGAGCAGGCGGGCATCCCGGCTGCCGAGGTGGATGCGGTGATCGTCGCCACCTCGACCCCGGACAGCGCCTTTCCTTCCACGGCGGCGCTGGTCCAGGCGGCGATCGGCGCCCCGTCCGGCATCGCCTTCGACCTGTCCGCCGCCTGCACCGGCTTCGTCTATGCCCTGGGTATGGCGGAATCCCTGATGCGGGGTGGGCAGGCGCGCACCGTGCTGGTGATCGGCACGGAGGTCTATTCCCGCATCGTGGACTGGTCAGACCGCGGCACCTGCGTGCTGTTCGGCGACGGCGCCGGGGCGGCGGTGCTGCGCGCCTCGGAGGACGGGGATCGCGGCCTACTCTCCTGGCACCTGCATGCGGACGGGCGCTTCGCCGACATCCTGCATGTCGAGGGCGGCGCCGGCAGCACCGGCGGCCCCGGCCTGCTCCGCATGGCGGGGCGGGAGGTCTTCCGCCACGCCGTCTCCAAGCTCGCCGCCGTGGTGGACGAGGCCCTGGCGGCGAATGGGCTGGACCGTTCCGCCGTGCAGTGGCTGGTGCCGCACCAGGCCAATCTCCGCATCATCGAGGCCATGGGCAAGAAGCTCGGCCTGCCGCGGGAGCGGGTGGTGGTGACCGTGGACCGCCACGCCAACACCTCCGCCGCCTCGATCCCGCTGGCCCTGGCCGAGGCCACGCGCGATGGCCGCATCGCGCGCGGCGACCTGGTGCTGATGGAGGCCATCGGCGGCGGCCTGACCTGGGGCGCGGCGCTGGCGCGCTACTGACCCGCCTGCGCGGCCTGCCTTTCCGCACCGGACTCCGTCGCCGCCCCCTGCCAGGACGGGGCGATGCGCCCTCCTTTCACGCCAGCCGCCTCTTGCCGAGGCAAGGCGCACACACGCTTCTGCGTGACGCGGGCATTTCTGTGGCTTCCGTGCCGCAGTGTTGTGCCGAATCCCCGTTCGTGGTTGACGCTCGCCCAAGGGGCGGTTTTCACTCCATTTCCATGGGCAACCCGGGGTATGGATGGGCATGCAGACCGTCACGCGCGCGCATCTCGCAGACGCGATCTACGCGCAGGTGGGACTGTCCCGGAACGAGAGCGCCGCGCTCCTGGAGGATGTCCTGGAACGGATCTCGGCCAGCCTCGCGGCGGGCCATCCGGTGAAGCTTTCCGCCTTCGGCACCTTCACGGTGCGCCAGAAGGCCCAGCGCGTCGGGCGCAACCCGAAGACCGGGATCGAGGTGCCGATCTCGCCCCGCCGCGTCCTGTCCTTCCGGGCGAGCCAGGTGCTCAAGGCACGCATCAATGGCGACGCCCCGCCCACGGACGGGGAGGCCGATTCCCAGGATGATTATTGATGCCCTCTGAGGTGATGGAAGACACCCCGCTCCGCCCGCGCAAGGCGCCCACGGCCTTCCGCACCATCAGCGAAGTCGCGGAGGACCTGCATATCCCGCAGCACGTGCTGCGCTTCTGGGAAAGCAAGTTCCCGCAGGTGCGCCCGCTCAAGCGCGGCGGCGGCCGCCGCTACTACCGGCCGGACGACATCGCCCTGCTGAAGCGGATCGGCGACCTGCTCTACACCCAGGGCTACACGATCAAGGGCGTGCAGCGCCTGCTGCGCGACAGCGGCACCGAGTCCACGGCGAACCCGCCCGCGCCGGAAACGCCGATCGGGCGCGAGGACCTCCTGGCCGAATGCCTGGAGGAGCTGGAATCCATCGCCGCCCGCATCCGCTTCATCACCCGCGGCAACAGCCGGGAATTCTGACCGGCCACCACTTTTCCGCCGCCGCCGCGAAGCATTTGGGGCAGGGGGCTTGGCGGGGCGGTGCGCCGATGCTAGACGGCCTCCGCACGGAGCGTAGCGCAGCCTGGTAGCGCATCAGTCTGGGGGACTGGGGGTCGTGGGTTCGAATCCCGCCGCTCCGACCATTCCCGAACACCCCGAAATCCTCCTCCCGAACCGGTTGCCGAGCACTTGGGCACCGCCCACGGCATTTGCCGCGCTTCCGGCCCTATCCTCTTGTTTGTTGCCCGAAAAACGGCGCCGCGCGGTGTTTCCGGCGCCATGGCTTCGGGTCTAGCCTCCGCCCCCGGCATTCACCGGAGGCAAGATGGCCCAGTCCCTGGTCGGCGGCACCGCCGCATCCCTTCTCGATGGACAGGGGCACCAGCCGTGACGCTCGACCCCGGCCTCCGCCGCGCGATCCTGGACGCCGTGGCTTCGCTGGAGGCGGACTCCGTGGAGCGTCTGGCGCGCCTCGTGCGCTGCCCCTCCACGCTGGGCCAGGAGCAGGGCGCCCTCGACGAGATGGCGCGCAACTTCGAGGCGCTGGGCCTCGCCCCGCGCCGCGTGCCGACCGATCCGGCGGCCCTGAAGGACCATCCAGGATTCTCACCGCCGCTGATCCCTTATGACGGGCGCGACAATGTCGTGGCGGTCTTCACGCCCCGCGGGAAGCGTGGCCGCAGCCTGGCCTTGCAGGGCCATGTGGACGTGGTGCCGGAAGGCGCCGCTGACCTGTGGGTCACGCCCCCCTATGAGCCGGACGTGCGGAACGGGCGGATGTACGGGCGCGGCGCCGGCGACATGAAGGCCGGGATCGTCTCCTATCTCACCGCCTTCGAGGCGCTGCGCCGGGCCGGCGTGCAGCCCGCCGCCGAGGTGCAGATGCAGGCGGTGATCGAGGAGGAATGCACCGGCAACGGCGCGCTCGCCGCCATGCTCGCCCTGCCGCGCACGGATGCGGTGATCATCCCGGAGCCGGGCCCCGGCTTCGCCGCCGTCTATTCCGCCGAGGTCGGCGTGATCTGGGCCTGGGTCACCGTCACCGGCCGCCCGACCCATGTGCGGGAGATGCATGCCGGGGTGAACGCCATCGAGGCCGCCGGGATCATCGCCGCCGGCTTCAAGGACTACGAGGCGGAGATGAACCGCGCCGAGCGGGTCCATGCCTCCTTCCACGGCGTGAACCATCCGGTGAACGTCAACCTGGGCAGCTTCGAGGGCGGGGAGTGGAACTCCTCCGTGCCGACGCGGGCGCGCGTCGGGCTGCGGGTCGGCGTCATGGTCGGCTATCCGGCGGCGCAGGCGAAGGCGGATATCGAGGCGCTGGTGGCGAAGCTCGCCGCCGACACGCGGCTGCGCGGCACGCAGGTGAAGCTGGAGTTCAAGGGCTTCCACGCCGAGGGCTGCGTCTTCGACATGGACAGCGAGATCGTGCGCCTGGCCAAGCACCACTACGCGGATTCGGCGGGCGAGGAACTGCGCCACTACGCCGCCTCCGGGCTGACCGACGGGCGGTTCTTCACCCTCTACCAGGACACGCCCACGGCGGTCTTCGGGCCCGACGCGCAGGACATCCACGGCATCGACGAGAGCGTCGGCCTCGCCAGCATGCACGACATCACCCGCACCATCGCGCTGACCATGGCCGAGTGGTGCGGCGTCGAACCCCTCGCGCCAGGAGCCCACGCATGAGCGCCAGCAGCAACCTTCCCGTCTCCGGCACGCGGCTCTGGGACTCGCTGATGGAGATGGCGCGGATCGGCGGCACGGCGAAGGGCGGCTGCAACCGCCAGACCCTGACCGCCGAGGATGGCGAGGGGCGGAAGCTCCTGGCCCGCTGGGGCGAGGCGATCGGCCTCACCGTCACCACCGACCGGCTGGGCAACATGGTGCTGCGGCGGGAAGGGCGGGACCCGTCGCGTCCCGCCGTGGCCATGGGCTCGCATCTCGACACCCAGCCCACCGGCGGCAAGTTCGACGGCGTGCTGGGCGTGCTGGCGGGCCTGGAGGTGATGCGGGCGCTCGACGAGGCCGGCATCGAGACCGAGGCGCCGGTCGTGCTGGTCAACTGGACCAACGAGGAAGGCGCCCGCTTCTCCCCGCCGATGATGGGCAGCGGCGCGGCCATGGGGATCTTCACGGAGCAGGAGATCCTCGACAAGCGCGATGCCGGGGGCGCCCGCTTCGGCGACGCGCTGGAGGCCATCGGCTGGAAGGGCGAGGCCGATCCCGCCGACCTCCGGAAGCTCGGCGCCTATTTCGAGCTGCATATCGAGCAGGGGCCGGTGCTGGAGCGCGAGGGGATGGACATGGCCATCGTGACCCATGCCCTGGCGCAGCACTGGCTGGAGGTGACGGTGCGCGGCGCCGACTCGCATGGCGGCGGGCAGATGCAGGGGCGGCGCGACTCCCTCGTCGCGGCCGCCATCCTGATGCAGGCGGTGGAGGAGATCGCCCTGGCCGCCGGGGGCGACGGGCGCGGCACGGTGGGCGTGGTGAAGGTCACGCCTTCCTCGCGCAACGTCGTGCCCTCCGAGACCTGGTTCAGCGTGGACATGCGCCATGGCGACCCGGAGGCGCTGAAGGGCATGGCCGATGCGCTGAAGGCCCGGGGCGCCGAGGTGGCGGCACGGCGCGGCGTCGAGGTCGAGGTCGAGGACTTCTGGTACTCGCCGCACACGCCCTTCGCGCCGGAACTGGCGGAGCGGCTGCGCGAGGCCGCCCGGCGGCGCGGCTACCGCCACAGGGACATGGCGACCGGCATCGGGCACGACGCGGTCTATGTGGCGCAGAAGGTGCCGACCGGCTTCGTCTGGGTGCCCTGCCATGGCGGCATCAGCCACAACGAGGAAGAGAGCATCACGCCGGAATGGGCCGAGGCCGGGGCCAGCGTGCTGGCCGATGCGGTGCTGGCCACGGCCGGCGTTTCGAGGGGCTGAGGACCATGCGTATCGCCATCGGCGGCTTCCAGCACGAAAGCCATTCCTTCGCCCCGCGCCCGGCGACCTGGGCGGATTTCCTGGCCCCCGGCGGGGCGCCGCCGCTGCAACGCCCGGCCACGATGCTGGAGGTGATCCGCCCGACCAGCTTCCCGGCCGCCGGAGCCATCCGCGCCGCCGAGGCCCGGGGCATCGCGGTGGCGCCGCTGAGCTGGGCCACCACCGGCCCTTCCGGCCCCCTCACGCCCGAGGCCTTCGAGCGCATGGCGGCGCTGCTGCTGCACGACCTGCAGGACGCCATGGCGCAGGGGCCGCTGGACGCGATCTACCTGGAGCTGCACGGCGCCATGGTGGCCGAGGGCTTCGGTGATGCGGAGGGCGAGCTGCTGCGCCGCTTCCGCGCCGTCGCTGGCGACATCCCGATCGGCGCCAGCCTGGACCCCCACGCCAACCTGACCGCCGCCATGGTGGCGCACAGCGACATCCTCGTGCCCTACCGCACCTATCCGCATGTGGACGGCGCGGAATGCGGCGCCCGGACGGTGGAGCTGCTGCTCCGCCGCATCGCGCGCGGCGCGCCCTTCGCGAAGAGCTTCCGGCAGGCGGATTACTGGACCCCGATCACCGGGCAATGCACGCTGGTCTCGCCCATGGCCGATGTCATGGCGGAGCGGGCGCGGCTGGAGGCGGCGGTGCCGGGCGTGGTGGAGCTCGGCTTCTGCTTCGGCTTCCCCTATGCCGATTTCGCCGATTGCGGCATGGCCGTCGCCGCCTATGCCGAGAGCCAGGAGACCGCCGACACCGCCGCCGAGGGCTTCCTCGCCGATCTCGCCCGGCGGGAGGCGGATTTCGTGCCCGACCTGCTCGACGCCGCCGAGGCCGTCGCCACCGCCATCCGCCTGTCGCGGGAGATCAACGGCCCCGTGGTGATCGCCGACACGCAGGACAATCCCGGCGGCGGCGGCCATGGCGACACGACCGGGCTGCTGCGGGAACTGGTGCGCCAGGATGCACAGGATGCCACCGTCGCGCTGATCAACGATGCCGAAAGCGCCGCGGCGCTGCATGCGGCGGGCGAGGGGGCCGCCGTCACCCTCGCCCTCGGCGGCAAAACCGATGGCGCCCCGGCGGAGGTGACCGGGCTGGTGGCGCGTCTGTCGGACGGCCGCTTCACCTGCACCGGGCCGATGGCGAAGGGCAACCGGGTCGATCTCGGCCCCTCGGCCCTGCTGGCCGTGGGCGGGGTGAAGGTGATCGTCACCAGCCGCAAGATGCAGGCGCTGGACCAGGCGTTGATCCGGCATTTCGGCGTGGACCCGGCGGCGGAGCGCATCCTGGCACTGAAATCCAGCGTGCATTTCCGCGCGGATTTCCAGCCTATCGCCGGGCGCGTGCTGGTGGCCGTGGCGCCGGGGCCGGTGGTGGCCGACCCCTCGACCCTGCCCTTCCGACACATCCGTCCGGGTGTGCGGCTGAAGCCGGGCGCGAATGCGGTGACGGGCTGAACAGCGGCCCCGGAAGGGGATGACCCTTCCGGGGCGGCATCCCATGCCAAGGCGCGGTTCCGGAAACTGCCCTTGCTCTCCGCCCATTCCCATGCCATAGGAATAAAATCAACGCACCACCACGCCGCCGCATGATCCGCAGCTCCTACCGGCACGTCACAGGTGGCGATCTCCGGCGGCCCATCGCCGCAGTGTTCTCGAACCGGTTCCCGACACCAGGGATGGCCGGGTGCCGCACGCACCCGCCGCCGCGGCATCACCCGCAACGGGGAAGAGCTGGAGCGGCCCCCATCCGGACGGATAAAAGTCTAAAATCCTAAAACGTTAAAGAAACCCATCTGGCAGCCCGCCCCGCCCCGCGAAAGCGGAAAGGCGGAACGCTTCCGGCCCCGCGCCGTCCGTCCAAGCTCTCCCGTGCCCAGGGACCACGGCATTCCACCACCCGTCTCAGGCCGGGGCATCCAGCCGGGCCAGGGCCTCCGGCGTGTCGAAGTCGCGCAGCACGGAATCCTCCGTGACAGGGACGGCGGCCAGCCGGGCGGCATGGCGGGCCAGCAGCCCGCGTGCCCCGCGGTCGCCGCACAGGGCACCGATCTCGGCAAAGAACTCCCGGCCCCAGAGGACCGGATTGCCCGGCTGTCCCTCATGGACGGGTTGCACCACGCTCCGGCCCGCCGCCGGGTCGAAGCCATCCAGGATGCGGTCCAACGTGCCGGGTCCGACCAGCGGCATGTCGCCGAGGCAGACCAGGACGCCCTCGCATTCCTCCGGAACCGCCCCCAGCCCGGCACGGAGCGAGGCGGAAAGCCCCTCGGCATGATCGGGCGCGTGCACGAAGCGGACCGGGCGCCCGGCCAGGGCGGCCTCCACGCGCTCGCGCTCGTGGCCGGTCACCACGATCACCGGCTCGGCCCGGCTGGCCAGGACATGGTCCACCGTGCGGGCGATCATGGGCCGCCCGGCGGCATCCCCGGCCAGCAGCTTGTTCACCGGCCCCATGCGCCGCGACAGGCCGGCGGCGAGCACCAGCGCGGCCACGGGGCGGTGCCCGGGGCGCGGCAGCGGCTCGGCCCGTCCGGCGGCGGCGCGGGGCAGGGGTCGGGTCTCGATCTCCATCAGCAGCCCGCCCGCTCCCAGCCGCTGGATGTCGCGCCCGGTCACCGGGATGCCGGCGGCGAGGCGCTGGAGCACCCAGTCGAAGCCGTTCAGCGCCGGGCTGCGGGCACAGCCGGGCAGGACCAGGGCCGGAAGCCCATCCAGGCTGCCCAGGCAAAGCAGGTTCCCCGGGTCCACCGGCATGCCGAAATGCGCGATCTCGCCGCCCGCCCGGGTGATGGCGGCCGGGCCGATATCGCGCCGGTCCACCACGGCCGAGGCGCCGATCACCATCAGCAGCTCCGCCCCCGCCGCGCGCAGGCGGCGCAGGGCCCCGGCGATGGCGGCCTCGTCATGCGGCACGCGCTCGGCGGGAAGGAGCTCGCCGCCCACCGCCGCGATCCGCGCCCGCGTGGCCTCCAGCGTGTTGTCCAGGATGCCGGGCTTCATCCCCGGCAGGTGGCTCATCACCAGCCCGGCGCGCAGCGGGCGATAGGGGTGAAAGGACAGGGCATGGCCGGCCCGGGCCAGCGCCTCGGCCTCGGCCAGCACCGCGCCCGGCACGGCGAAGGGGATGACCTTGATGGTGGCCGCCATCTCCCGCGCCGAAAGCGGGGCATAGGTTGGCTGGGTGGCGAGCGTCAGGCTCTCGTCCAGCGTGTTCAGCCGGTCGATCAGCGCCACGTCCAGCGCCAGCAGGCCCGGCCCGGCGGCAAAAAGGTTCACGCGCCCGGTCGCGGCGCGGGAACGGGTGAGGCCGGGCCGCAGCAGCGCCTCGGCCAGCCGGCTCGCCGCCTCGTCCTCCGGCACGTCGCCCGGCTCCAGCCGCGCGGCGATGACCGCGCTCTCCCCGGCCGCCGCCAGGGCTTCGAGCGCGGCATGGTCCAGCACCGTGCCCTTCTTCAGCACGCGCCCCGGCAGGCGGTGGGTATGCGCCAGAATGGCGCCGGCCGCGTCCTCCAGCGGGGTGAGGCCGAAGATCACGTCCTTTGCCCGAGCGTGGCGCCTCGGCGCACCGCCACGATCTCGGCCAGGATGGAGACCGCGATCTCCGGCGCGGTGACGGCGCCGATGTTCAGCCCGACCGGCGCATGGATGCGGGCCGCCGCGGCCTCGCCATGGCCCAGCTCGGCGAGGCGGGCGAGGCGCTTCGCATGGGTGCGGCGGCTGCCCAGCGCACCGATGTAGAAGGCCTCGCTGCGCAGGGCCGCGTCCAGCGCGGCGTCGTCGAATTTCGGGTCATGGGTCAGCGTCACCACGGCGCTGCGCGCGTCCGGGCCCAGCAGGGCCATGGCGTCGTCCGGCCATTCATGGATCAGCGCGGCCCCCTTCGCGAAGCGCTCCTCCGTGGCGAAGGCACGGCGCGGGTCCACCACCGCCACGGCGAAGCCCGCAGCCACCGCCATCGGCACCAGCGCCTGGGCGATATGCACCGCGCCCACCAGGATCAGCCGCAGCGGCGGGTTGTGCGGATGGACGAACCAGCTCTCCCCGGCCACCTCGGCCATGCGCGCCGCATCCCCGGCCAGCGCGGCGCGGGCGGCCTCGGCCAGTCCGGGCGCGATGTCCTCCGTATCCTCGCCGGCGCCCCAGAGGCGCTGCGCCCCGTCCGGCAGGCGGGTCAGCAGGGCGACCGGGCGTTTCTCCGCCTGGGCGGCGCGCAGCCGCGCGAAGATGTCCGTCCTCACCCGCGTTGCTCCCCGAGGCGTTCCACGAAGACCTTGAGCTTGCCGCCGCAGGCGAGGCCGACCTCCCAGGCGCGCTCGTCGGAAATGCCGAAATCCAGCAGCTGGGGCACGCCGTCGCGCATCACCGCCTGCGCCACCTCGGCCACCGCGCCCTCGATGCAGCCGCCGGACACGGAACCGGCGAGGCGGCCGGAGCCGCTGACCGCGAGGCGGGAGCCGGGCGGCCGGGGGGAGGAGCCCCAGGTCTCCACCACCGTGGCCAGGGCCACCTCCTCGCCCTCCCGCCGCCAGGCCTCGGCGGCGGCCAGGATGTCCTCACCCATCACGGGGGTATCGCTCATGCGGGCCTCCTTGGCCTGGCCTTATGGGGTGCGGCATCGCGGGGTGGGCCGCCCGAGGAGCCACCCTGGGCGGACAGCGCCTCCACCAGCGCGCGCAGGCTGTCGAGATTATGCACCGGGCGATGCTCGTGGACATGCGGCAACAGCGCCCGGATGCCCTGGGACCTGGGTTGGAACCCGGCATAGCGCAACAGCGGATTCAGCCAGATCAGCCGTCGGCAGGAATGCGCCAGCCGTTCCGCCGCCTCGCCCAGCCCTTCGCCGCCAGCGCGGTCGAGCCCATCGGTGATCAGCAGCACCACGGCGCCCTGGCCCAGTACGCGCCGGGCCCAGTCGCGGTTGAAATGCTCCAGCGCCTCGCCGATCCGCGTACCGCCGGACCAGTCCGGCGCGGTGCGGCCGACCATCTGGAAGGCGACCTCCGGATCGCGGTGGCGAAGCTGCCGCGTCACATTGGTCAGCCGCGTGCCGAAGAGGAAGGTATGCACCCGGTCGCGATCATTGGTCACCGCATGGAGGAAATGCACCAGCACCTGGGCATAACGCGCCATGGAGCCGGAGATGTCGCAGATCGCCACCAGCGGCGGCGACCGCTCCATCCTCCGGCGGCGCTCGATGGCCAGGATCTCGCCGCCCCGGCGCAGGCTGGCCCGCACCGTGGCGCGCAGGTCGCTGCGCGGCCCGTGCGGGTCGGGCCGGAAGCGCCGGGTCGGACGCGCGGCGAGCGGCAGGGCGAGGCGGCGGATCTCCCGCTTGGCGGCGGCGATCTCCTCGGCGCTCATCGCCTCGAAATCGAGCTGGCCCAGCCGCTCCGCGGCGCTGACCGAGAGGCTGGCCTCCTCCGGCTTGTCCTCCCGCTCGCCCCCTGCGGGGTCGCGGTTCGACGCCAGGGCCTCGGCCAGGCGCCGCGCGGCGGGCAGGCGCTCCGTGGCCTCGGTCCCGGCCTCCCCGCCGCCCAGGGGCAGGCCGGGGGCGCGCCACCAGAGGTCGAAGGCGCCGTCGAAGACCTCATGATGGTCGTGGGCGTGCAACAACGTGGCGCGCAGCGCGGCGCGCACCGTGTCGCGCTCGGCGATCCCGGTGATGAACAGGGCCTCGGCGGCGGCGAGGCTTTCCGCCGGGCCGACGGGCAGGCCCGCCCGGCGCAGCAGCCGGGCGAAGCCGATCAGGTTGCCGGCGAATTCGGCACCGGAGGGCTCATCCTCGGCGGCTTCAGGCCTCGGCAACCTGCCGGGCCTCCGCCAGCAGCTGCGCCGCCTCCTCGCCGCGCAGCCGGGCGATGTCGTCCTGGTACTTCAGCAGGACGCCCAGCGTTTCCTCGACCAGGGCCGGTTCCAGCTCCCGTGCGCCCAGGGCGGCGAGGGCACGGGCCCAGTCGATGGTTTCCGCCACGCCGGGCAGCTTGAACCAGTCCGGACCGCGCCGCAGCGCCTGGACGAAACCTACGACCTCGCGCGACAGGCGCTCCGAGAGGCCGGGGGCGCGGGCCTCCAGGATCGCGCGCTCCCGCGCCGCGTCCGGGTAGTCCACCCAGTGGTAGAGGCAGCGGCGGCGGATGGCGTCATGCACCTCCCGCGTCCGGTTGGAGGTGATGATCACCACCGGCGGCACCTGGGCGCGGATCGTGCCCAGTTCCGGCACGGTGATCTGGTTGTCGGCCAGGATCTCCAGCAGGAAGGCCTCGAAGGGCTCGTCGGCGCGGTCCAGCTCGTCGATCAGCAGCACGGCGGGGCTGCCCTCCAGGGCGGAGAGCAGCGGGCGTTCCTGCAGGAAGCGGCGGTCGTAGAGGCCGCGCTCCAGCGCCGCCGCATCGTCCGCACTGCCGGAGGCTTCCGCGAGGCGGATCGCCATGAGCTGCTTGGCGTGGTCCCACTCATAGGCCGCGGCGTTCAGGTCGAGCCCGTCATAGCATTGCAGCCGCACCAGCCGGCGCGGCAGCCGGGCAGCCAGGACCTTGGCGATCTCCGTCTTGCCGGTGCCGGGCTCCCCTTCCAGGAAGAGCGGGCGGCCCATCCGCAGGGCGAGATGCACCGAGGTCGCCAGGGCGGCGTCGGCCACATAGCCGCCTTCCGCCAGGAGCCGCCGCGTATCGGCCACGTCGCGTGGCCAGGAGGGGCTGCCGGGGATACCGGGGGGAGGGGTCTCGCCGTTCACGTCGCGGATGTCACGGTATGGGGAAGCCTCAGCCGAGGAAGATCAGCGCCATCATCAGGAGCCAGACGACCAGCCCGCCCCAGAAGATCATGCTCTGCCCCAGGAATTCGCGCGGCATCATGGCGCGTACAAGGGCCAGGCCGCTCACGGCGCTGTCTGCGGCCTTGGGAACGGGGGATTCGACAGGGGTGGCGGCGGCGCTGGCGGCCACTTCCTCCGGTTCCGGCACGCCGATATTGGCGGCGAAGCGGTCGAAGAACTGGTCGGCCATCTGCTTGGCGGTGCTGTCCACCAGCCGGGCGCCGAGCTGGGCCATCTTGCCGCCGACCTGCGCCTTCACGGCATAGCGCAGCAGGGTGACGGTGTCCGTCGCCTCCTCCAGCGTCACGTCGGCGCCGCCCTTGGCGAAGCCCATGGCGCCGCCATTGCCCTCGCCGGTGATGGTGTAGGACTCCAGGGCGTTGATGTTGGTCAGGTTGACCTTGCCGCTGAACTTCGCCGCCATGGGGCCGATACGTACCGCGACGCGGGCGGTGAAGCCGCCCTCCGGCGTCCGTTCCAGCGACTCGCAGCCGGGGATCGCGGCCTTCAGCGCCTCCGGGTCGTTCAGGGCGTCCCAGACCCTTTGGCGCGGCGCCTCGATCCGCCGTTCACCGGTCATTTCCATTTGGGCGTCTCCATCGCGGGAATCACTGCAGGTCGGAAGCTCGATCTCGGCACAGCCTAGGGGGAGGGTTCCGGAGGGGGAAGACCGGCGGAGAAAGTCCGGGCGGAAGGGGATCGGGGCCGGATTTCGGGGGTCCGGCTCTTGGTGTAGAGCGGCAAGGCCGGCAATCTGTATTGTGGGATTTATTCCCACGATATCTTTCTGAGATGGAATGCAGACCCCATGGACCCGAAAGCGATGCGCCGCCGCCAGGTGACTTCCCTCCTCCTCGGCTCGCTGGCCGTGCTCCCGGCCCTGGCCGCGCGGCCGGCCAGGGCGCAGCAGGGGCCGCAGCCGCCGCTGCCGGCCGAGCCGCTGACGATCATCACCCGCGACGGCAAGCGCCATGTCTTCAACGTGGAGATGGCCACCGACACCGAGCAGCAGCGCATCGGGCTGATGTTCCGCCAGCGCGTGGCGCCGGATGGCGGGATGCTCTTCGACTGGGGGCGTCCGATGCAGAGCGGCATGTGGATGCGCAACACCGTCACATCGCTCGACATGGTCTTCATCAGGCAGGACGGCACCATCGACCGCATCGCCGAGCGCACGGTGCCGCGCAGCGAGGCGGTGATCCAGAGCAACGGCCCGGTCCGGGCGACGCTGGAACTGGCGGCCGGCACCGCCGAGCGCCTGGGCATCCGCGTGGGCGACAAGGTGGAGCAGCGCATCTTCGGCAACAGCTGAGATGGGGCCGGGGCGCAAACCTTTTCGCCCCGGCACCGTTGGCCCTGCAGAGTGGGCTTGCCCGCCGGAACCAGGGCCACCGCACCGGGACCCCAGGGGGGAACAGGCGGCAGCCACGCCTGCAAGGAGACGCACGCTTGCGCCGGAACCTCGCCACATCCTTCGCTGTCCTGGGCCTGATGGCCGCGCCAATGCTGGCCCCGCCCACCTGGGCCCAAGGCTCCACCCCACGCGACACGTCGAACAGCGGCAGCAGCAGCGTGGGGAAGGGCAGCAGCAGCAGCCCGGCGGTGACGCCGCCCCGCAGCGGCTCCACCCCACGCGACAATTCCGGCAGCGGCAGCAGCGCGATCGGGCATGGCACCGCCCGGAGCCCGGCGGTGACGCCGGCCCAGCCCGGCGCGACGCCGCGCGACGAGTCGGGCAGCGGCTCCTCTGCCCGCGGCGGCCCGGGCACCGGCCCGGTGCGGTAGGACCGGTACGCCAGACCCGCCACCCGTGAGGTCAGAGGGGCAGGAGCAGGGTCTCGCCGAAGGCGGGAACGCGGAAGGCGGTGTCCGGCAGGCCCGCGGCAGCGCGGGCGGCCTCCATGTCTCTCACCGGTGCATCGAAGGCCTCCCGCGTCAGGCGGAAGGTGCCGAAATGCATGGCGACGGCTGTCCCGATCCGGAGATCGGCACGGGCCTGGACGGCTTCCGCCGGGTCCATATGCACCACATGCATGAACCAGCGCGGCACGAAGGCGCCGATCGGAACCAGCCCGACGGCAAAAGGCCCCAGCCGGGCGCCGATCTCGGCCAGATGCGGGCCATGGGCTGTGTCGCCACAGAAGATCAATCGCCTGCCTTCCCGTGTCCGTACCGCGAAGCCACCCCAGAGCATCCGCCCGCCGTCGAAGGGCGTGCGGGCGGAGAAGTGCTTCATGGGCAGGTAGGTGGCCGTGGCCCCGTCCGGCAGTGGAGCCTCCTGCCACCAGTCCAGCTCCACCGCTCCGGGCATTCCTTTCCGCCCCAGGTAGGCGCCGTTTCCCAGTCCGGTGATGACCGGCACGGGGTGCAAGCGGCGCAAGGTCGGCAGATCCATGTGGTCATAGTGATTGTGGCTGAGCAGCACCGCATCAATCGGCGGCAGCCTTTCGAGCGGGATTGCCGGAGCGCGGACCCGCTTCGGCCCGGCGAAGGAGAAGGGGCTGCAACGCTTGCTCCAGACCGGGTCGGTCAGCAGGGTCGGACCGCCGGCGAAGCGCAGCAGGAAGCTGCTGTGGCCGATGAAGGTGATCGCCACATGGCCGGGCGGCGGCTCGGCCGGAGGCGGCTGCGGCGGGTCCTCGACCCATTCCGGCCAGGGCGGCCCGGCTGGTTCGCGCGACAGGCGCCAGAGGGCCCGCCGCGTCTGCCCGGGGCGTGTGCCGTCCGGGTTGAGGAAGCGCCCCTTCACCCGGACCGCTCCCTGGGGTGCCCCTCGGGGTACCTCTTGGGGTGTCCCCTGAAGCGGCGCGTCCCCGCGCGGGTTCTCCTGCGGGACATCCCCTGGTGCGGTCATGCAGGCAGGGCTTGCCCCAGGCGGCCGGCGAGGTCGGTGACGAACTGCCAGGCGACGCGGCCCGAGCGGCTGCCGCGCGTGACCTGCCATTCCTTGGCCCGGGCGTGCAGCTCCTCGCGTGGCAGGTCGAGGCCCAGCGCCTCGGCATAGCCCTCCACCATGGCCAGGAAGGTCGGCTGGTCGCAGTTGTGGAAGCCGATCCAGAGGCCGAAGCGGTCGGAAAGGCTGACCTTCTCCTCCACTGCCTCGGCGGGGTTGATCGCGGTGGAGCGCTCGTTCTCGATCATGTCGCGCGGCATCAGGTGCCGGCGGTTGGAGGTGGCGTAGAAGAGGACATTGGCCGGGCGCCCCTCGATGCCGCCGTCCAGCACGGATTTCAGCGCCTTGTAGTCCGCGTCCTCGCGCTCGAAGGACAGGTCGTCGCAGAAGACCAGGCAGCGGCGGGGCTGGGCGCGCAGGATGTTCAGCAGCTCCGGCAGGGTGCGGATGTCCTCCCGCTGGATTTCGATCAGCACGAGGCTGCCCGGCCTTTCCCGGTTGGCAGCGGCATGGGCGGCCTTGACCAGCGAGGACTTGCCCATGCCCCGGGCGCCCCAGAGCATGGCGTTGTTGGCAGGCAGGCCACGGGCGAAGCGGCCGGTATTCTCCAGAAGCAGCGCCTTCTGCGCCTCGACGCCCTGGAGCAGGGAGGCATCGACCGCGGCCACGCTGGGCACGGGGGCGAGGCGCGGCTCGGGGGCGGGGTGCCAGACGAAGGCATCGGCGCCTTCCGGCGAAGGTGGGGCGGGAGAGGCGGGGGCCAAGCGCTCCAGCGCCTCGGCGATCCGGAGCAGGGCCGGCAGAAGTTCGGACACTTGGGCGGGACTCGTTTTTGCTGCGAAGGACAGTGATGATGGGGTCGGCCCGCAAGGATGGGTTGACGGGCGAGGGGCGAAGGCTAGGTTCCGCCCCCATCCATCGCAAGCCGGGAAACTCCAACCCTCATGCTCGTCTCCACCGCCTACGCGCAAGACATCGTCGGGAGTTCCGGCGCCGCCGGAATCGTGATGCAGCTCGCCCCGATGCTGCTGATCTTCGTGGTCTTCTACTTCCTGCTGATCCGCCCCCAGCAGCGCAAGGCCAAGGAGCACCGCAACATGCTGCAGTCGCTGAAGCGCAATGACCGCATCGTGACCGCGGGCGGCATCGTGGGCGTGATCACCAAGGTCAAGGAAGGTACGGACGAGGTGGAGGTCGAGATCGCCCCCAATGTCCGCGTCAACGTACTGCGCGGCACGATCGGCAGCGTGGTGCGGCCCACCGCGGCCAACGACACGGCCGTGGCCAAGGGCTGAGGCGGAAGCCACCGGGGGCCGGGCCTCCGGAGCGGACGCGAAAAAGGGGAGCGCCAGCGATGGCGTTCCCCCTTTTCCTGTTTCCGGGCGGCGCCATCAGGGCCGCCCGGACGCGGGTCAGGCCGACTGGCCGGACTTCAGGCCCTTGTCTAGCAGGCTGGCGACGAATTCCCAGTTCACCAGCTTGTCGAGGAAGTTGGACAGGTAGTCCGGGCGGCGGTTGCGGAAGTCCAGGTAATAGGAGTGCTCCCAGACATCCACGCCGAGCAGGGGCGTGCCCTCGCCGGTGGAGATCGGGTTGGCGCCGTTCGGGGTCTTGGTGATCTTCAGCTTGCCCGAGGCATCCTGGATCAGCCAGGCCCAGCCGGAGCCGAACTGGCCGACGCCGGCCGCCTTGAAGTCGTCCTTGAACTTCTGCAGGCCGCCGAGGTCGCTGTCGACCTTCGTCTGCAGCGCGCCCGGCAGCTTGTCGCCGCCGCCATCGGGCGACATCACCTGCCAGAACAGGATGTGGTTCCAGTGCTGGCCGGCCTGGTTCAGCACGGGCTGGCTGTCGGCGCCGCCCTTGCCAGCCTGGGCAACGATCTCTTCCAGGCTCTTGCCGGCGAGGCCCTTGCTCTCGATGAGGCCGTTCAGGGCGGTGACATAGGCCTGGTGGTGCTTGCCGTGATGCAGCTCCAGCGTCTCCTGGCACATGCCGCGGGCGGCGAGCGCGCCGGGATCATAGGGCAGAGGCGGAAGGCTGAAGGCCATGAGAGGTCTCCCCAATGTTGAAACCGGCGGGAAGGTGGGCGGCTCCCCGTAAGGCGTCAACCTTGCGGGGCGGGCTTTGCGGCGCCAGAAGGCAGCCGATGGCTGAATTGTCGGAGATCGGCGCGATCGCGCGCCGCAGCGACCCCGATCGCTTCCTCTGCGCGCTCTTCGCGGCGCCGGAGCGGCGTGAGGCGCTGTTCACGCTGATCGCCTTCAACAACGAGCTGGCCCGGGCCCGGGAGGTCGTGAGCCAGCCGATGATGGCGCTGATCCGCCTGCAATGGTGGCGCGATTCGCTGGACGAGATGGCGGCAGGCCGGCCGGTGCGGCGGCACGAGGTGGCGGGGCCGCTGCACGCGCTGGTCACGGCCGGGGTGCTGGATGCGGCGGATCTCCAGGCGATGGTGGATGCGCGGGAGGCCGAGGCCGAGGAGATCGAGAGCCGGGGGGCCTTCGAGAGCTACCTGCGCGGCTCGGCCGGCGGATTCGCGGTGGCGGCTGGGCGGCTGCTGGGGGCGCCGCCGGCCCTGTTGCCGGCGCTGCAATCGGCGGGCGCCGGCTATGGGTTGGCCGGGGTGCTGCGGACCCTGCCGCTCCAGGCGCGGCAGGGGCGCAACCTGCTGCCGGTGGAGATGCTGGCCGAGGCGGGGGCGGAGGCCGAGGGCATCGCCCCCGATGCCCCGGCCGTGGTGGCGGTGGCACGGCGGCTGGCGGCGGAGGCCCTGCCGGTGCTGGAGCAGGCGCGGAAGGCGCTGCGGGACCTGCCGAAGCCGGCCGTCGCCGCCGCCCTGCCGCTGGTCCTGGCGCGGCGGGACCTGCGGCGGATCGCCGATGGGGCGGACCTCGCCCAGCCGCCCGGGCCACGCGGCGGCGCAGACCGGCTGGCGGTGGCCTGGGCCGGGCTGCGCGGGCGGGTCTGAGGACCGATCGCGCTCGCGCCAACCCGTTCGGGGCGGGGACGCGGCCGGGGGTCAGGCCCGCTTGCGCTTCGCCTTCGGCGTGGGCAGCAGGGGGGCCAGGAAGTGGCCCGTGTGGCTGCCCGGGTTGGCCGCGACCTCCTCCGGCGTGCCCTGGGCGACGATGCGGCCGCCACCCTCGCCACCCTCGGGACCCAGGTCGAGCAGCCAGTCGGCGGTCTTGATGACCTCCAGGTTGTGCTCGATCACCAGCACCGTGTTGCCCTGCTTCACCAGCGCCTGGAGCAGTTCCAGCAGCTTGCGCACATCCTCGAAGTGCAGGCCGGTGGTCGGCTCGTCGAGGATGTAGAGGGTGCGGCCCGTGGCACGGCGGGAGAGCTCCTTGGCCAGCTTGATGCGCTGCGCCTCGCCGCCCGAGAGCGTCGTCGCCTGCTGGCCCAGGTGGATATAGCCCAGCCCGACCTCGCGCAGCACCAACAGCTTGTCGCGGATGGAGGGCACGGCGGAGAAGAACTCGCAGCCCTCGTCCACCGTCATCTCCAACACGTCGGCAATGGACTTGTCGCGGAAGCGGACCTCCAGCGTCTCGCGGTTGTAGCGCTTGCCCTTGCAGGTGTCGCAGGTGACGTAGACGTCGGGCAGGAAGTGCATCTCGATCTTGAGCACGCCGTCGCCCTGGCAGGCCTCGCAGCGTCCGCCCTTCACGTTGAAGGAGAAGCGGCCTGGCTTGTAGCCGCGCGCCCGTGACTCCGGCAGCTCCGAGAACCAGTCCCGGATCGGTGCGAAGAGGCCCGTATAGGTGGCCGGGTTCGAGCGCGGCGTGCGACCGATGGGCGACTGGTCGATGTCGATGATCTTGTCGAGGTATTCCAGCCCCTCTATCCGGTCGTGCGGGGCGGGGACGGTGCCGGAGCCCATCAGGCGCCGCGCCACGGCCTTGTAGAGCGTCTCGATCACCAGGGTGGACTTGCCGCCGCCGGAAACCCCGGTGACGCAGGTGAAGGTGCCAAGCGGGATCTCGGCGGTTACGTCCTTCAGGTTGTTGCCCCGCGCGCCGACGACGCGGAGCGTCTTCTCCGGATCGGGCTTGCGGCGCTCGGCGGGAACCTCGATGCGCTGGCGGCCGGAGAGATAGGCGCCGGTGACGCTGTTGGGATTGGCCGCGACCTCCTCGGGCGTGCCCTGGGCGATGACGTTACCCCCGCCCTTGCCGGCGGCCGGGCCGATATCGATCAGGTGGTCGGCGGCGCGGATGGCGTCCTCGTCATGCTCCACCACCAGCACGGTATTGCCGAGATCGCGCAGTCGCCGCAGCGTGGTGAGCAGGCGCTCGTTGTCGCGCTGGTGCAGGCCGATCGAGGGCTCATCCAGCACATAGAGCACGCCGGTCAGGCCAGAGCCGATCTGCGAGGCGAGGCGGATGCGCTGGCTCTCGCCCCCCGAGAGGGTGGCGGAGGAACGGGAGAGGCTGAGATAGTCCAGCCCCACATCCACCAGGAAGCGCAACCGCTCGTTGATCTCGCGCAGGATGCGGCCGGCGATCTCCTGCCGCTGCACGGTCAGCGTGCCATGGACGCCCTGGAACCATTCCATGGCCTTGCGGATCGACAGCTCGCTGGCCTGGGCGATGTGGAGGCCGGCGACCTTCACCGCCAGGGCCTCGGGCTTCAGCCGTGCGCCCTGACAGGCCTTGCAGGGGCGGTCGGCCTTGTAGCGCTCCAGGTCCTCCCGCACCCAGGGGTTGTCCGTTTCGCGCAGGCGCCGCTCCAGGTTGGGAAGGACGCCCTCGAAGGGCTTCTTCACCTCGTAGGCGCGCAGCCCGTCCTTGTAGCGGAGCGTGACCACCTCGGTGCCGGTACCGTGCAGGATGCCCTTGCGCACGGCGGCCGGAAGCTCGGTCCAGGGGGTCTTCATCGAGACCCTGAAGTGCTTCGCCAGGCTTTCCAGCGTCTGGTCGTAATAGGCCGAGGAGGAGCCGCCGGCCCAGGGCGCCACGGCCCCCTCGGCCAGCGGGCGCAGGTCGTCGGGCACTACCAGGGCCGGGTCGAAATAGCTCTCCGTGCCCAGCCCGTCGCAGACCGGGCAGGCGCCCTGGGGCGAGTTGAAGGAGAAGAGCCGGGGCTCGATCTCCTCGATGGTGAAGCCGCTTTCCGGGCAGGCGAAGCGGGAGGAGAAGACGGTCCGCTCGCCGCTGTCGGCATCCTCGGCATAGGCGACGCCATCGGCCAGGCCCAGCGCCGTCTCGAAGCTGTCGGCGAGGCGCGTCTCCATGCCCGGGCGGACCACGATGCGGTCCACCACGGCCTCGATGTCGTGCTTGCGCTTCTTGTCGAGGTTCGGCGCCTCCTCCAGCCGGTAGAGGGTGCCGTTGATCTTGGCGCGCTCGAAGCCGCGGCGCTGGAGTTCGGCCAGCTCCTTCTTCCATTCGCCCTTCTTGCCGCGGGCGATGGGGGCCAGGATCAGCAGGCGCTTGCCCTCGCCCATGCCGAGGACGCGGTCCACCATCATGGAGACGGTCTGCGCCTCGATCGGCAGGCCGGTCGCGGGGGAATAGGGCACGCCCACCCGCGCCCAGAGCAGGCGCATGTAGTCATGGATCTCGGTGACCGTGCCGACCGTGGAGCGCGGGTTGTGCGAGGTGGTCTTCTGCTCGATCGAGATGGCGGGGGACAGGCCCTCGATACTGTCCACGTCCGGCTTGCCCATGAGCTGGAGGAACTGCCGGGCATAGGCCGACAGGCTCTCCACATAGCGTCGCTGACCCTCGGCATAGATCGTGTCGAAGGCGAGCGAGGACTTTCCCGAGCCGGACAGGCCGGTGATGACCGTCAGCGTGTCCTTCGGGATGTCCAGGTCGATGTTCTTCAGGTTGTGTTGCCGCGCTCCCCGGACCCGGATGGCCGGGCCCTGCACCGGCTTCAGCGCCCCTCGGCCCGCGTCACGCTCCGCGCCCTGCCCGGAAGCCCGGGGCGCCGCGCCGGCCTGCTTCGCCGGGAGGCCGCTGGCGGGGGAGGCGGCATCGGCAGTGGCGAGGTCGGTGTCGCGAGAGGCGGCCATGCTGGTGTCCTGGGCTGTGTCCTGGCCAGAGACGGTGCGGCGGCCGGGACGGCGGGTCCGGGAAGGGGACCGGGGAGGAAGACTGTCGGGCAAAGCGGATGGGTCCCTGAAGGTTCCCGCGGAACAGGCTGTGAGGGGCCGATTATGGCAGGATTTGCGGCTTAGTTCACATTGTGTTCTTGCAACCGTGATACCATATCCACGCCGTGGGTGGAGGTTGCCGGGGGGCGCCTCCGCCCGCCTTCCGGGCGAACTTCCCCTGGGGGTGGCGAGCGCCGCTTCCCTTGGGTAAGTTCGCCCGACCCTGTCGGCCGTGCCGCACGGGGCGATACGAGTCGGCCCGGTGTCCTGTCCCACCCGTCCCTTGGCCGGGGCGATGGAGAGAGGCCCGATGCCAGGCAAGAGGTGGATGAATGGCCGGCAGCGTCAACAAGGTGATCCTGGTGGGCAATCTGGGGCGCGACCCCGAGGTCCGCAACTTCCAGAACGGCGGCAAGGTGGTGAACCTCCGCATCGCCACCAGTGAGAACTACAAGGACCGCGAGGGGAACCGCCAGGAGCGGACCGAGTGGCACTCGGTGGCGATCTTCAACGAGCGCCTGGGCGAGGTGGCCGAGAAGTACCTGCGCAAGGGCTCCACGGTCTATATCGAGGGCAAGCTCGAGACCCGGAAGTGGCAGGACAAGGACGGCCAGGACCGGTACACCACCGAGATCGTGCTGCGGAACTTCGGCGGCGAGCTGACCATGATCGGCGGCCGCGCCAGCGGCGGCGAGGGTGGTGAGGGCGGCGGCTATTCCGGCGGCGGCGGTGGCGGCTTCGGCGGTGGCCCGCGCGCCGGCGGCGGAGAGCGCGGCGGCGCCTCCGGCGGACGCTCGCCCTCGCGCGGCGGCGGCGGCGGCGGCTGGGATGCGCCAAAGGGCGACCTGGATGACGACATCCCGTTCTGAGGTCCCGGCCCGAGGGCCCGGACCAGAAATGGGACCAGGAATGATTTTAGGATGACAGCGTGAGCGAGACCGAGGACGGCGCCGGCAACGGCGGGGATGAGAATGGCGCGGGTGTTCCGCTGAGCGGGACGCCCGTCGCGCTCGAGGAGGAGATGCGCCGCTCCTACCTCGACTATGCGATGAGCGTGATCGTCTCGCGCGCCCTGCCGGATGCGCGGGACGGGCTGAAGCCCGTGCACCGGCGCATCCTCTTCGCCATGCACGAGGCCGGCTACACGCCCGACAAGCCGCACCGCAAGTCGGCCCGCGTGGTTGGTGACGTCATGGGTGTCTATCACCCGCATGGCGACGCGGCGATCTACGATGCCATGGTCCGCATGGCGCAGCCCTTCTCCATGCGGCTGCCGCTGATCGATGGCCAGGGGAACTTCGGCTCCATCGACGGCGACCCGCCGGCTGCGATGCGATACACCGAGGCGCGGCTGGCGAAGTCCGCCGCCGCGCTGCTGGTCGGCATCGACGAGGATACGGTCGATTTCCAGCCGAACTACGACGAAAGCGCGCAGGAGCCGCGCGTCCTGCCGGCGGCCTTCCCGAACCTGCTGGTCAACGGCGCCAACGGCATCGCCGTGGGCATGGCGACCAATATCCCGACGCACAATGCGGGCGAGATCATCGACGCCACGCTGGCGATGATCCGCGAGCCCGACATCTCGTTGGAGGAGCTGATCCGGATGGTGCCCGGGCCGGACTTCCCGACCGGCGGGCTGATCCTGGGCCGCGCGGGTATCCGCTCCGCCTACGAGACCGGCAAGGGCGCCATCCCGCTGCGCGCCCGCACGGCGATCGAGGAGCTGCGCGGCAACCGCAATGCCATCGTCGTCACCGAGATCCCCTATCAGGTCAACAAGACCACGCTGCTGGAGCGCATCGCGGAGCTGGTGCGTTCCAAGCAGGTCGAGGGCATCTCCGACCTGCGCGACGAGAGCGACCGCTCCGGCATGCGCATCGTGATCGAGCTGCGGCGCGAGGCGACGCCGGAGGTGGTGCTGAACCAGCTCTACCGCTTCACGCAGCTGCAGATCTCCTTTGCCGCGAACATCCTGGCGCTCGACAAGGGCCGGCCGCGGCAGATGGGGCTGAAGGACGCGCTGCGCGCCTTCATCGACTTCCGCGAGGAGGTGATCCTCCGCCGTTCCCGCTACCGCCTCAGCAAGGCGCGCGAGCGTGGACACCTGCTGATCGGTCTGGCCATCGCCGTCGCCAATATCGACGAGGTCATCCGCCTGATCCGGCAGAGCCCCGACGCCAACACGGCGCGCGAGGCCCTGATGACCCGCGCCTGGCCGGCGGGCGATGTCGGCGCGCTGCTGGCGCTGGTGGACGACAGCGGCAATGTCGTGATCGACGACACGGTCCACCTGACGGAGACCCAGGCGCGGGGCATCCTGGAGCTGCGCCTGCAGCGCCTGACCGGGCTGGAGCGCGAGAAGATCGTCGCCGAGCTGGACGAGGTCGGCGGCCGGATCCGCGAACTCCTGGACATCCTGGCCAGCCATGTGCGGCGGCTGGAGCTGATGTCGCAGGAACTCGCCGAGGTCCGCGCCCAGATCGCCACGCCGCGCGTCACCGAGATCGTCGATGGCGTGCTGGACCAGGACGACGAGAGCCTGATCGAGCCGGGCCTCATGGTCGTGACCATGACCCGCGACGGCTATGTGAAGCGCACCACGCTGGAGAGCTTCCGCGCGCAGAACCGTGGCGGGCGCGGGCGTTCCGCCGCCGGGACGCGCGAGGACGACGTGGTGGTGCGCTCCTTCAACGCGCATACGCACCAGTGGGTGCTGTTCTTCACCTCGCGCGGCATGGCCTTCCGCGAGAAGGTCTGGAAGCTGCCGCTCGCCAGCCCGACGGCGCGTGGCCGTTCGCTGCGCCAGTTGTTGCAGTTGCAGCAAGATGAGCATGTGACGGCGGTGCTGCCGCTGCCGCAGGATGAGGGCTTGTGGGAGAACCTGCACCTCGTCTTCGCCACCGCCAGTGGCAATGTCCGCCGCAACCGGCTGTCGGATTTCCGCAATGTCCGATCCTCCGGCCTGATCGCCATGAAGCTGGACGAAGGCGACAGCCTGATCGGCGTGCAGACCTGCCGTGAAGGCGACGACGTGATGCTGGCCACCCGCAATGGCCGCTGCATCCGCTTCGTTGCCGAGACGGACACGCTGCGCGTCTTCGCCGGCCGCGACAGCACCGGTGTGCGTGGCATCCGGCTGGCGGATGGTGACGGTGTGATCGCGCTTTCCGTGCTGCGCCATGTCGAGGCGGATAGTGCCGAGCGCGCCGCCTATCTCAAGGCCGCCGCCGCCCGGCGCCGCAACGGGGCCGAGGCGGAGGAGGGAGCCGAGGAGGCCGCACCCGCCGAGGCACCCCTGGAGGCCGACGAGCCGGTGGAGGATGGCGAGGAGGTCTCGCTCTCCGCCGAGCGGTTTGCCGAGCTGGAAGCGGCCGAGGAGCTGCTGCTGGTCGTGACCGACCAGGGCTTCGGCAAGCGCTCCTCCGCCTATGAGTACCGCGTCTCCGGCCGGGCCGGGCAGGGGATCGCCAATATCAGCCTGAGCAAGCGCACGGGGCGCGAGGTCGTCGCGACCTTCCCCGCCAAGCCGGGCGACGATGTCATGCTCGTCACCGACAATGGCCGGCTGATCCGCCTGCCAGTGGACCAGGTGCGGGTCACAGGGAGGACATCCATGGGCGTCACCATGCTGCGCCTGGACGATAACGAACGTGTGACATCCTGCTTCCCCGTGGTGGATGACGGGGAGGGGGAGGATGGCTAGGGCCGCCCGCGCCGAGCGGATCGGCCTCTATCCGGGGACCTTCGACCCGGTCACCAACGGCCACCTGGACGTCATCAGCCGGGCGTCGCGCCTCGTAGACCGGCTGGTCATCGGCGTCGCCGTCAATGTGGGAAAGGGGCCGCTCTTCCCGCTGGAGGAGCGCGTCGAGCTCGTCCAGGCGGAGATGCGGGCGGTGACCGACCGCACTGGCACGCCGATCGACGTGCGCCCCTTCGACAGCCTGCTGATCGGCTTCGCGCGCGAGGTCGGCGCCGGGATGATCGTGCGCGGCCTGAGGGCGGTGTCGGATTTCGACTACGAGTTCCAGATGGCGGGCATGAACCACCGGCTGGACAATGGCATCGAGACGGTGTTCTTGATGGCCAGCGAGCGCAACCAGTTCATTTCCTCGCGTTTTGTGAAGGAAATTGCGCGGCTGGGGGGGGATGTCTCGTCTTTCGTGCCCGCCCTGACGCTCGAACGCACGCTGGCCCGCGTGCGGAATGCCACGGGAGAGTAGTTCCAGATGCGGCGACGCACTCTGCTGACCGCCACGACGTTGATCGCCGGAGGATCCTTGATGAGCGAGAGTACCGAAGCCGCGGCGCCTGCCGACCGCGAGAACATCCTGTTGATGGATCTCAAGGACGGGCGCGTGGTGATCGAGCTACGCCCCGACCTGGCCCCGAAGCATGTGGAGCGAATCAAGACCTTGGCGCGCCAGGGCTTCTATGACGGCACGCCGTTCCACCGGGTCATCGAGGGCTTCATGGCCCAGGGCGGCGATCCGACCGGCACCGGCACGGGCGGCAGCCCGCTGCCGAACCTGCCGGCCGAGTTCAGCCCGCCGGCCAAGGCGCGCTTCATCCGCGGCACCTGCGGCATGGCCCGGACCCAGGACCCGAACAGCGCGAACAGCCAGTTCTTCATCATGTTCGCCCCGGCCGCGAGCCTGGACGGCCAGTACACGATCTGGGGCCGCGTGATCTCTGGCATGGAGGCCGTGGACAAGATCAAGCGCGGCAGCGGTTCCAGCGGCATGGTGCGGGAGCCCGACAAGCTGATCCGCCTGCGCGTCGCGGCAGATGTGCCGGAAGGCCAGTAGCGGGCCTTCCTGAAGGGCGGGGCCGCTGTGGCCTCGCCCTGTTTTCCGCGCCGGACACGGGCTCCATGCTCTTCGCGTGGCGCGGAGCCTGTGCTATCCGTCCGACCGACCCTTCTTGGGCGCCTGTAGCTCAGTCGGTAGAGCACGAGACTTTTAATCTTGGGGTCCTGGGTTCGAGCCCCAGCGGGCGCACTCCAAATCCTGTTCCTGGAATGCTCCGGCCGGGCCGTTGAGCCCTCAGCCCGTCTCCAGCCGCTTTCCAGTCCCGCCATCGAAAACATGGAGTTCTCGTGGGTCGAGGAGCGCCGGCAGGCTGCTTCCCGCGAAGGGACCGTTCACTCGGACGGTGAGCGGCACGCCATCAGGCAGCCTGCCATGCACCACCGTCTCGGAGCCCAGCGGTTCCACGAGATCGACCGTCAGGGGCAGGGCATCCGGCGCGTCGCCCACCAGCACATGCTCGGGGCGTAGCCCCAGCGTCAGGGGCATTCCCGCAGCACCGGGACGCGGCCCGTCCGCGAAGAGGATCTCCTGTCCTGACGCCAGCCGCGCACCGGCACCGCCTTCCAGCAGCGTGGCCGGCAGGAGGTTCATCGAGGGGCTGCCGATGAAGCTGGCGACATAGGTGTCCGCCGGCTTCGCCCAGACCTCCATGGGGGAGGCGACCTGCGCCGCGCGGCCCTGGTGCATCACCACCAGCCGGTCGCCCAGGGTCATGGCCTCCACCTGGTCGTGAGTCACGAAGATTGAGGTCACGCCCAGCCGCCGCTGGAGACGCCGGATTTCCGCCCGCATCTGCACGCGCAGCCTGGCGTCGAGGTTGGAGAGCGGCTCGTCGAACAGGAACAGTGCCGGCTCCCGCACGATGGCGCGGCCCATGGCGACGCGCTGCCGCTGGCCGCCGGAGAGCTGGCGCGGGCGCCGATCCAGCAGGGCGCCCAGGCCCAGGATCTCGGCGGCCTCGCGCACCCGCCGGTCGATCTCCGGGCGCGGCAGGCCGCGGATCTTCAGCCCATAGGCCATGTTCTGTGCCACCGTCATATGCGGGTAGAGCGCGTAGTTCTGGAACACCATGGCGATGTCGCGGTCCGCCGGCTCCAGCGGCGTCACGTCGCGCCCGGCGATCAGCACCTTGCCGGATGTCGGCGTCTCCAGCCCCGCGGTGATCCGCAGCAGCGTGGACTTGCCGCAACCCGAGGCGCCGACCAGCACCACCATCTCGCCATCCGCAACATCGAGCTCGATGCCGTGCAGCACCTGCGTCTTGCCGAAGGACTTGCGGATCTCGTCCAGCTTCAGGGTCGCCAAAGGGCTTACTTCTCCGTTTCGGTCAGGCCGCGCACGAACCAGCGCTGCATCGCCACCACCACCGCGACGGGCGGCAGCAGCGCCAGCACCGCCATGGCCATGATGGTGTTCCACTCGTTCTGGGAATCGCCGTTGCCGATGCTCTTGGAGAGGCCGACCACGATGGTCTCCAGCGAGCGGTCGGTCACGATCAGCAGCGGCCAGAGATACTGGTTCCAGCCATAGATGAAGAGGATCACGAAGAGCGCCGCGATCGAGTTGCGCGAGAGCGGCAGCACCACGTCGCGCAGGAAGCGCAGCGGCCCGGCGCCGTCGAGCCGCGCCGCCTCGGCCAGCTCGTCCGGGATGGTCAGGAAGAACTGCCGGAACAGCAGCGTCGCCGTGGCGGAAGCGATCAGCGGCAGGGTGAGCCCCGTCATCGTGTCGGTCAGGCGCAGGTCCACCATGACCTGGAAGGTGGGGATCAGCCGCACCTCCACCGGGAGCATCAGGGTGATGAAGATCAGCCAGAAGCAGGTCATCCGGAAGGGAAAGCGAAAGAACACCACCGCGAAGGCGCTGAGCATGGAGATCGTGATCTTCCCGACCGCGATGATCAGCGCCATCAGCGCGCTGTTCCACAGCATCACCCAGGCGGGGGTGGTGCGCATGCGGCCGCCGCCCTGGGTCCAGGCGGTGGCGTAGTTCTCGACAGCGTCCGGCCCCGGCAGCAGCGGCACCTCGCCGCGCCCCAGGGTGGAAGCATCGTGGGTGGAGCCCATCAGCGCGATCCAGATCGGAAAGGCGAAGATGAGGACGCCCAGGATCAGCAGCGCATGGGCCAGCAGCTTCGAACGCGCCTGCCGGTGGCGTGTCGCGGTGGCGGCATCGGCCATCAGTAATGCACCTTGCGGTCGATGAAGCGGAACTGGAAGGCCGTCAGCGCCACCACCATCAGCATCAGGATGACGCTCTGGGCCGAGGAGGTGCCGAGGTTCAGGTTCTGCACGCCATCCGACCAAGCCTTGTAGATCAGCGTCTCCGTCGCCCGGGCCGGGCCGCCCTGGGTCAGCGCATGGATGACGCCGAAGGTCTCGAAGAAGGCGTAGGTCAGGTTCACCACCACCAGGAAGAAGATGGTGGGGGAAAGCAGGGGGAAGACCACGGTCCAGAAGCGCCGCACCGGGCGGGCGCCGTCGATGGCGGCCGCCTCCAGCACGCTCTGCGGGATGGACTGCAGCCCGGCCAGGAAGAAGATGAAGTTGTAGGCGACCTGCTTCCAGGCCGAGGCGATCACCACCAGCAGCATCGCCTGGGTGCCGTTGAGCCGGTAGTCCCAGGCGAGGCCGGCATTGTTGAGCGCGCGGCCGATCAGCCCGATCTGCGGGTGGAAGAGAAAGAGCCAGAGCACCGCCGCCACGGCCGGGGCCACGGCATAGGGCCAGATCAACAGGGTGCGGTAGAGGCTGGCGGCGCGCAGCCTCTTATCCGCCTGCACCGCCAGGAACAGCGCCACCGAAAGGGCCAGGATGGCCACGGAGGAGGAGAAGATCGCCGTGTTCCAGGCGGCCTGCAGCCAGTTCGGGTCGGACAGGACCTCGTGGAAATTCTCCAGCCCGACGAACTCGCTGGAAAGGCCGAAAGCGTCCTCCCGCAGCGTGGACTGGATCAGCGCCTGGAGGGCGGGCCAGTAGAAGAAGACCGCCGTGATCGCGAGCTGCGGCAAGAGCAGCAGGAGCGGCAGCGCCTTGCCGCGAAAGGCGGTCTTCTCGCTCATCGGGTCAGCCCTTGTTGGTGCGCTCGAAGTTGCGCAGCACCTGGTTGCCGCGCGTCTGCGCGCTGGCCAGGGCCTGGTCGGCGCTCTGCGCCCCTTGCAGCGCCCGCTCCATCTCCTCCTGCATGATGTTGCGGATCTCGGCGAAGCCGCCGAGGCGGATGCCTCGGCTGTTCTCCGTGGTGTTGCCGCCGCCGCGCAGGAGCTGCTCCACCGGCACGTCGGCGCCGGGGTTCTTCGCGTAGAAGCCCGATTCACGCGTCGCCTTGTAGGCGCCCATGGAAACGGGGAGGTAGCCCGTGTCCTGGTGCCACTTCGCGGCGATGTCCTGCCGCCCGAGATAGCGGAAGAACTCGGCGACGCCCTGGAGCTCGGCTGCCGAGCGCTGCGCCCGGGGGCCACCCTGCATCACCCAGAGGCTGGCGCCGCCGATGATGCTGTTGATCGGCGCGCCCTTCACCTCCGGGTAGTAGGGCAGCATCGCCGCGCCCCAGTCGAACTTCGCTTCCTTCACGGTGCGGGCGCGCAGGCCGGAGGAGGCCATGACGATCGGGCACTCGCCCGAGGGGAACAGTGCATCCGCCGCCGAGTCACGGCCGCCGTAGCGGTAGAGGCCTTCCTTCTGCCACTCCACGAGGTTGCCGAGATGCTTCACCAGCAGCGGGTTGTGGATGCGCAGCTCGGCATCCAGCCCCTCGAAGCCGTTCGCCCTGGTGGCCAGCGGAATGTTGTGGATGGCGCTCACCTGCTCGACGTTCAGCCAGGTGGGCCAGGAGGTGGTCATGGGCGAGGCGAAGCCCGCCGCCTTCAGCTTGCGCATCGCCTCGGTGACTTCCGGCCAGGTCGCCGGGAACTTCGCCGGGTCCAGCCCCGCCTTGCGGAAGGCATCCTTGTTGTAGAAGACGATCGAGGTGGAGCTGTTGAAGGGCAGGGACATCAGCCGCCCGTCGGGCAGGCTGTAATAGCCCTTGATGGCGGCGAGGTAGTCCGCGGTCCCGAGATCGACCTTGGTCTGGGCCGCGAGCTCGTGCAGCGGCACGATGGCGCGGCCGGCATTGATCATCGTGCCGGTGCCGACCTCGAACATCTGCACGATATGCGGCGCGGTGCCGGCACGGAAGGCGGCGATGGCCGCCACCATGGTGTCCGGATAGCTGCCCCGGAAGGTGGCGTTGATCCGGAACCTGTCCTGCGAATCGGAAAAGTCGGCGGCGATCTGCTCCAGCATCCCGCCCAGCGGCTGGCTCAGCCCGTGCCAGAACTGGATCTCGGTGCGGTTGCCAGTGCCCTGCGCCAGGGCGGGGCGGCCGAGGAGCCCGGAGGCCAGTGGGGCGGAAGCCAGCGCCAAGGCGCCGGCGGCAACGGAACGACGCCGCATGATCGCGTTCTCCCTGTCAGTGAGCGGCCGGTCTTTCGCCGGTGCTTGTTGCGGCCACGCTACAGATAAATGACACTTTCATGAAGGGAGCATGACGTCTCGATCCGCTTCCGGACCGAAACGACAGGGAACGGCGGGAGGCATTGCGGCCCTGCCGGATGCAGCACGCACTTCCGCCGGAGGCGCAGCGGGGCTAAGCCGCCGCCGTGCCCGCCGAACTCTCCGTCATCATCCCCTGCTACAACGAGGCCGCCAATGTGCGGCCGATGCTGCGCCGCCTGGAGGCCGCGCTGGACGGAATCGCCTGGGAGGCGGTCTATGTGGACGACAACAGCCCGGACGGAACCTCGGCACTGGTGAAATCCGTGGCGGCGGAAGATGTCCGGGTGCGCTGCATCCGCCGCATCGGGCGGCGTGGACTCGCCTCCGCCTGCGTGGAGGGCATCCTGTCCTCCTCCGCCCCCTATGTGGCCGTCATCGACGGCGACCTTCAGCATGACGAGACGCGCCTGCCGCTGATGCTGGCCGCCGTGAAGGACGGCGGGGCGGAGGTGGCGGTCGGCTCCCGCAACGTGAAGGGTGGCGAGAAGGACAGCGGCTTCTCCCCGCTGCGCGCCCGGATCAGCGAGGCCGGGGCGCGCATGGCCGGCTCGATCCTGCCGACCTCGGTGAGCGACCCGATGAGCGGCTTCTTCCTGCTGCCGCGCCCCCTGTTCGAAGAGATCGCGCCGCGGCTCTCGGCGCGAGGCTTCAAGATCCTGCTCGACCTGCTGCTGTCCGCCGGGCGCCCCCTGCGGGTGACGGAGGTCCCCTACCGCTTCCGCCCGCGCGAGGCGGGGGAATCCAAGCTCGACGCCACGGTGCTGATGGAGTTCCTCGGCCTGTTGCTGGACAAGGCCCTGGGCGGGGCGCTGCCCTGGCGCTTCTTCAGCTTCGCCGCCGTGGGGCTGATCGGCATCGCTGTCCACCTGCTGGTGCTCTGGGGAGCGGTGGAGATCGGACATCTCGGCTTTGCCACCGCGCAGTGGATCGCCACCTTCGCCGCGATGACGGCGAACTTCCTGCTGAACAACCGCGTCACCTACCGCGACGTGCGGCTCAAGGGGCCGTCCCTCTGGCGGGGGCTGGTGCTCTTCTACCTGGTCTGCGGCATCGGGGCGGCGGCCAATGTCGGCATCGCCCGGCTGCTGGTGCGGGAGGAGACGCTGGGCTGGGGCCTTGCCGGGGCCGCCGGGGCGCTGATCACCGCCGTCTGGAACTATGCCGTCTCCTCGACACTGGTCTGGCGCGCTCGCTGAGGAAAAGCCGATGATGCAGTCCCTCCGCACGCAGTCCCTGCTGACGCCGCTGCTGGCCCTGGCAGCCATCACCCTGGCCCGGCTGATCGCCGCGGCCACCGTGCCGGTCTCGCCGGACGAGGCCTACTACTGGGTCTGGTCCCGGGCGCTTTCGCCCGGCTACTACGACCATCCGCCCATGGTCGCCTTCTGGATCCGGGCGGGGACGCTGCTGCTGGGCGACACACCGCTGGGCATCCGGCTGCTCGGCCCCGTCGGGCTGCTGCTGGCCACGCTGGCCCTGGTGCGGGCGGGCAACCTCCTGTTTCCCGACCGGCGCCCGGGGGTGATGGCGGCCTCGCTGTTCAACGCCACGCTGCTGGTGAATGCCGGCGCCGTGCTGATGACGCCGGACACGCCGCAGATCGTCTTCTGGTGCCTGACCCTCTGGGCGGTCGCCGAGGCCCATGCCCGCGGGGACGGGCGCTGGTGGCTGGCGGTGGGCCTCTTCGCCGGGGCCGCGCTGCTGTCGAAATACACCGCCGCCTTCCTGGGGATCGGCCTGCTGCTCTGGCTGCTGCTGGATGCGAAGGCGCGGGCCTGGTTGCGCGACTGGCGGCTCTGGGCGGGCGGGGTCCTGGCCATCCTGGTCTTCTCCCCGGTGCTGTTCTGGAACGCGCAGCACGGCTGGGCCTCCTTCGCCAAGCAGGGCGGGCGGGCCGGGCTGCGCGAAGGGAGCCTCACCTTCCGCTACCTGGGCGAGCTCATCGGCGGGCAGGCCGGGCTGGCCACGCCGCTGATCTTCCTGCTCTGCGTGGTCGGCACCGGCGTGGTGGCCGGCGCCTGGGTCCGGCGGCGGGACAGCGGCGCCGGGCTGCTCGTGGCGCTCACGGTGCCGGCCACGCTGGTCTTCCTCTGGCAGGCCACGGGCAGCCGGGTGCAGGGCAACTGGCCGGCCATCCTCTATCCCTCCGCCTGCCTTGCCGCGGCCTGCCTCGCCGGCTTCTGGCAGCGGCTGTTCCGTCCGGGCCTGGCGATCGGCGTGCTGCTCTCCGGGCTGGTGCTGGTTCAGGCCGCCTATGCGCCGTTCCATCTGCCGCGCCGCAGCGATCCCACCCTGGCCCGGCTCGGTGGCTGGGACCGCTTCGCCGCCGCAGTGGAACAGGCCCGCGTCGCCGAAGGGGCGGATTTCGTCGCCTCGGAGGAATACGGGCTGGCAAGCCAGCTCGCGCTGCGCCTGCCGCCCGGCGTGCCGGTGGTGGCGATCGGGGATCGCTGGGACCTCTTCGCCCTGCCGGGGGGGCCGGCGACGGGCAAGGGGCTGCTGATCCGCAGCACCCGGCGCGGCGACGGGCCGCCGCTCTGGCCCGCGGCGAGGGAACTGCCCGGGCTGATTGCCCGGGCGCGGAGCGGGGTGGAGGCGGAGCTGTACCGCCTCTACGCCGTCACCGCCGCGCCGGGGGCATCCACGGCCCTGCTGCCGCGCCCCCGCTGACGACGGGAGCGCCTTTGGCGGCGCCGGTCATCATTCGGCCACCGCCCTTGACGTTCCGGCCCCGCATACGGAGATGAGACGGGTCGCAGGAGACTTCCGATGCTCGTCCGCACCCGCCGTGGCTGGGAACTTCCCGAAAGTGCCGCGACGCCCGAGTTCCTGGTGGTCGGGCGGCGCAAGGGGCTTGGGCTCATCGGCGGCAGCCTGGCCGCCGGGCTGGGCCTGCTGCATGGCGGCCCGGTCTTCGCGCAGGGCGGCGCCGCGCCGGGCGGGCTCACCCCCGACCCGCGCTTCGATCCGGGCCGGGCCACGACACCGGAACGCAACGCGACGACCTACAACAACTACTACGAGTTCGGGGATTCCAAGGATGTCGTCTCGGCGGCCCGGAAGCTGAAGATGACTCCCTGGAGCATCCGCTTCGAGGGCATGGTCGCCCAGCCGCGGGAGATCGGGCTGGAGGACCTGCTGAAGCAGGTGCGGATGGAGGAGCGCGTGCTGCGGCACCGCTGCGTCGAGACCTGGGCCATGACCGTGCCCTGGACGGGCTTCCCGCTTTCCGAATTCGTGCGCCTCGCCCAGCCCACATCCGGCGCGAAATACCTCGTCCTGGAAACGGCGCAGCAGCCCGATGTCATGCCGGGCCTGCGGCAGATCTGGTATTCCTGGCCCTATATCGAGGGCTGCACCCTGGCCGAGGCGCAGAACGAGCTGGGCTTCGTCGCCACCGGCATGTACGGCAAGCCGCTGCCGCCGCAGAATGGCGGGCCGATCCGGGTGCTCTTCCCCTGGAAATACGGCTTCAAGTCCGGGAAGTCGGTGGTGAAGGTCACCTTCACCGACAAACGCCCCGTCTCCTTCTGGGAACAGCTTCAGAGCAGCGAATACGGCTTCTGGGCCAATGTGAACCCGGAGGTGCCGCATCCGCGCTGGTCTCAGGCCACCGAGCGCCTTCTGGGCAGCAACGAGCGCGTGCCGACGCGGATCTTCAACGGCTATGGCGAGTTCGTCGCCGATCTTTACAAGGGGCTGGAGGGCGAGCGGCTCTACACCTGAGCCCTCCCGCCGCTTATACCGGCGCGGCGAAGCGCCATTCGCCGGGCGGGCGCTGCGCCAGTTGCCGCGCGTCGTCATTGCCGGGCTCCCAGGACAGGGTCTGCGGCTGGGTCTCCAGGTCGGCGGCGCGACGGGTGAAGACGGGCCGCATCACCCCCTGCGCGGCGGCGCCTGCAGGGGGACGCAGCGTGAAGCCCGCCGTGAAGCCCGGGCGGGGCAGGCTCACCGCGCGTACCGCGAGGTCGCGGATGCCATAGCCGCCCTCGGCGAGCAAAGGGCCCAGGCGCCGTCGCTGCGAGGTTCCGGAAGCGGGCTCCAGGAAGTCCAGGCTCCTCGGATCGCGCAGCCTTGCCCGTCCGGCGGGGCCGCCCCGGTCCTCCTCCTCCTCCTGCAGCCAGTTCACCGCATAGGCCAGGGCACCGAGCTGGAAGACATCCGGCCCGATCTGGAAGCGCCCGTCCGGCTGCAGGTGCCAGCCGACATCCTTGTCATGCGACAGCACCAGCGTGACCAGCACCGGCGCGCCGAGGAAGCCGACCGTCGCGGTATGGTCGGGCCACCCCGTTTCCGCCCGGAAGCCCAGGGCCCGGAAGCCGCGCACCATCCCGCCGACCGTCGCCACGACCTGCTCCACGCTGCGGCCATCGGCGGCGCGCCAGGAGGTGCGGACCTTCTCCACCAGGGCGCGCTTTTCCGGGGTGAGGCTGGCCTTGCCGTCGGCATCCAGCGAGGGCAGCACCGGCAGCGGTTTCGGGGCAGCCGCCTCCCGGCGCGGCGCGGCGGTGGCGGCGCCGGGCAGCAGGAGGCCGGCGAAGGGCAGGAGCTGGCGGCGGTTCACGGGCCCGGTTTTCCCATCGGTTCGGCGGCATTCTAACGCCCGGGCCCCGTAGCGGAACGGGGGTCTCTCAGCTTGCCCCGCGCAGCACCCCGCGTGCCGTCCCGATGGCGCGCAGGGTCTCCGCCCAGCGGCCCAGCGCCGGCAGTTCCTCCGGCCGGAAGAAGCGGGCCTCGGCGGCATCGTCGCCGGGGACGGGCTCGCCGGAAAGCCAGGGGGCGCAGAAATCGAGGATGCTGTAGTGGAAGCGGGCGCGGCCCTGCTCGTCGCGGTCGATCACGTCCACCGCCACGGCGATCGACAGCGGGCCGACCTCGATCCCGGCCTCCTCGCGCAGCTCGCGCCGCGCGGTCTCCTCCATCGTCTCCCCCACCGACTGCGCGCCGCCGGGGATGGTCCAGCTGCCCTGGAGCGGCGGGCGGGCGCGGCGGACGAGCAGCACGTCCTCGCCCCGCAGGACCACGCAGCCGATGCCGACCCAGGGCCGGTCCGGATACTCGCGGGCGCTCAAGGGGCCGCCTGTGGGGCAGGGGGCAGCACCCCGGGCTGCTCCGACTGGCCCGGCGGGGCGGGGACGGGTGCCTCGCGGCGCAGATCCTCGATGCGGGGCACCAGGGCCTTCTCCTTCCAGGCGCCGACCTGATAGGCCCAGCCGCGCCAGCGGCTGTTCAGCCGCACCGCCTCACTGTCGCCCGTGGCGGTCAGGCGGATCCAGACATTCCCGTCCTGCAGCCCGACCCGCACCGCGATGCCCAGGTTGTCGGTCAGGGTGAAGCGCGACTCGCCCACCGGATCGGCCTGGAGCTTCGCCTCCGGCAGCACGTCGCTGAAGGTCAGGAACTCGAAGGCCCCGGCCACGTCGTTCACCGCGTTCTCGTCCAGCCCCTCCGTGTCGGCGGGCACCGCCACGCGCAGCGGCGCGTCCGGCGCATCGCCCCGCCGCAGCTCCAGCGGCGCCTCGCCGCGCGAAACGATCACCCGCAGCACCCGGTCGCGCGGCAGGTTGGCGATGTCCCGGTCGATCCAGAGCTGAGGATCGGTGTCCACCGGCAGGCGGCCCTCGGCCAGCCAGGTCTGGTTCTGGCCGGGGAAGCGCAGGTAGATGCTTTCCGGCACCCCACCTTGGGTGCGCACGCGGCGGTGCCCGGCGATCACCTGGGCGATGGGCACGCCGGCGGCGTCCAGCACCCGCACCAGGATGGCGGTGGAATCCTTGTCCTCCGGATCGTCCACGCCCAGCCGGGCGAAGAGCTCCGGGCTGGCAGTGCGGCGCTCCACGAGGCGCAGCTCCGTCAGCCCGACCAGGAGCTCCCGGATGCGCTCGGAGCGCACCGGGTAGTCGTCCTTTTCCGGCAGGGTCCAGGTCTCGGGATCGCGCCGGGCCAGGGTCATGGTGGTGCCGGCCCGGCGCAGCTCGATCCTCGTGGCCCCGGCGAGGCGCTCCGCCAGGCCGGGAAAGGCAAGCCGCGCATCGTCCGGGTCGGGCGTCGCGGCCTCGCGCGGGGTCAGCACCACGGCGGCACCGATCGAGGCCGCCGCCGCGGCGCCCAGGCCGATCAGGGTTCGACGTCGCATCCTGTCCCTCCTCAGGCCCGGGCCGAGGCGCGGCGCCGCGACCGCAGCACCGCCAGCACGATGGCGAAGAGGGTGAGCAGCACCGGCACGGCGGCGATGTTCAGGATCTTCAGCCAGGTCTGCAGCCGCTCGATGTCCCGCCGCAGCTCCAGCTGTACGGCGCGGAGCTGCTGCCGCGTCGCCAGGATCTCCTCGCGCGCCTTGTCGATCTCGGCGCGCTGGGCGGGGGTGATCACCGCCTGGGTGGCGCCGTGCTCCGTCCCCGGCGCCTGCGGGCCACCCTGCGTGCCCTGGCGCAGCTCGCGCAGCCGTCGCTCCGTGGCCTGGAGCCGGTTCTGCAGCTCCTGCTCGGTCTGGCGGTAGCGTGCCTCCGCCCTGGCCTGCATGTCTTCCACCACCGTGAAGGGGCGCAGGGATTCGCCGCGGGAGCGGAGCGAGATCAGGGCCTCGCCGCCCGCCAGCGTTTCCGCCAGGTTGCCGATCAGCGCGCCGTTGTCGCTGAAGGGCGTCGCCATCTGCTGGCCGAAGAAGTCCTGGTTCTGGACCCAGAAGCGGTCCTCCAGGATGTCGGAATCATTGGCCACCACGAGGTTGGCCGGCCCCTGCGTCACGGCCAGATGCGCCGGGAAATCCGCCGGGCGCTGCCCGCCCTGGGGCGGCGCGGGCGGCCCGCCGGGGAAGGCGCTGTGCAGAACGCCATGCACCCGGGCCATGATCACGTGCCGCTGCCCATCCGCCTGGAAGCCCGCCAGCAGGGCGGCCGGGTCCGGCGCCTGCCGCACCCTGGCGGCATCCACCAGCATGGATTGGCCGGAGCTGGTCAGCAGCGGGGTGAAGTCGATGCTGGCACCCGGGGCCTTCCGCACCTCGCCGGCGGAGGCCACCGTCACCTGGTTCAGGTCGGCCGTCGCGGCGTCGCCACGGTCCAGGCTGTCGCCCTGGAGGTTGAACCAGGCGAGGTAGTCCACCGCCTGCACCCGGTCGTTCGGGTTGCTGCTCCGCACCCGCCAGGCGCCGCGCAGGTCGAGCACCACCTTGTCCTCCGGCGCCTCGATGCCCCAGGCCTTGTAGAGCCTGTCCAGGTTCGAGGCGGTGCTGGCCGGCGGCTGGCCGGTCGGCCCGGGATGGGTGAGCTGGCTCTCGCTGTGCGGGTCGGTCATGGCCAGCAGCCGCCCGCCGCGCATGACGAACTGGTCGATGGCATAGAGCGTGGCGTCGCTCAGGTTCTGCGCCTGCGCCACGATCAGCACCTTGACCGCCGGGTCGATCACCTGCGCGTCGGTCGGCACGTCGCGGACGGTGAAGAACTGGCGGAGCTGGTTCATGATCGCATAGGGCTGCCCGCCGCCTGCCACGCGCATCATCATCGCGCGCGGATCGCCGTTCAGCGGCAGGGAGGACATGACGCCCACCACCGGCCGCTGCGGGTTGGACAGCTCATAGACCAGCCGCGTCAGGTCGTATTCGAGGAAGCGCTCGCGGTCCGGCTGGAAGAAGGGGATGTTGCGCTCGTCGTCGAGCAGGTTGGAGCCGGAGAGGCCGAAATAGACCTGCTCCCCTGACTGGTCCACCGGCACGCCCTGGAGGCCATAGGCAACGGCACGGTCCTCGGTCTCGCTGAAGGGCTCCGGGTCGAAGGTCTCCAGCCGCAGCTTGCCATGGGAGAGCGCCATGTATTCCTGCAGCATCTCCCAGACCCGGTCGTGATAGGCGCCGTAGAGCGGCACCGTGGCGCCGAGCCGGCGGGAATAGAAGAGGCGCAGCGTGATCGGGTCCTTGAGCCCGGCCAGCACGCTGCGGGTGCCGGTGCTGAGCGTGTAGAGGCGCTGCTGCGTCAGGTCGAGCCGGGCGCGCGGCAGCAGCCGGTCGGAAAGCAGGTTCAGCCCGACGGCGAGGCCCAGCGCCGCGGCCAGCGCCAGGAGCGAGATCCAGAGCCGGTGGCGGGCGGGGCGAGGGCCGCGAGGGGAGGTGGTCGTGTCGCTCACGGGTCAGTCGGCCTTGCGGTTGTCCACGGCCACGGCATTCGCGAAGAGCCAGAAGCCGGTGAAGGTCGCGAAGAAGACGAGGTCGCGCGCCGACACGACGCCGCGCGAGAAGGCCTGCAGCCGCTCCGTGACCGAGAGGCCGCGCGCGATGTCGGAAAGCGCGGGGATGTTGCGGTCGAGGAAGGTGCCCAGCACGGGCGAGCCCGCCACGGCGAAGAGGAAGCAGACCGCCACGGCGAGGACGAAGGCGATCACCTGGTTCTTGGTCAGCGCCGAGACCGCCGCGCCGACGGCCAGATAGGCCCCGGCCACCAGCAGGCAGCCGAGATAGCCCGTGGCGATCACCCCGTTGTCGGGCGAGCCGAGGATATTGACCGTGACCACCAGCGGGAAGGTCAGGGCCAGGGCGATGGCACAGAAGACCCAGGCCGCCAGGAACTTGCCCAGAACCGCCTGCCACTGCGCGATCGGAAGTGTGAGCAGCAGTTCGATCGTACCCAGCCGCCGTTCCTCCGCCCAGAGGCGCATGGTCAGCGCCGGGACAAGGAAGAGGAAGAGCCAGGGGACGAACTGGAAGAACGGCGAGAGGTCGGCCACGCCCCGGTCGAAGAAGCCGCCGAGGGTGAAGGTCAGCGTGCCGGAAAGCACCAGGAAGATGACGATGAAGACATAGGCGACCGGCGTGGCGAAGTAGCCGGTCAGCTCACGCCGGGCGACGGCGAGGGTGTTGCGCATCAGGCGGCCTCGGTGGCGGGCTGTGCCGAAGGGGGAGGCAGGGTCAGGTCGCGGAACACGGTGTCCAGGTCCGGTCCCCGCGCGGCGAGCTGGGCGGGCGTCTCGTCCGCCACCACGCGCCCGCGCGCGATCACCACGGCGCGGGTGCAGATGGCCGAGACCTCCTCCAGCAGGTGGGTAGAGATGACGATGGCCTTATCCGGCGCCATGCGGGCGAGAAGGTCGCGCACCTCGCGCTTCTGGTTCGGGTCGAGCCCGTCGGTCGGCTCGTCCAGCACCAGCACCGGCGGGTCGTGCAGCAGCGCCTGGGCCAGGCCGACGCGGCGCTTGAAGCCCTTGGACAGCGTCTCGATCGGCTGCAGGCGCACGCCCTCCAGCGTCGTCAGGCGCATCGCCCGCGCCACGCGCTCTCCCGCCTCGGCGCCGGAATAGCCGCGCACCCGGGCGATGAAGCGCAGGAAGCCGGTGACGGTCATCTCGGGATAGGTGGGGGCGCCCTCGGGCAGGAAGCCCAGGTGGCGCTTGGCCTGCACCGGGCGGTCCACCACGTCCTCGCCCAGGATGCGGGCGGTGCCGGCGGAGGGCGTCACGAAGCCGGCCAGCATCTTCATGGTGGTGGACTTGCCGGCGCCGTTGGGGCCGAGGAAGCCCACAACCTCGCCACGCCCGACATTGAAGGAGACGTCGTTCACGGCGATGAAGCCGCCGAAACTCTTGGTCAGCCGGTCGATCTCGATCAGCGCAGTGGTATCGCTCGACAAGGGCCCGTCCTCAATCCACTCGTGGCCGCCGGGTTTAGTGCGCGGCGTCGCGAGCGCAAGAGCCGGGAGGGCCCTCCCTCGGTCTCGGATTGTGACGATGTTACCGGGTGGCCGCGGCGTTTCAGGGCTTGGCCAGTTCCGCCTGGATGCGGGCGATGTCCAATGGCAGGACCAGGACGTTGCGGATGCGCGCCCCCTGTTCCTGGCGCATCACGTTCTGTGCCGCGCGCTGCTCGGCCCGCTTCGGATTGGTCTCGACGACGATGGAGAGGGAGAAACGCTGGATCTCCTCGCCGGTGGGCGAGTCCGGGTCCGTCACGTTGAAGGCGACGGTGGTGGCATAGGCCTGCTTCACGCGGGAACCCCTGTCCTGTCTTTCGGCTGCGGGAGGTGGATAGGCGGAAAGGAACAGGGCCGCCAGGGTTGCCGGAAGGCCACGGCGGGCAGGCATCCACGATGTTTTGATTACGTATCGAATCGATATCGCTGCTGGCGCGCTGCATGATCCCCGGAGGTCCCGGACCCCGCTTCTCCCCCCGATGCCACGAGGCGCGGCCAGGGGCTGCAGGATGCGGATCGGCAAGGTGAGGGAGTTACCGCGGAATGCCCGGAATCGTCACGACCACGGCCACGGGGGCCCAGGATACGGACGCCCTGTTCATCGGCCGGCAATGGGCCACGGGCCAGTTGACCTACAGCTTCCCGACCGATCCCGCCTACTACGGCACCTTCTATGGCAGCGGCGAGCCCGGCCAGGGCTTCCTGCCGCTGAACGCGCAGCAGCAGGCGATGGCGCGGGAGATCCTCGGCCTCTATGCCGGCATCGCCAACCTGAACTTCACGGAACTGGCCGAGACGGCCACGCAGCATGGGGATCTGCGCTTCGCCATGACCTCGGCGACGCCCACGGCCTGGGGCTACTATCCCAGCACGGCGGATACCGGCGGCGACACCTGGTACCGGAACGACGGCACGTTCAGCGATCCCGTGCCGGGAACCTATGCCTACCACGCGTTCATCCATGAGATCGGCCACGCGCTCGGCCTGAAGCACGGGCAGGAGACCGCGGTCTTCGGCGCGATGACGCCTGGGCACGATTCGATGGAATACTCGGTGATGACCTACCGGAGCTATCCGGGCGCCGACGGCAACTACTACTACAACGACTATGCCGGCTATGCGCAGACGCCGATGCTCTACGACATCGCGGCCCTCCAGCACATGTACGGCGTCGATTTCACGACCCGTGCCGGCGACACGGTCTATCGCTGGGACCCGGCGAGCGGGCAGCTTTCCATCGACGGCACCGCCCAGACGGCGCCCGTCGCCAACCGGGTCTTCATGACCGTCTGGGACGGCGGCGGCCACGACACTTACGACCTTTCCGCCTATACGCGGGGCGTTTCCGTGGACCTGCGTCCCGGCGCGTGGACGGTGACCTCGGCGGACCAGCTTGCCCAGCTCGGCTTCGGGCATCAGGCGGTCGGCAACATCGCCAATGCCCTGCTGCCGGATGGCGACACGCGGGCGCTGATCGAGAACGCCGCCTGCGGTTCGGGCGACGACGCGATGCAAGGCAACCAGGCGGCGAACACGCTGGATGGCGGGCCGGGCACGGATACGCTGCTGCTGGACGGGTTGCCCGGCGACTATCTGTTCGCCGGCAACGCGGCGGATTTCACCGTCACAAGCCTCGGTGTCACCGATCATATCCTGAACACGGAGCAGGTGCGCTTCCTCGGCAACGGGCTGCTCTACGGCACCGCCATCCTGCTGCCCTCCGACGACTACCGCGACACGCCCTGCGACACGGGTCTGCCGCTGGGCCAACTGGCGGCGGGAGGAACCGCGCCCGGCCATATCGAGCTGGCCGGGGATGTGGACCTCTTCGCCATCGGGCTGGAGCGCGGCCATCGCTATGTCTTCACGCTGCAGGGGAGCGCGCGGGAGGACGGGTTGCCCGGCGGTGCGATGGAGTTGCTCGGCCCGCATGGGAATGTCCTGCGCGCCGACGCGGATGCCTGCGGGGACGGGGCGCGGATTTCCTTTACCGCGCGCTGGTCCGGCAGCTACGACCTCGCCGTGCATGGCCTTGGCGACGAGACGGGCGCCTATCTCCTCTCGGCGGAGGACGTGACGCCGGCCTGCCACGGGCCGGGGCATGGGCGGGAGGGCTGGGCCTTCCTGGCGCACCAGATGGCGGGCGACCACGCCCTGCTCTAGAACCCTATCCTGCCGCCAGCCGCTCCAGCGTCACGTCATGGCCGAAGAAGGGCATCAGCCAGCGCGCCACGGCCCGCCCGCGCTCGGTGCGGTCCAGGCTGGGGTCGCGTTCCAGCAACAGGGTGGCGTCCTGGTGCGCCATGCGGACGAGGCTGCCGTGGCGCTGCGGATCGACCATGCGGCGTCCCATCTGCCCCGCCTGCCGCGTGCCGAGGGCGTCGCCGCCGCCGCGGTGGTTGAGATCCTCGTCCGCGATCACGAACCCGTCCTCCGTGTCGCGCAGCACGGCGAGGCGGCGCTTCTCCCCGTCCACGAGGTCGGATGAGGGCAGCAGGAGGCAATAGGACTGGGCCTCGCCGCGCCCGACCCGGCCACGGAGCTGGTGCAGGGCGGCGAGGCCGAAGCGCTCCGCCTGCTCGATGATCATGATCGTGGCCTCGGGCACGTCCACGCCCACCTCGATCACGGTGGTGGCGACCAGCAGCTTCGCCTGCCCGGAGGCGAAGTCGCGCAGCGCCGCCTCGCGCACGTCCAGCGCCTGGGCGCCATGGGCGAGGCGGACCTCCTCGCCGAAGATCTCGCGCAGCGCCGCGAAGGTGGTCTCGGCGGCGACATTGTCGTGGTGCTCGCCTTCCTCCACGGCGCGGACCACCCAGTAGGCCCGGTCCCCCTTCGCGAAGGCACGGCGCAGCGCCGCCACCACCTCCTCCCGCCGCTCGCGGGAGATGATGCGTGTCACGATCGGCTTGCGCCCGGCCGGACGCTCGGCGAGGCGGGAGACCGCCATCTCCCCCCACTGGGTCAGCAGCAGGGTGCGGGGGATCGGGGTGGCGGTCATGACCAGCATGTCCGTGTCCTCCCCCTTGCCGGCCAGGGCGAGGCGCTGCGCCACGCCGAAGCGGTGCTGCTCGTCCACCACCACGAGGCCCAGGTCGCGGAAGGCCACCTTCTCCTGGAACAGCGCGTGGGTACCGACCACCAGGGGGATGGAGCCGCTGGCCAGGCCGAGCAGGACGCGGGACCGCTCCTTGCCCTTCACGCTGCCGGCCAGGAGGGCCACCTGCACCCCCGCCGCCCCGGCGAGGCGGGAGAAGGTGCGGAGATGCTGCCGCGCCAGGATCTCGGTGGGCGCCATGATGGCGGCCTGGGCGCCGGCCTCGACGGCCCGCAGCATGGCCATCAGCGCCACCAGCGTCTTGCCGGAGCCGACGTCGCCCTGGAGCAGCCGCAGCATCCGCCGGGGCGCGGCGAGGTCGGCATCGATCTCCGCGATGGCCTGGCGCTGGGCGCCGGTGGGCGGATGGCCGAAGGCGGCGAGCGCTTTCTCCCGCAACCCACCATCGCCGGTCAGCATCCGGCCCGGCCGGGTCTGCGCGGCGCGGCGGACCAGGCCGATGGCGATCTGCCCGGCCAGCAGCTCGTCATAGGCTAGCCGGTCCAGCGCCTCGGGGCCGGGAATGCGCTCCGGCGCCTGGAGGCCATGGACCGCCCCGGCGAAATCCGGCCAGCGGCGGCGCTTCAGGATTGCCGGATCGGCCCAGTCCCGCACCTCCGCCAGCAGCGGCAGGGCGGCCCCCATGGCCTTCGCCACGTCCTTCGCGGCGAGGCCCTTCACCAGCGGCCAGATCGGCTGCAAGGCGGGGATCTCGTCGGGCGGGCTGACGAAATCCGGCGGCTCCATCTGCCAGCGGTTGCCGTAGCGGCGGACCCGCCCGGACACCGTGCGGACGGAATCCTCGGGAAAGGTCCGGTGCAGCCAGGGGCCGACCCAGCGGGCGCGGATGAACCAGGCGATCTCCAGCACCGAATCCTCGCAGCGCGCCCGCAGCACCCAGGGGCGGGAGGGGCTGCCGGGGGCGGAGATGGCGGTCACATGGATGGTCAGCGTCGCCACGTCGCCGTCATTCGCCTCGGCCAGCGAGGTCACGCGCCGCCGGTCCACGTACCGCTCGGGCAGGTGGAAGAGCAGGTCGATCAGCCGCGAACCGCCCACCGCCTCCGCCAGGCGGGGCGCCTTGGCCTGGGCCGCGGGCAGGGTGTCGAGGGGGGCGAGCAGGGGTGGCGGGGGCTCGTGCGGGGGCTGGGCTGACATGGCGGAAGTCGGCCTCTATATGGCAGTGATCGAACGAAGGGCGAACCCTTGGCCGCCCAAGCCGTTCTCCCGCTGTGTTCCACGAGGCCCCGTCCCGGCCGGACGCGGCGCCCGACCCAACCGGTATGTTCCCGATGTCCGATACCCCCGACGCGCAGTCCCAGCAGGAAGCCGAGCCGCAGGCGCTCGATCCGCGGCGCAAGCGGCTGCTCTTCCGTGCCTGGCACCGGGGCACCAGGGAGACCGACCTGATGGTCGGGCATTTCGTCGCCCGGAACATCGCCGGCTTCGGCGAGGCGGAACTGGACGAGCTGGAGGCGGTGCTGGAGCACCTGGACGTGGACATGCAGGACTGGCTGAGCGGCCGCCGCCCCATCCCGGAGGAGGTCCGCACCCCGATGCTGGAACGCATGGCCCGGGAATGCACCGCCAGCGGCGCCGGGATGACCGCCGAGATGCGCGGCGGCCTCGGCAAGGGGGAGGGCAGCGCCTCTTGAGCGCCACGGTGGAGCGTCCGGTCGTCGGCGCCACCGTCCATGGGGCGCCGGAGGGGTTCGACGCGCTGCTGCTGGCCCGTCAGCGGGCGGAGAGCGGCCGGCCCATCCTCCATGCCTGTCGCGACGACGCGCGGATGATGCGGATGGTCGAGGCGCTGGGCTTCTTCGCCCCGGATGTCGAGGTGCTGCGCTTCCCGGCCTGGGACTGCCTGCCCTATGACCGCGTCTCGCCCAATCCGGAGATCCTGGCCGAGCGCGTGGCGACCCTGGCACGGCTGCTGGAGCCCGGGGACAAGCCGCGCATCCTGCTCACCACCGTCAACGCCCTGGTGCAGAAGGTCCCGCCGCGCGCGGTCTTCGAGGGTGCCACGCTGCAGTTGAAGAAGGGCGGACGGGTCGAGCCGGAGCGGCTGACCGCTTTCCTGGAAGCCAATGGCTATGGCCGCACCGGCACGGTCATGGAGCCGGGCGAATACGCCGTGCGCGGCGGCATCGTCGACCTCTATCCGGCGGGCGAGCCGGGGCCGGTGCGGCTCGACCTCTTCGGCGACGAGATCGAGGGGCTGCGGCGCTTCGATCCGGAAAGCCAGCGTTCCGCCGAGGCACTGACCGAGCTCTGGGTCCGCCCGGTGGGCGAGGTCTTCCTCGACCCGGATTCCATCGCGCATTTCCGGACGGCGTATCTCGACCTCTTCGGCATGGCCGCGACCGAGGACCCGCTCTACGTCTCGGTCTCGGCGGGCCGCCGCCACCCGGGCATGGAGCACTGGGCGGGCCTGTTCCACGAGAGCATGGAGACCCTGCCGGACTATCTGCCGCCCGGCGCCCAGGTCAGCCTGGACCACCAGGCCGAGGACGTTCTCGACGCCCGGCTGGAGATGATCCAGGACCATTACGAGGCCCGCCGCCTGCCGCCGCGCGAGGGCGAGCAGCCCTATCGCCCGGCGCCGCCGCGCAAGCTCTACCTGGACCGCGCCGGCTGGAACCGCATGCTCTCGAAGGGCACGCTGGCGCATTTCTCGCCCTTCACCGCCGAGGACGGCCCCGATGCCGGCGGCCGGCCGGGCAAGCTGTTCAGCGACGTGCGGACCTCCGGCGGCAATGTCTTCGCCGCCTACAAGGAACACGCCGAGGCCATGGCGGCGCAGGGTCGCCGCGCCGTGCTCGCCGCCTGGACCCGGGGCTCGCGAGAGCGGCTGGCGAACCTGCTGCGCGAGAATGGTGTGGTCGCCGAGACGACCGGCAACTGGCCGTCGGCGCAGCGCCTGCCCAAGGGGGTGGTGGCGCTGGCCATCCTGGGGGTGGAGCGCGGCTTCACCGCCGGCGGCATCGCGCTGACCGGCGAGCAGGACCTGCTGGGCGAGCGCATTGCCCGCCCGCCGCGCCGCCGCAAGCGGGCCGACCAGTTCATCGCCGACGCCACCGAGATCGCCGAGGGCGATCTGGTGGTCCATGCCGACCATGGCATCGGCCGCTATGACGGGCTGGTGACCATCGAGGTCAACGGTGCGCCGCATGACTGCCTGCGGCTGGTCTATGACGGCAATGACCGGCTCTTCCTGCCGGTCGAGAACATCGAGGTCCTGACCCGCTTCGGCTCCGAGACCGCCGGGGTGGCGCTGGACAAGCTGGGCGGCGCCTCCTGGCAGAACCGCAAGGCCAAGGCGAAGCAGCGCATCCGCGACATGGCCGCGGAACTGATCCGCACCGCCGCCGAGCGTCAGGTGCAGGAGGGCAGGGCCGCCGTCCCACCCGAGGGGGCCTGGGACGAATTCTGCGCCCGCTTCCCCTTCGCCGAGACGGAGGACCAGCAGCGCGCCATCGGCGACGTGGTCGAGGACCTCGCCTCCGGCCGGCCGATGGACCGGCTGATCTGCGGCGATGTCGGCTTCGGCAAGACCGAGGTGGCGCTGCGCGCGGCCTTCCTGGTGGCGATGACCGGCGCGCAGGTCGCGGTGGTGGTGCCGACGACCCTGCTGGCGCGGCAGCATTTCCGCACCTTCGCCCGGCGCTTCGAGGGGTTGCCGGTGAAGGTGGCCCAGCTCTCGCGCCTGGTCACGACGAAGGAGGCGGCGCAGGCCCGGGCGGGGCTGAAGGACGGCACGGTCAACATCGTGATCGGCACCCACGCCCTGCTCGCCAAGGGGGTCGAGTTCGACGATCTGGGCCTCGTCATCGTGGACGAGGAGCAGCATTTCGGCGTCGCCCACAAGGAGCGGCTGAAGGCGCTCAAGACCGACGTCCACATGCTGACGCTGACCGCCACGCCGATCCCGCGCACGCTGCAGCTGGCGTTGTCCGGCGTGCGGGAGATGAGCGTGATCGCCACGCCGCCGGTGGACCGGCTGGCGGTGCGGACCTTCATCGCCCCCTTCGACAGCGTGGTGATCCGCGAGGCGATCCAGCGCGAGCGCTTCCGCGGCGGGCAGATCTTCTGTGTCTGCCCACGCCTGGAGGACCTGCCGAAGATGGCCGAGCGGCTGCGCGAGATCGTGCCTGAGGCACGGCTGATCGAGGCGCATGGCCGGCTTTCCGCCACCGAGCTGGAGCGGGTGATGACCGAGTTCGGCGACGGCAAGTACGACATCCTGCTCGCCACCAACATCGTGGAAAGCGGGCTGGACATGCCGGCGGTGAACACGCTGGTGATCCACCGCGCCGACATGTTCGGGCTGGCGCAGCTCTACCAGCTGCGGGGGCGGGTCGGGCGCGGCAAGCACCGGGGCTATGCCTATCTCACCTGGCCCCCGGCGCACCGGCTCTCCGCCGCCTCGCAGAAGCGACTGGAGGTGATGCAGACCCTGGACAACCTGGGCGCCGGCTTCACCCTGGCCAGCCACGACCTGGATATCCGCGGCGCCGGCAACCTGCTGGGCCAGGAGCAGTCGGGCCAGATCCGCGAGGTCGGCATCGAGCTCTACCAGCAGATGCTGGAGGATGCGGTGCAGGACGTCCGCAACCGCGCCAAGGGCAAGCGGCGGCGGGACGGGGAGGAGGACACCGACTGGACGCCGAACATCAATCTCGGCCTGCCGGTTCTGATCCCCGACGCCTATGTGCGCGACCTGCCCGTCCGGCTCGGCCTCTATCGCCGGATCGGCACTCTGGCCTCCGAGGCCGAGATGGAGGCGATGGCGGCGGAGCTGGTGGACCGCTTCGGGCCGCTGCCGCCGGAGGTGGAGAACCTGCTCCAGGTCGTCTCCATCAAGCGCCTCTGCCGTGAGGCCGGGGTGGAGAAGCTGGATGCCGGGCCCAAGGGCGTGGTGCTCGCCTTCCGCAGGAACCGCTTCGCCAATCCGGGCGGGCTGGTGAACTGGGTGGCCTCGCAGAAAGGCGCCGTGAAGCTGCGGCCCGACCACAAGCTGGCCCTGGTGCGGGAGATGGACCTGCCGGCCCGGGTGAAGGCCGCCAGGAGCATCCTGGGCGCGCTGGTCCGCGTGCTGGAGGAGGTCAAGCCCGGCTGAGGGTGGCGGCCCGCTCGTCCCGGCTGTCAGCGGGCTGGCCCGCTCCATGCAGTTCACCGCGCTGAACACCCTGGCCTTCGCCGATGTGCCGCCCGGCGATATGAGCGGCGCCAACACGCTGTTCAGCGCCGTGCAGCAGATGGCGCTCGGCCTCGGCATCGCCCTGGGCGCCGTGGTGCTGCGGCTGGGCCAGTCCTTCCATGGAGAAGTCGGGGTCCCGACCCTGGAGGATTTCCGGCTGGCCTTCCTGGTGGTCGCGGTGCTGGGCCTGCTGAGCCTTGTCGACGTGCTGCGGCTGCCGCATGACGCGGCGCGCCTGGTCAGCGGCCACCAGCCGGGCGGTGCCAGGACAGGCTGAGCCTTCGGCCCGGGAACGCCGGATCCGGAAAGGTCAGGCCCGGAAGGAGTCGTTCAGGCGAACTCGCCCTCGGTGATGGCGATGTCCAGCAGGCGCTCCAGCACCTCCGGCTCCTGCGCCCCGGCGATGGCATGGCGGCCGCTCACCACGAAGCAGGGCACGCCGTTGATGCCCAGGCGATGGGCACGGAGGTTCTCCGCGTGCACGTCCTCGACCTCGGCATTGCCGGACAGGAAGCGGTGCAGCGTGGCCTGTTCCAGCCCCAGTGACACGCCGAGGGGCAGGAGCACGTCCTGCCGGCCGATATCGAGACCCTGGGTGAAGTAGCCGGTGAAGAGCCGGTCCACAGCTTCGTCCGCCCGGCCGATCCGCGCCGCCATCCGCACCAGCCGGTGTGCGTCCAGCGAGGAGACCGAGCGGTGCAGCAGGTCGAACCGGAAGGCAATGTCCTCCACCCTGCCCAGTTCCGCCAGCGTGGTATGCAGGCGCCGGGTGCGGTCCTCCCCGCCGAAGCGGCGAGCGATGTAGTCCGAACGCTGTATTCCCCCCACGCCCGCATCCGGGTTGAGCAGGAAGGGGCGCCAGACCATGTCGGCCATCACGTCGGGCCGCGAGCGCAGGGCCCGGCGCAGGCGGCGTATGCCGAGGAAGCACCAGGGACAGACGAGGTCGAAGACGACTTCGATGCTGAGACGTGCGCGTGGTGGCGAAAGGACGTTCACGGCGCCGATTATAGAAGCACTGGCCGGCGGGGGAAACCGTTCTGGACGGCGCATCCCGGTGTTCTGGCGCGTTCGGCCATGACGCGGCGGTCCCGAGACGTTACCGCTCCCGCTTTCCTCGTGGGCCGGCCCATGCGCCCTATCGTGACGGGCAAAGGGCGATGCGGGGCGACGGCCGGAGTGGCGAGGCTTAGTGGCGAGGCTTTCGCAGCCCCGAAGGCTGGCGTATCCCGGCCCCCATGAAAGCTGCTGGGGGGGATGGCGGATGGGGTGGGATTCGAACCCACGGTGGGCTTGCACCCACGGCGGTTTTCAAGACCGCTGCCTTAGACCGCTCGGCCACCCATCCGCGCGAGGCCCTTCCTTGCTCCGGAGCGGTCCGCAAGGCAAGCCGGGGGCGATGAACTCCGCACCCCGCGCCCGCGCCATCCTCCATCACATCCATGCCGGGCTCATCGCGGCCATGCTCGCTCCGGTGGCGCCGGTCGCCGCCGGCGCGGCCGGGCCAGTGGCCGGGCCATTGGCCGCGCCATCGGCCACGCCACCCGCGGAGGCCACGCCGGTCCGGTCAGGCACCTGGGGCCTGACGGTGGAGAACGACCTCTTTGGCGGCAATTCCGACCGCTACTATACCAACGGGCTGTTGCTGACCTGGCGCTCCCCGGCCACCACGATGCCCGATTCGCTGGCCTGGATCGACCGCGGCATGGGCTGGCTGCTGGGGCCGGGGCCGCTGCGCTGGGGCCTCTCCTTCGGCCACAACATCTTCACGCCGGAGGACAAGCAGCTCCGGAACCCGGATCCCTCGGACCGGCCCTATGCCGGCCATCTCTACGGCGCGCTCAGCCTCAGCCATGCCACGCCCAGCCGCCAGACCATCTTCGAGATCCAGGCCGGGCTCGTGGGTCCGGGGGCGCTGGGCGAACAGGTTCAGAACAACTGGCACCGGCTGATCGGGGTCAAGACCACCAAGGGCTGGGACTACCAGATCAAGGACGAGCCGGTGATCGACCTGCTGACCGAGCGGCGCTGGAGGGTTTCCACGGGCAGCTGGCAGGGATTCGAGACGGAGATCATCCCGGCCGCCACCCTCTCCCTGGGCAACGGCAACATCTACGGCGCGGTGGGCGGCACCTTCCGCCTGGGCAAGGGCCTGAAGTCCGACTGGGGGCCGGCCCGCATCCGCCCGGCCCTGGCCGGTTCGGGCTGGGTCGAGCCGACCCGGGAACTCGGCTGGTACGTCTTCGGCGGCGTGGACGGGCGCGTCGTGGGGCGCGACATCACGCTGGACGGCAACACCTGGCGCGACAGCCGCAGCGTGGACCGGCGCTGGCTGGTGGGCGACCTCCAGGCAGGCTTCGCCGTGCTGTGGCGCGACATGCGCATCGCCTATACGCAGATCCTGCGCTCCGAGGAATTCTACGGCCAGCGCGGCACGCAGTCCTTCGGGTCGATCAACATCTCCCTGCGGTTCTGAGGGGCCACCACAGGCGGCTGCGACGGCGCATCAGGGAAAGCGGGCAACACCCCGGAAAGGTTACTCGGCGGCGGCGCGCGATCCGTTGCCGGAATCGGCGCCGCGTGCCACCTCTGCGCCCATGCCGGCCACAAGACGCGCTCTCCTTTCCACCCTGGCTGCCGCCGGGGCTTCCGCCTCCTCCCTGGTGCCGTTCGGGGCACGGGCGCAGGAGGAAAGCTTCGCCTCCTTCCTGCAGGGGCTGCGTGCCGAGGCGCGCCGCGGCGGGATCTCGGACGCGACCCTGAGCCGGGCGCTTTCCGGCCTTCGGCCCAATGACAAGGTCATTGAGCTGGACCGCCGGCAGCCCGAATTCACCATGACCTGGGCCCAGTACCGCGACGGGCGGCTGAGCCAGACGCGCATCGACCGGGGCCGCCAGATGGTGGCCGAGAACATGGCGCTGCTGCAGGACATCGAGCGCCGCTTCAACGTCAGCGCCCGCGTGGTGGTGGCGATCTGGGGGCTGGAAACCAACTACGGCGCCTATACGGGCAACTTCAACACCGTGGAGGCCCTGGCCACCCTGGCCTGGGAAGGGCGCCGGGCGAAGTTCTTCCGGGCCGAGCTGATCGCCGCGCTGAAGATCCTGGATGCCGGCCATGTCAGCGTGGACCGGATGCGCGGTTCCTATGCCGGCGCCATGGGCCAGCCGCAGTTCATGCCCAGCAGCTTCAACCGCTTGGCGGTGGATTTCGATGGCGACGGCCGCAAGGACATCTGGGACGACCGCGCCGACGCGCTGGGCTCCATCGCCAACTACCTGGCCAGGAGCGGCTGGGAGGGCGGTGTGCTCTGGGGGCGGGAGGTGACTCTGCCGGCCGGGCTGAACCGGGGCGATCTGGGCCGGGAAAACCGTAAGCCGCTCGGCGAATGGGCGCGTCTCGGGGTGCGCAAGGCCGATGGCTCGGCCCTGCCGAGCTTCGACCAGGACGCCGCGATCGTGGTGCCGGGCGACGACGGGCAGGCCTTCGCAGTGTACCGGAATTTCAACGCCATCCGCCGCTACAATCCGTCCGACTTCTATGCGCTGGCGGTGGGGATGCTGTCGGACCGCGTGGCGTGATCCAGCCCTCCGCCGCGGGGGGCACGGCCCCTCGCGCCAGGGCTTCCCGCGCCGGACTCCGCCATGCGGGCGGCCGCATGGCGGTCCCGGCGGTCCTGGCCCTGGGCCTCGTCCTGGCCTCCTGCGGTCCGCGCACGCCTCCCGTGGCGCCGACCCCCGCCGTCTATACGATCGGCCAGCCCTATAGCATGGGCGGCCTCTGGTCCTATCCGCGCGAGGATTACGGGCTGGCCGAAACCGGGCTGGCCACGGTGCTGCCGGGGACGGGGGACGGGCGGCGCACCGCGGATGGGGAAACCTACGACCCGGCGCTGCTGACCGCGCAGCACCGCACGCTGCAACTGCCCGCCATCCTGCGCGTGACCAATCTGGAGAACGGCCGCAGCCTCTCGGTGCGGGTCAACGACCGCGGGCCGCAGGACCCGGGGCGGGTGATCGGCCTGTCCCCGCGTGCCGCGGAGCTGCTGGGCATCGCCCGCGGCCGCCCGGCCCAGGTGCGGATCGAGGTAGAGGCCGAGCCCTCTCGCGCCCTGGCCGCCTCGCTCGCCCGCGCGCCGGGTGAGATGCCGGCCCTGAGCATCGCCACCGCTGCGGCCGGGACGGTGCAGCGCGAGAGCCTCGGTCCGCCGCCCGGCGCCCGCGGGAGCCAGCCGGGCCGGGCCGCGACGCTCGCGTCCGGGGCCGTCGCCGTGCCGGAGCCGGACCGCACACCGCCGCCGGAGCGCCTGCCGGAGCGCGTGAGTCAGGGACCCGCCATGCCGGGGCGTCTGATGATCCAGCTCGGCAGCTTCACCGGCGCGGACGCGGCCCGGCGGCTCGCGGCCCGTGTGCCCGGTGCGCGGGCCGAGCCCTTCGGCCCGGGCCGGCGCCCGGAATGGCGGGTGCGGCTGGGCCCCTTCCCGGATACGGCTTCCGCCGACCGGGCTCTTGAGCAGGTGCTGCGCACGGGCGTATCGGAAGCGCGCATCCTGGTCGACTGACTGTGGCAGGATAGGTTTCCGGCTCCGGGAGCTGGCCGGGGGGCCGGCCCGGGGGCCAGCCGGGGGGAACTCGCCAGGGGGATGCGCCTGGGGAGACCCGGGGAAGCCGGACAGTAAGGGGATTTCTCGACATGGCGAAGCGCCGCGAATTGCTGGGGGCCGTGGCCGCGATGGGGGCCGGGGCCGGTCTCATGGGGTGGACGGGCGATGCGCTGGCGCAGCGCCGGGCCGCCCCCCATGCCGCCGCGAAGAAGCCGGCAGCCCCGCCGCCGCCCTCGGACCCCGCCTCGACGCCGCTCGGGCCGGTGGACACCCAGGCGCGGCAGGCCATCCTGATCGACGTCAACACCGGCGCGGTGCTGCTGGAGAAGAACGCCGACGAGCGGATGACGCCGTCCTCCATGACCAAGCTGATGACGATGTACATCGTCTTCGACATGATCCGGCAGGGCCGGCTGCGGATGGATCAGGAGCTGCCGGTCAGCGAGCGCGCCTGGCGCATGGGCGGCTCCAAGATGTTCGTCGATCTCGGTTCCCAGGTCCCGGTGAAGGACCTGATCCAGGGTGTTATCGTCCAGTCGGGCAACGATGCCTGCGTCGTCTTCGCCGAGGCCATCTCGGGCAGCGAGGACCAGTTCGCCGAGCTGATGAACGACTACGGCAAGAAGTTCGGCCTCAAGGGCAGCAACTTCCGCAATTCCTCGGGCTGGCCCGACCCGAACCACTACATGACGGCCCGCGACCTCACCATCATCGCCCGCAAGCTGCTGCAGGATTTCCCGCAGGAGGCGCAGTACTACAACGAGCGATCCTTCCGCTGGAACAACATCACCCAGGAGAACCGCAACCCGCTGCTGGCCCGCATGGCCGGGGCCGACGGGCTGAAGACCGGGCATACCGACGATGGCGGCTACGGCCTCGTCGGCACGGTGAAGCGCGGCGACCGGCGCCTGCTGCTGGTGGTGAACGGGCTGGGGACCATGCGGGCGCGCGGCGAGGAAGGCGAGCGCCTGCTCGAATGGGGCTTCCGCGAATTCGACAACGTGACCCTGTTCCGCGCTGCCGAGACGGTGGAGGAGGCGCCGGTCTATCTGGGCGACCGGCCGACCGTGCCGCTGGTGGGCGGGCGCGACCTGGTCCTCACCCTGCCGCGCGGCTGGCGCAAGAACCTGGAGGTCAAGGTCAGCTACAGCGCGCCGCTGCAGGCCCCCGTGGCCAAGGGGCAGGAGGTCGGCAAGATCCACGTCTCCGGTCAGGGCGTGCCGGAGATGAGCCTGCCGCTGATCGCGGGCGCCGATGTCGGGAAGATGGGTCTGGTGGCCCGCATCCCGGCGGTGATCGGGCGCTGGGTCTCCGGCTCCTGAGCGGAAGCACGCCCTTGGCCGGCCGGCTGATCACGCTGGAAGGCGGGGAGGGGGCGGGCAAGACCACGCTCGCCCGCGCCCTGGTCCAGCGCCTGGCCCTCGCCGGTCTGCCGGTCCTGCGCACGCGCGAGCCCGGCGGCGCGCCGGGGGCGGAGGCGGTGCGCCGCCTCGTGCTGGAGCGTGGCGGCTGGGACCCGGTGGCCGAGGCCATGCTGATGGCCGCCGCCCGGCGCGAGCATGTGGCCCATACGGTGCGCCCGGCGCTGGAGGCCGGGATCTGGGTCGTCTCCGACCGCTTCGCCGATAGCACCATGGTCTATCAGGGCATGGCCGGACCGGTCGGGCCGGAGCGTTGCCGGACCCTGGCCGCCCTGGCGCTGGAGGGGCTGGCCCCTGACCTGACCCTGGTGCTGGACGTGCCGCCGGGCACCGGGACGCGCCGTGCCCTGGGCCGCGGCGACACCAACCGCTTCGAGGCGCGGGAGCAGGCGTTTCACGAGCGTGTCCGCCAGGGCTTCCGCGACATCGTGGCGGCCGAGCCGGAGCGCTGTGCCGTGCTGGACGCGACGGACACGCCTCATGCGGTGCTGCTGACCGCGCTGGCCGCGATCCGGGAAAGGCTGGGCCAGGATCTGGAGGCATGAGCCCGCCGCCGGAGCCGCGTGCCAACCCCGATCTCTTCGGCCAGGACGGCGCCGCCCTGGCGCTGCTGGAGGCCGCACGGGGCGGGCGGCCGCACCATGCCTGGCTGCTGGCCGGGCCGCTGGGCGTGGGCAAGGCGACGCTGGCCTATCGCTACGCCCGCTGGCTGCTGGCCGGGCAGCCCGATGCGGTGGCACAGCCGCTGCGGGTCGATCCGCGCGATCCCGTCTTCGCCCGTGTGGCGAACGGGGCCCATGCCGATCTGCGGACGCTCGCGCCCGAGGTGGCAGAGGGCAAGGTGAAGCGGCAGATCTCGGTGGAGGAGGCGCGGGACGTGCCCCGCTTCCTGTCCATGACCCCCGCCGAGGGCGGCTGGCGCGCGGTGATCGTGGACGAGGCCGCCGCCCTGGCCAACGAGGCGCAGAATGCCCTGCTCAAGACGCTGGAGGAACCGCCGGCCCGGGCGGTGCTGATCCTGGTCACGGATTCGCCGGACCGGCTGTTGCCCACGGTGCGCTCCCGCTGCCGCAGGCTCGACCTGCCGGCGCTGGAGGTGCCGCTGCTGGAAAGCCTGCTGGCCCGCTGGCTGCCGGAAATGGGGGAGGGGGAGCGCGCCACGCTGGCAGGCCTCGCCGCCGGCTCGCCGGGCCGGGCGCTGCGGCTGGCGGAGGGCGAGGCCCTGGCCCTGCACGAGGAGGTGGAATCCTTCCTCCGCAGCCTGCCCCGGCCGGAGCCGCGCGCCCTGCATGTCCTGGCCGACCGCCTCGCCGCCAAGCGGGACGGCAGCAGCTTCACCACCTTCGTCAACCTGCTGCGCGACGCGATCGCCACGGCGGTCCGGCAGGCCGGGCGCGGCGCCCCGCCGCCGCCCTGGCTGGGGCAGCGCCCGCTTGCGGACTGGGCGGGGCTGTGGGACACCCTGGGACGAATGGCGGATGAGACGGAGCTGCTGAACCTCGATCGCAAGCAGGCGGTCCTGGTCGGCCTCGGCGCGCTCGCGGAGCCCCAGGCGTCGCCGCAGGGCGGCAGTCCCGGGCGACGCTGACCACCGCGGCCCACCGTCGCCTCCGCCCCTGATGCAGCGCGAGCGATGGGAACGCGACCGATGGGCGAAGCGCAGCGCTTCTTTCTGACCACCCCGATCTATTACGTGAACGACAAGCCGCATATCGGCCACGCCTATACGGGCATCGCCGCCGACGTGCTGGCACGCTGGAAGCGCATGGCCGGCTATGACGTGCTGTTCCTGACCGGCACCGACGAGCATGGGCAGAAAGTGGAGAAGGCGGCGCAGGCGGCGGGCGAGGACCCGCAGGCCTTCACCGACCGCGTTTCCCAGGCCTTCCGTGACCTGGCGAAGCTGGACGGTCTGTCCAACGACGACTTCATCCGCACCACGGAGGAGCGGCACAAGAAGGCCTGCGCCGCGCTGTGGCAGCGGCTGGTGGAGAAGGGCCAGATCTACCTGGGCCATTACGAGGGCTGGTACGCCGTCCGCGACGAGGCCTTCTACGGCCCCGACGAGATCGAGGAGCGCGATGGCCAGCGCTATGCCATCGCCTCCGGCGCCCCGGTCGAGTGGACGCAGGAGCCTTCCTACTTCTTCCGCCTGAGCGAATGGGGCGGGAAGCTGTTGGAATTCTACGAGGCCCATCCGGAATTCATCGCGCCGAACCCCCGCCGCAACGAGGTGTTGAGCTTCGTGAAGGCCGGGCTGCAGGACCTCTCGATCTCCCGCACCTCCTTCACCTGGGGCGTGCCGGTGCCGGGCGACGAGAAGCACGTCATGTATGTCTGGCTCGACGCACTCACCAACTACCTGACCGCCGCCGGCTATCCCGGCGAGGCACCCTGGTGGCCGGCCGATGTGCATTTCGTCGGCAAGGACATCCTGCGCTTCCACGCCATCTACTGGCCAGCCTTCCTGATGGCCGCCGACCTGCCGCCGCCGAAGCGCGTCTTCGCCCATGGCTGGTGGACCAATGAGGGCCGCAAGATCTCCAAGTCGCTGGGCAATGTCATCGACCCCGTGGCGCTGGTGGAGGAATTCGCCCTCGACCCCATGCGCTATTTCCTGCTGCGCGAAGTGCCCTTCGGCAATGATGGCGATTTCAGCCGGAAGGCCCTGATTTCCCGCCTGAACAATGAGTTGGCGAACGATCTTGGCAATCTGGCGCAACGCACCCTGTCGATGATCCAGCGGAACTGCGATGGCCGGCTGCCACCGCTGAGCCCGCCGACGGAGGATGACCGCGAACTGCTGGAGGCCATGGGCAGCCTGCCTGACTCGGTGGGCGAGGCGCTGGACCGCCAGGCCTTCCACGAGGCGCTGGAGCGGATCTGGGTGGTCGTGCGCCTGGGCAATGCCTGGATCGACGCGCAGAAGCCCTGGTCGCTGAAGAAGACCGATCCGGAGCGCATGGGTGCGGTGCTGCGCAACCTGCACACCACGCTGCGGATGCTGGCCACGGTACTGCTGCCCTTCATGCCGGACACAATGGGGGCGCTGCTGGACCAACTCGGCGTGGGCGAGGGGGAGCGGACGCTGTCCACCCTCAAGGCCCTGCCGGAAGGCACAGTGCTGCCGCCGCCCACGCCGCTGTTTCGCAAGATCGAGGTCGAGGCGTGAGCGAAACGATCACCGACAGCCACTGCCACCTCGACTACTTCGGCGAGGAGGAGGTCGAGGCGGTGGTCGGCCGCGCCCGCGAGGCAGGCGTGGGACGCATGATTACCATCGGCACCAAGATCGCCCAGGCGGAGGCGGTGAGGGGGCTGATCGAGCGCTTCCCCGATGTCTGGGGCACGGTCGGCGTGCATCCGTTGAGCATCCACGAGGTGCCGATGCCGGAGGAGGCCGAGATCGCCGCCGCCGCCGATCATCCGCGCGTCGTGGGCATCGGCGAGACCGGACTGGACTACCACTACGCGGCCGAACACGCATCGATCCAGGCAGAGAGCTTCCGGCGCCATATCCGCGTAGCCCGGCGCCTCGACCTGCCGGTCGTGGTGCATACGCGCGCGGCGGACGAGGACACGGCCCGCATCCTGCGCGAGGAGCGTGAGTCGGGCGGGGCTTTCGACGTGCTGCTGCACTGTTTCTCGTCCGGTCGCGCACTGGCGGAGGAGGTCGTGGCGGCTGGGGGCCATGTCTCCTTCTCCGGCATCCTGACCTTCCCGAAAAGTCAGGATATCAGGGATGTGGCGCGCGATCTTCCAGCGGATCGCCTGCTCGTGGAGACGGACTCGCCCTATCTCGCGCCGGCTCCTTTCCGCGGCAAGCGCTGCGAGCCGGCCTATGTCATGCACACGGCCCGGAAACTGGCCGAAGTCAGGGGGATGAGCCTCGAAGAGCTTGCCGCACTGACCACAGGAAACGTCAGAAGGCTTTTCAAGAAGATCGCCTAAGGAGCTGTTCTTGTTGAAAATTACCATCCTGGGCTGTGGCAGTTCCGGGGGCGTGCCGATTATCGGCGGCGCGGATGGGCGTGGCGACTGGGGAGCCTGCGACCCCGGCGAGCCGCGCAACCGCCGCAGCCGTTCCAGCATCCTGGTGCAGGCGCCGGATGGGCGGACCCTGCTGGTCGATGCCGGGCCCGACATGCGGACTCAGCTCCTGGCCGTGGGCTGCGCCTGGGTGGACGCGATCCTGCTGACTCACTCCCATGCCGACCATGTCATGGGGCTGGACGACGTCCGGCAGCTAAACCGGCTGATGGACCGGGCCCTGCCATGCTTCGGCACGGCGGCGACGCTGGAGGATGCGGCCCGGCGCTTCGACTATGCCTTCCGCGAGCCGACGCCGACCTTCTACCGCCCGGCGCTGGTGCCGGTGGAGATCGATGCGGGGCAGGAGATCGAGGCTGCGGGATTTCTGGTCCGGCTGTTCCGACAGGACCACAAGGTGATGGACACGCTGGGGCTGAGGATCGGCGATTTCGCCTATTCGACCGATGTGGTGGTGATGCCGGAGGAAAGCCTGGAGCAGCTCCACGGGCTCGATACCTGGGTGGTCGATTGCTTCGGTCGGCGGCCGCATCCGGTGCATGCGCATCTGGAACAGGTACTGCGGTGGGTTGAGCGGCTGCGTCCACGCCGCACGGTGCTGACGCATATGGGACCCGACCTGGACTGGGCCTGGATGCGCGCGAATCTGCCGGAAGGCATCGAGGCGGCCCATGACGGGCTGGTGCTGGAAAGCCGCTGAAGCATTCCCGGCTACGCAGCATTTTACATAATATATATTATCGAAACTAGATGGACAGGCCGATGAACCCCGCCAATCCACCCTCCCCAGCTCTGGACACCCCCGCCCGGGATGACGACGCCCGGGAAATCCGGCGCCTGCTGAACATCATGGCGCGGCTCCGGGCCCCGGATGGCTGCCCCTGGGACCAGGAGCAGGATTTCGACAGCATTGCGCCCTATACGATCGAGGAGGCCTATGAGGTCGCGGATGCCATTGCCCGCCGCGACTGGCCGGCGTTGCGCGACGAACTGGGCGACCTGCTGTTCCAGGCCGTCTACCACGCGCAGATGGCGGAGGAAGCCGGACATTTCCGCTTCGCCGACGTGGCGCGCTCGATCGGCGACAAGATGCTGGCGCGGCACCCGCATGTCTTCGGCTCGGCCGAAATCGCCGATGCCGCGGCCCAGACCGAGGCCTGGGAGGTCCGCAAATCCGCCGAACGGGCGAAGCGCGGCGAGACCGGAACGCTGGCCGGGGTGCCGGACGCCCTCCCCGCCCTGACTCGCGCCGCCAAGCTGACCCGCCGCGCCGGGCGGGTGGGCTTCGACTGGCCGGATGCGGAATCCGTGCTGGAGAAGCTGGCGGAGGAAACGGCGGAGCTCCGGGCCGAGCTGCCAGGCTCCGACCGTGCCCGGTTGGAGGACGAGATGGGCGACATGCTCTTCGTCCTCGCCAATCTCGCGCGGAAGCTGGACCTCGATCCGGAACAGTGCCTGCACCGGGCGAACGCCAAGTTCGAGCGCCGCTTCGGCGCCATCGAGGCCGCCCTGGCCCGCGAGGGCCGCGCGCCGCGCGACGCCTCGCTGGAAGAGATGGAGGCCCTCTGGCAGTCCGCCAAGGCGGCGGAGCGCCGAAGCTGATCTACCCGCCCAGCAGGCTGTCCCGCAGCTCCTGCCAGGAGTCACGGTCCGGCGCACAGATCAGGCCGCCGGCCCGCACCCGTGCCGCGTCATAGGGGCTGCCGTCGAACTGGGCGGAATGGCCCCCGGCCTCCCGGTGCAGCAGCCAGCCCGGAGCGTGGTCCCAGGGCATCAGCCGGTTGTAGAAGGTCGCGTGGATATGGCCGCTCGCCAGCAGCAGGTATTCATGCGCCGCGCAGCGGAAATGGAAGGTCGAGCCCAGCCCCGGCAGGCGGGTCACCACGCGCGAGCGTAGCGGCTCCGGCAGATAGGTCCAGGAGACCCCGGCCACCATGCGGCCGACCGGCACCGGCTCGGCCACCCGAAGGGCGCCGGTCCGGGTACCGTCCGCCGCCTCGTTCCAGGCGCCCTCACCGCGCAGTGCCACGGCGGTGTCGTCGCTTACCGGGTCATGGATCCAGGCGGCAATCACCTCGCCGCGCTGGAAGGCCGCCGCCATGGTGCCGAAGAGCGGCACGCCGGCGGCGAAATTCGCGGTGCCGTCCACCGGATCGACCACGAAGGCCAGTTCCGCATCCGCCAGCCGGTCCAGCAGCGCCGGCTCGGCGGCGGTCGCTTCCTCGCCCACCACCACGCAGCCCGGCAGCATGGCCTGAAGTCCGGCGGCGATATGGCGCTCGGCCGCCTCGTCCGCATCGGTCACCAGGTCGGTCGGGCCAGTCTTGATCCGTACCGCGCCCTCTGCCAGCCGGCGGAAGCGGGGCATGATCTCGCGCTGCGCGGCCTCGCGCAGCAACTGGGCGATGTCGGTCACCGCCCGGGCGTTGATGGTCATGGGTGTCAGGGTTCCTGGCGTGTCTCGAAACGTCCCAGATCGGCCTGGCTGAGCCGGACCCGCAGATGGATGGCATCCTCGCCATCCTCGCGGGCCAGGACCTCGCCATTCTGGTAGAGCCAGGCGACGGTGGCGCCGTCGGCCGGCTCCACCGCGACATCCGTGACCACCATGCCGGCGGAAAGCCGCTCGTCCAGCGCAAGGCGCAGCCGGTCCAGCCCTTCGCCGGTCAGGGCCGAGACGGCGATCGCCTCCCCTGCCCCACGCTCGGCCGCCTGGTCCAGCCCGCCGAGCAGGTCGGCCTTGTTCAGCACCTCCAGCATGCGGTTGGTCCATTCCGGGTCCAGTGCCGCGTCCGGCCCTTCGGCCATCTCGTTCAGCACCTCCAGCACGTCGGCGCGCTGGGCGGCCGAGTCAGGATGCGCCACGTCGCGCACATGCAGGATGACGTCGGCGGCGGCGACCTCCTCCAGCGTGGCGCGGAAGGCCTCCACGAGCTGGGTCGGCAGTTCCGAGATGAAGCCCACCGTGTCCGACAGGATCACCGTCCGCCCGCTGGGCAGACGGATCGCGCGCATGGTTGGGTCCAACGTCGCGAAGAGCTGGTCCTGCGCATAGACGCTGGCGCCGGTGAGCGCGTTGAACAGGGTGGATTTGCCGGCATTGGTGTAGCCGACCAGGGCCACCACCGGATGCGGCACCTTCTCGCGTGCCCGGCGGTGCAGGCCGCGGGTGCGGCGCACCTGCTCCAGTTCCTTCTTCAGCTTGACGATCCGTTCGCCGATCAGGCGGCGGTCGATCTCGATCTGCGACTCACCGGGGCCGCCAAGGAAGCCGAAGCCGCCCCGCTGCCGCTCCAGGTGGGTCCAGGACCGCACGAGCCGGGTGCGCTGGTATTCCAGATGCGCGAGTTCGACCTGCAGCGAGCCTTCCCGCGTACGGGCGCGCTCGCCGAAGATCTCCAGGATCAAGCCGGTCCGGTCGATGACCTTGCAGCCCCATGCGCGCTCCAGGTTGCGCTGCTGGACGGGCGTCAGCGCCGCGTCCACCACCACGACCTGGACATGGTGCTCCTTCACCGCCAGGGCGACGGATTCCACCTGCCCCTCTCCCAGCAGCGTGCTGGGGCGCCGGGTGCGCAGCGGAAGGGCCGCGCTGTGGACGATGGCGACGCCGATGGAGGCGGCAAGGCCCACCGCCTCGGCGAGACGCGCCTCGGCGGCACGGCTGGCCCCGGGGAAGTCCGGTCCGGTACGGGCGGGCTTCTCCCAGGGAAGGATGACGGCGGCGGGCGTCGGCCCGCCGCGCGTGTCAGTCAGAACTGCCGACAGGTTGCGGCTCCCGCTGCAGGGTCATGGTCGTCTCGCGCAGCGGGCGCTCGGGCGCCTGCTGACCCGACGAGGCGGCATCGAAGAGTTGGATCGGAGCACCCGGCATGACCGTGCTGATGGCGTGCTTGTAGACGAGCTGGGTATGCCCGTCGCGACGAAGCAGCACGGAAAAATTATCAAACCAGGTAATGATGCCCTGGAGCTTGACGCCGTTCACGAGGAACACCGTGACGGGGGTCTTGCTCTTGCGGACATGGTTCAGGAACACGTCCTGAACGTTCTGGGACTTCTCGGCGGCCATTGGCTCGGTCCTTCTTCTTGTGAGCGGAGCCGGTTTGCCCGGCCCTCTCCTGGAAACAGGGTGCGGCACCCCCGCACCCCAAGCGGTCGAGGTTCAGCCCAAGCGCGCCGCCAATGCAAGCCCCAGCAGGGCGGAACGCATCATTTCGGCGTCCGGGTAATCCCCGTCCCGCGTGATCGCCGCCAGCCCGCCGTCATGTTCGGCGAGGCCCAGCAGCACGCCCCGGCAGCCGGCGCGGCGCGCGGCCTCCATGTCCAGGGCGTTATCCCCCACATACCAGACATCCGGCCCCGGCAAAATGCCGCAGGCGGCACAGGCAAGGCGGATAGGCTCCGGCGAGGGCTTGTCGGCCACAGTGTCCCCTGCCCCGACCAGGGCGCGGAAATGGCCCGTCCAGCCCAGTTGCGCGGCCTCGGCCCGAAGCAGCGGCCCCTGCTTGTTGGAGACCACCGCCAGCGGGACATGCCGCGCGGCCTCGGCCAGCAGGGCGCCGGCACCGGGCATGGGCTCCAGCACCACGAGATGCCGCGCCCGGACCTCGGCATAGAAGATGTCCCGCGCCCGGGTCCATTCAGCGCCGAAGATCGCGGGAAAGGAATCCCGGAGCGACTTGCGGACATTGGCCCGCACCTCCTCCAGCGTCCATTGCGGCAGGCCGAAGGCCGAGAAGGCGGCGTTCAGCCCGGCCATGATGGCCGGCCAGCCATCGGCCAGGGTGTTGTCCCAGTCCCAGACGATGGCGCGCGGCAGCGTGTCCAGGGCGCTCACGCGGCGTTCGGGAGACCGCCCTTCACATGCCGGGCGAAGAGGTCGAAGAGCTGCCGCGCCACCGGCCCGGCCCTGCCGTCGCCCACCGGCCTGCCATCCACCTCGACCACCGGCTTCACGAAGGAGGTGGCGGAGGTGATGAAGGCCTCCCGCGCCCGGGCCAGGTCGTCCAGGGTGAAGCTGCCTTCCTCGAAGCGGATGCCGGCCGCCTGCATCTCGCCGATCAGCGCGCCGCGGGTGCAGCCGGGCAGGATGTGCTGGTCCAGGCGCCGGGTGCGGATGGCGCCGGCCTCGTCCACGATCCAGAAGCTGGTCGCGGCCCCCTCCATGACCTCCTTCGTGCCGGGGTCGAAGAGGATGGCCTCCGAGGCCCCCTGCTCCTTCGCCGCCTGCCGCGCCAGCACGTTGGGCAGCAGGTTCACGGTCTTGATGTCCGGTCGCGCCCAGCGCTCGTCCGGGGCGGTGATGGCCTTCAGGTTCCAGCCCTCGATGCTGGCCGGATAGGGCGGGATGCGCTTGACCGTCATCACCACCGCGGGTGGCACCGGCTTCTTCGGGAAGGCATGGTCGCGCGGCGCCACGCCCCGCGTCACCTGCATGTAGACCAGCCCCTCGGCGATCCGGTTCCGCCGCACCAGCTCCCGCAGCACGGAGCGCAGGGCCGCCAGGGACATCGGCATCGGGATGCGGATCTCGCGCAGGCTGCGTTCCAGCCGGGCGAGGTGGCGGTCCTCGTCGATGAAGCGGCCCTTGTAGATATGGACGACCTCGTAGATCCCGTCCCCGAACTGGTAGCCCCGGTCCTCCACGTTCACGCTGGCCTGGCGCTGCGGAACGTACTGGCCGTTCACATAGGCAATACGCGACATCCTCTGTCCCCGGGGGCTTTCCCTCCGGGGTCTCCCATCAGGCCCGCAACCCGGGCAAAAAAGACTGAAGGCCCGGTCAGGGGCCCGTTTCAGGCCCCCACGCTGGCATTGGCGCGCTCGTCGGCGCTCACGCCCAGGAACTTCAGCTTCCGGTGCAGCGCGCTGCGCTCCATGCCGACGAAATTCGCTGTGCGGCTGATATTGCCGCAGAAGCGCAACAGCTGCGCCTCCAGATACTGCCGCTCGAAGAGCTCGCGCGCTTCGCGCAGCGGCAGGGTCATGATCTCGCTGGAACGATCCAGCTTCAGCATGGCCGGGGCGGCGGAGCCGATCTCGGGCGGCAGCATCTCCGGCCGGATACTCTCGCCCGCTCCGCCCGGCGCCATGATCAGCAGCCAGTCCACGATGTTGCGTAGCTGGCGGACATTGCCCGGCCAGTCATAGGCCTGCATCGCCGCCATGGCGTCCTCGCTGATCTCGCGCGGCGGGATGCCGGCGGCCTCGGCGGAACGGGCCATCAGGGAGCGCGCCAGCACCGGCACGTCCTCCCGCCGCTCGCGCAGCGGCGGCACCCGCAGCGGCACCACGGCGAGGCGGTAGAACAGGTCCTCCCGGAAGCGCCCGGCAGCGATCTCGGCGGCGAGGTCCCGGTTGGTGGTGGCGAGCACGCGCACATCCACCTTCACCCGGGTCGAGCCGCCGACGCGCTCGAAGCCCTGCTCCTGCAGCGCCCGGACGATCTTGCCCTGGGTCTCCAGCGGCATGTCCGCGACCTCGTCGAGCAGGAGCGTGCCGCCATGGGCACGCTCCAGCACGCCGGCGCGGCGCGGCTGGGTGGCCGGGTCCGTCCCGCCCTCGACACCGAACAGCTCCTCCTCGAAGCGGGCCGGGTTCAGCGTGGCGCAGTTCAGCGCCACGAAGGGCTCGGCGGCGCGCTTGGAGCGGGCGTGGATCATCCGCGCCGCGACCTCCTTGCCGGAGCCGGCCGGGCCGGTGATCAGCGCCCGCGACCCGGTCGGCGCCAGGCGCTCGATGGCCTGGCGAAGCTGGGCGATGGCGGAGGAAACGCCCGCGAGCTCCGTTTCCGGCCCGCTGCGCAGGCGCAGCTCGCTGTTCTCCCGCTTCAGCCGCGCGGCCTCCAGGGCGCGCGAGGCCACGAGTAGCAGCCTATCCGATTGGAAAGGCTTCTCGATGAAGTCGTAGGCGCCCTGCTGGATCGCCTGGACCGCCGTCTCGATGGTGCCGTGCCCCGAGATCATCACCACCGGCACCTGTGGCTCCTCGCCATGGATGGCCTGGAGGATGCCCAACCCGTCGAGGCGCGAACCCTGCAGCCAGATGTCCAGGATCACGAGGTTCGGCCGGCGCTGCCGGAAGGAGGCCAGAGCCTCGTCCGAATTGCGCGCCGAACGCGTCTCGTACCCTTCATCCTGCAGGATGCCCTCGATCAGGGAGCGGATGTCGGGCTCATCATCCACGATCAGGATGTCATGCGCCATGACGCAGGCTCTCCGTTTCCCTGGCAGTCTCACCTGGCACGGCATGACCCTCCCTCTTCTCGCCCGGTTTGTCTCCCGGGGGCGCGAAAGGCAGGAAGAGCGACGCCCGCGCCCCCGGACCGTCCCCACGGTCGCTCAGCGTCAGCCGGCCACCATGGTCCTCCATGATCTTCTTCACGATGGCAAGGCCCAGACCGGTGCCTTTCGCCTTGTGGGTCACGTACGGTTCCGTGAGCTGGTCCCTGTCTTCGCCGGTCGGCAAGCCTACACCGTTGTCCTCGACGATGAAGGCGGCTCCATCCTTCTCCACCGAGACGGTGAAGGCGATGCGCCCGCCGGCCTCTCCCTCCGGCCGCATCACGATCGCGTCGGCGGCGTTCTGCAGCAGGTTGATCAGCGCCTGGTTCAGCAGGCGCCGGTCGCAGGGCACCATGGGGCCATTCTCCGGGAAATGGGTCTCGTAGGCGATGGCCGGATGCGCATCCCGCTGCAGCACCATGGCCTCCCGCGCCAGCCGCGACAGGTCCTCGGGCCGGATCACCGGCTGCGGCATGCGGGCGAAGGCGGAAAACTCGTCCACCATGCGCCGCAGGTCGCCCACCTGCCGAACGATGGTGTCGGTGCAGGCCTGGAACGTCTCGGGATCGGAGGCGATCTCCTTCAGGTAGCGCCGCTTCAGCCGTTCCGCCGAAAGCTGGATCGGGGTCAGCGGGTTCTTGATCTCATGCGCGATGCGCCGCGCCACGTCGGCCCAGGCGGCCTTGCGCTGGGCCGAGAGCAGGGCCGTGATGTCGTCGAAGGTCAGGACGTAGCCCACCACCTGCCCAGCCTGCACCTCCGCGCCCATGCGGGCCAGCAGGGTGCGCCGCTCCGGGGCGGCGCCCAGCCGGATCTCGGCGGTCTGCTCCCGCTCCGGCGCGGCGGTGGCGGCGCGGACCAGGGGCGCGAATTCCGGCACCACCTCGGCCAGGGGCTGGCCGATGGCGGCCTCCATGTCCTTGCCCAGCAGGTCGGAGGCGGAACGGTTGGGCAGGTTCACCCGCCCCTCGGTATCCAGGCCCACCACCCCGGCGGAAACGCCCGAGAGCACCGTCTCGGTGAAGCGCCGGCGCTCGTCGATCTGGCGATAGGCCTCCATCAGCTCCGACCGCTGGGCCGCGAGCTGGTTGGTCATGCGGTTGAAGGCGCGGGAGAGGGAGGCGACCTCGTCGTTCTGCGGCCCCTCCTCCACCTTGACCGAGAGGTCGCCGCCCCTCACCCGCTCCGCCGCGTTGATCAGCCGTGCGATCGGCCGGGCGATCTGGTTGGCCAGGACCAGCCCGATCAGCACCGCCGCCATCAGCACCAGCAGCGCCGCGATGGCGAAGATCATGGCGAAGGTGATCTGCAGCCCGGACCGGTTGCGGTCGAGCTGGTCATAGGCCTGGAAGGCCCGCTCGGTGGCCCGCATGTGCTCCAGGACCCCGGAATCCACCGGCCGGCCGATCTGCAGGATCAGCCCCGGCGCGATGTCCAGCATCACCAGCGCCTGCACCCGCGGCTCGTCGGACTCGTTGGGCAGCACAACGACCTCGCCCGAGCGGGCCAGTTCGTAGGCCCAGCTTTCCAGCGGCGGCATGACCGTGGCAGTGGAAAGGCCGGCATGGGCGACCACGGTGCCCAGCACCGGCTCGTAGACGATGGCATCCGTCAGGCCGCGCATGGCGGTATGGGTGGCGAGCAGCCGCCCGAAGGCCTCCGGGTTGCTCTGGAGCAGCATGGAGGCGCGGTTGAGGTCGGCCGCCATGCCCAGCGCGTCCGCCCGGATGGCGTTGCGGTGCTCGTCCAGATAGGCGCGGGATGCGACGAGGCTGGCCTCCAGGGTCGAGCGCACGCGGTCGCTGAACCAGGCCTGGATGCCCAGGTTGAAGAAGACCGCCGCGAAGGTGCCCACCAGCAGCGCCGGCACCACCGCCACCACGCCGAACATCAGCACCAGCCGCACATGCAGGCGCGAGCCGGCGCTGCCAGAGCGGCGCTCCGCCCAGACCCGCACCAGCCGCCCGGCCAGCGAGGCGCCGAGCAGAAGCAGGAAGGCCGCGTTCACCAGCACCATGGCCGCGACCTGCCCGGGCCGGGTCGGGCCGAAGGGGCTGCCGTTGGACAGGAGGGTGAAGGTGCCGATCCCCAGCAGCAGTGCCCCGAGCGCCAGGCCAAGGGTCATCGCCCGGCCCAGGAGGAGGTCGGCCGCGCGCCGGGTGAGGCTGCGGGAAGCGGGGGCGGAGCTCATCGGGGGCAGTCTAGAGCAGTTCCCCGCCGCCCCCCAGAACCCGGCCGCCGCGTCAGACCCGCTTCTGCGGCTCGTACCGCCATGTCGTCAGGACAGGCCCCGGACCACGGGCAGTTCCAGCTCCCGGATCTTCTTGCGCAGCGTGTTCCGGTTCAGCCCCAGCATCGCCGCCGCCTTGATCTGGTTGCCCCGCGTCGCCGCCAGGGCCAGCCGGATCAGCGGCCGCTCGACCTCGGAGACCACGCGCTCGTAGAGGTCGCGCACCGGCATCCCGTCGCGATGCGCGCCGAGGAAGCTGTTCAGGTGGCGCTCCACCGCCTGCTCCAGCGTCTCCGGGCTGCGCGGCTCGCCGGGCAGGGCCGGGCTGCTTTCCGTCTCGGTGAGCTCCGCCGCCACCGCGTCGGCGCCGATCACCTCCTGCGGATAGAGCGCGGCGAGGCGGCGCATCAGGTTCTCCAACTCGCGCGCATTGCCGGGCCAGGAATGGTCCTTCAGCCGCTCCATCGCCTCCTCGTCCAGCGTCTTGCCGGGCAGGCCGGCGGCGCGGGCGCGCTCCAGGAAGTGGCGGGCGAGCAGCGGGATGTCCTCCAGCCGTTCGCGCAGCGGCGGCAGGCGGATGGGCACCACGTTCAGGCGGTAGAACAGGTCCTCGCGGAAGGTCCCGGCCCGGATCGCCTGGCGCAGGTCGCGATGGGTGGCGGCGATGATGCGGACATTCGCCTTGATCGGCTGGCGGCCACCGACGGTGGTGAACTCGCCCTCCTGCAGCACACGCAGCAGGCGGGTCTGGGCCTCGGGCGGCATGTCGCCGATCTCGTCGAGGAACAGCGTACCGCCCGCCGCCTGCTCGAAGCGCCCGACGCCGCGCGCCAGGGCGCCGGTGAAGGCGCCGCGCTCATGGCCGAACAGCTCCGCCTCGATCAGCTCGCGCGGGATGGCGGCCATGTTGATCGCCACGAAGGGGCCGGTGCGGCGCTTGCCATAGTCGTGCAGGGCGCGCGCCACCAGCTCCTTGCCGGTGCCGGACTCGCCGGTGATCATCACCGTCAGGTCGGTGGTCGTGAGCCGCGCGACCGTGCGGTAGATATCCTGCATCGCGGCGGAGCGGCCCACGATCGGCAGGCGCTCGCTCTCCCCTTCCTCCGGCGGAGCGACGGAGGGGACGGGGGTGGTGAGCGCGCGCCCCACCACCGAGAGCAGCTCCTTCAGGTCGAAGGGCTTGGGCAGATACTCGAAGGCGCCGCGCTGGGCCGCCTTCACCGCCGTGGTGAAGGTGGACTGGGCCGACATCACCAGCACGCGCATGTCGGGCCGTATCCGCTTGATCCGTGGCAGCAGGTCGAGCCCGTTCTCGTCGGGCATCACCACGTCGGTGATGACGAGGTCGCCCTCCCCGTCCTCCACCCAGCGCCAGAGCGTGGCGGCGGAGGAGGTGGCGCGGACATTGTAGCCGGCACGCCCCAGGGCCTGCGAAAGGACGGTGCGGATCGCCCGGTCGTCGTCGGCGATCAGGATGGTCTGCTCACTCACGGTGCGGCGGGGTCCTTGGCGGCGCGGGAAGACGGGGACCGGCTCTTGGCCCCAGCGGGAGACAGCGCGGGAGACAGTGCGGGAGAGAGGGTGGCGGGCGCGGCAGGCACCGCCGGCGGCATCGGCAGGGCGAGGCGGAAGATGGTGCGGCCCGGCCGGCTCTCGCAGGCGATCAGCCCGCCGGCATCGGCCACCAGCTTGGCCACGAGCGCCAGGCCGAGCCCCTGCCCGCCCCGCTTGGTGGTCACGAAGGGCTCGAAGAGATTGGCCCGGACCTCCTCCGGGATTCCCGGCCCGTTGTCGCGGACGCAGACCTCCAGCGGCAGGTGAACCCGCTCGTCGCTGCCGGGAATGGCGATGCGGACGCCGTGGCGATAGGCGGTGGAGAGCACGATCTCGCCCTCCACCGGGTCCACCGCCTCGGCGGCGTTCTTCACCAGGTTCAGCAGCACCTGCACCAGCAGGTCCCGGTTGCCCAGCACCGGCGGCAGGGAGGGGTCGTATTCCTCCACGATGCGCAGATGGGCGGCGAAGCCCGTTCCGGCCACGCGGCGGATATGGCCCAGCGCCTCGTGGATGTTCACCGGGCCCCGTTCCACCGGGCGCTCGCTGAACATGTCCATCCGCTCCACGAGGTCGCGGATGCGGTCCACCTCGTCCTGGATCAGCGTGCAGAGCTCGCGGTCGCCTTCCTCCGCCGACTGTTCCAGCAACTGGGCGGCGCCGCGGATGCCGGAAAGCGGGTTCTTCACCTCATGCGCCAGCATCGCCGCCATGGCCGAGGCGCCGCGCGCCGCGCCGCGGAAGTTGAGCTGCCGGTCGAGCTTCTGCGCCGTGGAGCCGTCCTGGAGCGTCAGCACCACCGCGCCGGGCAGTTCCGGCAGCGGCGCGCCATGGGCGGTCACGTCCGTCCTGTGCAGGCGGGGGCTTTCCAGGATCAGGTCGTGGTCGGAGACCGGCGCCTCCGCGATCCGTACCTGCCGGAGCAGCGAGAAGAGGCGGCTGTCCGGCGGCAGCAGGTCGTGCAGCGAGAGCTGCGCCAGCGAGACCGAGGACAGGTCGAAGAAGAGCTCCGCCGCCGGGTTGGCGAAATGGAAACGGTCCGCCTCGTCCAGCACCACGACCGGCATCGGGATCGCCGCCAGGACGGCGGCGCTTTCCGGCGGCAGCATGCTCTTTCCGGCCCGGGGCGTGACCCGGCGTATCAGGGCACTGACGGCTCCGCTCATGCGGCAATCGCCTCCGCGCGACCATGTTGGATGGTGACGCCGCTCTCGATCAGCGGCTCCCAGAAGCGCCGGATTTCTTCCAGCGCGGCCTCCACCGTGTCGGCGCGGTTCACGCGCCCCCGGAACTCGGCGCTGCCGGGCAGGCCGTAGGAGTACCAGGCGAGATGCTTGCGGGCGAGGCGCATGCCAGGGTCGCGGCCGTGATGGTCCAGCATCGCCTCGTAGTGCCGCAGCATGATGGCATAGCGTTCCGCCAGCGAAGGCTCCTCCGCCACCATGCTGCCCCCCGGGGCACCTTCCGGCAGCCCGCGCAGCCGGGCCGCGACCGCGCCCATGATCCAGGGCCGGCCATAGGCGCCGCGCCCGATCATCACGCCATCCGCGCCGGAGCGCCGCAGCGCCTCGGCCGCGTCGGCGGCGTTCAGGATGTCGCCATTGGCGATCACCGGGATGCCGGCTACCGCCTTCACCTGGGCGATGAAGTCCCAGTCGGCCTTGCCGGTGTAGAACATCTGACGGGTGCGCCCATGCACCGTGACCATGCGGATGCCGCTTTCCCGCGCGATCACCGCCAGGCGCGGCGCGTTCAGGCTGTTGTGGTCCCAGCCCATGCGCATCTTCAGCGTCACCGGCACGGAGACAGCGCGCGCCGTCGCCTCCAGGATCCGCGCCGCCGCGACCTCGTCACGCATCAGCGCCGAGCCGGCGGACTGGCCGAGGGCGACCTTCTTCACCGGGCAGCCGAAATTGATGTCCACGATGGCGGCACCATGGCCCACGGCGAGCCTCGCCGCCTCCGCCATCACCTGCGGATCGCAGCCGGCGAGCTGCACCGAGGCCGGGCCGCCGAAGCCGTCCACCTCGGCCATCTTCAGCGTCTGCCGGTTCTCCCGCACCATGGCCTGGCTGGCGATCATCTCGCTCACCACCATCGGCGTGCCGAGTTCGCGTGACAGGCGCCGGAAGGGCAGGTCCGTCACCCCCGACATGGGGGCGAGCAGCACCGGGCAATCGATCCTGACGCCACCCAGGTCTATCGGGCGCAACATACCGAAGCCGTTTCCCTCGGTCGCAGGGGAAACGGCCGGCGAGAAATCTTCTGAACCGTCCATGCGGGATGCCTATCCCTTGGGCAGGTAGATCGTCAAGCGCCGATCCGCGCGGCAGAATGCCTCTCGCTCCATGACAATCTGACGACCGATTAATCCCGTGGGCAAGGGATATCGGGAAACATTCCGACGTGTCACCCGACAAGGCAGCTCCCGGCAGCCTTCCCGCGCGGATGTCCGGCCTTCCGCCGGTCGCCCCTCCTGCCCCCCTGGGCGCCGCCATCCCGCGCGGCTAGTTTGCGCCGCCGGGGCGCCGCTGCCCTGGGATGCCGGTTCCGGGCCCGTGGCCCGATCCGGCAGGACCCTATTCTACGGGGAGTAAGCGAATGCGCGTCGTCGCGCTTCTGGTGGCCGCCGGTCGCGGCCAGCGCTTCGGCACCACGGAGCCCAAGCAGTTCCTTGCCCTGGCCGGCCGGCCGGTGCTGCGCCATGCCGCCGAGGCGCTGCTGGCGGACGGGCTGGTGGAGGCCGTGCTGCCCGTCTGCTCCGCCGGGGAAGAGGGGCGGGTGAGCACCCTGCTTGACGGCCTGCCCATCCTGCCCCCCGTGCAGGGCGGCATCGCGCGGCAGGACAGCGTGCGAGCCGGGCTGGAGGCCCTGGCGGCAAATCCGCCGGACGTGGTCCTGGTGCATGACGCCGCTCGCCCGGTGCTGCGGCCGGGCACGGTCCGCGCGGTGGTCGAGGCGCTGGAGCGGCATCACGGGGCGATCCCCGCCCTGCCGGTCAGCGACACGCTGAAGCTGTGCGGCGAGGGCGTCATCGCCGGCACCGTGCCGCGCGACAACCTGTTCCGGGCGCAGACGCCGCAGGGCTTCCGTTTCGCCACGCTGCTGGAGGCCCACCGGAACGGGCCGGTCGGCGCCACGGACGACGCCGCCCTGCTGGAAGCGGCCGGACACTCGGTGGCCCTGGTGCCGGGGTCGGAGGAGAATGTGAAAGTGACCTATCCCAGCGACCTGGAGCGGCTGGAGGCTGCCCGCCGCGGCGCCCTGCTGCCGCGTGTCGGCACGGGCTATGACGTCCATCGGATGGTGGCCGGCCGGCCGATGATCCTGTGCGGCGTCCGGATCGAGCACGAGATGGGGCTGGACGGGCATTCGGACGCGGATGTCGGCATCCACGCCCTTTGCGACGCGATCTACGGCGCCATGGCGGAAGGCGATATCGGCCGGCATTTCCCGCCCTCCGAGGCGCAGTGGAAGGATGCGGACAGCGCCCGCTTCCTGCGCCACGCGGCCGGGCTGGTGCGGGAGCGCGGCGGGCTGATCGCCAATGCCGATGTCACCCTGATCTGCGAGCGCCCCAAGATCACCCCCCACGCCCCCGCCATGCGCGCCCGCCTGGCGGAGCTGATGGGCATCCCCCTCGGCCGCGTCTCGGTGAAGGCCACCACCTCCGAGCGCCTGGGCTTCACCGGCCGTGGCGAGGGCATCGCCGCCCAGGCGGCGGTCTCGGTCCTGTTGCCGGACTGATCCTCCGGCACGGCCATCCCGGTCAGGGAAGGTCGCGCAGGGTGATGGCGCAGAGCTCGCGGATCTCCGCCCGCACGGGTCCCGCGCGGGGCGGGTCCCGCAGGGTGGTGAACCAGTGTTCCGGCGGCTCCCGCCCGGCGGCGCGGAACCAGGACAGGCCGCGCAGCACCGCCTCGGCTGCCGGCGGCAGACGCGCGGGGATGGGCAGGTCGTTCAGCGTGGCCCAGACCCCCGCCCAGCAGCGCCCGACAGACCACGGGTTATAACCTCCGCCGCCGGTGACGATGAGGCGCGGCGACAGGCCCCGCAGCGCCCGCGCCACCGCGAAATGGCTGTTGTTGGACAGCGCCAGCCGGGACAGCGGGTCTTCCTCCAGCGCGTCGGAGCCGCATTGCAACACGATCGCCTGCGGCCGCAGGTGGCGCGTGATGGGCAGGATGGCGTTGCGGAGCACCCAATCCATCTCGCTGTCGTTGAAGCCCTCCGGCACCGGGATGTTGCGGGCATGGCCGCCCGCCCGGTCCTCGGCTTTGCCGGTACGGGGCCAGCGGTTGGCCTCGTGAACCGACAGGGTGAAGACGCGCGGATCGTCGTGGAAGGCGAGTTCCACGCCATCACCGTGATGCGCGTCGATATCGACGTAGAGCACGCGCTCCAGCCCGGCATCCACCAGGGCGAAGATCCCCAGCGCCACGTCGTTGACGTAGCAGAAGCCGCTGGCCCGGTCGGGCATGGCGTGGTGGGTGCCGGCGCCCGGCACATGCGCGATGCCGCCATGGCGCACCAGCCGGGCGGCCAGGATTGCACCCCCCGCCCCCGTCGCCGGGCGGCGGAAGACCTCACGGTAGATGGGATTGCCATGGGCGCCCAGGTGGTGCCGCTCGCGCACCGCCTCGTCCGCTGCCTGCTCGGCCTCGGCTCTTCGCAGGGCGGCGATGTAGTCCGGCGTGTGGAAGCGGGCCAGTTGCTCCGGCGTGGCCATCGGGCTGTCGCGATAACGTTCCGGGACGAGCCAGCCCAGAGTGCGGATCAGGTCCAGGGCGGTGGAGACGCGGGCGATGGCCAGCGGGTGTTTCCCGCCATAGGTGGAGTGGCGATAGATCTCCGACCCGATCAGGAGCGGGGTCAGGAGCGCGGAGGGCTGCCGGGGGGCGTCGGGGTCGGACTCTTGCTGCATCGCCCTGGCTTGTCGGCGGGCCACCCGCCCTGTCGAGGGGTGGGGCGGTGGTCCTTTCGCCATGTCAAGGGAATGACCGTGACATGTCAACCGGCGGACTGGCGCGCCCTGAGGGACTCGAACCCCCAACCAACCGGGTAGAAGCCGGTTGCTCTGTCCAGTTGAGCTAAGGGCGCCGCGCGATGCCGCCTGGCCGGATTCTGCTCTAGCCCAGGATCACCGGGGCGAGAAGCGACCAGCGGCGATCAGTGGGTCCAGTTCTGCTTGCGACCCCAGCGGAAATTGTCCGCATAGGACTTGGGCTTCATGGCCGGGACCTGACGCCGGGCCTCGACATCGTAGTCGATGCCGTTCGCCCGGGCATAATCCTCGGCCTCCTCCAGCGTATCGAAATGGAGGACGACCTGCTGCTCCGTATCGGCGGAGCCGGTCCAGCCCATCAGCGGATCGATTCGCTTCGGCTGGTCGGACACGTGCCGCAGGACCCAGCCCTGGGTGCGGGCTTGGCCGGACTGCATCGCGCTTTTCGGGGGACTGTAGATGCGCGCCTTGCTCATCGCCGTACCTTCTGAAGCCTGTGGCGTATTCCAGGAAACCTTGCCGGTATCGGGGCGGCGGGACTCGAACCCACGACCTCCTGTACCCAAAACAGGCGCGCTACCAGGCTGCGCCACGCCCCGTGCCGGAAAGGTTTGTGCGCGGAACCTATGGGCAGGCGGGCCCGGACGCAAGGCACCCCGGCGGCTTTGCCGCAGGGTGTGTGGGGCGGGACGTCAGGGGCCGATGCGCTCCAGCCCGCCCATCCAGGGGCGCAGCACCTCCGGCACCAGCACGGAGCCGTCCTCCTGCTGGTGCGTCTCCATCACCGCAATCAGCGCGCGGCCTACCGCGACGCCGGAACCGTTCATGGTGTGGACGAAGGCCGGCTGGGCCTTCTTCCCGCCGGGCTCGTCCTTCGGACGGTAGCGGGCGTTCATCCGCCGGGCCTGGAAGTCCAGCATGTTGGAGCAGGAGGAGATCTCCCGCCACGCCCCCTGCCCCGGCAGCCAGACCTCCAGGTCATAGGTCTTGCTGGAGGCGAAGCCGGTGTCGCCGGCGCAAAGCACGATCCGCCGCCAGACCAGCCCCAGCTCGCTCAGAACGCGCTCGGCGCAGCGGGTCATCCGCTCGTGCTCGTCGGCCGAATCCTCGGGCCGGGTGATGGAGACCATCTCGGCCTTCATGAACTGGTGCTGCCGCAGCATGCCGCGCGTGTCGCGCCCGGCCGAGCCCGCCTCGGAGCGGAAGCAGTAGCTCAACGCCGTGTAGCGCTGCGGCAGCACGGCATCGGGCAGGATCTCGCCGGCGGCGAGATTGGTGAGCGGCACCTCGGCGGTCGGGATCAGCCAGCGGCCGTCGGTGGTGCGGAACAGGTCCTCGGCGAATTTCGGAAGCTGCGCCGTGCCGAAGACCGCCTCGTCGTTCACCAGCAGCGGGACGGAGACCTCCTCGTAGCCATGCTCGGCATGGAGGTTCACCATCCAGTTGCCAAGCGCCCGCTCCAGCCGCGCCAGCGCCCCGCGCAGCACGGTGAAGCGCGCACCGGACAGCTTCGCAGCGGCGGCGAAGTCCATCAGCCCCATCGCCTCGCCCAGCTCGAAATGCTGCTTGGGCTGGAAGGGGAAGTTGGGCGCCGCCCCGTGCTGGTGCAGCACGATGTTGCTGCTCTCGTCCGCGCCCTCGGGCACGTCGTCGGCCAGCAGGGCGGGCAGCTCCGCCAGCGCATCGCGCAGCGCCGCCTCGGCCCGGGACAGGGCCTCGCCGGACACGCGCTCGCCGGCGGCCAGCTCGTCGATCAGGGCCTGCGCCTCGTCGTGCCGGCCGGCGGCCTTCAGCACGCCGACCTCGCGGCTCTTGCGGTTGCGGGCGGCCCGGGCCTCCTCCACCGCCGTGGTGGCGGTGCGGCGTTCGGTGTCCAGCGCCAGCAGACGCTCCGCGGCCGGCGGCAGGCCACGGCGGGCCATGCCGGTATCGAAAGCCGCCGGGTTGGCGCGGATCGCGCGGATATCGTGCATCGGTCAGGTCTTCGTCTTGTCGGCCGGGGTCTTCTTCGGGCGGTTCATCCAGGTCGCCGCGATGATCGACAGCTCGTAGAGCAGCAGCAGCGGCACGGCGAGGCCCACCTGGCTGATCACGTCCGGCGGCGTCAGCACCGCGGCGGCGATGAACATGCCGACGATGGCATAGCGGCGCCCCTTCTTGAGCTGGTCCACCGTCAGGATGCCGACCCGGGTCATCAGCGTCAGTGCCACCGGTAGCTGGAAGGCCGCACCGAAGGCCAGGATCATGTGCATGACGAGCGAGAGGTACTCGCTCACCTTGGCCTCGAGCTGCACCGGCAGGCCGCCCCCGGCACCGCTCGGCGTCTCGAAGGAGATGAAGAAGCGCCAGGCGAGCGGGAAGATGAAGTAGTAGGCTAGCGCCGCGCCCATCACGAAAAGGATCGGCGAGGCGATCAGGAAGGGCATCACCGCCCGCTTCTCGGAGCGGTAGAGGCCGGGCGCGATGAACAGCCAGAGCTGCGTGGCCCAGACCGGGAAGGAGATGAACACCGCCCCGAAGAAGGCCACCCGCAGATAGGTGAAGAAGGCCTCGTAGAGCGCGGTGAAGATCATCCGCCGCTCGCCCGCGCCCTGCTGCTGCAGGATGTCGGCCAGGGGCCGCGCCAGAAAGCCGTAGATCTGCGTGGAGAAGTAGTAGCAGATCGCGAAGGCGATGAAGAAGGCCCCGAAGGACCAGAGCAGACGGGTGCGGAGTTCGAGCAGATGCTCGATCAACGGCATCGGCTTGTCGTTGATCGTATCGTCCGGATCGCGGGGCACAGGCGGTCTTTTTCAGGCTTTGTGGATGTTGGCCGGCTCGCTGGCCGGCAGGGTCTGGGCTTCCGCGGTCCGGGCCGGCGTCGCGGCGGGTGCCGCTGCGTCGCGGACCGGCGTCGTCGCCTCAGGAATGGGCAGCTCACCGGGTAGCCCGGCGGTTGGCCCAGGCTGCGGGCGGGCGGAGGCCGGGACCAGGTTCAGCGGCTCGGTCGGGATCACCCCGGCGGGACCGGCGGGCGACGCGGCCTCCTGCACCGGGGAGGTGGAGGGGGGCGCATCGGCGGCCCGGGCCGGGTCGGGGTCCGCCGCCACGGCGGTCGCGTCCGTGCCGGCGCCCTGGGGCGTCGCCTCTCCCACCGGGGCGGCCTGGACGGCCGGCGCGGCATCGGCGGAGGGGGTCACGGGCTGAGCGCGGAAGGGATCGTCGTTGAAGGCGGAGCGGAGCGAGCCGTCCTTGTCCACGGTGCGCTGGATCTCGCCCTTGATGTCGAAGTTCCGGATATCGCGGATCTGGTCGCGCACATCCTCCAGCTTCGCCTCGCGCACCACCTCGTCCAGATGGCCCTGCAGCTCGCCCGCCATGCGGCGCAGCTTGCCGATGCCCTTGGCCACGGTGCGGATGGTGTCCGGAAGGTCCTTCGGGCCGATCACGACGATCGCCACCACGACGATGACCGCGATCTCGGACCAGGCGAGGTCGAACATGTGCTTCGCTCAAGCCCTATAGAGGTCGTGTCCCGGAGGCCGCCGGGTTCGGAAAAGGCGCTGTCCCCGTTAGCAGGAACGCCCGGGCACGCCAATGCGCCCGCCTCCTATCTGGACCGGCGGCAGGCCGAGCGAAACCCCCCTGCCCCCTTTCTCCGGCCCCCGGCGGATGAAGCCGCGTTCAGGAATCCACCGCTTCCGCCTGCTCCTCCCGCGCCTCGATCAGCACCACCGGCGCGTCGCGGGCGACGAGGTCCTCCTGCCGGGGCAGCTCGGCCAGGGAGCGCAGGTTGAAATGCTCCAGGAAGCGCGGCGTGGTGCCCCAGAGCACCGGGCGGCCGGGGCTTTCCTTGCGCCCGCGCGGGGCGACCAGCCCGGCCTCCAGCAGCGCCTCCAGTGAGGTCTGGGAGACCGAGGCGCCACGCAGCTCCTCGATCTCGGCCCGTGTCACCGGCTGGCGCCAGGCGATGGCCGCCAGCACCTCCATGGCGGCACGGGGCAGGCGCTTCGGCACCTCCACCACCCGGGTCAGAAGCGGCGCCAGGTCGGGCGCGGTGCGGAAGCTCCAGCCGCCGCCCGCCTCCACCAGTTCCACGCCCCGCCCGGCATAGCGGTCGCGCAGCGTCTGCAGGATGGCAGCGGGGTCGAGCGAATCCCGCTCGTCGCCGCCGATACCCAGGGCCTGGGCCAGCCGGACGGCCGTCACGGGCCGGTCGGCGGCGAAGATCAGTGCCTCGGCGATGCGCAGCGCGGCCTCAGGCAGCATCGGCGGTGTCCTCCTCGCTCATGCGGGCGGCGCGCAGCAGGATCGGGCCGAAGGCCGCCTCCTGCCGCAACTCCAGCCCGCCATGCTTCGCCAGTTCCAGCCCGGCGATCAGCGTGCTGGCGATGGCGGCGCGGCGTTCCACAGGGTCGGGCGCCAGCCCTTCCGGCAGGAAGCGCTCCAGCTCCCCCCAGTCCGGTCCGGCGGCGCCGATCAGCCGTTCCAGGCGGCTCAGCGCCTCGCCCACCGTCCAGAGCCTGCGGGGCTTCGGGACATAGGGCCGACGCGACTCGGCGCGGCGGATGGCGGTGGCCCAGGCATGCAGCAGGCCGGGCAGGTCGGCCTCCAGCTCCCCGTCCCGCCGCTGCACCAGGGATTCGGGCTGGCCGCGCCCGAAGAAGTCACGCCCCAGCATGGGCTGCCCATCCAGCCAGGCGGCCCCCGCGCGCAGCATCTCCAGCCCCTGGAGCCGGTCGGTGAGCGAGACCGTGGCGGCCTCGGCATCCTCGTCCGGCTCGGGGTCGGGCAGCAGCAGGCGCGACTTCAGCCAGGCGAGCCAGGCGGCCATCACCAGCCAGTCGGCGGCCAGTTCCAGCCGCACCCGGCGGGCGCCTTCGATCACCGCGAGGTACTGGTCCACCAGGGCCAGGATATCGAGCCTCGCCAGATCGACCTTCTGCGCCCGCGCCAGTTCCAGCAGCAGGTCGAGAGGGCCTTCGTAGCCCTCCAGCCGCAGCAGCAGGGCCTGGGGCTGTGGCGTGACGACGCTCACAGCCCGTAGCCCGCCGCGCGCATGACGACGTTGAAGGCCGGGCCGACGGCGTAGCGCATCAGCCAGCCCATCGGGTCCCAGGCCGAGGAAAGCTGCGGCAGGATGAACAGCACCAGCACCACCAGCAGAAGGCCCAGCCGGTCCAGCCGCAGGAAGGGCACGCCCAGCCGGGGCGGCAGCAGCCCCCCCAGGATGCGGCCGCCATCCATGGGTGGGATCGGTATCAGGTTGAACAGGCCCAGCAGCAGGTTGGACAGGATCATCAGCGAGAGCAGGCGGTAGACCCAGGCGGAGAGTTCCGGCGGCAGCGTCACGGCATCCACCACATGGCCGGACAGCGCGGCCAGGAAGGCCAGGGCCATGTTGATCGCGGGACCGGCCGCCGCGACGGCCACCATGCCGAAGCGAGGGTTGCGCAGGCGGAACTGGTTCACCGGCACCGGCTTGGCCCAGCCGAACATGACCTGCACCGTGCCGATGGTCAGAAGCTGGGAGATGACCAGGAAGCCGGGCACCAGCACCGTACCCACCGGGTCCACATGCCGGATCGGGTTCAGGCTGAGCCGCCCCGCACGCTGCGCCGTGTCGTCGCCGAGCCAGAGCGCGGCATAGCCATGCGCCGCCTCGTGCAGGGTGATCGCCAGGATGGCGGCGATCGCCGCCGCCAGGAGTTCCGGAAGCCATTCGGGCATGACGGGGAGCGGAACCGGACTCAGACCGAGGCCGAGACGGCACCGAGCGGGCGGCGGGAGGCGAGCGCGGTGGCGCGGGCCTCTTCCATCCGCTCCGCGGCGCGGTCGCTCAGGCGCGGGCAGGCCTCCAGCAGCGCGGCATTCTCGGCCAGGATGCCGGGGCAGTGCAGCACCACGTCGCAGCCGGCGGCCAGCGCCTGGACCGCCAGATCCTCCGGCCTCCCGGACAGCGCCTTCATGGCGAGGTCGTCGGAGAGCAGCAGCCCGTCGAAGCCGACCTCGTCGCGGATCACCCCCTCGATCACGCGCGGCGACAGGGTGGCGGGGCGTTCGGCATCCCAGGTCTCGTACAGGATATGCGCCGTCATCGCCCAGGCGCCGCGCCCGGAATCGGCACGGCAGACCGCCTGGAAGGGGAAGAGGTCCGCCTCCAGCTCCGCCCGCGTGGCGGAAACGCGCGGCAGGTCGAGATGGCTGTCCGCCATGGCGCGGCCATGGCCGGGGATGTGCTTGATGACCGGGATGCAGCCGGCGGCGCGCAGCCCGGCGATCCAGGCCGCGCCGATCCGCGCCACCTCGGCCGGGTTCTCGGAGAAGGCGCGGTCGCCGATCACGTCATGCGCGCCGGGATGGCGCAGGTCGAGCACCGGGGCGCAGACCACGTCCAGCCCCATCTCCATGCAGGTGGCGCCCAGCAGCGCGGCATTCTCCAGCGCCACCTCCGGGCGGCCCTCGAATCGCGCCCCCGGCGGGAAGGCAGGCCAGTGCGGCGGGCGCAGGCGGGCGACGCGGCCGCCCTCCTGGTCCACCAGGATCGGCGCCTCCGCCCCCAGCACCTCGCGCAACGAGGCGGTCAGGGAGCGGAGCTGCGCCGGGTCGGCGACGTTGCGCGCGAAAAGGATGGCCCCGGCCGGCCGGTGGCGGCGGAACAGCGCCGCCTCCTCGGGCGCCAGGGTGGTGCCGGCGATCCCCAGGATCACGGCGGCGGGCGTGGCGGAGCGGCTCATCCGCCGATCGCCGCGCAGGCCGGCGCGCCCTTGGCCCGGGCGGCCTCGCAGAAGCTGCGGGCGGCGGCGGCATCGCTGAAGCCCCCCGTGCGCAGCCGCCACATGGTCGGCATGCCCGGACGCTCGAAGCGCACCACCATGGGCCGCCGGTCTGCCAGCAGCCCGCCGAGGCGGCCCTTCAGCCGGTTCCACTCGGTATGGGCGGCTTCCTCGCTGCCCAGGGCGCCGAGTTGCACCAGGGCGCTGCCGCCTGTTGCCGCCCTGGCGGGCTCGGAGCGTGCCTCCGGGTGCGGAGCGGCTTCGGGCGCCCGTGCCACCGGGGCCGGCGGCGGGGCGGCGGGCGCCGCCTCCACCGGAGCCTGGGATGCCGGCGCCCCGGGCGCCTCGGCCACCGGGGCCGGCGCCGCGGGCACGACCGGGGCCACCGCGGGCGCCTGGCTGCGCTGGGCCATGCGCGAGGCCTGGGCCGCCTGCCGCAGGGCGTCCAGGTCCGGCTGCTCGGGCGCCGGGGCGACCTGCGCCTGGGCCGGTACGCCCGGCTGGGCCGAACGCGCCCGCTGCGGCTGGTTCTGCGTCTCGAAGATGCGCTCGCCCTGATTGGCGACGCGCAATCCGCCGGGATCGTCCGGGCGGATGCGCAATGGCCGGCTATCGGCCTCGATGACCGGGACGCCGTTGGACACGGCGCGCGACACGCCCCACACGGCCGCCGCGCCGACCCCCAGCACAGCGGTCAGCCCGCCGGCCATGGCCAACATGCGCCAGGGCAATCCCCCACTGCTCTGGCGCTGAACCCGATAGGACGGGACGGTATGAAATTCGCTCACCGCATCTCCTCGACTGGCGTCACCCCCATGACGCGCAGGCCCGAGCGGATCACCAGGGCCGTGGCGGCGACGAGGGCAAGCCTCGCGCGCGTGGCGGCCGGGTCTTCCTCCCGGATGAAGCGCAGGGTCGCGTCATCGCGGCCCCGGTTCCACAATAGGTGAAAGTCCGCCGCCAAGTCACCCAGATAGAACGCAATCCGGTGCGGTTCCCGCGCCGCAGCAGCGGCCTCCACGGTGCGGGGCCAGGCCATGATGCGCCGGATCAGCGCCATCTCGGCAGGATCGGAGAGCGAATCCATCGAGGCTTCCGCCAGTTCCGCGTGTGCCGGGTCCCCTGCCTGGCGCAGCACGGAGCGGCAGCGGGCATGGGCGTACTGGACATAGAAGACCGGGTTGTCGCGCGACTGCTCGACCACCTTGTCCAGGTCGAACTCCATCTGGGCATCGGCCTTGCGGGTCAGCATGGTGAAGCGGACCGCATCCTTGCCGACCTCGTCGATCAGGTCGCGCAGGGTGACATAGGTGCCGGCGCGCTTGCTCATCCGCACCGGCTCGCCGTTCTTCATCACCTTGACGATCTGCGCCAGCACCACGTCCAGCGGCACCGGCCGGTCGCCCGACAGCGCCTTCACCGCCGCCTGCATGCGCTTGACATAGCCGCCATGGTCAGCGCCCCAGACCTGCACCAGCTCGTCGAAGCCGCGCGCGATCTTGTCGGCATGGTTGCCGATGTCGTTGGCGAAATAGGTGTTCGACCCGTCGCTCTTGCGCAGCGGCCGGTCCACGTCGTCGCCGAACTGCGTGGAGCGGAACAGCGTCTGCGGGCGCGGCTCCCAGTCGTCGGGGGTCTTGCCCTTGGGCGGCTCCAGCACGCCCTCGTAGACATAGCCCTTGGCCGCCAGCTCGGCGATCGCCTTGTCCGCCACGCCGTCGCGGACGAGTTGCGCCTCGCTGATATAGACGTCGAAGCTCACACCCAGCGCCGCGAGGTCGTCGCGGATCTCGGCCATCATCGCGTCGATGGTGAAGGCGCGCACGGCGTCGAGCCAGAGCGCGGGATCGGCGGGCGCCACGCCGGGCGCCAGGCTGTCGCCGAACTGCGCCTTCAGCGCCTCGCCGACCGGGATCAGGTACTCTCCGCGATATTGCAGCCCGCCGGGCACCTGCGCCGCGAACTCCTCCTCGGTCAGCGTGGTGCCGAGGGCCTGGAGGTAGCGCCAGTAGGCCGCCCAGGCGAGCGCCTGCACCTGTGCCCCGGCATCGTTGATGTAGTATTCCTTGGTGATGTCCCAGCCGGCCTTGGCCAACAGGTTGGCCAGCGCGTCGCCCACCACGGCGCCGCGGCAATGGCCCACATGCATCGGCCCGGTCGGGTTGGCGGAGACGTATTCCACGTCCACCTTGCGGCCGCCGCCCAGCCCGCCGTCGCCATAGGCCTCCCCGGCCCGCAGCACGACGGGGATCTGGGCCCGCGGCACGGCCTCACGCAGCCGCAGGTTCACGAAGCCCGGCCCGGCCGGCGCGGCCTCGGCCACCAGGGGCGAGGCCGCGAGGCGGGCGGCCAGATCGGCGGCCAGCTTCGGCGGCGGCAGCTTCGCCTGCCTGGCCACCACCATCGCGGCATTGGTCGCCATGTCGCCATGGGAGGGGTCGCGCGGTGGCTCCACCAGGACGCGGGCGAGCGCCTCCTCCGGCAGGTCCGGCAGGATGGCGCGGAGCTGCGCGACGACCTCGGCACGCAGGGTCTGGAAAACGTCCTGTGACATGGAAGTTCCTAGTGGGCTTTGCCGCGGGGCAAGAAGGGTCTCTCTAGCGTCATGGCCTCCCGGGGGGAAACCTCCGGCCACGCCTATCCGGGCATGTTCGGGTCGGTGAGGCGCCGGTGCTCCTCCAGGGCGAAGCGGTCGGTCATGCCGGCGATATAGTCGCAGACCACCGCCGCGGTGCGCGCGCTGCCCGGCCCGTCTGCCTGGGCGCGCCATTCCGGCGGCAGCATGTCCGGCCCGCCATGCAGCAGGGAAAAGGTCACCTGCAGCACGCGCCGGGTCTTCTGCGCCGTGCGGTTTACCCGCCAATGGCGGTACATGCGCTCGCGCAGGAAGGCCCGGGTCTCCTCGTTCAGCGCCGTCATGCGGGCGCTGAACACCACCACTGGCGCGGCGGCGGCGCGGATGTCGTCGGCGCTGCGCGGCTCCAGGATGGCGATGCGGCGCTGCGCCTCGGTCACCACGTCGTTGACCATGGCATTGATCACCCGGCGGATGATCTCGGCCGCGAGGCGGCTCCGCGAGGTGCCCTCCGGCGCACGCGCCCGCGCATCCTCCAGCGCCTCGGCGATCAGCGGCAGGTGCGCGATCTCCTCCAGCGTGAAGATCCCGGCCCGCAGCCCGTCATCCAGGTCGTGGTTGTTGTAGGCGATGTCGTCCGCGATCGCCGCCGCCTGCGCCTCGGCACTGGCATGGGTGGACAGCTCCAGCGGATGCCGGGCGTCGTACTCCGCGATATAGGGTGGCGGGCGGCGCAGCGGGCCATTGTGCTTGGCCAGCCCTTCCAGCGTCTCCCAGGTCAGGTTCAGCCCATCGAAATCGGCATAGCGGCGTTCCAGCGCCGTCACCGCCTTCAGGCTCTGGGCATTGTGGTCGAAGCCACCCCAGGGGCGCATCACCCCGTTCAGCGCCTCCTCCCCGGCATGGCCGAAGGGCGGGTGGCCCAGATCGTGCGCCAGGGCCAGGGCTTCGGCAAGATCCTCGTCCAGCCGCAGCTGCCGGGCGATGGAGCGGGCGATCTGGGCGACCTCGATGGAATGGGTCAGCCGCGTCCGGAACTCGTCGCCTTCGTGGTAGATGAAGACCTGCGTCTTGTACTGCAGCCGCCGGAAGGCGGTGGAATGGATGATCCGGTCCCGGTCCCGCTGATAGGGGGAGCGCGCCCCGCTGCCCGGCTCGGCCACCAACCGCCCTCGCGACGCCGCCGGGTTCACCGCCCAGGGGGCCAGGCCGGAAGGAAGAGGGCCGGACGTCCCGTCGGGACCGGCGGGCGAACCGGAGCGGGTCGCGGAATGTGGGTCCTGCACGGGGAGTGGGCTCGGATCTGAGGGAAAAGGGGTACCGGCCCTAGCACCGGCCATGCGGGCGCGGCAACCCCGCCTTCCCGCCCGGCTCCGCGCCCGTATGGCCCTCATCTGGCATAGGCGGTTGGAAAGCGGTGGCGGGACGTCCTATCTAGGGGACCGATGGAGTCCCGATGACCATGCCGGACGGTAGCCAGACAGCCCCTTCCCCGCCCTTCCGCGCCACGCCGCGCGCCCACCGGCAGATCGCCGAGATCGCCGCCCGCGAGGGCCGCCCCCGGGCCGGGCTGCGCCTCGCGGTCGAGGCCGGGGGCTGCTCCGGGCTGCAATACAAGTTCGAGCTCGCCGACGAGCCCGAGGCCGGGGACACGGTCGTCCGGGCCGAGGACGGGACGGGCGCGCCGGTCTTCATCGACCCGGTCTCGCTCGATTTCCTCCAGGGCGCGGAGCTGGACTGGGCCGATGCGCTGATGGGCGCGCATTTCGCCGTGCGCAACCCGCAGGCCGTCTCGGGCTGTGGCTGCGGCGTCTCCTTCGCGGTCGGCTGAGAAGGCGTCACCCCTCCCTTGCGACTTTGCAGCTTCAACGTGAACTCGGCGCGCAAGCGTGCGCCGAACCTCCGCCACATGCTGGAACGGCAGCAGCCCGACCTCGTCTTCCTGCAGGAGCTGAAGTGCAGGACCGAGGAATTCCCGACCATGGAGTTCGAGGCCCTGGGCTACCGCTGCCACGCCGTGGGCCAGCCCGGCGGGCGCAACGGCGTGGCGGTGCTCTCGCGCATCCCCTTCGAGGTGCTGGGCGAGACCCTGCCCGGCGAGGCCGAGGACGACCATGCCCGCTTCATCGAGGTGCGGGCGGCGGGGATGAACCTGATCGGCATCTACCTGCCCAACGGCAATTCCCGCGGCGAGGAAGGCTATGCCTACAAGCTGCGCTGGATGGAGCGGCTGCGTGCCCTGACCGCCGAGCGGCTGGACCGCTTCACGCCGCTGGCCATCCTGGGCGATTTCAACGTCTGCCCCACCGAGGCCGACCTCGCCCCGCGCACCCTGCCGCCCACCGATGCGCTGGTGCGCCCGGAAAGCCGCGCCGCCTTCCGCGCCCTGGTGAATCTGGGCCTGACCGACGCGGTGCGGGCGCTGCACCCGGAGGAGGCGATCTACACCTACTGGGACTATGGCCCGGCCTTCGAGCAGAACCGGGGGCTGCGCATCGACCATGCCCTGCTTTCGGCAGAACTGGCGGAGCGGCTGACCGGCACCTCCGTGGATGTCGCCGCCCGGGCGGCGGAGAGCCCCTCCGACCACGCGCCGGTGCTGTTCGACCTGGCGGATTGAGCGTCGCTCCCTCCAGGGCCGGGGGCCTATCGCAGCCGCGTCACATCCATGGCGAAGACCAGCGGAAAGAAGGTCGGCCAGCCGTTCCAGCGTTGCGAGCCCGCCTCGCTGACCGACCAGAGCAGCCCGTCCCGGTCGAAGCCCAGATCCTCGATCCCACCAGGCGCGCCATGGCTTTCCAGCCGGGTGCCATCCTCGGGGTCCAGCCGGTGCAGTTCGCCCGGCGCGGCGCCGGCGCTGCAGGCGATCCAGATCCGCCCCTCGGCATCCGCCGCCGCTCCCTGCGCCCGGAGCGGCAGCGGGATATCGCGTACCGCATCGGCCGGGGTGACGGGATGGCCGTCCCCTTCCACGAAACGTTGCACCGGCACGGCATGGAGACGCGGGCTGCCGCTCTTGCGCCAGGGACCGAACCAGAGGGAGCGGCCGTCGCAGGCGAGGAAGGCCGGCCCCATCGACCGGTCCACCCGCCGCGTCGCAAGCGGCCTCGGCCCATCCGGCGCATCGAGGCTGGCGGCGTCGAGCGCCAGGACCATGCCCGAATTCGCGGCGAAGAGCACCTGCCCGTCCGTGGCGAGGCCACCGGGATGACCGAATTCCTCCGGCAGCGCGAAGCTGCCCCGCAGGCTGCCGTCCCGGCGCGACAGCCGGAAGACTCGCGAGGGGCCGTCCGCCTGATCGTGCGTCAGGCTCTGATAGGCCGCGACCAGGATCTCCTCGCCCAGCACGGTCAGGCCCTGGGGCACATAGGCCTCGTTCAGCCCGGGCGCCCAGAAGCGGCGCGGCATCGCCGCCTCGTTCGGCACCGCACTGAGCGCCCGGTCGGTATAGCGCGGCGCATCCCCGGGAATGCTGTCCCGCGCGGAGACCGGTAACGGAGCCGGTTGCGCCGATAGAGGGCCGGGCGCCAGGACCGCCGCACCCAAACCCAGGGTCCCGCCGAGCAGGTGGCGGCGACGCAGCCTGCCCGTCACCGCGTCAGCGCCAGCCACCGGGTTCCCAGGCCCAGCCACCCCGGGTCCAGACCCACTCGCCATGCCTCCAGGTGCCCCCGCCCACGATGTGGCGGAGCACGTAGCGGCCGGGCTCCCAGCGATAGGTGACGCCATCCCACTGCCAGTGTCCGGGCTGCCAGACATACTCCGCGCCGGGCAGGCGCGGCGGCTCCGGCTCGACACGCAGGGCGGGGATCGGCGGGTAGGGCTGCCGCGAGGCATGGGGCGGCATCGTGGGCAGCGGCTGAGGCGGCGGCACACAACCGGCGACCAGCGCCAGGGTGGCGAGCGGAGCCGCGAGGCGCATCACGGCACGGGCGGCGGAAAAAGCGGGACGGAACGGCAAGAGAGTAGGGACTCCGGGCGAAAGGCAGGCAGGATGCACCATGGCCATCCTGCCCGGAGCGTGCCGCCGGATGAAAAGCGGGAGAGACGGCCCACCCGCTTTCCATCCCTCCCGGCGGCGCGGGGTCACGCCCGGCGCGGCGCCTGCCGGGCGAAGGTCAGCACCAGCACGTCCCGGTGTCCCGGCCGCGACGGGTCGATCGGCACCACGGGCGTCACCCCGTGCCAGACCCGCCGGTCGTCCAGCAGAACCGTGTCCAGCGGGTTCTCCAGGGTGAAGCTCGCCTCGCCGGGGAGGGTGCCATCCTGGGCGTCCACGCGGATGCCGGTCACGCCGCCCGCCACGTTCTCGCGCCCGATCAGGGTGACCAGCACGAAGTCCACGCCGTCACGGTGCATGCCCTCCGGCGTCGGCTTGCCGGCGGCGTTGGGACGCGCCTCGATGCGGAACTGGTGCATCTCCACATGCCAGCGGGGCGGCGGCGCCTCGGCCATCTCGAACACCGCCCGTGCCCTGCTCAGCAGGCGCGACAGCGGCGCCCCGGCCGCGATGCCGGGATCCACCGGCTCGAACCATCGCTCCTGCCCGCCATTCAGCGGGTTATGGTGCAGGGTCTGGTAATGCGGCTGGTGGGCCCCCTGGATCAGGGGCTCGCCCTGCGCCGCGCCGAAGACGGCATGGCGGCGCAGGCGGTAGCGGCCGCCATCGGCCATGTGCGTGTCGGGACGAAGGTCGCTCCAACTCGCCACGAATTCCTTCCAGGGCGCGCTCGCCAGGGCCTCCCCCGCCGGGTCGAGCAGGCGCGTGACCTCGTGGCCGGGCAGGAAGACATGGCCCGATTGGCGGATGGCCTCCGCCAGCTCCTCCCGCCTTCTGGTATTCACAGTCATGGACGGTGCTCCAGCATCACCTGCTTCATGCGTCGCACGGCGGCGCCCAGGCCATCGAACAACGCCTGGCCGAGTAGGAAGTGGCCGATGTTCAGCTCCACGATCTCCGGAACGGCGGCTATCTCGGCGGCGGTGACATAGTCCAGCCCGTGCCCGGCATGGCACTCGATGCCCAGCGCCGCGACCTGCCGCGCCGCCTCGGCCAGGCGCAGCCGCTCCCGGTCCCGCGCCGCGCCGGGTGCTGCCTCGCAATAGGTGCCGGTGTGCAGCTCCACCGCTCCGGCGCCGAGCCGCCCGGCGGCCTCGATCTGGCGCGGCTCCGGGTCGAGGAAGAGCGAGACCCGCGTCCCCGCCCCGCGCAGCGCCGCCACGACAGGGGCGAGCTGCGCCTCCAGCCCGGCGGCATCCAGGCCGCCCTCGGTGGTCAGCTCGGCCCGGCGCTCCGGCACCAGGCAGGCGGCGTGCGGGCGGATCGCGGTGGCGAACTCCGTCATCTCCGCCGTCGCGGCCATCTCCAGGTTGATCGGGGCTTGCAGCCGCTCCCGCATGAGGCGGACATCGGCGTCGCGGATATGGCGCCGGTCCTCCCGCAGATGCACGGTGATGCTGTCGGCGCCGCTCTCCAGCGCCAGGACCGCCGCGGCCAGCGGGTCGGGATGCGTGCCGCCGCGCGCGTTCCGCAGCGTGGCGACGTGATCAACATTCACACCCAGCCGGATGGGAAGATTCATGTGGCGGCTCCGGGAATGGTGTTGCGGCGGGCGGCCATTTCCGCCGCCATGCGCAGGGCGGCGAGGAGGCTGCCGGGTTCGGCGATGCCGCGACCGGCGATGTCGAAGGCGGTGCCATGGTCCGGCGAGGTCCGCACCACCGGCAGGCCCAGGGTGACGTTCACGCCGCCATCCATGTCGAGCGTCTTCAACGGGATCAGCGCCTGGTCGTGGTACATGCAAAGCGCGGCGTCATAGCCAGCACGGGCGCGGGGCGTGAACATCGTGTCCGGCGGCAGCGGGCCGAAGGCGTCGATCCCCCCGGCGCGCAGGGCCTCGATGGCCGGGACGACGATGCGCCCTTCCTCGTCGCCCATGGCGCCCCCTTCCCCGGCATGCGGGTTCAGCCCGGCCACGGCGATGCGCGGCGCGGCAATGCCGAAATCCGCCTGGAGGCTGCGGTGCAGCACGCGGCCGGTGCGGAGGATCTCCGCCGTGGTCAGCTCCGCCAGCGCGCGGCGCAGAGAGACATGGATGGTCACCGGCACCACGCGCAGATCCGGGCAGGCCAGCATCATCACTGGCGGCTCGGCGAGGCCGGTCAGTGCACCGAGATATTCCGTATGCCCCGGGAAGCCGAAGCCCGCGCCGTAGAGCGAGGCCTTGCTGATCGGGTTGGTGACGAGGCCGCCGGCCTTGCCCGCCTGGGCGAGCCGCACGGCCGTCTCGATGGAGGACAGGATGGCGGGCGCATGCGCCGCGTCGGGCCGCCCAGGCGTGACCGGCGCGGCGAGCGGCACCGGCAGCACCGGCAGGCGCTCCCGGAAGAGGGTGGCGGCCCCGGCGAGGTCCGCCACCTCCGCCAGCGGCACCATCCGGCCCAGCCGGGCGGCCAGAGCGGCCAGGCGGGCCGGGTCGTCCAGCACCACGAAGACGGGTCCCGCCCCATGCCGGGCGCGTTCCCAGGCGGCGAGTGTCAGTTCGCCGCCGATCCCGGCGGGGTCGCCCATCGTCAGGGCCAGCGGAAGGGCTTCGGCGTCCATGATCGGCCAGAGGTGATGTGGGATCGCTGGAATGGGGCAGGCAGCCGTGCAAAGAAAAGCGGCGGCGGGAACATGCCTGCCCCGTCGCCAGCGGGGTGTTTCAAAGCGTGACTCAGAGGTCCGGGTAGGAGTGCGTCTCCGCCGCGCCGCCCGGATGCGTCACCGCCCCCAGATGCGCCGGGCCGACGAGCTGGGCGTATTTCCACAGCGCGCCACTGTTGTAATCCGTGCCGCGCGGCTTCCAGGCCGCCTTGCGCGCGGCGAGTTCCTCCTCCGGCAGCAGCACATCGATGGTGCCGGCATCGGCGTCGATCACGATGCGGTCGCCGTTGCGCAGCAGCGCGATCGGCCCGCCCACCGCTGCCTCCGGCCCGACATGGCCGATGCAGAAGCCGCGCGTGGCGCCGGAGAAGCGGCCGTCGGTGATCAGCGCCACCTCCGCCCCCATGCCCTGGCCATAGATCGCGGCGGTGGTGGAAAGCATCTCCCGCATCCCCGGCCCGCCCTTCGGGCCCTCGTAGCGGATGACGATCACGTCGCCGGACTTGTAGGCGCGCTGGTCCACGGCGGCGAAGGCGTCCTCCTCGCAGTCGAAGCAGAGCGCCGTGCCCTCGAAGCGGCGGTTCTTCATCCCGGCCACCTTCACGATGGCACCGTCCGGCGCGAGGTTGCCCTTCAGCCCGACCACGCCACCGGTAGGCGTGATCGCCTTCGACACCGGGTAGATCACGTCCTGGTCGGTCGGGAAGACCACATCCGCATGGTTCTCCGCCAGCGTCTTCCCCGTCACTGTCAGGCAGTCGCCATGCATCAGTCCCGCATCGAGCAGCGCCTTGATGATCACCGGGATGCCGCCGACCTTGTGAACATCCAGCGCCACGTACTTCCCGCCCGGTTTCAGGTCGGCGATATAGGGCGTGCGGCGCATGATCGCGACCACGTCGTCCATGGTGAAGCGGATGCCCGCCTCATGCGCGATGGCCGGCAGGTGCAGCCCGGCATTGGTCGAGCCGCCGGTGGCACCCACCACCACCGCCGCGTTCTCCAGCGATTTCAGCGTGACGATGTCGCGCGGGCGAAGGTTGCGGCGCACCAGCTCCATCACCGCTCGGCCCGATTCCACCGCCCAGCGGTCGCGGTCCTCATAGGGCGCCGGCGCCCCGGCCGAGCCGGGCAGCGCCAACCCGATCGCCTCGCTCACCGTGGCCATGGTGTTGGCGGTGAACTGCCCGCCGCAGGCCCCGGCGCTGGGGCAGGCGACGCATTCCAGCGCGTGCAGCTCCTCGTCCGACATGCGCCCGGCGGCATGCATGCCGACCGCCTCGAAGACATCGACCACGGTCACGTCGCGGCCCTTGTAGGTGCCGGGCAGGATCGAGCCGCCATACATGAAGACGCTGGGCACGTTCAGCCGCAGCATCGCCATCATCATGCCCGGCAGCGACTTGTCGCAGCCCGCGAGCCCCACCAGTGCGTCGTAGCAATGCCCGCGCACCGTCAGCTCCACCGTGTCGGCGATGGCGTCGCGCGAGGCGAGCGAGGACTTCATCCCCTGGTGCCCCATGGCGATGCCGTCGGTCACCGTGATGGTGGTGAACTCGCGCGGCGTGCCCTGCGCCTCCCGCACCCCGGCCTTCACGCTCTGCGCCTGACGATGCAGGGCGATGTTGCAGGGCGCGGCCTCGTTCCAGCAGGTGGCGACCCCCACCAGCGGCTGGGCGATCTCTTCCTCGGTCATGCCCATCGCGTAGTAGTAGGAACGATGCGGCGCGCGCTCCGGCCCCACCGTCACATGGCGGCTGGGCAGGCGGGACTTGTCCCAAGCACTCATTCTTCGGCTTCCTTGGCCTGCGTTTCCCCGGCGCCGGTCCGGAACAGCTGGAGGCTGCCTCCCCCGGCTCCGGTCATGGCAAAGGCAGGATCGCCGCAGGCGGGGTTCCGCTCCACCCCAAATCGGCAGCAGCCGGGGCACAGGCGCGCGATGAGGCCCCGGGGAGCCCCTTGCGCGCGCCCCAACCCCTCAGGCCGCGATGCGGCCCAGCGCGGCCTCCAGCCGGGCGATCTCCGCCTGGGCGGCGGCGAGGCGCTCGCGGTTCTCCTCGACCACTTCCGGCTTGGCACGGGCGACGAAATCGGCGTTGTCGAGCTTGGCGGCGATCTTCCTCGCCTCCGCTTCGGCCTTGCCGCGTTCCTTGGCCAGACGCGCGCGCTCGGCATCGATGTCGATGATGCCGGCCAGAGGCAGCATGATCGTCGCCTCCCCCAGCACCGCCTGCGCCACGCCCTTCGGCGGCTCCCCGGCCAGCGGCTGGATCGCCTCGATCCGTGCCATGCGGCCGATGGTGTCCAGCCAGCGCTGGCCGCGCGCCAGCACCTCCGGCCCCGCCCCCTGCACCAGCAGCGGGAAACGTTGGCTGGGCGGTACGTTCATCTCGGCCCGCACGCCGCGCACCGTGGAGATCAGCCCGACCAGCCAATCCATCTCCTCGCGCGCCGCCTCGGGCTCGCTCACGCGCACCGGCTCCGGCCAGCCGGTGTGGATCAGGCTCAGCTCCGGGCCATAGCCCATCCTGTGCCACAGCTCCTCGGTGACGAAGGGCGCCACCGGATGCATCAGACGCAGCAGCACGCCCAGCACGTGCTGCGCCGCGCCCCTGGCCTCGCGCGCCTCCGGCGTGTCGCCCGAGGCGAGCGCGGGCTTGGCGAATTCCAGGAACCAGTCGCAGAAGGTGTCCCAGGCAAAGCGGCGCACCGCGGCGGCGTATTCGTCGAAGCGGTAGGCCTGCAGCGCCGCCGTCGCCTCCCGCACCGCGAGGTTCGCCGCGTCGATCACCCAGCGCGCCAGGGGCGTGGCGCAGGCCTCCGGCAGGAAGCCGGGATCGGCCTGGATGCCGTTCATCTCGCAGAAGCGCGCGGCGTTCCACAGCTTGGTGATGAAGGAGCGGCCGTTCTCCACGCGCGAACGCCCGAGCTTCACGTCACGCCCCGGCCCGGCCAGCGCGGCGATGGTGAAGCGCACGGCGTCGGCGCCGAAGCTGTCGATCAGCTCCAGGGGATCGATCACGTTCCCCTTGCTCTTCGACATCTTCTGGCCCTTCTCGTCGCGGACCAGCCCATGCATGTAGATGGTGCGGAAGGGCACGTCGCCCATGAAGTGCAGGCCCATCATCATCATCCGGGCGACCCAGAAGAAGATGATGTCGAAGCCCGTCACCAGCACGTCGGTCGGGTAGTAGCGCGCGAGCTCCGGCGTCCGCTTCGGCCAGCCCAGCGTGGAGAAGGGCCAGAGCGCCGAGGAGAACCAGGTGTCGAGCACGTCCTCGTCGCGGGTCAGCGCCTCGTCCCGCCCGTAATGGGCGCGGGCCTGCGCCTGCGCCCCGGCCTCGTCGCGCGCCACGAAGGCGGTGCCGTCTGGCCCGTACCAGGCGGGGATGCGGTGGCCCCACCAGAGCTGGCGCGAGATGCACCAGGGCTCGATCTCCCGCATCCAGGCGAAGAAGGTGTTCTCCCACTGCCTGGGGACGAACTGCATGCGCCCGTCCTCGACCGCGGCGATGGCGGGCTTCGCCAGCGTCGCCGCGTCGCAGTACCACTGCATCGTCAGGCGCGGCTCGATCGGCACGCCGGAACGGTCGCCATGCGGCACGGCATGGGTATGCGGCTCGATCTTCTCCAGCAGCTCCAGCCGTTCCATCTCGGCGACGATGGCCTCGCGTGCCTTGAAGCGGTCCAGCCCCGCCAGCGAGCGCACGAAAGCCGGGTCGGCGATGCCCTCGGCCGCGGCGAGCTCGCCCCCGATCTCGTCGAGCGTCACCCGCGCCTCGGCATCCAGCACCGAGAGAGAAGCGAGGCCATGCCGCTTGCCAACCGCGAAGTCGTTGAAGTCATGGCCCGGGGTGATCTTCACCGCGCCGGTGCCCTTCTCCGGGTCGGAATACTCGTCCGCCACCACCGGGATCCGCCGCCCCGTCAGCGGCAGGATCACATGCTTGCCGACGAGGTCGCGGTAGCGTTCGTCTTCCGGATGCACCGCCACGGCAGTGTCACCCAGCATCGTCTCGGGCCGCGTGGTCGCCACAGTCAGGAAGCGGCCGGGCTGTCCCTCCACCGGATACCGCAGGTGCCAGAGATGTCCCTTCACCTCGCGGCTCTCCACCTCCAGGTCGGAGATGGAGGACTGGAAGACCGGGTCCCAGTTCACCAGCCGCCGGTCGCGGTAGATCAGCCCCTGCTCGTGCAGGGTGACGAAGACCTCGCGCACGGCTTCGGACAGGCCCTCGTCCATGGTGAAGCGCTCGCGCGGCCAGTCCAGGCTGGCGCCGAGCCGGCGGAGCTGCCGGGTGATGGTACCGCCGGACTGCGCCTTCCATTCCCAGACATGCTGGGTGAAGGCCTCGCGCCCGATCTCGCGCCGCTTGAGGCCCTGGGTGCCGAGCAGGCGCTCCACCACCATCTGGGTGGCGATGCCGGCATGGTCGGTGCCGGGCTGCCACAGCGTGTCCCGCCCCTGCATCCGGCGCCAGCGGATCAGCATGTCCTGCACCGTGAAGGTCAGGGCATGGCCGATATGGAGGCTGCCCGTGACGTTGGGCGGCGGGATCATGATCGTGAAAGGCTGGGCCGGGCTGTCCGGACGGGCGGAGAAGGCCCCGGAGCTTTCCCAGCCTTCGTAGAGCTTCGCCTCGAAATCGGCGGGCGTCAGGGTCTTTTCGAGCATGGCGCATCCCTGTGCCGGGAGACGCCCGAACGTCAAGTGCGGAAGGGTTGCGTCCGGATCAGAACACCCTTCCGCACCCCGGCCTCAGGAGGCCGGGCGGCCGAGCACCCGCTCGATCTCGGCACGCACCATGCGCTCCACCATCCCCGGCAGATGGGCATCCAGCCAGTTCTTCACCAGCGGCCGAACCTCCTCGCGCACCACGTCCTCGATGCTCGGGCCGTTGCGGGAGATGACGCTCTTCTGCTCGGCCGCCACGGCGCGGGCCAGCTCGCTCAGCGCCGCGGCGGCGGCGGCGGCCGTGGAGGGCGCCAGCAGCGAGCCGTTGGACGGCACCGCATCGGGTGACGGTGCCACGGGGGGCGGGCCGGACGGGGCCTCGGGTGCGACCATCATCGCCTCGGTCAGGGTCAGGGGTTCGGCGGCGGGCGCCGGTGCGGGGCCGGGCGCGGGCGGCGCCTCCTCCGACGGATCATCGGCGTGCTGCGGCGCCGGGCTCGAGGTCAGGGGCGTCGAGCCCGGCAGCGCCGCCGTCTCCCCCCTGGCGGGCGGGAACGCCGCCGGAACCTGTGGTGCCGGGCGGGGTGTCATGTGGGGCGCCGGGTGGGGCGACAGGGCGGCGGTGCCGGGCATGGCCGCCGCTCCCGGCGCGGCGGGGGCAGCGGCGGTGGGCTCGTCCTCGTTCAGGATGCGGCGGATGGAGGCCAGGATGTCCTCCATGTTGGGGTCCTGGCCGGCGGGGCCCTGCGATCCGGACATGCTCACCGTTCCGTCGTGGCGGCGACCGGGGTGTAGTCGCCCAGGCCGATCCAGCGGTCGCGCACCGCCTTGTAATAGGCCGTCATGTCATAGATCTGCACCGGCAGGGCCAGGTCCTTCGCCGTCAGCCGCCCCACCGCCGCCGCAAGAGAGTAGGAAGAGGTCACGTTGCTCGCCAGCGCCTGCACCAGCGCCACGCGGTTGTTCAGCAGCTCCTGCTCCTGGTTCAGCACGTCCAGTGTGGTGCGGCTGCCAACCACGGCCTCGCGCTGCACGCCGTCCAGCGCGATCTCGGCGGCGCGGATGGCGGCGCGGTTGCCCTCGACGGTGGCACGGTTGCTCACCAGCGTTTCCCAGGCGGAGGTGGCCTGCTGGCTGGCCGTGCGGCGCTGGTCGTCCACCACCTGCCGCAGCCGCGAGGCATCCTGCCGCGCCGCGCGCACGGTCGCGTATTCCGACCCGCCCTGGTACAGCGGCACGGTGACGTTGGCGGTGAACTGCCCGCCCGTGAAGCGCGTGCCGTCGGCATTGGAATTGTCGGCGCGGTAGCCCTGGGCCTGCACGCTCGCCTGGGGCAGCAGCGCCGACATCTGCACGTCGATGAAGTCGCGCCCCGCGGCCTCGTCGAACAGCGAGGCCACGACATTCGGGTTGTTGACGGCGGCCATCTGGCTCGCCTCCTGCGAGGAGCGCACCGGCGCCTTCAGCGGCTGCGGCGCGGTCAGCCGGTTCGGCACCATGCCGATGACCTGCTGGAACACCGCCCGCGCGCTCTGCAACTGGCCTTCCGCCGTGGCACGGTTGGCGCGCGCCGCGGAAAGCCGCGATTCTGCCTGAGCGACGTCGGTGCGGGTGATCTCGCCGACCCGGAAGCGCTCGTTGGTCGCGTCGAGCTGGCGCTGCAGCACCTGAACGTTGTTGATGTTCAGGCGCAGTTCCTCGGAATAGAGGATCATGTTGACATAGGCGTTGACCGCCTGCTGCAGCACCTGCTGCTCCGTGGCCAGGAGCCGGGCGCGCTGCGCCAGGACCTGGTTCTCCGCCCGGCGGGTGGAGGCCACGGTGCGGCCGCCGCGATAGATCGGCTGCGTCGCCGTCGCCGCCAGGGTCATCGTGTCGCGGGTGACACGGCTGTAGTAGGAGACGTCGTTCTGCCGGGTCCGGGCCGTGCCCTCGACATAGCCGGCGGCGCCGCTCAGGGACACGGTGGGCCGCCAGCCCGCCAGGGCCTGCGGCACGTTCTCGTCCACCACGCGCAACTGAGCGCGGGCCGTCTGCAGCGTCGGGTTGTTGGCATAGGTCTGCGCCAGGGCTTCCTGCAGCGACTGTGCCTTGGCCGCGGCGGGAAGGGCGAGGGCGGTGGCGAGAGCGAGGGTGAGGCGTCGTGACATCGGCACCGGAACTCCTTGCGCGGGCCCGAAGGCCGGGCGCCCAGGTCTCGAGGGATGGTTTCGCCGGAGCCTAGACCGCCCTGCCTTCCCATGGCCAGAAGAGCCGTCATCCGCAGGGATGGTCGCGGACGGGCGGCGGCGGGGATCGGCGGGAAGGCCGGCGGGCCCTGGCGGGCGGTGAACCGGCCCCGCCTGGCGGGCCCGGTCCGGGCGGGGATCTCCGGCGGGCTTCCCGGCGGGGGTCCCCCCGGGCGCCCGCCGCCGGGCCAAACGGCCCCTGCCGTCAGGCGAAGACGAATCCGGCGGGCGCGAAAAAGCCGGGCAGCCGCTCCGTCTGGCAGTCGAAGGCGGGCACGGCGGAGAAGGCGCCGCCGGTGCGGCGGCCGAGCACAGCACGGCCGGCCTGGCCCTCGGGCCGCAGCACGGTCACGAGTCGCCCGCCCTCGGCGAGCTGCGAGGAGATGGCCTCCGGCACCTGGGGCACCGCCCCTTCGATGAGGATGGCATCATAGGGCGCGGCCTCGGGCCAGCCGGCGGCGAGATCGCCCCGCTCCAGCCGCAGGCACAATACGGGCAGCCCGCCCAGGGCGTGGCGCGCGATGTCGATCAGGCGCACATCGGATTCCAGCGCGACGACCTCGGCCCCCATCTCGGCCAGGACCGCGGCGCCGTAGCCCGTGCCGGCGGCGACCACCAGCACGCGCTCCCCCGCCCGCGGGTTCAGAAGCTGGACCAGCCGCGCCAGGGCCATCGGCTGCATCAGGAAGCGGCCCTCGCCGAGCGGCAGGTCGCCATCCACCATGGCACGGTCCGCCATGCCCTGTGGCACGAAGCGCTCGCGCGGCAGTGTCAGCATGGCGTCCAGCAACCGCGCGTCGGTCACCTTGTTGGGGCGGACCTGCCCATCCACCATGTAACGGCGCGCCTCGACGTAATCCATGCCGCTTCCGGACCCCCTGCTGGTCGTCTGTGCCGCCGCTTATAGGTCGGCGGGTGCATGTGGCCAAGCCTACAGCCGCGAATGTATCAGCTTACCGCCCCCACCCCCTGGACAGGACGGTGCCCGCCCCGTAGATGGGCGGCGTGGCTCCGTGCCCGAGTGGTCAGGGAGCGGTCTGCAAAACCGTGTACGGCGGTTCGATTCCGCCCGGAGCCTCCACACCCCTTCCATCCTGAATACCGGAAAATCAGCCCACTGGGCGTGATTCCTGCTGGTTTGCGCGAAGCGTTGGGCAGGTATTCCGGCGATTTCCGGGTTGTTTGAAAAAATCTGTCCCCCCTGTCTTGCGGGCCCCGCCGCCCTCGGATAGATGAGCCCCACCACGGCGATCCCCGATAGCTCAGCTGGTAGAGCACGCGACTGTTAATCGCTAGGTCGTTGGTTCGAGTCCAACTCGGGGAGCCATCTTTCTCCTTACATCCTGATGCGGCGGCGGTGCGGGAAACTTCCCCGGATCGGGGCACGCCTCACGGCTTTCGCTGCCTCGGCATCCCAGGCGCGCGGCACCTCCCCACCTTTCCCCGCGCCCTCCTCCCTCGGCACCGCCAGGGACCGCCCGCAACGGATGCGGCGCGTGGCTGTTGAACCGGCACTCCCCGGAGGGCCGGTCCGTCCGGGACGCAGCCAGGAAGCCGCCATGCCCAAGCCTGTCCGGAAGGAGGTTTTCCCGCCTGCCAGGGTCCGCCGCTACCTCGAACCCGGCCCGATCGTGCTCGTCTCCTCCCACTGGCAGGGGCGGGACAACATCATGACCCTGGGCTGGCACATGATCATGGAGTTCTCGCCCTCCCTGCTCGCCTGCATGATCTCGCGCGGCAACCACAGCCACCGGATGATCCGGGAGAGCGGCGAATGCGTGGTCAACCTGCCCACCACCCGCCTCACCGACGAGGTTGTCGGGATCGGCAACTGCTCCGGGGCGGGGACCGACAAGTTCGCCGCCTTCGGCCTGACCGCCGAGCCGGCCAGCGAAGTCCGGGCGCCGCTGATCGGCGAATGCCACGCCAGCTTCGAATGCCGGCTGCACGACGACGCGCTGGTCGGGAAATACGACCTCTTCGTCTTCGAGGTGGTGAAGGCGCATGTCGCCCCTTCCCCCCGGCATCCGGAAACGCTGCACTATACGGGGGACGGCGTCTTCATGGTGTCGGGCCGGATCATCAGCCGCCGACCGCTGTTCCGGCCGGAGATGCTCTGACCCGGCGCGGGCGGGTCGCTTTTCGCAGCTGTTTTCTTCGTGTTGTCATGATCCCGGCGCTGGCGCGGCCGGGCCTGTCATGCAGAATCCGGCCATGCTCCGCGAACAAATCCTGACCAATGCCACCCTCGTCCTGCCCGATTGCCTGCTCGACGGCACCATCCTCCTCCGCGACGGGCTGATCGCGGAGATCGCCCCGGGCCGCAGCCAGGCGCCGGGCGCGCTGGACCTGGAGGGCGACCACCTCATCCCCGGCATCATCGACCTGCACACCGACAACCTGGAGCGCCAGGTCCTGCCGCGCGCCGGGGCGCGCTGGCCCTCGCGCTCCGCCATGCTGTCGCACGACGCGCAGACCGCGGCCGCCGGGGTGACGACGGTCTTCGACGCCCTCTGCGTGGGCGACATCAACACGACCGGCGGGCGGCACCGGACCTTTCTGGACGGGGTGGCCGACCTCGCCTCCCTCGGCCTGGCCGGCGTGCTGAAATGCGACCACTTCCTGCATTTGCGCTGCGAGTTGCCGGCTCCGGACATGGACTCGCTGCTGGCCGAGGTCGCCTCCCATCCGCTGCTGCGCTTCGCCAGCCTGATGGACCATGTGCCCGGCGTGGGCCAGTTCGTGGACATGGACCGCTACCGCGCCATGAAGCGGCGGGAGGGGATGAAGGACGCGGAGATCGAGGCGCATATCGAGGCGATGACCGCGCTGCGCACGGCGAATGCCGCCCGCAACCGCGCCGCGCTTCTGGATACGCTGGGCGGGCGGGTTCCGCTGGCCGCGCATGACGACTGGTGCGCCGCCGAGGTCGCCCGGAACCATGCGGACGGTATCCGGGTCAGCGAGTTCCCGGTGAACCATGAGGCCGCCCGCGCCGCCCGCGCGCATGGCATGGACGTCATCGTGGGCGCTCCCAACCTCGTGCGCGGCGGCAGCCATTCCGGCAATGTCGCGGCCATCGACCTGGTGCGCGAAGGGCTGGCGGACTGCATCGCCAGCGACTACGTGCCCCCCGCCATGCTGGAGGCCGCCTGGCGGCTCGGCCTGGGGGAAGGCATCAGCCTCCCCGCCGCGATCGCCCTGGTCACCGCCAACCCCGCCCGCATGGCGCTGCTGGACGACCGCGGCAGGCTGGAGCCCGGGCTGCGGGCCGACATGGTGCGGGTGCGCCCCCTGCCCGCTTCGCTCGCGCCGGCGGGCACCGCGCTGCCCATGGTGCGCTCGGTTTGGTTGGCCGGGGAGCGCATCGCGTGACGCCGCCTTCCGCCGAGACCGCCCGTGTCGCCCTCTACTGGGCGCCCGAGCGCGACGACCCGCTGCACCGCCTCGGCGCCTCCTGGCTCGGGCGCGACCCGGAAACCGGGGCCACGCTGGAACAGCCGCCTGTCCCGGGCTTCGACCTGGCCGAGGCGACGGCGGATGCGCGGCTCTACGGCCTGCACGCCACGCTGAAGGCACCCTTCCGCCTCGCCACCCCCTATGCGGAGTTCCGAGAGGGGGCGATGGCGCTGGCGGCGCACCTGCGCCCCTTCACCCTGCCGCCGCTGGCGCTGGAGAATTTCGGCGGCTTCCTGGCGCTGCGGGAATCGCAGCCCTCGGCGACGCTCCAGGGCTTCTGCGATGCCTGCGTCGAAGCGCTGGACCGCTTCCGCGCCCCGCTGAACGAGGCCGAGATCGCCCGCCGACGCCCGGAACGGCTGGAGCCGCGGCGCCGCGCGCATCTGGAACGCTGGGGCTATCCGGATGTCTTCGGGGACTGGAAGTTCCACGTCACCCTGTCCCGGCGCCTCTCGGAGCCGGAGGTGGCCCTGGTCCGTCCGCTGCTGGAAGGCCATCTGGGCGATGTTCCGGCCCGCCCGCGCCCGGTGCGGGAGCTCTGCATCTTCACCCAGCGCGCGCCCGGCGCGCCCTTCCTGATCGCGGAGCGGCTGCCGCTGCTCGGCTGAGGCGATTTCGTGCCCCATCCCTGCTGACGCGGCGCGGGGCGCGGGTCTATGACTCGGGGCCATGTTCACCACACGCCCCGAGATCGCCGGCACCTTCGGTGCCGTCGCCAGCACGCACTGGATCGCGAGCCAGGTCGGCATGGCCGTGCTGGAGCGGGGCGGCAACGCCTTCGACGCCGGCGCGGCTGCCGGCTTCACGCTGCAGATCGCCGAGCCGCACCTGAACGGCCCGCTCGGCGACTGCCCGATCATCGTCCACGATGCCGCCACCAGCACGCAGAGCGTGATCTGCGGCCAGGGCGTGGCCCCGGCGGCACTGGATGTGGCGCTGGTGCGGGATTCGCTGGGGCTGGACCTGATCCCCGGTACGGGTCTCCTGCCGGCCATGGTGCCGGGCGCCTTCGATGCCTGGGCCACCATGCTGCGCGACCACGGCACCTGGCGGATCGGCGAGGTGCTGGAATTCGCCATCGGCTATGCCATGCGCGGCATCCACTACGTGCCGCGCATCTGCGCCACGGTGCAGACCATGCGGCCGCTCTTCGAGCAGGAATGGCCGACCAGCGCTGCGCTCTGGCTGCGCGACGGCGGGCCGAAGCCGGGCCGGCTCTGGGCGAACCCGATGCTGGGCGAGACCTACCGGCGCGTGGTGCGAGAGGCCGAGGCCGCCGGCCCGGACCGCGTGGCGCAGATCGATGCCGCCCGCCGCGCCTGGTACGAGGGCTTCGTGGCCGAGGCGATCGACCGCTTCGTGCGCGGGACCGAGGTGCTGGATGCCTCCGGCCGCCGCAACAGGGGCGTGCTGACCGGGCAGGACATGGCGAAGTGGCGCGCCCCGGTGGAGGCGCCCCTCGCCCTGGACTACGGCGATGTGCGCGTCCTGAAATGCGGCGCCTGGAGCCAGGGGCCGACCCTGCTGCAGACCCTCGCCCTGCTGCGCGGCTTTGACCTGGATGCCACCGAGGCCACCGGCGAGGAATTCGTGCATCTGGTGGTGGAGGCGATGAAGCTCGCCTTCGCCGACCGCGAGGCCTTCTACGGCGACCCGGACTTCGCCGCGGTGCCGATGGAGACGCTGCTCTCCGAACCCTACAATGCCGCGCGCCGGGCGCTGATCGGGGCCGGGGCGTCGCTTGATTTCCGCCCCGGCTCGCCGGACGGGATCGCGCCGCGCACCGACTACGCCGCCGCCGTGGCCCGCGCCGAGGCGGCGCACGAGGCGCTGGGCGGGGGCGAGCCGACCGTCTCGCGCCTCGGCGCCTCGGGCGGCGACACCTGCCATGTCGATGTGGTGGACCGCTGGGGCAACATGGTCTCGGCCACGCCTTCGGGCGGATGGCTGCAATCCTCCCCCGCCATCCCGGAGCTGGGCTTCTGCCTCGGCACGCGCGGGCAGATGTTCTGGCTGGACGAAACGCTGCCGAACGGGCTGCGGCCGGGCAAGCGGCCGCGCACCACCCTCTCGCCCTCCATGGCGCTGCGCGACGGCAAGGCGTGGATGAGCTTCGGCACGCCGGGCGGGGAGCAGCAGGACCAGTGGCAGCCGATCATGCTGCTGCGGATGCTGCATCACGGGCTGAACATCCAGCAGGCGATCGACGCGCCGGCCTTCCACACGGAGCACTGGGTCTCCTCCTTCTGGCCGCGCGGTGCGCGCCCGGGGAAGGTGGTGCTGGAAGGCCGCTACGACGCCTCGGTCGCGGCGGCGCTGACGGCGCGCGGGCACAGGGTGGAGGTCGGGCCGGACTGGTCGGAGGGGCGGCTCAGCGCCGTCCGCCGCGAGCCGGACGGGCAGATCCTGGCCGGCGCGAATCCGCGCGGCATGCAGGGCTACGCGGTCGGCCGCTGACGGCTCCCCTGGCGCGTCCCGGCCGGGTGCAAGGGCGGCTGGATCCTGGCGCCCTATCCCCGCGCCGCGTCGGAGCGAAGATAGGCGAGCACGGCTTCCGTCACCATGCGCCGCTGCGACGCCGCATCCGCCGGATCGTCCAGGGCCATGAACGAAGGATCAGCCGAGAGGAAACAAGAATGAGCGGGCCTACAGAACACGAGCCGCATGCCCGGCACCAATCCAAGAAGGCCGCGGCCAGCGGCTGGATCGGCTCTGCGCTCGAATATTATGACTTCTTCATCTATGCCACCGCCGCGGCGCTGATCTTTCCGCAGATCTTCTTTCCAGCCGGCAACCCCACCGTGGCCATCGTCGCCTCGCTCGCCACCTATGGTGTCGGCTATGTCGCGCGCCCGATCGGTGCCTTCGTGCTCGGCCACATGGGCGACACCATCGGCCGCAAGCGCGTCCTGATCTTCTGCATGTTCCTGATGGGCATCTCGACCATGCTGGTCGGCATCCTGCCCACCTATCATCAGGTCGGCATCCTGGCCCCGGTGCTGCTGGTGATCCTGCGCCTCGTCCAGGGCTTCGCCGTGGCGGGCGAGATCTCGGGCGCCAGTTCCATGATCCTGGAGCACGCGCCCTTCGGCCGCCGTGGCTTCTACGGCAGCTTCACCCTGCAGGGCGTGCAGGCGGGGCAGATCCTGGCCGCCGCCGTGTTCCTGCCGCTCGCCCATTACATGCCGGCCGAAGCCTTCCAGAGCTGGGGCTGGCGCATCCCCTTCCTGCTCAGCTTCTTCGTGATCGTGGCCGGCTTCATCATCCGCCGCGAGGTCGAGGAAACCCCTGCCTTCACCGAGGAGGAGAACAGGAGCGGCCCGCCGCGCGCGCCGATCAAGGAGGCCTTCCGCGAGAGCTGGCCCGATATGATCCGCGTCGTCTGCATGGCGCTGATGAACGTGGTCCCGGTCGTGGCCACGGTCTTCGGCGGCGCCTATGCGGTGCAGGCCGCCTACGGGATCGGCTTCCACGCGGATGTCTATCTCTGGATCCCGGTGCTCGGGAACATCCTGGCCGTACTGGTGATCCCCTTCGTCGGCAACCTGTCCGACCGGATCGGCCGCCGTCCGCCGATCCTCATCGGCTCGCTCGGCGCCGGGCTGCTGTCCTTCGGCTACCTCTATGCCATCAGCATCCACAACGTGCCGATGGCGATCGTCATGTCGCTGTTGATGTGGGGCCTGGTCTACCAGGGCTACAACGCCATCTTCCCGAGCTTCTTTCCGGAGCTCTTTCCGACCCGCACCCGCGTCTCGGCGATGGCGATCTCACAGAACATCGGCACCACCATCACCGCGCTGCTGCCGGCGCTCTTCGCCGCCATCGCGCCGCCGGGTTCGCCCAATATCCCGCTGACCATCGGGGCGGTCACCCTGGGCATCACCGCCATCGCGGCCATCGCCGCCTGTACCGCGCGCGAGACCTACCGGATCCACATGAACGACCTGGGACAGGCGAATGCCCAGCCAGTGGAGAAGGGCCGCTACGACGAACTGCGGCTGCAGTCGATCAACGCGACCCTGGCCAAGGGCTGAAGCGATCCGGCCAGGACGGAAGAGGGCCGGCGGAGTGATCCGCCGGCCCTCTTCCTGTGTTCAGGCCTTGCTCACGCCCCAGAAGAGCGGGAACGGCGCCTTGGCCACACCCTTCAACCCACTCTGCCAAGCGGAATAGCCCAGGAAGAAGCCGGTCGGGACATAGGTCACGAGGTCCATGGAGCCGGCATTGATGGCATCCATCGCCACCTTCTCCGTGGCGAGGTCCGGCGCGTCGAACCAGCGCGCGATATCCGCCTGCACCTTGTCCGACTTCGGCCAGCCGAACCAGGCGCTGTCGCCGCTGGCATCGATGCCCTTGTAGGGAGCCGGGTTGATGCAATCGACGCCGGAATGCCAGGAGAAGAAGATGTTCCAGCCGCCCTGCGACGGCGGCGCCTTGCTGGTGCGGCGGGAGCCGACCGTGCCCCAGTCCAGCGCCTGGTAGTCCACCTGGAAGCCCAGCTTCTTCAGCACCTCCGCCGTCACGTCGCCCTGGGCCTTGGTGATCGGCACGTCGGAGGCGACCAGCATCGTCACCTTGGCCCCGGCATGGCCCGCCTCGGCGATCAGCTTCCTCGCCGCCTCGATCTGGCGCGGCCCCTTCAGCCGCTCCGCCCCGGCCTCGGTGTAGAGCGGCGTGCCGGGGGTGAAGAAGCTCGGCAGGCGCTTCCACAGCGCCTCGTCGTCGCCGACGATGGCGCGCATGTAGTCCTCCTGGTCCACCGCCATCTGGAGGGCGTGGCGCACGCGCACGTCGTCGAAGGGCGGCTGCAGGTGGTTGATTCGCATGGCGCCGATGTTGCCGAGCGGATCGGCGATCCCGACGCTCAGCCCCCGCGCGCCCTTGAGCACCGGCACGAGGTCGGCAATCGGGTTCTCCCACCAGTCGATCTCGCCGCTCTGCAAGGCGCCGGCGGCGGTGCCGGGGTCGGGCATGGTGATCCATTCCACGCGGTCCAGCAGCACCTTCTTGCCGCCCGCCAGCCAGTCGGACGGTTCCTCGCGCGGCTGGTAGTCGGGGCTGCGCTCGAAGACCGCCTTCGACCCGGCCATCCACTCGTCACGTTTGAAGCGGAAGGGGCCGGAGCCGACATATTCCTTGATCTGCTGGAACGGATCGGTCTTCGCGATCCGCTCCGGCATGATCACCAGCAGCGGCGTGTTGCTCTTGCCCAGGGCGAAGAGCAGCTTCGGGAAGGGCTTGTTCAGACGGAAGCGGAAGGTGCGGTCGTCCACCGCCTCCAGCGCGTCCAGCCGGGCCTTGATCATCTGGCCCATCGTGTCACGGACCATCCAGCGGTTGACGCTGGCCACCACATCGGCGCTGCGCACCGGCTCCCCGTCATGGAACTTCAGGCCGGGACGGAGGCGGAAGGTCCAGGTCCTGAAGCCGTCCGCGACCTCGTGCCCCTCGCACATCTGCGGCTTCGGCTGCAAATCCGCGCCAAGGCCGTAGAGCATGTCGAAGACCATCAGCGCGCCGTTGCGCACCACGAGCTGGGTGCCGGCCACGGCATCGAGGTTCGGCAGGTCGGCCTGGGGCACGAAACGGAGCGTCCTGCTCCCGCCGCTGCCCTGGGCGCGCACGACATGCGGCGTGGCGAGCATGGCCGTGGCCACGGCCACCCCCGTGCCCTTCAGAAGATCCCGACGCTGCATTGCTCTTCTTTCCTCGCGGAACGGAAAACTGCCCAACGACGGGGCAGTCACCGGCAGGACATAGACCAACCGCAGGGAAATGCCCATAGACAAGGCGTTACCGGATGGTTTCCGGCCACCATGCCCAAACCAGGGTCAACTGTCCTGGACACGAGCAATCGGTTTTTCCTCGCCTCCGCCCTTCCCGCGCCGTGCCATGGCGTTCATCTTCCCGCGCGACGGAGGATGCGATGCGCGCGATCTTTGTGATGATCAAATGCGAGATGGGACTGTCCTACCGCGTGGCGCGGGAGATGGTGGACGGCATCCCGGAGCTTTCGGAGATGCACTCGACCTCCGGCCAGTACGACCTGCTGGGAAAGTTCTATCTCGAACCCGGCCAGGATATCGGCCTCTTCGTGGTGGAGCGCGTGCAGACCGTGCCGGGGGTGAAGGACACCTACACGATCCAGACCTTCAACGCTTTCTCGGCCTGAGGCCCGCGCGGCCTCAGCCACCCAGTTCGCGGCGATAGAGGTCCAGCGTCGCCGCATCGAAACAGGCGAAGATCACCTCCAGATCCCCGTCCTCCAGCGCCTGGCGCACGGTGGCCACGGCGATCCGCGCCGCCGGGCCCGGCGGATAGCCGTAGATGCCGGTGGAGATCGCCGGGAAGGCGATGCTCCGGCCACCCGCCTGCCGCAACAGGGCGATCGAGTTCCGGTAGCAGGCGGCCAGCAACTCCGCCTCGCCCGAGCCGCCACCATGCCAGACCGGCCCAACCGTATGGATCACATGCCGCGCCGGCAGGCGGAAGCCGGGTGTGATCCGCGCCTCCCCGGTCGGACAAGGTGCCAGCGCCCGCGAGGCGCGGACCAGCTCCGGCCCGGCGGCGCGGTGGATCGCCCCGTCAACCCCGCCGCCGCCGGCCAGGGCCCTGTTGGCCGCGTTCACGATGGCATCGACCGCCAGGGTGGTGATGTCCGTCTGTTCCGCCTGCATAGCCATGTCTCGCCTCCTGTCGTGTCTTCCCGGAACCGGGAACCGCGGCGGTGACCGGCCCGCCGGATGTGTCAATTTCCGCCACTTGGCGATGATTTTTGTTGCACTGCAAAGAGCGCCGGGGCAGGCGAGCACATGATGCTCCGCCACGCCTTTTCCCTCCGGCGGCGCGAACGGAAAGACCGCGCATGAGAACAGCCCCTCCGGCCCAGGGCAGCAGCCTGCCCGCCCTGGCCTCCGTCACGACGCTCTTCTTCGCCTGGGGTTTCGCGACCTCGATCATCGACACGCTGGTGCCGATGGTGCGCTCGGTCTTCTCGCTCAGCTTCACCGAGGCGATGCTCACGCAGTTCGCCTTCTTCCTGGCCTATGGCATCGTGTCCCTGCCGGCCGCGCTGCTGGTCGGGCGGCTGGGCTACCCACGCTCCATCGTGCTCAGCCTGGGCATCATGATCCTGGCCTGCCTGGGCATGCCGCTCGCCACCTCGCTCGGCCATTACAGCCTGGTGCTGGCCAGCCTCTTCGTGCTGGCCTGCGGCATCACCATCCTACAGGTCTCGGCCAATCCGCTCTGCGCCCATCTCGGCCGGCCGGAGGATTCGCATCGCCGCCTGACCTTGTCCCAGGCCTTCAACTCCCTGGGTACGGTGGCCGGCCCCCTGGTCGGTTCCGCCCTGCTGCTGAGCGGCGGCGTCTTCGCGCTGGGCGACGGCGCCACCGGCCCGACCACCGAGCAGGTCGCCCAGTCGCTCCGCCGGATCGACACGCAGTTCCTGGGCATCGCCGCGGGGATCGCCCTGCTGGCCGCCCTGATCTGGGCCATGCGGCGCCAGCTGGAGCGCCATGGCGGCGGGGCGGATGAGGACCAGGGCGGCTCGGTGGCCCAGGCCTTCCGCTCCGCCTGGGCCATCTTCGGCGCGGTGGCGCTCTTCCTCTATGTCGGGGCGGAGGTCTCGATCGGCGCCGCCATGATCAACCTGCTGGAACAGCCGCAGATCCTGAACGCCCCGGCGGCCACGGCCGGGCACCTGCTCTCTCTCTACTGGGGCGGCGCCATGGTCGGCCGCTTCATCGGCAGCGCCGTGCTGAGCCGGGTCGAGGCGGGCAAGCTGCTGGCCGCCGTCGCGGCGGTGGCCGGGCTGCTCTGCGTCGCGGTCAGCGGCAGCACGGGCCTGCCGGCGGCGGTCTGCGCCCTGTCGATCGGGCTGTTCAACGCGGTGATGTTCCCGACGATCTTCACCCTGACGCTGGAGCGCTCCTCCGCCCCGCCGGCCGCGACCTCCGGCCTGCTCTGCATGGCCATCGTGGGCGGCGCGGTCGTGCCGCTGGCAACCGGCCTGCTCGCCGACCATGCCGGGCTGAGCATCGCCTTCCTGGTCCCGGCCGCCTGCTATGCCGGAATCGCGATCTTCTCGGTCACCGGGCTGATGACCCGGGCCGGGGCATCCGCCCGGAGGCGCGACGCCGTCGCCACGGCGCACTGAACCGGACGGCCCGGGGGAAAGGGCGCGCCCTCCCCCGGGTTCCGCATCACCCCTCGCCCGGCCTCAGTAACCCAGGGCGATGCCATCCTTGCGCGGGTCGGAGGCGCCGATCAGCACGCCGCGCTCGTGGTCGATCAGGATCGCCTGGCCGCCGCCATGCGGACTGTGGATCGGGCAGCAGGAATGGCCCATGCGCTGCAGCTTCTCCACCAGCTCCATGGGAATGCCCCGCTCCACCTGCACCTTGCCGCCCAGCGGGAAGAGGCGCGGCAGGTCCAGCGCCTCCTGCGGGTTCAGGCCGAACTCGAAGTGGTTGGCGAGGAAGAGCGTCTGGCCCATCGGCTGGAAATGGCCGCCCATCACGCCATAGGGCATGAGCGCGCGGCCGTCCTTCATCACCATGCCGGGAATGATCGTGTGCATGGGGCGCTTGCGCGGCGCGATGCAGTTCGGGTGCCCCTCCTGGAGCCGGAAGCCGAAGCCCCGGTTCTGCAGCATCACGCCGCTCCGCTCCGCCAGGATGCCGGAGCCGAAGCCCTCGAAGAGCGAGTTGATGAAGGAGCAGGCATTGCCGTCCTTGTCCACCACGCAGAGATAGACGGTGTCCTTGTGCCTCGCCCAGTCCGCCTCGCCCGGCGGGGGCAGTTCCGGCAGGGCGCGGTCGTCGCGGATCTGCGCCCGGATCGCGTCGGCATAGGCCCGCGAGGTCAGGTGCCCGACCGGCACCTCGGCCTGGGAGGGATCGGCGAGGAAGGCGTCACGGTCGCGATAGGCGAAGCGCGCCGCCTCGATATGGCGGTGCATGCGTTCGGCGGAAAGCGGGCCGCCCGGCGGGGCCTCGAAGCCGCCCAGGATGTTCAGCAGCATCAGCACCAGCATGCCGGAGCCGTTGGGCGGGCACTGGTAGACCTCCATGCCGCGCCATTCCGTGCGGATCGGCTCGACGAACTCGGCCACCGCCTGCCCGGCGGCGAAATCCTCCTCCGTATGCGTGCCGCCCGCCTCGCGCAGGGTGGAGACCATGTCGGCCGCCACGGCACCGGTGTAGAAGCCGGCCGCACCCTGCTTCGCGATCGCCCGCAGCGTCTCCGCCAGCTCCGGCTGGCGGAACACGTCGCCGACGCCATAGGGCTGGCCGTCCTTCAGGAAGCGCCGGGCCGTGGCCGGGTGCTTCCGCAGCTTCTCGGCGGCGAGCTCCCAGTCATGCGCCACGCGCGGCGTGACCGGATGGCCTTCCTCCGCCCACCGGATCGCCGGTTGCAGCACCGCGTCCAGCCCCAGCTTCCCATGCGTGCGGGACAGCAGGTCCCAGGCCGAGACCGCGCCCGGCACCGTCACCGAATGGGCCGAGGTGTTGACCATCGCCGTCAGCCCGGTGGCGCGCAACGCCTCCGGCGTCGCACCGGCCGGGGCGCGGCCCGAACCGTTCAGCGCCACCACCTTGCCGGTGCCGGCCGGGGCGTAGAGGCAGAAGCAGTCGCCGCCGATTCCCGTGCTCTGCGGCTCGATCACCGCCAGCACCGCCGCCGCGGCGATGGCCGCGTCCATCGCATTGCCGCCCGCCCGCAGGATATCGACCGCCGCCAGCGTGGCGGCGGGCATCGAGGTGGCCGCCATCCCATGGGTGGCGATGGCCGGGCTGCGGCCGGGGCGGTGGAAGTCACGGTTCACGGCGGGGAATGCTCCTGGCAACGAGCCTGGCGTCGGGCCGCCGGGATGCGGCCGCGCATGTCGCGGCGGACGCTGGCACGGCCCCCGCGCGACGGCAACCATGCAGGCCGCGTGCCGCGGCCTCTTCCGCTGCCGGGCAGGCTCGGCTAGGCACGGGGGCATGGACGCAACGGCGACGATCGAAGACTTCACGAAGCTCGACATACGCACCGGCACCATCGCCCGGGCGGAAGCCTTTCCGGAAGCCCGCAGGCCCGCGATCAAGCTCTGGGTCGATTTCGGCCCGGAGCTCGGGATCAGGCAGAGCTCCGCCCAGATCACCGTGAACTACGATCCCCATGGCCTGGCCGGGCGCCAGGTCATCGCCGTCGTCAACTTCCCGCCCCGCCGTATCGGCGGCTTCGCCAGCGAGGTTCTCGTGCTCGGCGTGCCGGACGAAAACGGCGATGTCGTTCTCCTGCGCCCCGACACGCCCGTGCCGGATGGCGCCCGCATGTTCTGAGGAACCGGTCCATGGCCGTCCCCCGCTACTACACCGTCTCCTGGGACCAGCTGCATCGCGACGGCAAGGCACTGGCCTGGCGCCTGGTCGACAAGGGCCCGAGCGGCGGCCCCTGGAACGGCATCGTCGCCATCACGCGCGGCGGGCTGATCCCCGCCGCCATCGTGGCGCGCGAGCTGGACTGCCGCCTGATCGAGAGCGTCTCCGTCGTCACCTATGACGAGGAGGAGCGCGGCAAGCCGAGTGTCGTGAAGATGCCGGAGGCGGCCGGCGACGGCGAGGGCTGGCTGATCCTCGACGACCTCGTGGACACGGGCACCACCGCCCGGGTGGTGCGGGGCCTGCTGCCCAAGGCGCATTTCGCCACGATCTACGCCAAGCCGGCCGGCAAGCCGCTGGTGGACACCTTCGTCACCGAGGTGAGCCAGGACACCTGGATCCTCTTTCCCTGGGACACCGAGCCGCAGTTCGTGGCCCCCATCGCCAAGAGCGCGAAGGCCTGACCCTGCCTGTCCCCAGCAGGCCTTTCACGCAGTCCTGAAAGGCGGGTCCGTTCGGGGGCCCGCCTTTCGCTTTTCCGGGTCCGGGGGTCTTTCCGGGCCGGGACAGCGGGGCGGCCGACGGCGTTGCTGGCGTATTAAAAACTTTCGTGAGTTTAAAAATTATCTCATAAGATGGACAAATCTTGTGTATCGTTTCCCGGCTAGCTTCCGCTATAGCCACGATCCATGATGAAAACGGGTCAGGAGGATGGTCCTGGAGCCAGCCTCTTCCCCAAGGAAGACACGAAAAGGAGAGCAATGGTCGCCCCCCTGATCACCGTTTCGGTCCCCACCTACCGGCGCCCGTCCCTGCTGCTGCAGTGCCTGCGCTCCGTCTTCCAGCAGAACTACCGGCCGTTGGAGATCGATGTCAGCGACAACTCCTCCACCGACGAGGCGGAGCAGCTGATCGCCGGCCTGACGCCGCCGGAAGGGATCACCATCCGCTACTGGCGGAACGTGCCCGCCTCGAACCTGGTGGGCAACATCAACAAGCTCTTCGCCGAGGCGCGGGGCGAGCGGCTCCTGGTGCTGCATGACGACGATGCCCTGCTGCCCGGGGCGATCGAGGCGCTGGACGAGGCCTATCGCTCCTCGCCCGACGTGATCTGCGCCTATGGCATCCAGGAATGCATCACCCCCTTCGGCATGATCTCGCCAAAGGACACCGAGACCCACAGCAAGGTGGGCAACCGGACCTCCGAGTACAGCGGCCTGCACTACGACCTGCTGGTGCGCGCGCTGTGGCGGCAGGTGCCCTGCGACGGCTTCCTGATCGACACCCGGGCGGCGCGCCAGATCGGCTACCGCAGCATGGAGCTGGTGGGGCTGCAGCTCGACACGGATTTCGGCATCCGCCTGTCGCAGGCCTTCCCCGGCAAGGCCTTCTATTTCGTGGACCGGAAGACCTCGCTCTACCGCCTCTCCCCGGAGGGCCTGCGGGAAACGGGGGCGAATGTCAGCAGCAAGATCTACGACGTGCTGGAAGCCCTGCCGAACCTTTCCCCCGCCGAGATGGCGGCGCGGGACCGGCTGATGCACCAGATCGCCGCCGAATCCGTGGTGGAGCACGCCATGAGCCGGCGGCGGAAGAAGGCGCTGCACATCTTCTTCTCCCGCTACTACCGCCAGGGCCAGAGCCTGATGAAGTCGGCCTATCACCTGGGGCTGATCGCCACGCCCAGGCTGCGTGCCGTGCGCTATATCCGCTCGGCCTGACCCCGCCCACCGGCCGCGCGGCATCCGCCCGCGGCCGGTGCCGACCCCAGACCGGCGCACCAGCCGGCGCCGCTACCCGGCGACGGTCTCGGGCGAGACCAGCACCTTGTCCACGCGCCGCCCGTCCATATCCACCACCTCGAACTGCCAGCCGGACCAGGCGATCCGGTCGCCCTCCTTGGGCACGCGCTGCAACAGCGCCAGCAGCAGGCCGGCCACGGTGTGGTAGCTGCCCTCCTGCGGCAGGGTCGGCAGGTCCAGCCGCGCCTTCAGCTCGTCCGACGGCATCATGCCATCCACCAGCAGGGAGCCGTCATGGCGCTCGACGGCGCCCTCGGCCGGCTCCGGCTCCGGCTCCGCTCCCAGTTCGCCGACAATGGCCTCCAGCAGGTCCGAATCCGTGACGATGCCCTCGAAGGAGCCGTACTCGTCCATCACCAGCGCCATGCCGATCTTGTCGGTGCGCATCCGCTCCAGCGCATCCAGCGCCGGCAGGGTGTCGGGCAGGACCAGCGGCTGGCGCATCGCCTCGGCCAGCGAAAGCGGGTGGCCGGCCAGCAGCTCGTCCAGCAGGTCCTTCACCGCGACCACGCCGACCACGTTGTCCACCCGGCCATCGGCCACGACATAGCGGGACACGCCGCCCTCGCGCACGCGGGTCCGCAGCTCCTCCGGGGTCTCGCTGCGATCCAGCCAGACGACCTCGTTGCGCGGCGTCATCAGGGCACGGACCGGCTTGTCGGCAAGGCGCAGCACCCGCTCGATCATCTGCCGCTCCTCACGCTCCAGCGCCCCGGCCTCGGCCCCCTCCGCCACCACGGCCTTCACCTCCTCTTCCGTCACGGAGGTGTCGGTGGGCTGGGTGGCGCCGAGCATCCGCAGCACCAGGGCGGAGGAGGAGGAGAGCAGCCAGACGGCAGGCGAGGCGATGCGCGAGATCAGCAGCAGCGGTGCGGCGAGGCGGCTCGCCACCACCTCCGGGTTCCGCAGCGCCAGGGTCTTGGGCACCAGCTCGCCCAGGATCAGCGAAAGATAGGTGATGAGCAGCACCACCACGCCAAAGGCGATGTCGTCCGCATAAGGCGCGAGGAGGGGCACCTTCGCCACCAGCGGCTCCGCCGTGGAGGCAAGCCGGGCGCCGCCGAAGGCGCCCGCCAGGATACCGACCAGCGTGATGCCGATCTGCACCGTGGGCAGCATCCGCTCCGGGTTCTCGGCCAGGGACAGGGCGGTGGCGGCTCCCTTCACCCCGTTCTTCTGCAGGCCTTGCAGGCGCGCCCGGCGGGAGGACACCACCGCGAGCTCGCCCATCGCGAAGACGCCATTCAGCAGCACCAGCAGGATGATGATGCCGATTTCGATCAGGACGGACATGATGGCGCATCTTGTAGGGGAGGATGACGGCCAGCGATAGCGCCATGCCGTTTCGGCGCCCGTTTGTTCCGCCGCGAAAATGCCCCATTTGCGGCCGACCCGCGCCGCAGGAACGGGCGTTCATGGTCGGTGAGACGCGGCCCCGGATTCGGCCGCGCCGTCCGGAACGGCCGGGCGGCGCGTCGCCCGGGACGGGGGCCGCAAGACGCCGGACACAGCATGAACGCGAGCCCGATGGGACAGGACTGGCCCCCCCGCCCGGCCACCCCGCCCGCTTCCACCGCCAACCCGCACCCGAGCCGCACGGACCGCCCCGGCCGCGGCCTGTCACGGCAGGCCGCCACGCTGGCGGTACTGGCGCTGGTGGCGGTCGCGCATCTGGGCGCCTGGTGGGCCTGGAACCGGCCGGTCGCCATGCCGGATTTCACCGGGCGGGTGGAGGGCTTCGCCTTCGCCCCCTACCAGCGCGGCCAGAGCGCCGAGGGCGACAACCAGCCGAGCGCGGCCGACATCCTGCGCGACCTGCGGCGCGTCGCCCCGATGACGGACCGCATCCGCACCTATGCCGCCTCGAACGGGCTGGAGCGCATCCCCGACCTCGCATGGCAGGCCGGGCTCGACCTGCGGGTCACCATGGGCTCCTGGCTGGACAAGCGCCTGGACCGCAACGCCGCCGAGATCCGCAACCTCGTCCAGACGGCGCGCGAGGCCCGCAACGTGGACCGCGTGCTGGTCGGCAACGAAGCCATCCTGCGCGGCGACCTGACCGTGCCGCAGCTCGTCGGCTATATCCGCCAGGTGAAGCGGCAGGTGCGCCAGCCCGTCTCCACCGCCGAGCCCTGGCATGTCTGGGTGGACCATCCGGAGCTGGGCCAGGCGGTGGACTTCATCACCATCCACCTGCTGCCCTACTGGGAGGGGCTGCCGGTCGATGACGCGCTGCGCTTCTCCATGGAGAAGTATCAGCAGGTGAAGGCGATGTTCCCGAACAAGCCGGTGCTGATCGGCGAGATCGGCTGGCCCTCCGACGGCGTGGCCCAGGGCGCGGCGCGGGCGAGCCGGGTGAACCAGGCGATGTTCCTGCGCAAGTTCTTCCGCATCGCCGACCGCGAGAACCTCGACTACTTCGTCATGGAGGCCTTCGACCAGCCCTGGAAGGCCAGCTTCGAGGGCCGGGCCGCCGGCTACTGGGGCATGATGGACCTCGACCGGCAGGAGAAGTGGCCGCTGACCGGCGCGGTGCAGGAGAATCCCGGCTGGGCCGGCTGGGCGCTGGGCGGCAGCCTCGCCGCCTTCCTCGCCAGCTTCTTCTTCCTCGCCCGCCGCCCGGACATCCGCCCCGCCGGCAAGCTGATGATGGCCGGCCTTGCCCAGCTCGCGGTGACCGGCGTGGTCGCGGTGGTGCTGGCGATGTCGGAGACCTACCTCTCCCCCGCCGCCGCCGTGGTCTGGGGCGCGCTGATCCTGGGCCAGCTCCTGCTGCTGGCGCTGCTGCTCTCCGACAGTTTCGAGCTGGCGGAAACGGTGTTCGGCCGTGTCGCGAAGCGCCGCTGGCCCGCTTTGCCCGCCGCCGACACCGCCACGATGCCGAAGGTTTCCCTGCACCTGCCGATCTGCAACGAGCCGCCGCAGATGGTGCGCCAGACCCTCGATGCTCTGGCGGCGCTCGACTACGAGAATTTCGAGGTGCTGGTGGTGGACAACAACACCACCGACCCTGCGGTCTGGGAGCCGGTGGCCGAGCATTGCGCGCGCCTCGGCCCGAAGTTCCGCTTCTTCCATCTCGGCCGGTGGCCGGGCTTCAAGGCGGGCGCGCTGAACTTCGCCCTGCGCGAGACCGCGCCCGATGCCGCGGTGATCGGCGTGCTGGACAGCGACTACCTCGTCCGCCCCGACTGGCTGCGCCGCATGGTGCCCTTCTTCGACCGCCCGGAGGTCGGCTTCACCCAGTCGCCGCAGGACTACCGCGACGGGCACGAGGGCTGGTTCAAGCGGATCATGTTCTGGGAGTATGCCGGCTTCTTCAAGGCGGGCATGGTCACGCGCAACGAGCGCAACGCCATCATCCAGCACGGCACCATGACGCTGATCCGGCGCTCGGCGCTGGAAGGCGCGGCCGTGGACGGCAAGGCCTGGGCGGAATGGTGCATCTGCGAGGACAGCGAGCTCGGCCTGAAGCTGATGCGCCAGGGCTGGGAGGCCGTCTACGTCCCCGACAGCATGGGCCGCGGCGTGATGCCGGACGACTTCGCCGCCTACCGCAAGCAGCGGCACCGCTGGGCCTTTGGCGCGGTGCAGATCGTCAAGGGCCACTGGCGCGCCCTGCTGAACCCCTTCGACCGCTCGCTGACCCAGGGCCAGCGCTTCCACTTCGTGATGGGATGGATGCCCTGGTTCGGCGACGCGCTGGGCCTGGCCTTCGTGATCGGCGGCCTGTTCTGGTCGCTGGGCCTGACCCTGCTGCCCCTGACCAACGAGCTGCACTATGCCGGGCTGCACGCCTGGGTGCTGCAGCATCTCGGCCTGGGCGAGGGCTTCTGGCTGGTGCTGCGGGCGGTGCTGCAGGGCGTGGGCCTGTCCAACGAGTTCCCGATCCTGCTCTTCATGCTGCCGAGCCTGGGGCTCTTCGCCTTCAAGCTCTTCCAGATCTGGACGCTCTATGCCGCGCGTGTCGCCTGCGGCGCGGGCGACCGGCTGGCGGCGGCGCTGGGCGGGCTGGCGCTGACCCACACCATCGGCAAGGCGGTCTGGCAGGGCTTCTTCAAGCGCCGGGCGCATTTCGCCCGCACGCCCAAGATGGAGAACGCCCCGGCCCTGGTGCAGGCCTTCGCCACCGCGCGGGAAGAGTTGATCCTCATGGGCCTGCTCTGGGCCGCTGCGCTGGGCGTTACCCTGGTGCATCGTGGCGGAACCTGGGAGGCCCTGCTGTGGACCGTGATCCTGCTGGTGCAGTCGGTGCCCTACCTGGCCGCCGTCTCCATGGCGGCGGTGGCCGCCCTGCCCTCTCCCGCCCGAGCGCAGGGCGTGCCGGGCGCCGTCGCGGCCACCTCCACGGCCGGCCATGCCGTCGCCCGCGCAGCGGCTGAATAAGCCAAGGATACGCGCCTCGGGCGGCTGGCGGGCTCCGCCGGCCGCCCGGATTCTGGGGCTGGCCGGTCTCGTGCCCTTTTTCGGGCTGGCCATGCTCTCGCTGTCCGGCGAAGCCTGGGCGCGGCCGCCGCTGCTTCTCTACGGCGCCACCATCCTCTCCTTCCTCGGCGCCATCCATTGGGGCGTCACCCTGCGGGCTCCGGAAAGCGAGGCGGGCTGGGACTGGTCCCGCCTGACGCTCGGGGTCCTGCCACCGCTGCTGGCCTGGGTCGCGCTGTTGCTGCCGCCCTACTGGACGGCCCTCCTCCTTATCCTCGGCCTGATGCTCACGGTGATCGTGGAATCCTGGGCGGCCCGCGTCCACGCCGTCGCGCCGCGAAGCTGGCTCCGCCTGCGCTGGTTGCTGTCGATCGGCGCCTCGGCCTCGCTTTTCTTTGGCGGACTGCTTCTATTATGAGATTGATTCCATAATTTGAAACGTCTATAGCGTGGTTCCTGTCCGCTCCGCTCCTTTGGAGGTCCCATGCCGGATGCCGAGGTGATCCCCTTTCCCGTCACCCCGATGCGGCGCCTCGAAAGCGCCCTGCAGAGCCTGGTCAAGGCGCAGGAGGAGCAGCGCCGGGCCGTCCAGGCCTTCCAGGATTCCGTGGCCCAACTCCGCACCCAGACCACCCTGCTGCGCGAGAGCGTGCGGGACTTCGACGAGGAGCTGCGGCAGCTCGGCCAGGAAGCCCGGCGCGCCCATGCCGCCGCCCTCACGCTGGAACACACCGCCGGGCGTCTCTGAGAGCGCCCCCGCCGCCAGAAAAGGCCAGACCGGATGGCCTGCACCCTCGGAGGGAAGCCCTTTCGCGGCAGGAAATACCGCGGCGGCGGCGTGCAGCCCCTCGCGCGGGGATGACTCCCTTTCTTCCTGGGCCTATCTCGGAGGTGGAAGCATTGTTCCACGAGGTGTGCCCCGCCATGAGCCATCCCCTGATCGCCCAGCTCGAAGCCGCCCGGATCGTGCCCGTGGTGCGCACCAAGAACACCGCCCACGCGGCCACGGCGGTCGCCTGGCTGCGGGAGACGGGCATCACCGTCTTCGAGATCACCATGACCGTCCCCGGCGCCGTGGACCTGATCCGCGAACTCGCGGCGGAGCCCGACCTGCTGGTCGGCGCCGGCACGGTGCCGGATGCTGCCACGGCCGAGGCCTGCCTCGCCGCCGGGGCGCGTTTCCTCGTGGCGCCCTGGGTCGATTCCAGCCTCGCCCCGCCCTGCCGCGAGGCCGGCGCCTGCCTGATGCTGGGCGCCGTGACGCCGACCGAGGTGCGCGCGGCCCTGGCCGCCGGGACGGATGTGGTGAAGGTCTTCCCCGCCGCTTCCGCGGGCGGGCCCGGCCATGTGAAGGCGCTGCGTTCGGTCTTCCCGCAGGTCACCTTCTGCCCGACCGGCGGCATCGATTCGCGCAACGCGCCGGACTATCTGGCGGCCGGCGCGGCCTTTGTCGGCATGGGCGGCAAGCTGGTGGACGAATCCCTGATCGCCAAGGGCGACCGCGCGGCGGTGCAGGACGCCGCCCGCGCCGCGCTCGGCATCGTGCAGGCCTGACGCGGATGGCCGCCGAACTCCTTTGCCTGGGCGAGCCGATGTGGGAGCTCAACCAGCAGTCCCGGACCGCCGACGGCCGCCCGCTCTATCTGGAAGGCCATGGCGGCGACGCCTCCAACGCCGCCATCGCCGCGGCACGGGCCGGGGCCTCGGTGGGCTTCCTGGGCGGCATCGGCCAGGACCGCCCGGGCGACAGCTTCATGGCGCTCTGGCAGGAGGAAGGCGTCGATACCGCAACGGTGCTCCGCAGCGCCGACGCGCCGACCGGGCTCTACATCGTCACGCATGGCGCGAAGGGGCACGAGTTCACCTATTACCGCAGCGGCTCCGCCTCGGCCCGCTACCGGCCCGAGGACCTGCCGGAAGATGCGATCCGTGCCGCGCGGATCCTGCACCTGACCGGCATCAGCCTGGCGATCTCCTCCAGCGCCTGCGACGCCGCGCTGCGGGCCGCCGCGATCGCGCGGGAGGCCGGGGTCCAGGTCTCGGTGGACACCAACCTGCGCCTGCGCCTCTGGCCACTGGCCCGCGCCACCGCGATCACCCACGCGGCCATCGCCATGGCCGACATCGCCCTGCCCTCCTACGACGATGCGACGCATCTGACGGGGCTGGACGATCCGGACGCCATCGCGGATTTCTACCTGAAGCTTTGCCCGCTGGTGCTGCTGAAGCTCGGCAAGGAGGGCTCCATCGTCGCGACGCGCGAGGGCCGGACCCGCATTCCCGGCCGGGTGGTCGAGGCCGTGGATGCCACCGGCGCGGGCGACACCTTCGCCGGCAATGTACTGGCACGGCTCCTGGCCGGCGACGGGCCGGAAGAGGCAGCGCGCTACGCCAACGCCGCGGCGGCACTCGCGACCACCGGCTATGGCGCGGTGGCACCGATGCCGCGGCGGGACGAGGTGCTGGCCTTCCTGAAGCAGGGCTGAAGCCGGAGCGCCTCTCCGCCCCGGTCAGGCGTCAGCCTTCGCGCAGGCTTTCCAGCCGCTGCCGCAGCGCCATGTCGTGCGGCAGCAGCTCCACCGCGGTGGCACAGGCCAGTTCCGCCTCCACCGGGCAGCCCCCTTCCTCGAAGAGCCGACTGAGATGTGCCTGGAGGCCGCCGTTCCGCGCGGCGCGCCCCATGGCATCCGCCAGCGCCGCCTCGGCCTCCCGGCGGAAGCCCGGCTCCTCCAGCAGCGCCGCCAGCGGCAGGAGGTCGCCGCCATGGCCTGTGATCTCGGCGGCAACGTCGGTCACCACGGCCCAGGGCTGGATGCCCGGCCGCAGCAGGCCCGGCGCGTTCTCCAGCAGGAGGTTCAGCTCCTCGTTGGCGCTGCCGGGGCCCTGCCAGATCAGCGCGTTCTCCGGCTGGCCGACCAGGCTCAGCGCCGCCGCCAGAAAGGAGGCACGCCGGTTGCCCAGGGCCTGCAGGGCCCGGCCCATGAGCAGCAGCCGCCCGCTCATGCCGATGCCCTCGGGTGCCGGCAGGTCCTGCCGCGCCAGGGCCATGGCGCGGCGCATGTCCCCGGCCTGGAGCGCCTCGTCCGCCTCCAGGGTCCGCAGTACATAGGCAGCCTGGGGGCCGAGCGGTGCCGGGCCGGCGGCGGCCTCCCTCAGCACCGCCATCACTTCCTCCACCGACAGCAGCCCGTCGGGCGCGAGGCCGAGCTGGGAGGTCATGGGCCGCACCGTCAGCCCCGCCCCCACCAGCCAGTCGTGCAACTCGCCATGGACTTCGCGCCAGCTTCCCTCCGTCGCCTTGCGGAAGGCGTGCGGGAAGAACCCGGCATAGATGTCCAGCGCCTCGCTGGACCCGGCGGCGAGCTGGTCGCCCGCCGCGCCCTCGCGGAAATGGTCGGTGAAGAGGTCGCGCGGGCCGGCGGAAAGGAGGAGGGGCAGGTCCACCCGGTGCAGCGCCTTGTCGGGGCGGAGCCGCAGCACGGCGTCGAAGCGCGCGCCCTGCTCCTGCTCCAGATCGCGCTTCATCACCCCGGCCTGGAAGACCTTGTAGAACTGCCGCAGCGTATAGGGGTCGGTGCCATGCGGCGCGCCGTCCGGGTGGCGCTGGCGGTTCTCGTAGAACCCGAAGGGGAAGGCATCCTCGACATGGATGCGCGCCGGGCCGACCGCCGCCTCGATGGCCTCCCGCGTCACGGTCTCGCTTTCCGCCCGTTGGGCCAGATGGCGGCGCAGCGCGGGAAACACCTCGAAGAAGCGCTGCGACTTCCATTCCGCCGGCAGGGCGCGCAGCAGGCCCGGTGGCAGCACGAGATCCAGGCGGCTGGCATTCATCGGACCGCTCACCTTCGCCCCGCGCTCGCGCCAAGTGGCGACGACCACGCTCACCTCCGCCTGCTCCCGCAGGGTACGCAGCCAGCCGAGCCCGCTCTCGAAGCGCCGCATCTGGCCGCTGAGGCATACGCAGATCCTCGGCCGCGCCGCAGTCATCCCCACCCTGTCCCATCCTCCACGATACGGCCCGTCCGTTTCCGGCGAGCGCACGCCATTGTCTTCGGCGGCCGCTGATCCACGGAACCCGCGGCTGGCGCATCGGGTTTCGTGGCAAGAACCCTGGCCGGCCGATGCTGCGGCATCGCCCCAACGGCAAGGATGCCCGCCGTTTTGGGCGTCCTTCGGAAAACATCAAGACGGCAGCGGTGGCAGGATCTCCGTCATCCGGTTGGGCGAGGCCGGCACTGGCCCTCCCGGCACCCCTCCAGCGGCGTACAGGTGACAGATGCCGCCGGGGGCTTACGCCCTCCCATCACAGTGACCATCTTGGCGGGGTGAGCAGATTCGTCGGACGGGCGCTGGGGCCGGATGGCCAGGTGGCCCATGCCCTTCCTTTCACCCCCGCCTCCATACCGCCCGTCCCGCCCCGCGTGCTGCTGGCGGCCTGGGACAGTGCGCGGGAGGGTGCCGCCCTCGGGCTGCGCGGCCCTGAGCGCGCGCTGTTCTTCGCCGCCGAGGATCGCGCGGCGCCGGATCCGGTGCGGCTGGACCTGTCCGATCCCGACGCGCGCTGCTGGGCGGAGGCGATCGACCTGACCCTTGGCCTCGGCACGGTGTCCGGCATGGCGGTGCTGCTGCGGCTGCTGGCGCTGCTGGATGCCATGGGACGCCTGCCCTGGCTGCGCGGCATGTTCGAGATCAGCGCTGGCGAGGCCGAACTCCACCCGGCGCTCCTCGGGGCGGCGGCCGAGCTCCCCCTGGACCCGGCCGCCAGACTGGACGAAACCAGCCTGCGGCGCCGACTCTCACGGCTGCCGGCCGGAGCCCGTTCATGAATTACCGATTCCTCGCCCTTGCCCTCCTGCTTCCCGTTCTGGGGGCCTGTGCCAGCACGCCCGAGCGCAGCAGCGACCAGCGCCAGGATGAGGCAAGGCTCGCCGCCTGTCGCCGCGATGCCGAGCGGGCCATCCTGTTCCGCGACCGCGGCCAGACCATGCGCAACGACGAGCTGGATGCGAGCTCCGGCGTGCAGAGCTATCTCGGCATCCGCAACCAGACGGACCGGCTTGGTGCCACCTTCGAGCGCAACCGCATGGCCGCCGCCTGCGCCCGCGACGGCGCGCCGGATGCCAGCGGTGCCGCCCAGGGCCAGGCCAATCCGGCCCCGTCCGGCGCGGCGGCACCCGCCACGCGCTGACCCGGCCGGGAGGGGGGCCGCCAGGCCTGTCGCGTCTCCGGCGACGGGCCCTTCCCCCCTGGCGATTTTCCCCGGCGATTTCCCTGGCCGCCGATCTGCTCTAGGACACCCTCCGTCCCGACCACGAGACGAGGAGAGGCTCCGCGATGAGCAAGATCACCCGCCACGGCAACAACCCGGTGCTGTCCAACGCCGTCGAGTACCACAATTTCGTGTTCCTGGCCGGCGTCACCGCCGATGACCTTTCCCAGGACGTGGTCGGCCAGACCAAGCAGATCCTGGCCCGGATCGACGAGCTGCTGGAAGCGCACGGCACCGACAAGACCCGCCTGCTCCAGGCCCAGGTCTGGCTGAAGGACATCCGCGACCGCGACGCCCTGAACAAGGAGTGGGTGTCGTGGCTGCCGGAAGGCGGCGCGCCGGTCCGCGCCTGCGTGGAAGCCAACATGGCCGATCCGCGCCACCTCGTGGAAATCATGATCACCGCCTGCCGCTGAGGCGGCGCGGCGATTCAGCCGTGTGGAACGCTGTGGCGGCTCAACCGCCACAGTGTGACTTTGGCAGTGTTGCCATGGGTCACATAGGACTATTTTCTCTATCGGCACCGCTTGCGAGCTATGCCCCCGACAAATCACACCAATTCCGCACACACATTGCTCTCACGGATTGGCGAGAATGCAACCCTCCGGTACCGCCTCCACACCGGCATCGGTGATGCCGGTTCCTGGGTGGGGCCAGGATTAGCAATGGGTTACCGGCCCGTCGGGCCAATCCGTGGGGGGGTCATGCGGTTCAGGTCTTCGGCGATCACTGTCACGGCGCTCTGCGGAGCGCTGGTCCTTGCCCTTCCGGGTGGTGCGGAAGCGGCACAGCAGAAGGGCGCGAAAGCTGCCCGGCACGGCACCACGGCGCATGTCGCCAAGACGCTGAACGCCACTCCGAACTTCCGCAGCGCATCGCTGAAGGCGCGTTCCTTCCGTGGCCCTGAGGGCCGCGACGAGGGCACGGTCCGCAACGCCATGTTCACCGGCAGCATCTCCTGCGTTCCCTATGCCCGCATGGTCTCGGGCATCCAGGTCACCGGGAACGGCTATCAGTGGTGGGGCAACGCGGCGGGTCTCTACGAGCGCGGCCAACGCCCCGAGCCCGGCTCGGTGCTGGCCTTCCGCGCCTCGGGCGGCATGCGCCTCGGCCATGTGGCGGTGGTGCAGCGGATCGTGAACAGCCGCGAGATCGAGATCGAGCACGCGAACTGGGAAGGCCCGGGCATCCGCAAGGGCACGGTGATGCGCAACGTTTCGGTGATCGACGTCTCGCCGCGCAACGACTGGACCGCCGTCCGGGTGCAGATCGGCCGCAGCGACGAGAGCTTCGGCCGCGTCTATCCGACTTATGGCTTCATCCACAACCGCCCGATCGGCGCCTCCCCGCGCATCAACTACGCCCGCTCCCAGGGCTTCGAGGAAGTGGCCGAGGCCCCGGCCTCGAACCGCCCGCTGGACATCACGGTGCGCAACACCGGCCGCTGAGCGACGGCCGGCCTCCTTTCCTGACCCTTATAGGTTTCGCCTTCCTTTGCCCGCGGGACTATCCTCGGGAAACCTTCGCGCCGGCCCCGATGTTGCCGGCACGTTGGTTTCAGGAGGATGGCCATGAGTGGAACGACGCCTAGCGACACCCCGGCTGGCGGCGCCGGCATCTCCCAGATCCACGAGATCATGTCCTCCCTGATGGGAGGACGCACGGACAGCGCCGGCGTGCAGCAGCTGGTGGACCGGCTGCGCCAGGGCGGCATGCACAGCCAGGTGGAATCCTGGGTCGGGACGGGCGAGAACCAGCCCGCCGACGGCAGCTCCATCGAGCGGGCCTTCGGCAGCTCTACCATCGACAATGTCGCTTCCCGCTTCGGGATGACGCACCAGCAGCTCGTCTCCCTTCTGGTGATGGCGCTGCCGATGGTCCTGAACTACCTCACCCCGAAGGGCAAAGTTCCGGCCAACGAGGCGGAAATGCCCCAGGGTGGGTTGCAGGGCGGGCTGGGCGGTATTCTCGGCAGCATCCTGGGCAGCCTGGGTGGTGGTGCCACGGCCGGCAACACTCAGCCCGGCACTCCTGGCCAAGGTGGCCAGGGCGGTTCGGCCGGGGACATCGTGGGCGGGCTGCTGCGCTCCGTGCTGGGCGGCCATCGCAACGGCTGAGAACGGCTTTCCGGACCGCCGGCCTTGCGGCTGGCCGGCCCGGGCCTCCGTCACCCGTGCCGTGGGCTTCCCGGCGGCATCGCCTCGTCGGCGGACGGCGCGCTGCCACCGCGGGGCGGCACCTTCGCCGCGATCAGTGCACGGCGGATCTCGGCCTCGGCCTTCTCCAGCTCGCCCGCCGCCGCGAGGCGCCGGTTGCGTCCTTCCTCGGCGATCCGCAGCGAATCCTCGATCGTGCCGATCAGCGCCGCATTCGCCTGCTTCAGCGAATCCATGTCCACCACGCCACGCTCGATCTCGCCCCGCACCTGGGCATTGCCCTGTCGCAGCGCCTCGGCATTGGCGATGAGGAGCTTGTTGGTCAGGTCGGTCGCCGCCTGGAGCGCGCCGCCGGCCTCCCGCATCCGCTGGATCGCCAGCGCCTGGGCGAGCTGCGCCCGCCAGAGCGGAACGGTGTTGGCCAGCACCGAATGGATCTTGGAGGCCAGCGCCTTGTCGTTCTCCTGGATCAGCCGGATGCCCGGCAGCGCCTGCATGGCGATCTGCCGCGTCAACCGCAGGTCGTGGATGCGCCGGTCCAGCTCGTCCCGCGCTGCCCGCAGGTCGCGCAGCCGCTGCGGCGCCAGCGGGTCCTTGGCGACCTCCGCCTCCCATTCCGCCTTCGGCACCGTCTCGGTATCCGTATGGGCCAGCACCTGCTCGCCCGCCTCGATATGCTCGGCCAGCGAGTGGAACCATTCCAGCGTGGCGCCGTAGAGCCGCTCCAGCCGCTCCACATCCTCCATCAGCCGGGTGCGGTGGCCCTGCAGCAGGTCGCCCGCCGCCTCGACCTGTCCGCGCACGCTCTCATAGCGTTGCAGGATGCCGACCGTGCCGCTGCTCGCCCGCCCCATCAGCCGGGACAGCAGCCCGGGCTTCTCCTCGCCGCCGCCCGGATCGAAGCCGCGCAGATGCGCCAGCAGCCCGGACAGCGCATCGCCCGCCTGCCCGGTCGCGTCGTTGCGGGAGGCGCCGAGCATGGCATCCGCCGCCACCGTGGCCTGCCGCTGCGCCTCCTGGCCGAAACGCAGGATCGAGGAAGGGTCGGCCAGATCGATCTGGCGGGCCAGCTCCGCCGCCCGCGCCGGAACCGTGCGCTGCTGCGCCTCCGATGGATCGCTCATGCCACCCCTTCCTCCCGAAGCCTCTGCCGCAGCACCGTCACCTGCACGTCCAGCGCCTCGGTCTCGGAGGCACGCAGCCGTTCCGCCGCCTGCGAGGCGGCCCGCTCCACATCGCTCATGGCCGCCGTCAGTTCGCGTGGCGCGACGGCGCCGGCGGAAAGCCTTTGGGCGATGCGCTCCAGCCCGTCCAGACCCAGCACCAGCAGGCTGCGCGCCTGCCCCGCCATGGAGGGGCGCAGCGCCATCTCCCTCAGCAGCCCGCGCAGCGCCAGGACGGCCCCGGCGAGGCGCGTGTCCGTGCCTTCCAGCACGGCCAGCCGGCGGGCGAAGGGCTCCAGCCCGGCATCGCCCTGATAGGGCTCCGGCTTCTCCTCGCGCAGCCCCTCATAGGCGAGGCGCAGCCCATAGGCCGCCGCCAGCCCAAGCAGAACGGCCCCCACGGTGCCCGTGCCGCCCGCCAGCGCCGCCGCGAAGCCCGTGCCCAGCCCCAGCGCGGCCATGGCACGGCGCCGGTCGCCATGCTTCGCGCGGCGCAGCAGGGCCACCGTCAGGCCCGTGCCCGCCAGCCCGGCGAGCAGGCCGAGGATGGTCCGCGACTGGCCGCTGGCCAGGGCCAGCAGCAGCGCCGGCAGCATGGGCAGCGCCATGACCGGAAGGGCGAGGCCGCGCAGGGCCTTGCGATAGGTCTCGGGGAGCATCAGCGGGGCGCCATCAATGGAAGATGCGGATGATGGCCTGGACCAGGGTCAGCACCGACACGAAGCCCAGGCTGGCCAGCATCAGCGCCGCCCCGGCGATGCGCCGGGCGGGGACCTGGAAGGGCTTGGGGGCCAGAGGCGGGCGGTTCGGGATCATCGCAGCGGAAAGATGCGGACCCCTGCCCCCGTCTTCAAGCCGTGTCTTCAGCGCCGCTGCGCCCGCGGGTCCAGCGCGTCGCGCAGCCCGTCGCCCAGCAGGTTGAAGCTCAGCACCACCAGGAAGATCGCCAGCCCGGGATAGATCGCCATCCAGGGCGCCTGGCTCAGGAAGCGCTGCGCCGCGTTCAGCATGGAGCCCCAGGAGGGTGCCGGTGGCTGCTGCCCCAGGCCGAGGAAGGACAGCGAGGCCTCGGCGATGATGGCCTCGGCGATGGCCAGCGTCGCCTGCACCAGCAGCGGCGGCACGATGTTCGGCAGCACATGCACCACCGCCGTGCGCCAGGGCGGGTTGCCCAGGGCGCGCGCCGCCTCCACCCATTCGGTGGCCTTCGCCTCCATCGCCATGCCGCGGGCCAGGCGCACGAAGATCGGCGCGGCGGAGATGGCGATGGCCAGCATCGCGTTCTCCAGCGCCGGGCCCAGGAAGGCCGCGAGCGCGATGGCCAGGATCAGGAAGGGCACGGAAAGCATGGCGTCCGTGATGCGGGAGATCAGCGCGTCCACCCAGCCGCCCGCCAGCCCGGCCAGCATCCCCAGCGGCACGCCCACCGCCAGCGCCGCCGCCACGGAAAGGCCGCCGGCCATCAGCGAGGTCCGCGCGCCCCAAAGGGTGCGGGACAGCACGTCGCGCCCGTTCTCGTCCGTGCCGAACCAGTGCGCCAGCGAGGGCGGCTTGCGGATCAGAGACCAGGAGGTGGCGGTGGGGTCATAGGGCGCGATCAGCGGCGCCAGGATCGCCCCCAGCACGAAGAGCACGATCACGGCGAGGCCGAAGACCGCCAGCCGGTGCCGCAGGAAGCGGCGCATCGCGCGCCGCCCCGGGCTGTCGCGGCGCGCAGGGGCGGGGTTCGCGGCGGCGCGCGGGCGGCGGACGGAAACGCCGCTCATGCCGCGCGCAGCCTGGGATTGACGAGCATGTAGAGCAGGTCCGAGAGCAGGGAGAGCAGCACGAAGATCACCGCCGTCACCACCACCACGCCCTGCACCACCGGATAGTCGCGGTTGAAGACGGCATCCACGATCAGCTTGCCGAAGCCGGGGATGGTGAAGATCTGCTCCGTCAGCACCGCGCCGGCCAGCAGCTTGCCGAGTTCGATCGTGCCCAGCGTCACCACCGGGATCAGCGCGTTGCGCAGCGCGTGCTTGGCCACCACCACCCGTTCCGGCAGGCCCTTGGCGCGGGCGGTGCGGACGTAGTCCTGCCCCAGCGCGCCCAGCATGGCGGCGCGGGTATGGCGCATCAGCACGCCGGCGATGGAATTGCCCAGCACGAAGGCCGGCATGATCGTGGTGGCGAGCGACTGCCGCCAGTCCTCGGTCAGCGGCACGTAGCCGGAGGGCGGCAGCCAGCCGAGCTGCACGCTGAAGAGCAGGATCATCATGATCCCCAGCCAGAAGTTCGGCGTGGAGATTCCGGCCAGGGCCAGCCCGTTGGCGATCCAGTCCAGCGGCCGGTCGCGCTTCACGGCGGAAAGCACGCCGAGCGGCACGCCGATGGCGACGGCGATGATGAAGGCCATGGCGCCGAGCTGGAGCGTCACCGGCAGCTTCTGCAGGATCAGCTCCGTGACCGGCTGCCGGATGCGCCAGGAGAAGCCGAGATCGCCGTGCAGCAGACGGAACAGCCAGGCGAGGTACTGTTCCCAGACCGGCCGGTCGAGCATCAGCTCCGCCCGGATCTGCGCCAGCACCTCGGGGTCGCCGCGCTCCTCCCCCGCCATGATCAAGGCGGGGTCGCCGGGCATGAGCTGCTGCAGGCCGAAGACGAAGAGACTCAGGATCAGCAGCGTGGGGACGACCTGCCCCAGGCGCCGCAGCAGCCAGCCGAACATCGCGCGTCCTTACGAGAGGGTGAGGTCCTGCACGCGGATCAGACCGTCCGGATGGGGCCGGAAGCCGCCGACGCGGGTGGTATGGGCAGCGATGTTCTTGATGTACCAGAGGTAGGAGCGCGCCTGGTCCTTGTCCACCGCCTGCTCCCAGAGCTGGCGGTACAGGTCCTTGCGCTTCGCCTCGTCCATCTCCTGCCGCTGGGCATCGAGGATCCGGTCGGCCTCGGCATTGCTGTACCTGCCGTCGTTCTGCGGACCACGGCTGTGCAGGAAGGCCCAGCTGTTGCCGTCCGGATCGGGGCGACCCGACCAGCCGCTGAAATAGAGCTGGAACTCGCCGCGCACCGCGGCGGCCAGGCCGGAGGCGAATTCCACCGCCTTGATCTTCAGGTCGAAGCCCGCCTCGGAAACCATGGACTGCATCACCTCGGCCACCTGTCGCGCCTCGGGGTTGTTGGCGACCATGATCTCGACGCTGAGCGGGGCCTGCACGCCTGCTTCCTTCAGGAGCTGCTTCGCGCGGGCGACATCGCGCGCCGGCACCTTGCGCGCGGCGATGTGGTAGGGCGAGCTGGGTGTCACGGCCTGGGTGGCAGGGGTGAACATGCCCTCATAGACCACCTGGATGAGGGCCTCGCGGTCCAGCGCGAGATCGAAGGCCCTGCGCAGGCGGACATCCTGGCCGATCGGCATCCGGCTCTGCTCGCCATTGCCGATATTGTAGGTGATGCCCCAGTAGCCGAGCCCGTCCGTCGCCGCGACCTTCAGGTTCCGGCTACCCTGGATCTCCTTCACATCCGTGGGCACGACGCTTTCCACGAGGTCGAGCGTCCCGGAGCGCAGGTTGGCGACGCGCACCGTGCTGTCCACGATCACCTGGTAGGTGATGCGGTCCAGGTGGATGCGCTTCGCATCCCAGTAGTCCGGGTTGCGCTCGACCACGATGCGGTCCTGCGCCACGCGCTCGACGAAGCGGAAGGGGCCGGTGCCCACCGGCTTCGCGCCGAAATCCTTGCCCGCCGCCTCGGCGGCCCTGGGCGACAGGATCATGCCGGCGCGGTCGGTGAGCTGCGACAGGAAGGCGGCGGAGGGTTCCTTGAGCCGGATGCGGACGGTCTTCGGGTCCACCACCTCGATGGTTTCCATCGTGCCGATCTCGCCACGGCGGAAGGAGCCCTGCATGGTCAGGTGGCGCATCAGCGAGTAGCGCACCGCCTCCGCATCCATCGCCGTGCCGTCGTGGAACTTCACCCCCTCGCGCAGCGGGATCAGCAGCGTCCTCGGGTCCTCCCAACTGTGGCCCGTGGCGAGCTGCGGCACGATATCCAGCCTCTCGTTCACGTCGAAGAGCTTGTCGAAGAGGCTGGCGAAGACGATGCGCCCCATCAGGGAGCGCGCCAGCGTCGGGTCGAGGATGTCCGGGTCCTCACGCAGGCCGAGGCGGAAATGCTTCGTCCCCTGCGCCTTCGCCGGGCGCGCGCCCAGCGAGGCGGCGGCCATGGCGCCGAGGGCCAGCGGCGCGAGGCCGCGCCGGGTGATGGCAGGGTTCATGCGGCGTCTCCCGTGACGTCGGTGCGGTCGAAGAAGCGTTGCAGCCGGGCCTGCCGCTCGCCCGTGGCACGGCGCTCGCGCAGCGGCAGGACCGGCGGCAGCCCGTTCTGGAAATGGCAGGCGGTGCGGCGCAGGGAAGCCTCGGTGGCCCCCGCCAGCGCCGGGTCCTGCCGCGCGCAGATCTCCTTGGCATGCGGGCAGCGCGTGTGCAGCCGGCAGCCGGAGGGCGGCGCGAGGGGGCTCGGCAGGTCGCCCGGCAGCGGCGCGCCACCGCCGACGCCGGGCACGGAGGCCAGCAGCGCCCGCGTATAGGGGTGGCGCGGATCGTCGAAGATCGCCTCGGCGGGCCCTTCCTCGACGATGCGGCCGAGATACATCACCGCCACCCGGTCCGCGACATGGCGAACCACGGCGAGGTCATGGCTGATCAGCACGAAGCCCAGCCCCAGGTCGCGGATCAGCTCCTGCAGCAGGTTCACCACCTGCGCCTGTACCGAGACGTCCAGCGCGCTTACCGGCTCGTCGCCCACGATCAGCTTCGGCCCGCTGGCCAGGGCCCGCGCGATGGCGATGCGCTGGCGCTGCCCGCCGGAGAATTCGTGCGGCCAGCGGTCGGCATGGTCCGGCCGCAGCCCGACGCGGGCCAGCAGCTCCTCCACCCGCGCGCGGCGCCGCGCCTTCGGCACGAGGCGATGGATGCGCAGCGGTTCCTCCACCGCCTGCCCGACCGTCATGCGCGGATCGAGGCTGGCATAGGGGTCCTGGAAGATCATCTGCATCCAGCGCCGCTGCGCGCGCAGGCGGCGGCCGCCCATCCGCGTCAGGTCCTCGCCGCCGAAGCGGACGATGCCGGCATCCGGCTTCTCCAGTCCCAGCATCAGCCGCCCCAGCGTGGACTTGCCGCAGCCGCTTTCGCCCACCACGGCCAGCACCTCGCCCGCCGCCACGGAGAGCGAGACGCCGTCCACCGCATGCACCGCGCCGCGCCGCTGCCCCAGCGCGCCGCGCACGGGGAAATGCCGCACCACGCGGTCGAGTTCGAGCAGGGTCTCGGTCATGCGGCGTCCAGGAACTGGTCCAGTGGCGTTCGGTGGCAGGCGGCACGGTGCCCGCCGCCGAGGTCGATCAGCGCCGGCGTCACGTCGCAGGCGGCGATGCGGAAGGGACAGCGTGGGGCGAAGCGGCAGCCGGGCGGCGGCGCCATCAGGTCGGGCACCGTGCCCTCCACCGTGGCCAGCCTGCCGCCGCGCGGCCCGTCCAGCCGCGGCGCGGCGCCGAGGAGGCCGACCGTATAGGGATGCTGCGGCGTGTTCAGCACCTTCGCCGCCGGTCCCTGCTCGGCGATGCGGCCGGCATACATCACCACCACCTCGTCCGCATGGTCGGCGACCACGCCCAGGTCATGCGTCACCAGCAGCACCGCCGTGCCCGTCGCGGCGCGCATCTCGTCCAGCAGTGCCAGGATCTGCGCCTGCACCGTGACGTCGAGCGCCGTGGTCGGCTCGTCGGCGATCAGCAGGCGCGGCTGGCAGGCGAGCGCCATGGCGATCATCACCCGCTGCCGCATCCCGCCGGAAAGCTGGTGCGGATACTGCGCCGCGCGCCGCGCCGCATCGGGGATGCGCACCGCATGCAGCGCGCGCACCGCCATGGCCGCCGCCTCGCGCCGGCCCATGCCGCGATGCTGGCGCAGCGCCTCGGCCACCTGCTCGCCCACGGTGAAGGCGGGGTTCAGGCTGGTCATTGGCTCCTGGAAGATCATCGCCATGGCGCCGCCGCGCAGGCGCCGCTTCTCCTCCGGCGGCAGCTCGGCGATCTCGCGGCCCTCCAGCCGGATCGTGCCGTTCAGCCGCGCGGTCTCGGGCAGCAGGCCCATCACGGCGAGCGAGGTGACGGATTTGCCGCAACCGCTCTCCCCCACGAGCGCCACGGTACGCCCCGGCGGCACGGTGAAGGAGACGCCATCCAGCACGCCCAGCGGCCCGCGCTCGGTGGCGAAGCTCAGGGAAAGGTCGATGACCTCCAGGACCGGGAAGACCGGCGGGGCCGCGCTCACGCGCCCTGCGCCTTCTCGATGGCCGCGTTCAGCACCGCCCGGTCGAAGACGCCCGGATGTTCGCGTCCGTTCTCGTCGTGTCCCGCCATGAAGCGGCGGAAAAGCGCGAAATGCCCGCGTGAGACGGCATGGAGGCGCCGCAGCTCCGCCAGCGGGTCGGGATGGTCGTCCACGCGGATGTCCAGGTCGGGATAGGGATCGCGGCTGGCCACGAGCAGCGCCGCGGACTGCCGTCCGCGCTTGTCGCCGCCCTCGGCCTGCCCGGCCTCCAGCGCCAGCAGCAACCGTTCCGCCATGGGCTGGCCGGCAGTGGCCAGGAAGGCGTCCCGCGTCGCCTCCACCACGCGGGGCCCGGCCAGCATGTTGCCGGCCACCGAGACATCCGGCCCTGCCACATGCCCGGCCCAGCCCACGCAGCCACTTCCGGTATGCCGGGCGCTGCCGCCCTCCGTTCCTCCGGCCGCTGCCAGGATGTGCAACTGCCTCGCCTCGCGCCCCGGATCGCCCGCGGTCACGGCCGCCAGCACCTCTCCGGCACCGCCGCCCGCCCGCAGCCCGTCCAGGGCCTTCTCTCGCAGCATGGGGTTCACCAGCGCCTGGCTGGCGACGGCGCCGAGGCGTCCCTCCACCCGCAGGCAGAGCGCGCCGACGGCGAAGAATTTGGTGGCCACCGCCGCGCCGAGCTCGCCGGTCTCGGGGTCGCGGGCCAGGATGCTCCAGGTCATGCCGTCAGGTTTGCACGCGCCATGCCAGGATGGGCAAGATGCAGACGGCGCGGCAGTCGGGTTGAGGGAAGAATAATCACACTCTAGCATGGGTTGCATGACCATGGCCCGCGTCGTGACCTTCGCTTTCAATGGCATCGACGCCATCCCCGTGGAGGTTCAGGTCCAGATCGCGCCTGGCCTGCCGGCCTTCAACCTCGTCGGCATGCCGAACAAGGCCGTGGCCGAGAGCCGGGAGCGGGTGCGGGCTGTGTTATCGGCGCTGGGCCTGGCCCTGCCGCCGCGCCGCGTCCTGGTGAACCTCGCCCCGGCCGACCTGCCCAAGGAGGGCACGCATTTCGACCTGCCCATCGCGCTTGCCCTGCTGGCGGCGATGGAGGTCGTGCCCGCCGACGAACTCCAGGGCTTCGCGGCCCTGGGCGAACTGGCGCTGGATGGCGCCCTCACCGCGATTCCCGGCATCCTTCCCGCCGCTCTGGCGGCGGCGGAGGCGGGGCTCGGCCTGGTCTGCCCGGCCTCCCAGGGGCCGGAGGCGGCCTGGGTCTCCTCCGCCGAGATCGTCGCCGCGCCGGACCTGCACCGCCTGATCGCGCATTTCACCGGCCGGCAGCTCCTGCCCGTGCCGAAGCCGCCCCTGCCCGCCCCTTCGCCTGCCGATGCCTCGACCCCCTGCCTGTCCGAGGTGCGGGGGCAGGAAAGTGCCAAGCGGGCACTGGAGATCGCGGCGGCGGGCTTCCACAACCTGCTTTTCATCGGGCCGCCGGGGGCCGGGAAATCCATGCTCGCGGCACGGCTGCCGGGCCTGCTGCCGGATCTTTCGGCGCAGGAGGCGCTGGAGGTCAGCCTGATCCGCTCCGTGGCCGGGCTGCTGGAAGGCGGCCGCCTCAGCCTGCGACCGCCCTATCGCGACCCGCACCATTCCGCCTCCCAGGCCGCGCTCACCGGCGGCGGGCCGCGCGGCCGGCCGGGGGAGATCAGCCTCGCCCATCGCGGCGTGCTCTTCCTGGACGAGCTGCCGGAATTCCCGCGCCCGGCGCTGGAGGCGCTGCGCCAGCCGCTGGAAAGCGGCACCGTCTCCATCAGCCGCGCCAGCGCCCATGTCTCCTACCCGGCACGGGTGCAGCTCGTGGCGGCGATGAACCCCTGCCGCTGCGGCTATCTGGGCGAAGGCGGGCGCGAATGCGGCCGGGCGCCCCGCTGCGGCGAGGATTATCGCGGCAAGCTGTCCGGCCCGGTGCTGGACCGGCTGGACATGAGCATCGCCCTGCAGCCGATCCCCGCCGGGGAACTCGCCCGCGCCCCGGCCGGGGAGACCAGCGCCGTGGTGGCCGGCCGGGTGGCGCAGGCCCGCACGATGCAGGCGGAACGCTGGGGCCGCAACGGGCCGCGCACCAATGCGGAGGCCAGCCTGGACCACCTCAAGCCCGCCCTGTCCGCCGAGGCGCTGGTCCTGGCCGAACGCGCGGTGGAACGGCTGCGCCTGTCCAACCGGGGCTTCATCCGGATGCTGCGGGTGGCACGCAGCGTCGCCGACCTCGCCGGCTCCGCCGTGATCGGCCGGCCCCATGTGGCGGAGGCGCTGGCCTACCGCGCGCGCTGAGGCGACGGGGCCGCCTCGTTGCGCCGGGCCGGCCAGGGGCGCAGAACCGGGCCGCGCGACCGACATGGAGCCACCGGCCTTGAAGCTGCCCGCACTTCCCTTCACCCCTGTCCACTGGGACGCCCTGCCCGCCACCGAGCACAAGGGCGAGACCGGCACCGCCCTGTGGCGCACGCTGAACAACGGCGACGTGCGGATGCGCGTGGTGGAGTATTCGCCCGGCTATGTGGCGGACCACTGGTGCGACCGTGGCCACATCATCTACGTGCTGGAAGGCACGCTGAGGAGCGAGCTGAAGGACGGCCGTAGCGTCACCCTCACCGCCGGGCATGGCTACACCGTCTCGGATTTCGGCGACGCGCCGCACCGCTCCTCCACGGAAACGGGCGCGAAGCTCTTCATCGTGGACTGAGCCTCAGTCGCCCAGCCGGAAGGCATCGGCGATGCGCCGCATCCGCCCCGCGCCATCCACCAGGATGACGTCGAAGCGGATGCCCGCGCCGCCATGGCCGGGATGCAGGGCGAGCCAGGCCTCCGCCGCGGCCAGCAGCCGCGCGCGCTGCCGGGGCCCCAGGGCCAGCGCCGCGCCGGCGAGATCGGGCCGCGCCTTCACCTCGACAAAGGCGAGCAGCCCCTCCCGCTCGGCGATCAGGTCGATCTCCCCGGCCGGCGTGCGTACCCGCAGGGCCAGCACCGCCCAGCCCTCGGCCCGCAGCGCCTCCGCCGCCAGGGACTCGGCCGCACGCCCCCGGCTCTCCGCCCGCCTGCGGCCTGCCTTCGGATCGGCGCAATCCTGGCGCAATCTGCCCGCCGCCCCATCTGGGCCGGATCCGTCCCGCTCCGGGGCACCGATCGTCGGAGTCCGCCTCATGCGTCGCCTTGTCCTCTGCCTCGCCCTGTTCATCTCACCGCCGGCGGCGGCGCAGGATAGCGCGGGCGCGCTGCATCCGCAGGCCGGTGTCGCCAGAAGGCACATCGTGGCGGCGGCCCATCCCCTGGCGGCGGAGGCCGGCCTCGCCATGCTGCGCCAGGGCGGCAGCGCGGTGGATGCGGCCATCGCCGTGCAGGCCATGCTCACCCTGGTCGAGCCGCAGTCCTCGGGCATCGGCGGCGGCGCGCTGATGCTGTACCGCGACGCGGCCAGCGGCAGGATCGCCGCCTGGGACGGGCGGGAAACTGCCCCCGCCGCCGCGCAGCCGGGCCTTTTCCTGCGCGACGGCCAGCCGCTGCCCTTCCACGACGCCGTCATGTCCGGCCGCAGCATCGGCGTGCCCGGCGCCATCGCCATGCTGGAGGCCGCGCACAAGGAGAATGGCCGCCTGCCCTGGGCCAGGCTCTTCGAGCCCGCGATCAAGGCGGCGCGGGAGGGCTTCCGCGTTTCCGCCCGGCTGGCCGGTGCCATCGCCGACGATGCCGAGCGACTGCGGCGGAACCCCGCGACCCGGAGCTACTTCTTCTCGCCCGCGCCTCTCGCCAATGATCCGGTGCCGCTGCCGGAAGGCACGGTGCGGCGCAACCCGGCCCTGGCCGACACCCTGCAGGCCATCGCCGATGGCGGCGCGGCGGCGCTGCTGCGCGGCCCCATCGCCTCCGACATCGCCGCGGCGGTGCGCAACTATGGCGAAGGCGGGCTGATGACCACCGACGACCTCGCCGGCTACGCGCCGAAGCGGCGGCAGCCGGTCTGCACGCCCTACCGCCTCTACATCGTCTGCGGCTTCCCGCCGCCTTCCTCCGGCGGCGTGGCGGTGGCGCAGATCCTGGGCGTGCTGGAGCACTTCAACCTTTCCGCCCTCGATCCGCGCGGTGCCGAGGCGGCGCACCTGATCGCCGAGGCCGGGCGCCTCGCCTTCGCCGACCGCAACCAGTACCTGGCCGACAGCGATTTCCTGCCCGTGCCGCTGCGCGGTCTGCTGGACCCGGCCTACCTGACCCTGCGGGCGCAGGCGGTGGCACCCGGCCTCGCCATGGCCCAGCCCAGCCCCGGCAATCCCAGCTGGCGCGACCCGAACGAGGTGCCGCTTTCCCCCATGCCGCCCCAGCCGGAGCACGGCACCAGCCAGGTGATCGTGGTGGACGATGCCGGGAACGCCCTGGCCATGACCACGACGGTCGAGGATGCCTTCGGCGCGCGGCTGATGGTGCGCGGCTTCATCCTGAACAACGAGCTGACCGACTTCTCCTTCCGGCCGGAGGTGGATGGCCGCCCGGTGGCCAACCAGGTGCAGGGCGGCAAGCGCCCGCGCTCCTCCATGTCCCCCACGCTGGTCTTCGACCGCCAGGGCCGGCTGGTCGCCGCCGTCGGCTCCGCCGGCGGGGCGCGAATCATCGGCTATGTCGCCCAGGCCCTGCTGGGCATGCTGGACTGGCGGCTCGACCCACAGGCGGCGCTGGCCCTGCCGCATGTCGGCACGCTGGGCGGCGCGGTGGAGCTGGAGGGCGGCACCGCCGCCGCCGGCCTTGCCCCGGCGCTCCAGGCGATGGGCCATACCGTGGATATCCGCGCGATGAATTCGGGCACCCAGGCGATCCGCGTGACGCCGGAGGGCATGGTCGGCGGCGCCGATCCGCGGCGGGAGGGCGTGGCCCTCGGGGACTGAGGGCGCCGCCCTCGCCCGCTGGCACGGTCCGTGCTGACATGCGGCCGATCCGACGCGCCGCCCCGGGAGACCGGGGCGGCTTGTCGCCATTCCGCCAGCGGAGATGCCGCCATGTCCTCACGCCGCGGGGCCCTTGCCCTGACCCTGCGCCTCGCCGCCGCCAGCCTGACCGGCGCGGCCATGCTCGCCTCCGCCCCCGCCGCCCAGGCCGACACGACCCTGCGCGTGGTGCTGATCAACGACCTCACCAGCCTCGACCCGGTCTTCTCGCAGGCGGCGGTGGTGCGGAACCACGGCTTCTTCGTCTACGACCAGCTCTTCGCCCTGGACAGCCAGGGCGTGCCGAAGCCGCAGATGGTGGACCGCTACACCGCCTCCGATGACCGCCTGACCTGGCGCTTCACCCTGCGCGACGGTCTCGCCTTCCATGACGGGCAGCCGGTGCGGGCGGCCGACGCGGTGGCCTCGATCAAGCGCTGGGCGCAGCGCGACGTGGTGGGCAAGGCCATGGCCGCCGCCACCGCCTCGCTTGACGCGGTGGACGAGAAGAGCTTCGAGCTGAAGCTCAGCCGGCCCTTCGCCCTGGTGCTGGAGGCGCTGGCCCGCCCGACCGGCTCGGCCCTTTTCGTGATGCCTGAACGCATCGCCCGGACCCCGGCGAACACCCAGATCACCGATGCCACCGGCTCCGGCCCCTTCATCCTCCGCAAGGAGGAATGGCGCGTCGGCGACCGCACCGTCTATGTCCGCAACCCCGCCTACAGGCCGCGCCCCGAGCCGGCGGACGGGCTGGCCGGGGGCAAGGAGCCCAAGGTGGACCGCATCGAGTGGCTGGCCATGCCCGATGCCGCCGTTGCCGCCAATGCGCTGAGCAACGGCGAGATCGACTTCATCGAGCAGCCGCCGCCGGACCTGATCCCGCAACTGGAACGCAACAGGCAGCTCACCGTGAAGCCGATCAACCCCGTCGGCTACATGGTCTGGCTGCGTCCCAATCACGCGCAGCCGCCCTTCGACAACGAGCGTGCGCGCCAGGCCCTGCTCTTCGCGGTGAGCCAGAAGGACGTGCTGGACGGCATGGGCATCCGCCCCGCCGAGCAGGTGCCCTACTGCCCCGCCTATTTCATGTGCGGCACACCACTGGAGACCGCCGCCGGGGCGCGCGGGCTGAAGGAGCAGGACCTGCCCCGGGCGCGGGAATACCTGCGCCAGGGCGGCTATGACGGTTCGCCCGTGGTCTTCCTGAACTCCACGGAGCAGCCGCTGAACAACGCGGCGACGCTGGTGATGGCGGAGGCCCTCAAGCAGGCGGGCATGAACGTGGACCTGCCTTCCATGGACTGGGGCACGCTGGGCCAGCGCCGCAACAGGAAGGAGGGCTGGAACCTCTTCGTCACCGTCGCCAATGCCTTCGACGCGGGCGATCCGCTGTCCAATTTCTATCTCGCCAGCCCCTGCGACGGCGGGCTGTCCGGCTGGCCCTGCGACAAGGAGCTGGAAGCGCTGCGGCATGAGTGGTGGAGCGAGAACGACCCCGAGAAACGCCGCGCGCTGCTCGACCGGGTGCAGGCCCGTGCCTACGAGACGGTGCCCTATGTCAATGCCGGGCAGTTCCGCACCAATGCCGCCTGGCGCGCCAGCCTGACCGGAATCCGGCCCACCACGGTCCCGGTCTTCTGGGGCGTCGAGAAGCACTGAGTTCCGCGAGCGGCGCGCCAACGGCCCCCGCCACGGCGCGCCGCGCAACCGGCTGTCGTCCCCGGCCGTTGGGCAGCACCCTCTGGTGCCGCGGACAACACCCCGGCATTCCTGTGGAGGTCTGCCCGGAACCGGAGCCCCGCCCATGAGCCGCCCCCACCGCATCGCCCTCGCCGCCCTGCTCGGCACATGCCTCGCCCTGCCCGCCTCGGCGGACGAGACCAAGCAGATCGGCTATGTGAACACCGCCGTCACCAATCTCGGCCTCACCCGCTCCCACCGCGTGGTGGTGGAACGCTTCAACGACCCGGACGTGTCCGGCGTGGCCTGCTACATCAGCCAGGCGCGTACGGGCGGCGTGTCCGGCATGGTCGGTCTGGCGGAGGACCCGGCGCGCTTCGGCCTGAACTGTGTCGCCACCGGGCCGGTGCAGGTGACCGACAAGGCCCAGCGTGGTGACCGTGGCGAGAAGGTCTTCGAGAGCAACACCAGCCTGTTCTTCAAGGAGACGCGGGTTCACCGCTTCATCGACGAGGAGCAGGGCGTGGTCGTCTATCTGGCATGGTCCACCAAGCTGGTGGACGGCTCGCCCTACAACGTGGTCGCCGCCGTTCCTTTCCGCTGAGGTCTTCAGGGCGGATTCACGCCTCCGGGCTTACGCCCTTCGGCGATCCGCTCTGGTCCATCCCTGCCGCAGGCGGCTGGCCGAGCCATTCCTTCAGGATGGTGAAGCCCACGGCCAGCAGCACAGGGCCCAGGAACAGCCCCAGCAGACCGAAGGCAAAGGCGCCGCCCAGTGCCCCGAGCAGGGTCAGCAACAGGGGCAGGTCGGCGCCGCGCGCGATGAGCCAGGGGCGGATGAAGTTGTCCACCGAGGAAATCCCGCCTGCGCCATAGAGCAGCATGAAGCCACCGGCCCAGGGGCGCCCCTCGACAAAGAGCCAGACCGCCGCCGGGATCCAAACCACCGGCGCGCCGACCGGCAGGATCGAGATGCAGCCCGCCACGACGCCGAGCAGCACCGGCTGCGGCACGCCCACCAGCCAGAGGCCGAAGCCGGTCATCACCCCCTGGGCCACCGCCGTGCCCAGCAGTCCATAGACAACGCCCTGGGTCACATCCCCGGCCAGGAGCACGAGGTGCCGCCCGCGCGCGCCGGCGATCCGCTCCGCCATGCGCTGCACCGCATCCGCCAGCTTCGCGCCGTCCCGGAAGAAGAAGAAGGCCAGCAGGATCGCGATCAGCAGCTCCGCCAGCCCGGACAGGATGCCCAGCACGCCGGAAAGCAGGAGCTGCGCGACGCTGCCGATATAGGGCTGCAGCGTCTGGAAAATCCCTGACAGGTCGGTGCCCAGCCGGTTCACATGGCCCTGCAGCCAGGGGCCGAGCACGGGGATGGCGCCGACCAGGCCGGAGAGGCTCGGCAGGCCGCCTTCCGTGGCCCGGCGCACCATCTGGCGCAGGTTCTCCACATCCGCCCCGCTGGTGGGCGCGGCGAAGAGCAGCGGCAGGCCCAGCACCAGGAACATGGCGCCGACCATGACGACGGCGGCGAGGTTGGCGGAGAGCCCCAGCCTGTCCCGCAGCAGCCGGTAGGCGGGCCATGTGGAGTAGCTGAGGATCGCCGCCCAGAGCAGCGCGGACAGGAAGGGGCGCACCACCAGCAGGCAGCCAGCCAGCAGCGCCAGCAGGGCCAGGGCGCCGATCAGCTGCGCCGGCCGGAAGGATTCGTCCGGGGTCTCCGGGATTCGTGCCATGTTCTCGGCGTCCAAGGATTCGGGCGCGGTTCCGGTCCCGGGACGGGGTCCCGCCGTGTCGCCTGCCCCGGATACGGGCCAGCTCACGGCCAGACCGATCCATCCGCGCGTTTCCGCTCTAGGCCGGATCGGCGCCAAGGGAAATACGCAGGGGTACGAGGGGACAGGATGCGGGCGGGCCGGGCCGGGCGCCTCGCGCGCCTCCGACCGGATCGCCGGCCAGATTCCGGCCATCCCTGGCACCCGGAGGCGGGCCGTCCGCCGAATCGAACGCGCCGGAGCGGAAAACACGCCTGGGAAACCTGACGGACCGCCGGGTTCAGGGTATCGACGCTTCCGGTACAGCCCCCGCGTTCCGCCTGCCTGTGGCACGTCCATTAAAGATAGTGGAAAGAAGCAGAAAGACGATTTGCATGGCGTGGCCCGAAGCGACGATCGTTGCGACGCATCAAAAAATGTAGATTCCTGTTGATACGCTTCGGGCGCCGCCGCATTTTGCGAGAAATGCTTCGGTTCGGTTATGGGGCTCGACCGACCGGGGGCCAACACGCTTAAATCACGAGGGGTTGCATGCGGTTTGCCGATATCGGGCAGCAATTACGCGCCTACAGGCTCGAATCGGGTCTCCGGGCCGAGGAGATCGCGGCGCGCCTGGGCGTGTCCCGTGCAGCGCTCTATCGCTACGAGAAGGGCGAGGTCATCAAGCTGGACACGATCCGGCGCCTCGCGGAGCTGCTGAAAATCTCGCCACTGTCCCTGCTGGGGATCGGTGTCGAGTATTTCTCCCGGCCCCTCGCCCTTACCGAGCGCCTGCGCCAGATCGAGGAACAGGCCGACCAGCTTCTGCAAGTGGGCGGGGCGCTCTGCGTACAGGTGTCCTCGGACGCGTTGGAGGGGGCGCTGGCCGAGGCCCTGGCGGAGACCGCCGATGCCTCGCCGGAGCGGATGCAGGCCCGTACCACGGCGGAACAGGCGCTCAGCCAGCTCGCCACGCGCAAGCGCCTCTATGCCCAGCGCCGGCCCTCGATCATCGCCATGCTGGGCGAAGGCGCCCTGCGCCGGCTGCTGGAGGATGGCGTGGCCGGCGCCATGCCGCTGTCCGACCGCGTCCGGAACCGCTGCCGCGCGGCGGCACGCGCCGAGGTGGAGCGCATCGCCGAGCTGATGGAGAGCGAGCCGATGGGCCTGCAGCTCGGCCTGCTGCCAGGCGGCGATCCGGCCGGCACCTTCGTGGTCTTCCGTGACCGCGAGCGCGCCCATCTCTGCGCCAACCCCTTCGCCCCCGACGTCTCGCCCTTCAATGCCGTCGGCGTCGGCATGATCACCGGGGCGGACGAGGCCGTGTCCATCCACCAGCGCGTGGCGGAATCGGTGTGGCGCGACGCGCTCAAGGGCGCCAGCGCGGCGGCCCGTGTGCGGGAGCTGATCCAGAGCCACTCGCGCAACGACTGAAACCCGCGGGGGCGGCACCGTGCCAGCCCCCGCAGTCCTCAGAGATCGAGGCTCGCCTCCAGGACATCGTCCTCCAGCCGGTGCAGGTGGAAGCCGAGCCGGGTCACGAAAGCCTGCATCGGCGTGTTGTCCGCCAGGACCTGGCCCACCACGCGACGGATGCCGGTTTCCTGGCCCCAGTCCAGCACCCGCCGCATCAGGTGGCGGCCCAGCCCCTTGCCCTTCCAGCGTGGCAGCACCACCACGGCGAACTCGGCGCTGTTGCCCTGCCCCTCCCGCGTCAGGCGGGAAACGCCGACGATCCGGTCCACCCCGTCCTCACCCGTCTCGATGGCGACGAAGGCCATCTCCCGGTCATAGTCGATCTGCGTCATGCGGGCGATCTGGGCACGCGGCAGCTCGCGCATGGCGCCAAAGAAGCGCCAGCGGATATCGTCCGGGTCCATGTTCCGGAAGGCCTCCGCCTGGGCGGCCGCATCCTCGGGGCGGATCGGGCGGACCATCAGCCGGCGCCCGTCCGGCGCCGTCCAGGGCTCCGCCAGCTCCGCCGGATAGGGCGGGATGGCCAGCATCGCGGCCTCGCCCTCCGCCCGCAGGCGCAGGTCGGCATCCACGGCGATCACGCCCGTGGCGGTGGCGATCAGCGGGTTGATGGTGGCTTCCTTGATCTCCGGGAAATCCACCACCAGGGCCGAAAGCCGCACCAGCGCGTCGGACACCGCCTCGACCTTCACGGCCTCCTGGTCCCGCCAGCCATGCAGGCGGCGCGAGATCCGCGTGCGGCCGATCAGCGCCGTGGCCAGGACGCGGTTCAGCGGCGGCAGGTCCACCGCCTCATCGGCCTGCAGGTCGGCGGTGGTGCCGCCGGCACCGAAGCCGATCCAGGGGCCGAACATCACCTCGTCGCCTAGGCGCAGGCGCAGCTCCGCGCCGGGCTGCGCCTGCCGCTCAACCAGCAGCCCGTCGATGCGGCAGTCCGGCCGCTCCTGCGCCGCGCGCGTCAGCATGGCGAGGCCCGCGGCCCGCACGCTCTTCACGTCGCGCAGCCCGACCGCGACGCCGCCGATCTCCGTCTTGCGCGGCAGTTCGGCGCTCAGCAGCTTCAGCACCACCGGGAAGCCGAGCTCCATGGCCGCTTTGCCCGCCTCGGTCGGGGTGGCGACCACGCGGCGCGCGATGGTCGGCACGCCATAGGCGTCGAAGACGCCCAGCGCCTCGGCCTCGTTCAGCGACAGCCGGCCCCGCTCCCGCACCGCATCCAGCAGCCGGCGCACCGCCGCGCGGTCCGGCGCGAAGTCGAGCACGTCGCGCGGCGGCAACTCCGCCGCCACATCGCGGTTGCGCCGGTCCTGCGCCAGATGCAGCGCGCCGCGCACCGCCCGTTCCGGCGTGGGAAAGACGGCGATGCCGGAGCGGGCGAGAAAGGAGCGCTGCGGGCTGCCGGTGGCCTGACCCAGCCAGCCCACCAGGATCGGCGCGCCACGGATGCCGCTGAGCCCGGCCATGGCGGCGGCCACGGCGTCGCTGTCCTCCTCCGGATTCGGCGAGTGGATTGCCACCACCGAGCCCACCTCCGGCAGCGTGGCGATCATCGCCGCCACCTCCGCCAGCCGGTGCCCCTCGCCATGCGGCAGGACCAGCGGGTTGCCACCATGCCAGCGCGGCGGCAGGGCGAGGTTCAGCATCGGCCAGGCGGCCTCCGGGATCTCCGCCAGCCGCCCGCCGCGCCGGAGCGCCGAATCGGTCGCCATCTGGCCGGTGGCGAGGCCGTTGGAGATCACGGCGATCCGGTCCGCCTCCGCCCCGCTGCGCAGCGAGGAGACCCGGACGCGCGACAGCGTTTCGGCGGCGGCGAGGAGCTCCGCCAGATCCGCCACCCGGAGCACCCCGGCGCGGCGCAGCGCCGCCTCCATCACCGCGTCCGCTCCGCCCAGCGCCTCGCGCGAGGCGCTGCCGGGCCGGATCGCCACCACCGGCCGGGTGCGCGCCGTGGCACGGGCGGCGGAGATGAACTGCCGCCGGTTCTTGATCCGCCGCAGGTCCAGCAACACGGCATTGGTGGCCGCGTCGCGCGCCAGCCAGTCCAGCGCGCCGGCAAAGCCGTAATCCGCGTTGCCGCCGATGCCCGCGATCAGGCTGAAGCCGAAGCCCTGGGCTTCGGCATAGTCCAGGATCGCCCGGGCCAGGGCCGAGGACTGGCAGAGCAGCGCCAGCTTCCCTGGCCGGGGCACGAGATGCGACAGCGTGGCGTTAAGGCCCAGCGGCGGCACCGCCAGCCCGAAGGAACGCTGCCCCAGCGCCCGCACGCCGCTGCCGCGCGCGAGGGCGGCGAGGTCGGGGGCGGCGACCGGCACCACCGCCGCGTGGCAGCCCCGGGCGGCCAGGGCGGCGAAGGCGGCGGGCTGGGCCTCCGGCGGCAGGGAGATCACGGCGAGGTCCGGCGCCTCCTCCAGAGCGTCGAGGTTCGGCGCCTCCTCCAGCCCGTCCCAGCGGAAGCCGATCGTGTGCAACGCTCCCTTGAACTGCCCGGCGACCAGGTTGCGGGCCAGGATCGCGGTCTCCGGCAGGGCGGGATCGCCCAGGAAGGCCACGCGCCTGGGCGCGAAAAGGGAGGCGGCCCGGAAACCGGGCCGGAGGCTGGGGGAGTGGAAAGGGGTCATCGCCGCCTCAGGGTGGTGATTTCCAGGCGATGCGGCAATCTTGCTTTCAGGCTTCCCCGTCAATGCCCATTGGCGGGGGCATGAGAAGGAAGGGCCGTGCCGATGCCGCAGGACTCGCGCTGGGATCCGGAGATGCTTCGCTTCACCCGCGCGATGGAGGCCGCCGCGCTGTCCGATCCAATCCCGGACATCACCCGGGACACGGCGCGCCACCTCGCCGCCGGACGGGCGCGGACCGAGGCGCTGAACCTGCCGCTCGCGGCCGGGGGCCATGCCATGGCGGAAAGCCGCGACCTGCGGCTCGACCTGTCCTCCGGCCCGCTGTCCTGCCGCCTGCACCGCCCGCATGTGGAAGGCGGACGTGGAGCCGCCCTGCCGGTAATGGTGAACCTGCATGGCGGCGGCTGGGTCTGGAACAGCGTGGACACGCATGACCGCCTGTTCCGCGCCTATGCCCAGGCCGCCGGCTGCGCCGTGCTGGCGCCGGACTATGCCCTGTCGCCCGAGGCCGCATTCCCCATCGCGCTGGAACAGGTGGCCGGGGTGGTGCGCCATGTGGCGGCCCATGGCGCCTCGCTGGGGCTGGACCCGGCGCGCATCGTGCTGGGCGGCGATTCGGCCGGGGCCAACCTGGCCCTCGCGGCCGCGCTGCTGCTGCGGGAGACCGATCCGGGGCTGGCGCTGCGCGGGCTGCTGCTCGCCTATGGCTGCTACGATGCCCGCTGCGATACGGAGAGCCAGCGCGAGTTCGCCGAGGGCTTCGGCCTGACGCGGGAGCGGATGACGCTCTTCTGGCGCCTCTACGCGCCGGAGGAGGAGACGCGGATGAGCCCCCTCGCCTCGCCGCTCCTCGCCGATCTCCGTGGCCTGCCCCCGGCCCTGCTGCAGGTCGCGGAGCTGGACGTGCTGCGCGACGACAGCCTGGCCCTGACCGGGCGGATGCGGGAGGCCGGGGTGGAGGTGCTGTCGCGCCTCTTTCCCGGCACGGTGCACGGCTTCCTGCGAGCCCAGGGCCGGGTCGGCGCCGCCGACGAGGCGGTGGCGGAAGCGGGGCGCTGGCTGCGGGAAAGGCTCGGCTGAGTCCCCCTTCCCGCCGCCCGGCGCCTCAGCCCTTGGCGGAAAGCGCCCGCCTCGCCGCCTCGGCGAGGTAGCTGCTGGCCACCGGCAGCACGCGGTCGTCGAAATCGTAGTGCGGGTTGTGCAGCTCCCGCCCGCCCTCGGCCGGGCCGTTGCCGATCCAGACGAAGGCACCCGGCACCTTCTGCAGGAAGGCGCTGAAATCCTCCCCCGTCATGGCGGGGCCCACGTCCCGGCGCAGCGGCGCCACGGCCCCGGCGGCCCCGGCGGCCAGCTCGCGCTCCGCCGGGTGGTTGATCGTGGCATCGACCCCGGCCAGCACCCGCACCTCGGCCCGCACGCCGAAGCTCGCCTCCAGGCCGGCGGCGATGGCCTCCAGCCGCTCGATCATCAGCCGGCCGACCTCGTCGTCGATGAAGCGGATGGTGCCGTCCAGCACCACCTCCGCCGCGATCTGGTTCGAGGCCTCGCCGCCATGGATCGTGGTCAGGCTGCACACCGCCGTCTTCATCGGGTCCACCGAGCGCGCCACGATGGACTGCACGGCGGTGATGGCGTGGCCGGCGGCGAGGATCGGGTCGCGCGTCAGGTGCGGCAGGGCGGCATGACCGGCATGGCCGCGGATGACGATGTTGAAACGCCGGCCGGCCGCCATGACCGCGCTGTCATGGACGGCGATGGTGCCCACCGGCAGGCCCGGCCAGTTGTGCCAGCCGAAGATCCGGTCCATGGGGAAACGCTCGAAGAGACCGTCCGCCACCATGGAGCGGGCACCACCCCCACCCTCCTCGGCGGGCTGGAAGACCAGATGGACCGTGCCCGACCAGCTCTCGTCCCGGAGCAGCAGAGCCGCCGCGCCGAGCAGCGCCACCGTATGGCCGTCATGGCCGCAGGCATGCATCACGCCCGGCCGCGTCGAGGCCCAGGGCAGGTCGGCCGCGGCCTCCTGGATCGGCAGCGCGTCCATGTCGGCGCGCAGGCCGACCGAGCGGTTGCCGCCGCCGCGCCGCAGGGTGGCAACCAGCCCGTGCCCGCCGATGCCCTCGGCGATCTCGGTCACGCCAAGCTCGCGCAGACGTGCGGCCACATACGCCGCCGTAGGTCCCTCATCCAGGGTAGGGGCAGGGTTGGCGTGCAGGTGGCGGCGCCAACCGGTCAGGGTTTCGACGAGTTCCGGGTTCATGGTTTCGGGGGATAGCCCTTTCATTGCCGATGCTCCATCGCCTTCCGGCATTGCTTGCCTCTTTCACCTTCGTGGTCGCGATGCCCGCGGAGATCTCACTGGCCCAAGGGGGCAGCCAGGCAGGCGGCCCGGCGGGGGCGGCCTCCCCTCCTTCAGCCCAGCCCGGCGCCCCGGCCGCCGGCACCGGGGCGGCGGACCAGGGCGCGGGTGACGAGGCCACTGTCCCCTATGAGACCGAGTTCCGCCCGACCGGAAGCTCCGAGGTCGATTCCGCGATCTCGTCCATCTCCGCCCTGAAGCGGCTGCAGGGCGTCGCCCCCACCTCGGCCGAGGGGCTGGTCGCCCGCGCCTTGCAGGAACAGGGGCTGGTCACGCGCGCGCTGCGGGCGGAAGGCTTCTATGGCGGGCGCCCGGTGGTGCTGATCGACGGGCAGCCGCCGGAAACGCCGCAGCTCGCCGCGCGGCTGGCCGGCCGCAAGGAGCCGGTGAAGGTGGCCGTCGGCGCCGAGCCTGGCGAGCGCTTCCGGATCGGGCTGCTCCGGGTCGCGCCGGAAGACCCCGGCCGCGACCTGGCCGCCGGGGAGATCACCGGCCTCGCCAAAGGCGATCCCGCGCGGGCCGAGGACGTGATCTCGGCCGGCGACCGGCTGGTCACCTCGTTGCGCGATGCCGGCTATCCCTTCGCCTCCATCCCCCGGCGGGAGGTGACGGTCGATTTCGACACGCATCTCATGGAGGTGGTCTATCACCTCCAGCCCGGGCCGCAGGCGCGCTTCGCCACGCCGGAGGTGGAGGGCGCGACCCGCGTCAGCCCGCGCATGCTCAACGCCGTGGCCGGGCAGCTCACCGACAGGGAGTACAGCCCGCAGACCTTGTCCCGGGTGCGGCGGGACCTCGTGGATCTCGGCGTCTTCGGCATGGTGCGGGCGCAGGAAGGCACGGCGCTGGACGGCAGCGGGCGCCTGCCGGTCACCTTCCTGGTCTCCGAGCGGCCGCGCCGCGCCCTGGGCGTCACCGGCGCCTACGAGACCCGCAACGGCCCGACCGCGACGGTGTACTGGGAGCACCGGAACCTCTTTGGCGGCGCCGAGCGGCTACGCCTGGAAGGCTCGGTCGGCCGGACCTCGCAGAGCAGCTCCGGCAACAGCTTCAACGCCCGGGTGGGCGCCAATCTCCGCTCGCCCTGGATCTTCGGGCGCAACATGACGCTGGTGATCGACACGGCGGCGATCCGCGAGCGGCTGCTCGCCTATGACCGCGACGCCGTCACCGGGGCCGTGTCGGTCGAGACCAAGCCCGATCCGCGCCTGACCCTGGCGGGCGGCGTGATCGGCGAGTTCGGCAAGACCAAGGAATACGGTGCGAGCAAGCGCGACTACCAGCTCGTGGGCCTGCTCGGCACCGCCTTCTGGGACGATACGGACAGCCTGCTCGACCCCTCGCGCGGCCTGCGGCTGAACGGGCTGGTTTCGCCGATCTATGCCATCAACGGCGGGCAGACCTTTGTGCGGATGCGCGGCACCGCCAGTGCCTACCACGACCTCACCAGCGACAAGGGCACGATCCTGGCAGGACGAATCTCCGTCGGCAGCATTCTCGGCACCTCCTCCTATTTCGACGTGCCGCCGCATATGCGCTTCTACGCGGGCGGCGGCGGCTCGGTGCGTGGCTACGACTTCCAGCGCATCGGACCGCGCCGCAGCAACGACACGCCGACCGGGGGCCTGTCGGTGGTCGAGGCCAGCCTGGAGGTGCGGCAGCGCATCGCGGGCGCCTGGGGCATGGCCGCCTTCGTCGATGGCGGCAGCGTGCAGGAGGACAGCGCGCCCGGCTTCAGCAACCTGGCCTTCGGCGCCGGCCTGGGCGTGCGCTACGCCACCGCCATCGGCCCGATCCGCGCCGACGTGGCCTTCCCGCTGAAGAAGCTGCCGGGCGATTCCGGCTACGGCCTCTATATCGGCATCGGGCAGGCCTTCTGATGCGGCGCGCGCTGAAGTGGGCCGGCATCCTGCTGCTGGTCCTGATCCTCCTCCCCGTCGTCGTGGTCGGCGGCGTGCTGGTCTTCGCCAATACCTCGCCCGGGCAGGCGATGATCGCCCGGCTGGCCGGGCAGTACGTGCCCGGCCTGACCATCGAGGGGCTGCATGGCGGCCTGCCCTTCGGCCCGCGCATCGACCGGATCGCCATGGCCGATGCCAAGGGCACCTACCTGACCATCGAGAACGCCTCGCTGGACATGGATCTCGGTGCCCTGCTGCACCGGGAGGTCCGCATCCGCCGCCTCCATGCCAGCCGCCTGGATTTCGAGCGCGTGCCGGAAAGCACCGCCCCGGCGCCGGAGCCGCAGCCCAGCGAGGGCGGCAGCCTGATCCCCTCCCTGCCCCAGCTTCCCGTCGGCCTTGCGCTGGAGGCGCTGGAGGTCGAGCGGCTGGAGATCGGGCAGGCGGTGGCCGGGATGCCCGCGGCGCTGAACCTGCAGGCGGGCGGGCGGCTGGGTGAGGACGGCGCCTTCCTCGGCGTGAAGGCGCGGCGGCTGGACATGCCCGGCGCGCTGGATGCCGATGTCGCCCTGGCCCCCGGGCAGCGGGTGAAGCTGAACCTGTCCTATGACGAGCCCGCGGGCGGCATGGTGGCCGGGCTGCTCGGCCTGCCCCCCGCCCCCGGCAGCGCCCGGATCACCCTGGACGGTCCGGCCGAGGGCGCCGCGCTGACGCTGCGCGCCGCCATCGGCGATGCGCTGAAGGCCCAGGCGGACGGCACGCTGGCCCTGCCGGCGACCGGTGGCCTGGGCCTGGTGGCCAGGGGCAATGTCCAGGCCCCCGGCCTGCTGCCCGCTCCGGTCACCGGCGGCGACTTCGCCGTGGACCTGCGGCCCGAGGGCGCCGGCCTGCGGCTGAACAGCTTCCTCGTTTCCGCCGCGCCGGGCCGCGTGGAAGGCAGCGGCTATGTCGGCGACAACAGCGACCTGACAGTCAAGGCGGAGCTCGGCCGTTCCGAGGCACTGGGCGGCCTGCTGCCCCAAGGGATGGGCTGGGACGGCATCACGCTGAACGCCCATGTCACCGGCTCCACCAGCGCCCCGGGCATCGAGGCACAAGGCGTGGTGCGCCAGCCACGCATCCCGCAGGCGCCGCCGACCCTGGTGGGCGACGCCATCCGGCTGGACCTCAAGGGCGACGGCGAGCGCATCGAACGCCTGACCGTGGCGGGCGCCGGGCTGAACCTGGAGGCCTCGGGCCGCTACCGCGACACGCTCGACCTCGCGCTGAAGGCGCGCATGGGCGATGCGAAGGCACTGGGCGACCTGCTGCCGGCCAGCATCGGCTGGGGGGCGCTGGAACTCGACGGCACCGTCACCGGCACGCAGCAGGACCCGATGGTGGATGCGAAGCTGGTGATGCGCGACCCGCGCCTGCCGGAACCGGCGCCGGGGCTGCTCGGCAAGGAGCCCGTGGTGACCCTGCGCGGCGACCTGAGGCGGATCGAGCAACTGGAGCTGACCGGGGCAGGCCTCGCCGCCACGGCCTCCGGCTCCTACCGGGACCCGCTGGACCTGACGGCGCAGATCCGCCTCGCCAATGCCGAGGCCACCGGCCAGCCGGTGCGCGGGCGGATGCAGGCCGACCTGCATGTGGGCGGCACCCTCGCCGCCCCCACCGTACAGGCCAAGGTGAACAGCCCCGAACTGATCGCCCAGGGCCACAAGCTGGAGAACCTCCAGCTCGATGCCGATCTCGCCCACCTCTCCCCTCCGACCGGCTCCGCGAAGCTGAGCGGCCGGCTGGACGGACAGCCGCTGAGCCTCGACGCGGCCTCCGCGCTGAACGAGCAGGTCCTGCGCATCGAGCGCCTCGCCGCAGTCCTCGGCCCGCTGCGCCTGGACGGCGGCGGCAACTTCGACATCGCGAAGCTGCTCTTCGACGGGCAGGTGAAGCTGGAGGCCCGCGACCTCACGCCGCTCTCCGGCATCGCCGGCATACCGCTTGCCGGCGGTCTGAACCTGGAGGCCCGGGGTGTCCCGGATGCCCGCGGCGTACAGACGGTGAAGGCCGACCTGCGGCTGAACCGGCTGACCGCCGCCGGAACGCCGGTCGATGGCACGGTGAAGGCCGAGGGCGCGCTCGACGCGCTGAACCTCCAGGCCCAGATCGCCGCCCTCGACGCCCGGCTCAACACCCGCGCCAGGATCGATGCGGTGAGCGCGGACCGCACGGTGAACCTCGCTGCGCTGGACGTGACGCGGGGGCAGATGGGCATCCGCCTGACCGCGCCCGCCACGGTGACGCTGCGGCAGGATGGCGGCATCCGGATCGGCGACATGGCGCTGGCCGCCCGGCCGGGCGGCACGCTGCGCCTGGGCGGACAATGGGGACCGCAGCAGACCGACCTGCGCGCCACCATCGCCAACCTGCCGGTGGCCATGGCCAATCTCTTCGTGCCCGATCCGCGCCTCGCCGGCACGGTGAACGGCGATGTCCGCGTGACCGGCGCCACCGCCGCGCCGAACATCGACGGCGAGATCCGCGCCACCGGGCTCCGGGCCGACGCGCCCTATGCCACAGGCCTGCCGCCCGCCAACCTGACGGTGAACGCGAAGATGCGCGGCCAGGCGATCGAGGCGGTCGCCAACCTCGTGGCCGGCAGCGCCGTGCGGGCAACGCTGGAGGCCCGGCTGCCGCAGGGCGCGGCGGCGAACGCGCCGGTCCAGGCCAGCCTGCGTGGCAATGCCAATCTCGGCACGCTGGCGGGCCCGCTGCTGGCGGCGGGCGCCAACCGGGCGACCGGACAGCTCACCATCGACGCCCGCGCTGCCGGCACCGTCTCCGCCCCGCAGCTCAGCGGCGGCGCGACGCTGAGCAACGGCAGCTTCCGCAACCTCGAATACGGGGCGGCGCTGCGCAACATCGCGGCGCGCATCACGGCGCAGGGCGACCGTATCGTGCTGGAGAGCCTGACCGCCAGCGGCACCAGGGGCACGCTGAGCGCCCAGGGCGAGGCCCGGCCCTTCGCGCCGGGCCAGCCGTTGCGCATCGCCCTGACCAGCCAGGGGTTGCAGCCGGTGACCAGCGACCTCTTCACCGGGCTGTTCAACACCGACCTGCTGCTGGATGGCGGGCTCGCCTCCGGCCTGCGCGCCTCCGGGCGCATCGAAATCCCCGAGGCCACGCTCGGCATCCCCACCGGCCTGCCCGGCAGCGTGGCGGATCTGGGCGATGTGCGGGAGGTCGGGCGCGGTGCCCCGGTGCCCAGGCGCGCCCGGGCCGCATCCGCCACCCCGGCCGCCGCGAGCCAGCCCGACCCGCAGGCGGCACCGATCGCGCTCGACATCAACGTGGTGATCCCCGGCCGCTTCTACGTGCGCGGCCGTGGACTGGACGCGGAGATGGAGGGCAACCTCAAGGTCGGCGGCACCGCCTCGGCGCCGAACATCACCGGCTCGCTCAACATGGTGCGCGGCACCTTCACCCTGATCGACCGCCGCCTGAGCTTCTCGCGCGGCAACCTCGCCTTCAGCGGCGGCGTGATGCCGGACCTGGACTTCCTGGCCACCACCACGGTCCAGTCCACCACCATCAACGTGGCGATCTCGGGCAAGCCAACGGCGCCGAAGGTGGAGTTCACCTCCTCCCCCGAACTGCCGCAGGACGAGGTCCTGGCGCGGCTGCTCTTCGCGCGCCCGACCAGCCAGCTCTCGCCCTTCCAGATCGCCCAGATCGCCCAGGCCCTGGCGGGCGCGACCGGGGCGCTGGGCAGCGATTCCGACGGCGGCTTCTTCGGCCGCATCGCGAAGCGACTGGGCCTGGACCGGCTGGGCGTGGACTCCACCTCTTCCGGCGAACTCGGCGTCAAGGCGGGTGGCTATGTGGCGGACGGCGTCTATGTGAACGTCGATCCGGGAGCCACGACGGGCCAGCCGCGCGTCGGGGTGGAGGTCGAGCTGACCCCGCGCCTGAAGCTCAAGAGCACCACCGGCACGGACGGCCAGAGCGCGGGACTGTCCTACGAATACGAATACTGACGGCGCGGGACAGGGGGGCGGGCAGGCGACCGCACGGCCCCCCCCCTTTGCCGTTTGCAGTCCGGTGGAATAGCTTATGTTCACACAGTGTTCAGGGGATGTGAGCCCGATGCGTGCCTTCGAGGGCCAGTTCAGCGACAACAAGCCGATCCAGCGGAACCGCGAGGAGAAGCGGCGTCTCCTGCGCGAGCTGGAGGAGACCCTGGCGGGGATGAAGGCACATGCCTCGCCCAGCCTGCGGGAAAGCCTGCGCACCCGCATCCAGGCGCTCAAGACGGAACTGGCCGGGCGCTGACCGGCTCCGCCTCCCGGCCCTGCCGAGGGGGCGGGGCGCAAGGATCAGGCCCCGGTTCCGGGGCCTGATCCTTTTGGGCCGGACGGCTCTCAGCCCGCCAGGGCGCCCAGCAGCCGGGCCTGGGCACGCGCCCCCCGAGTCAGGCAGCGCCACTCGAACTTCTCGTTCGGGCTGTGAACCTGGTCGTCGTCCAGGCCGAAGCCCATCAGCAGCGAGTCCAGCCCCAGGATACGCCTGAAGCTTTCCACCACGGGGATGGAGCCGCCGCATCCGATCATCGCCGGAGCCTTGCCGAACTCGTCGGTCAGGATCTCCTTGGCCGCGGCGACGAAGCGATTCTCCACCGGCACCACCACCGGCGCCGCCAGGGCGAAGACCTGGACCTCGGCGGTGCAGTCCTTCGGCAGCCGCGCCTGCACGAATTCCCTGATTCCGGCCACGATCTTCTCCGGGTCCTGCCGGCCCACGAGGCGGCAGGAGAGCTTGGCATGTGCCTCGGCCGCGATGACCGTCTTGGAGCCGTCGCCGGTATAGCCGCCCCAGATGCCGTTCAGGTCGCAGGTCGGACGCGCCCAGAGCCGCTCCAGCGCGCCGAAGCCACGTTCGCCCGCCGGCACGGAAAGCCCGACATCGCCCAGGAAGCGCGCCTCGTCGAAGCCGAGCTCTGCCCATTGCGCCGCCTGGGCGTTGGAAACCGGCTCCACCCCGTCATAGAAGCCGGGGATCTGCACCCGCCCGTCCTCGTCCTGCAACTCGCCCAGGATGCGGGTCAGCAGGTTGATCGGATTGCGGGCGGAGCCGCCATACATGCCGGAATGCAGGTCGCGCGAGGCGGCGCGCAGGTCGATCTGCACATAGGCCATGCCGCGCAGCCGGGTGGAGATGGCGGGGGTGTCGAAATCCCACTGGTTGGTGTCGCTGACCACCACCACATCGGCCGCCTTCAGCTCGGCGGCGTTCTCCTTCAGGAAGGCATCGAGGCTGGGCGATCCCACCTCCTCCTCGCCCTCGATCAGCGCCGTGACCCGGGCGGGGATGCCGCCGCCGACCTCGTGCCAGGCGCGCAGCGCGGCGAGCCAGGTCATCACCTGTCCCTTGTCGTCCACCGCGCCGCGCGCCACCACGCGGTCGCCATGCGGGCCGGGCACCACGGTCGGCTCGAAGGGCGGGCTGGTCCAGAGCCCGAAGGGCTCGGCCGGCTGCACGTCGTAATGGCCGTAATAGAGCAGGTGCGGCGCGTCGCCGGATTGCGGCCCCGGGTGATGCGCCACCACCACCGGATGCCCCGCCGTCTCGCGCACCCGCGCGTCGAAGCCGATCGCGGCCAGCTCGGCGGCCAGGAACTCGGCGGTGCGGCGGCAGTCGGCGGCATGGACGGGCTGGGCGCTGACGCTGGGGATGCGGAGGAGCTCGAAATACCGCTGGCGGAGCTGCGCCTCCTGCGCGTCCAAGTATTGCAGCACGGTCTCGGTCCGACTCATCGCGTCTCTCCTCGCAGGGGCGCGCAGGTTCCGCCCCGGCGCGGCGTCCCGCAAGGGCGGCGCCCGCGGGAAACGGCCTGCATTGACGCGGGGCGGTGCCGTGCCATGATGCGGGGCATGATCCAGGCCCAGCCCCTTCGGCGAAGCTATTACCCGCGCCCTCCCATGGCGCGGCAAGGATCAGTCATTCCCTGATTGAGACGAGGCCGCCGGAAGGCGGCATACTCGTTCCTGCATCCTCTCCGGCGGCCCTTGCCGGAGCGCCGATGCCATGACCACGCCCCTTCCCTCCCTGCCCGCGATCACGCGGGACCCTTCCCGCCCCGGCCTCGGCCTGATCGGCGCGGGCGCCTTCGGCAGCTTCTGCCTGCCGCATCTGCGCCCCTTCTTCCGCATCCATCTCGCCGATCCACGGCCCGATCTGCCGGAGATCGCCGCCCGCCACGGGGTTCGCGCCGCCAGCATCGCGGAGGCCGCGGCGCAGCCCTTCGTGCTGCTCGCCGTGCCGGTCGCCCAGGTCGCGGCGGCGGGCGCCGCCATCGCCCCGCATCTGCGCCCCGGCGCACTGGTGGTGGACACCTGCTCCCTGAAGCTGGAGCCGCTGCGCCTGCTGCGGGAGATCCTGCCGAACTTCGTCGATCTGGCGGGCACCCATCCGCTCTTCGGGCCGAACAGCGGGCGCGACGGGATCGCCGGGCTGCGGGTCACGGTCTGCCCGGGACGCGGGCGCAGGCACCGGCTGGTGGCGCGCTTCCTGGAACGCGCCCTCGCCCTCACCGTGATCCGTTCGAGTGCCGAGGCGCATGACCGGGAGATGGCGCAGGTGCAGGGGCTGACCCATCTGGTCGCCCGGCTCGTGGACAGCCTCGGCCTGCCCCGCCCCAGCCAGACCACGCCGAGCTTCGAGCAGCTGATGCGGGCGGTGGAGACAGTGCGAGACGATTCCGAGGCGCTGTTCCGGGCGATCACCCAGGAGAACCCCTTTGTCCCGCCGCTGACGGCGCGCTTCTTCGCCACGGCGCGGGAGATGCAGGCGCGGATGTTGCCCGCTCCTTCCCTCGACCGCCTCCCCGGCCCTGCCGGGGAGGCGGTCGGGGACGCCGTCTGAAGGCGCTCAGTCCCCGGTGTCGGGCATCAGGCCGGCGGCCTTGATTCCGGCTACGGCGGCGGCCTCGTCCTTCTCCGACAGGTCGCCGGATACGCCAACGGCGCCCAGGACCTTGCCGTCGGCATCCCGCAGCAGCACGCCGCCAGGCACCGGCACGGCGGAGCCGCCGGTGAGATCGGACAGCGCGTTCATGAAGGCGGGCATGTTCTGGGCGCGCCGCGCCAGCTCACGCCCACCAAAACCCAACGCCAGGGCCGCGTTGGCCTTGCCCTGGGCGATGCCGGGGCGGAGCAGGCTGCAGCCGTCCTCACGCAGCATGCCCTTGAGCTGCGCCGCCTGGTCCAGCACCACCACAGTCAGGGGCGCGAGGCCGAGGCGGCGGCCTTCCGCCAGGGTTTCAAGCAGGATCGTCTGCGTGGCTTCCAGCGTGACGCCGTGATCGAAGCCGGTCGGGGGATTGGCCATGGTCGAGCCTCCGGAGATGCGATCCCGCAGAACAACCACGGCCGGGCGCCCACAGCCAGTCCCCAGGGGGCCCGAATCCGCGGGGCACCGCTGGCCGGGCCGCGATGATGACCCCGACCGGAAACCCGCCCGCTGAGGAGACCGCGTTCAGGGCGCCGGTTCAGGGAGCCGGCTCGGGGCGCTCCATGCTGTAGGGCAGCGGCGTCCAGCTCTCGCCGTCGAAGCTCCAGGAGCGCCCGTCGGTCGTGTCGATCAGGAAGGCCGCCACACCGCCTTTCGGCAGGCCGCTGCAGACGATCTGGAAGCGGCCCACCGGCCCGGCCGCCGATTGCGCCACCGCCGCCAGATCGGCCTCGGCCGGGAAAGGCACCGGGTCCGTGATGTCGCTCATTCCGTATCTCCTTTGCGCGGTGTCCCGTCGCCGGGCCGGCATGCTACCGGTCAACGCCGGAAGCCGCGGCCGGCTGCCTGCCCCGCTGCATCGCACGGCATCGGGGCAGCGGCTTATGCCTCGCCCGGCTTTGCGGCAGACCGGTGCGGCACGACAGCAGCGAAGGGGATTCGGGCCATGAAATACCGACAGCTCGGCCGCAGCGGCCTTACCGTCTCGGCAGTCTGCCTGGGCGGCAATTCCTGGGGTGCGGCCGGGCGGCGCGCCTGGGGTGCCTTCGACGAGGAGGGATCGAAGCCCTTCTTCCGCGCCGCGCTCGATGCCGGGATCAACTTCTTCGACACGGCCGATGTCTACAATCTCGGCGAAAGCGAGCGGATCATCGGCGCCACCCTGCTGCGCTTCGCAAGACGCGAGGAGGTCGTGGTCTCCACCAAGATCGGCAACGCGATGAGCGACCGCCCCAATGGCTCGGGCATCGGCCGCAAGCACCTGCGGGAGGCCATCGACGCCTCGCTGAAGCGTCTCGGCACGGATTACGTGGACCTGCTGCAGATCCACCGGCTGGATGCCGTCACTCCGGTCGAGGAGATGATGGAGGCGCTGAACGACATGGTCCGCGCCGGCAAGGTCCTCTACATCGGCGGCTCCACCATGCCGGCCTGGCGCTTCGCCCAGATGTGCGCCATGGCGGAGTACCGCGGCTGGGCGAGGCCGGTGGCGATGCAGAACCTCTACAATCTCGTGCAACGGGAGGAGGAGCGGGAGATGATCCCCCTCTGCCTGGAACAGGGTGTCGGGCTTGTCCCCTACTCGCCCCTGGCGCGCGGCTTCCTCGGCGGCAACCGCAGCCGCGAAGGGGCGGAGAGCCAGCGCGCGAAGACCGACAAGCTGGCCGACGGGCTCTATCGGGAAAGCGACTTCGCCGTGCTGGATGCGCTGAAGGCCATCGCAGCGGCCCGCGGGGTGAAGCCGATGCAGGTCGCACTTGCCTGGCTGCTGAGCAGGCCGGTGATGGCCGCGCCGATCTTCGGCGTTTCCGACCCGGCACAGATCGCCGATGCGGCAGCTGCCACGGAGATCGCGCTCACCCCGGAGGAGATCGCCGCCCTGGAGGCGCCCTACGAGCCCCGCGCCTCCGCCTGAAAGCGGAACGGGGCGCCTTCCGTGAGGAAGGCGCCCCGTTCGACGGCATCGGTTCCGGACATGGCACCCGGCAGAAGGGCCTATTCCGCCGCGACCAGGGCGCGGTTGCGGCGCTGGCGGATCAGCTTCACCACCAGGAAGAGGATGACCCCGAAGCCGATCGCCCCCAGGGCATAGAAGGTGTTCTTCTCGCCCAGCCAGGCCACGGCGAACCAGCCCGCGCCCACGAAGGCGGCGGCCCAGATTCCGGCGGCCACGAAGTTCAGCATCATGAAGCGCAGCCGGGGCATGCCCGCCACGCCGCAGGCGGCGGCCGCGACATTGCGGATGCCATAGGCGAAGCGGAAGGTCAGGACGAACAGAGCGCCATAGCGTTCCAGGATGTTCATCGCCTGGGTCAGACGCCTTTCGGCGCCCGGGATCTTGCGCACGGCCTTGGCGCCGTAGCGCTGGCCCAGCGTGAACCAGAGTTGGTCGCCGAGGAAGGAACCGCCCCAGACCGCGAACATCAGAATCCAGGGATCGATCAGTCCCGTGGCGCGTCCGGCGGCGGAGGCAAGGAGCACGAAGGTCTCGCCCTCGAAAAACGCCCAACAGGCCGCCGCCAGATAAGCGAGCGCGCCCCAGTCCGCCCAGAATTCAGCCACCAGATGCGCTCCCGACACCTCTGTAGAGGACAAAATGCCCGACCCCAAGAAATTGTGAAACAGCTTTCTGTGGCGTCGTCGCGGTTTTCGAGATGCCAAGGCTGCGCCCACACCGCTGCCATGTCCCTTTCGGTCGGGACATGGCAGCGTCCCGGAACGGCCCGGCATCCAGCATCATGCCTTGGCCTTAGGCTTCTTGGGGGCCTTGTCGTCCTTCCCGGCGTGCTTCTCGGCTTTTCCGGCCTTCACGGTGGCCTTACGGGACTCTGCCTTCACCTCGGCAGCGGCCGTGCCGATCACCTTCGGACGCCGGGCTTTTGCGGCGACGGCCCTGGCATCCTCCTCAGCCTTGGCTGCGGCGGCAGCCTGCATCTCCAGCGGTTCGCCTCCAGAAGCCTGGCCGGACAGCAGCCGGCTCGCCTGTTCCCAGTGCGCGCCCGCCATGCCGTCCGGGCAGCCGGCGTCCTTCCACAGGAAATAGGCAAGCTCCCGGATGCGTGCTTCGTCATCGGGTACATGTCCGGCCATACGACCTCCTCTTCTCGAATCAGGTCCTGTCTTCGCAGTCAGGGCCCCGGTCGTGGTCAGAATGAAATCTGGCGATCATCCGGGCCAGTTGAAGGGCCCCGGGAATCGGGAGGCGCCGCATTCACAATTGCGATGGACCCCGTGCCCTTCCGATCACACAACCGTGGGGATGTTTTCGGTGAAGAATATCATGAAAGAAAAAGATTTCGATCAAAATTGAGATTTTTCAACTATGGGTTGCTGGAACCAGCCGAGATATTCCGGCACTTTCCCGTTGCTGCGGGCACGGTGCCAATCACGACCACCCCCCCGATATGGCGCCGAGAGCCCCCCTCCTTTGGCCCGCAGCCTTTTTCCCTTTTCCTGGTGAAAACCTGCTTGGCGAGGCGATGTGGATGCCTGCACCTCGAGCGGGCTGCCACGGGCGGCATCCTGGCCCCGCAGATGCGGGATGGTGCAGAGGGGCGGTTCGGAAGTGCGATCCCCGTCTCGCGGCCATCACGTATTCAGATCGTTCAGGAAAAGGAAATGGCGGAGGGGATGGGATTCGAACCCACGATAGGACTTGACATCCTATAACGGTTTAGCAAACCGCCGCCTTCGGCCACTCGGCCACCCCTCCGCAGGAGTGGAAAGTCTCACGGCGTTGCGGGGGTGCTTCTAGCCGCGACCGAAGGCGCCGTCAAACCTCAGGAAAGCGGGATTTCGAAGCCACGCTTCGTGGCCGGGCGAGCCATCATCCGATCGTACCAGGCGGCCAGGTTCGGCAGGTCGTCGAAGGGCACCAGATGCCGCTCGTGCCGCCAAGCCCAACCCAGGATGGCGAAGTCCGCCACGCTCGGCTCCCCCTCGGTCGCCACGAACTCGCGCCCGGCCAGGCGCTTGTCCAGCACGCCATAGAGCCGCCTGGTCTCCTTGCCGTAGCGCTCCACGCCATAGTCGCGCGCCGGACCCTCCGGCTGGCCCAGGAAGTGGTGGACCTGCCCCGGCATAGGGCCGAGTCCGCCCATCTGCCACATCAGCCATTCCAGCACCGGCACGCGGGCCCGCAGGTCGCGCGGCAGGAACTTCCCGGTCTTCTCGCCGAGATAGAGCAGGATCGCGCCCGACTCGAAGACGCTGATCGGCCTGCCGTCCGGCCCTTCCGGATCGACGATCGCCGGAATGCGGTTGTTCGGGCTGATCCGCAGGAAATCGGGCTCGAACTGCTGACCCTTGGTGATGTCCACCGTCTTCACCGAGTAGGGCAGCCCCATTTCCTCCAGCGCCACGCTGATCTTGCGTCCGTTGGGTGTGTTCCAGGTGTGCAGCGTGATGCTCATGCCGGGCCTCGTCTTGTCATGGCGGCTGGTCTACTCCGGCGGCGCGGCCCGCATCCCCATATGCAAGGGGAAGAGACCGAAGAGGATCTGCCGGATGTCACAGTTCTTCAACGTATCGCCCAGCGGTCTCCCCCAAGGGGCGGCGCCGGGCGAAGCGATGATGATGATGCAATACGACGCCAACAAGAAGTCCGCCCTGGTCGCCTATGTGCTCTGGTTCTTCCTGGGCTGGCTGGGCATCCACCGCTTCTATCTGGGTCGGACCATGAGCGGCGTGGTGATGCTGCTGATCACCGCGCTGAGCTGGGCGCTGAGCCTGATCTTCATCGGCCACCTGGGCTTCCTGCTGGTGGGCATCTGGCTGTTCGTGGACATCTTCCTGATCCCAGGCATGACCCGCCGCTACAACAACGACCTGATCGCCTCGCTACGGCGGCGATAGAGCGAATCGCCCCGGGGAAGCCGCGCCCCGTACGCCATGCCCCAGGGCAAAGGAAAAGGGGCCGGCGGCATATGCCACCGGCCCCTTTCCCGCCCCGTCCCTCCGGCCTCAGCCGGCGAGCTTGGCCTTGATCACCTCGTTCACCAGGGCCGGATTACCCTTGCCCTGCATCGCCCGCATCGTCTGGCCGACGAAGAAGCCGAAGAGCTTCTCCTTGCCGGAACGGAATTCCGCCACCTTGTCGGCGTTCTTCGCCAGGACCTCATCCACCACCGCCTCGATGGCGCCGGTATCGGTCACCTGCCTCAGCCCCCGCTCCTCCACGATCTCGCCGGGCGAGCGGCCCGTCTCGACCATGGCCTCGAAGACCTCCTTGGCCAGCTTGCCGGACAGGGTGTTGTCCGCCATCAGGTCCAGCAGCGCGCCCAGATTCTTCGCCGAAACCGGGGAAGTGGTGATGTCCGTCCTGGTGCGGTTCAGCGCCGCGAAGAGATCGCCCATCACCCAGTTGGCCGCCTGCTTGGCATCGCGCCCGCGGGCAACCTCCTCGTAATAGGCGGCCGTCTCCTTCTCCAGCGTCAGCACATGGGCGTCATAGGCGGTGAGGCCGTATTCGCCGACATAGCGGGCGCGGCGGTCGTCCGGCAGCTCGGAAAGCCCGGATTTCAGCTCCTCGATCCAGGCCGGCTCCAGCACCAGCGGCGGCAGGTCCGGGTCGGGGAAGTAGCGGTAGTCATGCGCATCCTCCTTGGAACGCATGGAGCGCGTCACGCCCCGGCCGGTGTCGAAGAGCCGCGTCTCCTGCTCCACCGTGCCACCCGATTCCCAGACCTCGATCTGGCGCCGCGCCTCGGCCTCGACGGCCTGCATGACGAAGCGGATGGAGTTGACGTTCTTCACCTCGCAGCGCGTGCGGAACCCCTCCCCCGTCTTGCGCACGGAGACGTTCACGTCGGCGCGGAGGCTGCCTTCCTCCATGTTGCCGTCGCAGGTGCCGAGATAGCGCAGGATCTGCCGCAGCTTGGTGACATAGGCCCCGGCCTCTTCCGGCGAGCGGAGGTCCGGCTCGGAGACGATCTCCATCAGCGCCACGCCGGCCCGGTTCAGGTCCACGAAGGTCCGCGACGGGTCCTGGTCGTGCAGCGACTTGCCGGCATCCTGCTCCAGATGCAGACGGGTGATGCCGATCTCCTTCGCCGTGCCGTCGGACAGCTCGATGGTCAGCTTGCCCTCCCCCACGATGGGGAAAGCGAACTGGCTGATCTGATAGCCCGTCGGCAGGTCGGCGTAGAAATAGTTCTTCCGGTCGAAGCGCGACCAGGGATTGATCTTCGCCTTCAGCCCCAGCCCGGTGCGCACCGCCTGGGCCACGCATTCCCGGTTGATGACCGGCAGCATGCCCGGCATTCCGGCATCCACGAAGGAAACCTGGCTGTTCGGCGCGGCGCCGAATTCGGTCGCCGCGCCGGAGAAGAGCTTGGCTTCGGAACTGACCTGGGCATGGACCTCCAGCCCGATCACCAGTTCCCAGGGGCCGGTCTCGCCCTCGATCGTATAGCTCATCGGCTTTCCCTCTTCGCCCAAGCGAAGACTTTCTGCTGTTCCGCCTTCACAAAGCGGCTCTGTTTCTCAGGCGTACCGTCAGCATCGAAGCCGAGCCGCACCGCCAGCGCGATGAAACCCTGCAACGCCTCGCCGCAGAGCACTCCCTCGCGCACATCCTCTGCGCGGACCACGACGGCAGAAAGCAGCGGCAGCCGCTCCCTGTCGGCTCGGGCGCAAAGTTCCGCGAGGTGATCCCTCATCTGGGACCGGGTCTTCATGCTCCAGGCGATGCCACTGGCACGCGCCACATCACCATAGCTGAGACAGCGATCTTCCAGCGCCGCCGCACGGATGGCTTCCCGCGTCCTTTCCAGACTGAGCCTGCCATCCGCTCCGGCCACCCTCCGGTCCAGTTCCGCGACGGCGGCGAGGAAGGTCGGGTGCCCGGTCTTGCCGGCACGCTCACCATTCTCGACCATCGTCCGAAGCTCGGACAGGGTCTTGGACTGGAAGTCGACTGCCATCCTATGCCTGCCCGGCCCTCACGCCCGGTAGGGTGGTGAAATCGGCGGCCCGCTCCAGGGCGGTGCCGACCGCGAAGACGGTCTCCTCGTCGAAGGGCTTGCCGATCACCTGCAGGCCCAGCGGCAGGCCCTGCGCGTCCAGCCCGGCCGGGACCGAGAGGCCCGGGAGGCCGGCGAGGTTCGCCGTCACGGTGAAGACGTCGTTCAGGTACATGGCGACGGGGTCGTCCTGCTTCTCGTCCGCGCCGAAGGCGGCCGAGGGCGTGGCGGGCGTCAGGATGGCGTCCACCTTCTCCCAGGCCTCGTCGAAGTCGCGCTTGATCAGCGCCCGCACCCGCTGCGCCTTCAGGTAGTAGGCGTCGTAGTAGCCGGCGGAGAGCACATAGGTGCCGATCATGATGCGGCGCTTCACCTCGGCGCCGAAGCCGGCGGCGCGGGTGTGCTCGTAGAGATCCTTGAGGTCGCCGCCCGTGGAGACGCGGGCGCCGTAGCGCACACCGTCGTAGCGGGCGAGGTTCGAGGAAGCCTCGGCCGGCGCCACGATATAGTAGGTCGGCAGCGCGTATTTCGTGTGCGGCAGGGAGATCTCGACGATCTCCGCGCCCTCGGCGCGCAGCCAGTCGAGCCCCTGCTCCCAGAGCCTTCCGATCTCCTCCGGCATGCCCGGCAGGCGGTATTCCTTGGGTACGCCGATCCGCAGCCCCTTCACCCCGCGCGCGCAGGCCGCCGCGAAATCCGGCACCGGCAGGTCCACCGAGGTGGAGTCCTTGGGGTCGAACCCGGCCATGGAGCCGAGCAGCAGGGCGCAGTCCTCCACGGTCCGTGCCACCGGCCCCGCCTGGTCGAGCGAGGAGGCGAAGGCCACCACGCCCCAGCGCGAGCAGCGGCCATAGGTCGGCTTGATCCCGGCGATGCCGCAGAAGGCCGCGGGCTGGCGGATGGAGCCGCCCGTGTCGGTCGCCGTGGCGCCCAGGGCCAGCCGTGCCGCGACGGCGGCGGCGGAACCGCCCGAGGACCCGCCGGGGACCAGCTTCGTGTCCGGGTCGTTGCGGCGGGACCAGGGATTCTCCACGCCGCCGAAGGCGGAGGTGGCGTTGGAGGAGCCCATGGCGAACTCGTCCAGGTTCACCTTGCCCAGGAAGACCGCGCCGTCGCGCAGCAGGTTGGCGGTGACGGTGCTCTCATAGGGCGGCACGAACTCGCCCAGGATGCGGCTGGCCGCCGTGGTGCGGGTGCCCTCGGTGCAGAACAGGTCCTTGATGGCCAGCGGCACGCCGTCCAGCCTGCCCGCCTGCCCCGCCTTGCGGCGGGCGTCGGAGGCGCGCGCGGCCTCCAGCGCCTTTTCCGCCGTGACGGTGATATAGGCGTTGATCCGGGGGTTCAGGGCCTCGATCGCGTCCAGATGGGCGCGGGTCAGCTCCTCGGAGGTGATCTCGCCCTCGTTCAGCGCGTCCAGCGCGCCACGGAGCGTGAAATCGGTCGGGCGCATCTTATTCGACGACCTTCGGAACGGTGAAGAAATCGCCCTGGCGGTCGGGCGCGTTGGCGAGGACCTTCTCCGGCATGCCGCCGTCGGTCACCACGTCGTCCCGCATGCGCAGGACGGCGAGCTCGGGCATGGCGGCACCGCCCGCCAGGGGCTCGATGCCGGCCGTGTCCACGGCCTGGAGCTGTTCCACCCAGGCCAGGATGCCGTTCAGCTCGGCTTGCAGGCGCGTGACCTCCTCATCCTCCAGATGGATGCGGGCGAGCGACGCGACGCGCCGGACGGTGGCGGTATCGAGCGACATGTTCGGGAAGGAACCCCAGTTCAGAGTACAGACAAGGGCCAGGAAGCGAGCGGCGGGCCCGAAGTCAAGGGCCGTGCGCCATCGGGCGGGGCGAAGCAACTCCCGGAAGCCCGCGGAAACCCCGCCCGACCCCGGCATTCCGGCGAGCCACGGCCCGTGGCGCTGCAACCCGGCGCGCCCGGGCGGCTTTTGCCCGTGGCGGGCCGCCGGGGTGCCAAGGCGGGAAACGAAGGGCGGGAAACGAAACGTAACTCCGGACGCGCAGTGGTCGATCCCCTGGTGGGTTCGGCCTAAAGCACCGCCCACCGAGATAGACCACGGCCGGATGGGGCCGCGGCCCCTTGGCCTGTCCTTGGAGCCGTGCCCCGGCACAGCGAAGAGGACAGTGACTGGATGAGGCTTCTGCGCGTCGGAGACGGACCGCCCCCGGGCCGGGACCGCCGGGGGACCATGACCACCGGGATGGGATGCCATGGTGCGAGGATCCCGGCCCCTGGCCTGCACCTGTCCCTGCTGCTGCTGGCCGCGCTGCTCGTTCTCGTGGTGCCCGGTCTGGCGCAGCCCGCCCTGGCCCAGAGTGCCAACCAGAACGCCGCCACCTCCGCCCCCACGGCCGGGCTGACGCCCGAGGAGGCGCGCCGGGCGTTGGAGGTGCTGCAGAACGACGCGCGCCGCCGGGACGTCATCACCGCTCTGGAGGCCATCGCCCGCGTCGCACCTGCCTCCACGGCGGCTCATCCCGCGGCGACCGGTCCGGCCGCATCCAACCAGGGCGGCGCCACGGCCCCGGCGGCCGGCGGCCCCCCCCCGGCCTCGCCGGCTCCGGCGCAGGGGGCCGCCACACCGGCTGCCGCCGCGCCCGCCGAACCCGCCGCCGCGCCGGAGAAGCGCGTCTCGCTGCAGGCGAACGGCATCCTGGCGCAACTCATCGTGGCGCTTTCCGGCTGGTTCGCGAATGCCTCGGACTACCTGGTCACCGCCGGGCGGACCGTGGGCAATGTTCCGCTGGTCTGGGACTGGATCGTCCGTACCGCGACCAACCCCTATGCCCAGTCCACCATCCTCGACGCGGGCTGGAAGCTGGTCCTGGTCCTCGCCCTGGCTTGGACGGCGCGGCGCCTGGTCACGCGCGCCCTGCGCCGGCCGACCGCCATGGTCGTCCATCGGGCTGAGGAAGGCGTGGCCCGGCGGCGGCGCGAGCGCGAGGTGATGGGCCCGGAGGCAGCCGGCCTCGCCAGCCGGGCGGAGCTGCGCTTCCTGCGCCGCCTGCCGCTCGCCCTGCTGCGCCTGCTGCTGGAGCTGCTGCCCGTTGCCGCCTTCGCCGCCGTGGGCAACCTGCTGCTGGCCACGCCGCTGAACGATGGCTGGACGGTGCCGCTGATCATCCTGGCCGCCGTCAATGCCTATGTGGTCCAGCATATCGTGATGGCCATCTGCCACATGCTGGTCTCGCCGGATCAGGCGGCCCTGCGCCTTTTCAACATCGGCGACGAGACCGCCGCCTATGTCGAGGTCTGGCTCGCCCGGATCAGCCGCGTCGTGGTCTATGGCATGGCTGCGCTGGAGATGGCCCGGGTGCTGGGCCTCTATAGCTTGGCCTATACGTCCGCGATGAAGCTGCTGATCCTCGTCACGCACCTGATGATGGTCGTGGTGATCCTGCAGTGCCGCAAGCCGGTGGCCGAGGCGATCGCCGCCCCGCACGGCTCGCGCAGCACCTTCGCCCTGGCGCGGAACTGGCTGGCCGCCATCTGGCACGTGCTGGCGATCTTCCTGATCCTGGCCATCTGGTTCGTCTGGGCGGTGGAGATCCGCAACGGCTACGGCCTGCTCTTCCGCTATTTCGGCCTGACCGTGCTGGTGCTGGTGGTGGCCCGCCTGATCACCGTTGGCATCCTGGGCCTGCTGGACCGGGTCTTCCGCATCGATGCGGAAAAGAAGCTGCGACTGCCCTTCCTGGAGGAACGGGCCAACCGCTACTACCCCGCCCTGCGCCGGCTGATCTCGCTCGCCATGGCGGTGGTGACGGTGCTCGCCGTGCTGCAGGTCTGGGGGGTGGATGCCTTCGCCTGGTTCCACAATGGCCGGCTGGGCGAGCGCATCGCCAACTCCGCCGTGGTAGTGCTGATCGCCGCCGTGGTCGCGGTGGTGATCTGGGAGATGACCAATTCCTGGGTGGACCGGCAGATCGCCGACATGTCCGCGCGGGGCGACTATGCCCGCTCCGCCCGGCTGCGCACCCTGCTGCCGCTGCTGCGTACCGCGCTGCTGACCGCCATCCTAGTCGTGGTGGGCTTCACCGCCCTCAGCCAGCTCGGCGTCAACATCGCCCCTCTGCTGGCCGGCGCCTCGATCATCGGCGTGGCGCTGGGCTTCGGCTCGCAGAAGCTGGTGCAGGACGTGATCAACGGCATGTTCCTGCTGCTGGAGAACGCCATGCAGGTGGGCGACTGGGTGACCGTCTCAGGCCTGTCCGGCTCGGTGGAGGCGCTCTCCGTCCGTACCATCCGGCTGCGGGCGGGGGACGGCTCGGTGCATGTCATCCCCTTCTCCTCCGTGACCACGGTGACCAACACCAACAAGGGCATCGGCAACGCCGCCGTCTCCGTTACTGTCTCCGCCGACGAGGACACCGACCGGGTGGGCGAGGTGCTGAAGGAGATCGGCGCCGGGCTGCGCGAGGACCCGGCCTTCCGCGACAGCATCCTGGACGACTTCGCCCTCTGGGGCGTGGACAAGGTGGACGGCGCCACCGCGACCGTGCTGGGGCAGATGAAGTGCCGCGACAGCGGCCGCTGGGGCGTGCAGCGCGAATACAACCGCCGCATCAAGAAGCGCTTCCAGGAACTGGGAATCCAGATCGCGGTGCCGGCGCAGAACATCATCCTCACCCGCCCGCAGAAGCGGGAGGAGCCGGTGCCGGAGCGTGGGGCTGGCCGTGGGGTGGAGGAGAGCTCGGCGGCCGAGACCCGCTCCCCGCCCCCTGCGGCGCTCGGCAACACGGAATAGCGGCACCCGGCTCGCATCGCGTGAGAACGTCGTGTCCCATGATACTGAACTTGCGGCCATCATGGGGCGCGCCCCGGTTCCGACAAGGCTGGGTGGCGTGGCGCGTGCTTGACGGGGCGGGCCACCCCGGCGAAAGCCCGGGCTCATGCCCCTTTTGCCCTTGCCCGAGTTGCGGGCCGCCCTTCCCCGGGATGCCCGGCTGATCGGGATCGATCCCGGGCGCCGGACCATCGGCCTCGCCCTGTCGGACGTGCTGCTGATGCTGGCCACCCCCTATCGCGCGATCCCCCGGGGCAAGCTTGCCGCCAATGCCGCCGAGATCCGCGCCATCGCCGCACGCGAGGGTGCGGGGGGGCTGGTGGTGGGGCTGCCGCTGGGGCTGGACGGCTCCTTCGGCCCCGCCGCCCAGGCCGCCAAGGACTGGGCCATGGCAGTGTCCGAGGCGACCGGCCTGCCCGCCGCCCTCTGGGACGAGCGCCTCTCCTCCTCCGCCGTGAACCGGATGCTGATCGGCGAGGCCGACCTGTCCCGCGCCAAGCGGGCGAAGGCGGTGGATGCCGCCGCCGCCGCCTACACGCTGCAATCGGCGCTGGACGCCACCCGCCCGCCGCCCGCCCCGTAACCCCCCCGGACGGACCGGAACGCAGCGGGCTTCCGCCGAATCCACGCCGCGCCTATGGTCCGCCGCGACATTGGACGCCTGCCCGGAATGGTTGCCTTTCCCTCCCGACACCTCCTGGCCATCGAGGGCCTGCACCCCCTCTATATCGGGGAGCTGCTGGACCTCGCCGAGAGCTACGCGCTGCTCAACCGCTCCGGGCAGACCCGGCGCGACGTGCTCAAGGGCCGGACGCTGATCAACCTCTTCTTCGAGGACTCGACCCGCACCCGCACCTCCTTCGAGCTGGCGGGCAAGCGGCTGGGCGCGGACGTGATCAACATGTCCGTCTCCAACAGCAGCGTGAACAAGGGCGAGACGCTGCTCGACACCGCCTCCACGCTGAATGCCATGAAGACGGACCTGCTGGTGGTCCGCCACGCCCAGTCCGGCGCCCCGGCCCTGCTGAGCCAGAAGGTGGACGCGGCGGTGATCAACGCGGGCGACGGCACGCACGAGCACCCGACCCAGGCCCTGCTGGATGCGCTGACCATCCGCCGCCATAAGGGGCGCCTGGAGAACCTGACCGTCGCCATCTGCGGCGACGTGCTGCATTCCCGGGTGGCGCGCTCCAACATCCACCTGCTGAGCGCCATGAACTGCCGGGTGCGTATCGTCGGCCCGCCGACCCTGATCCCCGCCGCCGCCGGCCGGCTGGGGGTGGAGATCCACCACGAGATGCGCTCCGGACTGAAGGACGCCGACGTGGTCATGATGCTGCGCCTGCAGAAGGAGCGCATGGCCGGCGGCCTCGTTCCCTCCGCCCGCGAGTTCTTCCGCTTCTACGGGCTGGATGCGGAGAAGCTGCGCGTCGCGAAGCCCGACGCCATCGTCATGCATCCCGGCCCGATGAACCGGGGCGTGGAGATCGACAGCGCCGTGGCCGACGACCCCGGCCGCAGCGTGATCGGCGAGCAGGTGGAGATGGGCGTGGCCGTCCGCATGGCCGTGCTTGACATCCTTTCGCGTGGCCCGGGCCGGAACGACCGCTGATGACCGACACGATCTTCACCAACGTCCGGCTGCTCGACCCGGCTGGCGGCCTCGACGCCGCCGGCGGCCTGCTGGTGCGCGACGGCACGATCGCTGAGGTGCTGCAGGGCGGCCCGGCAGGCATTCCCGAGGGTGCCACGGTGGTGGATGGCGGCGGCGCCTGCCTCGCCCCCGGGCTGATCGACCTGCGCGCCGCCGTGGGCGAGCCGGGTGCCGAGCACCGGGAGACCATCGCCTCCGCCGCCCTGGCCGCGGCGGCGGGCGGCATCACCACGCTCTGCGCCCTGCCGGACAGCGAGCCGGCGCTGGACGATCCGGCGCTGCTGCAATTCGTGCTCCGGCGCGGCGAGGCTACGGGCAGCCTCTCGATCCTGCCCTATGGCGCCGCCACGCGCGGCTGTGCCGGCAAGGAAATGACCGAGTTCGGCCTGTTGCGGGAGGCCGGGGCGGTGGCCTTCACCGACGGCAACCATGCCATCGGCGATGCCAGGACCATGCGGATCGCCCTCTCCTATGCCCGGGCCTTCGGCAGCTTCATCGTGCAGCACCCGGCCGTGCCCAGCCTGTCGCGCGGCGCGGCGGCGACCGAGGGCGAGCTGGCGACGCGGCTCGGCCTGCCCAGCGTGCCGGCGGCGGCCGAGGCGATGCAGGTCGCCCGCGACATCGCCCTGGCGCGGCTGACCGGCGGCCATGTCCACTTCGCCCATCTCTCGACGGCGGCGGCGCTGGAACTGGTGCGCGAGGCCAAGGCCGAGGGGCTGCGCGTCACCTGCGACACGGCGCCGCCCTATTTCGACCTGAACGAGACGGCGATCGGCGACTACCGCACCTATGCCAAGCTGGAGCCGCCGCTGCGCCCCGAGAGCGACCGCGAGGCGGTGGTGGCGGCCCTGGCGGATGGCACGGTCGATGCCATCGCCTCCGACCACCAGCCGCGCGACGCCGACGACAAGCGCCTGCCCTTTGCCCAGGCCGAGGCCGGCGGCGCCGGGCTGGCGACGCTGCTCTCCGTCACCCTGGCCCGCGTCCATGCCGGGGACCTGCCGTTGCTGCGGGCCATGGCGCTGCTGACCGCCGGTCCGGCGAAGCTGCTGGGGCTGGAGTCCGGGCGCCTGGCCGCCGGCGCCCCGGCGGACCTCGTGCTCTTCGACCTGGAGCGCGCCTGGAAGGTCGAGGCCGGCAGGCTGCCCGGCAAGGCGCAGAACTCGCCCTTCGACGGGCGGGCGCTGGAAGGCCGGGTCATCGGGACCTGGAAGGCCGGGCGGCGGGTCTTCGGCGGATGAGCCCCTGGACACTCCATCTGCTGGGCCTGCTGATCGGGCTGCTGCTGGGCTCCATTCCCTTCGGGCTGATCCTGACCCGGGCCGCCGGGCTGGGGGATATCCGCAGCATCGGCTCCGGCAATATCGGCGCCACCAACGTGCTGCGCACCGGCAACAGAAAGCTGGCCGCCGCCACCCTGCTGCTCGACGCACTGAAGGGCACGGCGGCGGTGCTGCTGGCCGCGGCCCTGCTCGGCCCCGGCGCGGCACCGGCCGCGGCGGTGGGCGCTGTGCTGGGGCACTGCCATCCGCCCTGGCTCGGCTTCCGGGGCGGCAAGGGCGTGGCGACCTCGCTCGGCGTCTTCCTGGCGCTGTCCATCTGGGTCTTCCTGGCGGCGGCGCTGGGCTGGCTGGCGGTGGCGAAGGTCACGCGGATCTCCTCCGCCGGGGCCCTGGGCGGCCTGGCCATCGCGCTGCTGGCCGCCTGGGCGCTGGAGGTGCCGGCCGTCGCCATCGCGGTGACGCTGATCGTGCTCTACGTCTATGTCCGGCACCATGAGAACATCCGCCGGCTGCTGGCCGGCACGGAGCCCCGGATCGGGCAGGGCAAGGAGAAGCCGGGCGCTTGAACGAGGCGGAGGCCCTGGCCCGTCTGCGGCTGGCCCGCACCGACGGCATCGGCACGGTGCGCTTCCGCGCCCTGCTGGAACGCTTCGGCAGCGGCCTCGCCGCGCTGGAGGCCCTGCCCCGCTGGCCGGCGCGGCGGGATGGCGGGCGCTTCGCGCCGCCGCCCCCCGACATGGTCCGGCGGGAATACGACGCGGTGCGGGAAGCGGGTGGCCGTTTCCTGCACTGGCAGGAAGACGGCTATCCCGAGATCCTGTCCCTGATCGGCGATCCCCCGGCGGTGCTGGCGGTGCTGGGCGACCCGTCCATCCTGGCGCTGCGGCACGTCGCCATCGTCGGCGCGCGGAACGCCTCGGCCCCTGGGCGCCGCATCGCCGAGGAGATCGCGGCGGCGCTGGCCGGGGGCGGAATCGCCGTTACCTCCGGCCTGGCGCGCGGGGTGGACACGGCGGCGCATGAGGGCGCGCTGCGGAAGGGGCGCACCGTGGCGGTCCTGCCCGGCGGGCTGGATGTCGCCTACCCGCCCGAGAATGCCCGGCTACAGGAGCGGATCGCGGCGGAGGGCGGGGCGCTGGTGGCCGAGTATCCGCTGGGGACGCAGCCCTCCCATCGCCATTTCCCGCGCCGCAACCGGATCGTCGCCGGGCTGAGCCTGGGGGTGGTCGTGGTGGAGGCCGCGATGGGGTCCGGCACGCTGCTCACCGTCCAGCATGCCATCGAGGCCGGGCGCGAGGTCTTCGCCGTGCCGGGCAGCCCGCTCGACCCACGCTGCCGGGGCTCCAACGACCTGCTGCGGCAGGGCGCGACCCTCTGCGAACATGCCGGGGACGTGCTGGCGCACCTGCCGGAAGCACCCCGGCCGGTCTCGCTGCGCCTGCCCGAAACGGGCCGGACGGCAGGCGCCGGGCCGCGCCCCGGCGCGATGGATTCGCCGCCAGAACCAATGCCGGAGGGTTCGGAGACTGGCTATCTGCTTGACCTGATTGGCTATTCTCCCGTGGCGGTTGACGAAATCCTGCGCCGCTGCCACCTCTCGCATTCCGATCTTCAGGGCCTGATCGCCGATCTTGAGATGTCAGGACGGATCGAGGTGCTGCCAGGAAACCGCATTGTCCGATCCGCCGTTGCGGGTCGGGAGGACACCTCAGAGCAAAAATGACCGACGTCGTCGTCGTAGAATCCCCCGCCAAGGCCAAGACCATCAACAAGTACCTGGGTGGCGGCTACAAGGTCATCGCCTCCTTCGGCCATGTGCGCGACCTGCCCGCCAAGGACGGTTCCGTGCGGCCCGAGGAAGGCTTCGCCATGGACTGGGAGTCCGAGGAGCGCGGGGAGCGGCAGCTGCGCGAGATCGCCTCGGCGCTGAAGGGGGCCAAGCGGCTCTTCCTCGCCACCGACCCGGACCGCGAGGGCGAGGCCATCTCCTGGCATGTGCGGGAGATGCTGGAGAAGAAGCGGCTGCTGAAGGGCCTCGAGGTCCACCGCATCACCTTCAACGAGATTACCAAGCGCGCCGTCCAGTACGCCATCGACCATCCGCGCGACCTTGATACGCCGCTGATCGAGGCCTATCTGGCCCGGCGCGCGCTCGACTACCTCGTGGGCTTCACGCTGTCCCCCGTGCTCTGGCGCAAGCTGCCGGGCAGCCGCTCGGCCGGGCGGGTGCAGTCGGTCGCGCTGCGCCTGATCTGCGAGCGCGAGGCGGAGATCGAGGTCTTCAGGCCACGCGAGTACTGGACGGTGGAGACGCGCTTCGCCACGCCGATCGAGGCGCATTTCACCGCGCGGCTGACGCATCTGGACGGCAGGCGGCTGGAGCAGTTCGACCTGCCGGACGAGGCCGCCGCGAAGCGCGCCGTCGCCGCCATCGAGGCGGGCGAGTTCAGCGTCGCCTCGGTCGAGAAGAAGCGGGTCCGCCGCAATCCGCAGGCGCCCTTCACCACCTCGACCCTGCAGCAGGAGGCCTCGCGCAAGCTGGGCTTCGGTGCCCAGGCGACGATGCGCCTGGCGCAGCAGCTCTACGAGGGCGTGGAGATCGGCGGCGAGACGGTCGGCCTGATCACCTATATGCGGACCGACGGCGTGCAGATGTCGGCCGAGGCGATCCAGGCCATCCGCGGCCATGTCGGCGAGGAATTCGGCCAGAACTACCTGCCGCCGCAGGCCCGCGAATATTCCTCCCGCGCCAAGAACGCCCAGGAGGCGCACGAGGCGATCCGCCCGACCGACGTGCAGCGCACCCCGATGCAGGTGGCACGCTACCTGAACCCGGACCAGCGTCGCCTCTACGACCTGGTCTGGAAGCGCGCCGTGGCCAGCCAGATGGCCTCGGCGGAGCTGGACCAGACCACGGTGGAGATCGCCGAGGGCACGGGCCGGACGAAGCTGCGCGCCACCGGCTCGGTGATCGCCTTCGACGGCTTCCTGAAGCTGTACCGCGAGGATGTGGACGACGCCCCCGCCGCCGCCCTCGGCGATGAGGATGGCCGCGTGCTGCCGCCGATGGCGGAGCGGGACGCGCTGAAGCGCGGTGAGGTCACGCCTGAGCAGCATTTCACCCAGCCGCCGCCGCGCTATTCCGAGGCTTCCCTGGTGAAGAAGATGGAGGAGCTCGGCATCGGCCGCCCCTCCACCTATGCCTCCATCCTGCAGACGCTGCAGGACCGCAGCTATGTGAAGCTGGAGAAGCGCCGCTTCCAGCCGGAGGATCGCGGCCGCCTCGTCACCGCCTTCCTGGTGGCCTTCTTCGAGCGCTACGTGGACACCAACTTCACCGCCGCGCTGGAGGAGAAGCTCGACGACATCAGCGGCGGCCGCGCCGACTGGCGGGAGGTCATGGCCGAGTTCTGGGACGCCTTCTCCAAGGCCGTGGCCGCGACCAAGGACCTCAAGATCAGCGACGTGATCGACGCGCTGGACGAGGATCTGGGGCCGCACTTCTTCCCGCCGGCCGACGACGGCAAGGACCCGCGCGAATGCCCGAACTGCCATACCGGGCGGCTCGGGCTGCGGCTGGGCAAGACGGGCGCCTTCATCGGCTGCTCCAACTACCCGGAATGTCGCTACACCCGCCCGCTGATCGCCCCCGGCGCCGAGGGTGACGAGGCGGCGGGCTTCGCCGACGGCGTGCGTGAGCTGGGCACGAGCCCGGACGGGCTGCCGGTTACCATGCGGCGCGGACCCTATGGCATCTATGTCCAGCTCGGCGAACCGGGGGTGGACGAGAAGGGCAAGCCGACCAAGCCGCGCCGCGCCAGCCTGACCCGGGGCATGGAGCCGGAAGGGGTGACGCTGGAACGCGCCCTCGCCCTGCTGTCCATGCCGCGCATCGTCGGGGTGCATCCCGAGACGGGCGAGGAGATCACCGCCCATCTCGGGCGTTTCGGCCCGTATCTGACCATGGGCACGCTGTCCAAGTCGCTCGACAAGGACGATGACGTGCTGACCATCGGCCTGAACCGGGCCGTGGCGCTGCTGGCCGACGCCAAGCCACGTTCCGTGGTGCTGGGCGAGCACCCGAAGGATGGCGTGCCGGTCGAGATCCGCCGCGGCCGCTTCGGCCCCTATGCCCAGCATGGCCAGATCGTGGCCAGCCTGCCCCGCAACGTCCAGGCGGAGGATTTCACCCTGGAACAGGCGGTGGCGCTGCTGGCCGAGAAGGGCAAGCCGCTTCCCGCCAAGGGAGGCAAGGGCGGAGCCAAAGGCAAGGCCAAGGCCGGAGCGAAGAAGGCGGCCGCGAAACCCGCCGCCGGCGACGGGGAGGCGAAGCCCGCCGCCAAGGCCCCCGCCACGAAGAAGGCCGCGCCGCGCAAGGCGGCCGGCAAGACGGTGGCCAAGGCCGCCGCCGGCAAGCCCACGGCCAAGCCGGCGGCGCGCAAGACCGCCAAGGCCTGAGCGGACGCCGTCGCGATGGCACGCCGCATCGCGGGCACTCCCGGCCGGCCAAGCCTTCGCGTGAAGCTGCGCCGTGGCGCCGGCCCCCAGGCCAGCGTCCGCCGCCGCGCCGCCGCCGAGCCCGAGGCCCCGGCCAGCCTGCCGACGCGGGAGGAGCTGCGCGCCTTCCTGCGTGCTGCTGGCGGCACGGTGGGCAAGAGCCAGATCGTGCGGCATTTCGGCCTGGGCGTGGAGCACCGGCCGGCCCTGCGCGCCCTGCTGAAGGAGCTGCGGGCCGAGGGCAGCGCCGCGCCTTCCGGCCGCCGCTCCTTCCGCCATGCCGCCAACCTGCCGGAAACCGCGATCGTCGAGGTCTTCGGCACTGACCCGGATGGCGATCCCCTCGCCCGCCCGGTGAACTGGGAGAACGGCCGCCCGCCGCTGATCTACATGCGCCCCGAACCGAAGGGGCAGCCGGCCCTGGCGCCGGGCGACCGGGTGCTGGCGCGGCTGAAGCCGGCGGGGCGCGAGAAATACGAGGGCCGCACGATCCGCCGCCTCGCGGAACAGGGTTCCTCCCGCGTGCTGGGCATGTTCGAGAAAGGCCTGGTCCGCCCGGTGGACCGGCGTATCCGGGCCGACTGGCGCGTGCCGCTCGGCGAGGAGAACGGCGCCGGGGATGGCGACCTCGTCCTGGCGGAACCCCTCCCCGGCCACGGGCTGGGCCTGCGTCCCGTGCGGGTGCTGGAGCGGCTGGGCAGGATAGGCGAGCCCCGCTCGGTCTCGCTGGTCTGCATCCATGCCCATGGCATCCCCGACGCCTTCGACGGCGAGGCGCTGCGCCAGGCCGAGCGTGCCCGCGGCGTCGGGCCGGAGGGGCGCGAGGACCTGCGCGACCTGCCGCTGGTCACCATCGATGGCGAGGACGCGCGGGATTTCGACGATGCCGTCCATGCCGAAGGCGATGGTGGGGGCTGGCAGGTGACGGTCGCCATCGCCGATGTCGCGCATTACGTCCGCCCCGGCTCGGCGCTGGACCGGGAGGCGCGGCGGCGCGGCAACAGCGTCTATTTCCCCGACCGGGTCGTGCCGATGCTGCCGGAGGCGCTCAGCAACGGCTGGTGCTCCCTGCGCCCGGACGAGGATCGCGGCTGCCTTTTCGTGCGGATGCATTTCGACGCAGAGGGGCGGAAGCAGTCGCACCGCTTCGGGCGCGGCCTCATGCGCTCCACCGCCCGGCTGACCTATGAGGCGGTGCAGTCGGCGCACGAGGCCGGCGAGGCGCGGTTCGACGAGCTCTACGGCGCCTACCGCGCCCTGCTGGGCGCGCGGGAGAAGCGCGGCACGCTGGACCTCGACCTGCCGGAACGGAAGGTGGAGCTGAGCCCCGAGGGCAAGGTGCTGGCGGTGCGGCCGCGCGCCCGACTCGACAGCCACCGGCTGATCGAGGAATTCATGGTCGCCGCCAATGTCTGCGCGGCGGAGGAGCTGGAGCGGCTGCACCAGCCCTGCATGTACCGGGTCCATGACCGCCCCTCCGACCTGAAGATGGAAGGGCTGCGGCAGTTCCTGGACACGTTCGGCCTGTCCCTGCCGCCCGGCAACGAGTTGCGCCCACGGGACTTCGCGCAACTGCTGGAACAGGTGAAGGACCGTCCCGGGGAGCGGCTCGTGCATGAAACGGTGCTGCGGGCCCAGTCCCAGGCGGAATACGCGCCGGACAACATCGGCCATTTCGGCCTCGCCCTGCGCCGCTATGCACATTTCACGAGTCCGATCCGCCGTTACGCAGACCTTCTGGTCCATCGCGCCCTGATCGCCGGCCTGCGCCTCGGCCCGGACGGTTTGACAAGCGAGGAAGCCCAGGGGTTTACCGAAACCGGCGAAGACATCACGCGAACCGAGCGCCGCGCCGCCCAGGCGGAACGCGACGCGGTGGACCGCTATCTCGCCGCCTATATGGCGGACCATGTCGGTGCTACTTTCCCCGCACGGGTTTCCGGGGTGACACGCTTCGGTCTCTTCGTCACGCTGGACACCAATGGCGCGAGCGGAATCGTTCCGATTCGCGTCTTGCCGGATGACCGATGGGAACACGAGGAAGGCGCGCAGCGCTTGGTGGGCCGTCATACGGGCCTCGCCTTCTCGTTGGGACAGCCGGTCGAGGTTCGCCTGGCCGAGGCCATGCCCCTGACCGGCAGCCTGACATTCGATCTCCTGCAAGGCGACCCGCGCGCGGGTCGCAAGGCGGGCGTGAGGCGCCCTGCCGCTGGCAGGACCCGTTCCGGCGCTTCGTCGCGGCAGCGCTGATCCTGCTTGTTCCGGCCCTGCTCCTGGGGGCTGGGCCGGCACGCGCGCAGACCTACCCGGCCCCGCTGATCGAGACCACGCTCCAGGCGGGTTTCGAGGCGATCGCCGAGCGGCATCTCGATCCCGTGACGCCGCCCGACCTCGCGCTCTGGGCGCTGCGCGGGCTGACTGCCCTGGAGCCGGGCTTCGACGTGGAGGCGCGCGACGGCGTGCTGCGCGTCTCGCTGCTGGGGCGGAGTCTGGCGCAGCGCGCCACGCCGAACACCTTGGCCGAGGCTGCCATCGCCCTGTCCTGGCTCTATGGCGCGGCCTGGGGGGTCTCCCCCACCCTGCGGCGGGTCGGGGCGGACGCGCTGCTGCAGGCCAGTTTCGACGAGGTGTTCAACCACCTGGACCCCTACAGCCGCTATGTCTCGCCCACCACCGCCGACAGCGACCGCGACCGGCGCATGGGCACGGCGGGGCTGGGGCTGCAGGTCGAGGGCGGGCCGCGCGGCGCCACGGTGCTCGCGGTGATGCCCGACAGTCCCGCCGAGGCGGCCGGGCTGCAGCCGGGGGACGTGCTGCTGAGCCTGAACGGCATCTCCATGGCCCGGCAGACGCCGGACCGGCTGGCCGCGCTGCTGGAAGGGCCGCTGGGCTCGCGTGCCCGCCTGCGCATCCAGCGCGGCCGCGGCCACCGCAACATCGTCCTGCGGCGGGAGGTCGTGCCGCCGCAGACCGTCCGCACCGCGCGGCAGGGCGACGTGCTGGTGCTGCGGATCACCGCCTTTTCCTCCGACACGGCGGACCAGCTCGGCGAGGCGCTGCTGATGGCCTTCGACCATCCCGCCGCCCCGGCGCCGCGGAGCCTGGTGCTGGACCTGCGGGGCAACCGGGGCGGCTTCCTGCGTGAGGCGATCCGGGTGGTGGACAACATCCTGTCCGCCGGCATCGTCGCCCGCACCGACGGCCGGCACCCGGATGCGCGCCGCGTCTGGCACGCAGCGGGAATGGACCTGACGCAGGGGCGGCCGATCGCCATCCTGGTCGATGGCCGCACCGCCTCCTCGGCCGAGATCGTGACCGCGGCCCTGTCCGACAACGGCCGGGCGGCGGTGGTGGGCAGCGCCACGATGGGCAAGGGACTGATCCAGATCCTGGTGCCCCTGCCCAACGAGGGCGAGCTCTCGCTTTCCTGGTCCCGCATCCTGGCGCCGGACGGTTGGCCGTTGCAGTCGCTGGGCGTGCTGCCTTCCCTCTGCACCAGCCTGGGCGCGGACGGCGCCACCCGGGGCCTGGAGCGCCTGGCCCAGGGCGACGCCCCCATGGGCGCGGTACTGCGGCGCCAGCGCCAGGCACGGGTGCCGGTGCTGCCGAGCGAGATCGCCGCCCTCCGCAGCGCCTGCCCCCCCGCCGAAGGCCGCGACGGCGACCTCCAGGCCGCGGTTACGCTGCTGTCGAATCCCGAGGCCTATCGCACCGCCACGGCGAAGTGACGGGGCGGCCGGATGGCAACCATGCCGGCGGCTCGCCCAGGTGGGCCTCCGGCATGGGTGCCATCCGGCCGGTGAGGGTTGTTTCCGCGAGAGAAAGCTTGACGCAGCGGGCGCGGTGACTAGGTTGCGCCGTTCAACGGCCGGGGCTCAGTGCGCAGGCCTGTTTACGGAATCAGACCATGGCCAAGTCCAACACGATCCAGATCAAGCTCCTCAGCACCGCCGAGACCGGCTACTTCTACGTGACGAAGAAGAACACCCGGAATGCCCAGGGCAAGCTGGAGCTGAAGAAGTACGACCCGGTGGCGCGCAAGCACGTCGTCTTCCGCGAAGCCAAGATCAAGTAATCGCGCCGCGTCCCGGCACCATGCCGGGACGCCACCCTTCCTGCTCCCCCATGGCCGGGGCTGGAAGGCCGTTGCCGATCCATTCGCCATGACAGAGAGCCCGACCGGTCCCCGGCCGGGCTTTTCGCGTCCGGAAGGGATGCCCGGATGTCCGGGCAGGCGGCTCAGGCTGCCGCGCCGGTTCCGCTGCGCGCGATTTCCAGCCGGTTCCGGCCGGCGGCCTTGGCGCGGTAGAGCGCCTCGTCGGCCGAGGCCAGGAGATCGTCCAGCAGGATGCTGTCTCCGCCGCTGGCGCCGCCGATGCTGATGGTCACCCGGACCGGGCCGGAAGGCAGCCAGACCGGCTCCTCGCCCACCGCCAGGCGCAGGCGTTCCGCCACATTCGCCACGTCGGCCGGGGAGCGGCTGGCCATGATGACCAGGAACTCCTCGCCGCCATAGCGGGCCACGATGTCGGAGGAGCGGAGGTTGCTCCGCAGCCGCTGGGCGACCTCGCGCAGCACCACGTCGCCGCCGGCATGGCCGAAGGTGTCGTTCACGCGCTTGAAGTGGTCCACGTCCAGCAGCAGCACCGAAGCACCACCGGAACGTAGCATCGCCTCCAGGTGGCGGGAGGCATAGAGCCTGTTCCGCAGGCCGGTCAGGCTGTCCGTGACCGCCGCCTCCAGCGTGCGCTGGAGATCCTCGCGCAGCCGGTCCTGGTAGAGCTTGCGGCGGATCTGGTTGCGCGCCCGGGCCCGCAGCTCGTTGCGGTCCACCGGGCGCAGCACGTGGTCGTTGGCGCCGAGGTCGAAACCCCGGAGCACGAGCTGCCGCTGCGCCGGATCGGCGACCAGCAGCACCGGCAGGTCGCGCGTGCCGGATTGCGCCCGGAGCCGGGAGGCGAACCGCAGCCCATCGCCGGCATCGAAGGAAAGGCTCAGCACGGCCAGCTCGAACTCGCCCGACATCAGCGCGTTCCAGGCCGCACCGCGGTCGGTGGCCACGAAGCAGACCACGCCGTCCTCGGCCAGCGCCTCCTCCAGGAAGCGCGATTCCTCGCGGTCCTCGGTGACGATGAGGGCGCGCGTGCCGATCATGCTGCTCAGCGCGCGCAGCCCGCCGCTCATGCCGAGGTCGCCGGTGCTCTCGGAGCGGATGTGGAAGGCGTCCAGCACCTGCTTGGTACGCAGCAGGGCGCGCAGCCGCGCAAAGAGCGTGGCATGGTCCACCGGCTTGGAAAGGAAATCGTCGGCGCCGGCCTCCAGGCCGCGGATGCGCTCGCTCTGGTCCGTCAGGGCGGTGATCATGACCACCGGGATGTGCCCGGTCTGCTTCTGTGCCTTCAGGCGGCGGCAGACCTCGTAGCCGTCCATCCCCGGCATCATCACGTCCAGCAGGATGACGTCGGGCGCCCATTCCTCGGCGAGGCGGATGGCCGCCGGGCCGGAGCTGGCGGAGGCGACCTCGTAGTATTCGGCCCGAAGGCGGGCTTCCAGCAGATGGATGTTCGTCGCGATGTCATCCACCACCAGGATGCGGGCGCTCACGCCGGATGATCCTCCGCCTTTGGCACGGCGTCCTGGCCGGCACCGGGAGAACCGGGCGGCGTGACGCGACCGGCCTCTTCTGGCCGGGTACGAAGACCGGAAAAAGGACAAAGCGTGGCGATTTTATATCACTCCCCCTGTCCCGTGAGCGACCTTCGTGGCTGAAGCACCAATGCCCCCGCCGCGCCGGTTACGCAACCTCCGCGTGAACTCCGCACGACTCTTGCCATGGGCTTTCGGGCCATCTCCACGCCGCCGGGCGAGGCGCCGTAGCGACGCTCTTCACATATCGCACATGCGTGACCCTCGCGAGCGAAATGATTGTGCAGGGCAGCATTCCCGCACAGCCGTGGCCCGGAGGGCACTTACCGGCCACGGCCGTGCGGGCAGCGCGGGAATCAGCGCGGGGCGAACTGGGTCTTGCCGAACATGTTCTCGCGCTCCGCATCGGTGATCGCCCCCTGCCGCGAGCGGTCCGCCAGCACGGCGACGCCGCGCTGGACGGCCGGGCGGGCGGCGATGGCGTCGTGCCAGCGGAGAACCGAGGGATAGTCTGACAGGTCGATGCCACGCCGGTCCGGGTTCCGGATCCATGGGAAGGTGGCGATGTCGGCAATGGAGTACCCGGACCCGGCCAGCCATTCGGATTCCGCCAGGCGCTTCTCCAGCACCCCATGCAGCCGCCGGACCTCGTTGCCGTAGCGTTCGACGGCATAGGGGATGCGTTCAGGGGCATAGGCGGCGAAGTGGTTGTACTGGCCGAACATCGGCCCGACGCCGCCCATCTGGAACATCAGCCATTGCAGCGCCTTGAGCCGCTCCACCGGATCGGTGGGGATCAGGCGCCCGGCCTTCTCGGCCAGGTAGATCAGGATGGCGCCGCTTTCGAAGAGCTGCAGCGGCTTTCCGCCCGGCCCATCCGGATCGACGATGGCGGGGATGCGATGGTTCGGCGTGATGGCCAGGAACTCCGGGCGGAACTGCTCGCCCGCCCCTATGTTCACCGGCACCACGCGATAGGGCAGGCCCAGCTCCTCGAGCGCGATATGGACCTTGTGGCCATTGGGTGTGGGCCAGCTCCAGACTTCGATCATGCCATGCTTCCTCGGCTGCCGAGGGGCCGGAATTGGGGAGGCCGGGAGTGATCGGCAAGCCGCAAACCAGTGGTTGCGAATTCCTTCGGAACAAACCACCATCGCGGGAAATTGTCTGGAGTACCCCGGGAATGGTGGCTTGGCAGCCCGAGAACGCGGAAGCCTTCCTTGGCAAGGATGGCCTGATCGACACGCACCGTCTTCTGGACGCGACCGCCGAGGCGGAGCGGCTGGCGCGGCTGGACAGCCAGCATGAAGGCATCCCGGTCAGCGATCCACGGTTCCACATGCCCTTCTCCGACCCGGCGACGGTGCGGGAGGTGCTGCCGCAGCTGACGGTGGCCTTCCACCTCCTCCAGGCCGAGCCCGGCCACCGCGTGCTGGATCTCGGCTGCGGCCATGGCTGGCTGTCGCGGCTGCTGGCGCAGCAAGGGCTGGAGGTGCAGGCGGTCGATCCTTCCGCCACCGCGATCGGCAAGGCGAAGGCCTTCGCCTCGGTCCATCTGCCCCAGCTCGCGTCGCGGCTGAAGACGGGCGTGCTGGAGAAGGGCCGCATCCCCCTCCCCGATGCCTCGGTGGACCGGATCATCGCCTTCCACAGCCTGCACCGGCTCGGGGATCTCGCCGCGCTGCTGCCGGAGATGCAGCGCGTGCTGGCCGAGGGCGGCCGCGCCGTGATCATGACCGCGGCGCCCGGCCAGTCCCGTTCCCCGGCCGCGCAGGCGCGGATGCGGGCCACCGGCATCGCCGAGCCGGAGACGGACCCCGCCGGAATCCAGGCCGCGGCGGCGGCGGCGGGCTTCGCGCGCTGCGAGTTCGGGCTGGCGACGCGCCAGCCCGCCGTGATGGGCGCCACGGCCTATACGGCCGAGTTGGAGCGCGTGTCGCACCGTGACGCGCCGGGCGCGGCCCCCTCCCCGGCCATGCTGGCGCAGGGCGTCGCGGAGCTGGATTCCTGGCTCCGTCACGACTGCTGCATCGTCCTCAGCCGCACGGGCGAGGCGCCGGACAGCCGCGAGATCCCGCCCCTGGCCAAGCGCAAGGCGCCGATCGCCGAGATCGCGGTCCTGTCGGGCACGGCGACCAAGCAGAAGCTGTCGCTCACCGTGGCGATCCGCAATCTCGGCGGCTATCGCTGGCGTCCGGGCGGGACCGGTGCGGGCGGCGTCAACCTCGGCGTGATGCGGCGCCTGGCGGACGGCACGCTGGAGCGCGACTTCCGCCGCGTCCGGCTCAGCGCGCAGGAGATCATGCCCGGCGAGACGGTGCAGATCGTCTTCGAGCTGCCACTGCAGGATGCCCAGGGCTGGAGCATGGACCTGGTCGCCGAGGGCGTGAGCTGGTTCGGTGCCGAGATCGCCCTGGACCGGACCGGCACGGCACTGACGCCAAAGGCCAGTTGACCGGAAGTCTCTTTCCGGTGCGGGCGATTCGCGTTTCGCCGATTTCCGCCGGAGTCGTGGATTGCCCCTGGATTCGTGGACGGAAGATGGCGCAGAATGCATCCGCGGCAATCCACTTGATTCCCGTGAACCCTGCTTCGTGCCGGTTTCCGCGTCCGTTCTGTGGCAGTTCGGCCACAATGCCACAGGACGCCCTTCCGGCATCCCTGCCTCTCATGCTGGTGAATATGCTTCGCGGCTGCGGCGTGCATTTTGAGAGTCGTTCGTCCCCCCGATGAAGGACACTATCTCAATGAAACTCCGTCACGCGTTGCTCGCGACGACCCTCTTCATGGCCCCTGGTGTCGCGATGGCGCAGTCCGCCTGGTGGACGCCGCCGAGCTGGCTGGCCACCCCGGTCGCGCAGCCTGTCACCGGCCTGTACCTGTCCGGCGGCGCCGGCTGGAACCACGCCGACAAGCGCAACGCCACCTCCGATGGCGGCGCCAACGGCTTCTTCGACGCCACGGTGGGCAACCGCCAGGGCTCGTTCAAGTTCAGCGAAGGCTGGGGCGGCCAGGTCGCCGTCGGCTGGGGCTTCGGCAACGGTCTGCGCGCCGAGGTCGAGGGCAACTTCCGCGACAATCCCACCAGCAAGGTCGGCGGCTGGTCCAGCCGTGGCGTGGGCAGCACCAGCGGCAACTTCTTCAGCGGCACCGGCCGTATGCGCCAGTACGGCGTGATGGTGAACGGCTACTACGACTTCCAGCTGCCGGCCTGGTTCCCGAACATGCCGATCCCGGTCGTGCCCTATGTCGGCGGTGGCGTGGGCTGGATCTGGACGGATCTGGACAATGTCGGCGGCACGCGGGTGAACAGCGTCGGCCGTCCGGGTGATACGATCACCGTCGACGATACCGCAGGTGCCTTCGGCTACCAGGGCATCGCCGGTCTGGCCTTCCCGATCCCGGCCGTGCCTGGCCTGTCGCTGACGGCCGAGTACCGCTACCTCGGCACGCTGCAGACCAAGTATGACGGCGTCGTGCGCACCGCCTCGGGCCAAGTCCCGACCCGCGGCAAGTTCGAGATCGACGGCGCGAACAACCACTCCGCCATGCTGGGCCTGCGCTACGCGCTGTGGACCCCGCCGGCGCCCGTGGCCGCTCCGCCGGTCGTGCCGCAGGCTCCGCAGGCCGTGGCCCGCACCTACCTCGTGTTCTTCGACTGGGACCGTTACAATCTGACGGACCGCGCCCGGCAGATCATCACCGAGGCGGCGCAGAACGCGCGTAGCACGGGCTCGACCCGCATCGAGGTGGCCGGCCACGCCGACCGCTCCGGTACGCCGCAGTACAACATGGGCCTGTCGCGCCGCCGCGCCGACGCCGTGGCCGCCGAGCTGGTGCGCCAGGGCGTGCAGCGCTCGGAGATCACGGTCGAGGCCTTCGGCGAGAGCCGTCCGCTGGTGCCGACCGCCGACGGCGTGCGCGAGCCGCAGAACCGCCGCGTGGAGATCGTCCTGCGCTGATCGCGCAGACGCTCCAGGCATCGCTTCGGGAAGGGGGCCGGTCCGCGAGGACCGGCCCTTCTTCTTTGCGCGCGTCCCCGGACATCAGGCACGAAAAAGGGCGCCCGGAGGCGCCCTCTTCATGATCCCCGCCCCGCTGGCCGCCGACCCCTCGGCAGCCCCCGGCGACAAGAGGCTCGTCAGTGCTTCTTGGTGGTTGCCGAGACCTTGCGGACCTGCGGCTTGCCCGACGACACCGCCGGGCGGGTCACCGCCGCGGTGGTGGTGGCGCATTCCGGCCGGCCATGCGGGTTCGACAGGTTGTTGGCGACCGCCAGCCGCGACAGGGCCGTCACGTCGTTCGGCGCTTCCAGCGCGGTCTTGATGAGGTCCGCGCTGTTCTGGCAGAAGCGCGAGCCCATCCGGATGCCTTCCTGCGACTGCACGTTCGCCAGGGAGGTGATGTAGCTGTCCAGAGCCTTCTGGCCGCCGGCGCGGCGGTAGCTGGCGTCGATGGTCTTGTAGGCGCCGTGAAGCTGCGGGTTATAGCGCTTCACGAACTCGTTATAGACGTCCTCGTGCTTGCAGGTCAGCGCCACAACCATCAGTTGGCTCTGGAGCGCGCGCACATCGAAGGCCGTCTTTTCGGACGGCTGGATGCAGGACTGGGCAAGGGCAGGCGTGGCGGCGCCGGCGAAGGCCGCTGCCAGGCCGGCGAGCAGAAAGCGGGACGGCTTCATCGCAGCCGGGTTCTCCGATCAAGAATGACGAGGGCACCCCCTGCCCCCACACGCCCTATAATGGCCGCCAGCCGCCCTGCACAGGAGAGTTTTTCGGGAAGCTGGACCGAGGGAGAGCAATGGGTTGCGGTTCGTTGCCGAAATGCCATGGCAGAAGCGTCAGGCAACCTTCCCGGGCTTCTGCATGCGGGCGAGGCGCGCCAGTTGCCGGTCCAGGAAGGCCAGGGTCGCGGCATCGTCCTCCGAGGGGTCGCCCATCCAATAGGCCAGGACGCTACCGTAGAGCCCCGCCAGGGTCGCGCGCCGCGTGTACCAGGACAGGTCGTCGGAACGGTCCCCCGCGGCCTCCCAGATCGCGCTGACGGTGCGCGCCAGGGTCCGGGCGGCGAGACGGGCGTTCCAGGGCAGCGCCTGCCGCGCCAGGGCCAGCCGCACCGCCTCCTTGTCGGGCCGGGCGAGCCGCAGCCGGGTGGCGATCAGGGTGCGGACCCGCTGCGGCGTGCGCAGCCCGGACAGGTCGGCGGCCTCCGCCATCTCGCGGTCCGCGAGGTCGCACCAGGCTTCCATCGCCCCCGGCACGCCGGAGGGAAACAGCGATTCCACGATCTCCGGCGGCTGGCCGGCCGTCGCGGCACCGGCGCGCAGGGCGGCCATGCTCCAGCCGAGGCGCGGCACATGCGGCAGGCTGGCCCGCAGCAGGGTATCCCGCTCCGGGCTGCGCTCGGGCGGGGCGATCCGGGGCGGCGGCGGCAGGCAGGCGATCACGAGGCGGCCTCTGCCTCTTCCGCCTTGCGGCGCTCCGCGGCGGCACGGGCGAGTTCCTGGTCGAAGCCCAGCAGCGTCAGGTCGGGCATCCGCATGGTATAGAGCGTGCCCTCCAGGTGGTCGTATTCGTGTTGCAGGACACGGGCGCTCATGCCCTCGGCCTCGCCGCCGATCTCCCGCCCATCGAGGTCCTGCGCCCGCCAGCGCACCCGCTTCGCGCGCGGCACGCAGCCGCGCAGGCCGGGGATGGAGAGGCAGCCCTCCCAGCCGCTCTCGACCTCCTCGCCCAGCGCCTCCAGCTCCGGGTTCACCAGGGCGCGCCCGCCCTCCCATTCCCGCACGACGAAAAGGCGCAGCGGCACATGCACCTGCGGCGCGGCGAGGCCGACCCCGCCGGCATCGAGCATGGTCTCCACCATGTCCTCCACGAGGCGGCGGATCTCCGGGTCGCGCGGGTCGGCGACGGGCTCGGCTCGGCGCAGCAGCACCGGATGGCCCATTCGCGCGATCTTGAGGATGGCCATCGACTGGTCCCTGGATATAGAGAAACGGGAATCCCATCTGGGAAGCCCGGTGCCGCCTGGAAGGGCTTCCTTGCAGGCGGCGGACGTGCTATCGGCGCCGCTCCCGAGGATCGGGCGTCAGCGCCTGTGGTTCGGCACGTCATCTACCACCCTTTTTGGAACAGGAGGACCGAGCCGCGTGCAGGTCGTCGTTCGGGATAACAATGTTGACCAGGCCCTGAAGGCCCTGAAGAAGAAGCTTCAGCGCGAGGGCGTGTTCCGTGAGATGAAGCTCCGCCGGCACTACGAGAAGCCGTCCGAGCGCCGCGCCCGCGAGGCCGCCGAGGCCGTCCGCCGCGCCCGCAAGGTCGAGCGCAAGCGCCTGGAGCGCGAGGGCTTCTGAGCCCTCCTCCCTTCCTCCGGGAAGGGTCGGAGAGAGCCGTTTGAAACACCGCGGTGCGGGTTCCTCCCCGCAAGCCGCGGTTTTTCAGTTTGGGGATGCCCTTTCCGGACATTCCCGGCCGCAGGGTGGGCGGATGATGAACCCACCGCGAGCCCCGGGGACGGCCTGGCCATCCCCGGGCGCGGAGGCCCGCGCTATTTCTGCAGGGCCTGGACGATCTGCTGGGTGACCTTCTTGGCATCCCCGAACAGCATCATCGTGTTGTCGCGGAAGAACAGCTCGTTCTCCACCCCGGCATAGCCGCTGGACATGCCGCGCTTGACGAAGAACACGGTCTTCGCCCGCTCCACATCCAGGATCGGCATGCCGTAGATCGCCGAGGACTTGTCGGTCTTCGCCGCCGGGTTGGTGACGTCGTTGGCCCCGATCACATAGGCCACGTCGGCCTCGGCGAATTCGGGGTTGATCTCCTCCAGCTCCTTCACGTCGTCATAGGGCACGTTGGCCTCGGCCAGCAGCACGTTCATGTGCCCCGGCATCCGTCCCGCCACCGGGTGGATGGCGTATTCCACCGTGGCGCCCTCCTTCTTCAGCAGGTCGGCCATCTCGCGGACCACCTGCTGCGCCTGCGCCACCGCCATGCCGTAGCCGGGCACGATGATGATCTTGCCGGCGTTCTTCATGATGTAGGCCGCATCCTCCGGCGAGCCGGACTTCACCGGCCGCGCCGGCTGCGCCGCGCCACCGCCGCCCGTGGCCGCGCCGGCATCCGAGCCGAAGCCGCCCAGCAGCACGTTGACGATCGAGCGGTTCATGCCCTTGCACATGATGTAGGACAGGATCGCGCCCGAGGCGCCGACCAGCGCGCCGGTGACGATCAGCAGCAGGTTGCCGACGGTGAAGCCGATGCCCGCCGCCGCCCAGCCGGAATAGCTGTTCAGCATCGACACCACGACCGGCATGTCCGCGCCCCCGATCGGGATGATCAGCAGGAAGCCCAGCCCGAAGGAGAGCAGCGCGATCAGCCAGAACAGCACCGCGCTGCCCGTGGCGACGAAGCCGATCACCAGGACCAGCAGCAGGATGCCGAGCGCGAGGTTCAGCCAGTGCTGCCCCCGGAACAGGATCGGCGCGCCCGACATCAACCCCTGGAGCTTGGCGAAAGCGATCACCGAGCCGGAGAAGGTGATGGCGCCGATAGCCAGGCCCAGCGACATCTCCACCAGCGACTGGGCATGGATGTCGCCCGGCACGCCGATGCCGAAACTCTGCGGCGCGTAGAAGGCGGCGGCCGCGACGCAGACGGCGGCGAGGCCGACCAGCGAGTGGAAGGCCGCGACGAGCTGCGGCAGCGCCGTCATCTGGATGCGGTTGGCGAGATAGGCGCCGATGCCGCCGCCGATCACCAGCCCGGCCAGCACGATGGCGATGCCACCGCCCGACATGCCCGGCTGGGCCAGCGTCGCGACCACGGCGATGCCCATGCCGACCATGCCGAAGAGGTTGCCGCGCCGGCTGGTTTCCGGATGGCTCAGCCCGCGCAGCGCCAGGATGAACAGGACCGCGGCGACGAGATAGGCCAGCGTCGAGAGGGTATGCGACATGCCCTCACCCCTTCCGCTTGAACATCGCGAGCATCCGGCGCGTGACCAGGAAGCCGCCGAAGATGTTCACCGAGGCCAGCGTCACGGCCAGGAAGCCGAAGACCTTGGCGGCGATGGAATCGCCCAGGCCGGTAGCCAGGATGGCGCCCACCACGATCACCGAGGAGATGGCGTTGGTGACGCCCATCAGCGGCGAATGCAGCGCCGGCGTCACGTTCCACACGACGTGGTAGCCGACGAAGCAGGCCAGCAGGAAGATCGTCAGCAGCAGCAGGAAGGGCTCCACCACGGCGGCGCCATGGGCGACCTGCTCCATCGCCACCGGGGCGTGCTGTTCCGCCAGCAGCCGGGCCTGGCGCGCGAGGTCCAGCGCCTGGGCCGCCAGGGCATCGGCGCGGCCCGCCAGGCCCTGGACAGCCCCCTGGGCGTTCTCGTTCGGGTTCATCGCTGTTCCCCCCTCAGCTGTTCTGGAATTGCGGATGGACAACCGCGCCGCCCCGGGTCAGCAGCACCCCGCGCACGATCTCGTCCTCCTCCGGCAGTTTCGGCATCCCGGCCTCCTTGTCCCAGAAGGTGGTCAGGAAGGTCAGCAGGTTGCGGGCATAGAGGCTGCTCGCCGCCGCCGGGATGCGGGCGGGCCAGTTGCGCCAGCCCAGCACCTTCACCCCGTTCTCCGTGGTCACGGCCTCGCCCGGCACGGTCGCGGCGCAGTTGCCCCCGGCATCGGCGGCGATGTCCACCACCACCGCGCCCGGCTTCATCGCGGCGACCATGGCCTCGGTCAGCAGCACCGGCGCCTTGCGGCCCTGCACCAGCGCGGTGCAGATCACGATATCCGCCCTGGCGGCGGCGGCGGCCACGACCTCGGCCTGCTTGCGGAGGTATTCCGGGCTCATCGCCTTGGCATAGCCACCGGCGGTCTGGGCGGCGGCGCTCTCCTCGTCCTCCACGCCGACGAAGCTGGCGCCGAGGGACTTGATCTCCTCCTTGGCCGCCGGCCGCACGTCGGAGGCCGAGACGCGCCCGCCCAGCCGCCGCGCCGTGGCGATGGCCTGCAGCCCCGCGACGCCCGCGCCCAGCACCAGCACATTCGCCGCCGGGATGGTGCCCGCCGCCGTCATCAGCATCGGGAAGCCGCGGTCGAAGGCCCCCGCCGCCTCGATCACCGCGCGGTAGCCCGCGAGGTTCGCCTGGGAGGAGAGCACGTCCATGCTCTGCGCCCGGGTGATGCGCGGGGCCAGTTCCATGGCGCAGGCGGTGATGCGGCGCGCCGCATAGGCCCTGTTGCGCTCCGGCGCGGAGGCCGCCTCCAGCGTGCCGATCAGCACGGCGCCCTCGGGGATCAGGGCGATCTCGTCCACCTCCCCCTCGCCCGCCGCCAGCGGCGCGCGGACCTTGAGCACGATCCCCGCCCCGGCCAGGACGGCGGCGGCATCCGGCGCGATCTCCGCCCCCGCCTCGGCATAGGCGGCATCGGGAATGCCCGCCGCCAGCCCGGCCCCCTTCTCCACCGCCACGGACAGGCCAAGCCCGATCAGCTTGCGGACCGTCTCGGGCGTCGCCGCCACTCGTGCCTCCGTGGCACGCCTTTCCTTTGGCACGGCCAGGCGCATGCAGGCTTCCCTCCGGTTTCCGTTTCTGCCCGGTCACGATCACCGGGCGCCGGAAGGGCCGCAAGGGCACGCATCGCGAATTCGGACAGGTTTCCGCCCCGCCCCGCGAAGGATTCTTCTACGGGCAGGCGGTCCCGCCACCGGAAGGGGCGGCGGGACGCCGGAACCGGGGCCTGTCGGTCAGCCCGCCGCCGGAACCCCGGCCTGCCGCAGCGCCTCGGCCTGCCGCGCCGCCAGCGCATCCTCGTCATAGCCGGCGATCAGCTCCTCGAAGAGCCGGTGCCAGTTCTGCTTCGCCTTCAGCCGCAGGAAGACGCTGCCCAGGCCCACCGTGGAGCGGTCCATCAGCACGAACTCGCGCGGCGGCCGCACGCCGCCGGTCTTCTTCAGCCCGGCATGCACCTCCTCCGCGACCTTGCGCCCGAACTGCGGGTCCTGGGTCTCGGAAATCGGCCGCACGCGGTCGTCGATCAGCGGCTCGTGCAGGAAGCGCGCCCACTTCATCAGCACCTGCCAGGTCTCGCGCGGCAGGTTGCGGAAGCCCCAGGCCTCGAAGGCATGGATCGCCTTCTCGTCGTCGCCGTCGCGCACCGCCTCATAGAGCCGGACCACGGCGGTGACGAAGTGCGGCGGGAAGACGCGGATGGTGCCGAAGTCGAGCAGGTTGATCCCGTGCAGGTCTGACCGGATCTGGTAGTTGCCCAGATGCGGGTCCCCATGGATCACGCCGTAATGGTAGAAGGGCACGTACCAGGCGCGGAACAGCACCCGCGCATAGGCATCGCGCTCCTCCTGCGGCGGGTCCTCGTCGATGCGCGACTGGATGGCGCGGCCCTCGAGCCAGGTCATGGTCAGCAGGCGCTTGGTGGTCAGCTCCGGCACCGGCTCGGGCACGCGGATCTCCGGCTCGCCCGCCAGCATCAGGCGGTAGAGCCGCATATGCGCGGCCTCCCGCTCGTAGTCGAGCTCCTCGCGCAGCCGCTCGCTCAGCTCGGCATAGACATCGTCGCTCTGGATCGAGCTGTCCATGCGCGCATAGATGCCCATGGCGAGGCGGAGCTGTCGCAGGTCGGCCTCCACCACGCTCGGCATGTCCGGGTATTGCAGCTTGCAGGCGACCTCCCGCCCGTCCGGCAGGGTGGCGCGATGCACCTGCCCCAGCGAGGCCGCCGCCGCCGCCGTCTGGCCGAAGGCGGTGAAGCGCGACTGCCAGGCCGGCCCCAGCTCGGTGGACATGCGCCGCCGCACGAAGGGCCAGCCCATCGCCGGGGCGTTGGACTGGAGCTGCGACAGCTCCCGCGCATATTCCTCGGGCAGCGCGTCGGGGATGGTGGAGAGAAGCTGCGCCACCTTCATCATCGGGCCCTTCAGCCCGCCCAGCACCGCCCGCAGGTCCTCCGCATGGGCGGACTTGTCGGTCTTCAGCCCGAGATAGCGCTCCCCCGCCACGCGGGCGGCGATGCCGCCCACCGCGCCGGAGGTGCGCGCCATGCGGCGGATCTCGCCGAACAGGCTGTTGCCGCGTCTTGTGTCGCTCATGCGCTCCTCACGCCGCCCCCTCGGGGGCCGGCTGCTCCAGCTCGGTGATGAAGCCGTCGATCACGTCGAGCCCCTTGTTCCAGAAGCCGGGATCGGAGGCGTCGAGGCCGAAGGGCGCCAGCAGCTCCTTGTGCCGCAGCGTGCCGCCGGCGCGCAGCAGGTCGAGGTACTTCTCCTGGAAGCCCGGCACCTCGCCCGACTGGTAGACGCTGTAGAGCGCGTTCACCAGGCAGTCCCCGAAGGCATAGGCATAGACGTAGAAGGGCGTGTGCACGAAATGCGGCACATAGGCCCAGTACACGTTGTAGTCCGGCGTGAACTCGAAGGCCGGGCCCAGGCTCTCGCCCTGCACGCCCATCCAGATCTCGCCGATCTGCTCGGAAGACAGCTCGCCCTTGCGGCGCGCCTCGTGCAGGCGGGATTCGAAGGTATAGAACGCGATCTGCCGCACCACCGTGTTCAGCATGTCCTCCACCTTGCCGGCCAGCAGCATGCGGCGGCGGGTGGGGTCGGTCTCGGCATCCAGCACGGCGCGGAAGGTCAGCATCTCGCCGAAGACGCTGGCCGTCTCGGCGAGGGTCAGCGGCGTGCCGGAGCGCAGGTAGCCCTGCTTCGAGGCCAGGATCTGGTGCACGCCATGGCCCAGCTCATGCGCCAGCGTCATCACGTCGCGCGACTTGCCGTGGTAGTTCAGCAGCAGGTACGGATGCACCGAGGGCACGGTCGGATGCGCGAAGGCGCCGGAGGCCTTGCCCGGCCGGGGTGGCACGTCGATCCAGGGGCTGTCGAAGAAGCGCCTGCCGATCGCGGCCAGTTCCGGGGAGAAGGCGTTGTAGGCGGCGAAGACCCGCTCCTTGGCCTCGGACCAGGGGATCGTGCGGTCCTCCTCCTGCGGCAGGGGCGCGTTGCGGTCCCAGTGCTGCAGCTTCTCCAGACCAAGCCACTTCGCCTTCATCGCGTAGTAGCGGTGCGACAGGCGCGGATAGCTCGCGCGCACGGCGGAGACCAGCGCGTCCACCACCTCGTCCTCGACCATGTTGGCGCGGTTGCGGGACGATCCGGGGCGCGGGTAGTGGCGCCAGTTGTCGATGATCTCCTTGTCCTTGGCGAGCGTGTTGGTGATCAGCGAAAACAGCGGGACACGCTCGCCGAAGGCCGCGGAGACGCCCTTGGCCGCCGCCTCGCGCACCGCGCGGTCCCGGTCGGAAAGCTTGTTCAGCGCGGAGGAGACGGTGAGGTCCTCCTGCCCCACCCGCACCTTCATGGCGGCGATGGTCTCATCGAACAGGCGGTTCCAGGCGGAGCGGCCGGTGACCTCCTTCTCGTGCAGCAGCTTCTCCAGCTCGTCGGAAAGCTGGTGCGGACGGAACACCCGCAGGTCGCGCAGCCAGGGGCGCCATCCGGCCAGTCCGGCGGATTCCGCCAGCTTGGCCTCCAGCACGGAATCCTCCAGCCGGTTCAGCTCCAGCGTCAGGAACAGCAGGTGGCTGCTGATGTCGGTCGCCCGCTCCTGCATGGTCTGGTAGAAGCGGCCGTGTTCCGGCTTCGTGGCATCGCCCGCGAAAAGCAGCTGGGCGAAGGACAGGACCCGCCCCAGGATCTCCTCCACCGCCTCGTAGCGCCGGATCGCCGCCGCCAGGGCATCGCCGGACAGGCCGGCGAGCTTTCCGGCGGCCTCCGCCTCCAGCGCCTTCGCCTCCGCCTCCGCACGGCCGAGATCGGCGTCGAGCTTCGGGTCGTCGATCCCCGCATAGAGGTCCGACAGGTTCCATTCCGGCAGGGCCTCGCCCCCGCCGCCCCCGGCCCGGCCGGAGATGTCGAGGGTGGCGCGGCCAGGGATGGAGGAGTCGGCTAGGCAGGTCGGTCGAAACATGGAAATGCGTGCGCCTCGCGGGAGGAGTGGAACGGCCTGGATATATGACCACCCCGCCTCCCACCAAGACAGCCGGGCGATGACGATAGGGGGAAGCGACAGAATGACCGAACGCTGGGACAGCCTCCCCGCCATGCTGCTGGGCCTGGCCGCGCGCTGGCGCGACCGGCCGATGCTGCGCCACTGGGTCCGGGACGGGTCGGGCGGGGACTGGCAGCGGATGAGTTGGGCCGGATTCGCCCATGCGGTGGCCGCCGCCGCCGCCGGGCTGCGCGCCCGCGGGGTGATGCCGGGCGATCGCGTGCTGCTGGTCAGCGAGAACCGGCCGGAATTCCCCATCGCCGACACCGCCATCATGGCCATCGGCGCGGTCACGGTGCCGACCTACACCACCAACACCGTGGCCGACCACGCCCATATCCTGCGCAACAGCGGCGCCCGGGTGGCCATCGCCTCCACCGCCGGGCTGGCCAGCCGGATCGCCGAGGCGGCACGGCAGGCCCAGGGACGGAATGAGGGTGGGGGGAACGAGGGGGGCGGCAACGACCCGGGGCTGGACCTGCTCGTCTGCATGGAGGAAGCGCCGGGGACCCTGTCCTGGCAGGCGCTGACCGCCGATCCGGGCGACCTCGCCCTGCTGGTGGCGGAGGTGGCGCAGATCCCGCCCGGGCGGCTGGCCTGCCTCGTCTATACCTCCGGCACCGGCGGCCTGCCGCGCGGCGTGATGCTGCCGCACCGGGCCATGCTGGCGAACCAGGCCGGACTCGCCACGGTGGTCAGGCGGCTGAAGCTGGAGGGCGAGTGCTACCTCTCCTTCCTGCCCCTCTCCCATGCCTACGAGCACACGGTCGGCAACTTCCTGCTGCCCTCGCTCGGCATGGAGGTGGTCTACAGCCGTGGCGCCGATCGGCTGGCCGCCGAGTTCACCGAGATCGAGCCCGCCCTGGTGACCGCCGTGCCGCGCCTCTTCCAGGTGCTGCGCCACCGCATCCTGACCCAGGTCGAGAAGGAGGCCGGCTGGAAGCAGCGCCTGTTCCGCCAGGCCATCGCCCTCGGCCTGCGCCGGATGGACGGGCCGCCCCTGTCCCTGCTGGAGCGGATCGAGGACGCGGCGCTGGACCGGCTGGTGCGCGCGAAGCTGCGCGCCCGCTTCGGCCGGCGGCTGGTGGCGATGGTGTCCGGCGGCGCCCGGCTGGACCCGGAGCTTTCGGGCTTCTTCCTGGCCCTCGGCGTGACCGTGCTGCAGGGCTATGGCCAGACCGAGGCCGGGCCGGTGGTCAGCGTCAACCTGCCCTGGGACAATCGCCGCGACAGCGTCGGCGCCCCCCTGCCCGGCGTCGAGACGATGATCGCGGAGGATGGCGAGCTGCTGCTGCGGGGCGAGCTGGTGATGGACGGCTACTGGAACGCCCCGGAGGCCACCGCCGCGGCGCTGGAAGGCGGCTGGCTGCACACCGGCGATACCGGCGAGATCGACTCGGCGGGACATATCGTCATCCGCGATCGCAAGAAGGACTTCATCAAAACCCTGGGCGGTGACATGGTGAGCCCCGCCAAGATCGAGGGGCTGCTGATGGCGGAGCCGGAGATCGCCCAGGCCGTGATCGCCGGCGAGGGCCGCCAGGGCGTGGTGGCGCTGCTGGTGCCGGCGGAAGGCGCCGAGGAGCGGGTCGGCCCGGCGGTGGACCGGGTGAACGCGCGGCTGTCCAGCATCGAGCGCATCCGTCGCTGGCGGCTGGTCGAGCCCTTCACCGTCGAGAACGGGCTGATGACACCGACCCTGAAGGTCCGCCGCCGCATCGTGCTGCAACAGCACGCCCCGCTGGTGGAGGCCCTGTATTGATGGAGCCCCTGTATTGATGGAGGTCCTGTATTGAGCCACCGGATCCACATCCTGGGCGCGTCCGGCAGCGGCACGACGACGCTGGGCGCGGCCCTGGCGACGCGCCTTGGCTGTCCGCACGAGGATGCCGATCTCTACTACTGGCGGCGCACCGACCCGCCCTTCACCACCAAGCGGCCGGTGCCGGAGCGTCTCGCCCTGCTGCAACAGGCGCTGGAGGATGCCGCCGGCTGGGTGCTGAGCGGCTCCATGGTCTCCTGGGGCGGAAGCCTCGTGCCGCGCTTCGACCTGGTGGTCTTCCTGAGCCTCGACCCGGCGGAGCGGATGCGACGCCTGCTGGCGCGGGAGGAAGCCCGCCATGGCGCCCGCATCCGGCCGGGCGGCGACATGGCCGAGGCCAGCGCCGCCTTCCTGGCCTGGGCCGAGAGCTATGACACGGCGGGGCCGGAAATCCGCTCCCGCACCCTGCACGAGGGCTGGCTGGCCGAACTGTCCTGCCCGGTGCTGCGGCTGCGCACGGAGATGCCGGTGCCGCATCTGGTGGAACAGGTCTGCGCCGAACTGTCCCGCATCCCCTGCCGGCGCCGCGCGAGGCCCGCCAGCCTGCTGACGCAGCAGGCGATGGACCGGTACTGACCCGCCCTAGTCCCCCGCCGGCTTCCCTCGCAGCCGCTTGACCTCGCCGCGCCGGACCTTGCCCTCCACCCGGCGCCGCTTCTCCCCCTTCGGCACGCGGGTCGCGATGCGCGGCACCGGCGGCACCGCCGCCTCGCGCAGCAGTTCCAGCAGGCGTTCCAGCGCATCCTCGCGGTTCCGCTCCAGCGAGCGGAAGCGCTGGGCGGCGATCACCACCACCCCTTCCGAGGTCAGCCTGTGCCCGGCGAGCCGGGCGGCCCGCGCCTTCACCGCCGGGGGCAGCGAGGGCGAGTTGCGCAGGTCGAAGCTGAGGCGGACGGCGGTGGAGACCTTGTTCACGTTCTGCCCGCCCGGGCCGGAAGCGCGGACGAAGCTTTCCGTGATCTCCTCCTCGCGCAGCGCCAGCCGGGCATCGATCGGGATCAGCCTCCCGCGCCCTTCCTCCTCCGGCGCCACGCGCGGCGCCTTACATGCCGAGCGCGCGGCGGTAGAGGTCGAGCAGGGTCTCCTGCTCCTCCACCTCGGCGGGCTCCTGCTTGCGCTGGCGGATGATCTGCCGGATCACCTTGACGTCGAAGCCCGCGGACTTCGCCTCGCCGAAGATGTCCTTGATGTCGTCGGCCAGCGCCTTGCGCTCCTCCTCCAGCCGCTCCACCCGCTCGATGATGGAGCGCAGACGGTCCGCGGCGATGCCGCCGACATCGGTGTCCTGCTCCTGGTCCTGATCGGTCACGTCCGACATATGTTCTCCCCCGTGAAAGGCGCCGGGTATAGCGGCCGGGGCCGTCCCCGCCAACACGCCGCCCGCGGCCCGGCTGTCTGGCAGCCCGCCGCCCGCCGCATGGCCCCGCCGCATGGCCCCGCCGCATGGCCCCGCCCCTGGAACGGCGCCCGAATCTGTCCCTGGCCCCATTGGCAGCACCACCCGCCGCTGTAGGTTCCGCCCCGGACATGCGGCATGAGGCGAGGATGAGCGAAGCCGGGACATTCCAGCCGGGCACCGGAACGGTGCGGCTGGGCATCATCGGGGCCGGGATCATGGGGGAGCGCCTGCTGCGCGCCGCCGCCGGGCAGGACAGGGTCCAGGTCGCGGGCCTCTGGGACCCGGCGCCGGAGGCGGTCGCGCGCCTCGGGGCCGAGCTTCCCGGCACGCCCTTCCTGCGCTCCGCGGCCGCGGTGATCGAGGCGGCGGACTGCGTCTACGTGGCCTCGCCCCCGGCCACCCACCTGCCCCATGCCCGCGCCGCGCTGAAGGCCGGCAAGGCGCTGTTCTGCGAGAAGCCGCTGGCGGTGGATGTGGCCGATGCCGGACGCTTCCTGCGGGAGGCCCATGCCCTGCCGGGGGCTGGGGGCGCCCGCGCCGCCGTCAACTTCCCCTTCGCCTCCTCGCCCACGGTGGAGCGGCTGGGCGAATGGCTGGCCGGGGGCGCCATCGGGCAGGTGGAGAGCCTGGCCATCGCCGCCGACTTCGCCCGCTGGCCGCGCGGCTGGCAGCATGCCGCCGCCGGCTGGCTCGACGGCCCCGCCCAGGGCGGCTTCACGCGGGAGGTCGTGTCGCATTTCCTGTTCCTGGCGCGGCGCCTCTTCGGGCCGCTGGTGCTGCTCCAGGCCCGGGCGCTCTTTCCCGAGGCCGGGCGCAGCGAGCGCGCCATCGAGGCCCGGCTCACCGCCGGGGGCCTGCCGCTCAGCCTGACGGGCTCGGTCGGGCGGGTCGCGGAGGACGAGGCCAACAGCTTCATCGCCACCGGCGCTTCGGGCGCCGTGCGCCTGCGGAACTGGGCCCTGGCGGAGCGCCGCGACACGGCCGGCACCTGGCAGGGCGACCCTTCCGCCATGCCGCATGAACGCGCCCGCCCGCTGACGCTGCAACGCCAGCTCGACGGCGTGGCGCGCATGACCCGTGGCGAGGCGCACCACCTCGCCACGCTGGAAGAAGCCTACGAGGTCCAGAGCATCGTCGAGGCCATCCTGCGCAGCGGCGAGGAACCGCTGGCGGGCTGATACGGGCGGTGCCCGTCAGGCCGCGCGGGCCGGCACCGCGCGTTCCGGCGGCGTCAGCGAATCCTGGCCGCGATGGAGCAGGTGGGTCATGGCGGCCGTGCCGAGGATCGGCACCAGCAGGTTCGCCACCGGCACCACGGCCAGGGCGGCGAGGACGGCGCCCAGAAGGAAGACCTGCACCCGGCGGCGGCGGCGCAGCAGCCGCGCGGCGGGCACGGTCATGCGCCGTTGCGCCACACCCTCGAACAGCCCGTTGCCCAGCGCGATGGCGGCCACGACCCAGAGCAGCGCCGCGCCCACCACCGGCAGGGCGAAGGCCAGCGGCAGCAGGACGAGGTTCAGCAGCAGCACCTGCAACGTCAGGCGCAGGTTGTAGCGCGCCTGCGCCGCCAGGGAGGCACCGCCGGAGGGCGGCGGCAGCCAGGGATAGAAGCGGCGCTCCACCGCCTCCGCCACCTGGTCCGTGAAGAACCCGGCGATGGCCAGCACGATCGGCACGAAGAGCCAGATGGCCGAGAAGAGCACCAGCAGCCCGCCCAGCACCCCGGACAGCGTGGCGATCCAGCCCTCGCCGCCCGCCATGCCGGCCAGGGCGGACAGCCCCCGGTCGGCGAGCCAGACCAGCAGGCCGAAGCTCAGGACGGCACCGAGCAGCCCCTTCCACAGCGGCCCCCGGAAGCCGGGATCGCCCAGTTGCCGGAAGGGCAGCCAAAGGCTCGCAAGAACGGCGGACATGCGCGTCGCGTCGCTCCCCCGGCCTCAGTGGCCGGGATTCGCGGCGGCGAAGGCGGCCTTCTGCTCCGCCGTCGCCTCGCGCTGGTGCCGCGCCCGCCATTCGTCATAGGGCATGCCATAGATCGCCTCCCGCGCATCGGGATCGGCCATCCCGATGCCCCGGTCGGCGGCGGCCTCGCGATACCAGCGGGACATGCAGTTGCGGCAGAAGCCGCCGAGATTCATCAGGTCGATGTTCTGCACATCGCTCCGTGCGCGCAGATGCGCCACCAGCTTGCGGAAGGCGGCGGCCTCCAGCGCCTCGCGCTGCTCCGGCGTGAGGTTCGCGGCGGCGCCGGTGTCGATGGCGGCCTCGGGCTGCGGTGCGGGCATGCGGTCCTCCGGAATGCGTCCGGGGGCACAAGTGGCATCGCCCGCCCCGCTTCGCCAGCCTCCCCGGGCGGTTCCGCCGGCCGGCCTTTCCAGGCAGCCTTCCTGGCACCCAGGGCGCCCCGTCCGGCGAGCAGGGCCGCGCGGATGTGACACCGGCCAGTGGGTTTTTCGCGGAAAGAAGACCGCGGCGTGGCTGATGCGGGCGGTGGAGCGGGGTGACCGCCAGCGCTCCCCTCACCTTCGAGCCGGACGGCAAGGCGACCACGAAGGAGGTGACCGGGGCGGCCCGCGACGCTATCCACAGCGCCAACACCTGATCCTCCGGAAGGGCCGCCCGCATGCGTGAATCCGAAGCCTCGCAGGACCGGCCGCAACCGGTGCCCGCCGAAGCCAGCGATCAATGGGCGCGGCGGACCGTCCGGAAGCTCTTCGAGGCCGGGCTGCGGGCGGCGGACCCGCGGGCGGTGCTGGCGCGGCACCTGCCGGAGAAGCCGCGCTCGGGCCGCGTGCTGGTGCTGGGCGCCGGCAAGGCCTCGGCGCTGATGGCCCAGGCGCTGGAGGAAGCCTGGCCCGACGTCGCGCTGTCGGGCCTCATCGTCACCCGCTACGGTCATGCCGTGCCCACCCGCCATGTCGAGATCGTCGAGGCCAGCCACCCCGTCCCCGACGCGGCGGGCGAGGCGGCGGCGCGGCGGATGCTGGCGCTGACCGACGGGCTCGCGGCGGAGGACCTGGTGATCTTCCTGGCCTCGGGCGGCGGCTCGGCCCTGCTCTCCCTGCCCGCCCCCGGGCTGACGCTGGCCGACAAGCAGGCGGTCAACCGCGCCCTGCTCGCCTCCGGCGCCACGATCGGCGACATGAACATCGTGCGGAAGCACCTCTCCGCCATCAAGGGCGGGCGGCTGGCGGCGGCCTGCCATCCGGCGCGGGTGGTGACGCTGGCCATCTCCGACGTACCGGGCGACGATCCCGGCACCATCGCCTCCGGCCCCACCATGCCGGAGGGCGCGGGCTATGCCGAGGCCTATGCGATCCTGAAGCGCTTCAACATCGCCCAGCCCGCCGCCGTGGCCCGCCACCTCGCCGCGGCGGCCGACGCGGTGCCCAAGCCGGGCGACCCGCGCCTGGCCCGCAGCGAGTTCCGCCTGATCGCCACGCCGATGATGGCGCTGCAGGCGGTGGCCGGGGCCGCCGCCGCCGAGGGGCTGCATCCGATCATCCTGGGCGATGCGCTGGAAGGCGAGGCGCGCGAGCTGGGCACGGTGCTGGCCGGCATCGCGCGCTCGGTTTCCGACCACGGCATCCCGGCGCCGAAGCCCTGCGTCATCCTGTCGGGCGGCGAGACCACGGTGACGATCCGCCACCCCAGCCCCGGGCGCGGCGGCCGCAACACCGAGGCGCTGCTGGGCTTCGCCCTCGCCGCCGCGGGCCGTCCCGGCACCTGGGCGCTGATGGGCGACACCGACGGCATCGACGGGGTGGAGGAGGCCGCGGGCGCCCTGGCCACGCCCGACACGCTCGCCCGCGCCCGCTCGCTCGGCCTCGATGCGCGCGAGGCCCAGGCGCTGCACGACGCCACCGGCTTCTTTGCCGCCCTGGGCGACCTGGTGGTGACCGGCCCCACGCTGACCAACGTCAATGACCTGCGCATCGTCCTCGTCGCCTGAGACGGACACCGCCCCGCCCCGGCGCGGGGCAAGGCGGGCCGGCCATGGACGGCCAGCCCGTTCCAGGGTCAGCCGGCCTTGCCGGTCAGCGCCTCGGCCTTCTCCGGCGCGCTCCCCTGGTGCGCCACGTCCTGGGGCGGGTCGTTGCGGGTCTTCCACAGCGACAGGGCGATGGAGCCGGCGATGATCGTGCCGGTCAGCAGCAGCGCGTATTCCACCGGCACCGCCTTGCCGCCCGCATACCAGTTGGCCAGCATCTTCGCGCCCACGATCATCAGCACGACCGAGAGCCCGTGCTTCAGGTAGTGGAAGCGGTGGATGATCCCCGCCAGGGCGAAGTACATCGCCCGCAGGCCCAGGATGGCGAAGACGTTCGCCGTGTAGACGATGAACGGGTCGGTCGAGACGGCAAAGATCGCCGGGATGCTGTCCAGCGCGAAGAACAGGTCCGTCAGCTCGATCAGCACCAGCACAAGCAGCAGCGGCGTGACCATCCGCCGGCCCGCCTCGCGCACGGTGAAGGCATTGCCGCGGAAGCCCTCCGTCACCGGCAGGCGCGCGCGCATCCAGCGCAGCACGCTGCTGTCGGCCGGATCGTGCTCCGCCTCGGCCGAGCGCAGCATCTTCCAGCCGGACCAGACCAGGAACAGGCCGAAGACCACCATCAGCCAGTCGAACTCGCGCAGCAGCGCCGTGCCGACCAGGATCATCACGCCGCGCATCACCAGCGCCCCCAGGATGCCCCAGAACAGCACGCGGTGCTGGTAGGCCGCCGGCACGCCGAAGCGGGCGAAGAGCAGGACGAAGACGAAGATGTTGTCGACCGAGAGCGACCACTCGATCAGGTAGCCGGTAAGGAATTCCAAACTGTTGGTCGCGCGTTCCTCGGGCGTGAGGCCGTAGCTCATCCGCATCCAGAGGAAGAACAGCACCGCCAGGCCGACATAGGCGGCGGACTTGATCAGCGCGGTGCGCACGGGAACGGGCGCGGGGGCGCCGCTGGCGTCCTTCCTGGCGAAGACGCCGAGGTCGAGCAGCAGCAGGCCGAGAACGCCCGCGTTGAACAGGATCCAGAAAAGCGGCGAGGCCTCCATGCCGGGTGGCTCCTCCTCTCAAAGGGCCGGACGGCAGAATCCGCGTGCGGATGTTCTGGATGCGCGCCGGGCCCGGTTGCGCGAAAGATGATCCGACATCGCGGTGGCGGAACTCGCCCGGCCCTGTCCGAAGAGCAGGCCGGCCGATCCGCCAGGACGCCAGAGGGGCCCGGATCGGGTGGAAAGATGGACAATCCTCCATCTTTCCGCAAGGGGAAAAATCCACCCGGAACCGGACAGGCCCGTTGCGCAGCCTGAATCGCCCCCGCCGCGCGGTGGAGCCGGCCGGTATGGACCCGGGCCTCCGGGCCGGTGTCAGGCGGTGGCGAGATCCTTCACCATGTACCCCGCCGCCCCGCCATAGCTCCGCAGCTTCCCGCGCAGCGCCTCGTCCGCCCGCTCCCGGAAGCCCTGGCGGAGCCAGAAGGCGGGCGACCCGCCGACCGCCACGAGCGACAGCCCCGGCAGCCCGCGCCCCCGCGCCACCGCCTCCAGCCGCTCCAGCGCCCGCCCGGCGGCCCCGCCGCCGCGCCGCTCCGGCAGCAGGGCGATGTCATGGATGTAGAGCGTATCGGCCGCCGCCGGCAGCGCGCCGAGCAGGCTGTTCAGGGCCGGTGGCTGCCCGAGTCGCCAGGGATGCGCGATCACATAGCCGCCAAGCTCGCCGGAGGGGGATACCAGCACCAGGCAGCCTTCGGGAAAAAGCGACAGGCGCTCGGCGAAGACCGCCGCGTCCTCCGGGTAGTCCGGATGCACGCGCGCCGCGATCCGCTCGGCCGCCGCGAGGTCCGCCGCCGCCATGGCCCGCCAGCGGGCCGCCCCGCCTGCCTGTCCTCCCATGCCTCGCCTTTCACCCATGCCGCCCTGCTCCGGTCCCGCCCCGCGCCGGGCGCAACCCGCTCCACATCCACCCCGGCTTGGCACCCAGGGACGCCTGTGGGAAGAGGCCTTGCCGGAAGCCGGCGGCCTCTTCGCCGCCCCTGTCCCTTCCGGCCGGACCCTTTCAGGAGGCTTCATGCCGCAGAGGATTCCGTTGCGCCGCCGGCGCCGCACGAAGGTCGTGGCCACGCTGGGCCCGGCGAGCTCGACGCCGGAAATGATCGAGCGCCTGTTCCGCGCGGGCGCCGACGTGTTCCGGCTGAACTTCAGCCATGGCTCGCACGAGGGCCACGCCGCCAACATCGCCACGATCCGGGCGCTGGAGAAGAAGGTCGGCCGCCCGATCGGCATCCTGGCCGACGTGCAGGGGCCGAAGCTTCGGGTGGGCAAGTTCGGCGGCGGCCGGGTGCAGTTGCAGACCGGGCAGAGCTTCCGCCTCGACCTGTCGCCGGTACCCGGCGACTCGCGCCGCGTGCAGCTGCCCCACCCCGAGATCATCGCGGCCGCCGGCATCGGCACCACCCTGCTGCTCGACGATGGCAAGCTGCGCCTGCGCGTGATCCGCAAGCGGGAGGACCACCTGGAGACCGAGGTGGTGGTGGGCGGCCCGCTCTCCGACCGCAAGGGCGTGAACGTGCCCGACGTGGTGCTGCCGATCCCGGCGCTGACCGAGAAGGACCGCGCCGACCTCGACTTCGTGCTGCCGCTGGGCGTCGAGTACATCGGCCTGAGCTTCGTGCAGCGGCCCGAGGACGTGGCCGAGGCCAAGGCCATCGCCGATGGCCGCGCCTGGATCATGGTGAAGATGGAGAAGCCGCAGGCCGTCGAGAACCTCGACGCGATCCTGGCGCTGACCGACTGCGTCATGGTGGCGCGCGGCGACCTGGGCGTGGAATGCCCCGCCGAGGACGTACCGCTGATCCAGAAGCGCATCGTGCGCGCCGCGCGCAACCGGGGCCTGCCGGTGGTGGTGGCGACGCAGATGCTGGAAAGCATGATCTCCGCCCCCGCCCCCACCCGGGCCGAGGCCTCGGACGTCGCCACCGCGGTCTTCGACGGCGCCGACGCGGTGATGCTCTCGGCCGAGAGCGCGGCGGGCCAGTACCCCTTCGAGGCGGTCAACATGATGGACCGCATCCTGTCGCGCGTGGAAAGCGACGAGGGCTGGCGCCGCCTGACCGACGCCGCCCGGCCCGAGCCGCTGGCCACCACCGCCGGCGCCATCGCCACCGCCGCCCGGCAGGTGGCCGCCACCATCGGCGCCCAGGCGATCGCCACCTTCACCTCCACCGGCTCCACCACGCTGCGCGTGGCCCGCGAGCGTCCCTCCTCGCCGATCCTGGCCCTCACGCCGGAGGAGAGCACCGCCCGCCGCCTCGCCGTGGTCTGGGGCGCCCATGCGCTCAGCTCCGCCACGCCGCATTCGATGACCGAGATGGTCGGCCGCGCCACGCGCGCCGCCGCCACCGAGGGCTTCGCCAACCGTGGCGAAGAGATCGTCGTCACCGCGGGCGTCCCCTTCGGACAGGCCGGCACCACCAATGCCCTCCGCGTCGCCACCGTCGGCGACAAGGCGCAAGACAAGAAAGGCTGATTCCCGGATGTTCCGCCGCCGGCTCCTGACGGGGCTCGTCACCGCCCTCCTTCCGCTGGGCCTTTCCCTGCTCGTCCCCACGGCGGCGCATGCGCAGAAGGACGGCTTCTACAACGTCATCGGCAACGGACCCGATGGCTCGTCCTATAACGGCACCCTCGCCATGCACCGCGTCGGGGAGGTCTCCTGGCAGGTGCTCTGGGAAACCAGCATCGGCCGCTACGAGGGCTATGCCATGTCCACCAAGGATAATTTCGCGGTGGGCTTCACGGCGGGCGGCCAGCCCGGGCTGGCGGTCTACAAGATCATGCCCAACGGCACGCTGGCCGGCCAGTGGACGCTGGTGGGCACCGACCAGGTGGGCACGGAGACGCTGAGCTTCCGCGGCAATCCCCCGCCGGGCACCCAGGCGGCGCCGCCGGCCCAGGCCCAGCCCGCCAGGCCGGCCGCCCCCGCCCAGGGGAAGAAATAGGCTGAGGGCGGAAGTCGCTTCAGGGCAGAAGCAGGCTCCGGGGAAAAGTGGACCCGGCGCCGTTCAGCCCGCCAGGGCCGGGGCGGCGCCATGCCCCTCCGCGCCGGTCGGTCCCTCCTCCGCCGGGCGCGACGGGCCCGCAACACGCCCCGCGGCCTCGCCGGCCAGCAGCGCCCGCTTGCGCTCCACGCCCCAGCGGTAGCCGGTGAGGCCGCCGTCCTGCCCCAGCACGCGGTGGCAGGGCACCGCCAGCGAGACGGGGTTGCGGGCGCAGGCCCGCGCCACGGCCCGGACAGCCTTCGGCTCCCCCATGGCCCGGGCCAGCGCGCCATAGCTGCGCGTCTCGCCCAGCGGGATGCCTTGCAGCGCCTCCCAGACCCGCCGCTGGAAGGCCGTGCCTCGCAGGTCCAGCGGCAGGGCCAGGGCCGCCTTCGGCTCCGCGATGAAGCCGACCACCTCGCGCAGGATGCCCGCGAGCTCCTCCGGCGCCGGGCGGATCTCGGCGCGGGGGAAGCGGTGGCGCAGGTCGCCCTCCAGCCCGTCCCGGTCCTCGCCGAAGCCAAGGAAGCAGACCCCCTTCTCCGTGGCGCCCACCAGCAGCAGCCCCAGCGCGCTCCCGGCGAAGGCAGTCCGGATCGCCTCCCCCGCCCCGCCGCGCCGCGCCGCCCCCGGCGTCATGCCCAGCACGGCGCCCGGCGCCTCGTAGACGCGGCTCTCGCTGCCGAAGCCCGCCTCCGCCACCGCATCCACCACCCGCGCCCCCCCGCCCAGCGCGCGTTGCAGGCGCCGGGCCCGCACGCCCTCGGCATAGGAGCGCGGCGTCACCCCCGTCACCTCGCGGAACAGGCGCAGGAAGTGGTGCCGGGCATAGCCCGCCCGTTCCGCCAGCGCGGCCAGGGAGGGGATGCCCTCCGAGCCCTCGATCATCTCGCAGGCGGCGCGCACCGCCTCGGCATGGAGACGGCCCCGCTCGCCGCGCGGGTCGCAGCGCCGGCAGGGGCGAAAGCCCGCCGCCTCCGCCTCCGCGCCATCGGCGAAGAAGCGCGTGTTGCGGCGCAGCGGCAGGCGGGATGGGCAGCCGAAGCGGCACCACACGCCCTGGGTTGCCACCGCATAGACCGCGTCCTGGCGCGGCTCACGTCGGAGCAGCGAATCCCAGAGCCGGTCCGCCACGTCGGGAAGGGGGAGAAGGGTGTCGCTCATGTCTTCCTGTCCCACGGCACGGCCCCGGCCCGCCATCCGGGTGTTGCGCCGGTACGCGCGTGCCCCCCTTCAGGCTGCGCCCAGCTCATGCAGCCGGGCGTATTGCAGCAGCATGATCGTCTTGGCGTCCACGATCTCGCCGCGCCGGATCATGGCCATGGCCTCCTCCAGCGGAACTTCCAGCAGGCTGATGTCCTCGCCCTCCTCCTCCAGCCCGCCGCCGGCGCCGATGCGGTCGGCGGCGCTGTACTCGGCCATGAAGAAGGTGATCCGCTCGGTCACGCTGCCCGGGCTCATGAAGGCCTCGAAAAGCCGACGCGGCGCGGTGACGCGGATGCCGGCCTCCTCCTCCGCCTCGCGCCGGATCGCCTCCTCGGGGCTCCGCGCGTCCAGCATCCCGGCGGGGACCTCGACCAGATCGTCCTTGTGGCCCGCCGCATAGGCGGGAAAGCGGAACTGCCGCACCAGCAGCACCGTGCGCTTCCGCGGCTCCCAGAGCAGGATCGCCGCCCCGTCGCCACGGTCATAGGTTTCCCGCACCAGGGTCTGCCAGCGCCCGTCGCGCCGGCGGAAATCGAAGGTGTTCCGCCGCAGGACATAGGTGTCGTCGGACAGCACGCGGACCTCGCGCATGCGCACGCGGTCGTCCATGAGGTCACTCCCCTTGCTCGCCTCGCCGCTTTCCCGGACGATCCTTCCCGCCCTCGCGGGCCGCGCCCCTCGGGGCCATGCCTCCCGGCACGCCCTCCGGCAGCCTCTTCCCCGCCGCCCCTTCTTGCCGGGGATCGCGGCCCGCGCCTCAGGTGCTGTCGCCCAGCGCCCGCCGCCGCAGGTCGCGCAGCCGGGCCTCGCCACCCGCCATGCGCGGGTTGATCTTCATCGCTGCCTCCAGGCTGTGCAAGGCACCCACCAGGTCGCCGCTGTCCTGCTGCAGCGTGGACAGGGCCAGCAGCGCATCGAACTGCCTCGGCTCCAGGCGCAGCGCCTCCCGCAGGTCCAGCGCCCCGGCGCGCCGGTCCCCCAGCGCCGCCTGGGCCTGGCCGCGCAGGATCCAGCTCCGCGGGTCGTCCGCCTGGAGGGTGATGGCGGCATCCAGGTCCTCCACGGCCTCCGCATAGGCCCGGGCCTCCATGTTCCGCGCCCCGCGCTGGACCAGCAGCGCCGCGGCCGGGCTGGCCCTGGCCGCCCAGAGGCGACGGACCTGCGCCTCGATGACGGCCGCCGCCCCGGCATCCGGGGCGCGGGCCAGCGCATCCAGCAGGCGCTGGGCCTCGGCCTGCGAGGCGGCGGCATCGGGGCGCCGGGCGGCCTGGGCCTGGGCCTGGGCCTGGAAACTGGCGGAGGGAAGCAGGAGCGTCGGCAACAGCAGGGCGAGGACGGTGCGCATGGCCTGAGGATGGCGCCCCGGCGGCGCGACGCAAGCGTTGTGACATTCCCGCCACCTGCGCGAGCCCGTCACGCCTATCTGCAACCCGGCCCGGATTCGCCCGGTTAAGCCCCGGCGAAACCCCGCAGGAGAACGCCCTTGTCGATCACGAAGCCCGCCGCCCTGATCCTTCTGGCCGCGGTGAGCCTCGCCGCCTGTGCCGAACGGACCACCGGCCAGAAGATCCGCGACACGCTGGACCCGCCGAGCGGCCCGGCCGAATCGATGGGCCGTTCGATGGACCGCACGGTCAACAGCATCACCAAGCCCTGAGGGAGCGGCCGGCGGGGCGCCGCTTGCCGGACGTGGCCCCGCCGCCGGGGCCACTTTCCGGGCCGGTTTTCCGCCGCGCGGCGAAGGGACGGGGAATGGCGCGCCTGACCGGAACGATTTCCCGTGCTAAGCCCTTCGCACCATGGATCCGGCGAACGCCCCAGCCACCAACCGGGATTTCAGCTACCGCCTGCTGCTGCTGGCGCGGCGCTGGCGGGCCCTGATCGACACGCGGCTGCAGCAGGAGGGGCTGACGGATGCGGTCTGGCGGCCTCTTGTGCATCTCGCCAACCTCGGCGACGGCGTGCACCAGAAGGACCTGGCCACCTCGCTGGGGATCGAGCGCCCCAGCCTCGTCCGGCTGCTGGATGCGCTGGAACGGGATGGCTTCGTGGAACGCAACGCCGACCAGAACGACCGCCGCGCCCGCTGCCTCCGCCTGACCCCGGCTGGGCAGGCGATCGTGGCGCAGGTCCGGCCGCGTATCCAGGAGATGGAGCAGGAGCTCCTCGCCGGCCTGCCGGAGGACGAGTTGCAGCTCTGCACCAAGGTGCTGGAACAGCTCGACCGCCGCATCGCGACGATCCGCCCGGGCTGAGGCCCGGCGGCGATCCGGCACGAAAAAGCCCGCCATGGAACCCCATGGCGGGCTTTTTCGTCTGGAGGGGAGCGGAGCCGGTCAGGTCCTGTCCCGGCCAGGGTCCGGGAAGCCCCCGGCCCGTGCCGGGGTTCCCCGCGCCCCGGATCTCAGCCCTGGCGGGCCTTCATCCGGGGGTTCTTCTTGTTGAGCACGTACAGGCGGCCACGGCGGCGCACCAGCACGCAGTTCTTGTCACGGGTCTTGGCGCTCTTGAGGCTGTTGCGGATCTTCATCTCAAACACTTCCGAATTTGGCCGGGGCCTATAAGGCGCGGGGCCGCGAAGGTCAACCTTCGCGCCATCCCGGCGGGTGGGAAACGGGTTCAGCCGACGTGCTTTTCGCGGGCCTTCTCCGGCACCTTGGCGGATGCCTTCTCGCCCCCCTTGTCCGCCTTTCCCTTGTCCTCCTCGGCCTTCGCCCCGGGCTTGCCGGCCGGTTCCGCGGGCGGCTTGCCGGCGGGTTTCGGCGCCACCGCCTCGGGGCCCGGCAGTTCCACGGTGATGGCCAGGGCCGAGAGATCGGAACCCCGCTCCAGATCGACCTTCACCTTCTCCGGATTGATCGCGACATGCCGGGCCACCAGCTCCACGATCTCCTGCTGCAGCTTGGGCAGGAAATCCTCGCCGTTCCGGCTGATCCGCTCATGGCTCAGGATGATCTGCAGCCGGTCCTTGGCGGCGGCCGCGGTCTGGGGCTCCGGCTTGCGGTTGCGGAAGAAGGCGAGCCAACTCATGCGGCCCTCCCGCCGAACAGGCGCGACAGCAGGCCCTTCTTCTCCACGCCCAGGAAGCGCATCGGCCGCTCCTCGCCCAGGAAGCGCGCCACCGCGTCCTTGTAGGCCTGGCCGGCATTGCTCTCGGCATCCAGGATCACCGGGTTGCCGGTGTTGGAGGCCTTGAGCACGCTCTCGCTCTCCGGGATCACGCCCAGCAGGGGAATCCGCAGGATCTCCTGGATGTCGTCGAGCTTCAGCATCTCGCCCTTCTCCACCCGGGCGGGGTCGTAGCGGGTGACGAGCAGGTGCTCCCGCACCGGGTCCTTGTTCTCCTCGGCGCGGCGGGACTTGCTCTGCAGCACACCCAGGATGCGGTCGCTGTCGCGGACCGACGAGACCTCGGGGTTCGTCACCACGATCGCCTGGTCGGCGAAGTAGAGCGCCAGCAGCGCGCCCTTCTCGATGCCCGCCGGGCTGTCGCAGAGGATGTAGTCGAAGTCCTTGCCGAGGTCGTCGATGACCTTGCCCACGCCCTCCTTGGTCAACGCCTCCTTGTCGCGCGTCTGGGAGGCGGGAAGGATGCTCAGCGTGTCCACCCGCTTGTCGCGGATCAGCGCCTGGCTCAGCCGCGCCTCGCCGGAGATGACGTTCACCAGGTCGAAGACGACGCGCCGCTCGACACCCATGATCAGGTCCAGGTTCCGCAGGCCGACATCGAAGTCGATCACCGCCACCTTCTTGCCCGTCTGTGCCAGTCCGGTCGCAATGGCGGCGGAGGACGTGGTCTTGCCCACGCCGCCCTTGCCCGAAGTCACCACGATCACCTGCGCCATCGCGCCCAGTCCCCCTTGTCGAAACCCGTCTTACAGCATCACCGGCCCCGGCGAGTCAGCCCCATCCCGACCCGCCATGCCCCGGAACCGGCGCGTATCCCTCAGCCCAGCCTGTCGAAGCGCATGCCCTCGCCCACCAGCCGCGCCTGCACCGCCTTGCCGATCGGCGCCTCGCCCAGCCCGTCGCGCACCGCGTAGTAGCCCGCGATGGACACCAGTTCGGGGTCGAATTGCAAGGCGAAGACCCGCGCCTCGGTATCCTCCGCCCCGCCGGCCACGGCGCGGCCCTTCAGCGCCCCCCAGACATGGACGTTGCCGTCGGCGATCACCTCGCCGCCGGGATTGACCGTGCCGTTGATCACCAGGTCGCAGCCCTGGGCCCAGACCCGCTGCCCGGCCCGCACGGAACCGTCCACGATCATGGTGCGCCGGGCGGGAGGCGCCTCCACCGGGGCCGCCGGCTCGGGCGCGGGCGGGGCCTGGGTGAAGGCCGGGATCTCCTCCTTCGCCTCGCCCACGCTGCGCAGCGGCGGCAGCCCGGCCGAAAGCGCGGCCGAGCGCAGGGCGGGCGAGCCGCCGGTGGTGCCGATGGGCTGGATCGCCGCGGCGCGCAGCTCCCGGATCAGCGTCCCGAAATCCACCTGGGCGCCGTCCTCCAGGTCGTCCAGCCCGATGGCGATCGGCGCGTTGCGGAGAAAGCCCGGGGCACGGCGGAACTGGTCGGCGATGGCGGGCACCACCGCCTCCACCCGCGCGTCCAGCAGGCGCAGGACCAGCAGGCTGAAATTGGCGGCTCTCAGCCGGAAAAGGTCTGCGGCCCCACCGGGACGGAGATTGGCAACCTGTGCGGACATCCGGACGCTGTCTCCCCGGGTGAAACTCTCGGGACAAGACTACACGTCCAAGGGGGGGTGGCGTAAGCCGCCTCTCGGCACAAGCGGCCGGGCCGCATGGGCATGGCGCCGGGCTGTGCCCCGGATGCCGCTCCCCCTGTCACGCGGCGGGCCGGCCAGGATGCCTTCCGGGCGGCCTCCGGGGCATGGCGGGACGCCGGAGGGAGGGCGGTGGCCCGGCCACCAGGCCCTGCGGGAAGCGCCGGAGGAAGAGCGGCCCCCGCCGCCCTTCGTTCATCCGGCCAGGAAGCGCCGCGCTCCCTCGGCCATGACGCGCAGGCCCATGGCGAGGTCCTCCGGCTTCGTATCCTCGCTCCAATGGTGGCTGATGCCGCCGATCGAGGGCACGAAGAGCATCGCCGTCGGCACGTGCGGCGCCATGTACTGGGCGTCGTGCCCGGCGCCGGAGGGCATGCGCCGCCAGCCGCCCGGGGTCAGCGCCTCGGCCGCTTCGGACAGGATCTCCTGCCACCGCGGATCGCAGGGGGCGGGCTTCGACTGGCTCACCACCTCCAGACGCGCCGTGCAGCGCTCGCGCCGGTTGCTTTCCTGCACACCCCGGCGCAGCACCCCGTCCAGCCGCTCCAGCACCTCCACCGAGATGTCGCGGAACTGGAACAGCACCTCCGCCCTGCCGGGGATGATCGAGGCCGCGCCCGGGTCCAGCGCGATGCGGCCGCAGGTCCAGACCGTGCGCTCGCCGCAATGGCGGGGGAATTCCCCGTCCAGCCAGGCGAGCAGGCGCACCGCCGCCAGCCCGGCATCCCGGCGCTCCGCCATGGTGGTGCCGCCGGCATGATCCTGCATGCCCTCGAAGACGATGCGGTACTGCCAGATGGCCACGATGCCGGTGACCACGCCGATCTGCTGACCGGCGCTTTCCAGCGTGGTGCCCTGCTCGATATGCATCTCCAGGAAGCCCTTGTAGCGGCCTTCCTCCATCCGCAGCCGGGGCCTGCCGGCGAGGCCCGCCTCCTGCAAGGCCTGCCGCAGCGGCTTGCCGTGGTAGCGGTTGGCGAGGCGGTCGATCTCGCTTTCCTCCAGCAGCCCGGTGAAGGAGCGCGAACCGATGAAGGAGCCGTAGTGGCCCTCCTCGTCGGCGAAGGCGATCACGTCCACCGGCAGCCCGGCGCGGGCGAGGTTCAGCGCCGAGACCACGCCCAGCGCCCCGTCCAGCCAGCCCGCCTCGTTCTGGCTCTCGATATGCGACCCGGCCAGCAGCTTCGGCCCCGGCCCGGGATGCCGGCCCAGCACGTTGCCGATGCCGTCGATCTCGGGAACCAGCCCCACCTCCTCCATCCGCGCCATCAGCCAGCGGCGGGATTCCATGTCCTGCTCGCTGAAGGTCGGGCGGTGCACGCCGCTCCGGAAGGCGCCGATCTTCCGCAGGTCGTTCAGGTCCGCCAGGAAGCGGCCGGTGTCGGGCTGGATGTTGCTCAGGCTCATGGCGGCGGAGCTTGGACGAGCGGTACCGGGTGCAGCAAGCCGCGCCATGGCGAAAATTTCCGCCGATTCCGCCCCATCCGCGTGAACTTGCCGAACCGCTGGGCCGCCGGTGCGTTGAGCACGCGCAATGCACAGGATGCGGGCACCGCTGGCAAGACGGAGGGCGGGACGGCGGTTCCGCGCCGGAGGCGCGGGCCCGGCCTGCTCACGATGGGTTGCGCCCACCGCAATGGTGGATCTCCCCAAAGGCACCTTGTCCGGGGTTCGCGCCCGCAAAATCTATGGGACAGGCCTGGCGCGGAAGCGCCTCGATCCCCACGCTCCCGCTCCGGGTTCCTGCGGAAGGTGCATGGGGCTCGGGTTCCAGGCGGTGGAGGCCGGGAGGTTCGCTTTCCCCCCGGCCAAGGCCGCCCGGAACACGCTCGCCGAGGCTGTGGAACACGGGTTGGGCAACAAAGGACTTGCTGCGCCCGCCCATGTTCCCGAACATCGTGCCGCGCGGTTTCCGGCCGTGGCGGGAAAGGAAGGATGATGATCGCGATTTCCCTTGTCGCAGCTGCCATCGCCGCCGCGGTTGCCGCTGCCGCCATGCAGGTGGGCGGTCAGCCTGCGCCCGTTCCTGTCCGGGTCCGTTCTTCCCGGCATCCCAGGCGCTGAGGCCGATCGGAGCAGCGGGAGGCTGCCGCCCCGTTCCACCGCTTTCCCGGCATCCCCGCCCCATCCGCCGGCATGTCCCCGCGGTCATGTTCCCTGCCCGGCTCCTGCAACCGTCGCGAGTGTGATCGGTCCCCGGTGGCCTTCCTGCCATCCCCGGGTCTAGTCTGGCGTTCCGGCCGTTGACGTGGTTTCACCCGGCCTGGCCCCCGCGCCCACCGCCGGGCATGGGACGATGCGAGATTTTCGAGAGGGATGGCGATGTCGGGTGTGTCGCGCCGGAGCGTTCTGGATGACCGTGCGGACCGCCCGCTGACGGCCCGGCTGGAGGCCATCCTGGGCCGGACGCTGCGTATCCTGGTCTGCGGCGTGGCGACCTTTGCCCTGACCTTCATCGAGCAGGTGGCCGAGATCCTGGCGCCCCTGTTCCTGATCGCCGGAATCGCCTGGTGGGTGCTGGTGAACCTCACCGCCAACCTGCACCTCGACCCGATGCTGCAAAGCGTGGTGACGCAGCTTCCCCACTCGCTCTCTCTCGGCGGCCACTACCTCACGCCGGAAGGGCTGATCCGCAACGGCGTGCTGCTGGTCGCCGTGGTCGCCGCCTGCCGCACCCTGAACGGCATCATCGCCAAGGAAACCTGAGCCGCCCCCTCCGCCGGGGCGGCGAGACTGGACAGGCGTGGCCGCCCGGTCTAGGGGCCGCCGCCTGCCAGCGAGTCCGTAGCGTGTCCCATTCCCTTCCGCCCCTCCGGACGGTCGATTTCGACTTCACCCTTCCCGAAGCCTCCATCGCCCAGTCCCCTGCCCAGCCACGCGACAGCGCGCGGCTGCTGGATGTCCGCCCCGATGGCCTCGCCGACCGCCAGGTCTCCGACCTGCCCGGCTTGCTGGAGCCGGGCGACCTGCTGGTGGTCAACGACACCCGCGTCATCCCCGCCCGCCTCCATGCCCGGCGAGGCGAGGCCGCGATCGAGCTGCTGCTGAACCGCTCCGAGGGCGGCGGCACCTGGCACGCCCTGGCCCGCAACGCCCGCCGCCTGCGGCCCGGCGACGTGCTGGCCATCGACGGCGCCCCGGAACTCGCCCCCCGCGTGGTGGAGCGGCAGGAGGGCGGCGCCGTGCTGGTGGATTTCGGCCCCGACGAGGCCGCGCTGCTCGCCGCGCTGGAACGGGCCGGGGAAGTGCCGCTGCCGCCCTATATCCAGCGCCCCGGCGGCCCGGTGGCGGCGGATCGCGCGGACTACCAGACCGTCTTCGCCGACCGCCCCGGCGCCGTCGCCGCGCCCACCGCCTCGCTGCACTTCACCCCGCGTCTGCTGGCGGCGCTGGAGGCGCGCGGCATCGGGCGGGCGACGGTGACGCTGCATGTCGGCGCCGGCACCTTCCTGCCCGTGCGCGGCGACGACCCGCGCGCGCACAAGCTGCATGCCGAATGGGGCGAGATCGCACCGGAAACCGCCGCGCGCATCAACGCCGCCCGCCGCGTCGTCGCGGTCGGCACCACCGCGCTGCGCCTGCTGGAAAGCGCCGCGCGGGAGGATGGCACGATCGCCCCCTTCCGCGGCCTCACCGAACTCTTCCTGCTGCCCGGCCACCGCTTCCGCTCGGCGCCGGTGCTGCTCACCAACTTCCACCTGCCGAAGAGCACGCTGTTCATGCTGGCCTGCGCCTATGCGGGCACGGCGCGCGTGCGCGCGGCCTATGACCACGCCATCGCATCCGGCTATCGCTTCTATTCCTATGGCGACGCCTCGCTGCTGCGGCGGGAGGATTCCGCTCCTTGACCCTTTCCTTCACGCTCCAGACCATGGATGGCGGCGCCCGTGCCGGCACGCTGCACACCGCGCATGGCGAGGTGCCGACGCCGGTCTTCATGCCCGTGGGCACCGCCGGCACGGTGAAGGCGATGACCGCCGACGCGGTGCGCGCCACCGGCGCCCGCATGATCCTGGGCAACACCTATCACCTGATGCTGCGCCCCGGCGCGGAGCGCGTCGGCCGCCTGGGCGGGCTGCACCGCATGGTGGACTGGTCAGGCCCGATCCTGACGGATTCCGGCGGCTTCCAGGTCATGTCGCTGAGCAAGCTGCGGAAGATGGATGCCGATGGCGTCACCTTCCATTCGCATATCGACGGCTCCAAGCACCGCCTCACGCCCGAGCGTTCCATCGAGATCCAGAACCTGCTGGATGCCGACGTCACCATGTGCCTGGACGAGTGCACCCCCTTCCCCGCCACGGAGGAGGAGGCTGCGCGGTCCATGCGCCAGTCCATGCTCTGGGCCGCCCGCTGCCGCGAGGCCTTCGTGCCCCGCCCCGGCTACGGCCTCTTCGGCATCGTGCAGGGCAGCGTCTATGCCGGCCTGCGCGCCGAAAGCGTGCGGGCGCTGACCGGGATCGGCTTCGAGGGCTATGCGGTCGGCGGCCTCGCGGTCGGCGAGGGACAGGAGATGATGTTCTCCACCCTCGACGTCACCACGCCGCTGCTGCCCCGGGACAAGCCGCGCTACCTGATGGGCGTCGGCACGCCCTCCGACATCATCGGCGCCGTCCGGCGCGGCATCGACATGTTCGACTGCGTGATCCCGACGCGCTCCGGCCGCACCGCACGGGCCTATACCTCGCGCGGCGTGATGAACCTGCGGAACGCGAAATTCGCCGAGGACACGCGCCCCCTCGACCCGGAATGCGACTGCCCGGCCTGCACGCGGCACACGCGCGCCTATCTGAACCACCTCTTCAAGGCCGAGGAGATGCTCGGCCCGATGCTGCTGACCTGGCACAACATCCGCTACTACCAGACCCTGATGGCACGCCTACGCGGCGCCATCCTGGAAGGGCGGTTCGAGGACGAGGCCGCGCGCATCGAGGCCGGCTGGGCCGAGGGCGCCGCCGCATCGGCCGCCGCCCCCACGGGCCAGCCCAACGCCCCTTCCGCCGGCCGCGCCCCGGCCGACCCCATGGCCGATCCCATGGCCGATCCCGTAGGCGACCCCGTGGGCGGCGATTCCCCGCGCGAACCCGGCCCCGCAGCGAGTGCAGACCCATGAGCGACAACGACACCTCTTCCGGCACCACCGGCCGCCCCACCCCCGGCCACGAGAGCGCGGCCGACCTGCCGCGGACCGATCCGCTGGCGGGGCTGACCATGCTCGGCCAGCACGCGCGGCAGCCCGCCTCGCCGGAGGAGGCGCGGCTGGAGCGCGTGCCGAACCCGCATCCGGGCAAGCGCTACTGCGTCCGCTTCACCGCGCCGGAATTCACCTCGCTCTGCCCCATCACGGGACAGCCGGATTTCGCGCATCTGGTGATCGACTACGTGCCCGACGGATGGCTGGTGGAGAGCAAGTCGCTCAAGCTCTACCTGACCTCCTTCCGCAACCATGGCGCCTTCCACGAGGCCTGCACGGTGGAGATCGGCGACCGGCTGGTGCGGGAGCTGAAGCCGCACTGGCTGCGCATCGGCGGCTACTGGTATCCGCGCGGCGGCATCCCGATCGACGTCTTCTGGCAGACCGGCGCCCCGCCGGAAGGCGTCTGGATTCCGCCGCAGGACGTGCCGGGCTATCGCGGCCGGGGCTGAACGGGGCGGCTCCACGGCCGGGGGCCAGCGCCAGGGCCGGCCATAGGGCCGGCCGCCAGCCGTATCAGTCGATCTGGTTCAGGTCCTCGGCCAGCACCACCATCTGGATGGCATAGGAAACCTCGCCATCCTCGGCATCGCGGTGGATGGTGCCGATGAACTCGTCGCCGATCCGCAGCTCCACGCTGCCGCCGCGCCGCTTCGGCGCGGCCACCACGATCTGCTGGTTGTTGAACTGCTTGCGCAGATGGGCCTGGACCTGGGCGATCTCGGCAGGGGTCATGAAACAATCACCGTGACTTGAAGAAAAGACGTCTGGACCGGGGGCAGATAGTCCCTTCGGCCCGCACATGGAATGCCCAAACGGGTAATGGATTCCGCGCGGAACCGATTTGTTCCGCCTGTGGCCGCGCACCGCATGCCCTTTTCCCGCCCCTCCGGTGGCCGCCATGCGGCCCGCGCGGCTTGTGCCTGCGCGCCGCCGCGTCCAGGCTTTTGGGCAGGAACCAGAGCCCAAGAATCCGCCAAAGGGAGCGAGAAACCGCCATGCTGATCGCCCGCGATCGCCTGCAAACCCTCACCGCCAGCATCTTCCAGGCTGCCGGCAGCACGCCCGAGGAAGCCGCGACCGTCGCCGCCGATCTGGTCGAGGCCAATCTCAAGGGCCATGACAGCCATGGCGTCGGGCTGATCCCGGACTACCTCCAGGACCGCAGGGATGGGTTCCTCGTTCCCAACACCCCGCCCCGCTTCCTGCGCGACGACGGCCCCTTCGCCGTGGTGGATGCGCGCGACGCCTTCGGCCAGGTGATCGGGCGGGAGGTGATGCGCTGGGCCATCGGCCGCGTGCGCACCACCGGCATCGCCGTGGCGGCGATCCGCGACTCCCACCACCTCGCCCGCATCGGCGCCTTCGGCGAGATGGCCGCCGCCGCCGGGCTCGTCTCGATCCACTTCGCCAATGTGCGGCTCGGCCCCAGCTATTTCGTCGCCCCCCACAACGGCAGCGACGGGCGGCTGCAGACCAACCCCTTCTGCATCGCCGTGCCCTGTGGCGAGGGCCAGCCACCCCTGGTGCTGGACTTCGCCACCAGCGCCATCGCCATGGGCAAGGTCCGCGTCGCCCGCAATGCCGGCAAGACGCTGCCCGCCCCCGTGCTGCTGGATGCCGAGGGCCGGCCGACGGACGATCCCAATGCCCTCTACGGCACGCAGGACAGCGGCGCCGGCAATGCCGACGGCAAGGGCGCCCATGGCTCCCTGCTGCCCTTCGGCGGGCACAAGGGCTTCGGCCTGTCGCTGATGTGCGAGGTTCTGGCCGGCGGCCTCAGCGGCGGCGGCCCCAACACCGGCGACGACACCCCCCGGCGCGGCATCGTCAACAACATGCTCAGCTTCGTCTTCGACCCCGCCCGCCTGGGCGACGTGGCGGCGTTCCAGCGCGAGGTCGCGGCCTGCATCGCGCATGTGAAGGCCTCCCCGCCGCAGCCGGGCGAGGAGGTGCTGGTCGCCGGGGAGCCGGAGCGCCGGACCATGGCGCAGCGCCTCGCCGAGGGCATCCCGATCGACGAGACCAGCTGGGCGGGCATCGTGGCCGCCGCCGCCACGGTAGGCGTGCGCGCCGAGGGGTGACGGAGACCGGGACGGCGGGGTCTTTCCCCTATCGCCCGCCGAGATAGGCGATCAGCTCCGCCCGCTCCCGGGCGTCCTTCAGGCCGGGAAACGCCATCCGGTTCCCGGGCGCGAAGCCCTGCGGGTCGCGCAGCCACGCATCCATCCGCGCCGGGGTCCACACCCCGCCCGCCTGCCGCAGCGCCTGGGTGTAGCCGTAGCGCGGCCGGTTGCCCGCCACGGGCGCCCCCATCACCCCGTGCAGGTTCGGCCCGTTCAGGTCCGCACCGCCCGCGCCGATGGTGTGGCAGGCGGCGCAGCGGCGGAAAAGGCGCGCCCCCGCCGCCGGCTCGGCCCCGGCCAGCAGCGCCTCCAGCGGCTGGCCGGCATCGCCGCGCCGGGCGGGCGCCTCCTCCCCCGGGCCGCCGGGCACCAGCAGGGCCAGCGCGCCCGCGCCGAGCATGGCGGCGGCCAGCCAGAGCAGCAGCAGGGCGCGCGAGCGGGTCATGGCGGCTTCGCACCCGTCCCGGCCATGGCCTCGGCCCCCGTCCTCACGGGCCGACGAGCTGGCCGCCATCCACCACGATGCACTGCCCCGTCACCCAGCTCGCCCGCGACGAGGCCAGGAAGGCGACCACCTCGGCCACCTCCTCCGGGCGGCCCAGCCGGCCGAAGGGGATCGTGGCCAGGGTGTCGGCATAGAGCCTCTCCCCCGCCAGCCGCCGCTGCTCCCACATCCCGCCGGGGAATTCGATGGAGCCCGGCGCCACGCAGTTCGCGCGGATGCCCCGGCGCGCCAGCACCTTCCCCTGGCTGCCGGTGTAGTGGATCACCGCCGCCTTCACCGCCCCATAGGGCGCCGAGCGCGCCGAGGCCCGCATCGCCGAGATCGAGGCGATGTTGACGATGCTGCCGCCGCCCCTCTCCCGCGGCGAGGCCTCCAGGAAGGGCAGCGCCGCGTGGCTCGCCCGCACCACCGCCATCACATCGACATTCAGCGAAGCCGCCCAGCCCGCCTCGTCATCCGACATGCCGAAGCCCGAGGCGTTGTTCACCAGCACGTCGATCCCCCCCAGCGCCGCCGCCGCCTCGGGGATGTAGCGGACGATGTCCGCCTCCCGCGACAGGTCCGCCACCCCGGCATGGGCCGGGCCGCCGAGCGCCGCGATCTCCCGCCGCGTCTCCTCCAGCGTCCCGGCGCCGCGCGCGCAGATCGACACCGCCGCCCCGCGCGCCGCGAAAAGCAGCGCCGTGGAACGCCCGATGCCCCGGCTGCCGCCCATCACCACCACGCGCCGCCCCGCGAATTCCTGTTCCATCAGTCCGGACTCCCTTTCAGCCACCACCGCCCGGCATGACTCCCCCGCCGGGCCGCGTCCATCCTTGCAGCGCGGTGCCGGGGGCGACAGATAGGGCCGGAACCATGCCCGTCACCCTCGCCCCATCCCGGCCCGCCGCTGCCCCGCCGGCCCCCGACGCCGCCCGCGATGCCATCCGGAACGAAGCCCTGCGGCTGGGCTTCGACGCGGTGGGCTTCGCCCGGGCACATCTCGGGCCGGAGGTGCGCGAGCGCCTCGCCGCCTTCCTGGAGGCCGGGATGCATGGCGAGATGGGCTGGATGGCCGAGCGGGCGGAACAGCGCAGCCATCCCCGGGCGCTCTGGCCCGAGGCCGTCTCGGTGGTCAGCCTCGGCATGAACTACGGGCCGGAGGACGACCCGCTCGCCAGCCTGTCCCGCCCCGACCGCGGCACGGTCAGCGTCTATGCCCGCCACCGCGACTACCACGACGTGGTGAAGAAGCGCCTGAAGGCCCTGGCCCGCTGGATGGTGGACCGCTTCGCCGGCGGTGAATCCGCCATGGCGCTCAAGGTCTTCGTGGACACCGCCCCGGTGGCCGAGAAGCCGCTGGCCCAGCAGGCCGGGATCGGCTGGCAGGGCAAGCACAGCAACCTCGTGTCCCGCGCGCACGGCTCCTGGCTCTTCCTGGGCGAAGTCTACACCACGCTCGACCTCGCCCCGGACAGGCCGGAGACGGATCATTGCGGCCAGTGCCGCCGCTGCCTGGACGCCTGCCCGACCGGCGCCTTCCTCGGCCCCTACCGGCTCGACGCCCGCCGCTGCGTCTCCTACCTCACCATCGAGCACAAGGGGCCGGTCCCCGAGGCGCTGCGCCCGCGCCTCGGCAACCGCATCTATGGCTGCGACGACTGCCTTGCCGCCTGCCCCTGGAACAAGTTCGCCCATACCGCCACCGAGCCGGCCCTGATCGGCCGCGAGGACCTCGCCGCCCCGCGCCTGGCGGAACTGGCCGCACTGGACGACGCCACCTTCCGCGCCCTCTTCTCGGGCTCCCCCATCAAGCGCATCGGCCGCGACCGCTTCGTCCGCAACGTGCTCTACGCCATCGGCAATTCGGCCGACCCCGCGCTGCTGCCCGAGGCACGCCGCCTCGCCGGCGATCCCGACCCCGTGGTGGCGGAGGCCGCCGCCTGGGCCGTCTCCCGCCTGGAGGACATCACCCCATGACCGACAACCTTTCCGGCGACGGCGCCCTGGTCCTGTTCAGCGGCGGCCAGGACAGCGCCACCTGCCTCGCCTGGGCGCTGGACCGCTTCGCCCATGTGGAGACGCTGGGCTTCGACTATGGCCAGCGCCACCGGGTGGAGCTGGAATGCCGCGACACCTTCCGCCGCCGCCTCGCGGAACGCTTCCCGCACTGGGCGGCGAAGCTCGGCCCCGACCACACCCTGCCGCTGGAGGCACTGTCCCAGGTCTCCGACACCGCCATGACGGCGGAGATCGCGATCCGGATGCGCGAGGACGGGCTGCCCAACACCTTCGTCCCCGGCCGCAACCTGCTCTTCGTCACCTTCGCCGCCGCCCTCGCCTATCGCCGCGGGCTGCGCCACCTCGTCGGCGGCATGTGCGAGACCGACTATTCCGGCTATCCCGACTGCCGCGACGACACGCTCAAGGCCCTGCAGGTCGCCATCAACCTCGGCATGGAGCGCCGCTTCGTCCTCCACACGCCGCTGATGTGGCGCGACAAGCCCGCCACCTGGCGCCTCGCCCACGACCTCGGCGGGCAGGCGCTGGTGGAGATGATCGTGGAGGACTCCCACACCTGCTACCTGGGCGACCGCACGCATCGCCACCGCTGGGGCTATGGCTGCGGAACCTGCCCCGCCTGCGAGCTGCGCGCGCGCGGCTGGGAAGGCTTCGTCGCGCAGCCGCTGGGCTGAGGGAAGCCCGGCGGCGCGGGCCGGGTCCGGGAGCCGGGTCCCCGGGATGACGCCCCCGGTGGGGCACATGACTGCGGCGCGGCATTTGCAAGCAATTCTCACTTGCTAAACGCCGCGCCAGGAGCGAAAGACAGCCCGACATTGCTGCGGCGCCATCTTTCTTCCCCAGCCGGGACTTCCCTGGGCCGGGGCAGCGGCGCCGCGCCCTTGTGCGTCGCCTTTCACCGGAGATCCGCATGCCGCAGCCCCGAACCCGGAACAGCCTCCTCCGGTCCGGCCGCGCCAACGCGGAAAGCCCCTCCGCCTTTCCTGCTGCGCCGCGGCGCGGAAGCGGCGTGAGGGCGGCTGCGTCCCGCCTTCTCACCGCCGCCCTCTCCCTGACCGCCGCGACCGCCCTGGCCCTGCCGGCCGCGGCGCAGCAGGATGCCGCGAAGCCCATCACCCTGGAGCTGAACCGGCTGGAGCCGAAGCCCGACCTGCAGCCGCCCGGCTGCCGCGCCTGGCTGCTGATGCGCAACCCCGGCGACACCGCCCTGGACCCGCTGCGGCTGGACCTGATCCTCTTCGGCAAGGACGGCGTGATCGCCCGCCGCCTGGCGCTGGATGTCGGCCCTCTGCCCGCCAGCAAGACGCTGGCCCGGATCTTCGACCTGTCCGGCCTGCCCTGCGACGGCATCACCGGCGTGCTGCTCAACGACCTCCTCGCCTGCGGGCCGGAGCCGGAAGGGCGCAGCGCCTGCCTGCCGCGGATCGCGACCTCGTCGCGCGTGCCGGGCGTGGGCTTCGACAAGTGACGCAGCCCGCCCCCTTCACCGAAACCCCGAGACGGAGGGTCTGACCCATGAATCCGGATGCCGCCCTTCCCGCCGCCGCCCTCCCCGCCGTGCCGGTGCCGCCGCCCCACGACCTGACCATGCTGGGCCTGTTCCTGCAGGCCGATATCGTGGTGAAGGTGGTGATGCTGCTGCTGATCCTGGCCTCGGTCGCCTGCTGGGCGATCATGGTCGAGAAGACCATCACCCTGGGCCGGCTGCGCCGCCAGGTCCGCAGCTTCGCCCGCATCGTGCATGACGGCCTGCCGACCGGCACCCCGGTCCAGCAGGACGGGCTGGCGGGCGAGACCCTCCAGGCCGGCCTGCGCGAATGGCGCGAGGGCCGCGAGGAGGACGAGAGCCGCGCCGAGTTCCGCGACCGCATGGAACGCTCCATGCGCGGGATGCTGACCAAGGCGCTGCGCCGCGCCGAGCCGGGCCTGCCGATCCTGGCCACCACCGGCTCCGTCGCCCCCTTCGTCGGCCTGTTCGGCACGGTCTGGGGCATCATGAACAGCTTCCAGGGCATCGCCGCCAGCAACGACACCTCGCTCGCCGTGGTGGCGCCGGGCATCGCCGAGGCGCTCTTCGCCACGGCGATCGGCCTCTTCGCCGCCATCCCGGCAGTCATGGCCTATAACCGCTTCAACGTCGCCATCGCCCGCATCCGCCAGGAAGGCGCGGCCGCCGCCGGGGACCTGGCCGCCAACCTGTCGCGCCGCGCCAACACCCGCCTGCGCGCCGCGGCGGAGTAGGGCATTCCACCATGGCCTTTGCCGGACCCGATCTCGGCGGCGACGAGGACGACGCGCGCCCGCTCGCCGAGATGAACGTCACGCCCCTGGTGGACGTGATGCTGGTGCTGCTGATCATCTTCATGGTCGCCGCCCCGATGATGGTGGTGGGCGTTCCCGTGAACCTGCCCAAGACCTCCGCCGCCCGCGTCGCCGCGCCCAAGCCGCCCGTGGTGCTGACCGTGAACCGCGAGGGCCGCACCTTCATCAAGCAGGACGAGGTGCCCGAGGCCGAGGTCGGCACCCGCATCAAGGAAGCCCAGGGGGATGACCCCGACACCCCCGTCTATGTGCGCGGCGACCGCGACACCCCCTATGGCGTGGTTCTGCGCGTCATGGGCCGCATCACCGCCGCCGGCATCTCCCGCGTCTCGCTGATCGCCGAGGCGGAGCCGGGCACGCCCCCCGTCCAGGCGCGCTGATCCCATGGCAACGCGCGCGCAGGTCCTGGGCTGGGGGACTTCCCTGGTGCTGCATGCGGCGGTGGCCGTGCCGCTGTTCCTGACCCCCGAGCCCCCTCCTTCGGCCGCCGAGGTGGAGATGCCGGTCGAGCTGGCGGTGATGGCCCCCGAGGAAACGCCGGACAACCCGGCCGAGGCCTCGGAGCCCGCCGCGGCCCCGCCGCCCGCCGAGACCGTCAAGGCCGTGGAGCCGCCCCCGCCAACCGAGGCCGAACCGCCCCCGCCCATGCAGGCCGCCGAGCCCCCGCCGGTGCAGACGGCCGAGCCGCCGCCCGTGACCGAGCCGGTGAAGCCGGAGCCGGCGGAGGTCGCCGAGGCCCCGCCACCCGATCCGGAGCCGGCGCTGGAGCCCCTGCCCGAACCGCCGCCGCCGGCACCGCCGCCGCCGCCGCGTCCGGCGCCCCCCCGCCCGACGCCGCCCCGCCCCGCCCCGCCGAAGCCGGCTCCGCCGCGCCCCACCGTCACCGAGGCGCCCCCGGCCCGCGAATACACCCCCCCGGCCGCCACCGCCGCGCCGGCCGCCCCGTCGCGCCCGCGCATGGCCGCCGCCGGGCCGCCGCCGAACTGGACCGGACGGCTCTCGGCCGCGATCAACCGCGCCAAGCGCTACCCGCGCGAGGCCGAGATGCGCGGCATCCAGGGCGTCGTGGTCGTGACCTTCGCCATGCGCCGGGACGGGACGCTGATCTCGGCCCGGGTGTCCCGCAGCAGCGGCAGCGAGCTCCTCGACGAGGCCGCCGTGGAAACCTTGCAGCGCGCCTCCCTGCCGCCGGTGCCGGAGGAGTTCAGCGACGACACCTTCAGCGCCGCGGTGCCGATCAGCTTCAGCGTCACGCGGCGCTGACGCCGGGCCTCATGTGAGGGGCGGAACACACCGGCCCACCGGCCCCTGGGCCTGCCCGGGGTCCGGCGCCGCACTCCATGGCCGCCAGGACGCTGCGCGCCCCGTATCCGATGGGTTGGCACCACCGGCAGAGGCCAATGCCGAAGGCCGAACCCGCAATGCCGTGCCACAGGCCGCGGCGATCCTCTCCCCCCGACCGGGAACGGGAACGGACACCGCCACCGCAAACGCCCCTTGCTTCACCATCCACGCCGCGCTATAGGAATAAAATCAACACAGCACCGCGCATTCCACAGCATCGCCTATCCATGCGCTCTGTCTCGCGGGATCGCACCCGGCATCCCTCCGGGCAAGCAAAGGCTTAAAATCCTAAAGCACTAAAATGCCAAAGTCCTGAGGCGACCCGGTGGAGGGAATGGTGAAACTCCTCCCCCAGGCCAGGGGCTCATCGCCAGGCAACCTCTTGCCGAAGCAGGGCACCGCGCAAGAAAAAACCCCCGCCATCGCTGGCGGGGGTTCTTCGTCACGGTCCGGTCCGGCCCCCGCCAAGGCAGGGGCCGGTCCTTCACGCCTGCGAAATCAGGCGCTGGCCTTCATGATCTCGTCGGCCACGTTGCGCGGCACCGGATCGTAGTGGTGGAACTGCATCGAGAAGGAGGCGCGCCCCTTGGTCATGCCACGCAGGTTGGAGATGTAGCCGAACATCTCCTTCAGCGGGACATGCGCCCGGACGATGACCGAGGTGCCGGCCATGTCCTGCGACTGGATCACGCCACGGCGGCGGTTCAGGTCGCCCACCACGTCACCGACATGGTCCTGCGGGGTGGTGACCTCCACGTCCATGATCGGCTCCAGGATCACCGGGCCGGCCTTCTTCATGCCTTCGCGGAAGCAGGCCTTGCCGGCGATCTCGAACGCCAGGGCGGAGGAGTCGACATCGTGGTACTTGCCGTCCAGCAGGGTGAACTTGAAGTCCACCGTCGGGAAGCCGGCGAGCACGCCGGTGTCGGCCTGGACCTTGATGCCCTTGTCGACCGCCGGGATGTACTCCTTCGGCACCGTGCCGCCGACCACGGCGTTCACGAACTCGATGCCCGTGTTCCGCTCCAGCGGCTCGAACTGGATCTTCACCTCGGCGAACTGGCCCGAGCCACCCGACTGCTTCTTGTGGGTGTAGGTCTCGGTATGCGCCTTGGTGATCGTCTCGCGATAGGCCACCTGCGGGGCGCCGATATTGGCGTCCACGCCGTATTCGCGGCGGAGGCGGTCGATGATGATCTCCAGGTGCAGCTCGCCCATCCCGGACAGGATGGTCTGGCCGGTCTCCTGGTCGGTCTTCAGGCGCAGCGAGGGATCCTCGCCGGCGAGCTTCTGCAGGCCAAGGGTCATCTTCTCGATGCCCTCCTTGGTCTTCGGCTCGACGGAGATGTCGATCACCGGCACCGGGAAGGCCATGCGCTCCAGCACCACCGGGTCCTCGGCGGAGGCCAGGGTGTCGCCGGTGCCGGTGTCCTTCAGCCCCACGAAGGCCGCGATGTCGCCGGCGAAGACCTCCTTGATCTCCTCGCGCTTGTCGGCATGCATCTGGAACATGCGGCCGACGCGCTCCTTGTTGCCCTTGGTCGTGTTCAGGACCTGGTCACCGGAGCGCAGCACGCCGCGATAGACGCGGACGAAGGTCAGGTTGCCGTACTTGTCGTTGATGATCTTGAAGGCCAGGCCGGCGAAGGGCGCGTTCTCCTCGGCCGGGATCACGCGGCGCTCGGCGTCCTCGTCCTGTCCCTCCTCGGGGGCGACCTTGATGCCCTCGATGTCCACCGGGCTCGGCAGGTAGTCCACCACGCCGTCCAGCAGCGGCTGCACGCCCTTGTTCTTGAAGGCGGAGCCGCAGAAGACCGGGCGGAACTCGCCGGAGATCGTGCCCTTCTTGATGCAGGCCTTCAGGGTCGCGACGTCCACGTCGCCCGTCTCGAAGTACTGCTCCATCGCCGCGTCATCCATGCCGAGCACGGTGTCGAGCAGCTTCTGGCGGTACTCGTCCGCCTTCTCCTTCAGGTCGTCGGGGATCGGGGCCTCGTGGTACTTGGCGCCCAGCTCGTCGCCTTCCCAGATCAGGGCCTTCATCTCGACCAGGTCGACGACGCCCTTGAGGTTCTCCTCGATGCCGATCGGCAGCTGCAGGGCGACCCAGTTGATGCCCAGCTTCTCGGTCAGCGTGTCCGCGGCGCGGTAGAAATCGGCGCCCGTGCGGTCCAGCTTGTTGATGAAGATGATGCGCGGGACGCTGTAGCGGTCGGCCAGGCGCCAGTTGGTCTCGGACTGCGGCTGCACGCCGGCCACGCCCTCGATGATGAACACCGCGCCGTCGAGCACGCGCAGCGAGCGGTTCACCTCGATGTTGAAGTCGATATGGCCCGGGGTGTCGATGACGTTGATGCGGTAGTCGTGCCACACGGCCGTCACGGCGGCGGAGGTGATCGTGATGCCACGCTCCCGCTCCTGCTCCATGTAGTCGGTCGTGGTGTTGCCGTCGTGCACCTCACCGATCCTGTGGGACTTGCCGGTGTAGTAGAGGATGCGCTCGGTCGTGGTGGTCTTGCCGGCGTCGATATGCGCCGTGATCCCGATGTTCCGGATCTTGTCGAGCGGGGTACGCGCCACGGTGGGCCTCCAAAAGCTCGCGGCGCCTGCCGCGCGGGTAAGCATTGCGGCGGGACCGGGGCGGCTCCTCGCCGCCTCGCCCGCCAGACTGGTTCTCACTCAAGGGTTCTGGTCCGTCCCGGGGTGCCCCCGGGAGGGTGGACCCGGGGATGAACCCGGGGGATGCCGGACCCCCGCTATCGCGGTGGCACATTTGCGCTGCCGGAGCCGGAATTGCAAGCATCCTCGGCCCCTCCGGCAGCACTCCGGCCGTGGAAACGACGCCCGGATGCCCTGCCGCGCCGGTCAGTCGTCCCGGTGGACGCGCTCCATGCGCTCGTGGCGCTCCTGCGCCTCGATGGACAGGGTGGCGATCGGGCGGGCCTCCAGGCGCTTCAGGCCGATCGGCTCGCCGGTCTCCTCGCAATAGCCATAGGTGCCGTTCTCGATCCGCTCCAGCGCCATGTCGATCTTGCTGATCAGCTTGCGGGCACGATCCCGGGTCCGCAGTTCCAGGGCCCGGTCGGTCTCGACACTGGCCCGGTCGGCCAGGTCGGCCTCGATGATGCCCCCCTGGCCCATGGAGCTCAGCGTCTCCCCGGCCTCCCGCAACAGATCCTGGCGCCAGCGCAGCAGCTTCTGCCGGAAATACTGCAGCTGCTGAGGGTTCATGAAAGACTCGGATTCGGTCGGACGATAATCCGGCGGTAGGGTCACCAGCATCACGTACATCCCTCAGTCTTCGTGAGCCCCGGCGGCATTCCCGGTCCACGAAACCGTGAGCCTCATACAAGGCGCATGGCTGCCAAGCCAAGAGGGCAGTTGAGATGTTTCAGAGACAGGGTGGCTCAGGCACCACGCCCGCGAACCTCCAGGCGGGCCAGCTCTACCTTCGCGCGCAGGGAAATGGCGGCCAGGGCCTCCGCCAGGTGGGGATCCGGCGGCATTTCGCCTTCCGACAGCCCGGCCAGCCGCCGCAGGCGGTCGGGATCCGCCCGGCCCCGCAGCAGGTCGGCCTGGAAGCCGGCCAGCTCCTCCAGCATCGCCGTGCCCCGCCGGGCCGCCCGCCGGTCGCGCTCCCCGTCCTGTTCCCCGCCCTCCTGGATCGCCAGCAATCCGGCGGCGAGGACCGGCAGGGCGCCCTCCGCCGCCGCGGCCTGGGCCTCGCCACCCTCCGCCAGCCGGAAGCCGCCGCCCCGCCCGGTGGCACGGCGCGGGCCGAGGGCAGCGGGGGTGGATCGTGTCTCGGTGACGCGCTGGATCATCCGGGCTCCTTTTGCCGCCGGGCTGCGGTTTTGGCCGGGGTGGCGGCAGCTTCTGCCGCGCTGCCGCCACCCCGTTCCTGGCACGGCGGTTGCGCTGTGCCGTGGCGTGATGCGCCCTATCCTCCCCCGAACCGGTTTCCGAACGGCAAACATGGCCGGATGCGGATTCACCCAGGCGCGGCCGGCCCGCGCCTTCCCTCTCCTGGTCCGGCCCTTGATGGCGCTGGTCCTGACCCTGGCCCTGGCCTTTCTGGCTCCCCCGGTCCAGGCCCAGGTACGGATCAAGGACATCGCCGATGTGGAGGGGGTGCGGGACAACCAGCTCGTCGGCTACGGGCTGGTGGTCGGCCTGCCCGGCACGGGCGACAAGCTCCGCTCCGCCGTCTTCACCCGCCAGTCCCTGGTCGGCATGTTGGAGCGCCTGGGCGTCAACACCCGCGACAACGAGAAGCAGCTCGACACCAAGAACGTCGCCGCGGTGATGGTCACGGCGAACCTGCCCGCCTTCGCCCGCCCCGGCTCGCGCATCGACGTCGCGGTCTCCGCCCTGGGCGATGCCTCCAACCTCACCGGCGGCACGCTGCTCGTCACGCCGCTGCTGGGCGCGGATGGGGAGGTCTATGCCGTGTCCCAGGGCGCGCTCGCCACCGGGGCAATCGGAGCCCGGGGGCAGGCCGCCTCGGTGCAGCGGGGCGTGCCCACCGCCGGGCGCATCGCCAGCGGCGCGGTGGTGGAGCGCGAGATCCCCTTCGAGCTGGCCGGGCATGACCGCGTCCGCCTCGGCCTGAGGAACCCGGACATGACCACGGCGCGCCGCATCGCGGGGGCGATCAACGCGCGCTTCCCCGGCCTTGCCACCGCCACCGACCCGCGCACCGTGGTGATGATGACGCGCGGCATGGACGTGGCCGGCCTGCTGGGGGAGATCGAGCAGCTCCGCGTCGTCCCCGACCAGTCGGCCAAGGTGGTGATCGAGGAGGCCTCCGGCACCATCGTCATGGGCGCCGATGTGCGGATCTCCACCGTCGCCATCGCCCAGGGCAACCTGACCATCCGCATCACCGAGACGCCGCAGGTGAGCCAGCCCGCGCCGCTGTCCAACGGCCAGACGGCGGTGGTGCCGCGCACGGGCATCGAGGTGGACGACCAGAACGGCCGCCGCCTCGGCATCCTGCCGCGCTCCGTCACGCTGCAGGAGCTGGTGAACGGGCTGAACTCCCTGGGCGTCGGGCCGCGCGACATGATCACCATCCTGCAATCCATCAAGGCGGCGGGCGCCTTGCAGGCCGAGCTGGAGGTGCGCTGATGGGCCCCACCCTGCCCGCCACGCTGTCCGGCCAGCCTCCGCGCGCGGAGGCGATGCGCGAGGCCGCGCGGAAGTTCGAGGCGCAGGCCCTGGGCGCGCTGCTGCAGCCCGCCTTCGCCACCGTCAGCGGCGGCAGCTTCGGCGGCGGCGCGGCGGAAGGGCAGTGGCGGCCGATGCTGGTGGATGCCTATGCCGAGGCCTGGAGCCGCCAGGGCGGCATCGGCCTCGCCGCCTCGGTGCTGCAGGAGATGCTGCGCGCCCAGAGCGCGAATGCCAGCGCGAGTGCCGGCGCGGGCGGTGGAACCGGGACGGACGCCGCGAACCTTTCCTCAACCTTGGAGGGTGGAGAATCCCCCGCATGATGATGCAATCGCTGATCACCGCCGGCCAACGCCTCGCCGAGGCCCTGGCCGAGGAGAACGAGGCCCTGGCGCGGCTCGATCTGCTGCGCGCCGCGAAGCTCGCGGATGCCAAGATCCGGGCCTCCGAGGCCTTCTCCGCCGCGCATGTCGCCGTGCACCGGACGGGGGCGCGGATCGCCGACGAGACCCAGCGCGAGGAAACCGAACAGCTGTCCCTGCGCCTGAAGGACCTGTCAGACGAGAACCGCCGCCTGCTGGAACGCGCCATCGCCTTGCAGGCCAAGGTGATCGAGACCATCGCGGGCGCCGCCCTGCCCCATGCGCAGCCGGTCACCTACACCACCGGCGGCCGCCGCGCGCCGCTGCGCCCGGTGCCCTTCCTGAGCATCGGCACCCGCGCCTGACCCCCTTTCCCCGGCACCGCCGATGCGCGGTGGCCGCGCCGAACAATCGCGCGAGCCGCCCGGGGAATGCCGTGCCCGGGATGGCGCGCCGTTCCGGCCTGCGGCATAGCCAGGGGCATGGGAGATGACGACGCCTGGACGATGCTGATGCGCGCGGCCCGCGGCGGGTCGCCACCGCCGGACCATCCGCTCGCGCACCTCTTCATGCCGCTGCTGCGTCCCGCCGGAAACGGGGCCGGCCGCTGCCTCGTGCTCGGCCGCCTCGCCCAGACGCTGGACGGGCGCATCGCCACCGCCTGCGGCGCCAGCCACTGGATCGGCGGCCGGGGCGACATCCTGCACACGCACCGGCTGCGCGCGCTCTTCGATGCCGTGGTGGTCGGTGCCGGCACGGTCGCGGCCGACGATCCGCGGCTCACGACGCGGGAGGTGGACGGCCCCGACCCGGTGCGCGTGGTGATCGACACGGAACGCCGGCTGGGCAGCGGCCATCGCGTCTTCGCCGGGCCACCACGCACCCTGCTGGCCTGCGCCGGGGACGCGCCGGGCGGCAACGGCACGCATCACGGCAGCGCCGAGATCCTGCGCCTGCCGCGCGACAACTTCCTGCCCGCCCTGCTGCACGCGCTTTTCGCGCGCGGGCTGCGCCGCGTCTTCGTGGAGGGCGGCGGCATCACCGTTTCCCGCTTCCTGGCCGCGGGGCTGCTGGACCGGCTGCATCTGACCGTGGCGCCGGTCATCCTGGGCTCCGGCCGCCCGGCCTTCGTGCTGCCGGAGGTCGCGCGCATCGCCGAGGGGCTGCGCTTCGCCTGGACCGTGCATCCGCTGGGCGACGACGTGCTCTTCGACATCCCCCTGGACCGGGCCAGGCCAGGCATCTGCCGGGACGCGGCGCCGGAAGCGCGGGAAGCCACGGCGTGACGGAGGCCACCGCGCTCTGGAGCGTCGCGCCCGGTCGGGCGGAGCTTCGCCGCGAGACCCTGCCCCCACCTGGTGACGGGGAAGCGCTGGTGCGCAGCCTCGCCAGCGGCGTGTCGCGCGGCACGGAACGCCTCGTGCTTGCCGGCCGCGTTCCGGAAAGCCAGTGGGGCGTCATGGCCGCGCCCCTGATGGGCGGCGCCTTCCCCTTCCCGGTGAAGTACGGCTATGCGGCGGTGGGCGTGGTGGAGGCCGGGCCGGAACCTCTGCTCGGGCGCCGTGTCTTCTGCCTGCATCCGCACCAGGACCGCTTCGTGGCGCCAGCCACGATGTGCATTCCCGTGCCCGACCGCATCCCCGATCGCCGCGCCGTGCTGGCCGCGAACATGGAGACGGCGCTCAATATCCTCTGGGACGCCGCGCCGGTCGCGGGCGAGCGCGCCCTGGTCATCGGAGCGGGCGTGGTCGGCCTGCTCGCCGCCTTCCTGCTGTCGCGCATTCCCGGCATCGACCTCCAGATCCTGGACCGCGATCCCGCGCGGCGGGCCGTGGCGGAACGGCTCGGCCTGCGCTTCGCCGGACCGGAGGAGGCGCCGGCGGAACGGGAACTGGTCATCCATGCCAGCGCCAGCGCTGAGGGGCTCCGCCTCGCGCTCCGCTGCGCGGCGATGGAGGCGCGCATCCTGGAGGCGTCCTGGTTCGGCGATGCGGAGATCGGCCTGCCGCTCGGCGAGGCCTTCCACGCACGCCGCCTGCGCCTCCTTTCCACCCAGGTCGGGCAGGTCTCGCCCGCCATGCGCGGTCGCCGCACGCATGCGGAACGCCTGGCGCTGGCCCTGTCGCTGCTGGACGATCCCAGGCTGGATGCGCTCTGCGGTCCGGTGCTGCCCTTCGCCGATCTGCCGCAGGCGCTGCCGGGGCTGCTCGAACCGCCGCCGGGCCAGGATGCGCCGCTCTGCCCGGTTGTCGTCTACTGAGGCTTCCGGCGCCGTGGCGCGGGACCGGTCGCGCGCCGCACGCCGGAAGCCTTCGCCCGCTTCGCTGGCCTTCACCGCCCCGCTCTTCCGTCCGGGGCGCCCCGCCTTCATTCTGCCCGCAACCCCGGCCACACCGCCGCCCCTTTGCCTGGAGGCTCCTTCCGCGTGTACAGCCTGACCGTCGCCGACCATATCATGATCGCCCATTCCTTTCGCGGCGAGGAATTCGGCCCCGCCCAGCGCGTCCATGGCGCCACCTTCGTCGTGGAGGCGGAGTTCCGCGCCGCGCGGCTGGATGGCGCGAACCTGCTGGTGGACATCGCCGCCGCGCGGGTCGAGCTGCGCCGCATCCTGGACGGGCTGGATTACCGCAACCTCGACGAGGTGCCGGAGCTGGCCGGGCAGAACACCACCACGGAATTCCTTTGCGCGCATATCCACGGGCTGCTCTCGGCCGCCCTGCGGGACGGGAAGCTCGGCGATGGCGGACGCGCCGTACAGTCGCTGAAGATCCTGCTGCGCGAGAGCCCGCTGGCCTGGGCCGCCTATGAAGGCGCGGTGGCATGAACATCGCCTTCCTCGTCCCCGCCCCTTTCGACGCGGTGAGCGGCGGCTACGGCTATGACCGCCGCATCACCGCCGGGCTGCGCGAGCGTGGCCATGCGGTGCGCGTGGTGGAGCTCGCCGGCCGGCACCCGATGCCCGACACGGCGGCGGAAGCCTCCGCGCGCGAGGCACTCGCCGCCTGCGCGGCGGAAGAGCGGATCGTGCTGGACAGCCTCGGCCTTCCCGCCTTCGCGCCGCTGGCGGAGGATCTGGCGGCGCGCGGCGCCATCGGGCTGATCCACCATCCCACCTGCATCGAGACGGGCCATGACGACACCACCCGCGCGGAGCTTCGACGGCGCGAGGAGATCCTCTATCCGCGCCTCTCGCGCCTCGTCGCCACCTCGCCGCTGACCGCCGAAAGCCTGCCGCGCGAATTCGGCGTGGAACCCGGGCGCGTCGCGGTGGTGGAGCCGGGCACCGATCCGGCGCCGCGTGCCGCCGGATCGGGCGGCGAGACCTGCCAGCTCCTCGCCGTCGGCGTGCTCGTGCCACGCAAGGGGCATGACGTGCTGCTGCGCGCCGTGGCGCGGCTCATGGACCTCGACTGGCACCTGACCATCGCCGGGCCGGATGCCGACCCCGCCTGCGCCGCCGCGCTGCGCGCGCTGGCGAAGGAGCTGGAGCTGGAGGAACGCGTCACCTTCGCCGGGCCGGTAACCGGCGCGGCGCTGGAGGCGCTCTATGCCCGCAGCGACGTCTTCGCGCTTGCCTCGCACTGGGAGGGCTATGGCATGGCGGTGGCCGAGGCGATGGCACGCGGGCTGCCGCTGGCGATCACCAAGGGCGGTGCGCTGGCGGAGCTGATGCCGCCCGGCGCCGGCGTCGCTTCGCCGCCGGGCGATTTCGCCAGCCTCTCCAAGGCGATGCGGCGCGTGATCTTCGACCGTTCGCTGCGGCGGAAGATGGCCGACGCCTCCTGGGCCGCCGGGCAGCGGCTGCCGCGCTGGGAAGACCGCGCCAATGCCTTCGCCGGGCTGGTGGAGGGCGCGGCGTGAGCGAGAGCTTCGACGCCACCTGGCTGGCGCTGCGCGAGCCTGCCGACGCCTGGGCGCGCGACCCCGCGCTGGCGGAACGCCTCGTCTCCCTGTTGCCGAAGCGGCCGCATCTGGTCGATCTCGGCGCCGGCACCGGCAGCCTGTTCCGCTGGCTGGCCCCGCGGGTCGGCGGCGCGCAGGCCTGGACGCTGGTGGATGGCGATGCCGCGCTGGTGGAGGAGGCCTTCGACACCATCGCCCGCCGCGCGGAGGGCATCGGCCTGACAGTGAGTGCCCCGAACAAGCGGACCCTGCTGGTGCACGCGCCCGGCGGCGCCTGGCGGGTGGAGGGACTGATCGCCGATCTCGCCGATGCGCCGGACTGGCTGCCGAAGCGCGGTGCCGATGCGGTGGTCTGCTCCGCGCTGCTGGACCTCGTTTCCGAGGACTGGCTGGAGGATCTGGCTGATGTGGTCGAATGCCCCTTCTACGCCGCCATGACCGTGGACGGGCGTGACCGCTTCCTGCCGCCGAATCCCTATGATGGCGTGGTGGCGCAGGGCTTCCGGCGCGACCAGCGGCGCGACAAGGGCTTCGACGGGCCGGCGCTGGGCGCCCGGGCCACGGCGGCGGCGGCACGCGCCTTCGCCGCGCGCGGCTTTGCCGTGGAGCAGGCGGGATCGCCCTGGGAACTCGGCCCCCGGCGCCATCGCGAGCTGCTGCTGGAGCTGATGCTCGGCCATGCCGATGCGGCGAGCGCCCATCTGCGGCAGCCGCGCCGCATGGAGGCCTGGACCGAGGCCCGCAGCCGCCAGTGGCGGCAGCATCGCCTGCGGGCGGTGATCGGGCATCGCGACCTGCTGGCGGTTCCCGCCGCAGGCTGATCCAACGCCCCCCCGCACCGAGGAGACTGCACCATGCCCCTTCCGAAGCCTGTTCTTCTGGGCTGCATTGCGGATGACTTCACCGGAGCGACCGGCCTCGCCTCCATGCTGGTGCGCCATGGCATGCGCACCGTCCAGGTGATCGGTGTGCCGGAGGCGCCGCTCGCCGGGGCCGGCCATGACGCCGATGCCGTGGTGGTGGCACTGAAATCCCGCGCCATCCCCGCTCCGGAGGCGGTGGCGCAGTCCCTGGCGGCGCTGGAGGCCCTGCTGGCGGCGGGCGCGCGCCAGATCCTGTTCAAGGTCTGCTCCACCTTCGATAGCACCGATGCGGGCAATATCGGCCCGGTGGCGGATGCGCTGCTGCGGCGCCTCCAGGGGGGCTTCGCCCTTGCCTGCCCAGCCTTTCCGGCGAATGGCCGCACCGTGTACCAGGGTCATCTCTTCGTCGGCAGCCGGCTGCTCAGCGAGAGCGGGATGCAGGACCATCCCCTCACCCCGATGCGCGATCCCGACTTGGTGCGCGTGCTGTCGCGCCAGACGGATGGCGGTGTCGGGCTGGTGGGCTTCAGCACGGTGGAACAGGGTGCGGGGGCGATCCGCCAGGCCATGACGCGCCTCGCGGAATCCGGCCGGCGCTACGCCATCCTCGACGCGCTGACCGACGCGCATCTGGTGGCGATCGGCGAGGCCGCGGCGGCGCATCCGCTGCTCGTTGGCGGCTCCGGCGTCGCCATGGGCCTGCCGGAGAATTTCCGCCGCGCCGGGCTGCTGCCGCCGCGCGGCGATGCCGATGCCTTGCCGCCCATGCGGGGGCATTGCGCGGTGCTGGCGGGTTCCTGCTCCCGCGCGACGCTGGGGCAGATCGGCTTCGCGCGCGACCACGTGCCGGTGCTGGAACTCGACCCGCTGGCGCAGGACGGCCCGGCGATGGTGGCAGGCGCGCTCGCCTGGGTGGATGGCAAGCTGCGGGAGGACCGTCCTGTGGTGATCGCCGCCTCCGCCATGCCCGGCCGCGTGGCGTTGCTGCAGCGGCGCCTGGGGCGCGAGGCGGCGGGCGCGATGGTGGAGGAGGCATTGGCCGCGATCGCGGCGGGGCTGGTGGAACGCGGCGCCGGCCGGATCGTCGTGGCGGGCGGGGAAAGCTCGGGCGCCGTGGTGCGGCGCCTGGGTGTGCGCAGCCTGCGCATCGGCGGCGAGATCGCGCCTGGCGTCCCCTGGACCTATGCCGAGCCCGCCGGCCTGCACCTTGCGCTGAAATCCGGCAGTTCCGGCGGGCGCGACATGTTCCTGCGCGCCTTCGACAGCATGTCCTGACGAAGAAGGGGCGCCGCATCGCCGCGGCGCCCCTGGCTTCATCGGCCTCGGGAGCGGGGCCGCCCGGAAAGGCCGCTCCCGCCCGTCAGGCGCTTTGCCTTAATCCTCCTGCGGCTCGCCGTCATTGGCGACGACAGGCGGCAGGTCCATCACCGGCTCCGGCGTCGTCACCACCGCGGCGGCCTCTGCCTTGCGGCGCGCACGCGTCGCGGCGGCCTTCTTCGCGGCCTCGGAGCGCGTGTTGGTCTCGGCGGCGGCCGGCTTGGCGGCGGGCTTGCGGGACGTGCTGCGCGCCGTGGCGGGCTTCGCCGCCGTCGTGCGGGTGGCCGGCTTGCGGGCCGTGGCGACGCGGCGCGTGGCGGGCTTGGCGGCGCTGCGCGTCGTTGCCTTGCGGGCGGTGGCGGCGCGCTTCGGCGCAGCGGCCTTGGTCGCGGTGCGGGCCGGCGCCTTGCGGGCGGCAGTCGCCGTCTTCCGCGCGGCGGGCTTCTTCGCCGCGGCCGTGCGCGTGGTCGCCGTGCGGCTCGTCGTCGCCTTCTTCGCGGCCGGCTTCTTCGCCGCGGCCGTGCGCGTGGTCGCCGCGCGGCTCGTCGACGCCTTCTTCGCAGCCGGCTTCGTTGCCCCGGCCGTGCGCGTGGTTGCCGCCTTCTTCGCGGCGGGCTTCTTCGCCGCGGCCGGAGCCTTCCGGGTGGTGGCCGTGCCACGGCGCGCGCTGGCGCTGCGGCGTGTGGTGCTCACCGCCATGGCCTGGGCCCGCGGGGCCTTCTCGCCGGTATCTTCACTCATGACTGGTCTCCTGCTGGATTTTGAAGGTTGTCGTCTGTTGGCCTGAAACGGCAACGTGCCATGCCGTCTCCGGCTGCAAATCGCGCGAAGGGAATGTGTTGAAACGCCGGTCCGAAGGTCACCGGCCCTGTCCGGCGGATCGTCCCGGAACCTGGGGTCGCATCCGGACGTCGCATCCCGAACCTGCCTACCGGGGAGAACTGCCCGGTTGCGCGATGCCTCACCGGCTTCCATTCCGGTTCCTGGTTTCGAACCGTTCCTCGTTCCGCGACACCACCTGCTGAAGCTCTTCGCCGAAGCCGCATCCGACACCCAGCCGTGCGTCGCTTCAGACGAATCGCGCGAATCATGGCGCGTGACGCACGCTATCGGGATGCACCCGATGCTTGTCAACGAAAACGCGCGGCAACCCTGTCCAGCGCGCTTCGCCGCATATCACCTGATGCAAGGCGCGGATACGTCCGGCGCCATGCCGGTGCAGGTCACGCCCCTGGCGCGCCTGGGACGCAACGCCCGCGACAGGGCCCAGGGCACGCATCCCGGAGGTGGTCCGCGCCACGCTCCGACATGCCCCGGCGGTCGCGCGCGGTTTCGCTTCCTGCCTTTGTGCGAAAGGGAATCCGGCGATCCATTGGCCATGCGCGGCACTGCCCGACCCGGCCTTTCGCCTGCGCGGCGCGGCAGCGGGACAGGCCCGGCGCTTCCCGCTGCGCCTCGCTCTCGCGCTTCCGCAGCAACGGGTCTAGCGTCATGTCCATCCGCAGACACGATGACGCGATCAGCCAAGAGGCAGACCCGATGAGCCGGACCTACGACTCCCTGATCCGGGGAGAGCTGGTGCTTCCCGACCGAATCCTCGCCGATGGCTGGGTGGCCGTCAGCGCCGGCCGCATCGCGGGAATCGGCGAAGGCGAGCCGCCCGCCGCCCATGCGGTGGCCGATCATCGCGGCGATCTCGTGCTGCCGGGGCTGGTGGACGGGCATATGCACACCGGCAGCGCCGTCGGCTTTCCCGGCATCGAGGGCGCGACCATGTCGGCGGCGGCCGGCGGCGTCACCACCTGCGTGGACATGCCCTATGACGTGCCGCGCGCGGTGACGGATGCGGGCATCTTCCGCGAGAAGGTGGAGTGGGTGGAGCGGCTGGCGCATGTGGATGTCGCCCTCTACGCCACCATCCGCAAGCATGGCGGGTTGGCGGCGATCCCCGCCCTGGCCGAGGCGGGCGCCTGTTCCTTCAAGCTCTCGACCTACGAATACGACGAGAACCGCTTTCCCCGCATCGACCACATCACCATGGTCGAGGCTTTCCGGGAGATCGCGAAGACCGGGCTGATGGTCTCCGTCCACAACGAGGACCAGGAAATGGTCGAGTTCCTGACCGCCCAGGCGAAGGCGGAAGGGCGCACCGACCCGATCATGCACTGCCGCACCCGCCCGCCTCTGGCCGAGAGCATGGCGGACGGCGAGATCTTCGAGATCGGGCTGGAAACGGGTGCGCATGTCCACATGGCGCATTCCTCGATCGCCCGTGGCTTCCGCATGGCGGAGGATTTCCGGCGCGCCGGTGGCAAGGCCACGGGCGAGGCCTGCCTGCAGTATCTCTGCATGACCGAGGAGGACCTCGTCCGGCTGGAAGGCTTCGGCAAGTGCAACCCGCCCTTCCGCACGGCGGAGGAGGTGGAGCGCATCTGGGAGGAGCTGCTGGCCGGGCGCATCGCCTACGTCTCCACCGACCATGCCCCCTGGCCGCGCGAGAAGAAGGTCTACAAGGGCGACATCTTCGCCGTCGGCGCCGGCCTCACCGGCATGCAGTCCTTCGCGCCGGTGATGTACACGCTGCTGGTGGGGCGCGGCCTTTCCCCGCAGCTCATGGCGCTCTACTGCGCCGAGCGCCCGGCCCGCTTCCACGGCCTCTTCCCGAAGAAGGGCGCCATCCGTGTCGGCGCGGATGCCGATCTCTGCGTTCTGGAGCGGGGCGACTTCACCTTCGACGCCACCGAGATCCGCGACCGCGAGGATGCCCGCTGGTCGCCCTATGACGGCCGCGAGGTCAAGGCGCGCGTCGCCGCCACCTATCTGCGCGGCGCCTGCATCTGGGACGGCCAGGAGGTGCTGGCGAAGCCCGGCACCGGCGGATTCGTGCCGCGCCAGAACCGTGACACCTATATAGGGTGACGCGCGCCATGCTCCGCTTCCGCGACGCCACCGCCGCCGACCTGCCCGCCATCGTGAGCCTGATGGCCGATGACGGCTTCGGCGTGCAACGCGAGGTGCCGGCGGCCAGTGCCGATGCCGCGCTCCCCGCCGCTTATGAGCGGGCCTTCGCCGCCATTGCCGCCCTGCCCGGCTGGTCGGTGATCCTGGCGGAGGATGAAGCGGGCGAGCCGGTCGGCTGCCTGCAGTTCATGCTGCTGCCGCACCTGTCGCATACCGGACGGATGCGGGCGCAGGTGGAAAGCGTGCGCATCGCCTCCGCCCATCGCGGGCGCGGCCTGGGCACGGCGCTGATGCGACATGCCATCGGTCGGGCCCGGGCGGCGGGCTGCAACCTGGTGCAGCTCACCACCCATGCCAGCCGTGCCGAGGCCCGCCGCTTCTATGAGCAACTGGGCCTTTCTGCCACCCATAGCGGCATGAAGCTGATGCTGGACGATCCGGCGCCCGCATCCTGAGCATTGGCGCGGGGCGGGGCCGGGTGTACCTCCCTGCGCCATGTCACAGCGACTCATCACGGTGGCCGGCGCCCAGCTCGGCCCCATCCAGAAGGCGGAGGGCCGCGACATCGCGGTTGGCCGCATGGTCCGGCTCATGGAGCGCGCGCACCGGCACGGCGCCCAGGTGGTCGTCTTCCCCGAACTGGCGCTGACCACCTTCTTTCCGCGCTGGTACGAGGAGGACATCGCCAATGCCGACCACTGGTACGAGACGGCGCTGCCCTCCAACGAGACCGCGCCGCTTTTCGAGGCCGCGCGGAAGTACGGCATCGCCTTCCATCTCGGCTATGCCGAGAAGACGCCGGACGGGCGCCGCTTCAACACTGCCGTCTTCGTCCATCCCTCAGGCGAGATCGTCCTGAAGTACCGCAAGATCCACCTGCCCGGGCACAAGGACTACGACCCGGTCCGGCAGGTGCAGCACCTGGAGAAGCGGTACTTCGAGGTCGGCGACCTCGGCTTCCCCGTGGTCCGCGCCCCAGTCGGCGGCCAGGATGTGAATATCGGCATGCTGATCTGCAACGACCGCCGCTGGCCCGAGGCCTGGCGCGTGCTCGGGCTGCAGCAGGTCGAGCTGGTCATGCTCGGCTACAACACCCCCAGCATCAACCAGGACCGGCGCGGCTTCGAGGCGCACCACCTGCGCGTGCTGCACAGCCATCTCTCGATCCAGTCCGGCTGCTACCAGAATGCCTGCTTCGGCGTCGGCGTGGCCAAGGGCGGGGTGGAGGACGGGCACGAGCTCTTCGGCCATTCCATCATCTGCAACCCGCAGGGCGAGATCATGGCCCAGGCCACCTCCTGGGACGACGAGCTGATCGTGGCGGATTGCGACCTGGACATGTGCAATCTCGGCCGCACCACCATCTTCAACTTCGCCGCCCATCGCCGTCCCGAAGCCTATGGCCGCATCGTGGAACAGGTGGGCTCGTCCGAACCACCGGCTTGGCAACCCCGCGGCGCGCGCCGCTGACACGGGGCGGACACAGGCTCGGCAAACGGCCTGCACCGTCAGGCCAGCCAAAGTGGCCACACGGCCCCCACGTGCCGCGCCACCGCCCTTTGCGCCGCCGGGCGGCCCTGCGGCGGATGCAGGACGGCCTCCCGGACTGTCATGGGAACAAAGGGCATCCTGATGCGTTGCGAAGGAAACGGAACAGGAAGACCATCAGGCCATGAAACGCGTCGTCATGGCGGTTCTCGCCGCCAGCCTGGCCAGCCCCGCCATGACCGGTGCGGCCTGGGCACAGGATGCCTCCCGGCAGGCCCAGCAGCAGTTGGACCAGGAATTCCGGCGGGAGCAGCAGAAGGACCTCCTCAACCGCCAGCCCCCGACCGCGGCGCCGCAGAACCGTTCGGATGCGATGACCCGGGCCGGCATGCTGGAGGCCGATCGTGCGCCGGATCTCAGCCAGCAGGGGGCGCCCGCCGACAACATCCGGGGGGGTGCGCATCTCCAGCGCCCGCCGGGAACCGGCCCCCAGGCGGGCGGCCCCGAGGCAACACCCCTGCTGCAACAGGGAATCCGCTAGGTTAGGGCTTGGCGGGAGCGGGCGGGTCCTTGCCACGCGGCGCGTCTTCCGGCAGGCCATGGCCGCAAGACAACGCAGAGCTGTACGCTGGCCCGGTCGCGGCTCCGCGGTCCCGGTGTTAGAGGTTCACTTCCTCCGGCGCGTTTCCATGCGAGACAGGTTTCCGTGCCCCGCCGGATGCCCGAGACCCGTTTCATGAAGGCCCCGATCCGGATGCCTGTCCTCCTGATCCTGCCGATGCTCCTGGCGTTCAGCACGCCTGCTGCGGCCGCGATGATGGACAGCCTGTTCGACCGCAGCTTCGGCAACCTCTTCTCCGAGGATGCCCGTACCATGGGCCGCTCCAGGCCGCTGCCGGGCAGCGATTCGGCCGAGCGCGAGGAGGAGGGCCGCCGCCTGCGCCGCGAAGCCTGGCTGGCGGAAAAGCCCCGGCTCCTGGGCGGCCCCGTGCCCCGCCCGACGCAGCGGAACGCCCCGGTCCGCTAGCCTAGAGCATAATCTGATCAGTCTGGTTCATATCCAGCGGCGGTGAAGTAGCTGGCACATTCCTGTGGTGAGAACTGCGGAAGCGCATCGCGGATTGCGTTCCAGAGTGCGTCAATGGTGCGGCTGGCGGCCTTCCGCAGGAGCGCCTTGAGCTTGGAGAAGGCGTTCTCGATCGGGTTGAAGTCTGGCGAGTAGGGCGGCAGGAACCGCAGTGTCGCGCCTTTGGCTTGGATGGCTTCCCGGACGGCAGCGCCCTTGTGGGCGGGCAGGTTGTCGAGGATGACGATGTCACCCGGGCGTAGGGTGGGTGCCAGAACCTGCTGTGCATAGGCGGTGAACCACTTGCCCGTCATCGCGCCGTCCAGCACCATCGGCGCGGTCAGGCCAGACAAGCGCAGCGCACCGGCGAAGGTGGTTGTCTTCCAATGCCCGTGCGGCACTGGCGCCCGGCAGCGGGTTCCGCGTTTCGAGCGCCCATAGAGCCGTGCCATCTTGGTGGAGGCGCTGGTCTCATCGATGAAGACCAGCCGCTCCGGATCCAGATCAGGCTGTGCCTCGAACCAGACCTCGCGCTTGGCGGCCACATCTGGCCTCAGTTGCTCGGCAGCGTGGGCGGTCTTTTTTTGACCGTCATGTCGTGGCGGTCGAGCAAGCGCCAGACGGTGCTTGGAGCCACCGCCAAACCGTGATCCCGCCGGAGCATCTCGGCCAACTCGACCAGTGTGATGTCGACCTTGGCGTCTACCGCGGCGAGGACGATGTCCTTGTAGGCTTCGGCCCGTTGCGACCGCCGGTCGCCACCCTGACGTTGCGCCTTATCCCGGCCGCTCTCCCGCCAATCCTGCACCCAGCGGATCGCGCTGGACACTGAGACACCGAACCGGGCTGCTGCGGCGCGGCGGGACGACCCTGCCTCCACGGCGGCAATGACGCGCGACCTGAGGTCGGAAGACAGCGCTCTGCTCATCCCCACCGGCCTCCTCCCGGCTAACAGGGTGAATCAGATTTTGAGCTGTCCGGGAATCCCTCCCCGACTCAATCAGGTCAGATCATGCTCTAGGCCTGCTCGCCGCCCTGCGCGGCGGCATCCTGGAAAGAGGGCTGCTGGCGCTCTCGGACACGGTGCAGGCGGCGCCCGCATTGCTGCCCGCATGATCTTCGCCGCCGTCGCGCCTGGCGGGCTGGTAACGCTGTATCTGGGTCTCTCACTGGTACTTTGGGTTGAGTTCTTCCGCTTGCGGGCGTTGTTGCTCGATCCCGTTCGGCTCTTTGCCGACGAGGCGACCTCGCGTCTCGACCCGGTGACCCAGCAGGAGGTGATCGGGCTGCTGCAGGAAACCGTCACCGAGCACGGTATGGCGCTGCCTCTGTCCGGTTGGAACAGAGCTCCGGATCAGAGGGTGATCCGCGCCACGCTCTCTTTCTCCTTGATCTTTTCGAAGGGGAGCTTGACCGAGACGAAGGCCGTGCCGGTCTTCTCGTCCAACGCCAGGCTGTTGGGATGCGGCGGTAACGGCACGGTCTCGGCGACGCTGTGGCGATCCGTGTCGAGCACGCTCACCGAGCCGGAGCCCCGGTTGGTGACGAAGAGCCGCTTGCGCGCGGCATCGAGGCGCAGCGCCACCGGTCCCTGTCCCACCGGCGTTTCCCAGAGCAGCTTTCCACTCTCCGGCTCCAGCGCCACGACGCGGTTGCCGGGATTCTTCGACACGAAGCCTGGGATCATCTTCTCCTTGTAGCGGGTCAGGTTCTCCATGCCCTGGTCCACCGCCAGCACGGCGCCGCTGGCGGAGTCATAGGCGAGGTTCAGCGGCTGCTCCGCACCGCCGGCCTCCACCGAGTGGTGCAGCTCCTGCGTCTTCCGGTCGATGGTGCAGAGCTGGCCCGCCAGGGTCGAGACAAAAAGGCGGTCCTTTGCCGGGTCCAGGGCGATGCCGGTCGCGCCAGGACCGATGCCGGTGATCGGCTTCTCCGCCGTCAGGTTCTTCGTGCTAACGACATAGACCTGGCTGTCCTTCATGCCGAGCCCGGGCAGGTACAGCCGCTCCCCGGAGGGATCGAGGAGCAGCTCCCGCAGCTTGTAGGGATACTCCTCCTTGCCATCCTCGCCCTTCACCTTGGTGGCGAGCCGCAGCGTCCCGAGAACGTGATTCTCGCCGATATCCACCACGCTGACCGCGGCGTCCAGGCCGTGGCCGACATAGAGCCGGCCGGCCATGTCATCGAGAGCCACGCCGAAGCCACGCAGCGGCAGCGTCAGTTCTGACCTGATGGCGAGGCTTTGCGGATCGAGGCGAAGGAGCCGGCTGGCTGGCGCGCCCTCGGCGAAGCCGCCCGCCGAAAGCACGAACAACGCGTTCCGAGAGGGGCTGAAGGCCAACTCATAGAGGGCCGGTGCCACCTCGACTTGTTTCATCTTCGGCGCAGCCCATGCTGGGCGCATGGCGGCCACGGCAAGCCCGCTCGTCAGCAATCCCAACGTCCTGCGCCGGGACATCGTGGCCGTTCCTGAGCGCAGGCAGACGGGGTTGAGCATGTGTTTCTCCTTTTCGGCGATGGCCCGGAATGCCGTGGCCCAGGCAGACGGCTGGAAAGCGGCAACCAATGGCGCGCCTGCTCTCCTCAGGCCGACCACCGTTAAACGATTATGATTATCATTATCAATAACACTGAAGGCAAGCCTGGGCTGCCAGTAGCGTTGGGCAAGGCCGAGCAGCGGAAACCCCGGGATGTGGCCCGGCTGCTCCCGCGCAGTGGCGTCCCGTGCTGCGCGCCAGCCTGCCGCTCTGCCGCACAAAGCCGTGGATCATGGACAGGCCAAGGCCGTTCCCCTGATCCAGCCTCCAGGGCCGCGTTGACATAGCGGTTGGCCCCCCTGACCTGCACCTGGGGATACCTGTCTTCAGCAGATCCAGGCTACCGATGACGCCGTTCAGCGTGTCTCAGGGTTCCGGGAAATCGCACCTGTGCGACGAGGGAGCATCATGCCGCGCCATAGATGCGGTCCAGAGTGGCTGAGACCGTGACGAGGTGCTCGGCGGCGGGATCGAAACACTCGCCTTCCGACAGGCGACGAGCCCAGTCCATGGCCGCGCGCCCGCCCCAGAAATCGGGTGGCACAGAGAGCACGTCGCGCGTGGTGCCACGGAAGCGCTCCGCCGTGAAATCGTAGAAGGAGCCGCCCAGGTTGCGCAGCGCGGCACCGCCCTCGGTGCCATAGAAGCTGGCGGAGATCACCGCGTCGCAACCAGCCTGGAGGCGCCAGGAGCAGGCGAGCTGGACCGCCGTGCCGCCGTCAAGCGTCAAGGTGGCGAGGGCATAGTCCTCTACCCGGTCCGGTCGGCGGCCGGGCGCGGAGCGCAATGGCTCGCCGCCCGCGAAGAGCCGGCCAGAGACCGTCTCGACCTCGGGGAAGTCCAGGGCCCAAAGGGCGAGATCCACCAGATGGACCCCCAGATCCATGACGCAGCCGCCGCCCGACTGCGCCGGGTCATAGAACCATGGCTTGTCCGGCCCATAGGCATTGTGGAAGACGAGATCCACCGCATAGATCCGCCCCAGGGCACCGGCCTGCAGCAAGGTCCGGATCTGCCGCATGCCCTCGGTGAAGCGGTAGGACAGGTCCACGCCCAGCAGCCGGTCCGCCGCGCGGGCGGCCTCCACCACGGCACGCGCCTCAGCGGCGTCGCGGCCCAGGGGTTTCTGGCAGAAGACCGCCGCGCCGGCGCGCAGGGCGCGGATGGACTGCTCCGCATGCAGGGCGCTCGGCGTGGCGATCACCACGCCGTCCGGCTTCAGCGCCAGCATGGCGTCGAGATCCGGCACCAATGCGGCTCCGGGAGCGAGGCGCTGAGCTTCCGCCGCCATGCTGGGGGAGGGATCGGAGATGGCCACTGCCTCGGCGTGGCTGTCCTGGAGGATGGCTTCCATGCGGTGGCGGCCGATCCAGCCGGTGCCGAGGAAGCCCAGGCGGGGGCGGTGCATCACCGGGGAACCACCACGGCCTTGATGAAGCCGTCCGGGCGGTCGCGGGTGGCGTTCAGCGCCTCGTCCAACCGTTCCAGCGGGTAGCGATGGGTCAGCAGGCGGGCCGGATCGATGCGGCCTGCCGCGACTGCGTCCACGGCCTCACGGATGCCTTGCACGTAGATGGCCGGGTCGCGCTCGTGCGCGTTGATCACGTCGATGCCGCGCCAGTTCCATAGCCACATGTTGACCTGCCTCGGCCCGTCCTGGTGATAGCCGGCGACGATCAGGCGGCCACGCTCGCGCGCCAGCTCGGCGGCGAGGTCGAGCGGCCACTGCTTGCCGACCGCCTCGATCACGCGTTCGCAGAACCGGCCATCCGTCAGCGTCTTCACGCGCTCGATGATGGCATGGTGGTCCTCCATCGGGATGGTCTCTGCGGCGCCCATCTCACGCGCCAGGTCGAGCGAGGTGGTGCGGCGGGAGATAGCGATGACCCGCGCTCCCGCCTCAGTGGCCAAGCGGGTGAGGATGGCTCCGAGAAAGCCGATGCCGACGATCGCCACCGTCTGCCCGGCTTCGATGGCGCTGCGGCGGAAGATGTTCATGGCACAGCCCAGCGGCTCGCCCGGGAAAGGCTTCCCGGCCAGGGAGGCCGGCAGCGGAACGACCGCCTCAGACGCGGCCAGATCGTACTCGGCATAGCCGCGATAGGTGAGGGCGGCGACACGGTCCCCGACCGTTAGGCCGGCGACGCCCTCGCCCAGCGCATCCACCCACCCCCAGGCTTCGTGCCCCAGGTCGCCTGGAGGAGTGGGGAAGCGCATCCAGTCGGGCCCCGCCCAGGGCGTGAGGTTGGAAGCGCAGACGCCGCAACCCTCCAGGCGCAGGCGCACCTGCCCGGGGCCGGGCTGCGGCAGGGGAACATCCTCCAGCCGGATCTGGCCGGGAGCGACGAGAACCGCCGCCCGCATGGTCGGCGCCAGCGTGTCAGCCAAGCTCCTCTCCTCTCAGAGCGCCGAGGTGACAAGGCCGGGTGCCGGAGCCGCGACGCCGGTGCCCGCAGCCGTGCCCGGAGCGTAGCGCCGGACCATGCTGGCGCAGAACTCGGCGAATTCCTGCGGCACCTGTGGCGGGCTGGTGTGATGCGGGGCGATGCCGCGGTGCTCCGGCGTGAAGCAGAAGGTAACGGTGATGTTGAAGTCGCGCAGCGCTTCCATCTGGCGATCGAACCAGTCGAGCGCATTGGGGCGGAAGCTGTCGGCCCAGGAGAGGCCGGTGCGGAGATAGGTGACGCCGAGCCGCTTCATCCAGGCCACGGCATCGTCCAGCCGGTGGTCGTGATAGTGGAACCACTGGCACAGGCCCATCGCCGGCGCGTGCTTCGCGAAGTGTTCCGCCGCGGGCTTGGGGGAGCCGTCCTCGCGCAGCAGGCCCATGTAGAAATGCCGGTAGTAGGAGGACCCCTCGGCCTCGCGATGGCGCGTGGTGGCTCCCCACTCGCGCGGTAGGTCATAGAGGCTGTACCAATGGATGCGGGGTGCCTGGCCGATCAGCAGCTCCGCGGTGCGATTCAGGCCCCAGACCTGCACCTCCTCGGCCCCGAAGGTGGAGATGCCGACCTCGCTCACCCAGATCGGCTTGTCGGTGACGGCGCGGATCTCGTTGATCCTCGCTGGCCATTCATGGATCTGCCAGAGGTTCCAGTCGAGCGGGAAGCCGTGCACCGCCACGGCGTCCACATGGTCCAGCACGCCGTAATCGCGCATCCTGTTCACAAAGCCGGGATCGATCGGTGAGATGCCGCCGAGCACGCGGGTGAGGTTCGGGTTCTCGACATGGATCGCCCGGCCGGCGGCGCTCGCGGTTTCGGCGAAGAGGCGCCATTCCGGGTCGAGCTCTGGATCCCAGTGGGACTTGTTGTTGGGCTCGTTCCAGATCATCGCGGCTTCGATCACGCCTGCGGCTCCTTCGCGGGGTAGATGGCGCCGGCCCCTTCGGGAGCCTCGGCGCGGCGGCAGAGATAGACCTCCTGCTCCGGGTGCCCGATGATGGCGAAGCCGGCAGAGCGCAGCATCGCCTCGGCACAGGCTGCATTGGGCACCCACCAGTTGGTCGGATCGTGGGAATAGCGCTGCTCCACGAAATGGAGCTTCGGATAGCGAGCATCGTCGAAGACATCGATTTCGGCGAAGTCGTAGTCCGGCTGCAGCGGCATGGCCTCGGTGGCGCCGCGCTGCATCGACTGAAACAGCAGAAGATCGTGCGCCACGTGCTCGTGGATCAGGTCCAGCGCCAACAGCGGGTGGCGCAGGTGGTAGAGCACGCCCATGAAGATCACGACGTCGAAGCGCTCGCCCAGCCGCGCCACGTCATAGACAGAAAGGTTGCGAAACTCGATCTCCTGTCCCAGCACCTCCGCCGCGAAGCGGGCCTGGGCCAGGTAGCGGTCATCGGAATCGATGCCCAGCACGCGGTCGGCGCCGCGTCGCTTCATCTCGATCGAGTAGAAGCCTCCGTTGCAGCCGATGTCGAGAACGCTCCGGCCGCGCAGATCGGCAGGCACGACATGGGCGAAGCGGCGCCACTTGCTGGCAGGATAGTCATGGAGGAAATGGTTGGGCGCGGTCTTCACTCCATCCAGGTCGATGTTGTGGAACCACTCGCCGAGCGCCTCGGCACGCCGGCGGATCTCGTCGTGCGCAAGCCGGCTGGTGCTGCTCATGATGCGGTCTCCTCGATGGCGGGGGGGCGTGCCGCGGCGGTGCCGAGCGAGGCGAGCGTGGCCAGGAGCTCGTCCACACGGTGGGCGCAGCTGTGTCGTGCCTGGATGGTCTCCAGTCCGCTGGCGGCGAGGGTAGCGCGCAGGGCGGGATCGTCGCACAACGCGGCGAGATGGCGCGTCATCTCCGTCCCGTCGCGCGCCACCAGGAAGTCCTGTCCAGGACGGAACAGGCCCTCGGAATCCTGCCAGGGGGCGGAGACCAGCGGGATGCCGCAGGCCAGCGCCTCGAAGACCCGAATGGTGGGAATGCCCGGCAGCATCTCCACATAGAAGCGGCGCGGGACATGCACCGTGGCCAGGTGCCGGGCGAAGACCTCGGGCGCGCGGGCATTGGGCAGCCAGCCCCGGAAGCGGGCACCATGGTGTTCCAACATGGCTCGGGCCTCGGCTGGATAACGCACGCCGTGGATATCCAGCCCCAGGTGTGCCTCACGGGCGGGACGGAGCAGGAACTCCTCCAGCTCGGCACCGCGCTCTCCATCCCCCCAGTTGCCGATCCAGACAAGGCCTTCTCGGGCCTGCTCCGGCGCTGGCGGGTGGAAGAGCCGCGTGTCGGCGGCCTCGTGCCACACAAAGACTCGGTCGCCCCATCCCCAACGCCGGTAGACTTCGGCCAGCGTCGCGCCGAAGGCCAGCACGGCGTCGTAGCCGTCGAGATCGAACTGCCGGATCGCTTCCGGATCGCTGACGGCGCGGTGGTGCGTATCGTGGAAAAGCAGTGTGAAGCGCGCACCCTGCCGCCGCATCCGCCCGAGCGCGGCGACGAGGGACGGATCGTTCCACTCGTGCACGATCACCACGTCAGCTTCCTGCAAGGCGGATTCGGTCTCGTCGAGAGTCGCGAAGATGCGTGGCTGCAACTCTGGATAGAGGCTGCGGAAGGCGTCCAGACCGGCTTCGCCATGGTCGCGCAGAAGGTTCTCACGGCTCCAGGCGCCCGCGGGCTCCAGCGCCACGACCCCGTGGCCGCGGTGAAGCAGGTCGCGCAGCACGCCACGCAGGAAATGCGCGTTGCCATGGTTCCAGCAGGAGGCGAGGGAGTGGGTGAAATAGACGAATTTCACGGAACGGTGGCTTCCATCGTCACGGGACCGATCGGTTGCGGTAGGGAGTCATAAAGGGCCAGCATGGCATTCGACATCGCGGCCGTGCTGTAGCGACGCGCGCGTTCCCGGGCGGCATCGCCAAGGCGGTCGCGCTCCGCCCGGTCAGCCATCATCCGGTCCAGTGCCAGCGCTACGGCGGCCTCGTCATCGGGCGGCACGAAGACAGCGGCTCCATCCCAGAGCTCCCGAAAGGTGGGAATGTCGGACAGGACGAGGGCGCAGCCCGCCTGCGCGGCCTCCAGCACTGCAAGGCCGAAGGGTTCGTAGCGGGCCAGGGAAGCGAGGACCGGCCGCTGAGCCAGCAGCACCGTGACTTCCGTCTCATCCAGCCGGCCCAGCGAATGGATATGCCGCAGGGCGATATGGGCGCCATTCGGCCCCTCGGTGGCGCCGGCCGCCTGCACAGGCCAGCGAAGGCGCCCTGCTGCGCGGTCCAGAACCGCCACGTTCTTGCCCTCGTCCCAGAGGCGGCCGAGCGTAAGCACCGAGTCGACCTGCGATGTGGAGCCTGTCCAGGCGAGGGGCCGCCGGCCGTTCCAGACGGCGGTCGGCTGTTCCGCCAGATCATGCACGGTGGCTGTGGCGGCCGCGAAAGCCCGTGTCGGTGCCACCAGAGCCGAGGAGGCAGCATAGCCCTGGCGGAGCAACGTCGTGCGCCACAGGAAGTCCGGCGGCAGGGGACTATCGCGCATCGTGGCCCACCAAGTGGCGAGGCAGGAGTGGCAGACAGAGACCACGGGCACCGGGAACGCCGCCAGTGCCGCGAGGCTAGGCGTGTTCAGTTGCGCCACCTCCGCGCCGGTTTCGCGACACAGGCGCGCCACAGCAGCCGCGGTACGCTTCAGTTCCCCGGGATTTTCAGCGAGCCAGTCGAGCGGCAGGCTGGTGAGGTGGAGGTCGAGACCGGGAACCTGGCGTGCCTGAAGCCTCTGTGACATGCCCGGCGCGGGACCGAGAACGGCAAGGGTCGTCCGCCAGCCCCGCGCGGCGAGGCCCTCGGCGAGATCCAGGGCATAGGTCCAGACGCCGCCCACCGCATCGGCCGTCATCAGCAGATGCCTCTTGCCGGCAGATTTCACGCGCTGGTCCGGAGGGGAGCGATCGGGAAAAGCGATGGAAGGCGGTGACTCATGAGAGGGCGGGTTCCGCGACGTCGGTCAGACGCTCGTCTTGCGCCCGCTGCAGCCACTCCGCCAACGCCGCGATGCCCTCGCGCCACGGACGGGGAGCATTCAGGCCAAGCTCGCGCGCCGCGCGGCGCATGTCCGAGACATAGTAGCGCTGGTCTCCGGCACGCCAGTCCGCATAGGCGACCTGAACCGGACGGCCGGTCAGGGTGGCGATGTGGCCAAGCAGCTGGCGCAGGCTGATCGCATTCGCCGGACCGCCCCCGAGATTGAAGGCGCGGCCGCTCACCGCGCCGATCCGCTGCCAGGCGGCAAGGTAGGCTGCCACTGCATCCGACACGTCCATCACGTCGCGCACCTGGCAGCCGTCGCCATAGATACTGATCGGTTGATCGCGCAGAGCACGGATCAGGAAATGCGCGACCCAGCCCTGGTCCTCCGTCCCCATCTGCCGCTGTCCATAGATGCAGCTCATCCGCAGCACTGCCGCGGGCACGCCGAAGGAGCGCGCATAGTCCAACACGTACTGGTCTGCCGCACCCTTGGAGCAGCCATAGGGCGTGTGGAAGTCCAGCGGGCGATCCTCTCCGATCCCGGTCTCGCGGAGAGCGGCAAGGCTCGGCGTGTAGGCGTCATCCCTGAGATCCAGAGCGACATCGCCGAGGTCGCCATAGACCTTGTTGGTGCTCGCGAAGAGCAGGGGAACACCACGGCGCTGACGCAGTGCCTCCAGCAGAGAGAAGGTGCCCTGGAGATTGATGGCGAAGTCGCTGTATGGGTCCTGCAGGCTTGTGGTGACGGCGACCTGCGCGGCGAAGTGGAAGACCGAGCTCGCCTGTCCGGCGGCGGCGGAGAGGCTGCCCGCGTCCCGCACGTCGGCGATGGCGACGGAGATGCGCGACGGGTGGCGCCGCTTAAGCCACTCCAGGTTGCGTTCCACTCCGGGACGCGAGAGGGCATCGTAGATCAGTATGTCATGCCCCTCGGTTGCGAGCCTGTCAGCGAGGTTGGAGCCGATGAAGCCTGCCCCGCCGGTCACCAGCACAGGCTCACGCAGGGCGAGGCCGGGCGCGGCCAGGGAAGTGTCCGGGCCAGTCACGCGACCAGTCCCCGCATCTCCAGTTCGTTGCGTGCCTGGCTGACGCGATCCTGCGCTTGCTGCCGCGCGACCCATTCGGCCAGTTCCGCCAGATCGGCCGTGAAGTCCTTGTGCTGTGCCTCGTAGCCCAGCACTTCCCGCGCCCGGGCGATGTCGGGAATGTTGTGGCGGATATCGCCAGCGCGGGTTTTGCCGGTGATCTCCGGAGCCACCTCCCGGCGGCCCATGGCTTCGGCCAAGTCAGCCGCAACCTCCTGCACCGTGCGGTCCGTGCCGCTGGCGATGTTGAAAACCTCGCCAGGGGCACGCGGATGTTCCAGCGCGAGCACGAAGGCGCGCGCCACATCCTCCACATGCACGAAGTCGCGCCGCTGCTGCCCATCCTCGAAGATCACCGGGGGCTGCCTGTTCTGCAACCGCGAGGCGAAAATTGCCAGCACGCCCGTATAGGGGTTGGAAAGGGCCTGGCCGGCGCCATAGACATTCCAGAGGCGCAGTGCCACGCCCTCCATCCCATAGGCCGGGGAAAGGGTGAGGGTAAGGCGCTCCTGCACGAACTTGGTGATGGCATAGACCGAGGCGAGGCTCGGACGCTTCCATTCCGGCGTGGGAACTGGCACCAGCGGACGACCCCGCGCGTCGAGCGGGTCCCATGGCGCGTCCACCCCGGTTCTGGACTGCCGCACGGCATCCTCTACGAGCCCACCTTCCGCATCGCGGTACAGGCCTTCGCCATAGATGCTCATAGAGGATGCAACGACGACGCGGCGCACCGGATTCTCGATCAGCTGCTGGAACAGCACGGCGGTGCCCTGATCGTTCACGGACACATAGCGATCCACCGCGTACATGCTCTGCCCGACGCCTACCTCGGCCGCGAGGTGCACGATCCGGTCCACGCCCTTGATGGCATTCCGCACGGCATCGGGATCACGCACGTCGCCGACGAGAATCTCCGCATCCGAATCCAGGCCGTCTGCACCGCGGTCGCCATGCACCTGCTCGATGAAGCTGTCCAGGACGCGGACATGATAGCCCCTGCCGAGGAGTTCCCGCGAGACGTAGCGTCCGATAAAGCCTGCACCGCCGGTGATCAGGACCGTTTCTGCCAAAGCGCCATCTCCGATCATGCGTTGCCCCGCACCACTACCATTGGGTGGGGCGTGGAGTAACTGTCGCCACAGTCTGGCACGTCGTTCTTTCAGTCATAGGGCGGACCAGCTTCACATTTCGTTGCGCTTCTGCCTTCCGGGCAATCTCCGGTAAGGTCGTGGATTGATCCATCATAGACTCGATAGCTATGTTCCTGCCGCCAGCTAGGCCGAGATATGCAGGACGGTCAGGAGAAGCCCATGAACCGGAAGACGTCTGACGTGGTCTTACCCGCGTGACGAAACGGACATTGCGCGTCGCCATCGTCGGCGTTGGGAACTGCGCCTCCTCTTTCGTCCAAGGACTGAGCTTCTATCGCGACGCCTCCGCGAACACGCCTGTTCCGGGCCTGATGAATGTCGAACTCGGTGGATATCATGTGAGCGATGTCGTGGTTTCGGCGGCTTTTGACGTCAATGCGGCCAAGGTGGGGCGTGACGTGGCCGAGGCGATCCTCGCGCCGCCCAACAACACGAGCCGCTTCGCCGAGGTTGAACCCACCGGCGTCAAGGTGAGGCGTGGCGAGACGCTGGATGGAATTGGCCGCTATCTGGTCGGAGAGATCGAGGAGAGCGCGGAACCGGTCGAGGATGTCGCGGGGATCCTGCGGGAGACCGGGACGGATGTGGTGGTGTCCTACCTGCCCGTCGGTTCCCAGCGTGCCACGGAGTGGTATGCGGAACGTGCCCTGGAGGCGGGCTGCGCCTTCGTGAACTGTATCCCCGTCTTCATCGCCTCGGACCCGGAATGGCAGAAGCGATTCCAGGCACGTGGCCTGCCCATCATCGGCGATGACATCAAGAGCCAGGTGGGTGCCACGATTCTGCACCGCGTGCTGGCCAACCTGTTCCGTGAAAGAGGCGTGCAGCTGGACCGTACCTACCAGCTCAATTTCGGAGGCAACGCCGACTTCCTGAACATGCTGGAGCGCGAGCGGCTCGAATCCAAGAAGCTCTCGAAAACGCGCGCCGTCACCAGCGAGCTCGACGTACCGCTAGCGGCTGAGAATGTGCATATCGGGCCAAGCGATCATGTGCCCTGGCTGACGGACCGGAAATGGGCGCATATCCGATTGGAGGGCACCGGCTTCGGCGGCATGCCGCTGAACGTCGAGCTGAAGCTGGAAGTTTGGGACTCGCCGAATTCGGCTGGTATCGTCATTGATGCCGTACGCTGCGCGAAGCTCGCGCTCGACCGCGGTCTGGGCGGTGCGTTGGTGGGGCCTTCCAGCTATTTCATGAAGTCACCGCCACAGCAGTTCCATGATGGCGAGGCGCGCGAGCGGACGCTGCGTTTCATCGCAGGTCTCAACGGGGCATGACGCGTGCCACCACGGTTTTCCTGATCCGCCATGCCGCACATGACCGTGTTGGCGACACGCTCTGCGGCCGCATGCCGGGCGTGGTGCTGGGTGAGGCTGGACGATCGCAGGCCGAGGCATTGGCCCGCTGGATGGCGCAAGAAGGGGCCGACATGCTTTATGCCAGCCCGCTTGAGCGCGCCCGGCAGACAGGAGAAGCCATCGCGCGGCGCCTTGGGATTGGCATGGAGATCAGCGAGGCGCTGATGGAGATCGACTGCGGCGCCTGGACCGGCCGGAGCTTCGGAGACCTCGAAGCCGATCCGCGCTGGACCGAATGGAACGAGGCCCGTGCCACCGCGCGCATTCCCGGCGGTGAGAGCATGATGCAGGTACAGGCCCGCGCGGTCGCGGAGTTGGTTCGGCTGCGCGATAACCATCCCGGAGCACGGATCGCCCTTGTCAGCCATGCCGACGTCATCAAGGCCGTGTTGGCGGCTTTCCTGGGTCTGCCGCTGGATCAGCACATGCGTTTCGAGATCGCGCCGGCTTCCTGCAGCACGCTCGTGCTCTGGCCAGGAGGTGCGGCGGGGGGAGGAAAGCTCCTGAACCTGAACCACCGTACTGGGGAGAACAGCGCCGCATGAGGATCGCCTTCTACGGATCGAGCCTGCTCTCCTCCTACTGGAATGGTGCCGCCACCTATTATCGGGGCCTGCTACGCGATCTCGCCACACGGGGCTATGAGATCATCTTCTACGAGCCCGATGCCTTCGACCGGCAGAAGCATCGTGACATCGAACCGCCGGACTGGGCAGCCGTGCGCGTCTATCCCGCCACCGTCGAGGCCATGCGTGCAGTGGTGGCGGAAGCGGCTCGCGCGGATGTGGTCGTCAAGGCCAGCGGTGTCGGTGTCTTCGACGATGCGTTGCTGGAGGGTGTCATGGCCGCCGCCCGGCCCGAGGCGATCCGCATCTTCTGGGACGTGGATGCGCCGGCGACGTTGGCCGAGATCCGTGACGAACCCGGACATGCGCTGCGCCGGGTGCTGCCGTCCCTCGACTTCGTGCTGACCTATGGCGGCGGCCCGCCGGTGGTCGAGGCTTACGAAAGCCTCGGCGCACGCCGCTGCATTCCAGTCTACAATGCGCTGGACCCGGAAACCCATCACCCTGTGCCGGTCGATCCACGCTTTGCGGCAGATCTCTCGTTTCTCGGCAACCGCTTGCCTGATCGCGAGGCGCGGGTGGAGCGGTTCTTTCTTGATGCGGCGGCGCGCCTGCCGGAACGGCGATTCCTGATCGGCGGCAATGGCTGGGACAGCAAGCTGATGCCGGGCAATGTCCGCCATATCGGCCATGTTTATACACGCGACCACAACGCCTTCAACACCTCGCCGCTGGCCGTGCTGAACATAGCGCGCGACAGCATGGCATCCACCGGCTACTCGCCTGCCACACGGGTCTTCGAGGCCACGGGGGCAGGGGCCTGCCTGATCACCGATGCCTGGACCGGCCTCGACCTCTTCCTCAAGGAGGGAGATGAGGTCCTGGTGGCGCGCGACGGTGCCGAGGTGGCGCAACATCTCCAGACGCTGACGCCGGAGCGGGCGCGTGCGATCGGAGAGGCGGCACGGGCCCGTATCCTGGAAGGGCACACCTACACGCGCCGTGGAGCGGAGGTGGACCGGTTGCTGCGGCAAGCGCAGGAGCACCAGAGGGAACGTGGCGTCGCGTCATGCCGCGGCGTGCTGGCGTGAGCCCCATGCGCGTCGTCGTGCTGGGTCTGAGCCTTTCCTCGTCCTGGGGCAACGGCCATGCCACGACCTACCGCGCGCTGTTGCGGGCTTTCGCTGGGCGTGGCCACGAGGTCCTGTTCCTGGAACGGGACGTACCCTGGTACGCGCCGCACCGTGACCTCGCGGAGCCGGAGTTCTGCCGGCTGGCGCTGTATCGGGATCTCGATGAACTGCGCGGCTGGCAGGACATGATGGCCACGGCAGATGCGGTCATCCTAGGCTCCTACGTGCCCGAGGGCGTGGCGGTCGGCCGCATGGTGCAGTCCGTGGCGCGGGGCGTCACGGCTTTCTACGACATCGATACGCCGGTGACGCTGGCGAAGCTGGAGCGTGGTGACGAGGAATATCTCTCGCCGGCGCTGATCCCGGGATTCGACCTGTATCTGAGCTTCACGGGCGGTCCTACCCTGGGCCTGCTGGAGCATCGCTACGGCTCGCCCGCCGCGAGGCAACTCGCCTGCTCCGCCGATCCTGCGGCTTATGCGCCGCAGGACCTGCCGCCGCGCTGGGATCTCAGCTACCTGGGCACCTACAGCCTGGACCGCCAGCCGGTGCTGGAGTGCCTGTTGCTGGAACCCGCCCGGCAAGCGCCCGACCTGCATTTCGTCGTGGCCGGGCCACAATACCCCTCGTCCATTGACTGGCCGGCCAATGTTGAGCGGATCGACCACGTCCCTCCCGCCGACCACCCTGCCTTCTATGCCCGGAGCCGCTTCACCCTGAACGTCACCCGGGCCGACATGGTGCAGGCCGGTCACAGCCCCAGCGTCCGCCTTTTCGAGGCCGGGGCTTGCGGGGTCCCGATCATTTCCGACATCTGGGACGGCCTCGGCGACCTGTTCGTGCCAGGGCAGGAGATCATCCTCGCTGACGGGCCGGGCGCCGTTCTGGAAGCATTGCAGCAGATGTCCGAGGCACGGCGCAGCGATATGGCGATGGCGCTGCGACGGCGCGTCCTCGGCGCACATACGGCTGCGCATCGTGCGGGGGAGCTAGAAATGCACCTGCGCACTGCAATTGCCCGGCGTGCTGCCGCGTTACCTGCTTTGTCCATTCACCACTCCTGAGAGGGCACATCATGCGGAAAAGCCGGTCCGATCTTGTCCTCGTCGCTGGCGGTGCTGGCTTTCTCGGTTCGCATCTCTGCGACCTGCTCTTAGCGGATGGAGCGCGGATTGTTTGCCTCGACAATCTGGGAACAGGACGGCGAGAGAATATCCGGCATCTGGAGCGTGACCCCCGTTTCGACTTCGTGGAGGCGGATATCTCCGAGCCGTTGCCATCCGGCATCACGCATGGCCGTGCCCAGTTCACGCGCGTCTTCAATTTGGCCTGTGCTGCCTCGCCACCGCACTACCAGGCGGACCCCGAGCACACGATGCTCACCAATGTCCTGGGCACGCGCAACTTGCTGCGTCTCGCGGAAGCGTCCGGGGCACGGTTCCTGCAGGCCTCGACCAGCGAGATCTATGGCGATCCGGAGGTCCATCCGCAACGAGAGGACTACTGGGGCAACGTCAATCCGACGGGGCCACGCGCCTGCTACGACGAAGGCAAGCGCGCAGCGGAGACACTGGCTTTCGATTTCGCCCGTCACCGCCGGGCGGAGGTCCGCGTGGCACGGATCTTCAACACCTATGGGCCGCGTATGCGTGCCGATGACGGGCGCGTGGTGTCCAATGTCATCTGCCAGGCTCTGACGGGCGAGGAAATCACGCTCTACGGCGACGGCACGCAGACACGCTCCTTCTGCTACGTGGCCGATCTGGTGGAAGGTCTCCTGCGCCTGATGGCCTGTGACGCACCGCCGCCGGGGGCGGTGAACCTGGGCAACCCGGTGGAGCTGACGGTTTCGGATCTCGTGGCGCGGGTTGTAGCCCTGACGGGCACGCGCTCCCCTGTGGTGCATCAGCCATTGCCGGTGGACGATCCCCGCCGCCGCCGCCCCGATATCGGACGTGCCCGCGAACTGCTTGGCTGGACGCCGAAGGTGCCGCTGGAGGAGGGGCTGAAATCGACCATTGCCTGGTTCAGCGAGAATACCGGGCATTCCGCCGCACATTCCGTTCCGTTCAACAGCATAGCCGCCAGCTGAGGCCGCCCTCCCGGCACGGCGCGTGACGACGAATGCTGGTCTATGGCGACGCTGTGCGCCGTGTCGAGCCGCAGGTGGAACTGGAGCACCTCTCGGCGCTTCTCGAGCGGCTCCGTGCTCTCCCGCCGGGCCTTGGTCGCCACAGTGCCCTTGTGGGCGCGTTGATCCTGGCCGGGGAACTGGCACAGGGGCTTGCCGATGCGGCCTTCAAACGGAATGGGCGGCTGGATATGGAGGACCCTTCCAGCGCGGCGTCGATGGCACTGCTGCTGCGGCTGGCTGGTGCCGTCGAGCGATCGTGGAACGGCGGCTTCACGGAGACCGGGCCAGAGGCGTGTGCGGCACTCACGATCCTGGCGCAGGCTGGCCTGCCCGACGAGATCCAGGTGCGCCGGATGGAGGGCTTCGCCTACTACGCCCTTTATCCCGAGGCCTATCTGCAGGCCGCGGCGGCGATGCCCCGCGATGCATCCACGCAGGTGATCGGGATCCGCAGCATCGGGACCGTACTGGGAGCCATGGTGGCCGCGGCACTCGGAACCTCCAGGCTCTGGACGCTTCGGCCGGTGGGACATCCTTTCCACCGTGAAGTTTCGGTGGCGAGAAATCTGGCCGACGCGCTCGTGGCCGAACCCGTCACGAATTTTGCGGTGGTGGACGAAGGGCCTGGGCTGTCGGGCAGCAGCTTCGGCGCAGTGACATCCTTCCTTGAGGTACAAGGCGTGTCGCGGGACCGGATCACATTTTTCCCGGGCCATGCGGGGAAGCCGGGAACCTATGCCAGCCCACGGAGCCGGGCAATCTGGGCGGAGGTCACGCGTCGTCCGGCCAGTTTCGACGCGCTCCTGCTCGACCCAGCCAGGACCGCGCAACGGCTGGAGGGCTGGGCGGCGGACCTTCTAGGCCCGGCCGTGGCTCCTATGCAGGACATCTCGGGTGGGGCCTGGCGCGCGCTGGACCAAGCCGACACTGCCACCTGGCCCGCCGTGCATCCATGGCAGGAACGCCGCAAGTTCCTGTTTCGCACGGCCGACAGCACCTGGCTGTTGAAATTCGCCGGACTAGGGCAGCATGGCGAGGAGCGGCTCGCCCAGGCCAGAGCTCTGCACGAAGCTGGCTTTACGCCGCCGGTTGCGGGTCTTCTGCACGGCTTCCTGGTGGAGCGCTGGATCGAGGACGCATGTCCCCTCACGGCAGGCAGTCCCGGAAAAGCGGCGTTGCTGGCCTGGCTCGGGCGCTATCTGGGCTTTCGCGCCCGATCCATGCCGGCGCGGCCGGAGGCGGGGGCTTCGGCCGCGGAGCTCCTCAGCATGGCGCGGCACAATACCGCGCAGACTCTCGGCGAGCAGTTCGCGAAACGCCTGGCTGTCTGGGAGCCGCTGACGGACGTTCTGGAGGTAAGTTGCCGCCGCGTGTACACGGACAACCGGCTGCACGCCTGGGAGTGGCTTCTGACGCCGGAAGGGAGGTTGCTCAAGACAGACGCGGTGGACCACGCCACCGCGCATGATCTCATCGGGTGTCAGGACATCGCCTGGGACATCGTCGGAGCCGGATGCGAGTTGGGCCTGTCCTTCCACGAACAGGAAGAACTCCGCCAAAAAGTGCAGCAGCGAGCTGGGTGCCGCGTGGAGCCGCGCCTGATGGAGTTCCTGCGCCCCTGCTACCTGGCCTTTCAACTGGGCGCCTGGTCCCTCGCGGCGGAAAGCAACCAGGACACTGTGGAGGGCGCACGATTGCGGGAAAGAGTGGATGGCTATGCTCGCCAGCTTTCCACGTTGCTCATGAACTGACCCGGTGTTCTGGTTCCCCGGTTCCGCTGATTTGCTGGGATCGGAAGCGGAGGCGCTCGTCCAGGTTGACCCAAGCCATAGCCGTCGCATTGGTCGGCGTATCGGCACGGGTGGCCACTATCACTGGGAAGCGATCCGATGCTTCGTCGGCCTTGTCATCACCGCCGCCGCACCCCGGATTTACTAATCCGGCCCTCAAAAAGGTATCATGTTGTCTATGCGGCGTAGCGGACGGAAGGGGCCTGGAAGAAGGCCCGGACCTTGGCGGGGCGGCGC
>NZ_JHWD01000002.1 GCF_000622225.1 Roseomonas mucosa ATCC BAA-692 | reverse complement strand
CCGCCGCCAGTCGATCTGCCCCGCAGCCTGCAACCGCTCCAGCAGCAGGCGGTGCAAGGCGGCCCAGACCCCGGCCGCCTGCCAGTCGCGCAGCCGCCGCCAGCAACTCATCCCGCAGCCGCAGCCCATCTCGGCGGGCAGCCTCTCCCATGGGATGCCGCTGACCAGCACGAACACGATCCCCGTCAATGCCGCCCGGTCCGCCAGCCGCGGCCGCCCGCCCTTGGGCTTGGGCCGCTCGGGCGGCAACAGCGGCTCAATCGCCGCCCAGAGATCATCAGAAACCAAAGGCTTCGCCATGCCCACAGAAACGCATCATACCGGGTTTAGTTAGGCGCTCTTAATTGCGACCATAGAAAGATTTGCTCCGGAAAGGATGCCCACAACCTCCGTGGTTCCCGGCGGCGAGGGGCCGGCTGTGCCGTCAGTCCGCTGCGAAACCGGCCGGAAGGCGGGAGCGCGCCGCTTGCCGGGAACGGGATGCCGGGGGGGCGGCGACAGGCGCGGCCTGCGGCGCCGGATCGAAGCGGGTCCAGCCCGGCAGCGTCGCGGAGAGGTTCACGTCGCGCCATTTCGGGTGCCGTGGTGGCTGCAGGAAGGCATCGAATTTCTGCGTGAAGGCCCGGGAGAAGCGTTGCAGCCGCTCGCGCCGGATCGGGATCTGGTGGTTGTAGCAGGCAAGGACCGCGCCCACCGCCACCGTGTCCACGCTCTCGCCCTCCGGGATCAGGCCGGGATAGTCGCGCGCCGTGAAGGTGCCGGGGAGATAGGCCTCCAGCAGCGGGTCGGACAGCGGGATCGGCAGGAGCCGCGTCCCTTCGGGCAGAGGGGTGGAGAAGCGCGCCGGCTTGCCGGCGATGCGCACCAGCGCGTCGATTTCGCCCCGGCGCAGCAGTTCCGTGGCATCGTTCGAGGGCAGGTTCACCGTCTGCACCCGCAGGCCGAGCTGCGCGAAGAGGAACTGCGCCGTCATCGCCGTGCCGGACTGGCGGCTTTCCACATTCACCCGGCGTCCGGCGAGATCCTCCAGCCGCGCGATGCCGGGGCGGGCGAAGACGTGCACTTCCTCGTCATAGAGCTTGGCGATGTAGCTCACCTGCTGTTGCAGGCCGGAGAAGAGCCGCTGCTGCGCGGCCGCGGCCAGCACGTCCGACTGCACGAAGGCGAGATCCACCCGGGGCAGGTAGAGCAGGTCCGACAGGTTCTGCAGCGAGCCGCGCCCGATCATGGCCAGGATGCGCAGCCCCTCCACCCCGTCGAGCACGTTGGAGATGTCGTCGGCGAAGCGGATATAGGTCCCGTCCAGCCCGGCGGCCATGATGCCCAGCGTGTCGTCGTTGCGCAGCGGCGCGGCGGCCCCGGAAGGGGGCACGAGCGGGGGCAGGGCCTGCGCGTCGGCGGCGGCCGCGCGAAGGGCGAGGCCGCCGGCCAGCCCGGCCAGCAGGTTTCGGCGGTTCATGGTGCCGGGTTCCTTTCGTGGCGCGCGGGCCGCCGCATCATGGCAGCCGTCCCAGCACGCGGTCGGCGGCGGGATGGCCCAGCGCCCGCGCGCGCTCGTACCACTCGCGGGCCTTGGCTGCGTCGATCAGCCCGCCGCCCCGGGCCTCGATCGTGGCCAGCATGTTCGGGTCGTAGGTGGAGCCCAGGGAAAGGCAGGCGGCGGAGGATTGCGGGTCGAGCGACACGGCCCGCTGGTAGATGGCCCGGGCGCGGGACACGTCGCCGCGCAGCATCGCCTGGTCCCCGGCGCGCATCAGCGCCTCGAAGGAAGCGTTGGCCCCCGTGCGACCGGGAGAAGCCTGGACCGGCAGGGCGGCCACGGCATTGTCCTGGGCCGGCGCCGTCGCGAGGGCCGGCGGAAGAACGGGCAGGAGGAGGCCCGGCAGCAGAAGCGCGAGGCGGGTCGCCAACCGAAGGCAGGCTCGGTGCCTCGGCCCTTCTGAATGGCGATCTTCTCGTCCCTGACGGTCCATCGCATCTCCCCTGCGAGGCTTATGCACCTTTCAGAGACAGTTTTGGACTAAATTTTGGAATGATCTTACAAAAAGAGGTTCTTTGCCCTTTCCAGCCGGATGGGCAGGAAAAAGGCCGGGCCCCGGAAGGCCCGGCCCTGCCGGTATCGGTCGTCCTGTCCGCCGCGATGGGCAGGGCGGGCGTCAGACGTCCAGGTTCGCCACCTTCAGCGCATTGCCGACGATGAATTCGCGGCGCGGCTCGACCACGTCGCCCATCAGCGTGGCGAAGATCTGCCCGGCCTCGTCGGCGTCATCCACCTTCACCCGCAGCATGGTGCGCGCCGCCGGGTCCAGCGTGGTCTTCCAGAGCTGGTCCGGGTTCATCTCGCCCAGCCCCTTGAAGCGCTGGATGGTCAGGCCCTTGCGGCCCTGCTGGAAGACGCGGTCCAGCGCCGAGAGCGGACCGGCCGAACGGTCCTCGCGCCCCTCGAAGCGCAGGGTGACGCCGCTGCCGTAGCGCCCGGCCAGGGACTCCCGCCGCTCCTCCAGCCAGAGCGCGTCGGCGCCGCGCAGCAGGGCGGGTTCCAGGGAATAGCGCTCGGCCACGCCGCGAACGGTGCGGCCCAGCTTGAGCCCGGCCTCGTCCAGCGAGGCGGACCAGCCGCGCTCCGTTTCCAGCGACAGCTCGTTCAGCCGCCGCGCCAGGGCCTGCGCCGCCTGACCGTCATTGGCCACGGCCATGGCACCGGCCAGCGCGGCCTGCTCGCCGATCCAGAGCGGCAGGTTGCCGGAGGCGCGGCGGATGCGGCGCGACACCTCGCGCAGCTTCTGCACCTCCTCGCGCAGCGCCTCACCCTCCAGCGCCGTACCGTCGCTGAGCGTCATCGCCGCGTTGTGCAGCGCCTTCTCCAGCAGGTACTCCTCCATCGCCGCGTCGTCCTTGAGGTAGCGTTCCTCACTGCCGCGCTTGGCGCGATAGAGCGGCGCCTGGGCGATGAAGAGATGCCCGCGCTCGATCAGTTCCGGCATCTGCCGGAAGAAGAAGGTCAGCAGCAGCGTGCGGATGTGGGAGCCGTCCACGTCCGCGTCGGTCATGATGCAGATCTTGCCGTAGCGCAGCTTGGCCGGGTCGAAGCCGCCATTCGCCGGGTCGGGGCCGATGCCGGCGCCGAGCGCGGTGATCAGCGTGCCGATCTGCTCCGAGGACAGCATCTTGTCGAAGCGCGCGCGCTCGACGTTCAGCACCTTGCCGCGCAGCGGCAGGATCGCCTGGAAGGCGCGGTCGCGACCCTGCTTGGCGGAACCACCGGCCGAGTCACCCTCGACGATGAAGATCTCCGCCTTGCTCGGATCGCGCTCCTGGCAATCGGCGAGCTTGCCGGGCAGGGAGGAGATGTCGAGCACGCCCTTGCGCCGCGTCAGGTCGCGCGCCTTGCGGGCGGCCTCGCGCGCCGCGGCGGCATCGAGGCACTTGCGGACGATCTCGTTGGCTTCCTTGGGGTGCGTCTCGAACCAATGGTCCAGCGCATCGGCGACGACCGAGTGCACCACCGGCTGCACCTCGGAGGAAACGAGCTTCTCCTTGGTCTGGGAGGAGAATTTCGGGTCCGGCACCTTCACCGAGAGCACGGCGGTCAGCCCCTCGCGCATGTCCTCGCCGGACAGCGCGGTCTTGTCCTTCTTCGCCGCCTGCTCCGCCACCTTGCCCAGCACCCGCGTCAGCGCCTGGCGGAAGCCCGCGAGGTGCGAGCCGCCATCCCGCTGCGGGATGTTGTTGGTGAAGCAGTGCATGGTCTCGTGGAAGCTGTCGGTCCAGCGCAGCGCGAACTCGACGCGGATCGTCTTGCTCTCGCCATTGCGCTCCACCGTCTGCTCGCCGGTCGCGGCGGCAGGGGGCGAGAAGATCGGCTTGTTGGAACGGTCGAGATATTCGACGAAGGCGGCAAGCCCGCCCTCGTAGTGGAAGACCGTGCGGCGCGGCTCGGCCGCGCCTTCCGCGGTACCTTCCACGGGCCGGTCGTCCTGCAACGTGATGCGGAGGCCGGAATTGAGGAAGGCCAGCTCGCGCAGCCGCTTCTCCAGCCGCTCGTAGTCGAAATCGGTCTTCGAGAAGGTCGCGGCGCTGGGCTTGAAGGTGACCTGCGTGCCTGTGGGATGGCCGGAGGGGCCGATATCCTCCAGCGGCGCCACCGTATCGCCATGCGCGAAGCGGATCACGTGCTCGCGCCCATTCTTCCAGATGCGTGCCTCCATCCGCTCGGACAGGGCGTTCACCACCGCCGCGCCGACACCGTGCAGGCCGCCGGAAACCTTGTAGGAGTTCTGGTTGAACTTGCCGCCCGCATGCAGCCGCGTCAGCACCACCTCGGCGGCGGAGATGCCTTCCTCCACATGCAGGTCCACGGGGATGCCGCGGCCGTCATCGGTGACGGTGACGGAGCCGTCGGCGTTGATCACCACATCGACATGGGTGGCATAGCCCGCCTGGGCCTCGTCCACGGAGTTGTCCACGATCTCGAAGACCATGTGGTGCAGGCCCGAGCCGTCATCCGTGTCGCCGATATACATGCCCGGTCGCTTGCGGACGGCGTCCAGGCCACGCAGCACGGTGATGGAGGCACTGTCATAGGCTTCCCCGCCCTCCTGGCCGGAAGGGGACTGTTCTGGAAGCGCGGGGTCGGACATCAGGTGCTGGAACCTTTCGGAAAACCGTAGTCGAAGCTCCCGCCCAATATAGGGATTCCGGGGCCACGCCGCATCGGGAATCCTCGGCTTTTCCCTTGGCAAAGCTGGATTTTCCGCCAGCCAGGACAGGCCTGAGCGGGGTGAGGAAAGATCAGGCGGCGCACAGGCCCTGGTGGCCGGCCAGAAAGGCCTGGGAACGGCCCTGGAGAGGCGCGAAGACCTCCGGGTCCGTGCCCGTCAGGAAGCACTGCGCCGGCAGGGCGGCCAGTGCCTCGAACAGCGCCACGCGGCGGGCCGCATCGAGATGCGCCGCCACCTCGTCCAGCAGCAGCAGGGGGGCGAAGCCGCGCGCGGCGGCGATCAGCGCGGCATGGGCCAGGATCACGGAAACCAGCAGCGCCTTCTGCTCGCCGGTCGAGCAGATCTCGGCCGGCAGGTCGCGCGGCAGGTGGCGCAGCAGCAGGTCGCAGCGGTGCGGGCCCTCCGTCGCCAGCCCCGCCGACGCATCGCGCCCCCGGTTGACGGCGAGGCGCTCGCGCAGCGTATCCTCCACCGCCAGGGCGGGCTGTTCCTCCAGCATCGCGGCGATCTCGCAGGACAGGGCGCAGCGGGCGGCCGGGAAGGCGCCGGCGGTGCCCGCCTCCAGCGCCGCGTTCAGCCGGGCGATCAGGGCGCGGCGCGCGGCGGCCACGGCCACGCCGTGCCGGGCCATGGCATCCTCCAGCGAGGCGATCCAGGCCGGGTCACGCCGGCCTTCGGAGAGCAGGCGATTGCGCCCGGCCATGGCGGTCTCGTAGCCCGCGACCTCGCGCGCATGGCCGGGCTCCAGCGCCCAGGCCAGGCGGTCGAGGAAGCGGCGGCGGCCGGAGGCACCCTCCTGGAAGAGCCGGTCCATCTGCGGCGTCAGCCAGACCGCGGCGACCAGCGCGCCGAGCTCCGCCTGGGAGCGCACCGGCCCGTCGTTGAGCCGCAGCACGCGCTTGTCCATCGGCCCTTCCGGCGGCGTGCCGGTGCCGAGGTCGAAGGGGCCGTGTGGCGCCTCGAAACGGCCGCTGACGGCCCAGGGCAGGGCGCCCTCCGCCGCGCGGCGGCAGAAGTCGAGGTTGCGCGCCCCCCGCAACCCCCGCCCGGGGCCCAGCAGGCTGATCGCTTCCAGCAGGTTGGTCTTGCCGGTGCCGTTCTCCCCCGCCACCACCACCAGCGGCGACTCCAGGCGCAGATCCGTCGCGGCATGGCTGCGGAAATCCCGCAGCATCAGCCGTGTCAGGCGCAGGCCGGGCGGGGCGTTCTGGAGGGGAAGGGTCAAGCGGGTCCCGAAGGCTTCCTGGGGGCGGCGCCACGCTCCCGGGGCCGGACCGGCCTGCTTCCCCGGGCGCGGGGAAGGGGGAGCGGGTTCCGGCGGGAGCGGGCCGCCACGTCGCCATCACAGATGGCGACGTGGCGGCGCCCGGACAATCCGTGCGGGAGGCAGGGAAGGGCGGGTCAGACCCGCATCGGCATCAGCACGTAGAGCGCGCTGGCCTTGTCCTCGTCCTGCACGATGGTGGGGGCGGAGCCGTCCGAGAAGCGGAACACCACCTGGCCCTGCACCTGGTCGGTGATGTCCTTCAGGTAGCGGGCCTGGAAGCCGATCTCCAGCGGCGTGGAGGCGTAGCTGACGGCATCCGCATCCAGCTCCTCGCGTGCCTGCCCCTGCTCGGGGGAGGAGGCGGTGAGGACGAGCTGGTTCTTGCCCAGCGCCAGCTTCACCGGCCGGGAACGCTCGGAGGAGATCGCCGCCACCCGGTCCACCGCCTGGGCGAAGAGGGCGCGATCAACCTTGAGCTCCTTGTCGTTCCCCTTGGGGATGACGCGCTCGTATTCCGGGAAGGTGCCGTCGATCAGCTTCGAGGTCAGCGTCACCGGGCCCAGGCGGAACTGGATCTTGGTGTCGGAAAGGCGCACCTCGACCGTCGCCTCCTCACCCGAGGCCTCGTCGGCCAGCTTCCGCACCTCACCCACCGTCTTGCGCGGCACGATCACCCCCGGCATGCCCGAGGCGCCTTCAGGCAGCGGCGCCTCGACACGGGCGAGGCGGTGCCCGTCGGTCGCCACGGCGCGCAGCACCTTGCCGCCCTCGCCCTCGGCCACATGCAGGTAGATGCCGTTCAGGTAGTAGCGCGTCTCCTCGGTGGAGATGGCGAAGCGGGTGCGGTCCACCAGCTCGCGCAGCGTCGCGGCGGGCAGGACGAAGCGGTGCGGCAGCTTGCCTTCCGTCATCGCCGGGAAGTCCTCGACCGGCAGCACCATCAGCGAGGTCACGTAGCGCCCGGCGCGCAGGCCCAGCGGCGCGTCGCCACCCGCCTGGTCGAACTCCACCTTCAGCCCGTCGCCCAGCTTGCGCGCGATCTCGTAGAGCGTCGCCGCCGGTGCGGTGCAGCGGCCCGGCTGCGTCACCTCGACGCCGGTGGTGATCTCCTCCACCACCGCGATCTCCATGTCGGTGGCGGTCAGCGTCAGACGGCCTTCCGCGGCCTCCAGCAGGACGTTGGCCAGGATGGGGATGGTGTTGCGACGCTCGACGACGCTCTGGACATGCGCGAGCGCCTTCAGCAGCACCGCCCGGTCCACCGTGAACTTCATCGGCGCCTATCCTCGATAGCTGTTGGGGGCCCCGGAGCCAGGGACCCAGTGTTGACAAGGAGACATTCCTATCACCCCGCCCAAACCCGGGGAAGCGGGGCCACCGGCCGCATTTCGGCGTGGCCCGGCAGGACGGGCGGGCTAGGCGGGGCACCGGAGCGGGGGCGTGGGGGGGTCAGGTCTCCAGCATGCGCCGCAGCAGCTCGACATCCTCGGCGAAGCCGGCATCCTGCTGCATCAGCTCCTGCACCTTGGCCACGGCGTGCATGACCGTGGTGTGGTCGCGGTTGCCGAACTTGCGGCCAATCTCGGGCAGGGAGCGCGAGGTGAGCTGCTTGGCCAGGTACATCGCCACCTGGCGCGGCCGCGCCACGTTGCGCGCCCGGCGGGCCGAGGACATGTCGGCGAGGCGCATGTTGTAGTGCTCGGCGACCCGCTTCTGGATCTCCTCGATCGTCACGCGGCGATCATGGGCGCGCAGGATGTCGTGCAGGACCTCCTGGCAGCTTTCCAGCGTCACCGGGCGGCCGAACAGGCCGGAATGGGCGATCAGCCGGTTCAGCGCGCCCTCCAGCTCCCGCACGTTCGAGGTGATCTTGTGCGCGAGGTATTCCAGCACCCGCGCCGGCACGGGGATGCCCGCCGCCTGTGCCTTGGCCTCCAGGATCGAGATCCGCAGCTCGTAGGTGGTGGCGTGGATATCGGCCACCATGCCGCAGCCGAGCCGCGTGCGCAGCCGGTCCTCCAGCCCCGACAGGTCGGAGGGCGACTTGTCGGCCGAGACCACGATCTGCTTGCCGGCATCCACCAGCGCGTTGAAGGTGTGGAAGAACTCCTCCTGCGTGTTGTCCTTGCCGATCAGGAACTGCAGGTCGTCGATCATCAGCACGTCGACGGAACGGAGGCTCTCCTTGAACTCCATCGTGCTCTGCGAGCGCAGCGCCGCGATGAAGCGGTACATGAACTTCTCGGCGGACATATAGGCCACCGAGCGGTCGAGGCCCGGCTCGCGCAGCGCCCAGGCGATCGAGTGCATCAGGTGCGTCTTGCCCAGCCCGACGCCGCCATAGAGGAAGAGCGGGTTGAAGCCCGGGCTCGCCGGTTTCTCCGCCACGCGGCGGGCGCAGGCATAGGCGAACTCGTTCGGCTTGCCGACCACGAAGCTGTCGAAGGTGAAGCGCGGATCGAGCGGCGCGGCCCAGTCGTTGCGGGGGTCGGCACTGCGGGAATCGGCCGCGCGGGCCTCGGCCGGGCGTGCCGGCTCCGGCACGGCGCGCGGCATGGCCTCGCCATCCACCGCCGCGCCATCGGGTGCCGGTGCCGGGGCCACGCGGATATCCACCCGGCGAACGCCCAGGTTCTCGGCCTGCCAGAGTGCGCGCAGCCGGTCCCCGTACTGGCTGCGCAGCCAGTCGCGCAGGAAGCGCGAGGGCACCTGCACCACGGCCTCCTCGCCCTCGATGGCTGCCAGCGTCATCTGGCGCATCCAGGTGCGGTACTCGATCTCGCCGATTTCCTCGCGCAGGCGGCCGCGGATGCGCGTCCAGGCTTCGGTGACGTTGGAGGAATCCAGGTTGGCGCCGGAGAGGGCGGGAGAGGTGCCGCCGAGGTCTTCCTGCTGCATGAGCATCCGCATCCTCTCTCCGAACCGCGGCTCGCGCCGCTCTCCCTCGACCGGCCGACAGGACCGGACATTCTGGCCTGACCCCGGCCGGACCTGCCGCCCCCGGGAGGGGGGAGGAGAGCCTCGCGCAGAGCCCCCGGCCAGGGTGGGAGGGGCACAACAGCGCGAAGCCCGGAACCGATCAAGAAGAGTCAGAGCGGCGCTCCGACTCCGGAGTCACACTGTTGCAACGAAGCTATAGAGCACCAACCCGAATTCGGATGATGTCTTAGCCTCGTCGGCTAACTGCTTTGAAAATCCTGCAAAAATTACGGCCCGAATCAGAACGATCCGGGCCGTCAACACACCTACTGAAGGTGTGATCGAATTTTTAGCCCTGCGCCGTCGCGCCCAGCGCCTTCACGCGGGCGGACAGGCGGGAGAGCTTGCGGCCCACGGTGTTGGCGTGCAGGACGCCCTTCGTGACGGCGCGCATCATCTCGGGCTGGAAGGCCTGGAAGGCGGCCTGGGCCTGGCTCTTGTCGCCCGCAGTCAGCGCGTCCTCGAGCTTGCGCAGGAAGGTGCGCACGCGGGAGCGGCGGGCGGTGTTGCGCGCGTTGCGCTTCTCGGTCTGACGGATGCGCTTACGCGCAGAGGGCGTGTTCGCCATGAGCTGTACTGACTGCCGATCTGTCTGTGGAACGCCGCCACCCTCCAGGACAGGACCAAGGGGGACAGCAGAAGGTCGGGGCTTCTAGACCCCGACCGGCTGCGAAGTCAACCGCAAAGCCCCTCGCAGGAGGGGTGGTGGTGCCCGCCGGGTGGCCGGCCGCCTGGCCACCCTGGTACGTCTCCTGGCACGTTCCTTGGGGCAGTTCCCGGGATGGGCGCGCCTGGGGGGAACTCTCCCCGAACCGGACGCCGGCGAAAGGCCCGCATGGCTGTGCTGCCCGCGGCTGGCCGCCGTCCGGCCGGCCGGCGGTCAGCCGCGCCCAAAATCGGGCTTCCGCTTCTCGACGAAGGCGGCCATGCCCTCGACCTGCCCCGCCGTGCCGAAGAGGCTCAGGAAGAGCTGGCGCTCCAGCCGCACGCCCTCGCGCAGCGTGGTCTCGAAGGCGGCGTTGACGGCGGCCTTGGCCATGGCGACCGAGGTCGGGGGCAGGGCGGCGATCCGCGCCGCCATCTCCAGGACCTGAGGCAGCAGCTCCGCCGCCGGGACCACCCGCGCCACCAGCCCGCTGCGCTCGGCCTCCGCGGCGTCCATGATCCTCGCGGTCAGGATCAGGTCCATGGCCTTGGACTTGCCCACGGCCCGGGTCAGCCGCTGCGTGCCGCCGGCGCCGGGCAGAATGCCGATACTGATCTCCGGCTGGCCGAACTTCGCCGTGTCGGCGGCGACGATCATGTCGCACATCATCGCCAGCTCGCAGCCACCGCCCAGCGCATGGCCCGCCACCGCCGCGATGACCGGCTTGCGCACCTGCAGGATCGTTTCCCAGCGCTGGCCGATGAAGTCGTTCCGGTACACGTCCGGAAAGCGGCGGTCCTTCATCTCCCGGATATCGGCCCCGGCGGCAAAGGCGCGCTCACTGCCGGTCAGCACGATGGCGCCGACCTCCTCGTCGGCATCGAAGGCGAGCAGCGCCTCGCCAAGCTGCGCCATCAGCGAATCGCTGAGTGCGTTGAGCGCCTTGGGACGGTCGAGCGTGATCAGGCCCACCCGCCCCTGCCGCTCCGACAGGACCAGTTTCTCGTCGGCCATCGGGGTTCCTCCGCTGCGTGGCGGGGAGGCTGTCGCCTGCGACGGGCGAGGTCAATCCGCCAGGCCGGCAGGGCAGCGGCGTGGTCCGGTGGCAAGGGGCCGGCTCTCGCGTCAGCCGGGGCCGGCGGGCGGGAGGTCCAGGGTCAAACCTGTACGTTTGACCAGGTTCCTGGCGGAAAAGGGGGGGCGGGGGCGGCGCGACGTCCGGGCGTGCAGCGCGACCGGCAGCCCGCCGCCCGTATCAGACGTGTTCCGCCGCCGCGGCTGCCGTGGTGGCCTCGCTGCGGGCGTGCTCGCGGCTGCCCAGGCCGTTGAAGAAGGCGTTCAGGGACACTGCGACGATGGAGGCCAGGAGGATGCCAGATTCCAGCAGCGGGTGCAGCTCGTGCGGCAGGGCGCGGAAGAAGTTCGGGGCCGTCAGCGGGATCATGCCGAAGCCCACGGACAGGGCGACGACGAAGAGATTGTTCTGGTTGTTGCGGAAATCGACATGGGTGAGGATGCGTGCGCCGGTGGCCGCCACCATGCCGAACATCACCAGCCCGGCGCCGCCGAGAACGACCTGCGGCACGGCCTCCACCAGCGCCGACATCTTCGGAAGCAGGCCCAGGGCGAGCATGATCACGCCGGCGCCCACCGTCACCCAGCGCGAGCGCACACCGGTCACGCCCACCAGCCCGACATTCTGCGAGAAGGAGGTGTAGGGGAAGGTGTTGAAGATGCCGCCCAGCAGCGTGCCCAGCCCGTCGGCGCGCAGCCCGCGGCTCAGCGCATCCTGGTCCACGGGGCGATCGGTCATCTCGCCCAGGGCCAGGAACATGCCCAGAGATTCGATCATCACCACGACCATCACGATGCACATCGTGACGATGGGCACGAGGTGGAAGGTCGGCATCCCGAAGTGGAAGGGCGTCACCACCGCGAACCAGGGGGCGGCCAGGACGCGCTCGAAATGCATCACCCCCATCAGGCTGGCCAGCACCGAGCCCGCGACGATGCCCAGCAGCACCGCGACATTGGCCACGAAGCCGCGCCCCCACTTGATCAGCGCCAGGATCACCAGCAGCACGAAGAGCGCGATGCCCAGCCCGGTGAGCTGGCCGTAATTCGGGTTGGCATAGGAATAGGGCACGCCGTCGACGACGCGCGTCAGCATGGGCAGCCCGCCGCCGGCCCAGTTGATGCCCACCCGCATCAGCGAGATGCCGATCACCAGGATGATCGTGCCCGTGACCACGGGTGGGAAGAGCGGCAGAAGCCGGCTGACGAAGGGCGCCACCAGCACCCCGAAGATGCCGGCCGCGATCACCGAGCCGTAGATGCCCAGCAGCCCGACATCGGGCGCGGCGGCCATGGACAGCATCGGTCCCACGGCGGCGAAGGTCACCCCCATCATCACCGGCAGGCGGATGCCGAAGCCGGGGAAGCCCAGGCACTGCACCAGCGTCGCGAGGCCGCAGGCGAAGAGGTCCGCCGAGATCAGAAAGGCGACTTCCTGGGGGGCGAGGTTCAGCGCCCGCCCGATGATCAACGGCACGGCCACGGCGCCCGCATACATGACCAGCACGTGCTGTAGCGCGAGCGGCACCAGTTTCGGCAGCGGCAGCATCCGGTCCACCGGATGCGGACCCGTGCCCACCCGGCCAGCCCTGGCCTCCATGCGTCCCGACATCGGCAACTCCCTGTTTTCCTTGGTTCCTGGCGGTCCCGGGAGGGCCGCCGGATGCGATGCTGGAACAATCGGTTAGCAAGGCTCGTGCCGGGGAATGGCCTCGGCCGAGAAGGGCGGCCCGGTGAAGGGATAGGCAATATGCCTTGGAATTGGGCCTCTTTCGCGTGAAGGCGCAGCAGGTGCCCCTCCATTCCGGCCGCTTGGTGCCGAGATTGCCGAAGGGGTGGAGCGGTTCGCCAGAAGGACCGGCAAGGTTTCGCTTCCAGCCTGCGGACCGCCGGGCCGGCAGCGGTCTTGATCCCGCACCGGCGCCCTCCATGTTGCGCTGCAACAAAACCCAGGGGCGGTGGCCACCCCGGTTTCGCCTCAACCCAACGGCATGGCGGGTGTTGGGCGCAGCAGAACCAAGCAAGCAGGACGACCGGCATGGACCAAGTCGCGACCGCGGCCCTTCCTTCCGCCAGCCATCCCGGCGCCGAGTGGTGGCGCTCGGCCGTGATCTACCAGATCTACCCGCGCTCCTTCGCGGATTCCGACGGCGACGGCATGGGTGATTTGCCGGGCATCGCGGCCCGGCTGCCCCATGTGGCGCGGCTCGGGGTGGATGCGGTCTGGCTCTCGCCCTTCTACCGCTCGCCGCAGGCCGATGGCGGCTATGACGTGGCGGACTACCGGGCCGTGGACCCGCTCTTCGGCACGCTGGCGGATTTCGACCGCCTGCTGGAGCGGGCCCATGCGCTGGGGCTGCGGGTGATCGTGGACCTGGTGCCCAACCACAGCTCGGACGAGCATCCCTGGTTCCAGGCCGCCCTCCGCACCCCGGCCGGCAGCCCGGAGCGCGCATGCTACATCTTCCGCGACGGACGCGGTCCCGCCGGCGATGTGCCGCCCAACGACTGGCGCAGCGTCTTCGGCGGCTCCGCCTGGTCGCGCGCGCCCGGCGACACGCAGTGGTACCTGCATCTCTTCGACCGGCGGCAGCCGGATTTCGACTGGACGCATCCGGAGGTCCGCGCCGAGTTCGAGAGCATCCTGCGCTTCTGGCTCGACCGGGGCGTGGACGGCTTTCGCGTCGATGTCGCGCATGGGCTGGTCAAGGCGCCGGGCCTGCCGGAATGGAGCGGCCAGGCCACCATGATCGAGGGCGAGGAGCGTCGCGACATGGGGCCGATGTGGGACCAGGAGGGGGTGCACGAGATCTACCGCGACTGGCACCGGGTGCTGGCCTCCTATCCCGGCGATCGGATGATGGTGGCGGAGGCCTGGGTGAAGCCGCCGTCCCGCCTCGCCCGCTACGTGCGCCCGGACGAGATGCAGCAGGCCTTCAACTTCGACTACCTGACCGCGCTCTGGGACGCGGCGGAGCTGCGGCGGGTGATCGACGGCTCCCTCGGGGCCGCCGCCGCCGTCGGCGCGCCGACCACCTGGGTCCTGTCCAACCACGACACGGTGCGCCATGCCTCCCGCTACGGGCTGGCCGTGCCGGGCTCCCGCCCGCTCGGCATCGATGCGGCGGGCGAGCAGCCGGACGAGGCGCTGGGCCTGCGACGTGCCCGCGCCATGGCGCTGCTGACCCTGGCCCTGCCGGGCTCGGCCTATATCTACCAGGGCGAGGAACTGGGCCTGCCGGAGCACACGACGCTGGAGGCCCGCCACCGCCAGGACCCCTCCTTCTTCCGCACCGGCGGGGTGGAGACCGGCCGCGACGGCTGCCGGGTGCCGATCCCCTGGGAGGCGGAGGCACCGGGCTTCGGCTTCAGCCCGGCCGGAGCGACCTGGCTGCCGCAGCCGGAGGGTTTCCGCGCCTATGCCGTGGACCGGCAGGAGGGCGTGCCGGGCTCCACCCTGGAACTCTACCGCCATCTGCTGCGCCTGCGCCGGGAGCATGGGCTGGGGCAGGGGGATCTGGTCTGGGAAGCCTCCCCGCCTTCCGTGCTGGCGCTGCGCAACGGGGCGGTGCGGGTCGTCATCAATCTGGGCAAGACCCCGGTGCCCCTGCCGGAAGGCCGCCTCCTCGCCGCCAGCCTGCTGCCGGAGGGCGAGGTCGGGCTGCCCGGCAACGCGGCGGTCTGGCTGGCGGCGGGCTGATACGGACGGTCCCTGCGCTGCGCTTCGTGGCCGGTCGCCGGTGGGAGAGGCCCTGCCTCTCCCACCGGACCCCCTCTCCGCCGGGGACGGAAGCTGGTCCTCAGGCTCTGGCCTTTCGTTGGCTCTGGTGGTGACCGTTATTCTGCGGCTCGACCCCCGGGAGCAGGTGGAGGCGCAGGGGAAGCCACCGTTCGTATGAGTCCGGCGCCGGCAGGCCTGACCCGCCCGCGACGCGGCCCCGGTCTCCGGCCGGGCGTGGGGCCGGGTCTTGCCCCGGGCGCCGGAAGGCCCGACCTAGGGCGGCGGAACAGAGAACCCTCCCAGCCTCTCAGCCCCCAGACCTCCAGCCAAGGATTCCGGATGTCCTCCTACGACTTCGACCTTTTCGTGATCGGCGGCGGCAGTGCCGGCGTGCGCTGCGCCCGGATCGCCGCCGGCCATGGCGCGCGGGTGGGCATCGCCGAGAGCCGCTTCTGGGGCGGCACCTGCGTCAATGTCGGCTGCGTGCCCAAGAAGATCATGGTGCAGGCGGCGGAATACGGCCAGTGGGCGGCGGATGCGGCGGCCTTCGGCTGGGACATCGAGAAGCGCGGCCATGACTGGTCGGTGCTGAAGGAGGCGCGGGACAAGGAGGTCGCGCGCCTCAACGGCATCTACCGCCGGCTGCTGGAGGGCAACGGCGCCCAGGTCTTCGAGGCGCATGCCCGCTTCATCGACGCGCACACCCTGCAGGTGGGCGAGGAGCGGGTGACCGCGGAGCGCATCGTCATCGCCGTGGGCGGCCGTCCGATCCGGCCGGACCTGCCGGGCATCGACTGCGTGATGATCTCGGACGACCTCTTCACCCTGGAGAAGCGGCCGGAGAAGATCATCATCGTCGGTGGCGGCTATATCGGTGTCGAGTTCGCCGGGCTGCTGCACGCGCTGGGTTCGGAGGTGGTGCTGACCTACCGCCAGAAATGGCCCCTGCGCGGCTTCGACCAGGAACTGCGGGAAGGGCTGGCCGAGGCGCTCATCGCCCAGGGCATCAAGATCAACCCGGGCGAGACCATCACCGGCTTCGGTCCGGCGGGTGACGGGCGGATCGTGAACCTCGCCTCCGGCCGGGTGCTGGAAGCCGATGCCGTGCTGGTGGCGGTCGGGCGCGAACCGGCCACCCAGGGCCTGGGGCTGGCCGAGGCCGGGGTGGCGGTGGATGCGCGCGGCGCCGTGGTGGTGGACGAGGACCACGCCACCAGCGTCCCGCATATCTACGCGCTGGGCGATGTCACCGACAAGCTGAACCTGACGCCCATGGCGACGGCGGTGGGTCATGCCCTGGCCGACACGCTGTTCGGTGGCCGGTCGCGCCGCGCCTCCTATGACAACGTGCCCAAGGCCGTCTTCTCCTCGCCGCCGATCGGCAGCGTCGGCCTGACCGAGGAGGAGGCCGCGGCGCGGGGGCCGACCGACATCTATCTCACCCGCTTCACCCCGATGCGCCACACGATCAGCAAGCGGGAAGGGCGGCGTAGCCTGATGAAGGTGGTGGTGGATGCGCGGACCGACCGCCTGCTCGGCATCCACATGCTGGGCGAGGATTCGCCGGAGATCCTCCAGGGCTTCGCCGTGGCGGTGGTGAACGGGCTGACCAAGGCGCAGCTCGACGCCACCATCGGCATCCATCCGACCGCCGCCGAGGAATTCGTCACCCTTCGCTCCCCCGCCCGGCGGGCGGGGGACATGCAGGACGAAGAAGGCCGGGAGGAGGTGTAGTCCGCAGGCGGGACCGCCCCCGGGAGGAAGGAGGCTTTCCCAAGGGGGCTTTCCCAAGGGGGCTTTCCCAGGGGGGGCTTTCCCAGGGGCCGGAACCGCCGCTATGGTCCCGCCCCCGAAAACGGAAGCGCCACAACGATGACCAGCAAGGACTGGCACCCCGGATCCTGGCGCGACATGCCGATCCGCCAGGTGCCCGACTACCCCGATAGCAACGACCTCGCGGCCGCGGAGGCGAAGCTCGCCTCCTTTCCGCCGCTGGTCTTTGCCGGGGAGGCAGACCGGCTGACGGCGCGCCTCGCCGATGCGGCGGAAGGCCGCGCCTTCATCCTCCAGGGCGGCGACTGCGCGGAATCCTTCGCGGATTTCCGGGCCGACAACATCCGCGACACCTTCAAGGTGCTGTTGCAGATGGCGGTGGTGCTGACCTTCGGCGCCTCCCTGCCCGTGGTGAAGCTGGGCCGCATGGCCGGGCAGTTCGCCAAGCCCCGCTCCTCCGACACGGAAACGCGCAACGGCGAGACGCTGCCCTCCTATCGCGGCGACATCGTCAACGGGCCCGAATTCACCGCCGCGGCGCGCGTGCCCGATCCGGCGCGCATGGAATTCGCCTATCTCCAGTCCGCCGCGACGCTGAACCTGCTGCGCGCCTTCGCCACCGGCGGCTTCGCCGACCTGAACCAGGTGCATCGCTGGAACCTGGGCTTCGTGGCGCGCTCGCCGCTGGCGGAACGCTACCAGGACCTCGCGGCGCGCATCGACGAGACGCTGCGCTTCATGCGGGCCTGCGGCATGGAGAACGCGCCGCAGCTCCACGAGACGGAGTTCTACACCTCGCATGAGGCGCTGCTGCTCGGCTACGAGCAGGCGCTGACGCGCGAGCCCTCGACGCATCCACGCCGGCACTATGCCTGCTCGGCGCATTTCCTCTGGATCGGCGACCGCACGCGGCAGCCGGACGGGGCGCATGTCGAGTTCCTGAGCGGCGTGGCCAATCCGATCGGGCTGAAGGTCGGGCCGACCACCTCGGTGGAGGACCTGCTGCGGCTCACCGAGCGTCTGAACCCGCGCAACGTGCCGGGGCGGCTGACGCTGATCACCCGCATGGGCGCCGGCAAGGTGGAGCAGCACCTGCCGCCGCTGCTGCGCGCGGTGAAGGCGGAGGGACGCAAGGTCACCTGGATCACCGACCCGATGCACGGCAACACCGTGCCGGCCGGCAGCTACAAGACCCGCTCCTTCGACGCCATCCTGCGCGAGGTCCGCAGCTTCTTCGACGTGCATCAGGCCGAGGGCACCTGGCCCGGCGGCGTGCATGTGGAGATGACGGGCGCCGACGTCACGGAATGCCTGGGCGGCGCGCATCGTCTGACCGAGGCCGACCTGTCCCGCTCCTACGCCACGGCCTGCGACCCGCGGCTGAACGCGGAGCAGTCGCTGGAACTGGCCTTCCTGGTGGCCGAGGAGCTGAAGGCGCGTCGTCCGGGCGCGAGCAGCCTGCCGCTCCAGGCGGCCCAGTAGCCCTGGGCAGGTAGCCCGGGCCCCCGGCTCGGCCTGCCGGGCGCGGTGCGGATCTGCATCGCCCCGGCGGCATGGGTGGCCTCCCGGCGGCATGTCACAGTCCACCGGGCCAGGCTGGGCGGTGCGTCAGCCGGGAAGGCGCGCGGTGCCCACGGCATGCCGCGCGGGACGATGGATCGAGGGAAGGACAGAGGCATGGCGGAGCCCCCGGCAGGACCGGCCCCGAGCAGGGCGGAGATGGAGGCGGAGATCACCGCCCGCACCGACAGCTACTTCAACCGCACCAAGGCGATCGTGACGGCCCATGGCGACTGCCGCGTCACCTATGCCGTCTTCCTGCGTCGGCCCGTGATCTCCGCGCCGCGCCTCGCGCTGGAATGGCTGCGGCGTGTGACGGCCGAGCGCGGGCTGGAGGTGCAGATCGACCTGATGCACCCCGAGGGAAGCTGGGTCGGCGCCGGCGATCCGCTGCTCTACGTCACCGGCTCCTTCGTGGGGCTGGTGGACCTGGAGACGCTGCTGCTGCAGCAGGTGGGGCCGCCCTGCGTCGCCGCGCACAACGCCTACCAGATGTGCCTGGAACTGCCGAGGATCCCCTTCCTGGCCATGGATGCGCGGCACTGCGCCGGCGCCGACATGCAGGAGATGATGGCCTATGCCGCCGCCGTCGGCGGCGACGCCGCCCGCAAGGAGGGCGCTCGCGGCTTCGTCGGCAATGCCAGCAACGCCACCGCCCACTGGTTCGGCACCCCGGCCGGGCTGGGCACGATGCCGCATGCGCTGATCGGCTATGCCGGCTCCACCCTGCGCGCCGCCGAGATGTTCCGCGAGACCTATCCGGACGACGACCTGACCGTGCTGACCGACTATTTCGGCCGGGAGATCGCGGACGGGCTGGAGGTCTGCCGTCGCTTCCCGGATCTCGCCGCCGCGGGCCGGATCTCCGTGCGGCTGGACACGCATGGCGGCCGCTACCTGGAAACGCTCGACCCCGGCGAATCCTACGCGGTGCTGGAGCGCAACATGCCCGGCGCCATCCGCCGCTACCGCACCGAGGAGGAATTGCGCTTCCTGGTCGGCACCGGCGTTTCCGCCGCCGCCATCTGGCGGATGCGGGAGGCGCTGGACAAGGCCGGCTTCCCGAAGGTGCGGATCATCGCCTCCTCCGGCTTCTCCGTCGCCAAGTGCCGCGTGATGTCGGAGGCCAGGGCGCCGCTCGATGTCGTCGGCACCGGCTCCTTCATCCCCGATCGCTGGAGCGAGACCTACGCCACGGCGGATATCGTGGCCTATGACGGGGTGCCGCGGGTCAAGGTCGGGCGCGAGTTCCTGCTGCGGGGCGGCAGGCCCGGCTGAGGCGGGGGCCGGAGGGCTCTTCCGCGCCGGCGGAATGCCCCCGGCAGGCCCGTTTCAGGGAAACGGGGCCAGAAGAACGAAGGTTCTGGCGGTATCGAGGATATCCAGCCCGAAATGCCGGCAGGCATCCTCCATCAGCCGAACGGCCAGCACGGTCAGCGCGACCACGATCATGCCGAGGGCGGTCCTTGCCCCGGCCTGGGTGACGAGCAGCGCCTGCATGTTCTGCTGCGTCCCGGGGCGCACGACCTGGCGCCTCCACAGGTGCAGCTGCCGCTTCCAGTCCTCCAGCATGGCGCCTCGTCTTCCACTGCGTGACGGAGGCCCGCCCCCGGGAGAGGCGGAGCCGGGATTCCGTGTGCGCAGACTGCCACCGATGCAAAGTTCGAGATAGGGGTCGTTTTTTGATACGGCTCGGATGGCGCATCACGAGTCTGGTGACGGAGCCGTGCCGCCGTTCACCGGCCCTTCACCTTCCCGGAGGTATCCTTCGCCCATTTGAAGGGTGAAAGTGTGAATGCGCCTGTATCGTGATCTTTCCGTGGGACGGAAACTGGCGGTCTCGGCCGGGCTGACGCTGCTTCTTCTGGGGATGCTGCCGGCTGTGACCTGGCAGGAAGCCGGCAATATCGCCCGGCAGGAGGACGAGTTCTCCGGCGCCAACAGGGCCTCGCTGCGCCTCAACGACCTGTCCGGCAAGGTCCAGTCCGTCCCGGCCCTGGCGCTCACCCTGCGCGATGCACAGACCGGGGACGCCGTGCGGGACGCCGAGGCGCGGGCGAGGCAACTGCTGCGGCAGGCGGAGGAGCAGGGGCCGGCTCTCCTGCGCGAGTTGCCGGAGGCGTTGCAGGCGCGCCTGGCGGAAATGCCCACGCTGCTGCGGGACTATGCCGGCGCGGTCGACGAGATGGCCGAAAACCGCCTGCGCCTGTTGCAGGCGCGCGACGGGCGCTTCTATCCCATCAGCGCCGCCATCGACCAGACGATGGAAAGCGTGCTCAGCGCCGTCGAGTTCGATACGGACAGCAATTCCGCGGCCACCGAGCTGCGGGAGCGGATGGCGAGCTTCCAGAACGCGGTGAACGACATCCGCTTCGGCCTCCAGCGCTTCCTGGCCACGCAGGACGCCCAGCAGACGCGCCGCATCCGCTCCGCCATCGCGAAGCAGAGGGTGCATCTGCAATCCGCGCTGAGCGTGCCGATGGCCGAGCGTTTGAAGGAGGATGTGCGGAAGGCGGGCCAGCTCGCGGCCGAGCTGGTCGCGGCGACGGACGAGATCCTGGGCGCCGGGGAGGCGCTGGAAGGCATCATGGCCCAGCGGATCCAACCCGGCGCCTAGGCCCTGCGGGAGCTCGGCGACAGCACCGGCCACGCCCTGGCGGAGCGTGTGGCGCAGGCGGATACGGGGGTGGCGGGCTCGATCCGGCGGCTGTGGAAGTTGCCGCTGATCCTGGGCGGCGTCGTGACGCTGCTGCTGGCGGTTTCCGGCTGGATCAGTGCCCGCGCCATCGGGGCGCCGATGCGGCGCCTGGCCGGCGCGGTCGCCGCCATCGCCGGCGGCGACGTGGGTCGGCCCGTGCCCGACCGCAACCGGCGCGACGAGATCGGGGCGATCGCCCAGGCGCTGGAACGGCTGCGCGCCGTGGCGGGTGACGCCTTCGCTCGCGGGCAGATGATCGAGCAGTTGCCGGTCGGCATCATGACCGCCGACCCGAAGGACGGGTTCCGCATCACCTACGTCAATGCGGGCATGGTCGCGCTGCTGGAGCGGCTGCGCGGCGTGCTGCCCTGTGCGCCGGAGGCGGTGAAGGGCCGGAGCATCGACATCTTCCACCACCATCCCGGAGAGGTGCGTGCGATCCTTTCCGACCCGGCGCGGCTGCCCCACCGCACCCGGATCAAGCTGGGCGACGAGGTCTTCGACCTGCGGGCCAGCGCCATCACCGACGCCGCCGGCGGCTATGTCGGGCCGATGCTGAGCTGGACCCTGGCGACGGAGCAGGCGAGGCTGGCCGATGTCTTCGAGGGCGAGGTGGGCCGCCAGGTGGAGGGCGTGGCCAGCCGGGCCGACGAGCTGCGCCAGGCGGTGGCGGCGGTTTCCGCCTCCGCCGCGGATTCCGGTGACCGCGCCCGCCAGGTGGCCGAGATCTCCCGCCAGTCCAGCGCCGACGTGCAGGCGGTGGCGGCGGCGGCGGAGGAGATGGCCGCCAGTGTCAACGAGATCACCCGCCGCGTCGGCGAGGCCGCGAGCGTGGCGGGGCAGGCGGTGAGCGAGGTGCAGTCCACCGATTCCATCGTGCGTTCGCTGAGCGAGAGCGCGGGACGCATCGGCGACGTGGTGCGGCTGATCTCCGACATTGCGGGGCAGACCAACCTGCTGGCGCTGAACGCGACGATCGAGGCGGCGCGGGCCGGCGAAGCGGGCAAGGGCTTCGCGGTGGTCGCCGGGGAGGTGAAGGGCCTGGCCGCGCAGACCGCCCGCGCCACCGAGGAGATCACCGCGCAGATCGGCCAGATGCAGTCGGCGACGGCCGAGGCGGTTTCCGCCATCCAGGGCATCGGCAGCACGGTGGAGCGCACCAGCGAGATCGCCACGGCCATCGCGGCGGCGGTGGAGCAGCAGGGCAGCACGACGCGCGAGATCGCCCGCTCGGCGGCGCAGATGGCGGAGGGCAGCAGCATGGTGGCCGACGCCATCGTCCAGGTGCAGGGTGCCGCGGAGCAGACCGGCGCGGCGGCGGCGCAGATCATGGCCGCCAGCGGCGACCTGTCCGAGCGCGCGGCCAGCCTGCGTGCCCAGGCGGGCAGCTTCCTGGGGGCGATCCGGGCCGCGTGACGGCCGGGGAGGGCGCCGGGCCGGGGCGGTTCAGCCCTGCATCCGGACGGCGCCCCCCAGGTTGGCACCCTGGCCGGCGCCGCGCTGGCGGATCATGTCCTGTTCCGCCTGCGCGCCCTCGGCATCGGTGAGGAAGGTGAAGATCGCGAAGCGGCGGCCGCGCGTGACCGGCAGGGCCTCGTGCAGCAGGTCGCAGCAGAAGACCGCACCGCCGCCGGCCTCCGGCGCATACCGGTCGGGGCCGAATTCGGGGAAGGCGATGGTGCCGCCGTCATAGTCCATCCCCTGGCTGTTGAGGTTCAGGCTGAGCGCGAAGCGGCGGTGCCGGGTGAAGGGTGTGCGGTTGTCGCGATGCGCGCCAAAGGCCCCGGCATCCGCGGAATCGTAGCAGCCGATGCGGGGCGGCTCGAAGCTGGCGGCGCGGAAGCGGAAGGCGCGCATCATCTCCGGCAGCACGCGCCGCTTCAGGCGCTCGGCGAAACTGGCATAGAGCTGCCGGTCGTCCAGCGCGACATCGGCGCGTCGCTTGATGCTGGCGGCGGCACTGGCGGCGCCGGCGGCGCTGGCCACGCGGTCCTTCATCTTCTCCCCGGCCTGCCAGTGCCGCAGCAGGGCGGAGATCAGCGACGGCTCCAGGATGTCGGGGATGATCAGCACCGGGGCCGGGGCGCTGCGCAGCACAGGCGGGGCGGGCGGCACCAGCGTGTCGAGCACCTCCTCCAGCGCCCCGGGGCCGGCGGCGACATGGCCGATCTTGCCGCGCGCCAGCAGCACCGCGGCGCCGCCCTCCGCTCCCAGGCCCAGCATGCCGGCGAGCTGCCGTTCCGGATCGAAGACGCGGGACAGCGCTTCCTCGCGCAGGATGCCGTCCGGCGGCGCCGCCTCCACCAGCACCAGCATGGCGCCGAGGGCACGGGCCGCGCGCTCCGCCTCCAGCAGCGCCGCCTCCGCCGGGAAGGGCGGCAGCAGCAGGATGCGGTGCAGGTGGGCGATGAACTGGTGCGTCGCGTCCCAGGCCCCGCCCTGCGCATCCGGCAGGGTCAGCGAGGCGACGAAATCCCCAGGGCTGAGGCGCGGCAGGGTCTGGCTCATGTCCCGGTTTGTCCCGCGTCATGGCCGGGGATGGCAAGGGGGCCGGTGGGGGAGCATCGCCGTGGCGCTGGGCACGGCAGGCCGGCCCCATGGGAATGGACAGCGATGCTGACCTGCCGCAGTCTCGGCCGCCATGCCCGATTGCGCCGCCCGGCCCCTGCCACCCCGCTCGTCCATCCCGCGTCCCTCCCAGCAGCACCCGGCGTCGGCCGAGGAGGCAGCCCTGCCCGGGCGTGTGCCCCGCGACCCCGCGGCGGCGGCCCGGGAGTGGCGTCTGGGGCTGCTCTGCATGCTGGGCGTGCTGGTCTGCTGGTCGGGCTTCCTGCTGTCCGGGCGGCTCTCGACCAGGCAGGCCTTCACCGCGGGCGACATGGCGGCGCTGCGCTTCACCGGCAGCCTGCTGGCCGGGCTTGCGGTGGTCGCCTGGCGGGGGTGGCCACGCCTTTCCCTGGTCCGGGGCGCGGCGCTCGCCTTCTGCGCCGGCTTCGGCTACGCGCTGCCCGTCTATGCGGGCTTCGCCTATGCCCCGACCGCCCATGCCGGGGTGATGCTGATCGGCACATTGCCCTTCGTCACCACCGCCCTGGCGGTTGTTTTCCTCGGCGAGCGCTGGTCGCGGCAGCGCGTCCTGTCCCTGCTGGTGGTGGCGCTCGGCATCGCGCTGCTGGCCGGGGCGACGCTGGGCGAGCATCCGGGCGCCTGGCGCGGCGACCTGCTATTCCTGCTCGCGGGGGTGTTCTGGTCCGTCTACACGCTGCTGGTGCGGCGCTGGCGCGTGCCGGCGCTGACGGCGGTGCTGTCCGTTTCGCTGCTGCCGGCGCCGGTCTTCCTGCCGCTCTGGTACTTCGCCCTGCCCAGCAACCTGCCGGCCATCGGCTGGGGGCCGGTGCTCTGGCAATTCGCCTATCAGGGCGTCATCGCGGCGGTGATGGCGAGCTTCCTCTACACGCGGGCGGTGAATGCGCTGGGGGCGGCGACCGCCACGACCATCACCGCCTTCGTGCCCGCCCTGGCCGCCATCGCCGCCTGGCCGCTGCTGGGCGAGGCGCTGGAGCCCGGCGGGATGGCTGGGGTGGCACTGGTCTCGGCCGGGATCATCCTGGGGGTGCTGGGCCCCTGGGGCCGCCGCCGCGCGGCCGGAACGCAGGGGGAGGAATAGGCCCGGCGGGACCATTCCGCGCCGTTCTCAACATCACCAATTAATACTTTGTTTTACTACGGATATTTTCAGGCTTCCGTGAATTCCCCCAGGGGGCGCTCTGATCTAGCCTCCCGGTCATGCCGGAATCCGTCTCCCTGCGCATCGCCTTGGCCCAGACCGATCCCTGGATGGGGGACATACGGCGCAACGTCGCCCGCCTCCTGGCGCTGCGCGCCGAGGCCGCTGCGCAGGGGGCCGACCTGCTGGTGGCGCCGCGCCTGGCCCTGCTGGGCGCGCCGCCGGAGGACCTGGCGCGCGATCCCGCCGTGCTGTCCGCCTGCGAGGCGGCGATCCGGCATCTGGCCGAAGCCACCGGGGATGGCGGGCCCGGCCTGCTGCTCGGCGCGCCCTGGCGCGAGGCCGGGCGCTGCCACGACGCCGCCTTCCTGCTCGATGGTGGGCAGGTCCGCGCGCGGCGGGCGCGGCATGAGCCGGGCGAGCCCGGGCTGGCAGAGGATGTCATGCTCTTCGCCACCGGCCCGGCGCCCGGGCCGATGGTCTTCCGCGGCCTGCGCCTGGGCGTGATGGTGGGGGCGGATGCCGCCGGGCCGGCCGTGGCGGAGACCCTGTCCGAAAGCGGCGCCGAGCTCCTGCTGGCCCTGGAGGCCGATCCCTTCCGGCCGGGCGGGGCGGAGCGGCGCATCGACCGGGCGGTGGCCAGGGTGGTGGAGACCGGCCTGCCGCTGCTCTCGGTCAACCTTGTCGGGGCGCAGGACGGCATCGCCTTCGACGGCGCTTCCTTCGCCCTGAATGCCGACCGCCGTCTGGCCCTGCGCCTGCCCGGCCTGGCCGAGACCCTGGGCATCTCGGAATGGCGGCAGGGCGGCGCGGGCTGGGAGGCGGTGCCGCAGCCCCTGCCCGAACCGCCCGGGGAGGCGGGGCTGCTCTGGGAGGCGCTGCTGACCGGACTGCGCGCCCAGTTGATGAAGAACGGCCATGGCGAGATCCTGCTGGAGCTGGACGGCACCCCGGCGGCGGCGCTGACGGCCCTGCTGGCGGTGGAGGCCATCGGCGCCGCGCGGGTGCGGGCGGTGCTGCTGCCGGGGCTCGGCATCCGCTCCGGCCGGCGGGCGGCGGAATGCGCCCTGCGCCTGGGCATCGGCACGGACACGCTGCCGACCGGCTCCGCGACCGGCGCGGTCCATTCGGTGCTGGGGGCGGAGGCCCGGGACCTCGACGTCTCGCCGCGCCTGCGCCACCTGCTGCTGGAGGCCCTGGCCGAGGTGCGCGGGGCGCTGCTGCTGTCCTCCGGCACGCGGTCCCGCTACCTGCTGGGGCTGATGGGGCCGGGGGCCTATGCGCCGCTCTCCGGCCTCTACGACAGTGAGGCCGCCGTGCTTGCCCGCTGGGGGCTGGAGCGGGGCTGGCTGACCGAGGTGCTGCTGCGCCCCTCCGAGGCTCCGGCTCCGGACCTGCCCGCCGGCCTGCCTCCGGTGGAACGGCTCGACCCCATCCTGCGGGTCCTGGCGGGGGAGGCCGGGACGGGTGACAGGCCGCCCCTGGACGCGCTGCTGCGGGACGGGCATGACCGGGCGACGGTGCTGCGGGTCTGGCGTTTGATGGACGGGGCCGCGTACAAGCGCCGGACCTCGCCGCCGGGCTGGGGGATCGGTCCCGCCGGCCCGGCCCGGCACACCCCGATCACGAACGGATTTACGGCCCAACTGGCATGACGCTTCCGGCATGAGCGACCTTTTCTCCCCCGAGGGCGGCTATGCCGTCCGTATCCGCGACCTGTCCGGCGGCAATGGCGCCGAGCCGGTGGAAACGATCCGCGGCTTCGAGAGCCTGGCCCATGCCAATGCCTTCGCCCGCCGCTATGTGCGGGATTCGGTCGAGCGCTGCCGTGCCCCCGGCATGACGGGCGAAGATGTGCTCGCCGCCTGGTTCGCCTTCGGCGAGGATGCCGACGTGACCGGCGCCGGCGGCGAGGGCTGGACCAGCGGCGCCGAGGTGAAGGGCTTCGCCGCGACGCGCGCCACCGATGCCGAGGAGCGCAACTGGCGCGTCCTCGACCCGCGCCGGCTGGACGGGAATGACGAGGAGGGGGAGGACGAGGCATGAAGGTCCGCTTCGCCCCCAGCCCGACCGGCTACATCCATGTCGGCAATGCCCGGGCCGCGCTGGCCAACTGGCTCTTTGCGCGGCAGAAGGGCGGGCAGTTCCTGTTGCGCCTCGACGACACCGACACGGAGCGCTCCAAGCCCGAATATGCCAGGGCGATCGAGGAGGACCTGCGCTGGCTCGGCCTCGACTGGGACGAGTTCCTGCGCCAGTCCGACCGCACCGCCCGCTATGAGGCCGCCGCGGAGAAGCTGAAGGCGCTGGGCCGGCTCTATCCCTGCCTGGAAAGCGAGGAGGAGCTGGAGTTCAAGCGCGAGCAGCGCCGCCGCCAGAACAAGCCGCCGGTCTATGACCGCGCCGCGCTGCGGATGACGCCGGAGCAGCTCGCCAAGGCCGAGGCGAACGGCAAGCGGCCCTACTGGCGCTTCAAGCTCTCGGGCGGCGAGGCGGCGTGGCGCGACATGGTGCTGGGCGACCGGCGGGTGAAGCTGCCGGCGCTCTCCGACCCGGTGCTGGTGCGGGCGGACGGCACCTTCCTCTATACCTTCACCTCGGTGGTGGACGACCTGGAGACGGGGATCACCCATGTCATCCGGGGCGAGGACCACGTCACCAACACGGGCATCCAGCTCGACATCATGGGCGCGCTGGGCATGGGGCGGGAGATCCGCTTCGCCCATCTGCCGCTGCTGGTGGATGCCGAGGGCGCGCCCCTGTCCAAGCGGCTGAACAGCGTCTCGCTGCGCCAGTTCCGCCGCGACGGGATCGAGCCGGCGGCGCTGGCCGGCTACCTCGCCGCGCTGGGCGCTCCGCGCGACCCGGTGCCCGCCATGCCGGCGGATCTGGTGGCGGGCTGGTCGCTGGAGGGGCTGTCCCGCTCCGCCGCGCGCTTCGACCCGCGGCAGATGCTGGCGCTGAACCGGAAATACCTGCACGGGCTGGATTTCGCCGCCGTGCGCGACCGGCTGCCGCCGGAGGCCACGGAGGCGTTCTGGCTGGCGGTCCGGGGCAATCTCGACACGCTGGGGGAAGCAAAGGACTGGCTCGACGTGGTCGAGGGGGATATCCTTCCCTCCGAGCAGCCCGAGGAGGCGGATTTTCTCCGCGCCGCCCTCGCCTGCCTGCCCGAGGAGCCCTGGAACGGTGACACCTGGTCGCGATGGACGGCGGAACTGGCGGGACGCACGGGGCGCAAGGGCCGCCTGTTGTTCTGGCCGCTGCGCCGGGCGCTGACCGGCGAGGAACACGGGCCCGACCTCAAGGCCCTTCTGCCGCTGATCGGGCGCGAACGCGCCGTGCAGCGGCTCACCGCCTCGGCGGGATGAGTTTCGGTTGATGCAGATCCAGCTCCATGACAGCGCCCAGCGGCGCAAGCGCGACTTCACGCCGATCGACCCGGGAAACATCCGCATCTATGTCTGCGGCCCGACGGTCTATGACCTCGCGCATCTCGGCAATGCGCGGCCGGTCGTCGTCTTCGACGTGCTGGCGCGCTTCCTGCGCCGCGCCTTCCCGGGCGTCACCTATGTCCGCAACATCACGGACGTGGATGACAAGATCAACGCGCGCTCGCGCGAGACGGGCGAGCCCATCGCCGCCATCACCGCGCGCACGGCGGCGGATTTCCATGCCGACATGGCGGCGCTGAACTGCGCGCCGCCGGACCACGAGCCGCGCGCGACCGAGACGATCCCCGAGATGATCGCGATCATCGAGCGGCTGATCGCCAACGACTATGCCTATGCGGCGGAGGGGCATGTGCTCTTCTCCGTCTCGGCCTATGCCGAGTACGGGCGGCTCTCGGGCCGCGATCCAGAGGAGATGCTGGCCGGTGCCCGCGTCGAGGTCGCGCCCTATAAGCGCGATCCGGGCGATTTCGTGCTCTGGAAACCCTCCGACAGCGAGACGCCGGGCTGGGACAGCCCCTGGGGCCGTGGCCGCCCCGGCTGGCATATCGAGTGCTCCGCCATGTCGTGGAAGTATCTCGGCGAGGAGTTCGACATCCATGGCGGCGGGCAGGATCTGCTCTTCCCGCACCATGAGAACGAGGTGGCGCAGAGCTGCTGCGCCTTCCCCGGCAGCCATTTCGCGCATTACTGGGTGCACAACGGCATGCTCCGGGTGAATGGCGAGAAGATGTCGAAGTCGCTCGGCAACTTCCTTACCGTGCGCGACATCCTGGCCCACGGGCCCTGGGCGGGCGAGGCTTTCCGCCTGCTGCTGCTGCGTACCCACTACCGCTCCGAGATCGACTACACGCTGGATCGACTGGAGGAGGCGAAGCGGGAGCTGGACGATTTCTACGCCCTGCTGGCCCGCATCCCGGGCGATGCGGCGGCCGACGAGGAGCAGGCCGCGCGCCTTGCCGCCTGGGCGCTGGAGCCGCTGGCCGACGACCTGAACACGCCGCTGGCGCTGGCCCGGCTGCGCGACCTGCGCACGCTGGCCAATATCGGCGCCGTGGGCGGTTCCGCGACGGTGGTGCTGGGCCGCATCGGCCTGTCCGAGGCGCCGGAGCCGGGCACGGCGGCGGCGGCGCTGCGCGAGGCCGCCGGGGTGCTGGGGCTGCTGTCCAGCGATCCGCAGGGCTGGCGCCAGGGGGGAGCGGATGGCGAGGCGGCGGCGATCGAGGCCGCCATCGCGGCGCGCCTCGCCGCCCGCAAGGCGCGCGACTGGGCCGAGGCGGACCGCATCCGCGACGACCTCGCCGCGAAGGGCGTTGTGCTGGAGGACGGGCCGAAGGGCACCACCTGGCGCCGGGCCTGAGCCGGCGGCGGAGCGTCCGGGACGAGCGCTCCGCCGTTCAGCCCTTCCGCACCCGGACATGCAGGAAGAGCGGCGCCACCCGTGTGTCCGCCACCGTCGGCACCTGCCGCGCCAGTTCCTCGCTGGCGCAGGGCTCGCCCATCGCCTCGATGCGCAGCCGGGCCGCGAGGATGATCGAGACCCAGCCCGACAGGGTGCGGTGGAAGCGGGGCGTGCGGAAGGGCGGGATGCCGGCGCGTTCCTCCACCGGCAGGGTGGAGAAATGCCATTCGTCCACGGCGCCGGCAGTGTCGTCGAAGTAGCGCGACACCTCCACTCCCAGCACCATGCCCTCCCCGTCACGCAGCACGCGCCGCCGGGGCGGGGCGAAGCAGGGGTGCAGGATCGAGAACTGCAGGAAGCCGCCGGGACGCAGCACCCGCGCCGCCTCGCGCAGCGCCTGGGCCTGGTCGGGCATGTCCATCAGCGACATGAATGCCGTGGCGAAGTCGAAGCGCGCATCGGGGAAGGGCAGGGCGGTGCCGTCCCCCACGCCATAGGCGATGCCGAGCGGTTCCGCCGCCTCGGCCTCCCGCGCATGGCGGATGAAGGTGGGGGCGATGTCCACCGCCCGCATCCGCGCGCCGAGCCGGGCGAGCTGCCGCGTGTTGGCGCCCTCGCCGCAGCCGATATCGATCCCCTCGAGCTTGGCCACGGGCGGCAGCATCGCCAGGAAGGCCGGCGTGTTCAGCGCGTCGCGGTACACGTCCATCCCGGCGCGGACCTGACGCGTCCAGTGCTCCGCATTGGCTTCCCAGTGCGCGGCGACTTCGGCGTGATCCATGGCGGCGCATTCCTGTTCCGGCGGGCGGGGAGGGCCGGGACGCATGGCACGGACCGGTGACAGGGGCATGACATTCCGGTTCCCGGGACATGACAGGGATGGGTCAGGGCCGCGCCGCCGAACGTGTCCGGAAAGGGCGAGGGCCGCCCTTGCCTTCCCGCAAGGGGAAGGCCGCAGCCCTGTCCTTCCAGGGGCCGGGCGGAGTCCGGCCCAGACGATCGGGAAGGAGAATCCCCATGTTCCGCACCCTGCTGCTGCTGGGTACCTTGACCCTCGCCCAGCCCGCCATGGCGCAGATGGCCGGTCATGGCACCCATGGCGCCTCGCCCGCCGCCCCCACGGCCCCGCCCACGGGCAGGGCGGCATCGAGCCCGAGCACGGCGGAATACCGTGCCGCGATGGAGCGGATGCACAAGGCCATGGACATCCCCTACACCGGGGATGCCGACAAGGACTTCGTGGCCGGGATGATCCCGCACCACCAAGGGGCGATCGACATGGCCCGGACCGTGCTGAAATATGGCAAGGACCCGGAGATCAGGAAGATCGCCCAGGACGTGATCGCGGCGCAGGAGCGGGAGATCAAGGAACTGGAGGCGATCCGCAAGCGGCTGAACTGAGCCCCGCGCGGCGGCCCCTTGCTCCCGGGCGCCCGGCGACGCATGCACGCGGCCTGGCACGGGCGCGAGGCGGGAGAGCGAGGGCATGACGGGACGGGATGGCGGCGCGGACCTGCATCCGGCACCGGGCGAGAGCCCGATCGTGGTGCTGGTGCGGCCGCAGCTTGCCGACAATATCGGGGCCGTGGCGCGGGCCATGGCCAATGGCGGGCTGTTCCACCTGCGGCTCGTGGCGCCGCGCGATGGCTGGCCGCAGGAACGCGCCTGGGCCACGGCGAGCGGCGCCGGGCGCATCCTGGATGCCGCCACGGTGCACGAGACCGTGGACGGGGCGGTGGCGGACTGCCAGCGCGTCTTCGCCACCTGCCCCCGGCCGCGCCATGTGATCATCCCCGTGCGCACGGCGCGCGCCGCCGCCGAGGACCTGCGCGGGATCAACGGCCGGGGCCTGCGGGCGGCGGTGCTGTTCGGGCCGGAGCGCGCCGGGCTGGACAACGAGGACATGGCGCGGGCGGACACGCTGGTGCGCTATCCGCTGAACCCGGCGCACATGTCGCTGAACCTCGCCCAGGCGGTGATGGTGCTGGCCTATGAGTGGTGGACCGCCGCCGAAGCGACGCCGCCGCGCCAGCTCATGACCAACGAGACGCATGTCGCCAGCAAGGAGGAGCTGGAAGGCTTCCTCGGGCGCCTGACCTCCGAGCTGGATGCCTGCGGCTTCCTCAGCAACGCGCAGAAGCGGCCCGGGATGATCCGCAACCTGCGCCACCTCTTCCAGCGCGGCGAGGTGACGGAGCAGGAATTGCGGACCCTGCACGGCGTGGTGAGCGAGCTGTCGCGCGGGCGCATGAAGCGCGGGCGGCCGGAGGAGGACGGGGAGCCGGGTTGAGCCGGCCTCCTCACCCCGCCGGCGCCGCCCCGACCTTCCGGATGCCCTTGCGCGCGGCATGGGCGGCCCTGTCCATCGGCCTGCCGCTCCCTGCCTTGTGGGACCGGTTCCGTCATGCGGCGTGTGACGGAACGGTCGCGCGCGGTGTTACCGGCGCGCCTGTTCCAGCACGAAGCGCACGCCGGGCTTGGCCAGCCCGCCCGCCACGCCGATGGGCGTGCCGTCGGCGCGCCAGCAGGCGGCGCCGGTCATCATTCCCGCTTCCCCGAAGGCGATCAGGTTCATGCCGCCGCCCACGGTCGGCACCGTCGCCACCTCGTGGCCCATGGCGGCCAGCTCCTCCCGCACCGTGGGGGCGACGCCGCCCTCGGCCTCCAGCGCCAGGCCCTGGGTCCAGATCCGGGGGGCCTCCACCGCCTCCTGCGGGCTCATGCCGTGGTCGATCATGTTCAGCACCGCCTGCATGGCCGAGCCGAAGATCTTCAGCCCGCCCGGCAGGCCCAGCGCGAAGACCGGCCTGCCGTCGCGCAGCACGATGGTCGGCGCCATGGAGGTGGTGATGCGCTTGCCCGGCGCCACGGACTGGGCGAGGCCCGGGCGCGGGTCGAAGTTGCACATGTAGTTGTTGGGGATCAGCCCCAGCCCGGGGATGCGGACCCGCGCGCCGAAGAGGCCGTTGATGGTCTGCGTCATGGCCACGACGTTGCCGGCGGCATCGGCGGTGGTGACATGGGTGGTGTCGGCGCTCTCGTCGAGCGGTGCCACGCCGGGCGCCCAGTCGCGCGCATGGCCGGGGTCGAACCCGGCCCGCCGTTCCTCCGCATAGGGCCTGGAGACCAGCCGCTCCACCGGGATGCGCACGAAAGCCGGGTCGGCGGTGACCATGGCGCGGTCGGCGAAGGCGAGCTTCAGCGCCTCGGCGATCCGGTGCAGGGTCGGCGCCGTGCCGAAGCCCAGGGCACGGAGGTCGAAGCCCTCCAGGAAGTTCAGCATCTGCACCATGTGCATGCCGCCGGCGGAGGGGGCGGGGGGACCGACCACCTCATGCCCGCGATAGGTGCCGCGCACCGGCTCGCGCTCGACCGGGGCGGTGCTGGCGAGGTCCTCCCGCGTCAGGATGCCGCCGTTGCGGGCGAACCAGTCGCAGGCGGCCTGCCCCAGCGCGCCCCGGTAGAAGGCGTCCGGCCCCTCCTGCGCGATGGTGCGCAGCGTCTCGGCCGTGTCGCCCTGGACCAGCCGCGCCCCGGCCTTCAGCGGCGTGCCGCCGGGCAGGAAGACCCGCGCCATCTCCGGGTCCCGCGCCAGATCGCCCGCGGCATCGGCGATGCAGTCGGCGAGATAGGTGGTGACGGCGAAGCCCCGGGCCGCGTGGCGGATCGCCGGCTCCATCACATCCGCGAGCGGCAGCGTGCCGTAGCGGGCCAGGATGTCGCACCAGGCGCGCAGCGCGCCCGGCGAGGCGACGGCCAGGGGGCCGACCGTGTTGGCCCGGCCCAGCGTCTCCATGCGCCGCGCCGGGTCTTCGGAGGCCGGGGTGTACATCGTCCCCGACCCCGCCAGCGGCGCGGCGGAAAGCCCGTCCACGATGATGTGGCGCCCGTCGGCGAGGCGCAGATGCGTCAGCCCGCCGCCCAGCGGCCCGGTCATCATCGGCTCGACCACCGAAAGGGCGAAGAAGGCGGCGATGGCGGCGTCCACCGCGTTGCCCCCGGCCGCCAGCATCTCGGCCGCGGCGGCGGAACCCAGCGGGTGGTTGGTCACCGCCATGCCGCGGCTGCCGCTGGCCGGGGCCTTCTGCGTGGTGAAGGGCGATCCCGCCCGAGCGCGCCAGCCGCCGTCCATAGACTTCCCCTCGCGTTGAAACGGGCGCACCATCCTCCCGGCCGTCCGCCAAGCCAAGACGGGATTCCCCGTCCCGGCCCGGTTTTTGCCTCCATCCCTGTTGGTGGACAGGCTGACGGCCCGCCTCGTCTGTCCCGCCCCATTTGGGCCGCACACCGATCCGTCCGCTTCCGGAGGCTCCGCCATGCCCGATACGAACATGCCCGATCCCAGCCGCATGCGCTTCGCCGTGGGCCAGCCGGTCACGCGACGGGAGGACCCGATGCTGCTGCGGGGGGAGGGGCACTACACCGACGACCTGCAGGCCGAGGGGCAGGCCCATGCCTGGATGGTGCGCAGCCCCTATGCCCATGGCGTGATCAACGGCATCGACACGGCCGAGGCGAAGTCCATGCCGGGCGTGCTGGCGGTCTACACCGGTGCCGATCTCGCGGAATACGGCCCGATCAGATGCGCCATGCCGCTGAAGAACCGCGACGGCAGCCCGCTCGCCTCGCCGGTCCGCCCGGCGCTGGCGACGGACCGCGTGCGCTATGTCGGCGACCCGGTGGCCATCGTCATCGCCGAGACGCCGGCCGAGGCGCGCGACGCGGCGGAGGCGGTGATGCTGGACATCGACCCGCTCGACGCCGTCACCGAGGCCTCCGCCGCCGCCGCGCCGGGCGCGCCGCAGCTCTATGACGACGTACCGGGCAACGTGGTGCTGGACTGGCATTCGGGCGATGCGGAAAAGGTCGCCGCCGCCTTCGCCACCGCCGCGCACCGGGTGAAGCTGCCGCTGCGCAACAACCGCATCGTCGTCGCGGCGATGGAGCCGCGCGCCGCCATCGCGGAATATGACGCGGAAAGCGGGCGCTACACGCTGCGCGCCTGCTCGCAGGGCGTCTTCGGCCTGCGCCGCCAGATCGCCGAGGACATCCTCAGGGTGCCGGTGGAGAAGGTGCATGTGCTGACCACGCAGGTCGGCGGCTCCTTCGGCATGAAGGGCACGGTCTATCCGGAATATCCCGGCATGTTCCACGCGGCGCGGCTGCTGGGCCGGCCGGTGAAGTGGACCGACGAGCGCTCCGGCTCCTTCGTGTCCGACCAGCACGGGCGCGACCACGAGACGGTGGCGGAGCTGGCGCTGGACGCGGAGGGGCGCTTCCTGGCGGTGCGGCTGACCTCCTTCGCCAACATGGGCGCCTATCTCACCACGGTCGGGCCGCTGATGGGCACGATGGGCTTCGTGAAGAACGTCCAGTCCAACTACGCCACGCCGCTGATCGAGGTGGACACCAAGTCGGTCTTCACCAACACCAGCCCGGTCGGCGCCTATCGCGGCGCCGGGCGGCCCGAGGGCAACTACTACATGGAGCGGCTGGTCGAGGCCGCCGCGGCGCAGATCGGCATGGACCCGCTGGAACTGCGCCGCCGCAACCATATCCGCCCCGAGCAGATGCCCTATGACGCGGCCTCCGGCAGCCGGTACGATGGCGGCGAGTTCACCGCGCTGATGGAGGAGGCGCTGCGCCAGGCCGACTGGGACGGCTTCGCGGCCCGGCGGGAGGAAAGCGCCTCGCGCGGGTTGCTGCGCGGCCGCGGCCTCGGCAACTACCTCGAATGCACCGCCCCCGCCGGCAAGGAGCATGGCGGCGTGCGCTTCGAGGAGGATGGCGGCGTCACCATCATCACCGGCACGCTCGACTACGGCCAGGGCCACTGGACGCCCTTCGCGCAGCTCCTCGGCAGCCGCCTCGGCGTGCCCTTCGAGCGCATCCGGCTGATCCAAGGCGATTCCGACCTGCTGAAGCACGGCGGCGGCACCGGCGGCTCGCGCTCCATGATGTCCTCCGGCACCGCGATCATCGAGGCCTCGGAGAAGGTGATCGAGAAGGGCCGCGAGGCCGCCTCGCATCTCCTCGAAGCCGCCGTGGCGGATATCGAGTTCGACCCGGAGAATGGCCGCTTCGCCATCGCCGGCACGGATCGCGGCATCGGCATCCTGGAACTGGCCGCGCGCATGCGGGCCGCGCCGGAACTGCCGGAGGATCTGCGCTCCCTCGACGTGACGCATGTCACCGAGGACAAGCCGATGGCCTATCCCAATGGCTGCCACGTCGCCGAGGTCGAGGTCGATCCGGAGACCGGCCATGTCCACCTCGTGCGCTACCTCGCCGTCAGCGATTTCGGTGTCGAGGTGAACCCGCTGATGGTGCAGGGGCAGGTGCATGGCGGCGTCGCCCAGGGCATCGGCCAGGCGCTGATGGAGCGCGTCTCCTATGACGAGGGCGGGCAGATCCTGTCTGCCTCCTTCATGGACTACGCCCTGCCGCGTGCCGAGGACCTGCCGCCGATCCTCACTGCCTCCCGCCCCGTCCCGGCGAAGACCAACCCGGTCGGCGCCAAGGGCTGCGGCGAGGCCGGCTGCGCCGGCTCGCTGCCGGCGGTGATGAACGCCCTGGCCGATGCGCTGCGCGCCGCCGGGGCCGAGCCGGTGGACATGCCCGCCACGCCGGAGAAGGTCTGGATGGCGCTGCAGCGCGCTTCGCGAGGCTGAGCAGCCTTGCCGTGCTTCGGGGGGAGGGTGTTCCCCCGGGGGCACTCACGGAAGCCTGTCAGGCTCCGGGTGCGATCAGGGCGACGGAGGGGAAATAGCTGCGGTAGCGTCCGACATCCCGCGTGAGCAGGGGCAGTTTCGCGACGGCAGCATGGGCGCCGATCAGGAAGTCTGGAAGCACACCTGTCCGTGACCCGCCGCGTGCCCGGTAGTTCTGGAAGGCCTTGCCAGCCAGGAACAAGGCCGCCCGGGGCATCGGCTGGAGCACGATTCCAGCCTCTTCCAGAAAGGCATCCACGGCTTCGATCGCCGGGAAGCGGACCGACAATTCAGCATAGACGATGTCGTTGATCAGCAATGGGCCGGCGACAGCCGCGGCATCGAGTTGCCGGATGGACCAGTCCACCCAGTTCGGGTCGTCGATGGCCAGGTCGAGCAGGATATTGGTATCGACCAGCGTCATACCCCAGGTTCGCCCTCCGGACCCGCCTCGCTCGCCTCCTCAGTCGCCCCGCGTCAGGGCCATGATCTCGTCGGTGCTCATGCCATGCCCGGCCGCCCCCCGCAGCCGCTCGAAGCGGCTGCGGGGGGCGGCCGCGTCATCGGCGCGTGCCAGCACCACCCGGCCATCCGGTGCGACCTGGAATTCGACGGCGGTGCCGGTGGTGATGCCAAGCAGGTCCCGGACCGGCTTCGGGATGGTGACCTGCCCTTTGCTGGTGACGATGGTGGCCATGGCTTGCTTCCGGTAATACCGATGTTCCCTCTGGGTATTACCTTGGCCTCCGCCACGGCCGCGTCAAGCCCGTGGCGGAGGCCATGGCCCCCACCACGGCCATCGGCGATGCCTCAGAGCGTCTCGATCAATCCCGCCAGCACCTGCCCCCGCGCGGCGAGGTCACGCCACAGGATATGCTCGTGCGGCGCATGGGCGCCCGCGCCGGTGCAGCCTAGCCCGTCCAGGGTCGGGATGCCGAGCGCGGCGGTAAAGTTGCCGTCCGACCCGCCGCCGCGATGCTGCTTCGGCAGGTCATAGCCCGCCTGCCGCGCCAGTTCGCGCGCCGTCTCGTAGAGGCGCAGGGTTTCCGCCGTCTCCTCCATGGGCGGGCGGTTCATGCCGCCGGTGATCTCGATGCGGATTCCGTCCCGCTCCCCGGCGAGGGCCAGGATGGCCCGCTCCATCGCCACGCCGTCCGCCTCGCTGGCGACGCGCAGGTCGATCTCGCAGCCGGCCTCGGGCGGGACGACATTGGGGCGCGTGCCGCCCCAGACGGGGGCCACGTTGGTGGTCACGCCCCGCTCCAGGTCCACCAGCCCGTGCACCTTCAGCACCAGCTCGGACAGCGCCACCACGGCGCTGCGCCCCTCGCTCCAGTTGCCGCCGGCATGGGCGGAAATGCCATGGATCTTCACCACGAAGCGGCCGACGCCCTTGCGCGCGGTGACGCAGGCGCCCTGCGGCCCGCCCGCCGGCTCGGCGATCAGCACGGCGCTGGCGTCTCGCGCCTCGCGCTCGATGATGGCGCGGGAGGTGGGGGAGCCGACCTCCTCGTCCGGCGTCATGATCAGCGTGACCGGGCTGCGCGTCGCCACCTTCTGGCGCAGGATCTCGCGCACCGCGTGGAAGGCGAGGAAGGAGCCCGACTTCATGTCGTAGATGCCGGGGCCGTAGGCCTTGTCGCCCTCGACGCGGAAGGGCATCGAGGCGGCGAGGGTGCCGTTGTCCCAGACCGTGTCGAGATGCACGCAGACCACCACCGGCTTGCGGTTGCTGCCGGCGGGGCCGGGCAGGCGGGCGATCAGGTTGTCGCCATAGCCGTCGCGGCCGGGGATGCGCTCCAGCGTGGCCCCGGCCTCCCGCAGACCGGCCTCGGCACGGTCCACCAGCCGGTTCACCGCGGCGGCATCGGTGGTGGGGGTCTCCATCTCGACCCAGAGGCGCAGTTCCTCCAGCAGCCTCTCGCTGGTTCCGATCTCGGTGGCGGGCATGCAGGCTCCTCGCGGCAAGGCGGCCTGTCCCCGGGGCGCGCGGCGCCGGCGGCAGGTCCCCGGTTGGAAAGCGGGCTGTGTCGCGCCGCCCGCCCGGCTTGTCCATCGGGGGGTGGCGGGAATTCGCGGGGGGTGGCAGGGGCGGCTGAGCGGATCGTCATCCGGACGCGCTTTCCCCGGCGCCGCCGATGCCCTTAGATCAGGGCCATGGAAGAGACGAAGACGTTGAAGCGTGTCTGTGTGTTCTGCGGTGCCAGCAGCGGCGCCCGCCCGATCTATGCCGAAACCGCCCGCGCCCTGGGCGAGGCGATCGCGGCGCGGGGGCTGGACCTGGTCTATGGCGGCGGCAAGGTCGGCCTCATGGGCGTGGTGGCCGATGCCGCCCTGGCGAACGGCGCCGAGGTGGACGGGGTGATCCCCGAGGCGCTCATGCAGCGCGAGGTCGGGCACGGTTCCGTGACCCGGCTGCATGTCGTCGGGTCGATGCACGAGCGCAAGGCGATGATGGCCGAGCTGTCGGACGGCTTCGTGATCCTGCCCGGCGGCTTCGGCACGATGGAGGAGGTCTTCGAGGTGCTCACCTGGTCGCAGCTTGGCCTGCACAGCAAGGGCGCGGTCTTCCTCGATGTCGATGGCTACTGGAACCACCTGATGGCGGCGCTGGACGGGATGCAGGGGGAGGGCTTCCTGAAGCCCGAGCACCGGCTGCTGGCCATGCGGGCGGAAACGCCGGAACAGGCGCTGGACATGCTGGCCGCCTTCCGACCGCCGGAAGTGGCGCGCTGGATCGTCAGCCCGGCCCAGACCTGAGCGGCGGCAGCGAGGTTCCGGCCATGGCCCAGCCTTCCGTTCCCGAGGCGGATTGCCTGCTGCTCGCGGACTGGCGCGGCGTGCCGGCGGTGGCGCGCGGCGCGGCCGTGGCGCTGGGCAATTTCGACGGCGTGCATCGCGGCCACCGGGCGGTGCTGGGCGCGGCCCATGCGGCGCGGCCCGACCTGCCCCTGGCGGCGCTCACCTTCGAGCCGCATCCGCGCGAGTATTTCCGCCCGGACGACCCGCCCTTCCGTCTGACCCCCCTGCCGGCAAAGCGGCGGGCGCTGGAGGCGGCGGGCTGCCGCATCGTCTATGCGCTGCCCTTCGGGCCGGAACTGGCCGCGATGAGCGCCGAGGATTTCGTGGAGCAGGTGCTGCATCGCGGGATCGGGGCGCGGCACCTGGCCTGCGGCGCCGACTTCGCCTTCGGGCACCGGCGGGGCGGCGACATCGCCTTTCTGGCCCAGGCCGCGGAGGCGCGCGGCATCGGCCTGTCCGTGGTACCGCCCGTGGCGGATGCCGAGGGCACCCTGTCCTCCACCCGCATCCGCCGCGCCCTGCAGGACGGCTATCCCGAGCGTGCGACGCGCGACCTGGGCCGGGCCTGGGAGATCGCAGGGGAGGTCGTGCACGGCGACAAGCTGGGCCGCGTCCTGGGCTGGCCCACGGCCAATCTCTGGCTCGGCCGGCACCTGGAGCCGGCGCGCGGCGTCTATGCCGTGACCGTGGCCCTGCCGGAAGGGCGGGAAGTGAAGGGCGTCGCCAATATCGGGCGCCGCCCCACCCTGGGCGGGGACCCGCAGACCCGGCTGGAGGTGCATCTCTTCGACTTCTCCGGCGACCTCTACGGCCAGGAGATCCGGGTGCGGCTGGTGAACTTCCTGCGGGCGGACGCGACCTTCGCCGGGCTGGAGGAGCTCAAGGCCGCCATCGCCCAGGATGCCGAGGACGCCCGGCGGGTGCTGGGCCTGGAGGCGCGCGGCCCGTAGGGCGTGGCGTCCGGCAGCGGGGCGCGGATCATGCCCGTTCCGCCGCCCCCTGCCTGCGGGCACCGGCCCGGCAGACATGCGATGACCGGTACGCAACGGACTGGCCGGCCCGACCTGCGAGGCGGCAGGCCACCGTCATGGCTGGTCAGGTTCGTGTTCTATATGACACATGATAAAACTGCTCTGGTCATGCATAAGATAAACACCACGGGACTTACATAAGACACGCTGGATTTTGACTTGGAGCCAACTCAGGCATTCAAGAACAGCAAGGCATGGCATGCCGTTTATGCTTGAATGACGCGGCGCAGCGAAGCATCTTGATGCTCAGATCTCGGACCGGATCGGACCGGCCGAGCCAAGAGGTCATCCCATGCTTGAAGTCGTGTTCGTTGCTGTTCTCGCGGCGCTCGCCGGCGGCAATGTCGCCGCTCAGGTCGTGATGAGCACGCTTTACCCGAACGGCCTGCCGCCGCGCCTGCGGATGGCCGACTGATCGAAACAGGCTCCGGCCTGCCGCCGGCGCCCCCCATGGTGTCCTGCCGAGTGGAGGATGGCGCAGTGCCCCCTCCACCGGCCCGGACCGAAGGAGTTCCTGCCATGCTCGCTCTCGTGCTTAGCATCGCCGCCCTGGGTGCTTCCCTTGTCGGCAACATCGTCGCCCGCCAGCAGATGGACCGCCTGCCTGCTGGCCTGCTGGACAGCGCCGCCCGCACGGCCCAGTAACCGCGCCGCAAGGGGCTGGACCCGCAACGGGCCGCAAGGCGGCCGCCCGCGGCCAGCCCCCGTTGACGGGCGGCCCGGCGACGGACCGTCCATGCTTTCCCGGCGACCACGTCCTGGTCATTCCAGCGCGCACGCCGGATCGTCCTCCCAGGGCCTGCGCCCGCCGTGCGGGGAGGGGGCCACCCCGGTGTCCGTCGCCGCGACGGAGGGGCTTTCGCCGTTTCCCCGCCTCCTGCCTCCGCTTTCCCGGGTTTCCGGCCGGGGCTTCCGCCCTGCGGGCCCGTGCCGCCGCCCGCGCGCCTCTACCGGGCGCAGCAGCATCGCGGCCCCGCCATGGCGCGTGACTTGACCGGAACGGACCGGCCTCCGCATAAGGCGCCCATGTCCAGGCGGCACACAGCGCGAATTACCCGCCCGGCCCTCGGCTGAGGGCCGGGTTCCCCTTGTCCTTCGCGCCTTCCCCCGCCATTGCCATGGCCGACCGCCCGGAACTGCCCCGATGAACGACGCCCCCACCCCCGACACCGTCCCCGCCCGGGACTGGCGCGACACGGTCTTCCTGCCGCGCACCTCCTTCCCGATGAAGGGCGACCTGCCGAAGCGCGAGCCCGGCTGGCTCGGCCGCTGGAAGGAGACCGGGCTGCGCGACCGCCTGCGTGCCCAGTCCGCCGGGATGCCGAAATTCGTGCTGCATGACGGCCCGCCCTATGCGAACGGGCCGCTGCATATCGGCCACGCCCTGAACAAGATCCTGAAGGACGTGATCAACCGCGGCGCCCAGATGTCGGGCAAGGACGCGAACTACGTCCCCGGCTGGGACTGCCACGGCCTGCCGATCGAGTGGAAGGTCGAGGAGGAGTACCGCAACCCCAAGGGCAAGTACCGGGGCGGCGTGGACAAGGACCAGGTGCCCATTCTCGACTTCCGGGCCGAGTGCCGCGCCTATGCCGGCCACTGGCTGAACGTGCAGCGGGAGGAGTTCCAGCGCCTGGGCGTGCTCGGCGACTGGGAGCATCCCTACGCCACGATGAACTTCTCCTCCGAGGCGGTGATCGCGGGCGAGATCGGCAAGTTCCTGCTGAACGGCTCGCTCTATCGCGGCCTGCGCCCGGTGATGTGGAGCCCGGTCGAGAAGACCGCCCTGGCCGATGCCGAGGTCGAGTACCACGACCATACCAGCCCGACGCTGCACGCCCTTTTCCGCGTGCTGCGCTCGCCGGCCGAGGCGGCGGCGGGCGCCAGCGTGGTGATCTGGACCACCACGCCCTGGACCATGCCGGGCAACCGCGCCGTCGCCTATGGCGAGGAGATCGATTACGCCCTGCTGCACGTGGAAGGGGTGGCCGAGGGCTCGCTGCTGAAGGTCGGCGAGAACCTGCTGGTCGCCCTGCCGCTGCTGGAAAGCTTCGCGAAGGAGGCCGGCCTCGGCGCCCATTCCATCCGCCGCGTCTTCAAGGGCGCGGAGCTGGCGGGCACCGTGCTGGCGCACCCGCTGCGCGGCTGGGCGCCCGCGGAGGGCGGCTACGACTTCGACGTGCCGTTGCTGCCGGGCGATTTCGTCACCGCCGATGCGGGCACGGGCTTCGTCCACATCGCTCCGGGCCATGGCGAGGACGACTTCAACCTCGGTCGCCACTTCGGCCTGCCGGTGCCGGAAACGGTGAACGACGACGGCACCTATTCGGTGCAGTCGCCGGGCTTCACCGGCATCCATGTCTTCAAGGCGCATGAGCCCGTCTGGGCCGCGATGGAGAGCATGGGCACGCTGGCCGCGAAGGGCTCGCTGCGGCATTCCTACCCGCATTCCTGGCGCTCCAAGAAGCCGGTGATCTTCCGCGCCACGCCGCAGTGGTTCATCGCCATGGACGACGGCAACCAGATCCGCGCCAAGGCGCTGGACGCGCTGGCCGTCACCCGCTTCGTGCCCGAGGTCGGGCGCAACCGCATCACCTCCATGGTCGCCGCCCGGCCGGACTGGTGCATCAGCCGCCAGCGCGCCTGGGGCGTGCCCATCCCGGTCTTCGTGGAGAAGCGGATCGGCGAGCCGCTGCGCGATCCGGCGGTGCTGGAGCGCGTGGTTTGCGCCTTTCGCGAGGAAGGGGCCGATGCCTGGTACAAGCCCGGCGCCGCGCAGCGCTTCCTGGGCAACGGCCGGAACCCGGACGACTACGAGCAGGTGATGGACATCGTGGACGTGTGGTTCGAGTCCGGCTCGACCCATGCCTTCACCCTGACGCCGGAGCGTGGCCTGCCCTTTCCGGCGGATCTCTACCTGGAGGGGTCGGACCAGCATCGCGGCTGGTTCCATTCCTCCCTGCTGGAAAGCATCGGCACCCGGGGGGTGGCGCCCTACAAGGCGCTGCTGACGCATGGCTTCACGCTCGACGAGTCCGGGCGGAAGATGTCCAAGTCGCTGGGCAACGTCACCGCCCCGCAGGAAGTCACCAAGAAGTACGGCGCCGACATCCTGCGCCTCTGGGTGATGAACGCCGACACCACCGAGGACCAGCGCATCGGCCCGCGCATCCTGGAGCAGACGGCGGAGCTCTATCGCCGCCTGCGCAACACGCTGCGTTGGCTGCTGGGCAATCTCGACGGCTTCTCCGAGGCCGAGCGCGTGCCCCATGCCGAGCTGCCGGAGCTGGAGCGCTGGGTGCTGCACCGGCTGACCCAGCTCGATGCCCGCATCCGCGGGGCGGTGGAAAGCTATGACTGGTCCGGCGTGGTGCCGGAGATCCATGCCTTCTGCGCCGCCGATCTCTCGGCCTTCTATTTCGACATCCGCAAGGACAGCCTCTACTGCGACGCGGCGGACAGCCCACGCCGCCGGGCCGCCCGCACCGTGCTGGACGTGCTGCACCGCTGCCTCGCTACCTGGCTGGCGCCGGTCCTGCCCTTCACGGCGGAGGAGGCCTGGCTGGCCCGCTTCCCATCCGAGACCGACTCCGTCCATCTCCAGCTCTTCCCCGAGGTCCCGGCGGAATGGCGGGACGAGGCGCTGGCCGCCAGATGGGCGCGGGTGCGCGAGCTGCGCGGCGTGGTGACGGCGGAGCTGGAGAAGGCCCGCGCCGCCGGCACGATCGGCTCCAGCCTGCAGGCCGCGCCGGTGCTGGCGCTGCCGGAGGCCGAGGCCGGGCTGCTGTCGCCGGAACTCTGGGCCGAGACCTGCATCACCTCCGGCTTCGAACTGGCCCCCGGGGCGGAGGCGCCCGCCGCGGAGTTCCGCCCCGCCGAGGGGGCGAAATGCGCCCGCTGCTGGCGGGTGCTGCCGGAGGTCGGTGCCCCTGGACGGCGCCATGCCGATCTCTGCCTGCGCTGCGAGGCCGCGGTCGCCTGATGCCCAGCCCCACGACTCCGGCCCGGATGATCCCGCTCGGCCTCGTGGCCGCCGTGCTGGTCCTGGTGGCCGACCAGGCGAGCAAGTGGTGGATGGGGGAGGTGCTGCGCCTGCCCGAGCGGGGCCATGTCCCGCTCTTCTCGGCGGGGCCCTTCAGCCTGGACCTTTCCATGGTCTGGAATCGGGGCGTCACCTTCGGCCTTATGGCTGGGGATGCGCCCTGGCATGGCTGGCTGCTCGCCGGTCTTGCCCTGGTGATCACGCTGATCCTGCTGCGCTGGATGGCCCGGGCGGAGACCCGGCCGGTCGCCGTCGCCCTGGGCGCGGTGATCGGCGGCGCCATCGGCAATGTCATCGACCGGCTGCGCTTCGGCGCGGTCTTCGACTTCGTCGATGCCTCCTTCCGGGGGTGGCACTGGTATGTCTTCAACATCGCCGACGCGGCCATCGTGCTGGGCGTGATCGCCCTGGTGGCGGACGCGCTCTTCCGTCCCCCCTCGACCGGACGCGACGGCGTGGCTAAGGAGCCCGTATGAGGATGCCCCAACGCCGGACCGTGGCCCTGGCCCTGCCGGCCGCCCTTTCCCTCGGCCTGCTCGCCGGATGCGGCGGTGACACGGCCCGTACCCTGGGCTTCACCCGGGACGCCCCGGACGAGTTCCAGGTGGTGACCCGCGCGCCGCTCTCGCTGCCGCCGGACATGAACAACCTGCCCGTGCCCCGCCCCGGTGCGGTGCGGCCGCAGGAGCTTTCGGCCCGCGAGCAGGGGGAAAGCGCCCTGGTGCCCGGCGCCGTCCTGGAGTCCACCCAGGCGAGCCGCCAGTCCTCGGGCGAGAGCGCGCTGGTCGCCCGGGCCGGTGGGACGGTCGATCCTGCCATCCGCCGGAGGGTGGACGAGGAAAGCCTGCGGCTGAACCAGCCGAGCCAGACCGTGGTGGACCGGCTGATGTTCTGGCGCGACGCGCCGCCGCCGGGCGTGGTGGTGGACCCGCAGAAGGAGAGCCAGCGCCTGCGCGAGAACTTCGCCCTGGGCCGCCCGCCTGGGGATGGCGAAACGCCGATCATCCAGCGCAAGGAGCGCGGCATCTTCGACGGGCTGTTCTGAGCCTGTCTTGCTTCCGGCCGGGAAGGGGCGTTTTCCCGCTTCCCGGCCCCCCTCGGCTTTGATAGGGCTCCGTGCCGTGGCACGCCCGAGAAAGATCTTCCATTCCCATCGCAAGCCGCCGCGCCGCCGCGCCCCGCTGGCGCTCGGCCTGGCCGCCCTGCTGCTGCTCGCCGCCGGTGGGGCCTATCTGTATGCGGTGGGCGGGGCGGGCCTCGCCGGGCATCTCCGTCCGGTCCTGGCCGGCCTTCCCGGCCTGGGCTCCGGCGCCGCGCCCCCGGCCGCCACGCCGCCGGAAGGGCCGATCCAGGCCGATCCGGCGGAAATCCATGTCGTGGACGGGGAGACCCTGCGCCTGCAAGGGCAGGTGGTGCGCCTGGATGGGCTCCAGGCCCCGTCGCGCGGCGAGACCTGCGCCGATACGGCGGGCCAGGGTTTCGATTGCGGCGTGGCTGCGGCAGACAGGCTGGCCCATCTGGTGGCGAACCATGCCCTTGTCTGCGAGTTGCACGGGCAGGACGTGTTTCGCCGTCCACTGGCCATCTGCGAGGCAAATGGCAGGATTCTGAACGCGATGCTTGTGTCTTCGGGCTGGGCCCTGGCGAGTTCGGAGAGTTTTTCCGAAGCCGAGGCCCGGGCAAGGCAGGCCGGCCGGGGCCTATGGGCCGATGGGGTCGTGCCGCCCGAGGAATGGAGGGATCGCCGGTAGGCGGCGCCATCGCCTGGCGCCCGGTCCGGCGGCGCCTGGGGGATGGTGGACAAGACGGCTTGTCGGCGCATATTTGCGCTGCAACATAACATGATCCCGGACCCTGAAGGTACGGGAGGCAATGAGGAGCCAAGCATGAGCAACAGCGGTCACGGGTCGGTCACGATCACGCTGGACGGGACGAACAAGAGTAGTTCCGCTCCCCTGGTTCCTGGCTCCATCGGCCCTTCCGTCGCGGACATCCGCAAGATCTATGCCGATCTGGGTGTCTTCACCTTCGATCCCGGCTTCGGGATGACGGCGGCCTGCGAAAGCAAGATCACCTATATCGACGGCGACGAGGGCGTCCTGCTCTATCGCGGCTATCCGATCGAGCAGCTGGCCGAGAAGTCGGACTTCGTGGAGGTCTGCTACCTCCTGCTGCACGGGGAGCTGCCGAACGAGAAGCAGCTCAAGGAGTTCAAGCACGGTGTGACCATGCACACCATGCTGCACGAGCAGCTTCGCCGCTTCTATGACGGCTTCCGCCGCGACGCCCATCCGATGGCGATCATCTGCGGCGTGGTAGGCGCCATGTCCGCCTTCTACCACGACAGCCTGGACATCAACGACGAGAAGCAGCGCGAGATCAGCGCCTTCCGCCTGATCGCCAAGCTGCCGACCATCGCCGCCTGGGCCTACAAGTACTCGATCGGCCAGCCCTTCGTGTATCCGCGCAACGACCTGAGCTATGCGGAGAACTTCCTCTACATGCTCAACGCCGTGCCGGCGGAGGAGTACAAGGTCAACCCGGTGCTGTCGCGCGCCATGGACCGCATCCTGGTCCTGCATGCCGACCACGAGCAGAACGCCTCCACCTCCACGGTGCGGCTGGCCGGCTCGACCGGCGCCAACCCCTTCGCCTGCATCGCCGCCGGCATCGCGGCGCTCTGGGGCCCCGCGCATGGCGGCGCCAACGAGGCGGTGCTGAAGATGCTGGGCGAGATCGGCAGCGTCGAGAACATCCCCGCCTTTATCGAGAAGGTGAAGGACAAGAACTCGGGCGTGAAGCTGATGGGCTTCGGGCACCGGGTCTACAAGAACTTCGACCCGCGGGCGAAGATCATGCAGGCGACCTGCCATGAGGTCCTGACCGAGCTCGGCATCAAGGACGAGCCGCTGCTCGACCTCGCCGTGGAGCTGGAGCGGATCGCGCTGCACGACGACTACTTCATCCAGCGCAAGCTCTACCCGAACGTCGATTTCTATTCGGGCATCATCCTGAAGGCGATGGGCATCCCGACCAGCATGTTCACCGTGCTGTTCGCCGTGGCCCGCACCGTCGGCTGGGTGAGCCAGTGGAAGGAGATGATCGAGGACCCGACGCAGCGTATCGGCCGCCCGCGCCAGGTCTATACCGGCTCCGTCAAGCGCGACTTCACGCCGATCACCGGGCGCGGCTGAGCCCTCATTCCTCCCGGGGCTGGCCTCGCGGCCCCGGAGAGCGGCATGGAAACCCCGCCCGGCGCCTTGCCGCGGCGGGGTTTGCCGTTCCGGGCACCGCCCGGCCCCGGCATGTTGCGGCGCGGTGTCACGAAGTCTTCATGCGTGGGGGCTTTTCAGCGGCCGGCAGGCCATCCATCAACCGGCCCGGTCCCTTCCTTCGCGAGAAGATCATGCGCCGCCAATTCCCGCTCCTGGGCTCCCGCCGGGCTGTCGCCGGTCTCATGGTCACCGCCCTCGCCATGGCGGGCGGCGCCGCGCAGGCCCAGAATCAGACCTCGCCCTCCCAGCCGGTCTCGGGCAGCCTCACCCTCTATACCAGCCAGCTGGAGCCCGATGCGGCGGCAACGGTGGAGACCTTCCGCCAGCGCTATCCCGGCGTGACGGTGGAATGGCTGCGGGGCGGCACCAACCAGATCCTGCCCCGTCTGCGCGCCGAGATCGCCGCCGGCAGCCCGCGCGCCGACGTGCTGCTGCTGGCCGATGCCCTGACCTTCGAATCCCTGGCCGCCGAGGGGCGGCTACGGGAAAGCCCCGAGGTGAGGACGGGCGGCGTCCCGGCCGAGCGGCTGGACCCGAAGCACCGCTACTTCGCGACCAAGCTGATCACCACCGGCATCGTCTACAACACCCGCGCGCCCTTCGCGCCGAAGAGCTGGGCCGACCTGCTGCGGCCGGAGGCGCGCAACATGATCGCCATGCCTTCGCCCAGCGTCTCGGGCGCGGCGGCGCTGCATGTCGCCGCCATGGTGCAGGCGCCGGGCCTGGGCTGGGACTATCTCGGCAAGCTGGCCAAACAAGGGCTGCAGCCGCGCGGCGGCAACGGGCAGGTCCTGCAGGCGGTGGCGAGCGGCGAGCGCGCCTATGGCATCGCCGTGGACTACCTGGCCCTGCGCGAGGCTGCGCGCGGCGCCCCGGTCCGCTTCGTCTTCCCGGAGGACGGGGTGAGCGCCGTCACCGAGCCCGCCGCGATCCTGTCCACCACGAAGAACGTGCCGGCCGCGGTGGCCTTCGTCTCCTTCCTGCTGTCGCGGGAAGGCCAGGAACTGGCGGCGAAGCAGGGCTTCCTGCCGGCCGATCCCGGGGTCGCGCCGCCGGCGGACTTCCCCGACCCGCATTCGATCAAGGTCCTGCCCCTGGACGCGGCCCGTGCGGCGAAGGAGAACGAAACGGACCTGCGCCGCTTCAACGACCTGATCGAATAGACGCTTGAATCCATCCCTGCTGCCCTCCCGCGGGCTGGCGCTCCTGGCGCTGGCCTGGCTGGTCCTGGTCGGTGCGGCGCCGCTGCTGCGGCTCCTGAGCGAGGCCTCCGGCCCGGCCCTGGCCCTGCTGCCCGCCGATGCGGCCGTCTGGCGCGCCACCTGGCGCACCGTGGCGGTGGCGGCCGGGGCCTGCCTGCTGGCCTGCCTGCTCGGCATGGCGCTGGTGTCGCTGCTGCTGCTGCGCGCGCCGCCCGGGCGGCGGGTTCTGCTCTTCCTGTGCATCCTACCGGCCCTGGTGCCGCCGCAGGTCCTGGCCCTGGCCTTCTCGCAGGCGGCGGGCCCGTCCTCTCCTCTGCTTCTCGCCCTGGGTCTCGCCCCGCCCCTGGGCACCCCGAATCCGCTCTACGGCCCCGGCGGCATGATCGCGCTTCTCGGCCTGCAAGGCGCGCCGCTGGTGCTGCTGGCCATGGCGGCGGTGCTGCGGCGCGTGCCGGGGGAGAACCTCGCCGCTGCGCGCGGACTCGGCGCCGGGCCGTCCGAGGCGCTGCGCCGCGTCGTCTGGCCGCTGCTCCTGCCCGGCCTGCTGGCCGGGGCGGGGCTCGCCTGGATCGCGGCGCTGGGCAATTTCGGCGTGGCCGCCCTGCTGGGCATCCCGGCGCGCTGGATCACCCTGCCGATCCTGATCTGGCAGCGGCTGTCCGGCGCCGGCACCGGCGCGCTGGGGCAGTCGGCGGCGCTGTCGCTGCTGCTCGCCGCGCTGGCCGCGCCGGGGCTGTTGGCGCAGCGGGCGGCGATCCGGGCCGCGTCGCTGCCCTCCGGCAAGCCCTTCGAGCCCTTGCGGGCGGGGCAGGGGGCCCGGCTGGGTGTGGCGCTGCTGTGGCTGGGCCTCGTACTCGTCCTGTTGGTGCCGCTGCTGTCGCTGCTGGCGGCCTCGCTTGTGCCGGCCTTCGGCGTGCCGATCTCCGCCGGCACGGCCACGCTGCGCCACTGGGGCGCGGCCTTCGCGCCGGGCTCGCAGACCCTGGGCGCGCTGGGCAATTCCCTGCTCCTGTCGGCCCTGGCGGCGCTGATCCTGGCCCTGGCGGCGCTGCCGGTGGCGATCTCGCTGCGTGGCCGGGCGGTCCGCATCGGGGCGATCGGGACGGATCTCTCCTATGCCCTGCCGGGGGCCTGCACCGGCGTCGCGGCGCTGCTGCTGGTCCTCTCCACCCCCTTTGGCGGTTGGGCCTATGGCACGCTGGCGCTGATCCTCTTCGCCTATCTGGCGCGGTTCCAGGCCATGGCCCTGCGGCCCGCCGCCGCCGCCGCGGCACGGCTCGACCCGCTGCTGGACTTCGCGGCGCGCGGCATGGGGGCGGGGCTCTGGTCCCGCCTGCGTTCCGTCCACCTGCCGCCGCTGACACCGGGGCTGGCCGCGGGGGGAATTCTCGTGGCGCTTCAGGCGGTGAACGAGGTCACGATCTCCACCCTGCTCCACGGCCCGGGCACGCAGACCCTGGGCGTGCTGGTCTTCAACCTCCAGGATGGGGGCGATGGCCCGCAGGCGGCGGCGGTGTCGCTGGTGGCCCTGCTCCTGGTGGCGGGGTTGATGGCCCTGGCCAGCCTCTTCGCGCGTCGGTTGCCGGATGGCACCCTGCCGTGGCGGCCATGAGACAGGCGCCGGGAATTCCGCATCCAGGCTCTTGCAAGTGAATTGAGGCGGTTGCCGTTCAACCTTCAAGCGGCTTATGAGACCCCTCAGAGTTTCACCACGAGACAGCAATGAAGAAGATCGCCCTGGTTCTGCTGGTCGCCCTGGCCGGATGCTCCACCACGCCGAAGGCGCCGGAGGTGGTGGATCCGCTGGAGGCATACCGGCCCGCCTGCAAGGAGAAGTGGCAGACGCTCTACGCCATCGAGAAGTGCGCGCAGGCGGGCTACGATCAGGCACGCGGCATGCCGGCGGTCGGCGAGACCCCCACCGCCAGCGCCGAGCCGGAAGCCCCCGCCACCAAGGCCGCTGCCAAGACCACCACGGCGCGCGGCCGCAGCCAGCGCCACTAGGCGACCGGAACGGGGCTTGCCTCGGAGGGACGCTTCGGGCGCCCGCCCGGAACGAGTCCGGACGGATCGGCCACCGCAGCTTTTCGTCCCGGAAGCGGATTCGCAGATCCGGGCGATGCCTTCCTACAGCGATCCACCCTGGTCCTGCCGCTTGCGCAGGCCGCGGGACAGGGCCGGGCCTTCCTCAGTGAAGCCACTGTCGCGAAGAAAGGCCAAGCCAGCCGCGGCACCGGATGGTGGCGCGGCCTCCAGCCGGTCGCAGCCCGCCTGCCGTGCGGCCTGAGCCCCGGCCTTGAGCAGAAGACGCCCGATCCCACGCCTGCGGTCCGCCTCCGCGACACGGAGGGCCGATATCCGCGCGACAGGCCGGTTGTCCCGCAGGGTGGAATGCCAGTGCAGGGCGATGACGCCAGCCAGGGGGCCATAATCGGCTGCGACCAGAACGGCGCTGGCAGGATCGCGCAGGAGGCGTTCCAGCCGTTCCGACATCTGCAAGGGTGGAATCGGCGGTCCATCCCCCTGCAGGAGGATGGCCAGTTCAGTGGCATCGGCGAGCAGAGCGCCCCGGATCTCGACCCCGTAGCGACGTCCCGGACTCAAGCTGCTACCTTGCCTGGCCGGATCGGGTCATTCCCCGGTCCGCCGCGATGGCCGTCGCGCCAGGATCCGCGATTCCGTCGACCTTCGGGGCATGGGGAGCGAGGGGCCGTCCGCTCCCCGATGCCGACGTCAGTCCAGATCAGCCTGGGCCAGTACCAGCGCCTTGGGATTATCGCGATCGAGGCCGAGGCGGATCTCGAAGAGGCGCTCATGCGCCGCCACGAGGCTCTCCACACCCTTCCGTCGTTCCGGACCCGAATATTGACCGGATTTCAGCAGCGCCTTCTCCGTGATCCGAAGCAATTCCCAGGCGATTTCGACATCGCCCTGATCGCAGGCCTGATGAAAGGCCAGGAGAAGCTTGTCTGACAGTCGCCGACTATGCCGCATCATGACTGGGCGAGGCGATTTATCGAGCGCCATGCCGAACCTCGCTTTGGTGATGAGATCACTATGTCGTGCATTGGCGCTGCCTTCCAGGCCTGTTCTCAAGGAGACCGACGAATCGGCGCGAATGTAGCGGGACGGCAACGGTATGGTTGTGGGCCGCAGGCAGACCACCCGCACCGTCAATGTCGTTTCATGCTTGATAAGTTGTTTTATGCACAAGAATTTCAACTTATGGTTGCATAAGACCCACGTGCCTGCGTGAAGGCAGCCGCAGAATCAAGCCTGTGACAAAGTGGGCTTTTGTTTGCCGGGGGGGTGCCGGTCCAGGCGGGCGGAATGCGGGCCAGGTGCTCATTCGGCCTGCTTCCCGATGCCGCCGGGCGGGATGGCGTCCGTTCCCGCGCAGCGGATCTCCGCCAGGAAGCGGCACAAGGTTTCCGGCAGAGGGCCGGTGCGGTAGGCGAGGTGGATCGGCGCCACCAGTTCCGGCATCGGCTCCAGCGCGCGATAGGCCACGCCTTCCAGGTTCAGCCGGCGCATGGAGACGGGCACGACAGATATCCCGAGTCCCGCCGCGACGAGGCTCAGCGTGGAAAGCATGCGCGGCGCCTCCTGGCCGATGAAGGGGCTGAAGCCGGCGGCGCGGCAGGCGGAGAGGATGCCGTCATAGAGCCCCGCCCCGCTGTGGCGGCGATACAGGATGAAGGTCTCGTGCCGCAGGGCGGCAAGGGGCAGGGGTTGCCGGCCGCCGCGCCCATGGGGTGCCAGCGGATGGGCTGTGGGCAGGGCGGCCAGCATCCTTTCCTCCAGCACGGCCTCGGCCACCAGCCCAGGCAGGGACAGGCTCGGGGCGCGGATGAAGGCGGCATCGAGCCGCTCCGCTTCCAGCGCCTGGATCAGCTCCGACGAGCTGCTTTCCTCCAGCACCAGCGTCACCCCCGGGGAGGACTGGCGGAAGCTCCGCAGCACGGAGGGCACGAAGGGGTGGAAGGCAGCCGAGCCGGTGAAGCCGATGGCGATCCGCCCCCTTTCACCGGCGGCGATGCCCCGCACATGCGCCACCGCCTCGTCCATCCTCTGCAGGATGCCGCGCGCCTCGGCGAGGAAGGCCGCGCCGCTCTCGGTGAGTGCCATGCCGCGCGGCTGCCGCTGGAAGAGCGTGACGCCGAGTTGGCGTTCCAGCAGGCGGATCTGCTGGCTCAGCGGCGGCTGCCGGATGCCGAGGCGTTCCGCCGCCCGGGTGAGGTGGCCGAACTCCGCCACGGCGACGAAGTAGCGGAGCAGGCGCGTCTCTATCACTGTGCCATATCCTGAAGATATGTCCTGGGGCTGTTCCATCTATTAGACAGAATGAAGGATGGAGCGTAGCCCGTCACTTCCGGCCGGTGCGTGGAAGCGATGCGCCGAAGGACTGGCGCGATGGAGGTGGCGATGCGGATGGAGGTGGGCCCGATGCAAGGCGAACAGGTGGCAGGGCGGCACGATCCCGGCCGGGCGGAACTCTTCCTGGGCTTTCTCGGCCTGGGCATGACGGCCTTCGGCGGCGCCCTGCCGCTGGCACGGCACATGATCGTGCAGAAGCGCCGCTGGATGAGCGAGACGGAGTTCACCGAGCTGCTCGGCCTCTGCCAGTTCCTGCCCGGCGGCAATGTGGTGAACCTGTCGGTGGCGGTGGGCTACCGCTTCGGCGGCGTGACCGGCGCGCTGGCGGCGATCTCCGGCCTGCTCGCGGTGCCCACGCTGGTGGTGATCGCGCTGGGCGTGATCTACGACCGCTACCACGACGATCCCTCCGTGCGGCACTTCTTCGCCGGCCTGGCCGCCGCCGCCGCCGGGCTGCTGCTGGCCACGGGCATCCGTATCGCCCGGCCGCTGCTCCGCCGCCCCTGGCCGGCCCTGGTGGCGCTGGTCTGCGTCCTGGCCATCGCCGTCTTCCGCCTGCCGCTGCTGCCGACCATGATCGTGTTGACGCCGCTGGCCATCCTGGCCTCGCGCCGGAGCGCCGCATGACGCCGGTGCTGGTCTCCATCGCCCTGATCTTCGGGGAGCTGTCGCTGCTGGCCTTCGGCGGCGGCAACAGCATCCTGCCGGAGATGCAGCGGCGTGTGGTCGAGGTGCATCACTGGATGTCGGCGGAGGAGTTCAGTGCTCTCTTCGCGCTGGCGCAGGCGGCGCCGGGGCCGAACCTGATGGTGGTGCCGCTGGTCGGCTGGACCGTGGCGGGCTGGCCCGGGCTGGCGGTGGCGAGCGCCGCGAAGTTCATCCCGTCCTCGGCCCTGACCATCCTCGCCGTGCGCCTCTGGGACCGCAGCCGGGACCGGCCCTGGCGCCGCTGGGTGCAGGAGGGACTGCTGCCGATGACCTCCGGCCTGGTGGTGGCCAGCGGCATCGTGATCACGGAGGCCTCGGTACGGGGCATCGGCCTGGCGCTGATCGCCCTGGCCTGCACCGCGATCCCGCTGCGCTGGAAGGTGCACCCGCTCTGGCTGCTGTTCGGAGGCGCCCTGGCGGGGCTGGCAGGGCTCGGAGCCCTGTAGCATCCGCGGGAACCTTTGGGGCGCGCGCTGCGGCGAGGCGCCCTAGGCCGCGCTGTCCCGGGGCCGCGTCAGGCCCAGCAGGAGGGCGCTCAAACCCGCATCGCCCACCAGTTGCGCGGCGCCGGACAGGGTGAACCAGCGGGTCTCCCGCTCCCGCCGTTCCGGCCAGTCCTCGAGCTGCTTCTCCACCCGCATGGGAAAGACCTGCACCTGGCAAGGCAGTTCCCGGCCGCTCCGCAACCGCTTGCTGTAGCAGTAGGAGCCCAGGGCTTTGGCCTGGACCTCGCCGATCAGCCCGGCTTCCTCATAGGCTTCCTTGGCGGCGAGCTCGTGCGGCGCCACGCCCTTCTCGGCCCAGCCCTTGGGGATGATCCAGCGATGCGTCTCACGGCTGGTGACCAGCATCACCATCGTCTCTCCCGCCTGTTCGGCGATGGGCAGGGCCGCGTACTGGCAACCTTGCCCCTTCTTCTTCATCTTCTGTGACATTGCACGAGGTGGTGTCCTTCACGCCCGTTTCCGGGTCGAATCTTTCACGGTCCCTGATCGAATCTCGAAAATGGGCACGAAAACGGAAGATTACAATGCGGCTCCCGGTCCGGCGCGTCCATCCCGCCGGCCGGGAAAGTCGCCAGCCGCAGTGTGGCCAGGACGCCATGTGACGGTTAGAAGACGCCTCCGCGGTCAGGCATTCCTGTCCTGGCCCCGCGTTCCTGGCCGCGAGCGGCGGCTTTTCAAAGGTTTGTCCGATGCTCGGCTGGTTCCGCCGCATGCTTCCGCGCGAGGAGCGATTCTTCGGCCTGTTCCAGCAGCATTCCGCCGCGATCGTGGTGGGCGCCACGGAACTGCGGGCCATGCTGCGGGGCGGCGAGGCGACGGCCACGCATTTCCCGGCCGTGCTGGCCGCCGAGGATCATGCCGATGCCGTGACGCGGGAGGTCGTGCAGGCGGTGCGGCGGACCTTCGTCACCCCCTTCGACCGCGGCGACATCCAGGCGCTGATCGGCGCCATGGACGATACGCTGGACCAGATGAAGAAGACGGCCAAGACGATCCGCTTCTTCGGCATGACCGAGTTCGGGCCGGAGATGGGCCGCATGGGCGACACCATCCTGCGCTGTGCCGAGCTGCTGCGCGACACCGTGCCGCTGCTGTCGGACATCACCGGCAACGCCGCCCGCATCAACGCGCTCTGCGAATCCATCCGGGCGGCGGAGGGCGAGGCGGACGACATCCACGACCAGGGCGTGACCGAGCTGTTCCGCCGCATCTCGGAGGAGAAGGCACCGGACGGGGCGATGCGCTTCATCGCGGTGCGCGAGGTCTTCGACCAGCTCGAACGGGTGGTCGATCTCTTCGACGACGCGGCGAATCAGGTCGAGAGCATCGTCATCGGGCACGTCTGAGCCGGGAGCCCTGCCCATGCCGGTCGAGACCCTCGCCCTGCCACTGCTCGTCGGCCTGATCGCCGTCGCGCTGTTCTTCGATTTCCTGAACGGGCTGCACGACGCCGCCAACGCCATCGCCACCATCGTGGCGACGCGTGTGCTGCGGCCGCATCATGCCGTGGCCTGGGCGGCCTTCTTCAACTTCATCGCCTTCCTGTTCTTCGGCCTGCACGTGGCCGAGACCATCGGCACCGGCATCGTGGACGCGGAGATCGTGGATGCGCGGGTGATCTTCGGCGCGCTGGCCGGCGCCATCGCCTGGAACATCATCACCTGGTGGCGCGGCATCCCGTCCTCCTCCTCCCATGCGCTGGTCGGCGGCATCCTGGGGGCCGGCACGGTGAAGGCGGGGATCGGGGCGATCGTCTGGTCCGGCCTGGGCAAGACGGTCGCGGCCATCGTGCTCTCTCCGCTGCTGGGGCTGGTCCTGGCGCTGCTGCTGGTCTTCGCCGTGTCCTGGATCTTCGCGCGGTCCACCCCCTTCGCGGTGGACCGCTCCTTCCGGATCCTGCAGTTCTTCTCGGCCTCCGCCTATGCGCTCGGCCATGGCGGCAACGACGCGCAGAAGACCATGGGGATCATCGCCGTCCTGCTCTATTCCCAGGGGATGCTGGGCGGCGAGTTCCACGTGCCGCTCTGGGTCGTGCTGTCCTGCCATGCCGCCATCGCGCTGGGCACGCTGACGGGCGGCTGGCGCATCGTCCATACCATGGGCTCCCGCATCACCCGGCTGACCCCGGTGCAGGGCTTCTGCGCCGAGACCGGCGGCGCCATCACGCTCTTCATGGCCACGGGCTTCGGCGTGCCCGTCTCCACCACCCATACCATCACCGGCGCCATCGTCGGCGTCGGCTCGGCGCGTCGTGCCTCGGCGGTGCGCTGGGGGGTGGCCGGCAGCATCGTGGTGGCCTGGGTCGTCACGCTGCCCGCCTCGGCGGCGATCGCGGCGCTGGCCTACTGGGCGGTGGGCTTCCTCGGCTGAGGCGCTGGGCTGGCACGGCCGCCAGCCTCCGGAAGCCCCGCTGGCGGGATGTATCCATGGGGGCTCGGCCGGGTTCCGGCCCACGCGGGTTGGGCGCATAGTCCCGCCCCGCCACGGCCGGGCGGTCGTTCCGCGAGAGCCTTTCCCCCTGTGCCATGACGAGGGGACCGCCTTGCCGCACCGGCCGCCCCCGGAACCGGACCCGAAGCAGACAGGATTGTTTCCGATGCAGAACAGCGAAGAGATCTGGCGCCACGTCGAGAAGAAGCGCGACGACTATATCGGCCTTTCCGACCGGGTCTGGGGCATGCCGGAACTGGCCTATGGCGAGCACCGCTCGGTGGCGGAGCATATTGCCCAGCTGGAGAAGGAAGGCTTCCGCATCACGAAGGATGTCGCGGGCATCCCGACCGCGGTGATGGGCGAGGCGGGCGAGGGCGGGCCGGTGATCGCCATCCTGGGCGAGTACGACGCGCTGCCCGGGCTGAGCCAGGAGGCCGGCCTGGCCGAGCCGCGCCCGGTCGAGGGCCAGGAAGGCAAGGGCCATGGCTGCGGCCACAACCTGCTCGGCTCCGCCGCCCTGCTGGCGGCAGCGGCGGTGAAGGACTGGTTGGCGGAGAACGGCATCAGGGGCCGCGTGCGCTACTACGGCTGCCCGGCCGAGGAAGGCGGCGCCGCCAAGGGCTTCATGGTGCGCGACGGCGCCTTCAAGGATGTGGACATCGCCATCTCCTGGCATCCGGCGCCGCTGTCCGGCGTGAACGACGCGGTGAGTCTCGCCAACACACGCATCGACTTCACCTTCACCGGCCGCTCCTCCCACGCCGCCGCCGCGCCGGAACTCGGCCGCTCGGCGCTCGACGCGGTGGAGCTGATGAATGTCGGTGTGAACTACATGCGCGAGCATATGCCGAGCCATGCCCGCGTCCACTACGCCTATCTGGATGCCGGCGGCATCGCGCCGAACGTGGTGCAGGGCTCGGCCAAGGTGCGCTACCTGATCCGCGCCGCCGACCTGAACGAGCTGAACGCGCTGGTCGCCCGCGTCCGCAAGATCGCCGACGGCGCGGCGCTGATGACCGAGACGGCTGTCGCCACCAAGGTGGTCAGCGCCGTCTCGAACCTGATGGGCAACACGCCGCTGGAACAGGCGATGTACGACAACTTCCAGCGCCTGGGCCCGCCACAGTTCGACGAGGAGGACCGCGCCTTCGCGGAGGAGATCCGCAAGACGCTGAACGATGACGACATCGCCGCCGCCTTCCGCCGCGCCGGCGTGCCGGTGGACCGGAACAAGCCGCTGGCCGACTTCATCGTGCCGCTGCATTCCAGGGGCCGGGGCGGCGTCGGCTCCACCGATGTGGGCGACGTCTCCTGGGTGGTGCCGACGGTGCAGGCGCGCGGCGCCACCTATGCCATCGGCACGCCGGGGCATTCCTGGCAGCTCACGGCGCAGGGCAAGTCCGGCATCGCCCACAAGGGCCTGCTGCATGTCGCCAAGGTGATGGCGGGCACGGCGGTGGATGCGCTGCAGGACCCCTCGCTGATCGAGAAGGCCAAGGCCGATCTCGCGGCGCGGACGGCGGCCACCCCCTATGTCTGCCCGCTGCCCGCGGATGTGCAGCCGCCCATCCAGGCGATGAGCAAGGGCGTCTGACCGGACAGGTGGGGCGGCTCCGACGGCTATTCCCGCCGGACCGTCCCCGCCTCTGAGGGGGTGGATCGATGCCCGGCCGGGGGCCGCCTGCCGCGGAAAGAGGGGCTTTTCCGTGTGGCTGGGGCAGATCTTAGCGAACCAAGCTTAAATCCAACGTGGAATGATGACTTTTGCGTGTGAATGATCCATAGGAATCACGTCATGCGGGTGGAGCGAGGTCGGGTTCATGGAAGCCTAAGACCGCCGCCCCCTCCGATGCCGCCGAAGAGGGTCACCCGCCGCGACATGTTCCTGGACGCTCCGACCCTGATCCTGGCCGTCACCCTGGTGACCGGCACCAGCGCCCTGGCCTGCCTCATGTCCTGGCGGGCCAGCCCGGGACATGACCTGCCGCTGATCTTCGGAGGGGCCTTCCTCAGCGAAACCCTGGCCATGGCCCTTCAGTTCGACCGCTCCGCCCTGCCTCTGCTGGTGACGGTGGACCTGTCGAACGCGCTGGCCATCCTCTGCTCCGCGCTGATCTGGGCCGGGCACCGCCGGGCCGACGGGCGCGCGACCCCCGTCCTGCTGATCCTGCTGGCGCCGCTGGTCTGGCTCCTGGCCTGCCGGATCCCGGAATTCTACGGCCGCTACGACCGGCGCGTGCTGCTGGCCTCGCTCCTGCACGGCGGCCTGTTCGCCGTCGCGGCCTGGGAGCTGTGGCGTGGCCGGGCCGAAAGGATCTCGGCGCGCTGGTGGATGTTCGCGGCGATGGTCGGCAGCGTCGCGGTCATGGCCTTCCGGGGTGTGGCGATGCTGGTGTCCCCCGATCCGGTGCGGTTCCACTTCCTGCCGGATCTCTCGCTCGGGCTGGTCCTGGTCAGCGCGCTCGTCTTCTTCGTCCTGCACGGCTTCGGGGCGGTGACCATGATCCGAGAGCGTGCGGAGGCCCATTACCGCCGGGAGGCCTGCAGCGACCCGCTGACCGGCTTGCCGAACCGCCGTCGCTTCGACCAGGCCTATGCCCATGAATTCGCGCGTGCGCGGCACCATGGCCGGCCGCTGTCGGTCCTCATGATCGACGCGGATCACTTCAAGGCCATCAACGACCACCACGGCCATCCGGAAGGGGATGCCTGCCTGCGGCGCGTGGCGAAGGTGCTGCAACGCAACCTGCGCGACGGCAGCGACCTCGCGGCCCGGCTCGGCGGGGAAGAGTTCGCCGTCCTGCTGCCCGGGACCGGGCTGGAGGCGGCGATGGGCGTGGCGGAGCGGATCCGCCGCTCCATGCGGGCACAGGGCATCCCGCACCCCACGGCACGCGGCGGCATGGCAACGCTGAGCCTGGGCGTCGCCGCCATGGCGCCCGGGCAGGAGATCAGCCCCCGGAGCCTGCTGGAAGCGGCGGACCGGGCACTCTATGCCGCCAAGCGGGAAGGGCGGGACCTCGTCCGCGCCCAGGCGCCGGACAGCCGCGAGGCGCGGCCCGCTTCGCGGCTCCGGTCGCGGCCGGATCTGCCGCTCACCCAGTGCTGACGAGACGGCGGAAGAGCGGCACGGCCCGGGCGAGTTCCGCCAGCGGGACGTGCTCCCCCGGGCTGTGGGCCACGGCGATCGTGCCCGGGCCCAGCACGACGCAGGGCGCCAGGGCCTGGAGCTCCGTCGCGTCGGTGCCATAGGCGGCGGTGCGCGGCGCCTGGCCGGTCTCGCGCACCGCCAGCGCCACCAGCGGGTGCTCCTCCGGCAGTTCCGGCGCGCCAGGATCGGCCTGCATCTCCAGTGCCAGCCCGGCACGCTCCGCGGCCGCGCGCACCGCCGCCACGACCGGCGCCGGATCGATGCTGCGGGAATAGCGGAACTTGATGCGCGCCGTGGCACGGGGGACGGTGACGTTCACCGCCGTGCCGTGGTTGTCGATCAGCAGGTTGAAGTCGGAAAAGGGCGGGTCGTAGGCCGGGTCCTGCAACGCCGGATCGCTTCGCAGTCGGGCGAAGACCTCCCGCATCTCCGCCAGGAAGGGGATCAGCGCCCAGTTCGCGTTCACTCCCCGGGCGCCGGAGGAATGCGCCTGGATGCCCGTGGCGGTCGCGGTGAACATGACGTTGGCGCGGTGGCCGCGCACGGGGATCAGGCTGGTCGGCTCCGCCACCACGATGCCGCGCGGCACCGCGCGCCGGGCCAGTTCCGAACGCTGCGCCACGAGGCGGGCGCCCTGCTTGGTGGTTTCCTCGTCGGTGGTCAGCAGCAGGGTCACGGGGATGCCGGCGGGCAGGCCGCGCGCCGCGACCACAATGGCGGCCACCGGGCCCTTCATGTCGGCGGCGCCCAGGCCGTGCAGGATGCCCGCCTCGTCCACCCGGCCCGACCAGGGGTCCTCCGTCCAGCCGGTTTCCGGCACCGTGTCCATATGGCCCGACAGGGCGAGGCCGCCGCCGGACAGCGGGCCGCGATGGGCCACCAGGACGCGCTTGGCCACGCCGGCGGCATCCGCATAGTCCAGCCGCTCGATCTCGAAGCCACGCAGCTCGGCCTCCAGCCGCTCGGCGACGGGCAGGTTGGAGAGGCTGGAGCGGCTGTCGATCCGCACCAGGTCGCGGGCCAGGACAGCCACGGCATCGGCCTCGGTCATGCTCTTCTCCTGCTGCTTCCGTGCCCCTTGTCTCGCGCCCGGTCCGGCGCATGGCAAGGCCCCTTGCCGGGAGGCGGGAGCCGCGCGAGGCTCCGCGCCCCATGAGCAACACAGCCTATCTCGACCCCCGCTCCGGCCAGCGCTGGCCGCTGGAACTGCCGCGCTGGTGCGGCGACGGCGGACAGCCGCTCTTCCTCACCGACCTGCCCGGCATCGGCCGCGACGACATCGCGCGCGGCGAGCGTTCGGTCTGGCGCTATGCCGCGGCGCTGCCCTTCGCCCCTCCCGCCCCGATTTCGCTGGGCGAGGGTTGCACGCCGCTGCTGGAGCGCCGCCTCGGCGCCGGTACGGCCCTGGTGAAGTGCGAATGGTTCATGCCCACCAGCTCCTTCAAGGACCGTGGCGCCTCGGTGATGCTTTCGCTGCTGCGGGAACAGGGGATCGGCGCGGTGCTGGAGGACTCCTCCGGCAATGGCGGCGCGGCCATCGCCACCTATGCGGCGGCGGGCGGGATGCGGGCGCGCATCCTGGTGCCGGAATCGACCTCGCCCGCCAAGACGGTGCAGTCTCGCGCCGCCGGGGCCGAGATCCAGCTCGTGCCCGGCACGCGGCAGGACTGCGCCGACGAGGCGCTGCGCCAGGGGCGGGAGCGCGAGTCCGGCACCTTCTACGCCTCGCACAACTGGCATCCCTTCTTCCTGCACGGCACCAAGACCCTGGCCTATGAGCTCTGGGAGGATCTCGGCTTCCGAGCGCCGGACAACATCGTGATCCCCTGCGGCGCCGGCTCCAACGTGCTGGGCTGCTGGATCGGCTTCGCGGAGCTGCTGCGGGCCGGGCAGATCGCGCGGATGCCGCGCCTCTTCGCCGTGCAGCCGGCGAATTGCGCGCCCATCGCCCGCGCCGCGCTCGGCGCCCCGCCGGCTGAGCCGCGCCCGACCATCGCCGAGGGCACCGCCATTGCCGCGCCGATCCGCCTGCCGGAGGTCGTCCAGGCCTTGCGCGAAACGCATGGCGGCGCTGTCATTCTGGAGGAAGAGGAGATCGCCCGGGCCACGCTCGAACTGGCGGGGCAGGGCCTCTATGCCGAGCCGACCAGCGCGCAGGCGGCGGCAGGCTTCGGCCGGTTGCTGCGGGAAGGGCGCATCGGCGCGGCGCAGAGCACGGTGCTGCTGCTGACCGGCACGGGAGTGAAGGCCACGCCGCGGATCGCGGAACTGCTCGGGCTCACCGTCTGACGAACAAGATGGACACGAGGTAACCGGGGAGAAAGGAAACACCCGGCAGTCCTCTATATATCAGTGGGCGTCAGCAGCCCGGTCGCTTCTCCGGAGGCCGTTCTTCGTTCCGGCCGGGACGGACTCTCGGAGATATGTCGCCCATGCTCAGGCGCTGGTTGTCCCTTCTCTACGTCCAGGTCCTCGTCGCCATCGTCCTCGGCGTTCTGGTCGGCGCCCTCTGGCCGGAGACCGGCGCGGCGATGAAGCCGCTGGGCGACGGCTTCGTGAAGCTGATCAAGCTGGTCATCGCCCCTGTGGTCTTCTGCACCGTGGTGCACGGCATCGCCTCGGTGAACGATGCGCGCTCGGTGGGCCGCGTCGGCATCAAGGCGCTGTTCTACTTCGAGGTGATCTCGACCTTCGCCCTGGTGATCGGCCTCTTCGTGGCCAAGGTCTTCGGCACCGGCAGCGGCTTCAACATCGACCCGTCGCAGCTCAACGCCAGCGCCATCCAGGCCTATGCCCAGCAGGCGGCCAAGGACAGCGTCGCGGCGCATCTGATGGCGATCATCCCCGACACCTTCATCGGCGCCTTCGCCAATGGCGACCTGCTGCAGGTGCTGCTGCTGGCGGTACTGACCGGCTTTGCCATCAATGCCCTGCCGGAGCGTTTCCGCGCGCCCACCGCGGCGGCGATCGACGGCATGGCGCGGGTCTTCTTCGGCATCGTCGCGATCGTGGTGAAGGTGGCGCCGATCGGTGCCTTCGGCGCCATGGCCTTCACCATCGGCGCCTATGGCATCCGCTCCCTGCTGCAACTGGGCGAGCTGGTGGGGACCTTCTACATCACCTCGGCGCTCTTCGTGCTGGTGGTGCTGGGCTTCGTCGGCTGGCTCTGCGGCTTCTCGATCCTGCGCTTCGTCAACTACATCCGCGAGGAGCTGCTGATCGTGCTCGGCACCTCCAGCAGCGAGAGCGTGCTGCCGCAGATCATGCGCAAGATGGAGGCGCTGGGCTGCTCGCCCAAGGTGGTCGGCATCACCGTGCCGCTCGGCTATTCCTTCAACCTCGACGGCACCAACATCTACATGACGCTGGCCACGATGTTCCTGGCCAATGCCACCAACACCCATCTGAGCTGGGGGCAGGAGCTGACCATCCTGCTGGTGGCGATGCTGACCTCCAAGGGCGCCTCGGGCGTGACCGGGGCGGGCTTCATCACCCTGGCGGCCACGCTGTCGGTCATCCCGGACATCCCCATCCAGGCCCTGGCCGTGCTGGTCGGCATCGACAAGTTCATGAGCGAGGTCCGCGCCCTGACCAATCTCGTCGGCAACGGCGTGGCCTGCGTGGCGATCAGCCGCTGGGAGGGCGAGCTGGACCCGGTTCGGCTGCGCGAGGCCCTGCACGGCATTCCCGTCGCCGGGATCGGTACGGAGGAACGCGGGACCCTGCCGCTGCCGGACCGCGACGGAGTGCGCCGCCCGGCGGAGTGAGGGCAGGGCCTGCATGCCGCCCCGGCCGGGCGCCGGGCCTCCGGAGCATTCCGGCGGCCCTTCGCGCTTTCTTCCGCAAAACTGATCCGGACCGGGGAAATCCCATGTCCCGCCGCATTGTGTCCGGAAACGCAGTCCCGCCACCCTTGTTTAGCTATTCTCCGGTGAGAAGGGTTCTCGGGACCCGCTCGGAAAAGGAATGGAATGGCGCAGGACACCAAGGAAAGGGCCCGCTTCTACCGGGAAACGCTGCAGGCGTCCCGCGAAGGCGGTGTCCGGTTCGCCCAGGAAATCCTTTCGGATATGGACCGGGGGGAGATGACGAAGGTCCTCGCCCGGGCCACGGCCGGGGTCCGGGAACATCTGGCCGGGGCCCTGGGCTGCACGCCGCCCGAGGTCGTGGACTGCGCCGACGCCTTCACCGAGGCGGCCGTGGTGGAATGGACGCGCATCCGGGCCGCCATGGGAAGCATGCGGAGCGGGATGGCTTGAAGCCCGGAAGGGTGGCAGGTCCGCTCCGGCAACGGCCGTTTCCCGGCCTTACCTTCTCCATTCCGGCGCGAGGACTTCCATGACCGTCACCGTGGCGCAGGCGGATTACGGCGACCCGGTCCAGGCCGGCGCGATCGCCCGGCTGATGCGGGAATACGCCCTCGACCCGATGGGCGGCGGCAAGCCCCTGCCGGACGGCGTCGCGGAGGGCCTGGCCGCGGAACTGGCCCGGCGGCCCCAGGCCCTGACCCTGCTGGCCCATGCGGAGGGCGAGGCGGCGGGGCTGCTGAACGCCTTCGAGGGCTTCTCCACCTTCGCCGGGCGGCCCCTGCTGAACCTGCACGACGTGGTGGTGTCCCGCCGCTTCCGGGGGCGGGGGATCGGCCGGATGCTGCTGGCCGAGGCCGAGCGGATCGCGCGGGAACGGGGCTGCTGCAAGATCACGCTGGAGGTGCTGGAAGGGAACCGGGTGGCCCGCGCCGCCTATGAAAAGGCGGGTTTCGGCGCCTATGTGCTCGATCCCGCCGCCGGCCGGGCGCTGTTCTGGCAGAAGCCGCTATAGGCGCCGGCGGTCCGGCGCCGCCCCATCACTCGGCCGCCACCACGCCGACCTCGCGGCGCGCCTCGCCCCGCCCGCCGCCGGCGCAGAGCAGCGACAGGCCCAGCAGCAGCGCCACCAGCGGCAGCACCAGCACGGCATAGCCGGCATCCAGCAGCATGCCCACCGGCACGGGGATCAGGGCGCTGCCCAGCGGCAGGCCGGAGGAGATGAAGCCGAAGACCTTGCCGATCTGCCCGGGCGGCGAGGCCTCCTTCACCATCACGTCGCGCGGGGTGCGGGAAGCGCCGAGCGCCGTGCCGGCCGCCACCACGATGATGGGCTGCAGGATGTCCGGCAGCGGCAGGGCGCCGAGCAGGAGCAGCAGCGCCATGGAAAGCAGCGTCAGCCCCACCACGAAGACCAGGTGCCGCCGCGACCGGTCGGCATACCACCCGCCCAGCAGCACCCCGGCCGAATTGCCGATCATGTAGCCGGTCAGCGCCCAGGACGCGACCTCCAGCGGCGTGCCCCAGATCTGGCCCAGCACCGGGATCAGGAAGGACTGGATGCCGGAGCTGGCCATGGAGGACAGCAGGAAGAAGGCGAAGAAAAGCAGCATCGGCCGCGACAGCAGCAGGTTGCCGCCCGCGCCGGCATTCGTGGCGGGGCGGGCGGTGCGGGGCTTCGCTTGGTCCGCCAGGATGCGGGACTGCCAGAGGATCGCCGCCACCACCGGCACGCCCAGCAGCCCGACCAGCGCCAGCGTGGCGCGCCAGCCCATCAGGTCCGACAGGGTCAGCACCACGACCGGCGCCAGGGCGAAGCCGAGATTGCCGGTGAAGGTGTGGAGCGAGAAGGCGCGGCCCATGCGATGGCCGCTGACGCTGCCGGCCAGGATGGCGTAGTCGGCCGGATGGATCACGCTGTTGCCGATGCCCGACAGCAGCGCCAGCAGCAGCACCGCCCAGAAGCCCGGGGCGAGGCCCATGGCGGAGATCGAGAGCGCCATCAGCAGCGTGCCGCCGACCAGGAAGGGGCGTGCGCCGTGCCGGTCCACCAGGAAGCCGACCGGCGTCTGCAACGCGGCGGTCACGCCGCTCATCAGCGCCAGCGCCAGGCCGAGCGTGGCATAGGAGACGCCGAACTCCTCGCGCCACAGCGGAAACAGCGGCGCGAGGCAGAGCATGTAGAAATGCGACAGGAAATGCCCGGTGCAGATCAGCCCGATCGCAGGCCAGTCCCTGGAGCCACGGTCGGGGGAGGCATGGTCGGGGAAGGCGGGGGCGGTGCGTTCCCCGGGCGGGGCTTCCGGATCGGCGGACATGTCGCGCGCAGGCTGCGCCGCGGCCGGGCAGCAGTCAACTCGGCACCGTATCGTCCACGCCTTCGGGGCTGCCGCCCGGGGCGCCGGCGCCTTCCCCGGTCAGCGAGCGCCAGCGTTCGATCGGCAGGGGGCGGCCGATCAGCCAGCCCTGGATCTCCTCGCAGCCCTCGGCGCGCAGGGCGCGGGCCTGCTCCTCCGTCTCCACCCCCTCGGCGGTGACGGGCAGGCCGAGGCTGCGGGCCAGGGCCAGCGTGCCGCGCACGATGGCGGCGGAGGTCGCGTCCTCGGCCATGGTGGCGATGAAGCCGCGGTCCAGCTTCAGCCGGCCGAAGGGGAAGGCGCGCAGCGTCATCAGCGAGGAATAGCCGGTGCCGAAATCGTCCAGGGTGATCCCCACCCCCATGCCGCGCAGCGCGCTCAGCGTGGCCTGCACCTGCCCGACATCGCGCAGCAGCAGGCCTTCGGTGACCTCCAGCTCCAGCCGCTCCGGCGGCAGGCCGGAACTGCGCAGCGCGCGGTGGACGACGGCCACCAGATCCCCCTGCTGCACCTGTACCGGAGAGACGTTGACCGCGAGGCGGAGCGGGCGGCCCCAGCACGCCGCCTCGGCGCAGGCGGTCCGCAGCACCCATTCGCCGATCTCCAGGATGGTGCCGGAGCGTTCGGCGGAGGGGATGAAGACATCCGGGGACAGCAGGCCACGCTCGGGGTGGCGCCAGCGCAGAAGGGCCTCGAAGCCGACGATCCGGGGCAGGGCCTCCGCGTCCACGGTTGCCCCAGAAGCCTCCCCGAGGGTTTCGCCAGGAGCTGCCCGGGGCGAATCGAGCGCCGCCTGCGGCTGCCAGGCGAGCTCCAGCTGCCCCTGCGGCACGGCCTGCCGCAGGTCCTGCTCCAGCGAGCGCGCGTCGCGGATCTCGCGGTCCATCTCGAAGGAGAAGCTGGACCAGCCGTTCCGCCCGGCGAGCTTGGTGCGGTAGAGGGCGGTGTCGGCACATTCCAGCAGCCCGCTGGCATCCGCCGCGTCGGTTGGGAAAAGGGCGAGCCCCGCCGAGGCGGAAACGATGCCCTCCCGCCCATCGCCCAGGTCGTAGCTGCGGCGCAGCAGGGTGATCAGCCGCGTGGCGAGGCGCTGGATCGTCTCGGCGGCGCGGGCGGCATCCTCCGGCAGGCCGGACTGCACCACCACGAACTCGTCCCCGCCCAGCCGCGCCACCAGGTCCCCGGGGCGCGCGGCGGCCTGGATGCGCTCGGCCACCTGCAGCAGCAGCTGGTCCCCCGCCCGGTGCCCCCAGCGGTCGTTGATGCTCTTGAACCCATCGAGGTCCAGGTACAGCACCCCGACCCGCTGCCCCGTCTCGCGCGCCGCGCCGAGGCTTTCCTCCAGATGCTTCTGCAGGCGCCAGCGGTTGGCGAGGCCGGTCAGGGAGTCCTTTTCCGCCAGCCGGCGGACCTGCTCCTCGGCTTCCCGCTCCCGCGTGATGTCCTGCAGCACGCCGCGGATGGCCGCTGGGCGGCCCTGCGCGTCGCGCTGCAGGCGGAACTCGATCCAGCACCAGGCGGTGGTGCCGTCGGCGCGACGGATGCGCCTTTCGCTGCGCAGGTTGCGCTCCGGTTCCGCCAGAAGGCGGCGCCAGACATGCCGCACGTCCTTGTGGCCCTCGGGGTCGAGGTGGTCGAGGATCCAGGAGAGCGGGCGCATGGGCTGCCGGGGGTCGGTGCGGAACAGCCGGTGGACGCCCTCGCTCCAGGTGACGCGGCGGGTCGCGAGATCGAGCGAGAACTCCCCGATCTGCGCCACGGCATGGGCGAGGCGGAGATCCTGCTCCGCCTCCATGAGCCGGTGCACCGTGGCGGCGCGCGCCCGGCCATGCCGCCGCAGGGCCAGGGTGATGCCGGTCATGGCCACGGCCAGCGCCACCAGGGCGGCCAGGCAGGCCAGGCTGATCTCCCGCCAGCGGCGCATCGTCTCCGCCGCGGAAAGGCTGACGGTGACATGGGCCGCGAAAGGCGGCACCGGGCTGGTGGCTGTCAGCCAGTCCTGCCCGCTCCAGCTCGCCAGCCCGGTGGCGGGGGTGTCACGCGTGCCGGTGATCCGGCTCAGCAGATCGGGACTGCCACGCTGTGCCAGCACGGTCTGGATCGGGCCCTGCTGCTGCAGACGGACGGCGGAGGGTTGCAGGGCCAGCAGCCCATCAAAGGATTCCAGCAGCGCCGTGGCCTGCAGGATCATTCCTGCTCCGTACTGTCCGGCGCCGGAAGGCGGGCGCAGCAGCGCGAGGAAACGAGGTGGCCGGTCCTGTGGCAGGGTGATGAGCCGGGACGGCGTTCCTGGCGAGGCCAGGGCGGGCGGGACGGTGGGTGAGGGCACGGACAAGGCGCCGAGGGCCCCTTCCAGTTCCGGGTTCTCGAAGGTGGACGCGATCACCGTGCCCTGCCGGTCCCGCAGGAAGACCCCCACTTCCCCCGGCAGCATCTGGCAGCACCCTATCATCCGGCGAAGCGCCGCATCGTCCGGCAACGGGCCGTGGGGCGGCAGGTCGGATTGCAGGAGGGACAGCGCATTGTCCGCGCTCCGCAGCACCTGCTGGACCTGCCCGGCCATGCCCTGCGCGATGACCCTGGCTTCGGCCCGCAGGCTGTCCAGCAACAGGTCCCGCACCGTGCTGATCCCGATGCAGGCGCCCACCAGCATGACGAGGGACGCGACCAGGGCCACCCAGGGCATGGCCTCCACGACCAGGCCGCCGGGGGCCGGGCCCGCCAATGCCTGCGCGCCACCCGCCACAGGCAGGAACCCGGCCCCGTCGCGCAGGACAGGGCCGGGTCTGGCAGTTTCATGGGGTGGCTGGGACGGTATGGACCGGATTTCCTCTCGCGTCCTGGCGGGAGGCCCGTGCCCCGCACCGTCCCAGGATATCAGAAGCCCGGGACGTCAGGCCACCGGGACATCAGACCTCGTCATCATAGCTGCCTGGATCGCTTGTATCATAGCCGGAGGCGTCATCCTGCCCCCAACCGGCATCTTGTGACGATGCCGCATCATTTTGGCTCCAGCCCGTGTCCTGGGCGCCATAGGCATCGTTCTGCCCGGCCGGGTCCGTCCAGGGAGAGGAAGCCGGGGTGGCCACCGCATCCTGGCCGAAGGCGCCGCCCGTGGCATCGTCCACCACGCTGGCCGCATGCGCCTCGTGGCCCGAGAACATGTTCATCAGCGCATTGCCGAGGACCATGCCGCCCGCCACGCCCGCCGCCGTGGTCAGTGCGGTGCCGAGAAAGCCCGAGCCGCTACGGCCCGGCTGCAGCATCTGCTGCGGCGCATAGCCGTTCGGCATGGCCATGGGCTGCGGCGGCGGCGACATCGGCCGCGCCGGCACCGGCTGGCGCTGGCCGCCGCCGAACATGCCGCCGAACAGCCCGCCCCGATTGCCACCCTGGGCCTGTGCCGCCTCCACCTGCTGGCGTGCGTTGTCGAGCTCCCATTCCAGCTGCTGGATGCGGTTCTGCGCCTGTACCAGAGCGGCCTCCTGCACAAAGGCCGTCTGGGTGATTCGGTAGCGCGCCTCGGGATAGCGGGCGAAAAGGTCCTGGATCAGCCGGTCCGCCTCGGGGTCCACGGGCGGAAGGCTGGAGGGTGCCCGGGTCGAGGGCACGCTGCCGCCCCACGGGCTGGCCGGGCGCGCCGCCTGGGCCTCGGCCCCCGAAACGCGCGTGACGTAGTCCGTGATGATGCGACGCTCTTCCTCGGTCATCGTTCCATATGCTCCGATCTGCCGCCACGGGGCGCATGCGCCCGCCGATGCAGAGAACGCGGAGTTGGACCAGAACGCGGCGGCTTTCAATCCAATTCTAACAAGAAGTTAACGTTTGATACGAATACGGCGGCTTTTTCATCCGCTGGCCATCTCCGCCGCCATCTTCACCCCTGGACGCCGGTTCACTCCGGGGCTGGACCGGAGATCCGGGGCGGAAGGCCCAGCCGGCCCCATTCGATCGCCGGGCAGCGGTCCATGACGCAAACCACTCCGGCCGCGCGCGCCCGCTCCGCCGCAGCCTGGTCCACGACCCCGAGCTGCAGCCAGACCGCCGGGGCGCCGAGCCGGATCGCCTCGTCCACCACCGCCCCGGCATCCTCCGAGCGCCGGAAGACATCCACGAGGTCGAGCGGCGCGGCCTCCTCCAGGCCCGCCACGGCGGCCACGCCATGCAGCGTCCGGCCCGCCAGGGCGGGATTGACCGGCACCGCGTCGTAGCCCCGGTCGAGCAGAAAGCGGAACACGCCGTTCGACGGCCGCCCCGGCCGGTCCGAAGCGCCCACCACCGCGATGCGGCGCGTGCGCAACAAGAGGTCGCGCACCGCCTCGTCGCTCATCCCGTCCAGGCCCATTCGCCTTTCCTCCACCTTCGTTTCGCCATACCGGCCCGCTAGGAAGGGGCCAGTATGGAGGTGAACATGCGACGCGCGAACGGGTTCACCCCGCGACCGGCTTCCCGGGGAACTTCCCCGGGGACTGCCCCGGGATGGGGCCTGCCGGCCGTCCTGCTGCTCGGGCTGCTGGCCACGCTGCTGGCCTGGTGGTGGCCGAACCGGGCGCAGCTCGGCGACCTGCCGATGCCGGCGGAGCGGCTGAACAGCGTCTCCTTCGCGCCCTTCCGCACCGGGGACAGCCCATTGCGCGGGATCTTCCCCAGCGCGGCGGAGGTCGAGGAGGACATGCGCCTGATCGCTCCGCGCGTCCGGGGCATCCGCACCTATGCCAGCGTCGAAGGCGACTACGACGTGGCCGCCATCGCCGCGCGCAACGGGCTGAAGCTCTGGCAGGGCGCCTGGCTGAGCGGCACGCTGGCGAACAACGAGCGCGAGGTGGCGCGGCTGATCGAGAGCGCCAACCGCCATCCGGAGACAGTGGAGCGCGTGGTCGTCGGCAACGAGGTGCTGCTGCGCCGCGACCTGCCGCCCGCCGCGCTGATCGGCTACCTCGACCGCGTGCGGGCCGCTGTGCGGCAGCCCGTGACCTATGCCGATGTCTGGGAGTTCTGGCAGCAGTTCCCGGAGGTGGCGAGGCATGTGGACATCGTCACCATCCACATCCTGCCCTATTGGGAGGACGAGCCGCTCGATGTCGAGGCGGCGATCGCCCATACCCGCGACATCGTCCATCGCATGCGGGCGCTCTTTCCCGGCAAGCCCATCGCCATCGGCGAGGTCGGCTGGCCCAGCGCCGGCCGCTGGCGCGAGGGGGCGGTGCCCTCCACAGTGAGCCAGGCGCGCTTCCTGCGGGAGTTCGCGGCGCTGAGCCGGGAGGAGGGCTTCGACTACAACGTCATCGAGGCCTTCGACCAGGTCTGGAAGTACAAGAGCGAGGGCACGGTCGGCGCCGCCTGGGGCCTCTGGACCGCCGACCGGCAGCCGAAATTCGCCCTCTCCGGCCCGGTGCGGGAGAACGCGCTCTGGGGCTGGTATGCCGGGGCGGCGGCGCTGCTGGGCCTCGGCCTCCTCGCCGCCACCGCCCGCGCCTTTCCCGCCGCGCCGCGCGCACCGCTGGCGCTGCTGGCCCTGGCGCTGGGCAACGCGCTGGCCTTCGCCTGGTGCGGCGGCGTGCCCTATGCCTTCGACGAGCACCTGATGCTGGCGGTCACGGCGAACCTCGCCGGGCAGGCGCTGCTGGCGGCGCTGCTGCTGCGCCGGGCGGGGCAGGTCCTGTCCGGCCTGCCGGTGGAGATGCCGCGCACCGGCGCCCAGGCGACGGCCTCGGTCCGGGCCCTGCTGCGCGGGCGGCTGCGCTGGCGGGACTGGCGCGGCTTCGCCTTCGACGACCTGTCCTTCGTCTTCCTCTGGACGGCGATGGTCCTCCAGCTCCTGCTGCTCTTCGATCCGCGCTACCGCGACTTCCCGTTCCCCACCTTCGCCGTGCCGCTGGTCGCGGTCGTCGCCCGGGCGCTGCTGCGCGACCTGCCCCTGCGCGGCGGCGGCTGGGCGGAGGCCTGGGCGGGCGGCACCCTGGCCCTGGCGGCGCTGGCCAGCGCGTGGCGCGAGGGGCCGGAGAACCTCCAGGCGCTGGGCTGGACGGCCTGCGCCCTGGGCCTCGCGGCGCCGGCCCTGCTGCGCCTGCGACGGCGGGCGGAGGCGACCGGAAAGGCGCTCCGCCCAGCCCGCGCCACGGCGGAGTGATGGGGGCGGGGCGTTCCCCCCCCGGCGCCATCGCTTTATCAGGCGTTTTTTCGGACGTTCCAGAACAGCGCGTAGGGGGCCTTCAACGTGCCCGACAACGTGTCGCGATAGGCCGATGCCGAGGTCCACTGCCCGATGGGGATATAGGGCAGCGAGGTGAAGGCCTGCTGCTGGATCTCGCGGCAGATCGCCTGGGCGGCAGCGGTATCGGGCGCATCCATCCACTGGCCGCGCAGCGCCTCCAGCTTCGGGTCGTCCGGCCAGCCGGCCCAGGACGAGGCTCCGGCGGAACGCAGCGGATAGGAGCTGCCCGGCGTGGCCACGGAAAGCGAGGCCCAGGTGGTGACGAAGCAGTTCCAGCCACCCTGGTCGATCGGGTCCTTCTTCGCCATGCGGGACAGCATGGTGCCCCAGTCCATCACCTGGAAATCGATGTTCAGCCCCATCTTGGTGAGCTGGTCCAGCATTACCTGGCTGGCCGCCATGATCTGCGCCAGGTCGGAGGGCGCCATCATCACGATCCGCTCGCCCTTGTAGCCCGCCTCCTTCACCAGTTGCCGGGCACGGGCCAGGTCGCGCGGGCCGGCGAGCACGCCGAGCCTGGCATCGTTGGCCATCGGGCTGCCCTCGGGGAAGAAGCCGACCGGGACGTTGCCATAGGCCTTCTCCTCGCCCACGGCGGCGGCCACCACCTCCTCCTGGCTCACCCCCGGCAGCAGAGCCTGGCGCAGCTTCGGATTGTCGAAGGGCGGCAGGAGCTGGTTGAAGCGCAGGATGCCCAGGGCGCCGAAAACATCGAGCTTGTCGGTCTTCACTCCGGCGCTCTTCCGTAGCATCGGCAGCAGGTCGAGCAACGGGCGCTCCACCCAGTCCACCTCGCCCCGTTGCAGCGCGGCGGCGGCGGTGGCCGGGTCGGGCTGGGTGATCCAGTCGATCCGGTCGAAATGCGCCTGCTTGCCGCCACTCATCATGTCCGGCGCTTCCGCGCGGGGGCGGTAGCGGTCGAAGCGGGCATAGCCCGCATGCGCGCCGGTCTGCCACTCGTCGGCCAGGAAGCGGTAGGGGCCGCTGCCGATCACCTCCTTGATCTGCTGGCTGGCGGGAGTCTTCGCGATCCGCTCGGGCATGACGAAGACGCTGCGCGCGGCGATGGCGAAGAGCAGCAGGCCGAAGGGCTTGTTCAGCGCGAGCTGGAAGCGCCGGTCGTCGAGCGGCTTCGCCTCGACCAGGATGGCGGCGATGCTCTGACCGAACGGGTCCTTCTCCATCCAGCGGCGCAGCGAGGCGACGCAGTCCAGGGCGCGCACCGGCTCCCCGTCATGAAAGAACAGCCCCTCGCGCAGGGTGAAGGTCCAGACGCGCCGGTCCTCCGACAGCGTATGCCCCTCGCACATCTGCGGCTTCGGCTGCTGGTCCAGGGTCAGGCCATAGAGTGTGTCCCAGACCATGTAGCCATGGGTATAGGCCACCACCGCCGCGCTCCAGAGCGGGTCGATGGTGGAAAGGTCCACCGAGGGCACGAAGCGGAGGCGGCGGCTGCCCTCCGCCTGGGCGAGTGCCGGGCCGGCCAGGAGCGGCGCGGTGGCCAGGCCGGTGGCGGAGGCGAGAAAGCGGCGGCGGCGCATGAGGATCTCCTGGATCGGGAGGCAACACCTGCCGGCGCGACTTGCAAGCGCCGTGCCCCGCCCCCGCCGTCAGGCCGGGCGGCGGGGGCGCATGGCGTCGCCGATCCAGGCCCAGGCGCCCAGCACGGCGCCCAGCATCCCCCAGCTGGCATTGTAGTTCAGCACCGCGATGACCCCGAGTGCCACGGCGGCGATGCGGGCGGGGGCCGGGCCACCGAGAAAGGCCCAGAGCCCCAGCAGCAGCGCCCCGGCGCCCCAGAGCTGCCAGTGCTGCAGCCAGAGCAGCGCCGCGCGCGGGCGGCAGGCCAGGGGCGCCCGCGACAGGTCCAGGCAGAGCGCGCCCCATTCCCGCGGCTCGACGTAGAGATGCCGGTAGAGCGCCATGGCGCCCACGGCGAGCAGCACGGCACCCAGGGAAAGCGCGTGCCGGGTGAGGGCCTGTCGGGCGGGGGAGGGCAAGATCCGGGACCTTTCCATGGGCTGCGCCGGCGCAGCCTGCCGCGGGAATGTGGCCCGCTTGCGGCGGCTCCCGCACCGCGCCGTGGCCGGCCACCCGGATGGGGCTTGCCGGAGGGGCTGGAAGGGGAGGGAGCACCCGGGGCGCCCGCATGGGGGCGCCCGCATGGAGCGCCGGTCCGGGCTGTCACGGTTGCTGGCTTGATCCGGCGGCGCCCATGGGCATCCTGGGGCCATGCCTCTTCCCTTCTTCGACCGGCGCCCCCGGGTGGCCGTCATCCGCATGTCCGGCGTCATCGCCGCCCGGGCCACGGGCCTCGGCGGCCCCGGCCTCAGCGCCGCCGGGCTGGCGCCGGTGCTGGAACGCGCCTTCGGGCTGAAGCGCCTGGCGGGGGTGGTGCTCGCCATCAACTCGCCCGGCGGCTCGCCCGTGCAGTCCTCGCTGATCGCGGCGCGGATCATCCGGCTGGCGGACGAGAAGGACGTGCCGGTGATCGCCTGCATCGAGGATGCCGGGGCGTCGGGCGGCTACTGGATCGCCTGCGCGGCCGACGAGATCGTCTGCGACCCTGCCTCCATCACCGGCTCCATCGGGGTGATCTCCCAGGGATTCGGCTTCCAGGAGGCGATCGAGCGCCTTGGCGTGGAGCGCCGGGTGGTGACGGCGGGGGAGAACAAGTCCTTCCTCGACCCCTTCCTGCCCCCCGATCCGTCGCAGCAGGAGAGGCTGCACCAGCTCCTCGACACGCTGCACGAGGAGTTCAAGGACTGGGTCCGCTCCCGCCGTGCCAGCCGGCTGAAGGCACCGGAAAGCGAGGTCTTCAGCGGCCGCTTCTGGACGGGGCGGGAGGCGGTGGCGCTCGGCCTCGCCGACCGGCTGGGCGACCTGCACGGGGAGATCGAGCGCCGCTTCGGCAAGGAGGCGAAGATCGTCTGGCTGAACATCCGGCGGCCGCGCTGGCCCTGGCGGCTCTTCTCCGCTGCCGTGGGCGCGACGCTGGAAATCCTGGAGGAACGCTCGGCCCGGGCACGGCTGGGGCTCTGAGGGGGCCGGCAGGGCCTTAAACCCTCCTGGCGCCGGGACGTTGCCCCGGTGGGAAACAGACCAGACCAAGGAGAGACGCGATGAGCATTCCTGTTGCCGGCGAACTCGGCCTGCTGTCCGAGGGCGAATACGCGCCGATCCTGCAGAGCCACTACCCGCATCTGGAGAGCCTGTCGCAGGAGGAGACACTGGGGCTGGCCCGCTGGCTGCGCGAGCAGCGCAACCGATCCCGCGACCTGGTGCGGCAGCGGCGCCGCGCCCGGCGCGGCAAGGGGCCGGGGCCCGCGGAATCGAGCGAGCGCGGGCTGGCGGCGAAGAAGCAGGTCTTCGCCAATGCGCTGAAGCGGGTGAACGCGCGGCTCGACACCCTCAATGCCGGGAAGCGCCGCGTCCGCAACGCGGAGCGCCTGCGCGCTGCCCTGCGCCGCCGCGAGGCGGCGCCGACGCATCATCCCGGCGGCGGCCGGACGGCGGGCGAGGGGATGACTCCCACCCGCAACCGGGGCATCCGGGTGAAGGTCGATCCGCGCGAGGTGGGCCGCGTCTCTCAGTTCGTGAAGAACGCCCAGGCCCGCAAGGACCGGCGCCAGGCGGCCTGACGACATCCCCCGGCGGCTTCCCCCCCCCCCCGGGACAGTCGGGGGGGGGGCAGCCGGGCGGGGCTTCAGCCGCCGACCTGCCGCATCCAGTCGGCGAGGTTGTAGGCCATGGAGAGGCGGCCGATCCTGCCGTCGCGGATGGTGAGGAAGGCGCCGGCCGGCAGCACGTAGCGTTGCCCCTGCGCCGGCGGCAGGCCCTCGTCGGTGGCGAGGTACTCGCCCTCCACCACGAATTCGGCCGCCGCGCGGGTGCCCGTGGCATCCAGCATCACCACCAGATCCACCAGCTTCTCGCGGTAGCAGCGCTCCATGTGCTTCAGGAAGGCGGCGAAGGCCTGCTTGCCCACCTGCCTGCCGCCCTGGTTGATGTCATGGGCCACGTCCTCGGCGAGGCAGTCGAGCATCGCCGCCCAGTCGCCCCGGTTGAAGGCGTCGTAATAGGCGAGGATCAGCCGCTCGGAGGCATGGGCCTCGGGCAGGGCGCCGGGGTCGCCAGGACCGCCTTCCGTGCCGGAGGGGGCATGTGCGGCGGGGGAGGCTGCTGCGGCATGGGTGGGATGGTGCATGGCGGGGGCCTTCCGGTGGGAGGGGGCGGACCTTATGGTGCGCGCGCCATGTCCGCCAAGCCGCCTTCCTTCCAGGAACTGATCCTGCGCCTCCATGCCTATTGGAGCCGCCAGGGTTGCGTCATCCTCCAGCCCTACGACATGTCCGTGGGCGCCGGGACCTTCCACCCCGCGACGACGCTGCGCGCCCTGGGCGCCACGCCGTGGAAGGCCGCCTATGTGCAGCCTTCCCGCCGCCCCTCCGACGGGCGCTATGGCGAGAACCCGAACCGGCTGCAGCACTACTACCAGTACCAGGTCATCATGAAGCCGAGCCCGCAGAACGCGCAGGAACTCCTGCTCGATTCCTACCGCGAGATCGGCCTCGACCCGCTGAAGCACGATTTCCGCTTCGTGGAGGATGACTGGGAAAGCCCGACGCTGGGTGCCTGGGGCCTGGGCTGGGAGGTCTGGTGCGACGGGATGGAGGTCGGCCAGTTCACCTATTTCCAGCAGGTGGGCGGCATCCCGGTGGTGCATCCGAGCTTCGAGATGACCTACGGGCTGGAGCGGCTCGCCATGTACGTGCAGGACATCGAGAACGTGTACGAGCTGGATTTCAACGGCCAGGGCGTGAAGTACGGCGACGTCTTCCTGCGGGCGGAGCGGGAGTTCAGCGCCTACAACTTCGAGTTCGCCGACGTGCCGAGGCTGTTCCAGCACTTCGCCGATGCCGAGGCCGAGTGCAATGCGCTGGCCGACCGGGGCCTCGCTTTGCCGGCCTATGACCAATGCATCGCCGCCAGCCACCTGTTCAACCTGCTCGATGCGCGCGGCGCGATCAGCGTGACGGAGCGCGCCGCCTATATCGGCCGCGTCCGCGCCCTGGCGAAGCGGTGCTGCGAGGGCTGGGTCGCCGGGGAGGCCGCGTTGGAAGCCCCGAAGACGGCGGCCTGACCGCCGCGCCGCCCCACGCCCCTCGCAAGCACCGACCGAGAAGCCGCCCCTACGATGCCCGAACTCCTGCTCGAACTCTTTTCCGAGGAAATCCCGGCGCGCATGCAGGCGCGTGCGGCGGAAGACCTCGCCCGCCTTCTCACCGAGGCGCTGAAGCCCGCCGGCCTCGTGCCGGAGAACCTCCGCACCTTCCACGGCCCGCGCCGCATCGCCCTGGCGGCGGCGCTGCCGGCAACGTCTGCGGAAGAGCAGTGGGAGGAGCGAGGTCCCAGACAGGGTGTTGCCGCGAATGTGCTGACCGCATTCATTCGGTCGAAAGTCGCCGGGAAATTCGGTAAATCCGCCTCTTCCAAGCTTTCGGAAGAAGAGGCGGTTCGGCGCCTTATTGCAGGGGAGGCCGTTGCCTACCCTGATGACGAGCTTGGCATTGTGCGCGACTTGAGATTGGCATGGCGGCCGTCTGGCAAGTCGCTGGCATTAGTAGCATCGGCCATTGTACCTGGTCGTTCGTCTCGGGCAGTCATCGCCGAGGCGATGCCGCCGCTGCTGCGCCGCTTCCCCTGGCCCAAGTCGATGCGCTGGGGCGGCACCTCCACCTTCACCTGGGTGCGGCCGCTGAAGCGCATCCTCTGCACCTTCGGGGGGCGGGTCGTGGCCTTCGACCTGCGCCAGGGCGAGGATGACGGGCACGGCCTCGCCGCCTCGGACCTCACCGAGGGCCATCGGCTGATGGCCCCGGGCGTCTTCGCCGTGCATTCCCTGGCGGAATGGGAAAGCGGCCTTCGCGCCCGCAAGGTGATCCCCGGCGCGCCGGAGCGCGAGGCGATGATCGAGCGCGAGGTCGCCCGCCTCGCCGCCGCCGAGGGGCTGGAGGTGGTGCAGGACCGCGGATTGCTGGCCGAGGTGGCGGGGCTGGTGGAATGGCCGGTGCCGCTGCTGGGCGGCATCGACGACGCCTTCATGGACCTGCCGCCCGAGGTGATGCGCACCACCATGCGGGTGAACCAGCGCTACTTCGCGCTTCGCCACCCGGACGGGCGGGCGGCGAACCGCTTCGCCCTGGTCGCCAATATCGAGGCGGTGGATGGCGGCCGGGCCATCGTGGCGGGCAACGAGCGCGTGTTGCGCGCCCGTCTCTCGGATGCCCGCTTCTTCTGGGATGGCGACCGGCAGCAGCGGCTGGAAAGCCGGCTGCCGAAGCTGGCCCATGTTGTCTTCCACGCAAAGCTCGGCACCCAGGGCCAGCGGGTGGAGCGGCTGGAGCGGCTGGCCCGCTTCCTTGCCCCGCTGGTCGGCGCCGACCCGGAAAAGGCGGCGCGGGCCGGCCGGCTGGCCAAGGCCGACCTCGCCTCCGGCATGGTGGGCGAGTTCCCGGAGCTGCAGGGGCTGATGGGCCGCTACTACGCCCTGCATGACGGCGAGGCGCCGGAGGTGGCCGAGGCGATCGGCGCGCATTACCGCCCGCTCGGCCCCGGCGACGAGGTGCCGCGCGAGCCCACCGCCATCGCCGTGGCGCTGGCGGACAAGATCGACCAGCTGGTCGGCTTCTTCGCGGCGGATGAGCGCCCGACCGGCTCGGGCGACCCCTATGCGCTGCGCCGCGCCGCGCTGGGCGTGATCCGCATCATCCGCGAGAACGGGCTGCGCCTGCCGCTGGCCGATGTGATCGCCGAGGCCTTCTTCGGCTATCCCGCCGCCCAGGGCCTGACGGCGGACCCGGAATTCGGCATGGCGGTGGCGGCCGAGAAGATGAATGCCGGCTTCCAGCCCCCCGCCGGCTCCGCGCAGCCGCCGATGGTGGCGGCCTTCGCCGCCGGGCTGCTGGACTTCCTGGCCGAGCGCCTGCGCGTGCAGCTCCGGGCCGAGGGGGCGCGGCACGACATCCTGGCCGCCGCCTTCGGCGCCCGGGGGGAGGCGGGGGGTGGTGAGGACGATCTCGTCCGCCTGCTCGCCCGGGCCGATGCGCTGCGGGATTTCCTCTCGACTCCGGAAGGGGCGGACCTCCTCGCCGCCTATCGCCGGGCGGCAAACATCCTCCGAATCGAGGAGAAGAAGAGCGGAGAAATTCCCGCAACGGTTGATCCCTCCCTGCTGGCCCTGGCGGAAGAGGTCACGTTGTGGGAAGTTCTGAATGATATTGATGTTGCGGTGCGGGAAGCGCTTGACGCGGAACGGTTTTCGACGGCCATGACTGTTTTTGCGACGCTGCGGGGTCCCGTGGACGCATTTTTCGAGAAGGTCGTGGTGAATGACGCCGATCCGGCGCTGCGCTACAACCGCCTCGGCCTGCTCAAGACGCTCCGTGGCGCGATGGATCGCGTCGCGGAGTTCCAACGCGTTGAAGGCTGAAGAGGGACGAGCCTGATGACCAAGTGGGTGTACGGTTTCGGTGCCGGCCGGAACGACGGCAAGGCCGACATGCGCAACCTCCTCGGCGGCAAGGGTGCGAACCTGGCGGAGATGGCCTCGATCGGCCTTCCCGTTCCACCGGGCTTCACCATCACCACCGAGGTCTGCACCTACTACTACGACAACGGGAAGCAGTACCCGAAGGAGCTGACCGACCAGGTGAACGAGGCCCTGGCGCGGATCGAGAACGCGGTGGGGATGAAGTTCGGCGACGCCGCCAACCCGCTGCTGGTCTCGGTGCGCTCCGGTGCCCGCGTCTCCATGCCGGGCATGATGGACACGGTGCTGAACCTGGGCCTGAACGACGAGACGGTGGTGGGCCTGGCCAGGCGCTCGGGCGACGACCGCTTCGCCTGGGACAGCTACCGCCGCTTCATCCAGATGTACGGCTCGGTGGTGCTGGGCGTGGACCATCACCGCTTCGAGGAGATCATCGAGGAGGCGAAGCACGCCTCCGGCGCGGTGGAGGACACCGAGCTTTCCGCCGCCGACTGGCAGAAGGTCGTAGCCGGCTACAAGGAGATGGTGGCCGAGGCGACCGGCAAGCCCTTTCCGCTGGACCCGCAGGAGCAGCTCTGGGGTGCCGTGGGCGCCGTCTTCGGCTCCTGGATGAACCCGCGCGCCAACACCTATCGCCGCCTGCACGACATCCCGGCGAGCTGGGGCACGGCGGTCAATGTCCAGGCCATGGTCTTCGGCAACATGGGCAGTGACTGCGCCACGGGTGTCTGCTTCACCCGCGACCCCTCGACCGGCGAGAACATCTTCTACGGCGAGTACCTGATCAACGCGCAGGGCGAGGACGTGGTGGCGGGCATCCGCACGCCGCAGCCCATGTCCAAGGCCCGCGCCAAGCCCGGCGAGACCTCCATGGAGGAGGCGATGCCGGAAGCCTATGCCGAGCTCTGCAAGGTGCGTGAGACGCTGGAGCGTCACTACACGGACATGCAGGACATCGAGTTCACCGTGCAGAGCAACAAGCTCTACATGCTGCAGACCCGCAACGGGAAGCGCACCGCCGCCGCCTCGCTGAAGGTCGCGGTGGACATGGCCGAGGAAGGGCTGATCGACCATCCGGAGGCGGTGAAGCGCGTCGCCCCGGGCTCGCTCGACCAGCTGCTGCACCCGACGCTGGACCCCAAGGCCAGCCGCAAGGTGCTGACCAAGGGCCTGCCGGCCTCTCCGGGTGCCGCCTGCGGGGTGGTGGTCTTCTCCGCGGAGGAGGCCGAGGCGCGCGCCAACAAGGGCGAGAGCGTCATCCTGGTCCGCATCGAGACCAGCCCCGAGGATATCGCCGGCATGCATGCCGCCAAGGGCATCCTCACCACCCGCGGCGGCATGACCAGCCACGCGGCCGTGGTGGCGCGCGGCATGGGCCGGCCCTGCGTGGCCGGTGCCGGTGGCGTCGTGGTGGACTATGCGGCGGGCACGCTCTCGGCCGGTGGCCAGGTTGTCCATGCCGGCGAGACCATCACCCTCGACGGCGCGACCGGCGAGGTCTTCGCCGGCGCCGTGGCGATGATCGAGCCGCAGCTTTCCGGCGACTTCGCCACGCTGATGGGCTGGGCCGACGCGGTGCGCCGCCTGAAGGTGCGCGCCAATGCGGAGACCCCGCTGGACGCCGACACCGCCCGCAAGTTCGGGGCCGAGGGCATCGGCCTCTGCCGCACGGAGCACATGTTCTTCGACGCGGACCGCATCGGATCGGTCCGCCAGATGATCATGTCCGAGACGGAGAGCGGCCGCCGCGACGCGCTGGCCAAGCTGCTGCCCTTCCAGCGCAGCGACTTCGTCGAGCTGTTCCGGATCATGGCCGGCCTGCCGGTGACGATCCGCCTGCTCGACCCGCCGCTGCACGAGTTCCTGCCGCACAAGGAGGAGGAGCTGGCCGAGGTGGCGGAGAGCCTGGGCACGGACCTCGCCACCATGAAGCGGCGCGCGGCGGATCTGGCGGAGGCGAACCCCATGCTCGGCCATCGAGGCTGCCGCCTGGGCGTGACCTATCCCGAGATCTACGAGATGCAGGCCCGCGCCATCTTCGAGGCCGCCATCCAGGTGGCCAAGGAGACAGGCAGCGCGCCGGTCCCGGAGATCATGATCCCGCTGGTCGGCATGAAGAAGGAGCTGGAGATCACCCGCGCCCAGGTGGACAAGGTGGCGCAGGAGGTCTTCGCCGAGACGGGCACCACGCTCGACTACTCGGTCGGCACCATGATCGAGCTGCCGCGCGCGGCGTTGACGGCGGACAAGATCGCGGAGGTCGCGGACTTCTTCTCCTTCGGCACCAACGACCTGACACAGACGACCTTCGGCCTGTCGCGCGACGACGTGGGCAAGTTCCTGCCCTACTACGTGGAGAAGGACATCCTGCCGAGGGACCCCTTCGTCTCCATCGACGTGGAGGGCGTGGGCGCGCTGGTGGAGATCGCCACGGAGAAGGGCCGCAAGGTCAAGAACGGCCTCAAGCTCGGCATCTGCGGCGAGCATGGCGGCGATCCGGCCTCCATCCAGTTCTGCGAGAAGGTCGGGCTCGATTACGTCTCCTGCTCCCCCTATCGCGTGCCGGTGGCGCGCCTGGCGGCAGCGCAGGCGGCGCTGGCCGGCGCGGGGGGCGACCGCACGGCCTGACACCGCCCGCACGGCGGAAGCATCTGGACGGCGGGGCCCCGGCCCCGCCGTTTTTCGTCATGGGCCAGCCGGAAGCCTTGCGGCGCCAGGACCGTTCCTACGGCACCCCCCAATGGAGTGCCGGACATGTACGAAGAGATGCAGAAGGTTCCGCCGCAGAAGCAGGACCGGCAGCCTGGCCTGGAATCGGAAATGACGCCGAAACCTGCCGCCGAGATGCGGCACTGGAAGGGCTCGGGCAAGCTCGCGGGCCGGAAGGCGATCGTGACCGGCGGCGATTCCGGCATCGGCCGGGCCGTGGCCATCGGCTTCGCCAAGGAAGGCGCCGATGTCTTCATCCTCTACAAGGACGAGCATGAGGACGCCGCCGAGACGAAACGGCTGGTGGAGGCGGAGGGCCGGCGCTGCGACACCGTCGCGGGCGACGTGGGCGACCCGGGTTTCGCCCGCTCGGCGGTGGAGAAGGCGGCGGCCTTCCTCGGCGGCATCGACATCCTGGTGAACAACGCGGGCGAGCAGCACGAGAACAAGGATTTCGCGACCATCGAGGAGGCGCAGGTGGAGCGGACCTTCCGCACCAACATCCTGGGCTACATGTGGATGGCGAAATACGTGCTGCCGCATCTGAAGGAAGGCAGCACCATCGTGAACACCACCTCGGTCACCGCCTATCGCGGCAGCCCGCACCTGGTGGACTATTCGGCGACCAAGGGCGCCATCCTGGCCTTCACCCGCTCCCTGGCTGCGCAGCTCGCGGAAAGGAAGATCCGTGTGAACGGCGTGGCGCCCGGGCCGATCTGGACGCCGCTGATCCCCGCCTCCTTCTCGCCGGAGGAGGTGGAGAAGCATGGCGGCAGCACGCCGCTGGAGCGCCGGGGCCAGCCGGACGAATGCGCCCCCGCCTATATCTTCCTCGCCTCCGATGCCGACAGTTCCTACATCACCGGGCAGGTGATCCATCCCAATGGCGGGGAGCCGGTGAACGGCTGACGGAACAGCCCCTGGACAAGCCTTCCGCCCTTCCGCAACATTGCGGAAGAGAAAGGAACAGCCGCGATGCTCGTGGCCGTCTTCACGGCAATCATTTCGGCAAGTGTCCTCGCCGGCGGAACGGTGGGCCTCTTCCTGTACCTGTATCTTCCGGCGCGCCACGTCACCAAGGAAACGCGGGACGTGGTGCATCTGGCGACTGGCATGCTGTCGGTCCTCGCGGCGCTGGTGCTCGGATTGCTGATCGCGACGGCCAAGGACAGCCTTTCCTCGGCGGACCGCTCGGTCCGCGACTTCTCGGCGGTCCTGGTCCAGGCGGAGCAGGGCCTGCGCGTCTATGGCACGGAAGCAGCGCCGGCCCGCGACCTTCTGCGGCGCTATACCCGTGCGGCCATTTCCCAGCGATGGACGCAGGACGACCGGGACATCCTCGAAGTCGCCGCTCCGATCGGCGCGACGCTGGAGCAGCTTCGGCTGACAGTCCTTTCGCTACGGCCGGCGAACGACGTCCAGCACTGGTTGCAGGGGCAGGTGCTGGCCCAGAGCGACAAGCTGCTGTCGCTGCGGTGGCAGATGCTGGAGCAGCAGGACCTGCCTTTCCAGCCGGTCTTCGTCCTGCTGCTGACCTCCTGGCTGTTCTTCATCTTCGCGGGGTTCGGCTTCATGGCGCCCCGAAACGCCGCCGTCTATGCCGCCTTCGTCGTCTGTGCGGTGGCGGTGGGCGGCGCGATGTTCCTGATCATGGAAATGGAGACGCCCTTCACGGGGGTCGTCCAGGTATCCCGGCAACCCCTGACCATCGCACTGGCCCATATGGAGCGCTGAGCCCGCCGGCAACCATCACCCAGGCGGCGGCAGGCGCAGCAGATGGGCCAGCAACCGGCCGTAGCCACGCGCATCGTCCAGGGCGCAGTGGGTATGCGCCGTCTCCCCCAGCCATTCCGCCGGGTAGTGCTCCACCCGGCAGCGTTCCGGTGGCCAGTGCAGCCGGCCGGCCGCGAAGGCGTGCAGGCAGAGCGGCACGTCCCGGAAGAGGGGGTCCACCGCGCGCGGCACAGGCACGAGGCGCGTTCCGGTGAAGCGTTGCAGGTAGAGGTCCATCCAGGGCCCATCCACCGCCAGCGGATGCGCGGCGAAGACCGGATCGCCCGGCAGGTCCCGCACCCAGGCCACGAAGCGGGCCATGACGGCCTCCGGCGGCTGCGGGTCCCGCGTCGCGGCGGCCCAGGCCTCGGGCTCTCCGGCGAACCAGGCCAGCGTGCCAGGATCGGGTTCCGCGCCGGGGAAGGGGGCAAGCACGGCCTCGAAGGCCGAGACCTCGCGCCCATCCGCCGCCACCGCGACGGCGCCGACCGAGAGCAGCGAATTGCGGCCCGGGGTGGGGCCGTCGAACTCCGTATCCGTCACCACATAGACCGGCGTCACCGCGAATCCCTTTTCCCGGAGGGCCGCATCCTGCGCCGGAGCGGCGGCACTTGTCTTGTGCGCCGCATCATGAAGGTGTCAGGCGGTCTTTTCCGGCAGGTGCATCCAGGCGGGCAGGCGGGGCGTCAGGCTGGCTCCGCCGCAGCGCAGGGGGGCGCCGGCGGTGATCGCCTCCAGCCGCAGCAGGGCCATGCCCTGGCTGCCCAGGCCGGAGCGCATGGTGCCGACCTCGGCCTCGCCCCGGAAGACGGGCGTGCCGGGGGCGGGCAGCGCGCCCTCCACCGTCACGGGAACGAGGCGCCGCTTGACCAGGCCACGATAGCGGGTGCGGGCGGTCAGTTCCTGGCCCATGTAGCAGCCCTTGGTCCAGGAGACGCCGTGCAACTCGTCGAAGCCGGCTTCCAGCAGCACGGACTTCTCCGCCTCCATGTCCTCCGACCCGCCAGGCAGGCCGAGTTCCAGCCGGTGCAGCGCATAGGCGGAGGCATCCATGGCGCCGTGCATCGGCTTGTCCAGCAGGGCGCGCCAGCCGGCATCCGGCAGGCGCGGATCGGCGAAGACGATCCCGTGCTCCGGCGCCGGGCTGCTCCAGCCGGCATGGACGGCGAATTCCGCCGAGGCATCCCGCAGCGCCACCTTGGAGCGCAGGCGGAAGCGGGAGAGCTTCGCGACCAGCATCTCCGCCTGGGCGCGCTCGCAGTCGAGCAGGAAGCGGTCCGGCTGGGCCAGCACGAAGAAATCGGCCAGCCATTTTCCCTGGGGGGTCAGCAGCGCGGCCCAAGCGGCCTGGCCGGGGGCCAGGGCGGCGACGTCGTTGGAGATGAGGCCCTGGAGATAGGCGACCCGGTCCTCGCCCGAGATCTCCACCACGCCACGGTCCGGCAGATAAGCGATCGGCATGGGGCAGAGTTGGCGCGGAGAGAGCGTTGCTGCAACCGGGAACATGCTATGAGGCGCCCGACCATGCGCATCCTCTTCGTCACCTCCACCCGCATCGGGGATGCGGTCCTGTCCACCGGGCTGCTGGACCACCTGCTGCGCGCCTATCCCGAGGCACGCTTCACCATTGCCTGCGGGCCGGTGGCGGAGGGGGTCTTCGCCCGCATGCCGCGGCGCGAGGAGACCATCGTGCTCGCCAAGCGCAGCCTTTCGCTGCACTGGCTGGAGCTGTGGCGGCGCGTGGCGGGGCGGCGCTGGGACCTGGTGGTGGACCTGCGCGGCTCGGCCCTGGCCTGGACCCTGCGCGCCGGCACCCGCGCGGTGATGCGCGGCGGCCGCCGGCCGGGGCACCGGCTGGGTCATATCGCCGAGACGCTGGACCTGGACCCGCCGCCCATGCCGGTGGCCTGGACGGCACCGGAGGACGAGGCGCGGGCCGCCGCGCTTCTGGGGGCGGGCCCCGGTGCGATAGCCGGTCAGGTTCCCATTCTGGCCCCCATTCTGGCCCCCATTCTGACCCTGGGGCCGACCGCCAACTGGTCGGGCAAGATCTGGCCCTGGGAGCGCTTCGAGGCGCTGGCCCGCAGGCTGACGGCGCCGGACGGGCTGCTGCCGGGCGCCCGGATCGTCGTGCTGGGTGGGCCGGGGGAAACCGAGCGGGCCATCGCCGCACCGCTGCTGGAGGCCCTGCGCAACCATCCCGGCGGCGTCACCGACCTGCTGGGGCAGCTTTCCCTGCCGGAAGCGGCGGCGGTGCTGCGCCGCGCCGCGCTCTTCGTCGGCAATGATTCCGGGCTGATGCACCTCTCCGCCGCCGCCGGCACGCCGACGCTCGGCCTGTTCGGCCCGACGCCAGCGGACGAGTACGCGCCCGCCGGCCGTGCCGCCCGGGCGGTGATCGCGGCGGATGGCCGCATGGAGGGGCTCTCCGTCGCGCAGGTGGCCGAGGCTGCCGGGCGGCTCCTGCCCGCGCGGCTGGCGGCGTGACGGCGGCTCTGTCCCGGAGGCCGCGCGAGTGGCGGGGCGAGTGCCCCTTGCCCCTCCACACGTGCCTGTGCCACCACCCCCGCATGCCGACAGTCCTTGCCGCGCCTTGCCGCATCCCGTCCCGGTCTACCGGCCTGCCGAGTCCGGGCGCCTGGTGAGGGGAACGCGGTGAGGGTCGCGCAGGTCATGGCCGGCGCCGTCCAGGGCGGCGCCGAGACTTTCTACGAGCGGCTTTGCCTCGGCCTGCACGACAGCGGCGAGGAAGTCCTGCCGGTGATCCGGCGCGAGCCGGCGCGCGAGGCGCGGCTGCGGGAAGGGGGCCTCACTCCCGTTACCCTGGGCTTCGGCGGGCCGCTCGACCTGCTGACCGGGGCCCGCCTGCGCGCGGCGCTGGGGCGCTTCCGCCCCGCCGTGACGGTGGCCTGGATGAACCGCGCGGCGCGCTTCACGCCAAAGGGGGAATGGACCCTGGTGGGGCGGCTGGGCGGCTACTACGACCTGCGGCACTACCGGCGCTGCGACCATCTGGTGGCCAATACGCGCGACCTCGTCGCCTGGATCACCGCGCAGGGCTGGGCGCCCGGGCGCGTGCACCACCTGCCGAATTTCGTGCCCGACATGGCCGGCGCCGCATCCGCCACGCTGCCCGCGCCACCGGGGAAGCGGCGGCTGCTCGCCATGGGCCGGCTGCACCGGAACAAGGGATTCGACGTGCTGCTGCGAGCCCTGGCGGAACTGCCGGAGGCGCATCTCTCCCTGGCCGGCGAAGGGCCGGAGCGTCCCGCGTTGGAGGGGCTGGCGCGCGAGCTGGGGCTGGGCGAGCGCGTGTCGTTCCTGGGCTGGCGCACCGATACCGGGGCGCTGCTGGCCGGGGCGGAGGTCTTCGTCTGCCCGTCCCGGCACGAGCCGCTGGGCAATGTGGTGCTGGAGGCCTTCTCGGCCTCGCGCCCCGTCGTGGCCGCGGCGGCGCAGGGGCCCAGCGAGGTGATCCGCGACGGCGGGACCGGGCTGCTGGTGCCGCTGGAGGAACCCGCGCCACTGGCCGCCGCGATCCGCCGCGTGCTGGACGACCCGGCCCTGTCGGGGCGCCTCGCCGAGGCCGGGCGGCGGGATTTCGAGGCCGAGCACGCGGCGGCGCCGGTCCTGGCGCGCTGGAGGGGCTTCCTGCGCGCCGTGGCGCCGACGGCCGCCGGTGGGGAGGTGGGCTGATGTGTGGCATCGCGGGCCTCGCCCTCCGTCCTGGCCAGGCACCGGATTCCCGGGTGCTGGAGGCGCTGACCCGCGCCCTGGCGCATCGCGGGCCGGACGGGCAGGGGCATCACGTCGTGGGCTCCGTGGCGCTCGCGCACACGCGGCTGGCGATCATCGACCTGGAGACCGGCGACCAGCCGCTCTTCGCCGGGCCGGCGGCGCTGGTCGGCAATGGCGAGATCTACAACAACCCGGAGCTGCGGGCCGCCAACGCCTTCTCCTGTGCCACCGGCAGCGACTGCGAGCCGCCGCTGCACCTGTGGCGGCAGGAGGGCATCCGCTTCGCCGACGGGCTGCGCGGCATGTGGGCGCTGGCCATCCATGACCGCGCGGCGCGGCGGGTGGTGCTGTCGCGCGATCCCTTCGGCATCAAGCCGCTCTACATCGCCGAGGTGGCGGGCGGCATCGCCTTCGCCTCCGAGCCGCAGGCCCTGGTCGCGGCCGGGCTGGTGGCGCCGAAGGTCCGGGCCGAGAGCCGGGACGAGCTGATGCAGCTCCAGTTCACCACCGGCCAGGAGACGATCTTCGAGGGCATCCGGCGGGTGCTGCCGGGAGAGACCCTGGCCATCTCCGACGGCGCCGTGGTGGAGCGCCACCGGCAGGCTGCCCTGCCGGAAGGCGGGCCGGAGGAGACCGGCGAGGCCGAGGCGATCGCCCGCTTCGGCCGGGCCTTTGCCGAGGCGGTGGAGTTCCACCAGCGCGCCGACGTGCCCTACGGCATGTTCCTGTCCGGCGGCACGGACAGCGCGGCGGTGCTGCACGCCATGTCGCGGCTGAACGAGAGGCCGGTGCTGGCCTTCACCGCCGGCTTCGACACGGGCGACAAGGACGAGCGCGAGCAGGCCGCCGCCGTCGCCAGGGCCGCCGGGGCGCGGCATGTGCGGCTGGAGGTCAGCGAGGCCGAGGTCTGGCGCCACCTGCCCGAGATCGTCGGCGCCATGGACGACCCGGCGGCCGACTATGCCATCGTGCCCACCTGGTTCCTCGCCCGCCGGGCAAGGGAGGAGGTGAAGGTCGTGCTGTCCGGCGAGGGCGGCGACGAGATCCTGGCCGGCTATGGCCGCCACCGCTCCGCCATGCGCCCCTGGTGGCTGGGCGGCAAGGCGATGCGCGCCCATGGCACCTTCGACCGGCTCGACGTGCTGCGCGACCCGCCGCGGCTGTGGCGGGACGGGTTCGAGGCCGCCGAGACCGCCGCCGCGACGCCGGGCCGCACCCGGCTGATGGCCGCCCAGGCGCTGGACATCGCCGACTGGCTGCCCAACGACCTGTTGCTGAAGCTGGACCGCTGCCTGATGGCGCATGGGGTGGAGGGGCGCGTGCCCTTCCTGGACCGCGCTGTGACGGAGGCCTGCTGGCGCCTGCCGGACGGGCTGAAGGTGCGGCGGGAGACCGGCAAGTGGCTGCTGCGGCAATGGCTGGCGCAGAACTTCCCGGCCTCGCAGCCCTTCGCGAAGAAGAAGGGCTTCACCGTTCCGATGGGGGCCTGGATCGCCTCCGCCGCCGACCGCCTGGCACCGCTGGTGGCGGCGCAGCCCGGGGTGGCGGAGATCGCGCGGCCGGAGCGCATCCTGCCGCTGTTCCGCGCGGCGGGCAGCAAGCGCGAGGGCTTCGCCGCCTGGCACCTGCTCTTCTACGCGCTGTGGCACGCGCGGCATGTCGAGCGGCGGGCCATGCAGGGGGATGTCTTCGAAGCGCTGGCGGCCCGCTGACGCTATGCGCCCCTATCTCTTCCTGCTGGTGGCGATCTGCGGCGAGGTCGCTGGCACGCTGTCGCTGAAGGCCTCGGACGGCTTCACCCGCCTCTGGCCCTCGGTCTTCACCATGCTCTGCTATGTCCTGACCTTCTACATGCTCTCGCTGGCCATCCGGACCATTCCGGTGGGCGTGGCCTATGCCATCTGGTCAGGCCTCGGCATCGTCATGATCTCGGTACTGAGCCTCGTCCTGTTCCGCCAGCACCTGGACCTGCCGGCGATCCTCGGCATGGCGCTGATCCTCGCGGGCGTGCTGGTCATCAACCTCCTCTCCCGCTCCGCCAGTCATTGAGGGCCGGGGGCAACCACGCGGAGGCCATGACACGGGCCTTCGGTTGCATTCCTTCGGCGACCTGAACATCCAGCCCGGCAGCGCCATCGGCAACGATCCCGATGACACGGCCAGTTCCATCGTGATCGGGACAAACGGCGTGATCGTGGTGAACGACATGCCGCATCTGCCAGCGAGCGACTTCCTTTTCGCCTGAGATCCCGTGCCGGTGGCGGAGGGGGCTCCCCTCCGCTTCCCATGGCCGCGCAACCTTCCGCTCACCGCCGTGTTCGCTGCCCAGGGCGTGATGGCCGGCCGGGGCATTTCCACGGGTATTCCCGCCTCAGGCATTCCCGTTTCCGGCCGGCGTGGCGGGGAAGCGCGATCCATCGGCAGCGGCGGCAAGGGGGCCGAAGGCTTGGCGGACAGCCTCAGGAATACATTGGACCGGGTCCGGGGCTTCCTGACCTGGCTTCCAGCGGAAGTCTTTGCCGCGCTGTTGCTGCTTCTGGCGGCGGGTCTCGCGCTGGCGCTCACCCGTTTCTGCCTTCGCCTGCTCTACCGCCTGGCGGGGCGCTACGGGCAAAGCTTTCTGCAGGTGCTGGTGACGCGCAGCCAGGGGCCGCTCTGCACCTTTCTGGTCATCATGGCCGTCGGCACGGTGCTGCCGGCGGCACCCTTCCCTTATGCCACCACGCTGACGCTGGCGCAGGTGCTTCTCTGCGCCTTCATCCTGGCGCTGGGATGGATGCTGGTCACCGCGCTCAACCTGGGGGCCGAGGTCTATCTGCGCCGCTTCCGCCTGGACGTGGAGGACAACCTCCTCGCCCGCAAGCATGTCACGCAGGTCCGCATCCTGCTCCGCACCGGGCAGACGCTGCTGGTGATCGTCACCGTGGCAGCGGCCCTCACCAGCATCCCCGCCGTGCGGCAGTATGGCGTGTCGCTCTTCGCCTCGGCGGGTGCCGCGGGCCTGGTGCTTGGCCTCGCGGCGCGGCCGCTGCTGAGCAACATGCTGGCGGGTATCCAGATCGCCATGACGCAGCCGATCCGCGTCGAGGACGCGGTGGTGCTGGAAGGCGAATGGGGCTGGATCGAGAACATCACCAGCACCTATGTCGTGGTCCGGCTCTGGGACCTGCGGCGGCTGATCGTGCCGCTCTCCTACTTCATCGAGAAGCCGTTCCAGAACTGGACGCATGAGAGTTCCGACCTGATCGGCTCTGTTTTCCTGCGCGTGGACTACACCGTGCCGCTGGACCGGATGCGCGAGAAACTGAAGGAGATCGCTTCCGCCAGCCGCTTCTGGGACCGCAAGACCTGCGTGCTTCAGGTGACGGACACGCCGGGCAACATGGTGGAGGTCCGCATCCTGGTCAGCGCCCGGGGCGGCGGCAACACTTTTGATCTGCGCTGCGAGGTGCGGGAGAAGATGATCGCCTTCCTGCAGGCCGAATACCCGGAGGCCCTGCCGCGCCAGCGCACGGAGATCACCGGCAACAGCCTGGACGGGCTGCTGGAGCAGCGGCGCGGCACGGAGGAGAAGGTGCGCCGCGCCGCCTGAGGGAAAGGGCCGGTAAAGCCCCGGCTTCCGTCACCGTAGAGGGATGGGCGGCTTCACGCAGCGGCTGCCATAGGACTGCACCCAGCCATGCTTCGTGACCGCATGGCCCGACATGTATTCGGCGAAGTGCTCCACCATGTCGTTGCGCTCGAACTCGCCGTGCACGGGCATGTCGATCCTGGCTCCTCGCCGCCGCCCCTCCCGGCCGGCGGCAAGCGGTGCGATAAGGCCAGCCGCATATTCCCCGCGGGTTCCCGTCCGGGCGCCCGTCCCAGCACCGTCCTCCCCCCGTGAAGGAGATCCCCCCGATGGCAGCCTATGACCTGATCCTGCGCGGCGGCACCTGTGTCCTGCCCTGGGGCGAGGAGAAGGCCGATGTCGGCGTGCGCGACGGGCGGATCGCCGCGCTGGGCGACCTGCGGACCGACACGGCGGAGGAGGTGGTGGACTGCGCCGGGCTGCATGTCCTTCCCGGGCTGATCGACCCGCATGTGCATCTGCGCGATCCGGGCCAGGGCGCCGGGCCGGACATGACGGTGGAAAGCATCGAGACCGGCACCCGTGCCGCCATCCTGGGCGGCATCACCGCACTCTTCGACATGCCGAACACGAATCCCGCCATCACGACGCGGGAGGCGCTGGACAACAAGCGCGCCTACCTCGCCGGCCGTGCCTGGTGCGACATGGGCCTCTATGTCGGCGCCACCAGGACCAACATCGCCGGGCTCGCCGAGCTGGAGCTGCAGCCCAATGTCTGCGGCATCAAGGTCTTCGCCGGTTCCTCGACGGGCGACCTGATGGTGGAGGACGATGCCAGCCTGGAGGCCGTGATGCGCTCCGGCCGCCGCCGCATCGCCTATCATTCGGAGGACGAGTACCGGCTGCAGGCGCGCAAGCCGCTCTATGCCGCCGGCGGCCCGCATGCCCTGCATGCCGAGTGGCGCGATGTGGAATGCGCCTTCCTCGGCACGCGGCGGCTGATGGCGCTGGCGCACAAGACGCGGCGCCCCGCGCATATCCTGCACGTCTCCACGGCCGAGGAGCTGGACTACCTCAAGGACTACCGCGACGTCGCGACCGCCGAGGTGCTGGTGAACCACCTGACCCAGGTGGCGCCGGAGGCCTATGAGCGGCTGGGCGCCTATGCGGTGATGAACCCGCCGATCCGCGACGCGCGCCACATGGAGGCCGCCTGGGCCGCCGTGCGCGACGGCACGGTGGACTGCATCGGCTCCGACCACGCGCCGCATTCCCGCGCCGCCAAGGAGCGTCCCTGGCCGGCCACCGCGGCCGGGCTGACCGGCGTGCAGACGCTGGTGCCGGTGATGCTGAACCACGTGGCCGAGGGGCGCCTGTCCCTGGCCCGGCTGGTGGACCTGATGAGCGCCGGCCCGGCCCGGGTCTATGGCGTGACCGCCAAGGGACGGCTCGCCGCCGGCTATGACGCCGACTTCACCATCGTGGACCTGAAGCGCCGCCGCAGCATCGAGGAGAGCTGGATCGCCTCGCCCTGCGGCTGGACGCCCTTCGCCGGGATGGAATGCACCGGCTGGCCGGTGATGACCGTGATCCGGGGTGCCCCCGTGATGCGCGAGGACGAGGTGATCGGCGCCCCGCGCGGCGAGCCGGTGCGCTTCGCCGAGGCCCGCGGCGGCTGAAGTCGGGGCCGGGCCTCCGCGCGGAGGCCCGGCCCCGCCTGCCTCAGATCTCCTCGAACCACTCCACATCGCCATCGGCGAGGCGGTAATAGGCCGCCACCACCCGCAGCCGGCCCTGGGCCACGGCCTGCTGCACCACCACGCTCTGCATCTTCAGGCGCTTCGCGACGCGGCGCGCGTTCTCGTGGACCGCGGCATTCAGCGTCATCTCGCCCTTCTCGTCGCGCGCCGCCAGCACGGCGGGGATGATGGGCTGCACCATCTCGCCGATCACGCCGGGGAAGCTGGCGTTCTTCCGCACCACGTCGATCGCGGCGGAGACGGCGCCGCAGCTCTCGTGGCCGAGCACGACCACGAGCGGGCAGCCCAGCACGCCGACGCCGTACTCGACGCTGCCCATGGCCGCCGTGTCCACGGTGTTGCCGGCGTTGCGCACGATGAAGATCTCGCCCAGTCCGCGGTTGAACAGCAGTTCCGGCGGCACGCGGCTGTCGGAGCAGCCGACCAGGATGCAGAACGGCGCCTGGCCATGCGCCAGCTCCAGCCGCCGCTCGCGGCCCAGCAGGCCGCGATGGGGCAGGCCGGCGACGAAATCGTCGTTGCCCTTCTTCATCGTCTCCAGCGCCTGGTCGGCGGTGAGGCTGGTCTTGGGCACTGCCTCCGCCGCCATGGCACGCCGGGTGGGTGCGGTCATGGGCAGCGCCGCCAGCGCGCCGAGACCGGCGAGCATGGCCCGGCGGCCGGGCTGGAAGTGGCGGCCCGGTTCGCAGCAGGAGCAGGTTGGCGGCATGTATGGCCCCTCCAGAATTTCTCGGATGGGCCGGAAACAGGCGGGAAGGCCCCGGCACGAATCCGGCCGGCGCCCGGATAGCACGCGCAGGTTGTGTTACGCCATTGAAATGGTATCTGCCCTGGATGCCGGGCGGGAATCAGGCCGCCGCACGCTCCAGCAGCTCGATCCGCAGCTTCTCCGGCCCTTCCAGGAAGGCGATCTTCAGTCCCGGGCGCGGCGAATGCGGCTCCACCACGAAGCGGGCACCCCTGGCCCGCAGCGCGGCGGCGGTGGCCTCCAGGTCCTTCACCCGCAGGCCGAGGTGCTCCAGCCCGAGGAAGGGGGGCTCCGGCGGCGCGGCGGTGGTGGGCGGGACCTGCTCGATGAAGAGCGGCAGCCCGGCGAGGTCGAGCATCACGCGGAGCGCGCCGTTGCCCTGTGCCGCCCGCCCGGTTTCGGTGGCGCCGAACATCTCGCGGAAGTAGCGCGCCGTGGCCTCGGGGTCAGGGCTGCGCAGATGCAGGTGGTCCCAGGTAAAATCCGTCATGGTCTGTTCCTCGTGATTTCCGGCATTGGAACCCGGGACGGCGGCCGTGGCCAGGGGAGGGGCCGCAAAAGGACCGCTTTCAGAGGCTCTGCAACGGCCAGGGTTCGGGTGGCTGGGCCGGAACGGGCGGCGCGTCGCCCAGCGGGCGCTGCGGCGGCATGCCGGGCGGCGGGCCGTCCCAGCAATCCACCGAGCCCAGGGAGCGCGTGCAGACCGCCTCCACCGGCGGCAGCGGATCGCGTCGGCAATAGCGTTTCTCCCCCGCGTCCAGATGGGCGATCGAGCAGTCCTTGCCCGTGACGGCCGAGACGAAGAGGTCCGGCACAGCCCGTCCGGTCGTGGTCAGCGACGCCACGTTGGCCGCGGCGAAGGGCCCCCAGAAGGCATCGCAGCCGGCCAGGGGAAGGATCAGCATGGGGAGCAGCAGGAGCGGGCGCACGCCGCCATCCTGCCCCGGCGGGAATTAACGGGCGGTGGATGCCACCACCGGCATGGCGGCGATCATGCCGGCCAGCGCATCCGCGAGCTGGCCCAGAGCCTGGTCCATCGCGGCCACCACGCCGGCCGCATCCGGCCCCTTTGCCCCGGACCCCGGCGCGGCGGGCGGCAAGCGGAAGCGCAGCGTCCGGCTTTCGGCGGCATCCTGGTTGCGGGGGCGCACCGCCGCCTGGGCGAGGAGCTCCACCACACCGTCCGGCCCGGCCTCGAAGCGCTGGATCTGCACCTCGGCCAGGATGTTCGCCGGGATTCGCAGCGCGCCGCCCTCCGCCGCCACCGAATCCCCCGGCAGGCGCAGCGCCAGGTCCTCGGCCAGCACGCGCGTCACCATGTCGCCGAAGGGTTCGGGCCAGCTCTCCACATCGGCCACGTCCAGGCGCCCGTCTCCCCGCGCCCGGACGAGGCCGGGGCGGTCGAGATAGCCGGGGATGCCGACGCGGCGGAGCTGCACCTGCCTTCCCCTTCCCGGCAGGGAGGGGCCGGGCTGGGCGGACAGGCGGTAATAGGCCGGGCTGGGCGAGGCGCAGCCCGCAAGCGCGGCGGTGGCCACCATGGCGGGCAGCAGGGCGGGCAGCAGGGCGCCGAGGCGGCGGCGGGTGAGGGGCTGGGACATGCGGCGCCGCTCCTATCGCTCGGTGGCGGCGCCGGCCCGGCCGCGGATCAGCGCTTCCGGATGCCGGTTCAGGAAATCGGCCAGCAGGCGCACGGAACGGGCGGTGTCGGTGAGCTGGGACATCAGGCGCTCCATCTCGCGGTTCACCTCGGAATCGCCGCCATAGCCGCGCTCGATGGAACGGACGGCGGTGTTGGCGCGGGCCACGGTCTGGTCGAGGTTGTCGGCGATGGCGGGCAGGCGGCGCAGCAGCGGGGTCATGCCGCTGTCCGCCTTGCGGATCAGGTCGCGCGCCGAGCCCAGGCTGCTGCTGAGCGCGTTGAGCGCGTTGCGAAGCTCCGGCCCGCCCACCACCCCGTTCACCGAGGCCAGGGTGCCGTTCAGGTTCTTGCCGATCTCCTCGATCGGGAAGCGGTCGAGCTTGCCGGCGATGCTGCTGACCGCCGCCATGATGTTGTCGGTGCCGCCGCCGATGCTGGGCAGCACGATCTCCTCGCCCTCCATGCGCACGGAGGCAGGCGCCGCATCCGGCATGAAGTCCATGGAGACCAGGAGCTGTCCGGTGAGCAGGCTGCCGCTGGTGAGCTGCGCGCGAAGGCCCTTGGCCACCATCTCCTCGGCCATCGCGCGCACCTCGCGCTTCGGGCGTCCGGCGGGGAAGGAGATCCGCTCCGGCTCGATGGCGATATGGACGGGCACGCGGAAGCGGTCCTCCGCCTGGTCGTATTCCAGGTTGACGTCGAGGACGCTGCCGATCCGGACGCCGCGCAGCAGCACCGGCGCGCCGGGCGAGAGGCCGCGCAGCGATCCGTCGAAATAGATCAGGAAGGTGAGGCGGTTCTCCGAGGTCGCGGCGATCGCAGCCTCCAGGTCGCTGTAGAGGGTGAAGCTCTCGTCGTCCGGCGCCGACGGCTGGTCGCGCAGCTGCGGCGGGGTGTCGAAGGCGATGCCGCCGGCGAGCAGCGCGCGGGCGCTTTCCAGCTCCACCCGCACGCCCTCCGCACCCAGGCGGAAGCTGACGCCGGAGGCGTTCCAGAAGCGCGAGCCCTTGCGCACATACTCGCTGTAAGGCGCCCGCACGAAGACGTGCAGGGTGAAGCTGCCATCGATCTCGGGTGGGTTGTAGCTGAGCACCTGCCCGACCTCGACATCGCGGAAGAAGACCGGCGAGCCCCGGTCGATCGAGCCCAGGCGCTGCGCGCGCAGGACGAAGTCGCGGCCCGGCTCGTCGGAACGGCGGCCGGGCGGGTTCTCCAGCCCGGTGAAGCGGCGCTGCTCCGCGCCCGGCTCGCCCGGGTCGAACTCGATGTAGCTGCCGGACACGATGGTCTCCAGGCCGGAGACGCTGGCGCCGCTGAAGCGCGGCCGCACCACCCAGAAGCGGCTGTGCTCGTTGATATGGCCGCCGACCATCCGGTCCATGCGGATGCGGGTCTCGACGCGCCGGAGGTCGCCGGTGAGATGGATGCTCTCCACCGTGCCGACCTGCACGGACTTGTAGCGCACCGGCGTCTGCCCGGCGGTCAGCCCGTCGGCATTGCCGAAGCTGACGGTGATCAGCGGCCCGCGGTCGGAGAAGGTGCGCCAGCCGAGATAGCCGGTGACCAGCGCCGCCACGATGGGGATCAGCCAGATCATGGAGAAGCGGCGGTGCCGGACCCGGGCCTCGCGCGCATCGTCGGGGCGCTGGCCGGGGATCGGCTCGCGCGACATGCCGTCGGCCGGGGGTTCTGTTCCGCTCATGCGGCTCCGTGCTGGCTGGCGGCCCCGGCGGGACCGGCGGAAGGGTGTCCGGCCCGCATGGGGCCATCCGGGGAAGAGGCGTCCGCACCGGCCTCGCCGCGCCAGCGGCGGGGCGCGTCGGGGTCCTGGGCCGGGGAGCCGGCGGCATCCCACATCAGGCGCGGGTCGAAGCATTCGGCCGCCACCATGGTCACCACCACGACCCCGGCGAAGCAGGCGGCGCCGACCTGGGCGGTGATCTCGGCCAGCATGCCGAAGCGCACCAGGGCGATCAGCACGCAGACCACGAAGACGTCGATCATCGACCAGCGCCCGATCGCCTCCACCACGCGGTAGAGCTGGGTGCGGCGCAGCAGGTGGCGGGCGGAGCGGCGCCGGATGCTGGTGAGCATGACCATCAGCCCGACCAGCTTGAGCATCGGCACCGCCACGCTGGCCAGGAAGACGATGAGCGCGAGGGGCCAGAAGCCCGTTTCGACGAACTCGATGACCCCGCCCAGGATAGTGTGCGGACCGCCCTGGCCCAGGGTCACGATCCGCATCACCGGATAGTAGTTGGCCGGCAGGTAGAGGATGAAGGCGGCGGCTATCAGGGCCCAGCTCCGGCTCACGCTGTCGGGCTTGCGCCGGTGCAGCCGGCTGCCGCAGCGCGGGCAGGGCGCACCGGGGCGCGCGTGGTCCAGGCGGTGGCAGCGGTGGCAGGCGATCGGAGCGGACGTGCCGGTGGCCGTTCCGGGGGCGGGCGCCGCCACGGCCTCGGCCCGGAAGGCACGGGACGGGGCGGAGGCCGCCCCAGGAACCGCCCCAGGAACCGCTCCAGGGGCCGCCCCAGGGGCCGCCACGGCCGCGGGCTCCGGCCCGGCGTCTCCCCGTCGCAGGGCGCCGGGATCGGCGACGAGGCCGCGCTCCTCCAGCCGGTCCCAGACCACCTGCGGCTCCAGCGAAGCGTTGCGCGCCACCAGCACCAGGGATAGCGCGGCGATGCCATAGGCGGAAGGGCCGATCTCCACATGCGCGAGGTCCACCAGCCTCGTGTAGGAGACCAGGGCGCCGAACAGGAAGACCTCCACCATCATCCAGGGGTCGAGCGCCATGTACCAGCGGAACAGCCGGTGCAGCCCCGGCGGCGGCGCCCGCATGTGCAGGCCCAGGATCACGGTGGGCAGCAGCACGAGCTGCAGCCCGGGCACCACCACCAGCACCAGGAAGACCAGCCCCGACAACCCCCAGAACCCGTCCTGGGCAAAGGAGAAGACCCCCGAATCCACGAGGCTCACCCGCTCCCGCCCCAGCAGGTTCAGGCCCAGGAAGGGCATGGTGAGGATCATCGCGTAGAGGACGATGCCGGCCAGGGACAGGGCCATCGGGGCGGAGAAGGCGTTCACCCGGTGACGCCGCAGCACCCGGGCGCAGCGGGAGCAGCGGGCCTCCATCCCGGGGCCGAGGGCGGGCAGGCACAGGTGCAGCCCGCAATCCGGGCATTCGTGGAGGCGTGCGGTCATCCGCGGGCCGCGCGGTCCATGGAACCATCGGGTGCCCGCCATGCGGAGCGCGGGATGGCCCCGGCGCATGCTGTGCGGGTTGGCAGGGCCAGGGGTGGATCTTCCGGTTGCATGGGCGAGTGCCGATCCGGGTAGCCTCCTCCCCCCGGCCTGTCCAGCATCGCGGTGCCTCACCTTCCGAAGAGGTGCCGGGCCTCCGCCGGATGCGGGCCGGCGCGGGCGGCCAGGGATCGGTGCCGCCAGGGCTGCCGGTGGAGGCCGCCAGGACGGGCCGCCAGGACGGGCCGCCGGAGTGCGCGGAGGGCGGCCGGAAGAATGGCCGGAGGAAGGGCGCGTCGGGCCGGGCGTGGAGGCCGGGCTTAACGGGCGGGGGGATGGAGGGTATATGGACCGCCGCCTTTGCCTGGGGGACGGGACCGCCTTGTCCGATATCTTCGACGAACTTCAGGAGGAAGTGCGCGCCGAGCGCATGCGCCGCCTTGCCCTGCGCTGGGGCAGCGCCCTGGGAGTCGTGGCCCTGGTGGCGGCGCTGGGGGCCGGCGGCTGGCAGGGCTGGCGCTGGTACCAGTCGCGCCAGTCCGAGCAGGCCGCCGCGCTGTTCCTGGAGACCAGCCGTGCCGCCGAGCAGCCGGGCGCCGATCCCGCCGCCCTCGGCGACCGCTTCGCCCAGATCGCCTCCGCGGCGCCCGACGGATACCGCACCCTGGCACGGCTGCGGGCCGCCGCGCTGAAGGCCGAGGCCGGGGACCGTGCCGCCGCCCTGGCGCTCTGGGACGCCGTGGCGCAGGACCCGAAGGCCGGGGAGGTCTATCGCGAGCTTGCCTCGCTGATGTGGGTGATGCACGGCCTCGACTCCGAGGACCCGGGCGCCCTGGCCAGCCGGGTCGCGCCGCTGTCCGGCGCCACGAAGCCCTGGCGCTACTCGGCGCAGGAAATGCAGGGGCTGGTGGCGCTGCGTCAGGGGCAGAAGGACGAGGCGCGCAAGACCCTCCAGGCGCTGGCCGCGGACGAGACGGCGCCGCAGGGCCTGCGCGACCGCGCGGCACGGCTGGCGGCCGGACTAGAGGGATGACACGCATGACGATCACGCGGCGCGCCGCCCTGCTCGCGGCGACCGGCATGCTGGCCGGCTGCGACACGCTGGACGACATCTTCGCCAGCCGGAAGGACATCCTGCCGGGCGAGCGGCGTTCGGTGCTGGAGATGGAGAAGCCCGTCTCGGTGGACGAAGGCCTGGCCGCGCGGCCGGTGGACCTGCCGCCCCCGGCGCCCATCGCCGACTGGCCGCAGGCCGGCGGGACGCTGGACCATTCCCCCGGCCATGCCGCGCTGCGGCTGGAGGGGCTGCGGCAGGCCTGGAGCGGCTCGGTCGGCACCGGTACGGCCTATCGCCGCCGCATGACGACCGGGCCCATCGCCTCGGCCGACACGGTCTTCGCCTCCGATGCCTATGGCGTGGTCTCGGCCTGGGACCTGGCGCGGGGCGGGCGCCGCTGGCGCTTCGACACCCGGCCGGAGGATGACGATGTCGGCGCGCTGGGCGTCGGCTGCGCCTTTGACGGCGGCACGCTCTACATCGCCACCGGCATGGCCGAGGTGATCGCCCTGGACGCGGGCAACGGCACGCTGCGCTGGCGCACGCGCCTGTCGGCGCCGATGCGCGGCGCCCCCACCGTGGCGGAAGGGCGGATCTTCGTCCTCACGCTGGACAACCAGCTGAACGCGCTCTCGGCCGAGGACGGGCACAAGCTCTGGTCCTTCCAGGGGCAGCAGGTGAGCGCCGTGCCGCTCGGCCTCGCCGCCCCGGCGGTGGAGGGCGACACGCTGGTGGCCGGCTTCCCGTCGGGCGAGTTGGTCGCCCTGCGCACCGCCGATGGCCGCGTGGTCTGGACCGAGGCGCTCTCGGCGGCGCCGGGGGTGGACCGCGGCATCGCCGACATCGCGGGGGTGCATGCCCTGCCGGTGATCTCGGACGGGCGGGTGATCGCGCTGGGCATGGGCGGCACCACCATGGTGGTGGACCTCCGCTCCGGCCGGCGGCTCTGGGAGCGCAATGTCGGCGGCGGCGTGACCCCTGCCGTGGCGGGAGACTGGATCTTCCTCGTTTCCGCCACTCAGCGTCTGGTCGCCATGACCCGCGACACCGGGCAGGTCCGCTGGATCACTGAGCTGAACCCGCCCGCCCCGGCGGGCAGGAAGGTGCCGGAACCCGCGCGCTTCGCGGCGCCGCTGCTGGCCAACGGGCAGCTCCTGGTGCCGGGCAGCGGTGGCGAGGCGCTGATCGTGGGCGTCAATGACGGCGCCATCGCCGGGCGCCTGTCCCTGCCGGGCCCCGTCACCCTGGCCCCGGCCACGGCCGGGGGCGCCGTGCTGGTGCTCAGCGACGACGGCACGCTGGCGGCGCTGCGCGGCTGAGGGCGCCGCGGCCCCCGACGCGGCGTGCCGCCCGGGAGGGTGCGGCCGGGGACCGGCGCGACAGGCGGCCGGGCGCGCCGAAGCGGCGCGCCGCCCCTTTTCGCTGGGCAGGGACCGCGCATCACCCCTTGTCCGGCGCGGCCACAGGGCCGAATCAAGGGACTATAAGGAAGCGGCGCGCCAGGCCCGGCTTTCCGGACCGGCGCGGCATTGGCCGCAGAGCATAAGGACCACGGCATGAAGCCGCGCATCGCGATCCTCGGACGGCCCAATGTCGGCAAGTCGAGCCTGTTCAACCGGCTGGTCGGCCGACGCACCGCGATCGTGGACGACACGCCGGGCGTGACCCGCGACCGCAAGGAAGGCGAGGCCCGCATCGGCGGCATCGACGTCACCGTGGTGGACACGGCCGGGCTGGAGGAATCGCCGCCCGACACCATCCCCGGCCGCATGCGCGCCTCCTCCGAGGCCGCGTTGCGCGAGGCGGACCTGATCCTCTTCGTGGTGGATGCCCGGGCGGGCCTCACCCCGTCGGACCGTGCCTTCGCCACCTGGCTGCGGCGGCAGGAGCGGCCGGTGCTGGTGCTGGCCAACAAGGCCGAGGGCCGCACCGGCGCCGCCAATGCGCTGGAGGCCTATGAGCTGGGCCTGGGCTCGCCGCTGCCGGTCTCGGCCGAGCATGGCGACGGCTGGGGCGAACTGCATGACGAGGTGGCCGCGCGCCTGAAGGACTGGGCGCCCGCGGAGGACGAGGAGGAGCCCGACACCGAGGAGGCCCGCCGCAACCGCCCGCTGCGCATCGCCATCGTCGGCCGTCCCAATGCCGGCAAGTCCACCCTGCTGAACGCCCTGCTGGGCGAGGAGCGGATGATCACCGGGCCGGAGCCCGGCCTGACCCGCGACGCCGTGGCCTCGGAATGGATCGACGAGACCGGCGGCAGGGTGCGGCTGGTGGACACGGCCGGGCTGCGGCGCCGTGCCCGGGTGCATGAGGGGCTGGAGCAGATGTCCACCGGCGCCACCATCGCGGCGCTGAAGGAATGCGAGGTGGCGATCCTGGTGCTGGACGCCAACCTGGGCATGGACGAGCAGGACCTGCGCATCGCACGCCTCGCCGAGCGCGAGGGTCGGGCCGTCGTGATCGCCTACAACAAGTGGGACGCGGTGGAGGACCGCAACGCCGCCCGGCGGAAGCTGGAGGACGTGCTGACGGCCTCGCTGGCGCAGATGAAGGGGATCTCGGTGGTGCCGCTTTCCGCCGCCACCGGGCGCGGCGTGGAGAAGCTGATGCCCACGGTGCGCGAGGTCTATGAGCGCTGGAACCGTCGTGTCCCGACGGGCGCGCTGAACCGCTGGTTCGAGGAGGCGCTGGCGAAGCACCAGCCGCCGCTGGTGGGCGGCAAGCGGCTGAAGCTGCGCTACTGCACCATGCCCAAGGCGCGGCCGCCAACCATCACCGTCTTCGGTACCCGGGCGGAGCTGCTGCCGGAGGACTACAAGCGCTATCTCGTGAACCTGTTCCGCGAGAGCTTCGACATGCCGGGCGTGCCGATCCGCCTGCACATGCGCGGCACGACCAATCCCTACGAGGACGCGGAGTAGCGCTTCGCCACCAGCCGGCCCATCAGGATCAGTATTGCGGACGGTGGGGCGCGCCGCCCAGATCCCCCTGATACCGGTCGGGCCAGCCCATGGCACCGCGAGTCCCGGTGCCGGACAGCAGGGACGAGCGGCTGACGCTGAGGCCGCGCCGGCCGTTGTCCCGCTGCGGCTGCAGCGGGGCCGTGATGGTCGGGGCGGGTTCCCAGCCGCCGCCTCCCGGTCCCTCCGCCGTCCTGGCGGCAGGGGCTTCCGGTGGGCCGGATGGCGGCGGGGGTGTGCATCCCATCAGCAGGATCGGCACGAGCAGGCCGCCGAGGCCCGCCGCCAGCGTCCTGTTCACCGATCCCCCAGCCGTATCACCTCGCCGTTCCGCATCTCCCCCGGCAGGCAGAGCGCCGCGATGGCAGGGGCCACATCGGCGGGCTTCGGCAGCGTGGCGGCATCCTCGCCCGGATAGGCCCGCGCCCGCATCCGCGTCGCCACGGCGCCCGGATCGGCCAGGTTCACCCGCAGCGCGCTGATGGCGGCCTCCTGCGCCCAGGTCAGGGCCAGGTGCTCCATCCCCGCCTTGGTGGCGCCATAGGCCCCCCAGTAGGCCTTCGGCTCGGCCACGCGGCGGGTGGTGAGGAAGACGGCGCGCCCGGCATCGGAGGCGCGCAGCACCGGGTCGCAGGTGCGGATCAGCCTCCAGGCGGCGGTCAGGTTCACCCCCACCGTCTCCTCCCAGTCGCGGGGCGTGATATGGCCGGCGGGCGTCAGCGTGCCGAGCGAGCCCGCGGCATGGACCAGGATATCCAGGCGGCCGAAGCGCTCATAGACCGAGGGGCCGATGGCATCGATCCGTTCGGCGCCCTTGGCAAGGTCGAAGGGCAGCAGGGTGGCGCCCTCGCCGCCGGCGTCCCGGATGGCGTCGTCCATCTCCTCCAGCCCGCCCTGGGTGCGGGCGACCAGCACGCAATGCGCGCCCATCCGGCCGAGCTCCAGCGCCACGGCGGCGCCGATCCCGCGCGAGGCCCCGGTGACCAGGGCGACGCGGCCGGCGAGGGGACGCCCCGCTTCCGCCGCGGGGGCTGGGCTGGGCGGCAGCCCTTCCGGCGGTGGCGTCTCCTCGATCGTGCCGTTCATGGGGCCTCGTGCCGGGGGGCGAGCTGGGGGGAGGGATCAGGCTCCGTTGGCGGCGATCAGGGCCGGGGCGCGCTCCGGCGCCTCCTGCAGATCTGCCAGCGGGATGGCATAATCGCCGGTGAAGCAGGCATCGCAATAGCCCGGCGAACGCTTGTCGCGCCCCTCATGCCCCAGCGCGCGGTAGAGCCCGTCCAGCGAGATGAAGGCCAGGCTGTCGGCGCCGATGAAGCGCGCCATCTCCTCGACGTTGTTGTTGGCGGCGAGCAGCTTGTCACGGTCCGGCGTGTCGATGCCGTAGAAGCAGGGATGCGTCGTCGGCGGCGCCGCGATGCGCATATGGACCTCGGTGGCACCCGCCTGGCGGACCATCTCCACGATCTTCTTGCTGGTCGTGCCGCGGACGATGGAATCGTCCACCAGCACCACGCGCCGCCCCTCGATCATGGTGCGGTTGGCGGAATGCTTCAGCTTCACGCCCAGGTGGCGGATCTGGTCGGTCGGCTCGATGAAGGTGCGGCCCACATAATGGTTGCGGATGATGCCGAGCTCGAAGGGGATCCCCGCTTCCGTCGCATAGCCCATGGCCGCCGGGACGCCGGAGTCGGGCACCGGCACCACCACATCCGCCGGCACGCCGGATTCGCGGGCCAGTTCCTCGCCGATGCGCTTGCGCGTGTTGTAGACGGAGGTGCCCTCGATCACCGAATCGGGCCGGGCGAAATAGATGTACTCGAAGATGCAGAAACGGCTGGGCTGCTTGCCGAAGGGGCGGATGGAGCGCAGCCCCTTCTCGTCGGCAATCACCACCTCGCCCGGCTCGATGTCGCGGACGAACTCGGCGCCGACGATGTCCAGGGCGCAGGTCTCGCTTGCCATCACCCAGGAATTGCTTTCCGGCCCGCCGAGGCGGCCCAGCACCAGCGGCCGCACGCCCAGCGGGTCGCGCGCGCCGATCAGCGCGCCCTCGTGCAGCGTCACCAGCGAATAGGCGCCCTGGACCTGCTTCAGCGCGTCGATCAGCCGGTCCAGCACGGTGGAATAGAGGCTGATGGCGATGAGGTGGACGAAGACCTCGGAATCCGTGGTGCTCTGGAACAGGCAGCCGCGGCGCACCAGGGCGCGCTTGAGCTGGTAGGCGTTCACGAGGTTGCCGTTATGCGCCACGGCAAGGCCGCCGAATTCAAAATCGGCATAGAGCGGCTGCACGTTGCGCAGCGCCGATTCGCCGGTGGTGGCGTAGCGGTTATGGGCGATCGCCGCGCGGCCGGGCAGGGCGGCCATGACCTTGGCATCGCCGAAATTGTCGCCCACCAGGCCACGGCCCTTGTGGGAATGGAACTGGCCGCCTTCCGCCAGGGTGACGATCCCCGCCGCCTCCTGGCCCCGGTGCTGCAGGGCGTGCAGGCCCAGCGCGGCCAGGGCGGCGGCATCCTGGGCGTTCCAGATGCCGACGACGCCGCATTCCTCGTGGAAGCCGTCATCCTCGTCCCTTTCGGGGCTGGACGGCGCGAGAGGGTTGGTCGTGAAATCCATGCGACAATCAATCCTCAGGTCCGGTTGCGCGCGGGCGGTCGCAACAGGTCCTCCATGGGCGGCAGCGGGCGGGCCGGGGCATCCGGCACGCGCAGGCGGTACTCGGGCGGAAGCTGGCCGACCAGCCACTTCGCGCCCTGGGCCACGAAAGGCAATGCGCGGGCATCGCGCAGGGCCTCGGGCCAGCGTTCCGTGACGGGTTGGAGCTGTCCGGCCAGGATGTAGGCGAGCACGACGAGGAATGCACCCCTCGCGATTCCGAACACCGTGCCGAGCGCGCGGTCCACGCCGCCCAGCACCGAGGACTGTACCGCGCGGGCCACCCAGGCAATCAACAGTTTCAGGATGATAAGGGCGATGACGAAGACCGATCCCACGGCCACGACATCCGCCAGCCATGCGGGGCTTACCGCCGCGCCCAGCGCCGAGCGCATTCCTGGCAGCATCACGAAAGCCAGGACCAGGGCACCGGCCCAGGCGCCGACGCCCAGGACTTCCCGCACCAAGCCGCGCGAATAGGCCAGGATGGCCGAAACGCCGAGAATCAGGAGGATGGCGCCATCGGCCCAGGTCATGGCGGCGTTTCCTAGCAGGCTCCGGCCCGCCGCACCACGCCGGGCCGGGCCGGGGCAGGGGGCGGACCCATGCGCGGGGCGGGAGGCGGAACGGGGCCGCGCGGGTTGGCGCGACGCGGCGAGAGGCGTCATCCTGGCGCGGGCACCTCTCGACCGGGTGCCGGACCGCAACCAGGGCAGGTTCGTCCGGACGCCGCCGGCGCCCGTGGCCGGACCCCGTCCGGCCGGAAACGGGACAGCCGTGCATGACAGACGACACCGCTCCCACTGAGAATGACCCGGCGCCCCCGGCCTTCATCGAGGGCGGGACGCGCGAGTTCCGGCGCGTGAACCTGGCGATGCTGGCGGCGGGCTTCTCGACCTTCGCGCTGATGTACTGCGTGCAGCCGCTGATGCCGGTCTTCTCGGAGGAGTTCGGGGTCAGCGCCGCCTCGGCCAGCCTGTCGCTCTCGCTCACCACCGGCCTGCTCGCCGTCTCCATGCTGGTGGCCAGCACCCTGTCCGAGGCGATGGGGCGCAAGCCCGTGATGCTCTTCTCGCTGCTGGTCTCGGCGATCCTGACCGTGATCTCGGCGCTGGTTCCGTCCTGGCACCAGTTCCTGCTGCTGCGGGCCTTGCAGGGCATCACCTTCTCCGGCCTGCCCGCCGTGGCCATGGCCTATGTGAGCGAGGAGGTGCACCCGAAATCCTCGGGCTATGCCATGGGGCTCTACATCAGCGGCAGCGCGCTGGGCGGCATGGGCGGGCGCGTCATCACCGGGCTGATCGCGGATCTCGGCTCCTGGCGTCTGGCCGTCGGGGTGATCGGGCTGCTCGGCCTCGCGGCGGCGGTCGCCTTCTGGCGGCTGCTGCCCCCGTCGCGCCAGTTCGCCCCGCGCAGCGCCCGCCCGCGGGAGCTGGTGGCGAACTTCCTGGTGCATCTGCGCGACCCCGGCCTGCCCTGGCTCTTCCTGGAGGGCTTCCTGCTGATGGGCGGGCTGGTGACCGTGTACAACTACATCGGCTACCGCCTCCTCGCCCCGCCCTTCGGGCTCAGCCAGGCGGTGGTGGGCATGATCTTCACCGTCTACCTGGTGGGGATTGTCAGCTCCACCGTCTCCGGACGGCTGGCCGACCGGCTGGGGCGGCGGCGCGTCTTCTGGGCCATCGTGCTGGCCATGCTGGCGGGGGTGCTGCTGACACTGTCCGCCTCGCTGGCCGTGGTGATCCTGGGCATCGCCGTCACCACCTTCGGCTTCTTCGGCGCGCATTCCATCGCCAGCTCCTGGGTCGGGCGACGGGCACGGCGGGGCCGGGCGCAGGCCTCCTCGCTCTACCTCTTCTGCTACTACATGGGCTCCAGCGTCGCCGGCTCGCTCGGCGGCCTCGCCTGGGCCAGCCATGCCTGGCCGGGCGTGGTGGCCATGGTCGGGGCGATGCTGCTGGTGGCGCTGCTGGTCGCCTTCCGCCTCGCGGTGCTCAAGCCCCTGCCGGAAGCCTGAGGCGCCGCCGCCTCAGGTGCGCGAGGCGGGCGGAGAAAGCAGGAAGGGGTCGGCATTCTCCGGCGCCGGGGGCTTGCCCAGGCCCATCAGGGCCGCGATCAGGCGGCCGCTGAAGGCCACGAGCATGGCCTCCGTCTCGCCGGCGCGGCCGGGCCCGGCGCGGGCCACGGCGGAAACGAGGACGATCCGCCGCCCCAGGATGCGGGCACAGGTCACGTGCTGCCGGTCGGGCGCGCCGCTGCCCGAGGCGAGGACGGCGGCGCAGCGCAGGCCGACCTTCGTGCCGCGCGCGCGGGCGGTGAAGAGGCGGCCCCTCGTGTCCCGGCCTTCGAGGATTTCGCCCGCCGTGACGACGCGGCGCCGGGTTTCGAGGAAGAGGGCCAGTTCCGGGGCCTCGATCCCATCCGGCGGACCGGGTGCGATCTCGTCGGAGGGCGGGAGGTCGAGCAGGGCCGTGATGGCGGAAGCCCCGGCACCCGCCCGCTGGTAATAGGCAAGCAGCACGGCGGGGGAGAGGCGTTCCAGCGCCCCGGCGGGGGGCGGCCTCTGCCCGAAGCCCATCTCCTCTGCCGGCAGCCGTCCCGCCAGGGCCATGGCCGTCGCGGCGACGTCGCTCAGGCCGAGGCGCGCCGGTTCACGCGCGGGCGGCGCGGCGCCACAGGCGGCCAGGGCCAGCGAGGCCGCCAGCAGGCCGGAGGATGGCCTGAGGAGCGGCCCAAGGAGTGACAGGAACGGGAAGGGGCGGGGGGTGCGCGTCACGCGGCGCAGCATACAGGAAGTGCCACCTGTTCCGGGATAGGCCGGATGCCGCTCCGGGCCCGTGGGGCGCCGCGCCGGGACGGCGGCTCAGAGCCAGCCCTTGCGCTTGAAGTAGAGCACCGGCAGGATCGCGGTGACCACCATCAGCCCGATCGCCACCGGATAGCCGAAATCCCAGCCCAGCTCGGGCATGTCCTTGAAGTTCATGCCATAGATGCTGGCGATCAGGGTGGGCGGCATCAACGCCACCGAGGCCACGGTAAAGGTCTTGATGATGCCGTTCTGGTCGATGTTGATGACGCCCAGGATGGCGTCGAGCAGGAAGTTCGCCTTGTTGGCCAGGAAGCCCGCATGGTCCACCAGGGACTTCAGGTCGCGCACCAGGGTCTTCACCTGCGTGGTGTTCTCCTTGCGCACCAGCGCGTCCTTCTCCGTGCCGAGATAGGTCAGGATGCGGCTGAGGCCGAGCAGGGTCTCGCTGGCACGGCTGGTGACCTCGCCCACCTGGCCCAGGGCGATCAGCGCGTTGCGGAGGTCCTCGTCCCGCCGGTTCGCCTTGGTGGTGCCCTTGGCGGAGCGGAAGGCGGTGCGGCTGGCGGTGTCCATGTCCGCGCCCACCCGCTCCAGGATATCGGCCAGCCGGTCCACCACGCTCTCGAAGATGCCGATCATCACCTGGTCGGGGGAGCGCAGCAGGCTCGGCGGGTGCTTGCGGCAACGGGTGGAGAACATGGCGATGGCCTTGGGCGTGGCATAGCGCACGGTGATCAGGTTGTGCGCGGCGAGGACGAAGGTGATGGGCGTGCTGCCGAACTCGCCTTCCTCCACCCCGTAGAGGAAGTTGGCGGTGAGGAAGAGGGCATCCTCCTCCCGGTAGAGGCGGGAGGAGCTCTCGATCTCCTGCTGCTCCTCGCGCGTCGGCACCTCCAGCCCCAGGGCGTCCTGGACGGCGCGCTCCTCCTCCCGGCTCGGGTTCAGCAGGTCGAGCCAGACGGCGGTTCGCAGTTCCTCGGGGGGGCGCGTGCCCTCCCTGACCTCCAGGCGGCCATTCACCACAGTGTAGGTGGTCAGCATGGGAGCGGGGGGATCTCACGGGCTGGATGGGCGGGAAGGTATCTATGACGCCGCCGCAAACCTGCGGCCAGGGTCCGCCGCATGACGATTCCGCCATGCTTGGGTGACGTGTTCGCGCGTTGCGGGCACGGCGGACCCGCACCGCAGGGGTTCAGGCGTGTGGCAGCCCGAAGAGCGAGGCCACGGCCGGGAAGCCGCCCGCCTCGGGATGGCGGCCGGAGGGTTGCGTGCCATCCTCGGGCCGGACGAGCTGGCAGGTGGCGAGGCCGGCCTCCCGGGCCGCGTCCAGCTCCTCGGCCACATCGGACAGGAAGAGGATCTCCCCTGCCGGCAGGTGCAGCCCGGCGGTGATGGTGCGGTAGCTCGCGGCCTCGCGCTTGGCGCCGACGCGGGTGTCGAAGAAGCCCGAGAAAATCGGCGTCAGGTCGCCCGCCGGGCTGTGGCCGAAGAGCAGCTTCTGCGCCTCCACCGAGCCGGAGGAATAGACGCAGAGGCGCAGCCCGGCCGCGGACCAGGCACGCAGGCAGGGGGCCACGTCCGGATAGAGATGCGAGGTGAGCCGCCCATCCTCGTAGCCCTGCCGCCAGATCAGCCCCTGCAGTGCCTTCAGCGGCGTGACCTTGGCATCCGATGCCATCCAGGTGCGCAGGACGGCGCGCGGCTCCTGCCCCGGTGCGAGCTCGCGCACCCCGGCCAGGATGGCGGCGACCTCGGCCTCCCCGCCATGGCGGTCCAGGAAGCGGTCGAGTTCCGCCTCCGCGAAGGGGAACAGCACCTCTTTCACGAAGGCGATGGCGCTGGTCGTGCCCTCGATGTCGGTGAGGATCGCGGCCGGGCGGGTGGCGGGCACCGGAGCGCTCATGCCTGCGCGGGCGTGCCGTGGGCGGCCGGGAAGCGCTTCGCCATGTCCGTGCCCGTGTAGTGCGGCACCCAGCCCGAGGTGTCGGTGAAGATCCGTACCGCGGTGAAGGAGGGATGCGTGCCGGCGTCGAACCAGTGCTGCGTGTTCGCCGGGACGCTGATCAGGTCGCCCGCCGTGCAGTGGGCATCATAGACCTTGCCGTTCACGTGCAGGATGAAGTTGCCCGAGCCCTCGTGGAAGAAGCGGACCTCGTCCTCGGTATGGGTGTGCTCGTCGAGGAACTTGGTGCGCAGCGTCTCACGCTGCGGATGGTCGGGGGAGAGCTTGATCACGTCGGAGGAGCCGGCGCCGGTCTGGCCCAGCAGTGCGTCCAGGTGCGGGCGGTAGGCATCCAGCACCGCCTCGGCATCGGCACCCTGGGGCAGCGAGACGACGGGCCAGCGCTCGAACCGCACGCCGATGGCGGCCAGGGTCTCGGCGATGGCGGTGGCGTTGTCGGTGTCGAGTTCCACCGCCTTGGTGGCGGCGTCGTGAACGACCAGGCGGCTCATTCGAACATCCCTCCTCGGCTCTGCGCGATCAGCTCGCAGCCCAGCATGAACTCCAGGGCCTCCAGCCGCGCCAAGGCCCCATCCATGTCGGCGGCCCATACATAGACGCCGTGGCCGCGGATCAAATAGCCCGGCGGAACGATCGTGTCGTCCTCCGCCATCTCCCGCCAGCGGGCGGAAACGCGGGACTGGAGGCGGGCGATGTCCTGGTCGTTGTCGAAGACCGGCAGGCCGACCGTGGCCTCGTGGGTGGGCAGGCCGGGGAAGGCCTTCAGCAGCTCGTAGCCTTCCAGCAGGATCTCGTCGCCCGACATGCGCGACATCACCGTGTTGGGGACGCTGTGGCCGTGCAGCACCGCCCCCGCCTCGGGGAAGTGGCGATAGACGCCGCAATGCAGCAGGGTTTCCGCCGAAGGCCGCAGCGACGGGTCTTCGGGCCTGCCGTCCAGGTCCACGACCATGACGTGCCCGTCCTGCAAAAAGCCCTTGTGGCAGCCGGAGCGCGTGACCGCGATCCGGTCGCCGGGCAGGCGGATGGAAAGGTTTCCCGCCGTGGCGGGGACCCAGCCGCGCGCGTCCATGCGCCGGCCGGCCCCGATGATGCGGCTGACCGCTTCCGCCAGCTCCATGACCCGATCTCCCGGACAGGGGGAAGCCGGGGCGCGTGGCCCCGGCAAGGGAAAGCCGACCCCGGGGACTCCCTGCGGGAAGCCTCCTGGGCCGGCGCTGGTCTGTCAGAATTCCGGGGCGCGGAAAAGGGCGCCAGGGCGGTCGGTGCCGGGAAAGGAGAGCCCGTGGACCGTCGCCCGGGCTCCCCTGCACGGTTCAGGCCGCGGGGCGGCCCGGATTGGCCGTGGTGGTGGCGTTGTTGGTGCCGGTGGTCGGCGAGCCCGGGGGCGGGGGCGGCAGGTTGGCCGGCGGCGCCTGGGTGTCGCGCGCCATGGACTCGTCCTCGTCCTCGCGCATGTTCTTCTTGAACGACTTGATGCCGGTGGCGAGGTCACCCATCAGACCGCTGATCTTGCCGCTTCCGAAGAGCAGCAGGACCACCAGCAGGACGATGAGCCAGTGCCAGATGCTGAACGAACCCATGGTGCGGCCTCAATTCCTGTCATTATGCCAAGGCGCGCCCGGCGGCGCCTCGATCGCGTTTCCCTACCGACACTAGAGCAGAAAGGCACGCGGCGTAATCGCCCGGCCGCCGGATTCTGCCTGCCGGACGGTGATCCGGAGCGCCGCCGCCCGACCACACGGGCTGGCGGACCCTCTCCGATCCTCGCCGGAAAAGCCGGGGCCACGGGCCGATGGCCAGGGGCGGACCGGCTCCCGACCGGGAGATGGGGGCGTGCGGGGTCCGGCACAACCTCGGGCCGTGGCCGGGGCGGAACGGCTTTGCAACGCGTTGTAACGCCACGGGCCGGCGCCGGTTCCGGGGCCGGCGCCGGAAGGGGGCTCAGTCGGCCTGGATGTCCAGCTTGCGGATCAGGCTGCCCCAGCGTTCCGTCTCGGCGGCGATGAAGCGGGCGAAGTCCTGGCTGGGCAGGCCCATCACCTCGAAGCCGATATTCTCCAGCGCCTGGCGGACCTGCGGCTTGCGGAACCCGGCCACGGCCAGCGCCTCCAGCCGGGCGCGATGCGGCTCGGGCATCGAGGCCGGGGCGAAGAGGCCGCTCCAGCCATAGGAGGTAGCGTCCTTGATCCCGGCTTCGGCCAGGGTCGGCACATCCGGCATCTCGGCGGCGCGGTGCTCGCCGGTGCAGGCGAGGGCGATGAGCTGGCCGTCGCGCACCTGCGGCAGCACGGCGCCGATGGTGACCACCATGGTCTCGATGCGGCCGGCCACCATGTCGAGCACCGCCTGCGGGAAGCCGCGATAGGGCACGTGCTCCATCCGCAGCCCCTCGCGCGCCATCAGCTCCACCATGGCGAGGTGGCCACCCGAGCCGGCGCCGACCGAGGCGAAGGAGAGCCTGCCCGGGTTGGCCCTCACATAGGCGAAGAACTCCGCGAGGCTCCGCGCCGGCACGCCGGGCGTGACGACCAGCAGCTGCGGCGCCCGCACCGCCATGGCGATCGGCCGCAGGTCGCGTTGCGGGTCATAGGGCAGGTTGCGGTACAGGGCCGGGGCGGTGGTGATCGGCCCGTTGATCGACAGGCAGATGGTGTGGCCGTCCGTCGCCTTGGCGGCCATGTCGGTGCCGATATTGCCGCCGGCGCCGGGGCGGTTGTCCACCACCACGGGCTGGCCGAGCCCGGCGGAGAGTTCCGGGCCGATGGCACGGGCCACCAGGTCGGGCGTGGAGCCGGCCGGGAAGGGCAGGATCAGGCGCAGCGGCCGGTCCGGCCAGGGGGCGTCCGTGGCGGTGGCGGCCCGGGCCCGGTGCAGGGCCGGTGCGGCGAGGGGCAGGGCCGCCGTGCTGGCGAGCAGGCCGCGGCGGCTGAGGATCGTGGTCATGGCGTTCCGTCTTCTCTCCCGGCAGACCCCGCGAGGCTTCCGCGGGCCCGCGAGGGGAGCCTGCCGGGCCGCCGGGAACCACCGGGCCCATCTTCGCCGGCTGGCGGGGCGCGTCCAGCAGAGTCCCTGGTCAAGGGGCTGCGGGGATTCAGCGCGACGCCTGCCGGGGCAGGTCCCGGTAGATGAAGCCGTAGGCCGGGAAAACCGTGCTGCCGACAACCCGCGCCGGGGGATACCAGACCCGCACCTGGGTCCAGTCATTGCCGGGGGAGACGTCGATCACCGGCTGGCCGCGCGCCACGAGGCCCTTCAGCCCGCCGGAGGCCCAGTTGGCATGGTCCACCAGCACCTCCCGCCCCGAGACCACGCGCGACACCACGGCCAGGTGGCCGTCGCGCAACCGGGCGGTGCGGCGGAGCACCAGCACGCTGCCAGGGCGCGGCTGCGCCCCGCGCGCGTAGCTGCCGGCGGCCGCGTCCCACCACTGCCAGGCATCGCCGCGCAGCGCGATGCCGGAGCGGGCGCGCGCATAGGGCACGCAACTCAGATAGGCACCGCCGCCGCCCTCGTAGCCATGGGCACGCGCCCTGGCATTGGAGACGGTGCCGCGCGACCCGGCGCAGCCCGCCAGGACGAGCGGCACGGCCAGCAGGACGGCCGCCCACAGCTTCCGCCGCACAGACATGATCGCCGAGGCCCCCCTCCGGATATGCCGGCCGATTCCCCACCCCCGGAACGCCCCCGCGCCCGGAGTGCCGCCATGCTACTCCTCTGCCGCAGCGCAGGGGAGATCCGGCCCGCGGCGGGACCAAGTGGGGCGGGACCACGCGGAGTTTTGCAACGGTTTCGCATCGCTTCCCCGCCGGGCGGGCAACCCGGTCCGGCCTGTCCGGTTGAAGCGGCAGCATGAATCACCACGCCCTCCCGCACCCCGCCCACGCCTCCCTCACCACCATGCCTACGGCGCCAGCCTCCACGGCGGAGATGCTGGAACGGCTGGACGCCCTTTTGCCGGGAGTGGAGGAGCGGGCCGCGCGGCTGGACGGGGAAGGCGGCCTGCCCGTGGAGGAGGTGGCGGCCCTCGGCGCGGCCGGGCTGCTGGTGGCGCCGCTGCCTGGCGCACTGGGCGGGCTGGGCTGGGGTTCCGAACCCGGGGGCACCAAGCCGCTGATGCGGGCGCTGCGCCGGATCGGCCGGGCCAGCCTGCCGCTGGGACGGCTCTTCGAAGGGCATGTGAACGCGCTGCGCCTCGTCGCCGCCTACGGTACGCCGGAACAGGTGGAGGAAGCCGCGGCGGATGCCCGGGCAGGCCGCCTCTTCGGGGTCTGGGCCGCCGAGGTGCCGGGACGCGGGCTGGTGCTGGAGGAGGACATGCGCCAGCTCAGCGGGGGCAAGATCTGGTGCTCCGGGGCCGGGCTGGTGGAACGGGCGCTGGTCCCGGCCCAGGCACCGGACGGCGTGCGGATGCTGCTGCTGCCGCTGCCGAGGGGCACCGGGCGGGCGGACCTTTCCGTCTGGACGGCTTCGGGGATGCGGGCCTCGGCCACCGGGAACATGGATTTCAGCGGCATGGAGCTGAGCCCCGGGGCGCTGATCGGTCCGCCCGGGGCCTACTTCGCCCAGCCCGGCTTCTCCGGTGGCGCCTGGCGCTTCCTGGCCGTACATCTCGGAGGCATCGAGGCGGTGGTGGAGGCGCTGCGCCACCATCTGACCGCGACCGGCCGGGGCGGGGACCCACACCAGCAGGCGCGGCTCGGCCAGGCCCTGGCGGAGGCGGAGGCGGCGCGGCTCTGGGTGGGCGAGGCGGCGCGGATGGCCGAGGGGCCGGAGGCCGGGGCTTCTGGCGACGGGGAGGCGGCGGCGCGGGTCGTGGCCTATGTGGACCTGGCGCGCGGCGCGGTGGAACGGGCGGGGTTGGCGGCGATGGAACTGGCGCAGCGCTCCATCGGACTCGGGGCTTTCCTGCGCCCGGCGCCGGTCGAGCGGATCGCGCGGGATCTCGCCACCTATCTGCGGCAGCCGGGACCGGACCGCGCCCTGACATCGGCGGCGCAGCATGCCCTGGCGGCGGCGGCCCCGGTGGGCGATCTTTGGGGCCGGTGAGCCGGGGCCCCGCCGGGCCGGATGCTCCCGGGACATGAAGGCGGACACGATCGCATGAAGGCCACCGAGTTTCTCCGCGCCGCCGAAGCCTGGCCGCTGGAAGGGCTGGAGGCGCTGTTGCCGGAGGCCGGGCCGGTGCTGCTGCTTTCACCGCATCCGGACGACGAATCCCTCGGCTGCGGCGGGCTGCTGGCGCAGCTCGCGGCGCGCGGGCGGGAGGTGCGGGTGGTGCTGGTTTCGGACGGGGCGGCGTCGCATGATTCGCGGCTCTATCCGCCCCGGCGGCTGGCGGCGCTGCGGCAGGAGGAGATGGCGGCGGCGCTGGCCGCGCTCGGCCTGGGGCCGGAGCGGCTGGTGACGCTGGGCCTGCCCGACGGGGCGGTGCCGCAGGAAGGGCCGGGCTTCGAGGCGGCGGCGACCGCCATCGGCGGGTTGGCGCTGCGCGACGGCGCCACCACGATCCTCGCCCCCTGGGAGGAGGACCCGCATGGCGACCACCTCGCCACCTGGCGGATGGCGCGGCATGTCGCGGGGGACCTGGGACTGCGCCTGCTGGCCTATCCGGTCTGGGGCTGGCGGCACCTCTATCCGGGGATGCTGGCGCCGGTGGAGCCGGTGGAGCTCGCCGCCGTGCCGCGCGGCGTCCGGCTGGACATCGCGGCGGAGCTGCCCGCCAAGCGGGCGGCGGTGGCGGCGCATCGCAGCCAGACCACCGGGCTGATCGCGGATGACCCGGGTGGCTTCGTGCTTTCGCCGGCGGCACTCGACGTGCTGCTGCGCCCCTGGGAACTCTATCTGGACCTGACGCCATGAGCCGCAGCGACCGCAGCCTGCCGACCAGCTACTTCGACGATCTCTATGCCGGGAACCCGGACCCCTGGGGCTTCGAGAGCAAGCCCTATGAGCGCGAGAAATACGCCGCCACCCTGGCCGCCCTGCCGCGCCCGCATTACGCGGCGGCGCTGGAGATCGGCTGTTCCATCGGCGTGCTGACGGAGCAGCTGGCGAAGCGCTGCGATCGGCTGGTGGCGCTGGACGCGGCCGAGGCTCCGCTGGCACGGGCGCGGCAGCGGCTGGCGGGGCAGGCGCATGTGGAGATCCTGCGCGGGCGCGTGCCGGAGGAATGGCCGGAAGGGCACTTCGACCTGATCCTGTTTTCCGAGGTCCTGTACTTCTTCGATGAAGAGGATCTGAAGCGCGTCTGTACGCAGGTCACGCGTTCCCTGCGCCCCGGCGGCGACGTGGTGCTGGTTCATTGGCTGCCGGAGACCGATTTCCCCCTGTCCGGCGACGAGGCCACGGAGCGCTTCATCGCCGGCACGGCCGATGTGCTGAAGCCCCTGGTGGCGAGCCGGAGCGAGTTCTACCGGATGGACACGCTGCGCCGCATCGATTGAATCGCGGCCGCCGGGATTCGCTGGAAGAGGACTGGAATGCCATGACGGATGGAAGTCGCCGGATCGGTGACCGGGAGGTGGCGCTCCTGCTCGACGGCATCTTCGAACCGCCACCGGGGGTGGTGGTGCATCCCGACGGAGTGGAGGCGCGAGACCGCGCCCTGGGGCCGCTGTCCGGCGATGCCATCAGGATCGACGTGAACGCCTTCCTGCTGCGCGGGCCTGACGGCATCACCCTGGTCGATGCGGGGACGGGCCATGCCTGGGGTCCGGCACTCGGCCATGCCCGCACGGCGCTGGAGCGGCACGGGATCGCGCCTGGACAGGTGGACCGCGTGTTGCTGACCCATATCCATGGCGACCATGCGCTGGGCCTGCTCGATGGGGAGGAACCCTGGCTGCCGCGGGCGGAGATCCTGGTGCCGGAGCGGGACCTGGGCTTCTTCACCGATGCCGTATCCCGCGAAGCGACACCGCCGGAGCGGCGCAGCGGCTTCGACATCGCGGAGAAGCTGGTGCGGGCCTATGTCGGGCGGCTGCGCGGCGTCCCCGCCGGGGAGGTCCTGCCGGGGATCGAGCTGCTGCCGCTGCCGGGGCATACGCCGGGCCATGCCGGCTATCTGCTGCGCGGCGAGGGGGAGGGCGGCAGCCTGCTGCTCTGGGGCGACCTGCTGCACCTCGCCGGGCCGCAATCGGCCGACCCGACGCTGAGCCTGACCTATGACCTCGACCCCGCCGAGGCGCGCCGCAGCCGCAAGGCGGGACTGGAGCGCGCGGCCGCCGCGGGCTGGCTGGTCACGGGTGGGCATGTCACCGGCTTCAGCCGGGTGCGGGCGGAGGGCATGGGCTTCCGGATGGTGGCCGGCTGATCCCCGGGGCTGATCCTGGGGTTTGGCCCCGGGATCTGATCCTGGGATCTGATCCTGGGACGGCTTCGATGTTCCGTCCTAGTTCCCCTGGGCCTCGCGGATAGCGCGGCGCAGCTTGGCGACGCCGGTGCGCGGATAGCCTTTCCGGCACAGGGTCAGCCCCTCGTCCCCCAGCTGCTTGGCCGGCGTGGTCAGGGCGCCCGGCAGGGCGGCGAGGCGGCTCGCCAGCTCCTGGCAGTATTCCGGACGGTCCGGCCGCACATGCCAGAGGTCCCGCGCCCCCTTCTCCACGGCCAGCCCGACGGTCTGAAGGGAGGTGGACTGGAGACAGAAAAGGGGCCCGGCAAGGAGCAGGACCGGCGCGATGGCCTTGTGTCGCATGGCCCCTTATCGGGCACGGGACACTGTGCCGCCGTGTTCGCGCCGTGAAAGCTGCGTTAGCCGCTCGCCTGGCCCTCCGGCTGCTCGGGGTCCATTGGCAGGCGCAGCGTCACGCTCAGGCCGGGCAGGGGACGCCCGGGGCGCGTGTCGGCGAGGATGATCTCGCCGCCATGCAGCGCGGTCACGGCGCGGACCAGCGACAGGCCGAGGCCCGAGCCGGGCGTGGCGCGGGCGCCGTCGGTGCGGAAGAAACGTTCGCCGGCGCGGGCGCGCTCCCCGGGGCTCATGCCGGGTCCCTCGTCGGCCACGGTGACATGCACCGCCTGCCGGTCGCGGAAGGCGCGCAGCCGCACGGTGCTGGCGGGCGGCGAGAACTTCACCGCGTTGTCCAGCAGGTTGGCCACCGCCTGCAGCAGCAGGTCTCGGTCGCCCACCAGCGGCAGGTTGGGCTGGATCTCCGCCACCAGGCTCTGCTCCGCCGCCTCGGCCGAGGCGCCGTAGAGCTCCGCCGCATCGGCCAGCACCGGGGCGAGGTCAAAGGGGGCGAAGGCGGCGCGCCGCGCGCCGGCCTCCACCTCCGCGATCCGCAGCACCGCCTGGAAGACCCGGGCGATGCCGTCCAGGTCGGCGATGCCGCGATCCACCGCCTGGCGCAGCAGCTCCGCCGCCTCCCGGTCCGGGGCGCCCTCGGCCTCGGCCAGCGCGTCCTCCAGCTTGGCGCGGGCGCGGGCGATCGGCGTGCGCAGGTCGTGGGCGATGGCGTCGGACACGCCGCGCACCCCCTCCATCAGCGTCGCGATGCGGTCCAGCATGTTGTTCATGGCGCTGCCGAGGCGGTCGAACTCGTCCTCCCGGCCCGAGAGCGGCACGCGCTGGCTCAGGTCGCCCTGCGCGATCGCGGCGGCGGTGTCGGCGGCGGGCTGGAGCCGGTCCTCCAGCGCCCGGCGCAGCACCCAGGCCCCGGCGAAGGCGAAGAAGGCGGCCGCCGCGGCGGACCAGGCGAGGCCCTCGTTCAGCAGCTCGCGCAGCCGCAGCTTGTCCTCCACGTCGCGGCCCAGCAGCAGCACGTCGCCGTTGGGGAAGTCGAGGCGGAAGATCCGCGCCTCGGTCAGCACGCCTTCCCGCAGCAGGGACAGGGACTGCCAGCGCGGCCCGGCGAGATAGGTGTCGAAATAGCCGTCGCGCGGCGCCTCCAGGTTGCCGGCCAGCCGGTGCCCCGTGACGTCGGTGAGGAGGTAGAGGCTCTGGTCCTCCACATCCTCGGCCAGATGCTGGGCGATGGCCTCGATCAGCCCGTCGCGCCCGGCCTCGCGCCAGCGTTCCTGGAAGACCGCGGCATCGCTGCGGATGGTGGCATCCGTCTGCCGGTCCAGCGCCCCGGCGGTGCCCCACCAGAGCACGGCGGCGAAGACCAGCCCGGCCAGCAGGAAGACGGTGGCGAAGAAGGCGGCCGCGCGGAAGCCGGCGCCGCCCACCAGCCGCGCCAGCCGCTGGCCAAGCAGCCGCAGCCCGGCCAATGGCTGGCGCGGCCGCTTCGGTGGTCCGTTCGGCGACCTGCCGGAGGGGCTGGCCGGCGGCGTGTCAGGCAACCCGGCGGGCAACCCGCCCGCTGGCCCGCATGGCGGCGGCCCGTGCGCCGGTCCCTGCTCCGGTCCGGCCGGCGGCCCGGCGCTCATCGCGGCATCACGCCTCCGTCCCCACCGGCGCGGAACCCGCGCGGCCGGGACGGGGTGGAGGCCGGTTCCCGTTGCCGGCCCCCCTGGAAGGGCATGGAGAGCCTCCCGTCAGGGGTCCGCGCGCAGCATGTAGCCGGCATTGCGGATGGTGTGGATCAGCGGCTTGTCGAAGCCCTTGTCCAGCTTCTGGCGGAGGCGGGAGACATGCACGTCGATCACGTTGGTCTGCGGGTCGAAGTGATAGTCCCAGACCTTCTCCAGCAGCATGGTGCGGGTCACCACCTGCCCGGCATGGCGCATCAGGTGCTCCAGCAGGCGGAACTCGCGCGGCTGGATCTCGATGCGCTTGTCGCCGCGCGTCACGGTGCGGGAAAGCAGGTCGAGCTCCAGGTCCGCGACCTTCAGCCGCGTGGCGGGCGCGTCCACCGCCGGGCGGCGGCCCAGCGCCTCGACACGGGCCAGCAGCTCGGCGAAGGCGAAGGGCTTGGCGAGGTAGTCGTCGCCCCCGGCCTTGAGCCCCTTCACCCGCTCGTCCACGGCGCTGAGGGCGGAAAGGAACAGGACGGGCGTCCGGTTCCCCTGGGTGCGCAGGGTCTCCACCAGCCGCACGCCATCGACGCCGCCGGGCAGCATCCGGTCCAGCACCAGCAGGTCGAAGGGTTCCGAGGCGGCGAGGAACAGGCCGTCGCGGCCATTGGACGAATGCTCGACGGTATGCCCGGCCTCGCGCAGGCCCTTGGTCACGAAGCGGGCGACCTCGGCGTCGTCCTCCACAAGCAGAATCCGCATTCCAGGTCTCCCGGCGGGATGTTGTGCTTAGCCCAGACCGTGCTGGATGGGCAGGCTGATGAAATTCCGGCCTTTTGTGAAGACCGGGGTTCCGTGAAGACCGGGGCGGCCGCCCCTCGGCGCCCTTTCCGGGTCTGCCGTGGGCGGGGCCGGGTCACAGCAGGGTCCCGCGCAGGATGGCGGAGGCCACGGAGAAGTAGATGACCAGGCCGGTGACATCCACCAGGGTCGCCACGAAGGGGGCGGAGGCGCTGGCGGGGTCGAAGCCGATGCGCTTCAGGATGAAGGGCAGCATGGAGCCCGCCAGCGAGCCGAAGGTCACGATGCCCACCAGGGCCGTGCCCACGGTCAGGGCGATCAGCATCCAGTGCTCGCCATAGTCGAAGAAGCCGAACTCCTGCCAGGCCAGGATGCGCAGCATGCCGATGGTGCCCAGGATGGCGCCCAGGGTGAGGCCGGTCGGCAGCTCGCGCAGCGCCACGCGCCACCAGTCGCGCAGCCGCAGCTCGCCCAGCGCCAGGGCGCGGATCAGCAGCGATGTGGCCTGGGAGCCGGAATTGCCGCCCGAGCTCATGATCAGCGGGATGAACAGCGTCAGCACCACGGCGCGCTCCAGCGCGTCCTCGTAGTGCTGCATGGCGCTGGCGGTGAGCATCTCGCTGAGGAACAGGGCGCAGAGCCAGCCGGCCCGCTTGCGGATCATCCCGCCGAAGCCGAGCTCGGTATAGGGCTCGTCGCTCGCCTCCATGCCGCCGAAGCGCTGCACGTCCTCGGTGCCTTCCTCGACGATGGCGTCGAGCACGTCGTCCACCGTCACGATGCCGAGGATGCGGCGGGCGTCGTCCACCACCGGCACGGCCAGCAGGTCGTGGCGGCGGAACAGGCGGGCCACCTCCTCGCGGCTGGTCAGCGGCTTGACCGTGACGGGCTCGGTCTCGCGCGTGGCGGAGAGGATGAAGTCCCCTGGCTCCGCCGTGATGAGGCGGCGCATGGTGGCCGCGCGCACCAGGGCGCGCGTGCGCGGCTCCACCACATAGATGGCGTAGATCGTCTCGCGCGTGCGCTCGACCCTGCGAACATGCGCCAGGGTCTGCGCCACCGTCCAGTTGGCGGGGACGCTGACGAACTCGGTGGTCATGATGCTGCCGGCGGTGCGCGGCGGATAGGAGAGCAGGCGCTGCACCGCCAGCGCCATCTCGGCGCTGAGCCGCGCCACCAGCGCCGCCCGCTCCGTGCCCTCCAGGTCGCGCAGCATGTCGGCCACGCGGTCGGCGGACATGCCTTCCAGCAGCACCGCGGCGCGGTCGCGCGGCAGGAAGTGGACGATCTCCGCCGGGTCGTCGAGCTCAGGCTTGTCGAGGATCTCGACGGCGCGATCGTCGGGCAGCAGCGCGAGGGCGGCGGCCGACTCCTGGGGGGAGAGGGTGTTCAGCCGCTCCACTGCATCGGCGACGTGGCCCTGGGCGAGCTGTTCGGCGAGGATGCCGGCCGCGCCCTGTTCGCGCGGGTCCAGCACCGGGCCGGGAGCAGCGGTCCGGTCGGCCTGGTTGCCGCCGGGGGTGTTCCTGTTCGTGTCCATGTTTCACCGTTCCGTCATGCCGTTGGCAGCGGAACGCGGGGAACCGGACCCGGAGGCGGGATCAGTCCGCGGCGGCCACCAACGGCGGGCGAGATCGACTGTGACTGTCGCTTGGCATGAGCTTCGTCTGGGGGTTCGGCGCCGCGCCGGACCCGGAGGGGAGCGCGCGGCGGAAAGGCGCATGATCCTTTCGCACCGCAGTGTCAAGCAGGGGCAAGGGCGTGTTCCCGGGGACCGTCACCCGGGGAGTGGCGGGGAAACTGACGGAAACCGCTGCCAGCCTTCCGGATGGGTAAGGATGTTGCAACGTTTTAGGATGGCGTTAACGAACGGGCGGCAATTTCGGGGCATGAGCATGGTCCCTGCCCCTTGGGTACCGGCCCGCCCGCCGCCGATTCACGCCCTTCCTCACCGGCGCCTTCGCCGGGCGGCAGCCGGGCGCGGGGGTCAGGCCGCCTGCCGGGGCAGGGGGGCGTCCGCGAGCACCAGCAGGCTGCCCTGGGAGCAGAACTCGATCCGCGCCGCCACGCCATAGACCTCGGCCAGGATCGCCGGGGTCAGCGTGTCCTCGGGCGTGCCGTCCGCCCGTACCGTGCCGTCGTGCAGCACCACCACCCGGTCCGAGAAGCGGGCGGCGAGGCTGAGGTCGTGCAGCACCACCACGCCGATCAGCCCGTGTTCCAGCACCGTCTGCCGCACCAGCCCCATCACCGAGAGCTGGAAGCGCAGGTCGAGCGCCGAGGTCGGCTCGTCGAGCAGCAGCACCTCCGGCTCCCTCACCAGGGCCTGGGCGAGGCCGGCGAGCTGGCGCTGGCCGCCGGACAGCCGGTCCAGCCCCCGCAGGGCGAGGTCGGAGATGCCCAGCCGCTCCAGGATCGCGAGGCCGCGGCGGGCGGCTTCCTCGCCCGAGACGGCGCCGGAGGCGGGGGCCACGGCCTTCAGCGCGCCGACCAGCGTTTCCAGCACGGTGAGCGCCACGCCCTGGGGCAGGCCCTGCGGCATGTAGGAGACGTGGCGCGCGCGGCGGCCGACCGACATGGCGGAGAGGTCCTGCCCGCCGAGATGCACCCGGCCCTTCGCCGGCACCAGCCCGGCGAGGCCGCGCAGCAGGGTGGACTTGCCGGCGCCGTTGGGGCCGACCAGGGCGGTCAGCGTGCCGGGCAGCATCGGGCGCAGCGACAGGTCGCGGACGATCTGCCGCTTGCCGTAGCCGACCGAGACATGCTCCACGGCCAAGGGCTGGCGATTGTCCGTGTGGGGGGTGCCCGTGGGGTGGATGGCTTCGTCCCTCATGCCGCGCGCGCCCGGCCGAAGACCAGCGCCACGAAGACGGGCACGCCGATCAGTGCGGTGACGATGCCGATCGGGATCAGCAGCCCCGGCACGATCATCTTGGAGGCGATGGAGGAAAGCGAGAGCAGCACCGCGCCGCAAAGGGCGGAAGCAGGCAGGAAGTAGCGGTGGTCCTCGCCCACCATCAGCCGCGCCGCGTGCGGGCCGACCAGCCCGACGAAGCCGATCGTGCCGACGAAGGCGACGGAGACGGCGGCGAGCAGCGAGACGCGCAGCAGCGAGCCGCGCCGCAGCGCCGCGGAATCAACGCCGAAGGACCGGGCGCGGTCCTCGCCGAGGCGCAGCGCCGTCAGCTTCCAGGTGGCGCGGGCGCAGAAGGGGACGCAGACCGCGAGGGCCAGCGCCATGATGCCGATCTTCGGCCAGGTGGCGCGGGCGAGCGATCCCATGGACCAGAAGACGAGCTGCTGCAGCGCCTGTTCCGTGGCCACGAACTGCAGCAGCGCGACCAGCGCGTTCATGGCGAAGACCAGGGCGATGCCGAACAGCACCAGCGAATCCACCCCGGCGCCGCGCAGCCGCGACATGAAGTGCAGCAGCAGCATCGAGGCGAAGGCGAAGACGAAGGCATTGGCCGGGATCAGCCATTCCTGCGGCACCCAGGGCACGCCGCGGCCCAGCACGATGGCCAGCGCCGCGCCGAGCGAGGCGGCCGAGGAGACGCCGAGGGTGAAGGGGCTGGCCAGCGGGTTGTTCAGCACCGTCTGCATCTCCGCCCCGGCGAGCGCCAGGGCGGCGCCGACGAGCACCGCCATCAGCGCATAGGGCAGGCGGACATCCCAGACGATGACGCGCATCGGGCCGGTCGCGCCATCGGGCGAGAGGATGGTGGCGAGCACGTCGGCGAAGGGCAGGCGGGAGGGGCCGGTCATCACGTCGCAAACCAGCGCCACCACCAGCAGCAGGGTCAGGCCGGCCAGCACGGCGCCACGGCGGAGCAGCAGGCGCCGGTAGTCCGCCGCGGCGAGGTCGTGCGAAGTGGCGGCGCTCACTTCGGGGCGGCCTCGCGGGACGGGCCTCTGCGGCCTTCTCCGGTCGGCGGGGTTCCGGGGAAAGGGGCTCCGGTGGGCGAGGCGATGTCGCGAACGCGGTATGGCGGCGGGGTCGGCGGCATGGGCAGTTGCTTACACCAATTCGCCGCGTGCTGATAATCATTCGCGGATGGCGCCGCGCTCCCGCGCCATGCTCCGAGGGCATAGCCCCAGAAGACAACGCGAAAGGATGACCCCGGAGCGCGGCGGCGGGCCGGGCGGCGGCCTCAGCCGGCGCCGCTGGGCCGGCGGCCGACCTGGACGGGGATCTCCTGCTGCCGCCCGTCGCGGATCAGGGTCAGCCGCACGGTCTGCCCCGGCGCCACCCCGGCCACGGAGCGGATCAGCACGCGCGAGGTGTCCACCCTTTCTCCATCCAGCGCGATCACCAGGTCGCCCTGGCGCAGCCCGGCGCGGGCGGCGGGGCTGTTGCGCTCCACCCCCTGCACCAGCACGCCGCGCCGGCCGCGGCCGCCTTCCGGCGTGGCATCCTGCACGGCGACGCCGAGCCAGCCGCGCTCCACCCGCCCGTCGCGGCGGAGCTGCTCGATCACCGGGCGCGCGAGGTCCGAGGGCGTGGCGAAGCCGATCCCGGCCGAGCCGCCGGAAGGCGAGAAGATGGCGGTGTTGATGCCGATCACCTCGCCGTCGATGTTGAAGAGCGGGCCGCCGGAATTGCCGGGGTTGATGGCGGCATCGGTCTGGATGAAGTCGTCGAAGGGGCCGGCGCCGATCTCGCGCCCGCGGGCGGAAACGATGCCCGAGGTGACGGTGCCGCCCAGGCCGAAGGGATTGCCCGCCGCCAGCACCCACTGCCCCACGCGCAGCTTGCCGGAGGAGCCCCAGGGGACGGATTTCAGCGTCTCCTTGCTCTCGATCCGCAGGAGGGCGAGGTCGGTGAGGTCGTCGGTGCCGACCACGCGGGCAGGCATCTCGGTGCCGTCCTGCAGGGCGACCACCACGCGGCTGGCATTGCCGACCACATGGTTGTTGGTCACCACCAGGCCGGAAGGGTCGATGATGAAGCCCGAGCCGGCGCCCTGGACCTGCTGGCGGCCCCGGCGCTCGCGAAAGAAGCGCTCATAGGGGGTGCCGCGCATGTCGGGGGGGATCTGGACCTGCTGCTCCCCGGTGACGGCGATGTTCACCACGGCGGGCAGGACCTTCTCGGCGAGGTCGGCGAAGTCGAGCACCGCCACCCGCTGCGCCTCGGCGGGATAGGGGCGGGCGGTGCAACCCGCCATGGCGAGGCCCGTGAAGGCAAGCAGGGCGCTGCGTCGGCTGCTGTGCTGGATCATGGGCGGATCATCCCCGATCCCGGGCGGCGCAAAAAGGGCCGAAGCCTTGGATTGCGCCGGCCGTGCCGCCGACGCGGTGGTGGCGTGCCGGGGCTGTGGCGAAAAAGTCATCCTGCGGTGCGCTCCTCCGGTCGGACCTTTCCAACTGGGCCCGGTGGCGGCGCGGAAAAGCCCCGCCGGTGCCAGGAAGCGGCATGTTCCCGGCCGTCCGGGGGTTCCGGGCGAGTCCTCCGCCGGACGGGCGCGGGGCTGCCCTGCGGCAAGGACGGGACGGCGGGGCCGCGGCACCCTATCTGTAGCCGGACGGCCCGTGGCAATCCCGCCCGGGGCCACAGGACGGAAGGACGCATGGTCCCCTTCACCCTTCTCGACCTCTCGCCCATTCCGCAGGGCGCGGATGCCGGCACGGCGCTGCGCAACACGATCGACCTCGCCCGCCATGCCGAAGCCTGGGGCTACCGGCGCTTCTGGCTGGCCGAGCACCACAACATGCCCGGCATCGCCAGCGCCGCCACGGCGGTGGTGATCGGCCAGGTGGCGGCCGCGACCTCCCGCATCCGGGTCGGTGCGGCGGGCATCATGCTGCCCAACCACGCGCCGCTGGTGATCGCGGAGCAGTTCGGCACGCTGGCGGCGCTCTTTCCCGGGCGCGTCGACCTGGGGCTGGGCCGGGCGCCGGGCAGCGACATGCGGGCCGCGCGGGCCCTGCGCCGCAACCTCGACAGCGACCCGGACGGCTTCCCGCGCGACGTGGTGGAGCTGCAATCCTATTTCCGCCCCGCGCGGCCGGGGCAGCCGCTCCAGGCCGTGCCGGGAGCAGGGCAGGACGTGCCGCTCTGGATTCTCGGCTCCTCTCTCTATGGCGCGCAGCTCGCGGCGGCGCTGGGCCTGCCCTATGCCTTCGCCTCGCATTTCGCGCCGGATGCGCTGGACGAGGCGCTGCGCGTCTACCGGGAGCAGTTCCGCCCCTCGGAGCAGCTCGACCGGCCCCATGTGGCCGCCGCGATCAATGTCTTCGCGGATGAGACGGAGGCCGGGGCGCGGCGGCTCTTCACCTCGCTGCAGCAGCAGTTCCTGAACCTGCGCCGCGGCACGCCGGGCCAGTTGCCGCCGCCGGTGGACAGCATGGACCGGCTGTGGACCGCTGCCGAGCGGGCCGGCACGGAGCGGGCGCTGTCCTGTTCCGCGGTGGGTACGCCGGCGCAGGTGCGGGCCGGGCTGGAAGCCTTCCTGGAGCGGACCGGGGCGGACGAGCTGGTGCTGACCGGGCAGATCTTCGACCACGAGGCCCGGCTGCGCTCCTTCCGCCTCGTGGCGGAGTTGGGCAAGGACCTTCTCCCTCGGCACGGCGGCTGAGCGGTCCGGGGAAAGCCCGGCGAGGCCGCCGGACGGTCTTGCCGGAAGAAGGATGCCGGGCGGCTTGATCGCCCGGCCATCCTGCGGCCATGCTGGGATGCCCGCCGGGAGGCGGACAAGGGAGCGATCCTGGCCTGACGGACGACGATCTCGATGCCCTGACCGACCGGATCTACGAGGCGGCGCTGCGCCCCGAGCTCTGGGAAGCCGTGCTCCGGGAGATGGAGGAGCTGTTCCGGGTCGGCGATGGCGGCGTGTCCCTGGTCACCATGGGGCAGCGGATCGAGTATATCAGCTCGCCGGGCCTACGGGACGCGGCGGGGGAATGGTTCGCCGAAGGCTGGCACCAGCGTTCGGACCTGCCGCGGCGGCTGCTGGAGCGTCCCGAGAAGCGTTTCCTGCAATACACGGAGCTCTACACCCGCGAGGAGATGGCGGCGGACCCGCACCACCAGGAGTTCCTCCGGCCGAGGGACCTGGGCTGGGGCACCTATTCGATGGTGGACTTGCCGAATGGGGAAAGGCTGATGTTCAGCGTCCAGCGGCAGCTTTCCCGGGGGCCGCTCGATGCCGGGCAGGTCCGGCTCCTGCAAGCACTGCGGCCGCATCTGGCGCGTGCCGCCACGGTCACCGCCCGGATGGGCCGGAGCCAGCTCGACCGCCAGCTGGATCTGCTGGAGGAGATCGACCTGCCTGCTGCGGTGCTGGGCCTGGGCGGGCGCTTGGTGGTGGCGAACGCGGGCTTCCGGGTGCGGCGGGAGGCGAAGGGCGGCGGGGACCGGCTGGCCCTGGCGGACGAGGCGGCGGAGCGGCAGGTCCTCGCGGCGCTGGAGGCGATCGCGGCGTCGCGGCTGCCGCCGGTGCTGTCCTTCGCCGTCGCGCCCGGGGTGTCGCAGCTCCCCATGATCCTGCGCCTGCTGCCCTTGCGCCGGGGGGCGCAGCAGCTCTTCACGGGGGCACTGGCGGTGCTGGTGCTCCACGATATCCAGCCGCCCCCGTTGCCGGAGGCGGCGATCCTGAGCGACCTCTTCGGCCTGACGCCGGCCCAGATCCGGCTGGCGAGGCTGCTGATGCAGGGCCACAGCCTGCCGCAGGCGGCCTCGGCCACAGGGCTGTCACGCGAAACGCTGCGGACGCAGCTCCGCTCCATCTTTGAGAAGACCGGAACCGGGCGGCAGGCGGAGCTGGTGGCCCTGTTCAGCCGCCTGGCCCTGTGGACGAGGCCGCAGCGGCGATAGGTCGCCCGCCAGGAATGGCCGCCTGGCCCGGATGTTCGCGGCAAGCCGGAGCGGGGCCTTACAGGGCGATGCCACGGCGGCGCAGTTCCTGCCGGTGCTTGGCGATCGCGCCCTCCGCCACCTTCCGGCCTCCGCTCCCCGCACGGAATGGTTGTGGGTTCGCCGTGCGGGAAGGGTCATCCGGTTTCGTTCAGGAAACGTAGCGCGCCTCGGTCAGATCGATCTCGCGCACCAGGTGCCTCAGCGTCTCGTCCTCGATGCGGCGGGCGCGGCGCAGGCGGTAGAGCTCGTCGCGCTCGGCCCGCAGGCCGGCGAGGCGCAGGTGCCGCTCGACGGCCACGCGCTTCTGGGCGCGTTCCTGTTCCTCCGGCTCCGGTGCATGGGTGTCGCTGGCGCGGCAATAGGGTTCCATGGCTTGGGAGGCAGCCTCGGCGAAGAGGTCGGCGTCGTCGCGCCCCTCGGCCAGTTCGTGCTGCTCGCGCTCGATGGCGCGGATGGCGGCGCTGGCGGCGGCGGCGCGGGCCTCGTCCTCCTCGTGCTGGTGCGTGGGCTGCGGCGGCAGGCTTAGGCGGCGCAGCAGCGGCGGCAGGGCCAGGCTGGCCACGACCAGCGAGAGCAGGATGACGCCCATGGCGAGGAAGATGGCGAGGTCGCGCGCCGGGAAGGGCGCGCCGTCCGGCAACACCAGCGGCAGGGTGAGCACGCCGGCCAGGGTGATCGCGCCCTTCACGCCCGCGAGCGCCATGACGGCGACGAGGTGCCAGCTCGGCCGTTCCGGCGAAAGGCCCTTTCGCGAGGCGTGCAGCAGGATGAACTGCACGGAGATCCAGACCCAGGCGAAGCGCAGCGCGGCGAGTCCCAGGGTGATGGCGATGACATAGAGCAGGAGCCAGCTCTCGTCGTGGTGCTCGGCCTGGTTCACCGTCGCGGCGGCACTCGCCAGGATGCGAGGAAGCTGCTCGCCCAGCAGGACGAAGATGGCGCCGTTGGCGGCGAGCTGCACCGTGTCCCAGACCGCGGTGCGGCGCATGCGCGTGACCGCCATGGCGATGCCGAGGTTCTCCACATAGTTCATGGTGATGCCGGCGGCGACGGCGGCCAGGATGCCGGAGGTGTGCACGTGCTCGGCGGCGAGGTAGGCGCCGAAGGGGATCAGCAGGCTGACCAGCGTCTGGATGCCCGGGTCCTCCCCGGCGCGGCGCAGCAGGCGCTTCTGCACGAAGCTGACCACCACGGTCACGGCCACGCCGACGGCGACGCCGCCGAGGGCGAGCTGGAGGAAGGTGACGGAGGCCTCGGCGAGGGAGAAGGTGCCGGTGAGCGCGGCCGCGACGGCGAAGCGCAGGCAGACCAGGCCGGAGGCGTCGTTCAGGAGGGACTCGCCTTCCAGGATGTGCATCAGCCGGTGCGGGATGGGCACGCGCGCGGCGACCGATGAGACGGCGATCGGGTCGGTGGGCGAGAGCACGGCGGCGAGGGCGAAGGCGACGGCCAGCGGCATGGCCGGGATCAGCCAGTGGATGAAGAGGCCCATGCCGAGCACGGTGAAGACGACGAGGCCCAGCGCCAGGGTGAGGATGGTCCAGCCGTCGCGGAAGAAGCCGCGCTTGGGGATGCGCCAGCCGTCGAGGAAGAGCAGGGGCGGCAGGAAGACGAGGAAGAATATCTCGGGCTCCAGCTCCACCTCGAAGTGCGGGCCATAGGCCAGCAGGGCGCCGATGCCGATCTGGAGCAGGGGAAGCGGCAGCGGGACCGGGGAAAGGCGGGCGATGTAGTTGCTCACCACCACGGCGAGCAGCATGACGAGGACGAGGGTGACGATATCCATGTGATTTCCCGAGCCTGCTTCCGTCTCCGGTTCCGGCGGCGCCTCTCCCGCCTATCGCGACAGCGCTTCCAGGTTGTCCACGCGGCGCAGCGCCGGAAAGACCCGCATCCAGAGCAGCACGATCACGATGCTGCCAATGCCGCCCAGCACCACGGCGGGGACGGTGCCGAGCAGCGCGGCGGTGACGCCGGATTCGAATTCGCCGAGCTGGTTGGAGGCGCCGATGAAGAGCATGTTCATCGCGTTGACGCGGCCGCGCATGTGGTCCGGCGTCGCGAACTGCACCAGCGCGGAGCGGATCACGACGCTCACCACATCCGCGGCCCCCAGCACGACGAGCGCCGCGACGGAGAGCGGCAGCCAGGTGGAAAGGCCGAAGACCACCGTGGCCAGGCCGAAGACGCCCACGGCGCCGAACATCTTCAGCCCGGCATGGTGGCGCATCGGAAAGCGCGCCAGCAGCAGCGACATCGCCAGCGCGCCGATGGCGGGAGAGGAGCGCAGCAGGCCGAGGCCCCAGGGGCCGGTGTGCAGGATCTCCTTGGCATAGACGGGCAGCAGCGCCACGGCGCCGCCAAGCAGCACGGCGAAGAGGTCGAGCGTGATGACGCCGAGCAGGATGGGCCGGGTGCGGATGAAGCCGATGCCGGCGAAGGCGTTGGCGAGCGTCAGCGGCTCGCGCCGCGGCGGCGTGTGGTCCAGCCGGATCAGCGTGGTGGCCAGGGCGGCGGTCAGGAAGAGCGCGGTGACGATCGAATAGGCAAGGCCGGCGCCGAGCGCGTAGAGGAGGCCGCCCAGGGCCGGGCCCAGGATCATGGCGGTCTGCATCGCCGAGCTGGTGAGCGAGATGGCCTGTTGCAACTGGGAGGACGGCACGAGGCCCGGCAGCAGGGAGGTGGTGGCGGGGCTCTCGAAGGCGCGGGCGGCGCCCACCGCCGCCACGACCACGAAGACCAGCCAGGTCGGGGTGTGGCCCGCCAGGGCGGTGGCGGCCAGGGTGAGGCCGGCCAGGGCCTCGGCGAGCTGGCAGGCGCGCATGATGTGGCGGCGGTCGTACTGGTCCGCGATATGGCCCGCCGGCAGGGTCAGGATCATCTGCGGCACGAACTGGGCGAGGCCGACCATGCCGAGGGCGAAGGTGCTGCCGGTCAGCGCATAGACCTGCCAGCCCACCGAGACGGCGATGACCTGGAAGGCCAGGGCGGAGGAGACCCGGGTCACCCAGAAGAGCAGGAAGGAGCGGTTTCGCAGCAATGGGGACGCCGCCTCGGCCTGGGCGGCGGATGGCGCGGTCGCGGTGTTCAGGGGGCCGTCGCCGGCCGGCTGGGATGGTGCGTCACTCATGCGGGGGCGGTCGGGTCCTCGGGCCAGGCATGTTTGGGGTAGCGGCCGCGCATGTCCTTGCGGACATCGGCCCAGGCGCCGCGCCAGAAGCCGGCGAGGTCGGCGGTCAGCGCCACCGGGCGTCCGGCGGGGGAGAGCAGGGCCACCTGCAACGGCACGCGCCCGCCCATCAGCGGCGGCAGGCTGGCGAGGCCGAAGAGGTGCTGGGCGCGGGCCTCCAGCGTCGGCGGGTCGCGGTCGTAGTCGATGGAGGCGGAGCGGTTGCTCGGCAGGTCGAGCCGGTCGGGGAGCTCCGCGTCCAGGCGCCGGCGCTGTGGCCAGTCGAGCAGGCCGGAAAGGATCTCGTGGGCGTTCAGGTTGCGCAGCTCGGTCAGCTTCGTCAGCCCGTGCAGGTGCGGGGCGAGCCATTCCTTCGCCCGCGTCGCGAGCGCCTCGTCGGAGACATCGGGCCAGGATTCCGGCTCCACCCGATGCGCCCAGGCGAGGCGGGCGCGCAGACGGCGGGAGGCGTCGGTCCAGGGCAGGTCGCGGAAGCCGCGCCCCGCCACGGCCTCCGCCAGGGCCTCCGCGACGGCCGTGGGGTCGGCGACGGGGAGGGTGGTCTCCTCCAGCACCAGGGGGCCGAAACGCAGGCGGCGGCGGGGCAGGACGGCGCCGGCGCGGGCGTCGAAGCTGGCGCCTTCCTCCCGCACGAAGCGTTCGGGGAAGCGTTCCTCCAGCACGGCGCGGCTGAGGGGGGCCGCCATGCGGATGCGCGCCTCGGTGCCCTGGAGGGCGAGGTCGGCCACCGCGAGCAGCGGCTGCTTGCCCAGCGGGTCGGTGGCGCCGAGCCGGGCGCCCTGCCCCGAGGCGAGGCGGAAGGCGCCGTCCATCGTGCCGCGCTTCGCCGCGATCCGGTCCGGGAAGCCGGCGGCGAGCAGGGCGCCGGGATCGCCCTCCGCCGCCATGCCGCCCGGCACGCGCAGGCGGCGGCGGTGCAGCCCGGCGGCGCGGCGGATGCGCGACAGGGTGGCACGGTCGGCGCCGGGATGGTCGCCGCCGCGCAGCAGGTCGAGGCGCAGCTCGATGTCGGAAGGCGCGTCGCGGTCGCGGGAGGGGGCGCGGATCGGGTCGCGTTCCTCCAGCAGCGCCGCGAGGTCGGCGGCCAGGGCGCGTTCCTCGGGAGAGGTCGCGGCCTCCATCATCCGGGCGAGGCGGGGGTGGGTGCCGAGGCGCGCCATGCGGCGGCCGGTCGGGGTGATGCGGTTCTCCGCGTCCAGGGCGTCGAGGTCGCGCAGCAGGGCACGGGCGGCGGCCAGCGTGCCCTCGGGCGGCGGGTCGGGGAAGGCGAGGTCGCGCGGCTCGGCGCCCCAGGCGGCGCAGTCCAGGGCGAGGCCGGACAGCTCGGCCTCCAGGATCTCCGGCCGGTCGGCCAGCGGCAGGCCGCGGTGCAGCGCCTCGCTCCAGAGGCGGATGGCGACGCCCGGCTCGGTGCGGCCGGCGCGGCCGGCGCGCTGTTCCGCCGTGGCGCGGCCGATGCGGACAGTGACGAGCTTGGAGAGGCCGGAGGCGGGGTCGAGCCTGGGCACGCGGCGGAAGCCGCCATCCACCACGATGCGGACGCCGGGCACGGTCAGCGAGGTTTCGGCGATGGAGGTGGAGAGCACCACCTTGCGCCGCGCGGAGGGGGAAAGGGCACGGTCCTGCTCGGCGGGCGGGAGTTCGCCATGCAGGGCGATGACATCGGCGTCGAGCCCGCCCACCTTCAGCCCATCCAGGCGCTCGGCGGTCCGCGCGATCTCGCCCCAGCCGGGCAGGAAGGCCAGCACGTCGCCCGGATGCTCGCGCAGCGCCTCGCGGATCGCGCCGGCCATGGCCTCCGGCAGGTCGCGCGGCGAGGCGAGGTCGCGCGGGCGGTGGCGGATCTCCACCGGGAACATCCGCCCCGCGCTCTCGATCACCGGGGCGGGGCGGCCTTCCTCGCCGAGCAGGGTGGCGAAGCCGGCGGCGTCCAGCGTCGCGGACATGGCGACGAGGCGCAGCTCCGGCCGCAGGGCGCGTTGCAGGTCGAGGCAGAGGGCGAGGCCCAGATCGGTGTCGAGATGGCGCTCGTGCGCCTCGTCGAACAGGACGGCGGCCACGCCTTCCAGCCCGGGATCGGATTGCAGGCGGCGGACCAGCAGGCCCTCGGTCACGACCTCGATGCGGGTGGCGTCGGAGACGGCGCGGTCGAGCCGGGTGATGAGGCCCACGGTCTGGCCCAGCGCCTCCCCCCGCAGGTCGGACATGCGCCGGGCGGCGGCGCGGGCGGCGAGGCGGCGGGGTTCCAGCACCAGGATGCGGCCATCGCCCAGCCAGGGCTCGTCCAGCAGGGACAGGGGGACCAGGGTGGTCTTGCCGGCGCCTGGCGGGGCGACCAGGACGGCGTTGGAAGCGTCGCGCAGGGCTGCCGCCAGGCGCGGCAGGGCTTCCGTGACGGGAAGTTCGGGGAGCATGTTGCCGTCAGATAGGCGCAAGCGTCGCGCTTTGTCACATGCCGAGGATTGCAAGGCGTTCATGTTGTCGCGTTTAGTGAGGCGTATGGCACAGGTGGTTGGCTTTCCGGGGATTCCGGCGGGAGGGGGGCCGGCGAGGCTGGCCCTGGCCGCCGCGATCCTCGTGGCCGCCCCTTTGATCCCGCCTCTGGTCGCGCCGGGCATTGGCTGGAACGGCGCGCAGGCCGCCGAATCCGCACCCGTCGCCTCGCCGCGCGCGACCGTGGTGCTGGCCAGCGAGATGGCGGCGGTGGCGCCGGGGCAGAGCTTCCGGCTGATGCTGCGGCAGAGACTGGCGCCGGGCTGGCACACCTACTGGACCAATCCGGGCGATGCGGGGCAGCCGCCGGAACTGGCGCTGGACCTGCCCGCAGGGGCCTCGGCCGGGCCGCTCCGGTTCCCGGCGCCGGAGCGCATTCCCTTCGGGCCGCTGGTGAATTTCGGCTATGAGGGGCGGGCGGATTTCCCGCTGACCGTGACGGTGCCGGGCGACCTGGCGCCGGGGCAGGTCTTCACCGTGCAGGGCAGCGGCAACTGGCTGGTCTGCGAGAAGGTCTGCATCCCGGAGGAAGGGAGCTTCCGCCTGGACCTGCCGGTGGAGGCGAAGCCGCGGCCGGATGCCGTGCTGTCGGCGGCCTTCGCCGAGGCCGAGGCGGCGCTGCCCAGGCCCTCGCCCTGGGCGGCGCGGGCGGGCTTCGACGGGCCGCGCGGCGCCATCGCGCTGGACGGGGCCGAACTGGGGCCCGGTGCGGTGAAGCAGGCCTTCTTCTTTCCGGCGGAGTGGGGCGCGGTGGACAATGCGGCGCCGCAGCCGCTGAGCCTGCGCGACGGGGGGCTGGTGCTGGGCCTGTCGCGGGGCCAGGGCGATGCGCCGAAGGAGCGGCTGGAAGGCGTCGTCGCCATCACCGACGCGGCCGGGACGCGCGCCGCCTATACGGTGTCGGCGGCGATCGGCCCGGTTCCCGTGGCGGCGGAGGGCGTGCCGGTGGGTGCCGCGGCGCCGGCGGCGGGCGGCGCCACGCCCCGGGCCGCCGTTCCCGGCATCGGCCCGTTGCAGACGGCTCCCTGGGCCATGCTTTGGGCGGCGTTGGGCGGGCTGCTGCTGAACCTGATGCCCTGCGTCTTCCCCATCCTGGCGATGAAGGCCATCGGGCTGGCCCGACTGTCGGGCGAGGCGCGGCGGCGGGTGCGGGTCCATGCCGCGAGCTATTGTGCCGGGGTGGTGCTGTCCTTCCTGGTGCTCGGCGGCGGGCTGCTGGCGCTGCGGGCGGCGGGGGGCGTGGCGGGCTGGGGCTTCCAGTTCACGCAGCCGGTCTTCGTGGCGGTGATGGCCTGGCTGATGCTGCTGGTCGGGCTGAACCTGTCCGGCGTCTTCGCCTTTGGCGGGCCGGTCTCGGCCGGGGGCGGGCTGGCGGCGCGGGGCGGGCATTCGGGCAGCTTCCTGACCGGCGTGCTGGCGGTGCTGGTGGCCACGCCCTGCACCGCGCCCTTCATGGCGGCGGCGCTGGGGGCGGCGCTGCTGCTGCCGGCCCCGGCGGCGCTGGCGGTCTTCGCCGCGCTCGGGGTCGGCATGGCGCTGCCCTATGCGCTGCTGGCGCTGTTCCCGGGGCTGGCGGAGCGCCTGCCGCGCCCGGGGCCCTGGATGGAGCGGCTGCGGCAGTTCCTGGCCTTCCCGATGTACGGCGCGGCGGCCTGGCTGGCCTGGGTGCTGGCGCAGCAGAGCGGGCCGGACGGGGTGCTTCTGGTGCTGGGCGGCGCGGTGCTGGTGGGGCTGGCCGCCTGGGCCTGGGGACAGGCGCAGCGCTCGCCCGAGGGGCTGCTGCAACGGGCCAGCCGCGGGCTGGCGGCGCTGGCGATCCTGGCGGGGCTGGCCGGGCTGACGCGGCTGGACACGGCGGCGCCGCCAAGGATGGCCGAAGCCGGTGGCGAGGCCTGGTCCGAGGCGCGGCTGGCCGCGCTGCGGGCGGATGGCAGGCCGGTCTTCGTCAACCTGACGGCCGCCTGGTGCATCACCTGCAAGGTGAACGAGCGTGTGGCGCTGGACCAGCCTTCCGTGCAGGATGCCTTTTCCCGCCGTGGCGTCACGGTGCTGGAAGGCGACTGGACGCGGGGCGACCCGGCCATCACCGCCCTGCTGCGGGCCCATGGGCGGGACGGAGTGCCGCTGTATCTGCTGTACCCGGCGGGAGGGGGTGAGCCCGCCGTGCTGCCGCAGATCCTGACCGAAGGGATCGTGCTGAGGGCCCTGGACGACACGCTGCATGGCGTGGCCGGGACGGAAAAAGGGAGAAGGGGAACCACGTGAGCAAGCCGCCGACGCGCCGGAAGGTTCTGGCCGGCACCACCGCCGTCGTTTCGACCTGCCTGCCGCGATGGGCGCTGGCCGCGCCGGTGATCGGGGCCCCGGCGCCCGAATTCAGCCTGCCGGACCAGGATGGCGCGGTGCGCAGGCTGGCGGAGCAGCGTGGCAAGCTCGTGGTGCTGGAATGGACCAACCACGAATGCCCCTATGTCCGGAAGCATTACGGCAGCGGCAACATGCAGGCCTTGCAGCGGGAGGCCACGCAGCAGGGGGTGGTGTGGTTCTCGGTCGCGTCCTCTCCGGAGGGAGAGCAGGGGCATGTCACCGGGCGGCAGGCGAAGACCCTGACCGTCCAGCGCGAGGCGGCGCCGACGGCGGTGCTGCTGGACCACCGCAGCCAGGCGGCGCGGGCCTATGGCGCCACCACCACGCCGCAGATGTTCCTGATCGGGACGGACGGGACGCTGCTCTACATGGGCGGGATCGACTCCATCCGCTCCACCCGGCAGGAGGATATCGAGCGCGCGCAGCCCTTCTTCCGCGATGCGCTGCGGACGGCGCTGGCAGGCCGGCCGGTGGAACGGGCCTCCACGCCGCCCTATGGCTGCGCGGTGAAATACGCGCCGATCTGAGGCCGGGCGCTTAACCTTCCGGCAGGAGGATGGGGCGCATCCTGCGGCGATGCGACCGATCCCGCCGATGGCTCCGCTGCTCGCGATGCTCGCGCTTCCGCTCTGCATGACCTTCGCGGGGGCGCAGGGCGTGCCGGGCGATGCCTTTCCCGCCCATGCGCCGCCGATGCCCGTGTGCAACGCGCCCCGCGACGGCGTGGCAGCCTGCCTGGGCGGGCGGCAATGCCTTTGCCGCTTCGAGCGCGGCGGCAGCATCGCCGGGCGGCCGGACGGGTATCGCTGGGATTGCGGGGTGCTGCGCCCGTCCTGCGCCGAGGTTCCGGCGGAGACCGCGCCGCCCGCCGCCGGGATGCCGCTCTTCCCGCAGATCACCCTGCCGGAACCGGAGGGCTGGCCGCAGCGGCGATGAGCCGCCGCGCCGCTTCACAGGGATGGACCCGCATGGTTCCCTTCGCGCGCCGGAGAAGGGACTCCGGTGGAGGAAACGAACATGCCGGACCATCACCGGAGACCGCCCGGGCGCGGGCTGCGCGCCTTTCTGCTTTTTGCGATGCTGCTCCTGCTCGCGCCATCGGCCTGGGCCGGAAGCATCGTGACGCGGGAGTTCCGCTCCGAGCAGCTTGGCCGGGCCTGGCGCTACAACGTCTATCTGCCGGATGGCTATGACGGCGGCACGCTGCGCTATCCCGTGCTGTATCTGTTGCACGGCAATGGCGGCTCGCTGAACGAGTGGCCGGTGAAGGGCAACCTTCAGGCGGCGGCGGACCGGCTGATCCGCGCGGGCGAGATCCCGCCCGCCGTCATCATCCTGCCCGATGCCGGGACCACCTGGTACGTGGACCGCAAGGAGAAGATGGAGAGCGCTTTCTTCCGCGACCTGATCCCGGATGCGGAGAAGAGCTTCCGCGTGCTCGATACGCGCGAGGGGCGGCTGATCGGCGGGCTGTCGATGGGCGGCTTCGGCACGCTGCGCTTCGTCATGCTGCATCCGGAGATGTTCGCGGCGGCGGCGTTGCTGTCGCCCGCGATCTACGATCCGGAGCCGCCGGAGAATTCCTCGGCCCGCCGCGTGGGCGTCTTCGGCGCGGAGCAGTACGATCCGGCGGTGTGGAAGTCGCTGAACTGGCCGGTGCTGTGGGACGGCTTCCTGGAGAAGAAGATCGCCGTGCCGATGTACATCAACTCCGGCGACGACGACGACTTCTTCATCGAGGGCGAGGCGACGCGGCTCTACGACCGGTTGCGCCGCGCGGGACAGCCGGCGCAGCTCCGCATCGTCGATGGCGCGCATGTCTGGCCGGTCTGGGAAAGCACGATCGGCGACGCGATGCGCTACGTCTTCTCCTTCGCCTCCCGGCCGGTGATCCCGGCACCCTGAGACGAGCGGGTGCCGTGGTGGCGGGGCCGGTGCCCGCCGCCACGGTCCAGGGCGGCGGTCTCAGGGGATTTCTTCGGGGAAGATGTGCCGCCCGTCCGGGTCGAGCGGGATATGCGCCGTGGCGCGCACCGCGGAGAGCGGCAGCGGGCCGTAGAGATGCGGGAAAAGGCCGGGGCGGGACCCCCCGGCGGCCGGTTCCCAGCGCAGCGCATCGCCGAGCGCCGGGACGGAGACCGCGACCATCCAGAGATCGGCCTCCCCGGCGCGGTGCTTCGCGGCGCTCTGCCGCAGCTGCGCCGCGGCGGAGAAATGCAGGAAGCCGTCGCGCCGGTCGTCGGCGGAACCGTGATAGGCGCCCGCCGCCTCGGCGTCGCGCCAGTCCTCGCCACGGACGAGGGTGTAGATGGTCTGCTCCATGGCGGGGAGTTGTAGCACCGCCGTGTCAGACGGCGAGGGCCAGGGCGGGGCCGCGCGGCCGGACACGCGCCTCGGCGGGTTCGGGACGGTAGAAAAGCAGGCCGCCGATCTCCGCCACCGGGGTGCGGCCGATCGACCAGGAGGGCTGGCTGTCATCCGCATGCATATGCGTGGCGCCGCCGGTCGGGTCGGGCAGGGCGCCTGCCAGGGCGCGCAGCGCGACACGGTGGCAGAGCTCCATCTGGGCCGAATGCGCGGCCGCGCCGCCCGGCGCGGCGGCCCGCAGACGCGCATGGTGCGGGTGGCGGGTGTTCCAGCAGGGGAACTGGAAGGGCGCGCGGCAGATGCCGGTGATGCCCTGGCCCCAGTGGCCCTGGCCGGAGCGGTGGCGGTTCATCACCAGCGCCGCCAGCGCCTCGATGGCGCGGAGCGGGCGGTCGCCGGCCTCGGCATAGAGGGTCAGGGCGAGGATCGCGGCATCATGCGCGCGGCTGTCGGCGGAAGAACTGTCGGTGGAGGGCATCGCGGCTTTTCCGGGAAGGTTCATGGGGAAGGGCGGTCCGGGAACGAAACGGGTAAATTCCACCCGCATCAGGTTTCGATTTCCTCAAGACCGGGCAGGGAAGGCCGCGATTCGCGGCCGGGCAGCGCGGCATCGAGCTGGTGGCGCAGCGCATGGGCCCGGGCGTGCCAGGCGCGGGCGAGTTCGTGCGCCCGGTCGCAATCCGCCTGCAGCGCCTCCAGGCGCAGGCGCATCTTCTCCAGCTCCTGCTCCTGCCGGGCGATCCAGGCGCTCTGCCGCGCATCGAGCGAGGCCATGACCTGGGCACGCTCCTGCGCCTGGCGCTCCTCGCTGGTCAGGCGCGTGGTCAGCCAGGCGCCGCGCGTTCAGCCAGAGGCCGATGGCGGAGATGGCGCCGGAGGCCAGCACGACCCACCAGGGGCTCGACTGGTCGGACATGCTCAGGGCGTCTCCGGCCGCAGGCGAACCAGGGAGACGAGGTTGATCGCCGCCATCACGGCATAGAGGGCCATGGCGGGGGCGCCGGGATCGGCGAGGAGCAGGGCCAGGAACAGGGTGGTCCACCACCAGCTCCCGAGGAAGCTCGCGCCCCGGCGGGCGCGGCGGTGGTCGGCCAGCAGCGAGGCCACCTGGATCAGCCCCAGCACGGCGCCGCTGGCCTGCCAGAAGCGCTCGTCGGCCAAGGGGAGCGGCAGGGAGGTGGCCAGGCGGAAGGTGGGGCGGGCACCGGGCTCCACCGCCGCCAGAAAGGTCCAGAGCGTCCAGACCAGGCAGCCGGCGCCGGCCCAGAACTCGGCCCACCAGGGTTCGCGCCGCAGCAGGCGCCCGAGATGGCGGAAGAGGGGCTCAGCCGGCATGGCGGTTCTGGCGGCGAGGTGCAGGACGCGTGCGGGCCGGGCCGCGCGGCGGGCACGCGGCGTCTGTCCATGATCGGGCCATGGGGGTCCTTTCGGGCTGGGAGAGGGCGCGCGGGCGAGGCCGACCACCCAGGGGGGGGGCCGGTCCAGGATCGCGCCGGGGGAAGTAAGGGGCGGAAGTGCGGTGCGAGCCGCCGGAACGTGCGGTCGCGGACACCCCGGAGCAGGTGAGGCGCGCGAGACGCAGGAATGGCGTTGATGCGGCGAGGTTAAAAAGAAATTATTCCTATCGTCAAGCGGAATTTCCGTGCCAGCCACGCCCACGCGGCACGGCGGCCTGGCCCGGCATCCGCACCGGCTCGGCCAGCAGGCAGCCGGCCACGGCATCCAGCGCATCGTCGCGCTGGTTCGCCAGCTCGGGCCTCCAGCCCGCCATCTCCGCCGGGAAGCCGGTGCGGAAGACGCTGTCATGCGCGTGCAGCCGGCGGGCGGCCAGGGCCGGGTCCAGGGCACCCAGGATGCGTTCCCGCTTGGGGCGGGAATTCGACTGCTCCACCACCGTGCAGGCGGCGCCGGCACGGGCCATCTCCCGCCGCAGCAGGGCGGGCAGGAAGCGGCCAATGCCGTTGGTCTCCACCCGCACCACGGGCAGCAGGAGATCCCGCGCCAGGGCGGCGACGCGGGCGCATTGCTGCGTGGCGGGATCGGGCTGCGCGCCGGGCTCGTGCGTCAGATAGGCCAGGCGGTGCAGGTACTGGTTGCCCTCCGCATCGGCGTAGAGCGCGGCGAGCACGCTGGCATCGCCGCTGCCGGGGCGGCCATAGGCGGGGTCCCAGTAGCCGCCGCCGGAGACGAGGCGGCGGCCGAGCAGCGACAGGACGGGGCGCCCGCCGCTCTCGGCATAGACCGTCTCCTCGCCGTAGCGGACCAGCAGCGCGGGGTCGAGCCGCGCCGCCGCGTCCTCGGTGGCTTCCAGCATCATCTGGCGCGCGAAGTGCAGCGGCCCGACGCGTTCGCGCAGCGCCGCCACGGCCGCCATGCCGAAGCGTTCCGGCCAGGCGGAGCGGCCTGCCGCGTCCAGCAGCGGCAGGCGCAGGCGGTGGTAGCCGCGCAGGAAGGCGCGCTCATCACCCGGAGGAAGGTAGAGCGTTTCCGCGCAATGCGGCGTGCCGACATAGAGGATCGTGCCGCCGGGGGTCAGCACGAACTCCGTCTCCGCGAGCCGTTCCCGCAGCTCGGCACGCCGGGTGGGCGTGTCGCAGTTGCCGGCGACCTCGACATCGTCGCAGACGATCACGTCGGCGCGGGAGCCGGTGATGTTGCCCAGGATGCCCGCCGCCAGCATCGAGGGATCGCGCAGCGCGCCCTCGCGCCGCACGGTGAAGCGGTCGGCGGCCCATTCGCCCGGGCCGTCCGGCAGCAGATGCGCGCAGAGCGGGTGCCGCGTCAGGATACGGCGGACATTGGCCACCATGCGCGTGGCCAATGCCGCATCCGCCGCCAGGACCAGGATGCGCGCCTGCGGGTCGCGCAGCAGGGTCCAGGCGCACCAGAGCCCGACCAGCGTGGACTTGCCGCAGCCGCGGAAGGCCATCAGCAGCAGCCGCCCGTCGCCATCCCTGCGCCGCGCGTCGAACCAGCGCGCGATGCGGCGGTGGATGCCCGGCGTGGCCTGGCCGAGCCGGGCGTTCCAGACCCAGGCGAATTCCAGGAAGTCCGGCCCGGGGGCATGTCCGGGTGGTTCAGGCGCTCTCGTCGCCCGTGTCTTGGCCGTCGTCATCCTCTCCTTCCGCCGCGATCTCGGCGCGGGCCTGGGTGAGCAGGGTCTGGACGTCCTCCCCCGCCGATGCCGTGGCGAGGCTGGCGCGGGCCAGCTTCAGCAGATGCTCCAGATGGGCGAGGGCGGTCTTCGCGGCGGCATGGTGCGCGGCGAAGCCCTTCGGGTCCTCGTGCGCGCCCGGCATGGGCTCGCGCGCAACGAAGGCACCGTAATCCGCGACCACGCGGCGGATCGCCGCGTGGAGTTCCTCCGGCGGGAGGATGCCGTCGCTGCTCATGGCGATGTCCGGCCCGGCATGCTCATACCCGTGGCTTGACGGCGCGAAGGTAGAGCGTGCCGGCACCGACCTCGATGGTACCGCCGCTGATGTTCTGCGCCGTCACCCGTACCTGGTTGATGCTAGCCGTGCCGCCGGCACCTGACAGGAAGACCACGCCGCCGGTCTGGAAGCCGGAGGACTTGGCAAAGCTTGCCTGCACGAAATCGCCCTGCCGTACGCCTGGCAGTGTCACATCGCGTGCCGTGGTGGCGCCGGCGGCCAGCGAGGGCACCGTCCACCCCGTATCCGTGACCGTGTATTCCCGCGTGCCCCATTTGCGGCTGCCGCCATAGATCAGCGTCGGCGCGTGGAGCGGCGGGCAGTAGAGGCGCAGCGCCTTCAGCACCGCCGTCTCGTCGCCCCCGCGCACGCCGATGGCGGCGTATTTCGCGGCCGCGTTCAGCGTCACCCGTTGCAGCCGGTTGAGCAGCAGCCCGGAGACGGGGCTGTCGAGATTGACGTTGCCTTCCCAGAAGCGCGAGACGCTGCCCGTGCTGCCGGACCAGACGGCGTTCATGTTGGAGAACAGCACGGGTGCCGTGTCCAGCAGAACGTTCTCGCCGGCGTCGAACTGCATCACCACCGGGCGCAGCGCCGTGCCCTCGGCGGCGATGAAGAATTCCTTGCAGTCGCTGCAATCCACCACGAAGGCCAGCGCGCGGCTGGTCGGCAGGCCGACGCTGTCGGCGTTCAGCGTGAAGCTGCCGAGCCCCGCGAAGGCCAGGCCCGTCAGGGTCTGCGCCGCGTTGTTCGGGTTGCCCGACAGCACCGCCATCTGTTCGAAGCCGGTGCCGCCATCCGTGTCCACCGTCTGGCGGAAGGCGCGCTGCCGCACATTCTCCGCCGCCGCCACGAGGCGGGGCGTCTCGTGCGCCGCCGCGGCCTGGTGCAGCGGGATCGCCGTGCCGCCGGCCCGGGTGGCCGTGCCCGTATAATCCACCGCCGCGCCGGCGAAGCCGTAGGTGCCCGTGTAGCAGACCTCGTAGACGCAGTCGTTCGCCCCGCCCGCATGGCGCGCGACAAAGGGGCTGCACGCTTCCATCCGCACGCCGCGCGCCAGGATGCCGCGCTCGTCGCCCGCCTGGATGAGGAAGGGGATGGCGCTCACCGTGCCGGGGGTGCCCTGGCGCTGCAGCTCGAAGGCCGGGCCGATGAAGAGATGCGCGTTGTGGCGGTTATAGGCTCCCGGCTCGCAGGAGAAGCGGATGCCGTAGCGGTCCAGCGTGGTGTGGGTGCCGCTGGCATTGGCGAAGTGGCCGCCCAGGTAGCGGATGCTGTTGTTCCAGCCGGCGGCGCTGCCGGTATGGATGTCGAGGCCGATGCGGTTGTTCACGAAGCGGCCCAGGTTCAGCGTGCTGTCCTCGAAGCCGGTGGCCTCGCCGCTCGTGCGCGCGCCGATGGTGAAGCCCTCGACCTGCTGGATCTCCACCAGCGAGGCGTCGAGGTTGCGCAGCAGGAGGCCGATATCGGCCTCGTCGCTCCAGTCGGCGATGCTGGCGCGCAGCACGCGCAGCCCGCGATAGACCTTGCTCCGGTTGCGTGCCCCGGCGCCGTCGCCCAGAGTGAGCGCCACCTGCCCGGCGGGGCCGTCATAGAGGATGGCGCCGCGCATGGTCAGGCCCGGCGAGCCGCCCGGCAGCACCAGCGGGATGGTGGTGCGGAAGCTGCCCTCGCCGATCACCAGCTGCTTGCCGCCCATCGCCGCCGCGTTCATCGCCGCCTGCAGGGCCGCGCCGTCATCGGTCACGCCGTCGCCCGTCGCCCCGAAATCCCGCGCGGAAAGCCGCTCCGCCAGCTTGTCCTCCACCGAGCGCGGGATGCCGCCAGGGAAGGGGGCGGAAAGCGTCGCGTCCTCGCGCGAGAAGATCGCGAGGTCGCCCACCGCGTCGAAGCCCAGCACGCGGTTGGCGCGGGCAGTCTTCAGCGGCAGATGCAGCCGGGCCGCCGCCTCGCCGGGGTCGAGGCGGATGGCGTTGGCGACATCCCCGGAAACCTCCTGCAAGGCGGCTGTCTGGCGGTCCAGCTCGTCATCCAGCGTATAGGCGCGCAGCAGGCCATTCGGCTGGAAGTCGGTGACGCGCGCAATGGTCAGGCGCCGGCGCAGCAGCACCTGCGCGCCCTCGCCGGGCGGCGTGGCGAAGGTGACGGTGCCGCCGGAACTGCCATCGGCCCCGTCCACCACATAGCCCGAGGGGACCAGCAGCCCGTCGATCCGCACTTCCAGATCGGAGATGTCGAAGATGGGGAAGGGATAGACGAAGACGTTCTGGCCCGCGGCGGCCATGTAGTGCACGCGCGGCGCGACGTCGCCGATGCGGATATGCTCGGCCATGATGCTCTCCTGAAGGAATGGGGGCCCGGGGTTCAGCCGAGCAGGCTCTTCGCCGCGCCGGCGAAGCTGGAGCCCGCGCGCAGCCAGGTCGTCAGCGAGCCGTCGTTGTTCAGCAGGCTGCGCCGCCCGGCGGCGAGGCGCGCGTTGCGGACCGCGTCGTCCTCGGCGATGTCCTGCGCCGAGTCCTTCTGCAGCCCCGCGGCCACAGCCGCCGCCGAGCCGTCGTTCGGATCGAGGCCGGAGGCGGCGCTGCGGGCACGGATGGAGGCCAGGGTGCCGGCGAGCTGGTCCTGCCGCGCCCGCGTGTCCTGCTGCTGCTGCGCGGCGGCGAGCTGCGACTGTGCCGCCGCCTGTTGCTGGATCTGCCGGTTCTGCGTCTTGACCTGGGCGCTCTGCGCCTGCGCCTGATGGACGGTGGAGTAGATCGAGAGGCCGGTTCCCACCAGCCCCGCCACGGGTGCGAGCTGCGACATCAGTCGGTGGTCCTCGTGTTGGTCGTGACGGAAAGCAGGGTGAAGGGCAGTGGCTCGTCGGACTCGATGCGCCAGAGCGGCCGCAGCGCGTCCTTGCGCCAGCCCAGGGCGCGCAGCGTGACGTCGCCGGTGAAGGCGGGCGGCGGCGCGTCCAGCAGTGCCGTGTCCAGTCGCCGCAGCGGCACCGGCTGCGCGCCGCGCCCGAGATCCACCGCCAGCGCCTTGCTTTCCAGCAGGCGGAAGGTGACGCTCACCAGCCGCTGCGGCGCGCCGGCGATGCCGGGCGCGTTCAGCGCCTCCACCGGCATCGGCACCAGCCGGTGCGTGAAGGGCAGGCCCATCTCCACGGTGCCGGTTGCTTCCGGCAGGGTGACGGCGCCGCGCAGCACCGTGAAGCGCCCGGCCGGTGCACCGGAGGCGACCACGCTGACGTCGCGGCCTTCCAGATGCTCCAGCCCGTGCCAGGCGGTTCGCACCGTGTCGCTCGCGCCGGTCAGCGCCGCATCGGTACAGAGCGCGTCGTCGAAGCGCTCCAGCCGCAGCGTGCCGCCGCGCTCCACCGCGAACCAGACCGCGCCCTCGAGCTCGGCCACGGCGCGGAAGGCGCCGTCGGTCTCCTGCCGGGTCCAGGCGGTGATCTCCTCGGCGCGGTACAGCGTCAGCGTCGCCAGGCTGCCGTCGCCCATCACCACATGGAACAGCCGCCGCCGCTGGTCATAGGCGGTGTCCAGCGGGTCCTGGACCAGGTGGTGCGCGGTCAGCGCCAGGTCCCCGGCCTGATAGGCATCCTCCACGGTGGTGTAGGCGAACTCGTAGATCGCCGTGCCGGAGCGCCCGGCGAAGAGCGTGCTGCCATCCACGTCGATCGGCGGGATCATCCGCCCGGTGACGGAGCCCACCCGTGTCTGCCGCAGGATCTGGATCGAGGCCGGGGTGAGGGGCGCGCCCGTCACCATCCACTCGCCGCCCGAGGTGAAGACCTGCAGGTGCCGTCCCGGGAAGACGGCGCGAATCGCGTTCACCTGGTCGGAAAGCAGGCCGAACTCGATCGCCTCGTCATCCAGCCCGCTGCCCAGGTCGAAATTCCCGAGATCCCCGGACTGCGACATCCAGAGCCGGTTCGGCAGGTCGCGCGACCCGCCCAGCACCAGCCGGTCCTGATGGAAGCAGGCGGAAACCGGCCAGCCATGGGCGCCGAAGGCGGATTCGTCCCAGTCCGCTGTGGCATCGGTGGTGGTGAGCCGGTCCTCGACATCCGCCACCACGTGCCGCGCATCCGTCACCGACCGGATGCGCAGGCGCCTGCCGGCGATGCGGAGCTGCTTGCCAAGATGCGCCGCCACGAAGAGCGCCGCGCTGGCGGCGACGGTCACCTGTCCTTCCAACGCGCTCGCCTGCAGCGTCACCGCCTCCGGCGCGAAGCGGTGATAGGGCATCCAGGTGAAGTTGAACTCCGCCACCGTCCATTCGGTGTGGCTGGTGCGGGTGATGCGCTGCGTCACCATCTCGGGATGCAGCAGCAGCAGCGTGTCCGCGCTTTGCGTCCAGGCGAGCTGCGGCAGCATGGCGGCGGTCCAGGGACCGCTGGCGGAAGCCACCTGCTCGTCCCCCAGGAAGACCAGCATCCGTCCGTCCAGGAAGACCAGCAGGTAGGTCTGCTCCGTGTTGAACTCGAAGCCCACCAGCCGCGCCGCGCCGGGCAGCATGGCCACATGGCGCAGACCTGGCCGGCGGGTCACCCCGCCGGTCGGTTGCAGGATCAGGTTGCGGAGCATGCGGGCCCCGTTGTCGAAGGCCCGCGTGTCGCCGCGCCCCAGCATCTCGGGCGCGAGTTCGCCCGCGGTGAAGGATGTCTTGGCGCGTCGGCTGTCCGGCATGGCTCAGCCCCGCACGCTGATCAGGGGGAAGTCCTCGATCGCCCGCGGCGTCGCCTGCTGGCTGTCGGCCAGCCGGGCATCGCGGAAGTCGCTCCCGGCCAGGCGCTGCAGCAGCTCGGCGCGGGAGGTGCTTTCCGTCAGCGGGATGCAGAATTCCGCCGCCAGGCGCGACACCAGCGCCTGGGCGAAATGCGGCGGGAAAAGCGCCTCCTCCGGCCTGAAGATATAGGTCAGCGTCACGCTCGGCGCGTCGGCGTGCAGGCGGCGCTCCATCAGCCGGTATTCCAGCCCGCGCCCGCGCCGGCCGCTGCCGGCGGAAAGCACGCGCAGGCAGCGCGGCGGCAACTGGAAGGCGTAAGCCATGTCCGCCACCGGCACGTCCAGCAGACGGGGCAGCACCATCTGCCCGGTGGCGAAGGACCAGGGGTGTGCCGCGAGCAGCGCGTCGCGCGCCGCCGGATAGAGGCTGGCGGCGACCTCTGCCTCGGCCGTACCTTCCCCGAAGGAAGCAATCGGCTGTGCCCCGATGCGGAGCAGGGCGCGCGAGCAGAGAACGAGGGCGGAAAGCGCCATCGACAGAAATCCTGAGAAGGGGAGGGTGGGGTGGGATGGGCCGGACGGAGCCACTCCGGGGCGCGATCGGCGGAACATTCCGTCGTCCATTTGATCACGAATCGCTGATCCGTGAGGGATCTGGCGCAACCGCAGGTGGTTCCCGGGGTTCGTGCGTCACCACGCCGGAGGATGGCCGGAAGCCGCCCCCCGGCACGATGCGCGGCGGCCCCCCGGGGGGAAGGGAGGCCGGAAGCCGTCCCTTGCCCTGTCCGGCGGTGGCCGCTGCGCCCTGTGGCGGGCCTCAGCCCGCCCCGCGCCGCGTCCCGGGCCGGCTGGAGCAGGAGCCGGCCGGGATCGCGGCCCTCACTCCGCCGCGCGCATCCGCACCACGCCGGTCGGGTCGATCAGCACGGCGCCCTGGCTCATCATGTTGTTGACGAAATGCGCCGCGCGGTCGCCATGCCAGGTGATGTCGGTGGTGACCTCCTGCGCCACCGCATGGCCCACTGCGGTGCGGTGGTAGAAGAAGCAGTTCCGCACCGCCCCATCCAGCGTCAGGCCGGAATGCGGCAGCCAGGTCGCGCCCAGCCACTTCTTGGCCTGGGTGCCCTTCCACGGCAGGTCGGCCTCGCCGATGTAGCTGGAGCTGGCGAATTCCTCGATCTGCAGCAGCTGCGACCACTGCTTCCAGCCGACCACGGCATAGCGCTGGCCGTCATCGGGCACATCCGCCGCGCCCAGCATCTCGAAGGCGCGCAGCACCTTGGCGAGGGTCAACCCGTCCGCGTCCGTCAGCCCCGTCCCGGTGCCCGAGGCGGTCTGCGCCGCGGTGTCCAGGGCGGCGATGATCAGCTCGTCCGTCTTGCGGCCCAGCGCATAGGCGCCGGCATGGGCCACCACCGTCTGCTCGTCGAAGGAAAGCTTGACCTCGTCCAGCCGGTCGATCCACTCGCCGGCATAGTAGTCCTGCAGGAAGCACTCGACCGTCGCATGGTCGAGGTTCATCAGCGGCACTTGGCCAGCGCGGGACTTGGCCGCGGCCGTGCCCTTGCCGACGCGGGGGAAGACCGTGGAGGCACCGCGCACCCCGGTCTTGGAGCGCACGGTCGGGCGCAGCTTGCTGCCCTGGCGCTGGTAGGCCTCGTGCACCTCGGCCTCGAACTGCTTCACGAAAGCGGCATCGATCTGACCCACGCATCTTCTCCGTGCGGGAAGGTTGAGAGGAAACGCCAAAAGCCCGGTTCCCCCCTGCTGGGGGCCGGGTCTCGCGGCATGAACGGCAGGCGCCCGGCGCCGCTTCGGGCCCAGGGTTGTTCCTGGGGCGCGACGCGGGCCGGGTTGGGCCTGCCGGAAAGGGTCGGAAAGAGGACAGGGGCGGGTGGCGCCGAGGGGGATAGTGGCGTCACCCGCCCCTGTGGTGCCGGGCCATCCCATTGGGGGGAGGGGATGGTTCCGGCGCAGCGGGGTTTCCGGCCTTCCCGAGGGGGGAAGTGGAGGAAGGACCAGGACCGACCCCGCCGCAGTGGGTCAACCGGCTAACGCGACTCCACCACGCCGGTTGGCCTCCTGTCAGTATCTGCGTGCATCAACCGCCCGTGAGGCGCCGGAAGCCCTCCGTGACGCGGCGCACGAACTCCGGCTCGCGGGAGCGCCAGTAGCGCGGGTCGCGCATCATCCGGCGCAGCCCGGCCTCGTCCATCCCCTCCGGTGCCTCGGCGGCACGGGCCATGGCCGGTTCCCCCTTCCGCATCATGGCGTGCAGGGCCTTCACCCCCTCCGCCGTGGTGGAAAGCGCCTCGAAGACGTCGGCCGGCAGGTTCGCGCGGCCCCAGGCAGAGATCTGGCGCGAGAGCTGCGCGAAACGTTCCTCTCCGCCGAACTCCTCGCGCAGCCGGTCGAGCTGACGCTGCGCCTCGTACTGCGCCGCCGCCTCCGCGATCACCGGCAGCAGCTTCTCCGCCGCCAGGTCATAGACGAGCTGCGCCTGGTCCTGGGTGAAGCCCGCCGAGTGGAGCCGCGTGTTCACCTCCGGGTCGGAGCAGCACAACGCGTGCCGCTCGGCGATCCGGTAGCCGTCGGGCGCTTCCGGCGCGCCCAGCAGCCGGGCAAAGCGCCGGTGTTCGTCCTCCGGTGCCTCCGGGCCCGGGCGTGCCAGCCGCTGCGACAGCTTCCGCTCCAGCTCGCGATAGGATTTCAGCAGGCTGTCCAGACGGACCCGCCCGGACTCCGCATCCCAGAACTTCTCGGGCACCTCGGGCGGCCGGGCGGCGCTTCCGGGCGCCCCCCCGGGAACCGCCGCCGCATCCGGCGTGTCGGCATCCCCGCCCGGCGCCAGGGCCGCATCCAGCAGGCTGTCGGTCATGCGTGTGGTCACTCCTCGATGGCGGCCCTGACGGGGCCGAGGGCGGCACCCGGGTCGGAACCCGGATGCGACGGCAGTGGCGACGGCGACGGCGCCGTCGCGGCGTTCAGGATCCCGGCCGGCGCTGCGAGGATCTTCGCCAGGTGACGGGCGGCGGCGGGGCGATCCACCTGGGCCGTCGCCTCCGGCCCCAGCGCCGCGACGGCCTGCAGGAAGAGCAGCATGTTCGCCGCATCCGAACGGCCCTGGAGCCGCGCCAGCGGGGACTGATAGCTCAGGCTCGCCTCGTGCCCGTCCAGCAGGATCGGCGGCACCTCGCCGCGCCGCCGCAGGATGGACAGGCAGCGGGCGATCAGAGGCGTTAGCAGCTCCGCCTGCAGGCGTCCGTAGGTGGCGCCCAGCAGCCGCGCCGCCTGGGCCGATCGCTCCAGCACCTCGGTGGCCGTCATCCGCGCGTCCTGCGGCGGCCCCAAGCGGTCCGCCAGCAGCGCTGAGCGGATGCGTCCCCGCATGTCCGAGAGCACCAGCTGCGACACGTCGAAATTCCCCGGCGCGGCCAGCGGCGTCAGGCCGGAGGAACCGGGCGCCTTGGGGATGATCGCCCCCGGCACCAGCCGCACCGTCGCCGGGTTCAGCACTCCGTCGTCATCCGCCTGCCAGATGCCGGTGGCGGCGATCGAGGCGTTCTTCAGCACCAGCTCCACCACCTTGTTGGCGGTGCGGATGTCCGGCAGCGCCCGCATCACCGGCCCGCGGCCATAGCTCTCGCCCGGCGCCTTCATCCAGCGGAAGGCGATGAAGGGGCTCCGGGCGAAGCGTCCCCGCGCCAGCATCCGCGCCTGCCCGTCCACCCCGTCCAGCACCGCGGCGAAGCCGTAGCCCGTGCCGTCCGGCCAGACCGCCTCGACCACCCGCAGCCGGCCGTCCGGCTCCCCGGCCCCGGCGGGCGGCAGGTCCGCGCCCGGCCAGCGCGCGGCGACCGCCGCCCGGTCCAGCCGCGCGGCGCGATAGACCGTCTCCAGCCGGCCGGATGGGCCTTCCTCCAGCACGCATTCGCGCAGCGGCACCGCCTGGAAGCGTAGCGCCGAGGCCTCGCCGGGCGCGGCCTCCTCCACCAGCAGCACGCCAGTCCCGGCCACCACCAGGTCGAGAAAGGCCTGGTGCATCTCCAGCGCGAAGGAGGAGCGGTCCAGATGCCCCTGCAGTGTGTCGGCGGCCTGCTCCAGCGCTTCCGCCGCGGCCTGGGCCTCGGCGGCGAGTCCGTCCTGCCCTGTCAGCGCCCGGCCCGGGGCCAGGCCGAACCAGCGCGACCAGGGCGGCGTCAGCTCCGCCAGGAGAGAGGCCGCCAGCTGCTCCACCGCATCCGCCGCGGTGCCGTCGAACAGGGCCGGGCCGCCCGTGCCCGGCACCGTGGCCAGCACATGCTCGTAGCATTCGCGCCAAACCCCTTCCCAGGGGCGTCGCGCCTCCAGGGCACGGGCATGGCGCTGGAGGATCTCCTCGGGCTTCATCCCCTCACTCCCCCAGCAGCGTCTTGCGCGCCGCCGCCGGCAGCGCGGGCAGGGGGGACAGCACGCCCCGCTCCGAAGTGGCGATGGTGCCCGCCAGCCCGCGCCGGCGGCGCTCGGCGCCGTCCTGCCGCGCCTCGGTGGTGGCGGCGTTGGCGGCGCCCGCCGAGGCATCGGCCGCGGCCTGTTGTGGAAGGACGGGGGTGGCGACCACCACCGGCTTCGGCACGCTGAAGAGGCCACCCATGCGTTCGCGCTCTCCTGAAAGATCCCGCCAAAACGAAAGGCCCGCGCCGGAGTCCGGCGCGGGCCTTTGAGCCTGGGTCAGGGAAAAAATTCCTTCGGGCGCAGCTCGCCCGTTGATGACGTGGTGTTTACATGCGGCAGGGTCCCGAAGTCAAGAATATTTTCCCATCAGCATGAAGATTTTTCTGCAACCTGAGGTAGAGTCTATAAGGGGTCAGCGCGAAAGGCGCGTGCGGTCCCAACAGGGCCCTGCAAAGCGAAACGCAGGAAAGGGGTGAAAACCATGGCAGGCCGGGAGCCGGATCGGAAGGTGCGAAGGGACCCAGGACATGGCATCCTGCGCGCCGCCAGAATCCCGGCAGGTCGAAATTCCCGCCGACTTCCAGCCGCGTCACCAGCAGCCGGCCCGACAGCGGATCAATCACCGTCCACCCGGCCCCGTCGCGCAGCGCCGCGAAGCAGTGCCGGAAACCGGGCCGCAGCAGGCGCAGCCAGGCCTGGTCCGCCCGGCCGCCAAAGCCCAGCCAGAGCTCCTGTTCCCCACCGGCCCGGCGATGCGAGAGCCGCCGTGGCACGGCCCCCGGAGGCCCGCCAGGCCCGCCAGGGCTGTCCCCCGTGGCTTCTCCCGGAGGTTGCCGCGGACCTGTTCCGCAGGGTTCGGCCCGCATATGCGTCAGGACCGGGAAAGCTCGTCCAGATGCACCACCTCGCCACCGCCCCCCGGGGAGCCCGCCTCGCCCGCCACGATGCCCTTGACCCGCAGCGGCCATTCCAGCCGCTCCAGGGCTTCCCGCCACAGGCGATGGTCGTGCTTCTCGCGCGCGGAACGCGGGTCCGGCGCCTGCCCCCGTTCCCCCCAGATCCGGAGGATCCTCGCATGCGCCAAGTCGATCCGCCGCTGGCGATAGAGCCTGTCCAGGCACTTCACCACGTCGTCCGGCTCGCAGGGGCGCTGCACCTGCCCGCGCCCGGCCACGATGCGCGCGCCGTCGCGGCGGGCGATCAGCGCCGACATGGTCCAGAACCAGGCCTCCTCGGCATGGCGGAAGGGCTCGGTCTTCGGGACCGAGAAGCGCCTGGGCGGAATGCGGCTATCGGAAACGGCGGTGGTCATCGGGGGCTGTCCTCGCCTTATGGTTGAACTAAATGTGAATATTACCCTCATGACGGGAGCAGTCAACGTTTCCTTAAGAGATATTTCCTATTGCCACCAGAATCCCTGCCTAGGATAATCGCCTCATGCAGCACTACGACATCTGGCGCGCCATCGATGCGCTGGCGGCCGAGAATGGCCTGTCGGCCTCGGGTCTGGCGCGCAAGGCGGGGCTCGACCCCACCGCCTTCAACCCCTCCAAGCGCACCGGGCCGGACGGCCGCGCGCGATGGCCATCGACGGAAAGCGTCGCCAAGGTGCTGGAGGCCACCGGCACCAGCCTGGATGCCTTCGCCAGCCTAGTGAGCGGCACGCCGATGAACTTCCGCTCCGCCGCCGTGCGGCCGGTGCGGCGCATCCCGCTGATCGGCCTCGCCCAGGCCGGCAGCGCCGGCTACTTCGACGATGGCGGCTTCCCCTCCGGTGCCGGATGGGACGAGATCAGCGTGCCGGAGATCCCCGATCCCAATGCCTATGCGCTGGAGATCTCGGGCGATTCCATGGAGCCCGTGTTCCGCGACGGCGACACCATCATCGTCTCGCCCGCCGCCCCGATCCGGCGCGGCGACCGTGTGGTGGTCCGCACCCGGGGCGGGGAGGTCATGGCCAAGGAACTCCTCCGGCAATCCGCCCGGAAGATCGAACTGGCCAGCCTGAACCCGGCGCATCCGAACTACAGCTTCGATCTGGCCGAGATCACCTGGATGCACCGCATCGTCTGGGCCAGCCAGTAGCAGGGCCGGCATGGCCCCCGCATCGCCGGATGCGGCGGTGCGCCGGTCTGCCGGGCACTGCGTCCCGGGTGCCCCCGGGCCGGATCAGACGGTCTCGGCCAGCGCGATGACGCGCTCCGGATCGCGGTCGGCGATGCAGGCGATGCTGCGGCCATCCGGCATGGGAACGACGGTCAGCCCGGCATCCTCGTAGGTCCGCTGCATCCCGGGCCCGATATCGGCGAAAGCCGGCTCCACGCCCGCCGCGTCGCAAAGGTCCCGGAACCGCCAGACCGCCGCGACCCGCGCCTTCTCCTCGCCCTGCGGGTCGCCCAGCCCCAGCCAGAGGTCGGGATAGCGGCGAAAGGCGAAGCCCGCCTTGCCACCCTCGGCGAAGACCGCCCCCAGCTCCTGCTGCGCCCCCTGGCGCGGTAGCCTCGCCCCCAGCGAGCGCAGCTTCTGCTGGCTCGCCATGTCGTAATCGGCGGGCCGCGCCCGCGCCGGGCGCAGCAGCCGGAACACCGCATAGAGCATCAGCGCGGCGGACACGCCCACGGCGAAGCGCAGCGGCGAAGGCATGGAGGCCGAGAGCACCACCTCCCACCAGGAGGAGGTGCCGACCGGCTCCCGGTAGGCCACGGTCGCCAGGGCCAGGCCGCAGACGATGCCCGCGACCAGCGACAGGATGCGGCTGCCCTTGAGCGGCTCCCCGGTCAGCCGCGCGTCGCGGTAGAAGCTGCGGTTCATGGCGGCGAGCAGCACGAAGACCAGCAGCACCGCCCCGATCACCGGCCATGGGTCGTTGCGCACGAACAGGATCGCAACGCCGTTCAGCAACAGGAACAGCCCGGCATAGCAGGCCAGCCGCAGCCGCCGCAGCAGGCCCCAGGACACCGCGATCAGCAGCGTCCCCACCACCGAGGCGGCGAACTGGTTGGCCAGTGCCACCCACTCGCCCAGCCAGTGCGCGATCGCCTCGTTGCCCGCATGCACCGGCAGGGCGCCCACGAAGAGCAGCAGCAGGCCGCACAGCCCGGTCAGCATGGCGAGTGCCGGCGCCTCCAGGGAGTCGGCGATCCTCGCCTCCACCTGGATGCGCGGCAGGCCCTTGGCACGCCGCTGCGCCAGTTCGAAGCCCAGAAACAGCACCCCGGCCACGAAGAGCGGCACGATGTAGTAGTACAGCCGGAACAGCAGCAGCGCGCTCAGTGCCTCCGGCGCCGACATCCAGGGGCTCAGGCTCAGCAGCATGAAGCCGTCGAAGACGCCGAGCCCCCCCGGCACGCTCGCCGCCAGCCCGGCGGTGTAGCCGGCAACGTAGATGCCCATGAACATCAGGAAGGTGAGGGGCGGCGCCCCTGGCATCGGCGCTGGCAGCAGCACGTAGAAGATCATCGCGGTCACCGCGACATCGACGCTGGCCAGCGCCACCTGCGCCAGCGCGAGCTTCAGCCCCGGCAGGTCCACCTTGTGCCCGAAGATATGGAAATGCGGCACGAAGCGCGCCAGCACGACATAGGCGCCGACGATCAGCCACATCAGCACCGCCACGAACTGCGCCGCCCAACTCGGGATCAGCTCCCCGTCGCCCACCCAGGGCAACACCTCGGGGTGCGTCATCAGCACGAGGCCGCCGAGCGCGAAGCCGCCCAGCCCGAAAGTCAGGCTGGTGAAGGCGATCACCCGCGCGATCTCCGCCGAGGTGAGACCCCAGGCGGCATAGAAGCGGTAGCGCACCGCCGCCCCCGACACCGCCGCGAAGCCGATGTTGTGCGCCAGCGTATAGGCGCAGAAAGCGGCCAGCGCCGTCCGGCTGTAGGAGATCGGCTTGCCCGCATAGACGCTGCCGAGCCGGTCGTAGATGGTCAGCACCGCGAAGGCGAGCAGCGTCCAGCCCAGTGCCAGCCACAGCCTGTGGCCAGAGGTCGCCTCCAGCGCGGTGAGCACGTCCGAGACCTTCAGGTCCCGGAATTCCCGCTGCACGACATAGACCGCCGCGACGAGCAGGACGAGGCCGAAAGCCGTCGCCCCGTGCTTCCTGACGACCGCCGGGATCTTCACGCCCCTGCCTTCTCCCCTTCGGCGGTGTCCGGGGCGGGCCGCGACAGCGCCTCCCCGATCAGCGCGATGGTCTCCGGAATGCCGTAGAGCGCCACGAAGCCGCCGAAGCGCGGCCCCTTCTGCTGCCCCAGCAGCACTTGGTAAAGCGCCTCGAACCAGGCGATCGACACGCCCGGCCGCCCGTCCTTGCCCGTCTGCAGGAAGGGCTCGCGCCGCCCGGCATCATAGACGAGATCCTGGATCGCCGCACCGCGCTCGGCGGCCGGGATGGCCTCCAGCCGCGCCCGGTTCTCGCGCAGCAGCTCCGCCAGCACCTCCAGCGCCTCGCGCTCGCCCGGCGTGGCCGCGCGGTAGCGCTTGGCGGGCTTCACGAAGTCCCGGTAATAGGCCAGCGCATGCTCCACCAGCCGCGCCAGCATGGGCTCGCTTTCCGGCGTCGCCTCGGGCTGGTAGCGGCGCACGAAGCCCCAGAGCATCTCCGGTGTCTCGGCATTCGCCACCACGGCGAGGTTCAGCAGCATGGAGAAGGGGATCGGGCTCCCTCCCATGTTCGGCACCTTGCCGCCTTGGACATGCCAGGCCGGGTTCGCCGGGTCCGCATTCGCGCGCAGCTTGTCCAGATGCGCCAGATAATCATCCGTGGCGCGCGGGATCACGTCGAAATGCAGTCGCTTGGCGCTCTTCGGCGAGTTGTACATGAAGAGCGACAGGGATTCCGGCGGCCCGTATTCCAGCCATTCCTCGATGGTCAGCCCGTTGCCCTTGGACTTGCTGATCTTCTGCCCCCCGGCATCGAGGAACAGCTCATAGGTGAAGCCCACCGGCGGCTCGGCGCCCAGGACGCGGCAGATCTGGGAGGACAGCTTCACACTGTCGATCAGGTCCTTGCCCGACATCTCGTAGTCCACGCCCAGTGCGTACCAGCGCAGCGCCCAGTCGGCCTTCCACTGCGCCTTGCAATGGCCCCCCGTGAGCAGCGTCTCGAACCGCTCTCCCGTCTCCGGGTCGCGCCAGACCAGGGTCCGGTCGGCGGGGCGGACCTCCTCCATCGGCACCTGCATCACCACGCCGGTCTCCGGATGGATCGGCAGGAAGGGCGAATAGGTCGCCCGCCGGTCCGGCCCCAGTGTCGGCAGGATCACCCGGAGCACCGCCTCGTGCTCCTCCGCCATGCGGATCAGCGCGGCGTCGAAGCGGCCGGAGGTGTAGTAGTCGGTGGAGGACGCGAATTCGTACTCGAAGCCGAAGCTGTCGAGAAAGGTGCGCAGCCGGGCGTTGTTGTGCGCCCCGAAACTGTCATGCGTGCCGAAGGGATCGGGAATCCGGGTCAGCGGCCGGCCGAGATACTGCCGCAGCATCTCCCCGTTCGGCACGTTGTCCGGCACCTTGCGCAGCCCGTCCATGTCGTCGCTGAAGGCGAGCAGGCGGGACGGCAGGCCGGTCATCGCCTCGAAGGCGCGCCGCACCCAGGTGGTGCGCGCCACCTCGCCGAAGGTCCCGATATGCGGCAGGCCCGAGGGGCCGTAGCCTGTCTCGAACAGCGCCGAGCCTTTGCCGGAGGCCGCCAGGCGGTCGGCGACCTTCGCCGCCTCCTCGAAGGGCCAGGCGCGGGTGCCGCGGAGGTTGGGGTCGGAGCTGTGTGACATGGCGGGACGCTGATACCGGCGAAGGAACGGTCAAAGGAAGCCCCCAGGGACAGCCTGGAGCTCGGCCCCCCACGAAGGTTACCCCGGGTTTAGGCGTCAAGGCCCGCTCCGCCTAGTGTCCCGCCCATGAACTCCGCCGCAGCGGCGGCCTGCCTGGACCGGCAGGCCGCCGGAAACGCTGGCCGCGCCCCGATCCCGGAACCGTGGCGCCAGGACATCGCCGCGTGGCAGCCTGCCCCGGAACGCGGAAGGCGGGCCGGGGGCGGCACCCGCCACCCCCGGCCCGGCGCATGCCCTCAGTAGCCGACGGTGAAGCGGCTCCGGGAATGCTTCGGCGCCTCGATCTCATCCGCCATGGCGATGGCGAAATCGGCGAAGGAGATGCTGCTCTTTCCGTCGCCGGCCACCAGCAGCGTATCCTGCCCCAGCCGGAACGTCCCTGTCCGCGGCCCGGCGAAGAACAGGGCGGAAGGCGAAAGGAAGGTCCAGTCCAACTCCTTCTCCCGCCGCAGACGGTCCAGGAAGTTCGTTCCCGCCTGCGCCTCGGCGCGGTAGGCCGCAGGGAATTCCGGAGTCGTGATCAGACGCACGCCCGGTGCCACCTCCAGGCTTCCCGCCCCGCCCACCACGAGGTAGCGCTTCACCCCGGCCTCCTTCACCGCCGCGATCAGGATCTCCGGATCGCTCTGGGTGAAATGCACCGAACTCACCACCGCATCATGCCTGAGCAGCAGCGCCGCCAGCCCCGCGCCGTCGAAGACATCGCCCTTCGCCGGCGTCACGCCGGACAGGACAGGGACCTTCTCCGGGTGCCGCACGATGGCCGTCACCGCGTGACCGCGCCGTGACAACTCGGCCAGGATCTCGGACCCGGCCTGACCCGTGGCCCCGATCAACGCGATCTTCATGCCCAGACTCCTCTTCTGGCGATTTCCGATGGACACCAGATAACCATTGGAAACCATCCGGAAAGAAGGCACTTTCGGGGATGCTGATCACCCCGGAGAAACCACCCTGACAGACCGCCCCCCTCTCCTCCTGGGCAACAGGTTGGGCGACAGCTTCAACCCGTCCTGCCCGACCCGCATGGTGCTGGACCGCATCGGCGACAAATGGGCCGTGCTGGTCCTCATCCTGCTGGAGGCCGGGCCCCGGCGCTTCAACCAGCTCCGGCGCGAGATCCAGGGCATCTCCCAGAAGATGCTGGCCCAGACCCTGCGCAGCCTGGAGCGCGACGGCCTCGTCTCCCGCCGGGCCTTCGCCACCGTCCCGGTCACGGTCGAATACGCCATCACCCCGCTGGGCCGGACCCTGGCGGAGACGGTGGATGCCCTGCGGATCTGGGCCGAGAGCCATATCGGCGAGGTGGCTGCGGCGCAGCGCGCCTATGACCGCCGCCAGGAGGAGGAGGCGGCGCAGGCGGCCTGAGCGGCTCCACTCCGGGCAGGTCCGGCACCACCGCCCCGCAGAAGACGCCGCCGCCGGGTCCTGCTAGGATCAAAGGGTGAACTCCTCCCGCATGGGCGTGCCTCGCCTCCTGCTGCCCGAGGCACCGGCCCTGGTCGCGGGCCTCGGCCAGGCCACGATCCTGACCCCGGATGGCGAACTGGACGTGGTTCCCGCCGCCGACCTGCCCCGGCGTCTGGCTGACCTGCCGCCGCCCCTGCTCGTCCACGCCCCGGCCACGGCGCGCCGCCTCGGCCTGCCGCCCTTCCCGGTGGCCTATGACCTGCTGGAGCTCTTCGCCTTCGCCCTGCCGGCCCAGCCCGCCGCGCCGACGCCGCGCGGCCTCGCCATGGCGCTGGGGCAGGAGATGCCGGCGGACGACGAATCCGCCGCCATCCTGCTCCCCGAACTCGCCACGCTGATCCTCCGCCGCCTCTCCGCCGCACGGAACCTGCCGCTGAACCGCGACGCCGCCATCCTCGCCGCCCGGCTGCGGGAAGGGATGGACTGGCCCTGGGCCGCGTCCGTGATGGCCGCCCTGGGCAAGGAGGATGCGCGCCCTTCCTCCGATCCGCTGAAGGTCTGGCGCCGCCTGCCGGACTGGGAGGACAGCGCCCCGCCCACGCCCCCCGGCTCGCTGCCCGTTTCCGCCGCCGAGGCCCGCAGCCGCCTCGCCGAGATCCTCGGGCCCGATGCCGAGCAGCGCCCCGCCCAGGCGGATTTCGCCTCCGCCGCTGCCCTGGCCTTCGCGGCGCGGGAAATGCCCGGCGCCCCGCATGTCGTGCTGGCCGAGGCCGGCACCGGCACGGGCAAGACCCTGGGCTATGTCGCCCCCGCCTCGCTCTGGGCCGAGCGCAACGGCGCCCCGGTCTGGATCTCCACCTATACCCGCAACCTCCAGCGTCAGATCGACGGCGAACTCGCCCGCCTCTACCCTGACCCGGAGGAGCGCAAGCGCCAGGTCGTCATCCGCAAGGGGCGGGAGAACTACCTCTGCCTGCTGAACCTGGAGGAAGCCACGGCGGGCCTCATGCCCTCCCGCCTCCTGGCCATCGCCCTGGTCTCCCGCTGGGCGATGGCGACGCGGGACGGCGACATGCAGGGCGGCGACTTTCCCGGCTGGATCGCCGAGCTCTTCCCCTACGGTGCGGTGGCCAACCTCACCGACCGGCGCGGCGAATGCATCCATTCCGGCTGCCCGCACTGGCGCCGCTGCTTCGTGGAGCATTCCATCCGCCGCGCCGCCGGGGCGAAGCTGGTCGTGGCCAACCACGCCCTGGTCATGGTCCAGGCCGCGCTGGGCGGCGGCGAGGACGGTCCCGCCGTGCGCTATGTCTTCGACGAAGGCCACCACGTCTTCGATGCCGCCGACGCCGCCTTCTCCGCCGAGCTTTCCGGCGCCGAGATGTCCGAGCTGCGCCGCTGGCTGCTGGGCGCCGAGGGGGGGAGGGGCCGCGCCCGCGGCCTGCGCCGGCGGCTGGAGGAAGTCCTCTCCGACCATCCCGCCCTGTCGCCCCTGGTCGATGCCGCGCTGGAGGCCGGCAATGTCCTGCCCGCCCCCGGCTGGCCCACCCGCCTGCACGACGGCGCCCCGCGCAACGCCGCCGAGCGCTTCATGGCCGAGGTTCGCCGGCAGGTCCTGGCCCGCACCGCCGAGGCCGACCCGCTCTACGACGCCGAATGCGACCTGCATCCACTCAATCCCGGCCTGCCGGAGGCCGGGGCGGAGCTCCTCGCCGGCCTGGATCGCCTCCTTGCCCCGCTGCGCGGGCTGCACGAGCGCCTGACCGCCTTGCTGGAGGACCCGGAGGCCGAGCTGGAGGTGGGCGACCGCATCCGCCTCGACACCGCCCGCCGCAACCTCGACCGCCGCGCCGTGGTGCCGCTGGGGGCCTGGGGCGCCATGCTCCGCCGCCTCGCCGTCCTGGCGCCGGAACCGGGCGTCCGGCCGGTGCATGTGGACTGGCTCGCCATCACCCGGCGCGAGGGGCGGGAGGTCGATGCGGCCATGCACCGCCACCACCTCGATCCCACCGAGCCCTTCGCCTTGGCGGTCGCCGCCCCGGCGCACGGGCTGCTGATCACCTCCGCCACGCTGCGCGACGTGGTGCTGGCCAGCGACGGCCAACCCGATCCCGAGGCCGCCTGGGAGGCCGCCGAGGCCCGCACCGGCGCCTCGCACCTGCCCCTGCCGGCGGTGCGGGCCGCCGTACCCTCCACCTTCGACTACGGCGCTCAGACCCTGTCGCTGGTGGTAACCGATATCGGCCGCGACACCGGCCAGCAGGCCGCCGCGATGGAGGCGCTGTTCCGCGCCTCGGGCGGCGGCGCGCTGGGCCTCTTCACCGCGATCCGGCGCTTGCGCAACACCTATGACCGCATCGCCCCGGGGCTGGAGAAGGCGGGCATCCCGCTCTACGCCCAGCACGTGGACGCGATGGACAACTCCACCCTGGTCGACGTCTTCCGCGCCGAGGAGGATTCCTGCCTGCTCGGCACGGATGCGCTGCGCGACGGCGTGGACGTGCCCGGCCGCTCGCTGCGCCTGTTGGTCTTCGACCGCGTGCCCTGGCCGCGCCCGACCATCCTGCACCGCGAGCGCCGTCTGCACCTGTCCGGCGGCCGGCCGAAGGAATGGGACGACGCCGTCGCCCGCCACCGGCTGCGCCAGGCCTTCGGCCGCCTCGTCCGCCGTGCCGACGACCGCGGCGTCTTCGTCCTGCTCGACTCGCGGGCGCCCTCGCGCCTCCTCGCGGGCCTGCCGGACGGCGTCGTGACCCACCGCGTCGGCCTCGCCGAAGCCACGCGCCGGACCCGCGAATTCCTGGCGGGCTGAACCCCGTCCGGGGCGCCGAGCCGTGCTTTCCGCATGGCTCGCGGCCCCTTGATGCGGCTGCCATTGACGGGATGTGCCCCGGGCTGCGAGACGATCCGGCTATAGGAGCCTCAACGGACATGCCCCTCGACATGAGTTCACCCCAGGCAACCCCCGTCCGTCTTTCGGCCCAGGAGGCCCTGGTCGGCGCCATGGTGGTGATGAGCGCCTGCGACGGTCACATGACCGACGCGGAGCTCGCCACCATGTCGCGCCTGGTCAAGGAACTGCCGGTCTTCAGCGACTTCCACGTCAGCGGCATCGAGACGGTGACCGAGATCGTGCTGAACCTGCTGGGCGACACGGACGGGCTGGACGAGGTGGTCGCGCTGATCCGCGACGCCCTGCCGCAGCGCCTGCGCGAGACCGCCTATCTCCTCGCCTGCGAGATCGTCGCCGCCGATGGCGATGCCACCCAGGACGAGCTGCGCTTCCTGCAGGACTTCCGCATCGGCCTGGACATCGACCGCCTCGTGGCCGGCGCCATCGAGCGCGCCGCCAAGGCCCGCTACCAGGTCATCTGACCCCGGGGTCGCTCCACCGGGGCTCCCCATCGGGCCGGACCGCCTGGGCGGGAGCGGCGGAAGACCGGAATGCCGGCCTTCCGCAACGGTTGCCCGCCAAAGGGCGTTTGCCTTCCGTCCAAGTGCGGGAGAGCAGAACCATGAGCGAAACATCCGCCACGCCGGCCCAACCCACGATCCTGGCCAGCTTCCGCGACAAGGAAGCGGTCGAGGCGGTCCTCTCCTATCTGGAGGGCGAGGCCATTCCCCGCGCCCAGATCTCCGTCCGCCACGCCGATCCCACCCCGGCTCCGGCCCCGGCCGAAACGGCGGCGCCCGCCACCCGGGCCGAGACCATGCCCGAGGACAGCGGCGATGAGCCGCTGCGCGAGGATGAGCACCGCAACCTCCGCACCATGCGCAACAGCATGGCCGCCGCCGCTGCCGGCATGGCGGCGGCGGGCGTGGTTGTGGCCACCGGCGGGGCCGCCATCCCGGCGGTCGGGGCGGCCCTCGCGGCCGGGGCCGGGGCGGGCGGGCTCAGCGAGCTGGCCTCCCAGGCCAGCGGGACGGAAGGCACCGCTGCCACCGAGCATGCCGAAGCCATTGTCGTGGTGAAGCCCGCCAATGTGGATCAGACGGAACGCGCCCGCAGCATCCTGAACCGGGCCGCCGCGCTCAAGGTCTGGGAGGAGGCCCCCTCCACCTGAATCCGGCAGGCGGGCGAGCCCCGCACCCTCACGCGCCCCGTGGAGGCCGGACCGAGGCCGTGCCGTCATCCCATCGCCAGGCGGCACCGGGGCCATCGATCCGGACGCCGCCGACCCACCGGGCCGGCGGGGCCAGCGACAACCAGTCCACGGCCCCGGCCAGTACGGCGCGTCCAAGGAGCGTGATGGTCAGCTCCTCCCTGGGCCAGCGGTTCTCGCCATCCTCGTAGGTGCCGAGGAAAACCGGCTGGCCGACACGGCGCATGCACTCCACCGTGTCGTGGATCATCAGGTCCGTCATCCAGGGCAGCGGTTCCCGTTCCAGCATCAGCCGCTCGAAGACCCGGTTGACCCGGTGTGGCTCCTCCGCCAGCAATTGCAGGATCAGCCTCTCTGTCAGTCCCAGCCCGTCTCTGATCCAGGGCAGTTCCTGGCAGTGCCGCAGCACCGCCCGGCCGAGTTGCGGAATGCCCGGTGTTCCCGCCCTGCCCAGGTCGGCCAGCCTCCTCGGGTCCGGTTGACGCAGCGCTTCCCAGACCGCCTGCCCCGATCGCAGGGCCTCGGCGGGGACGGGAATGCGTTCCTCCCATAGCAGGCGCAGCGCCTCCGGCGGCAACTGGCCCAGCCCGATGAAGCGCGTCGCGCCCGGATAGCGGGCCGGGGAAACCAGTTCTAGCCGCGTCGGCGCTGCCCCGGCGAAAAGCGCGAGGCAGCGCGCCAGGATCAGCTGGTCGTAGATATCGTGCTCGAACCAGAGCACGACGCGCCGGTAGCGCACCGACGCGGCCGCCAGATCCTCCTCTGCCCGGTGCAGCTTCGTCGCGATCTCCTCCCGGCTCATGCCGCTGCCCGTGCCATAGGACTGCGCCAGGAAATCCGCGCGTCGCTCCAGCCAGTCCGGGCCGGTCAGGACCGGCCCCTGGCAGAAGGGATCGGAATACTCCAGGAAATCGCCGGCGAACCCGGCCTCCTTCAGCCCCGGACCGATATCGCTGCCGCAGCGGAGATGCAGGGTCGCCATGTCGCGGTCCGGCGCATCCCCGCCGCGCCGGATGCTCGCCCAGCTACGCTCCATGGCCTGGATATGCGCCTTCAGCCGGGGCCAGCTCGGCAGGCCGAGCTCCCGGGCGATGACAAGCTGCGCCTCGCTCAGCCGGCTCAGCGTGGCGGGGCCTTCGGCAGGGACCCGCGGATGACGCTGGCGGAAGCGCTGCCAGGCCTCGGCATCCCCGGCCCGCAACTGCCGCAGCAACTCCTTGGCGCGTTTTCGCTGCTGTTCGAGGTTCAGGCGGAACGGCATCGCTGGACGCGGATCGCCGGACGCAGGCGCGGAGGCCGATGGATCGGACAAGGAAAGCCCCTTCCTCGTGCCTGTGTCCGCCAGCCAGGCAGGAAAGGGTGGAAAAGGGACGGCACCGCTTTCTGCGAGCGTGGGCGCAGCCCTTTCCGCGGACACGGAGGCTCCGATCAAGCCGGGTGCGAGGAAACCAGAGCCCCGGCAGCCGGTCAAGAACGCCGCAGGCCCGGGTGGCCTACCGCTCCGCTCCGCCCTCGGCCACCCGGATCGCGACCGCGCCCCGGCGGCCACCGCGATCCTCCACCGCGAAGGACAGGCGCTGCCCCTTCTCCAGCCCTTCCAGCCCGGCCGCCCGCAGTGCCGTGACATGCACCATCACATCCGGCCCGCCGTCATCGGCCTGGATGAAGCCATAGCTCTTGGCCGGCTGGTACCAGATCACCCGTCCCGTCAGCCTTTCCACCGCCGCCGCCCTTTCCGCAAAAAGAAAAAGGGGCGGCCCTTGCGGACCGCCCCCTTCCGAACCCCAATCCCGGAAGGATCAGAAGTCCATGTCACCCATGCCGCCGCCCGGAGGACCGCCCACAGGGGCCTTCTTCTCGGGCTTCTCGGCAATCATCGCCTCGGTGGTGATCAGCAGCGCGGCCACGGAAGCGGCGTCCTGCAGCGCGGTGCGCACGACCTTGGTCGGGTCCACGATGCCGGCGGCGATCAGCTGCTTGTACTCGCCGGTCTGAGCGTCATAGCCGTAGTCGTAGCTGTCGGTCTTGCGCAGCACGTCGCCCGCGATCACCGCGCCGTCCTGGCCGGCATTCTCGGCGATCTGGCGCAGCGGCACCTGGATCGCGCGGCGCACGATCTCGACGCCGACGCGCTGGTCGTCGTTGTCCACCTGCACATGCGCCAGCTTGGTGGTCGCACGGGCCAGGGCAACACCGCCGCCCGGCACGATGCCTTCCTCGACCGCGGCGCGGGTCGCATGCAGCGCGTCGTCGACGCGGTCCTTGCGCTCCTTCACCTCGACCTCGGTGGAACCGCCGACGCGGATCACGGCCACGCCGCCAGCCAGCTTCGCCAGGCGCTCCTGCAGCTTCTCGCGGTCGTAGTCCGAGGTGGTCTCCTCGATCTGCGCCTTGATCTGCTCCACGCGGCCCTGGATGTCCTCCTTGGAGCCGGCGCCGTCGACGATCGTGGTGTTCTCCTTCTCGATGCGGACCGTCTTGGCCTTACCGAGCATGTCGAGCGTCACGTTCTCGAGCTTGATGCCGAGATCCTCGGACACGACCTGGCCACCGGTCAGGATCGCGATGTCCTCGAGCATCGCCTTGCGGCGGTCGCCGAAGCCCGGGGCCTTCACGGCGGCGATCTTCAGGCCACCGCGCAGCTTGTTGACGACCAGGGTGGCCAGCGCCTCGCCCTCGACGTCCTCGGCCACGATGATCAGCGGACGGCCGGACTGCACCACGGCCTCCAGCAGCGGCAGCATCGGCTGCAGCTGGGAAAGCTTCTTCTCGTGGATCAGGATATAGGGGTTATCCAGCTCCGCGATCATCTTCTCCGCATTCGTGATGAAGTACGGGGAGACATAGCCGCGGTCGAACTGCATGCCCTCGACGACGTCAAGCTCGGTCTGGATGCCCTTGGCTTCCTCGACCGTGATCACGCCCTCGTTGCCGACCTTCTCCATCGCCTGGGCGATCATCTCGCCGATCTCGGACTCGCCGTTGGCGGACAGCGTGCCGACCTGGGCGACCTCGGCGGAGGTGGTGATCTTGCGCGAGTTGGCCTTCAGGTCCTCGACGACGATCGCCACGGCCTTGTCGATGCCGCGCTTCAGGTCCATCGGGTTCAGGCCGGCGGCCACGGACTTCGCGCCCTCGCGGACGATCGCCTGCGCCAGCACGGTCGCGGTGGTGGTGCCGTCACCGGCCAGGTCGTTCTGCTTGGAAGCGACCTCGCGCACCATCTGCGCGCCCATGTTCTCGAACTTGTCGGCCAGCTCGATTTCCTTGGCGACCGTCACACCATCCTTGGTGATGCGCGGCGCGCCGAAGGACTTGTCGATCACCACGTTGCGGCCCTTGGGGCCCAGCGTGACCTTCACGGCATCAGCGAGAATGTCGACGCCGCGCAGCATGCGGTCGCGGGCGTTCTGGCCGAACTTGACGTCCTTAGCAGCCATCTTGCTCTACCTCTGTGTTTGAATGGGGAAGGGAAGCGACGAAGGCGTGCGGCGTCAGCCGATCACACCCATGATGTCGGACTCCTTCATGATCAGGAGGTCCTCACCGTTCAGCTTCACCTCGGTGCCCGACCACTTGCCGAACAGGATGCGGTCACCGGCCTTGACGTCGAGAGGACGGACCTCACCCTTGTCGCTCACCGTGCCGGTGCCGACGGAGACGATCTCGCCTTCCTGCGGCTTCTCCTTGGCGGTGTCGGGGATGATGATGCCGCCAGCGCTCTTCTCGTCGGCCGTGACGCGGCGAACGAGGACGCGGTCGTGCAGAGGGCGGAAGTTCATCAGGAACGCTCCTAAGCCTTTGGAAACCGTGGTCTCGGATTCATGAGCTCCGCCGGGGACGGGCGCTGTTAGCACTCGCCCCCGCCGAGTGCCAGCGATCTAGGGCCGTGCCCCACCCTTCGTCAAGGTGTTCGGCAGCAATTCCACCAAATGAGTGCTAATCGTTTGATAAAGGGCGCTTTTTTCTTGATCTGGAGGCGACGGTCCATGGCAGTATGATGACAGACGCGACAAGCCGCGGCCTGAGGAGAGATGCTTCGCATGATCCTGCGGGAAATCGGGAACCTCGTCCGCTTCGCGGAACCACGTGTCACCACCGCCGAGCTGCTCTATCGCCTGCCCGACCATCCTTCCGTGCTGCAGAGCTTCGTCTGGCAGAAACTCGACCACGCTCCCGGCTTCCCGGAGCTGCACCGCTTCATCGGCTTCTGGCAGCGCGAGATCGAGGGGCCGCTGCATTCGGTGCGCGTCGCCTCGGCGGCGCTCTGGCGCCCCGCCGAGTTCCACTATGTCGATGGCCAGTTCACCCTGCAATAGCCGCCCGGTGCCGGGCCCGGGCGGGGTGCATCCTCTCCGCTGGAGCCCGCCCATGGCCGGTCTCCGGTCCGGCCACGGGTTGGCCCTAGGCCCCAGGTGCCAGCGGCGGCGGTGAGCGGCCAGCCTTCCTCGCCGGTGGCGGGCCGTCCTCCGCCTCGCGGCCGCCAGGATGGCCGCTCAGCTCATAGGCCGTGTTGACCAGGGCGATGTGCGAGAAGGCCTGCGGGAAGTTGCCGATCAGGCGCCGCGCCCCCGGGTCGTACTCCTCGGACAGCAGGCCGACATCGTTGCGCAGGTCCAGCAGGCGTCCGAACAGGTCCAGCGCCTCATGCCTGCGCCCGGTGCGGTGATAGGCATTGGCGAGCCAGAAGGAGCAGGCCAGGAACACCCCCTCGTCGCCGGGCAGCCCGTCGAGCGTCTCCCCGGTGGCGTAGCGCAGCAGGAACCCGCCCCGCAGCAGTCGCTTCTCCACCGCCGCGATGGTGCCGCGCACGCGAGGGTCGTCATAGGGCAGGAAGCCCACCGCCGGTAGCAGCAGCAGGTTCGCATCCAGGTCGCCCGAGCCATAGGCACGGGTGAAGCTGCCCAGTTCCGGATCAAAGCCGCGCCGACAGACATCCTCGTGGATCCTCTGCCGCAGCGCCCGCCACCGTTTCAGCGGGCCGCGCATGCCGAAATGCTCGATGCTGCGCACCGCCCGGTCCACTGCCGCCCAGGCGGCGACCTTGGAGAAGGTGAACTGCTCCGGCCCGCTGCGGACCTCCCACATGCCTTCGTCCGGCTGCTTCCAGACCTTCGCCAGATGGTCGGTCAGGGCATGTTGCAACGACCAGGCCTGCCGGTCGAAGGCCAGCCCGTGCCGGTGCGCCTGGTAGAGCGTGTTCGCCACCTCGCCGAAGACATCGAGCTGCAATTGCCGGTAGGCCGCGTTGCCCACCCGGACCGGCCGCGAATCCTCGTAGCCGGGCAGCCAGTCCGCCTCGTACTCGGTCAGCCGGCGCTCGCCCGCCAGCCCGTACATGATCTGGATCTGGTCCGGGCTTCCCGCCACCGCACGGACCAGCCAGTCCCGCCAGGCGGCGGCATCCTCCACATAGCCGGCGCGCAGCAGCGCCATCAGCGTCAGGGTCGAATCGCGCAGCCAGCAGAAGCGGTAGTCCCAGTTCCGCGATCCGCCCAGCTTCTCCGGCAGGGAGGTCGTGGGCGCCGCCACGATGCCGCCGGTGGGGCGGTAGGTGAGGGCCTTCAGCGTCACCACGGAGCGGCGCACCGCATCGGTCCAGGGGCCGGCCTCGGCACAGCCGGCGGCCCATTGCCGCCAGCCGGACTCCGTCTCGGCCAGCCGCTCCCCGGGGTCCAGCGGCGGCGGAGGCGGCAGGTGCGATGCGCCATAGGACAGGACGAAGGGAACGCTTTCCCCTGCCTTCACCACGAAGCGCGACACGCTGTGCATGTCCTCGCCGCGCACCGGCACACCGGTCCGCATCACCACCAGATCGGGCCCCGCCACCGCCCGGATGCCCGTTCCGTCCGGCAGCCGTGAGACCCAGGGAATGACGCGCCCGTTGTCGAAGCGCAGCACCAGCTCCCCGCGCATGGCGACCTCGCCACGCAGCCCGGTGACGATCCGCACCAGGTTCGACACGCCGTCGTCGCGCACGTTCATGAAGTCGGTGAGGCGGACGGCGCCGCTGCCGGTGCGGAACTCCGTATCCAGCACCAGCGTGCCATCCCGATAGGCGCGGCGGATATGGGGCCGCTCGCCGCCTTCCCAGTCCGGCGCGATCCGCCAGCGCCCATGCTCCGGCGTGCCGAGCAGCGCGGCGAAGACCGCATCGGAGTCGAAGCGCGGCCAGCAGAGCCAGTCGATCGACCCGTCCCGCCCCACCAGCGCCGCCGTCGCCAGGTCGCCGATCAGCGCGTAGTCCTCGATCCTTCCAGGCATGGTCCCGCGATCAGCCCCCGAGCCGGGGCCTGGACCGGGCCCCGGAACGCCGCCCCGCCATCCAGGCCAGCGCCGGCAGGGCGAGGACCGCCCCCCCGATCACCGCCCGCAACAGGGCCGGCTCGATCGCATGCACCCGGCTGGACGCGCGGCTGCTGAAGCGCCCCCGCGTCCGGTGCGGCCCCGGCACCGGCCGGAACAGGTTGTCCTGCCGCCCGGCGGGCAGGGCCTCGCCCGTCAGCTGGCCGGAATAGCCCTGCCGCGCCAGGATGCGGTCCGCCAGCCCGGGTACCGCCATAGCGCCGAGGATCGCCTTCAGGGTCGGCCAGCCGAGCCAGACCTCGCGCTTCGGCTGCACTGCTGCTGCGAAAATCGCCTCGCCGACCGCCTCCGGCTGATGGATCGGCGGCACGGGCTGGGCACGCTCGCCCATGCGGTTGCGCGCCCATTCGAATTGCGGCGTGTTGACCGCCGGAAGCTGCACCATCGTCAGCCGGATGCGGCTGCGATCGTGCAGCAGCTCGACGCGCAGAGAGTCCATGAAGCCCCGCACCGCGAACTTGGCGGCGCAATAGGCGGATTGCAGCGGAATGGCGCGATAGGAAAGGGCGGAGCCGACCGCCACGATCACGCCCTGGTCACGCTGCCGCATCTGCCGCAGCGCCGCCATGGTCCCATGCACCTGGCCGAGATAGGTGACCTCGGTGACGCGGCGGAACTCCTCCGGCGACATCGCCGCGACCGGGGACATCACCGTGACCATGGCGTTGTTCACCCAGACGTCGATGCCGCCGAAGCTGCGGGCCACGCGCTCCGCCGCCGCCTCCACCGCCGCCGCATCCGCCACGTCCAGCGGCAGCGCGATCACCCGCCGCGCCCCCGCCACCGCCACTTCGCGCCGGGCATCCTCCAGCCCCTCGGCCTCCCGCGCGATCAGGGCGACGTTCCAGCCGCGCCGGGCGAAGGCCAGGGCCGTCGCCCGCCCCACGCCTGCCGAGGCCCCCGTGATCACCACGCTCAGCGCGCCCGTCACCATCTCCCGCGCCATCGCGCCCCCCTTTCCATGCCGCCACCCGAGGGCCGCGGGCTTCACGGCCTGCGAACACATGGCCGGGTTCCGGGGTTGCGGGCCCGCCGCCGCACAGTCGCGGCATGATCCCGGCCGAGGCGGGCGGGGAGGGCGCCCGTCAGTGCTGGTGGAACAGCGCGATCAGGACGCTCAGCGTGACCACCGACAGGGCCGAGGCCAGCAGCACCGTGGCGCCGGAACGGTCCATGCCGGTGGCGTAGCGGCGCGCCAGGATGAAGGCCGTGGCCCCGGTCGGCATGGCCGCCGCCACCACCGCCACGGCGGTGCCCAGCGGCGGCAGCTGAAAGAACAGAGCCGCGCCCCAGACCGCCAGCGGCAGCACCAGCAGCTTGATGGCCACGCCCAGCACCGCGTCGGGCCAGTCGCGCCGCAGGTTGAAGCTGGTCAGGCTCGCCCCCAGGCAGAACAGCGCCACCGGCGAGCCCGCCTGCCCCAGCAGGTGCAGCAGCCGCCGGATCATGTCTGGCGGCGGCGGCAGGAAGATCGACCAAAGCCCGCCCAGCGCCACCGCCAGCAGCATCGGGTTCTGCACCAGGGAGGTCAGGGTGGAGCGCAGGATGGCGATGGGCGAAGCCTTCGCGTTCATCCCGATCTCCGCGATCACCGTGGCGATGGGCAGGATCAGGATGGAATGGAAGGCCAGGATCGCCAGCAGGTTCCGCAGCCCCTCCGGCCCGAAGGCGGCGAGGATCAGCGGGATGCCCACCATCGACAGGTTGCCGAAGCTGGCATCCAGCGCCACCAGCCCGGCCTCCTGCAGCCGCAGCCCGCGCAGCCGCCGCGCCAGCACCACCGCCAGCGCATAGACCGGCAGGCAGGCGGAGAAATAGGCGATCGAGACGGCCAGGGTCGGCCCCAGCCCGCCGGAGGTCGAGGCCCCCTCGAAGAGCAGCGCCGGCAGGGCCAGCATGAAGACGAAGTCGTTCAGCCCGCGCACGCCCTCGGCCGAGATCCGGTTGGTCAGCCGAGCCAGGTAGCCGAGGAGGATGGTGATGAAGACCGGGCCGATGATCGAGAGAACAACTGTCATCGCGCCCCTGGCATCCCCATCGTCACCGCTCCATCCATCCCGGCCCTGTTCCGCCGGGCCAGCCCCGGCCTAATCCGGCCTAGTCCGCCGTAGCAGGATCCGGGCCGCCGAGATCGGCCACGAAATCGCCGAGCCAGGGATTGCGCTCCCGCCGTGTCCGCGCCGCCGCCAGGATGCCGCGCACCACCGCCAGCGTGTCGGCGAAGTGGTCGTTCACCAGCACATGGTCGAAATCGCGCCAGTGCGAGGCATCCTCCAGCGCCGCTTCCATGCGCCGGGCGATCTCCGCGTCGCTGTCCTGCCCCCGCCCGCGCAAACGGCGCTCCAGCTCCGGCAGACTCGGCGGCAGCAGGAAGACGCCCACCACGTCGTCCGGCAGCGCGGCGCGGATCAGCCTGTGCCCCTGCCAGTCCACGTCGAACAGCACGTCGCGCCCGGCGGCGAGCGCCTCCAGCACCGGGGCGCGGGGCGTGCCGTAGCGGCGGCCATAGACCGTGGCGCTTTCCAGCATCTCGCCCGCCCGCTCCATCGCCTCGAACTGCTCCGGCGTTCGGAAGTGGTAGTGCACCCCCTCCACCTCGCCGGGGCGCGGCGCCCGGGTGGTGGCGCTGATGGAAAGCGACAGCGCCTCCTCCTGCTCCAGCAGGGCGCGGGAAACGGAGGTCTTGCCCGCCCCCGAGGGCGCCACCAGCACCAGGCAGAGCCCGCGCCGCAAACGTTTCACCGCCATCCCCGCCTCCCGCGCATCACCCGGCCCAGCTTCTCATTCGACATTGGCGGCCTGCTCGCGCAGCCGCTCCACGGCGGCCTTCAGCTCCAGCGACAGGCGCGTCAACGCCAGCGAGGCCGACTTCGCCCCCAGCGTGTTCGCCTCGCGCCCGAACTCCTGGGTCAGGAACTCCAGCCGCCGCCCGACCGGCGCAGTTTCCCGCAGCAGGGCCCGCGCCGCCTCGACATGCGCGCCGAGCCGGTCCAGCTCCTCCCGCACGTCGGAACGGCTGGCCAGCAGCGCTACCTCGGCGGCGAGGCGCTCCTCCGGCACCCGGCGCTCGCCTTCCAGCAGCTCCGACAGGGTCGCCATCAGCCGCGCCTTCTGCGCCCTGGGCTGCCGCGCCGCCTCCTCCACCGCCTGCTCGCGCAGCGCGGCGATCTCGTCGAGCAGGGTGGACAGGATGGCATGCAGCTTCCGCCCCTCGGCGCGGCGCGCTTCCCGGAGCGCCTCCAGCGCTGCCTCGAAAGCCTTGGCCACCAGCGCCCGCCGCGCCTCGTCGGCGGCCTCGTCCAGCTCCGGGACCTCGGTCCGCAGCACGCCGGGCAGGGCCAGCAGCGCCTCCGGCCTGGGCGGCGGAGCGCCGGGGATGCGTGCCGCCAGCTCCCGCGCCAGACGCAGCACCCGCTCCAGCGCCTCGGGGTCGGGGATCAGCCGGAGCGAGCGGTCCTCCCGCTTCACCACCAGCGTGGCGCTGATGTTGCCGCGCCCGAAGCGCCGCGCCGCCTGCTCCCGCAACGGGGTCTCCAGCCCCTCGAACCCGTTGGGCATGCGCAGCCGCAGGTCGAGCCCGCGCCCGTTCACGCTGCGCACTTCCCAGGCGAGGCTGGCACCATCCGGCAGCATGCCGTCAATGCGGGCGAAACCGGTCATGGAGTTGATGGACATGGCGCCGTCCATGACGTGCCGCCGCGCCCGGTGCAAGCTCGGCGCCGAGTCCGGCGGCGGGAATCCGCCATGCGGAAAGGGCCGGGCCACAGGGCTTCCGGTCCCTGCCCGGTGGCGGGACACCTCCGGGAACAATTCGATGGAAGGATCGCGCGCGATGGGACGGAACGATGCCTGGAACTGGCCGTCCGTGGCGCTCACCGGCGCCTCCTCGGGTCTGGGCACGGCCTTCGCCCTGGCGCTGGCCCGGCCCGGGCGGCGCCTGCACCTGGCCGGCCGCGATCCCGCGCGCCTCGCCGCCGTGGCGGATCGCTGCCGCGCCGCGGGCGCCAGGGTGACGGAAGCCGCCTTCGACGTGCGCGACGCCGATGCCGCGCGGGGCTGGATCGCCGCCGCCGGGCCGCTGGACCTGGCCATCGCCAATGCCGGCGTCTCGGCCGGGCCGGGCAAGGGCGGCGGCGAGGATGCGGAGGCGGTCGCCCGGATCTTCGCGGTGAACCTCGCCGGCGCGCTCAACACCGCCCTGCCGGCGCTGGAACAGATGCGGGGCCAGCCGCCCGGCCCCGGCGGCATCCGGGGGCGCGTGGCGGTGGTGGCCTCCATCGCCGCCTTCGTGGCCTCGCCGGGCGCCCCAGCCTACTGCGCCTCCAAGGCGGCCTTGCAGCGATGGGCCGAGGCCACGGACGCCACCACCCGCCATGACGGCGTCCGGGTGCATGTCCTCTGCCCGGGCTTCATCCGCACGCCCATGACGGCGCACAACGACTTCCCCATGCCGGGATTGATGACGCCCGAGGAAGCGGCCCGGAAGGCCCTGGACGGCATCGCCCGGGGCCGTGGCCGGATCGCCTATCCCTGGTTCCTCTATGCCGGCGCGCGCCTGGCGGGCGCGTTGCCGGTCCGCTGGCTCAGTGCCGCTCCGGCGAAGGGGCGGGGGTAGCCGCTTCTCCGGCTGACTTCCCAGGCATCTTCCCCTGGGCACGCCGGGCGAAGACGTTCAGCCCCTCCACCGCCGCCGCGAAGGCCATGGCGACATAGACGAAGCCCTTGGGCACGTGGAAGTGCAGCCCCTCGGCCACCAGCACCATGCCGATCATGACCAGGAAGGCCAGGGCCAGCATCACCACCGTCGGGTTGTGCTCCATGAAGCGCGACAGCGCGTCCATCGACAGCAGCATCACCGTGACGGAAACCAGGATCGCCACCACGATCACCCACATCACCTGGGTCAGCCCGACCGCGGCCAGGATGCTGTCCACGCTGAAGACCATGTCGATCATCACGATCTGCGCCACGGTGGTGCCGAAGCTCGCCATGACCTGACCCGCCGCCTTGCTTTCCGCCTGCGCCTCAGGGTCCACCCGGTGGTGGATCTCGATCACCGCCTTGCCGATCAGGAAGAAGCCGCCGGCCAGCATGATCAGGTCCTTGCCCGAGACCTCCTGCCCCAGCACGGCGAAGAGCGGCTGCGTCAGGGTGATCAGCCAGCCCACCCCGGCCAGCATGCCCAGGCGCAGCACCACCGCCAGCCCCAGACCGATCAGCCGCGCCGGGCGGCGCCGGTCCACGGGCAGGCGGTTCGACAGGATGGCGATGAAGACGAGGTTGTCGATCCCGAGGACGATCTCCATGCCCGTAAGGGCCAGGAGGGCGACGATGATCTCCGCATCCATGGAAAATACGCATCCTGTCTGTGACGGCGGCCTAACGCGGCGTTCCAGGACAGGTTACGGATTATTCATCCGACCTGTCCCATCCGGCGGCGCTTCTCAAGGTGCCGCGGTACCCGGCACCGCGGCGGGGGAGGTGGGCGGAGTCCGCGTCAGTGCCCGCCAACGGGCCACGTTGCGGTTGTGCTCCTCCAGGCTCCGGGCGAAGACATGCCCCCCCGTGCCATCGGCGACGAAGTAGAGCGCATCCGTATCGTCCGGATGCAGCACCGCCTGGATCGAGGCGAGGCCGGGCGAGGCGATGGGCGCCGGCGTCAGCCCCCGGTTGCGGTAGGTGTTGAACGGATGGTCCCGCTCCAGGTCGGCCCGGGTCAGGCCGCGGTCCAGCACCCCGCCATCCGCCGCCGCATAGGCCACGGTCGGGTCGGATTGCAGCGGCATGCCCCGGCGCAGGCGGTTGATGAAGACCCCCGCCACCTTGGCCCGCTCCTCCGCCTTGCCCGTTTCCCGCTCCACGATGCTGGCCAGGATCAGCGCCTCGCGCGGCGTGGCCAGGGGCAGGTCCGGTGCCCGCTTCTCCCAGGCCTCCGCCAGCGCCTGCCGCATGGCGCGTTCCGCCCGGCGAAGCAGCCCGGCCCGGCTGTCCCCCCATTGATAGGCATAGGTGTCCGGCAGCACCGCCCCTTCCTCCAGGGCCGGCACATCGCCGGTCAGGCCCTCGGCGGCATTGATCAGGGCGGCGATCTGGCTGGCGTTCAGCCCCTCCGGGATGGTGAGGCGGCGCTGCACCGGCCGTGCCTCGCGCAGCACCTCCAGCACCTCACGCAGCGAACCATGCGCCGGGAAGAGGTATTCCCCGGCCCGCAGCGGCCCCTCCTGCCGGGTGGCCCAGGCGGCCATGGCAAAGCCACGCTCGTCCCCGATCGCTCCGGCGTCCCGCAGCGTATCCGCGATGGCCTGGGTGCCGCCCGGCGGGATCACGATGGCACGGCCTTCGGCGAGCGGCCCGGGCGCCTGGTAGCGGTTCCAGGCCCACCAGCCCGCCCCTCCGCCAAGGAGGGCCAGCACGAGCAGCGACAGCAGGAGGATACGCAGGAGACGCAAGCGGCGGGCCCAACCTCGTTTCGGGGGAGAGGGAGGGACGGTCCGGTTCCCGTGCGGCCGCCCACGGGCACCAGTCCGGCGCCGATGGGTCGGAAGCTAGTGGAGAGGGGCGGGGAGAAAAAGAGCCGCATCGGCAAAGATACATGCCGGTAACGCGGCGGTGGCCGGTCCTCGCGGTCCGGCCACCCGGTCCCTCGCGGAGAGGGGCCGGGCCGTCAGGTCCCGTGGTGCTTCAGGGCGCCCGGCGGAACAGGATCGAGGCGTTGGTGCCGCCGAAGCCAAAGGAGTTCGACAGCGCCACGTCGATCCGCCGCTCCTGCGCCGCGAGCGGCACGCGGTCGATCGCGCTGGGCTTCGAGGGCTCGTGCAGGTTCAGCGTCGGCGGGGCCACATTGTCGCGGATGGCGAGGAGCGAGAAGATCCCCTCCACCGCGCCGGCCGCGCCGAGCAGGTGGCCGATGGCCGACTTGGTGGAGGACATCGCCACCCGGTCCGCCGCGTCGCCCCACATGCGCTCCACCGCCTCCAGCTCCAGGTCGTCACCCATCGGCGTGCTGGTGCCATGGGCGTTGATGTACTGGATGTCGCCGGGCGTCATGCGCGCCGAGCGCAGGCAGGCCTTCATGGCGCGATAGGCACCGTCATGGCCCTCGGCCGGGGCGGTGATGTGATGGGCATCGCCGGACATGCCGTAGCCGATCACCTCGCCATAGATCTTTGCGCCCCGCTTCTTCGCGTGCTCCAGCTCCTCCAGGACCAGGACGCCCGCGCCCTCTCCCATGACGAAGCCGTCGCGGTCCTTGTCCCAGGGGCGCGAGGCCTCGGTGGGACGGTCGTTGAAGCCGGTGGAAAGGGCACGGGCGGCACAGAAGCCGGCCACGCCGATCTCGGCCACCGCGGCTTCCGTGCCGCCGGCCACCATCACCTCGGCATCGCCCAGCGCGATGAGACGCGCCGCGTCGCCCAGGGCATGCACGCCCGTGGCGCAGGCGGTCACCGCGCTGTGGTTGGGCCCCTGGAAGCCATAGCGGATCGAGACATGGCCGGAGGCCAGGTTGATCAGCGCGGAGGGGATGAAGAAGGGCGAGATCCGCTTGGCCTTGCCCTGGCTGATCAGCAGCGAGGTCTCGTAGATGGCGGGAAGCCCGCCGATGCCCGAGCCGATCATCACGCCGGTGCCCCAGCGGTCCTCGTCGGTCTGCGGCACCCAGCCGCTGTCCTCGACCGCCTCGGCAGCCGCGACCATCGCCAGATGGATGAAGCGATCCATCTTCTTCTGGTCCTTGACCGGGATCCATTCGTTCAGATCCAGGCCGCCCTCGGCGCGCGTGCCGGCCGGCACCTGGCCGGCGATGCGGGCCGGCAGGTCCTTCGCGTCGAAGGAACTGATCGGGCCGATGCCGCTTTCGCCTGCGAGCAGGCGCTTCCAGACATGTTCCACGCCCAGCCCGAGCGGGCTGGCGATCCCCATGCCGGTGACGACCACCCGCCGGGGCTCATTCAACTGACCGAGCACTGCGCTTCCCCCGGAGAACCCAGACCGCCTCAGGCGGTCTTGTGCTCCTCGATGTACTTGATGGCGTCACCCACGGTGGTGATCTTCTCGGCCGCGTCGTCGGGGATCTCGACGCCGAAAGCCTCCTCGAAGGCCATCACCAGCTCGACGGTGTCGAGGCTGTCGGCGCCCAGGTCGTCGATGAAGGAGGCGCCCTCGTTCACCTTGGACTCCTCGACGCCCAGGTGCTCGACAACGATCTTCTTCACCTTGTCGGCGGTTTCGCTCATGCGCGGCTGCTCTCTCTGTAGGTGGCGGGATGGCACCCGCCTGAATTCCGTGCCGGCCGGAAACCTGTCCCGGAAATGAACCGGGGACAATCGGTGCGGCGCAGGCGGGGGGCCTTATCACGTAAGTTTCGGGTGGCCTAGGGGATAGAAAGGGCCGGACGCCATTCCCCTGCCACGATCCCCGGCCAGCGTGGCAGCCTTGCCCCATCCCGTGCCGCTCCGAATCGGAAAAGGCCGGCGGGGTGGGCAGGGCGGCGCGGGCGGATTCCCCGCCACGGCGCCGCCCGGGCAGCTCAGATCATCGCCATCCCGCCGTTCACATGCAGGGTCTGGCCGGTCACCCAGCCGGCCTCGTCGGAGGCCAGGTAGGCCACGGCGGCGGCGATATCCTCGGGCGCGCCCATCTTCTGCATGGGAATCCGGCCCATGATGGCGCCCTTCTGGGCCTCGTTCAGCGCGTCGGTCATGGCGGTCTTCACGAAGCCCGGCGCGACCACGTTCACGGTCACGCCGCGCGTGGCGACCTCCTGGGCCAGCGACTTGCTCATGCCGATCAGCCCGGCCTTGGCGGCGGCGTAGTTCGCCTGGCCCGGATTGCCGGTGACGCCGACGATGGAGGCGATGGAGACGATCCGCCCCGAGCGGCGCTTCATCATCCCGCGCAGCGAGGCCCGCGCCAGCCGGAAGGGCGCCGTCAGGTCCACCTCCAGCACGTCCGACCAATCCTTGTCGCCCATCCGCAGGGCCAGCCCGTCGCGGGTCAGCCCGGCATTGTTCACCAGGATGTCCAGCCCGCCGAGCTCGGCCTCGACCTTTTCCACCAGCGCCGCCGGCGCCTCCGGGTCGGAAAGGTCGGCCGGGATCACCGTCACGCGGTCGCCCAGCGCCTCGGCCAGGGCGGCGAGCTCGCTCTCGCGCCGGCCGGTCAGCGCCACCTCCGCGCCCTGGGCATGCAGCGCCCGCGCGATCGCGGCGCCGATGCCGCCCGTGGCGCCCGTGACCAGCGCCGCCTTTCCGTCCAGTCGGAACATGGTAACCGCTCTCCTCAGTCCGGAACCCGCCGCGCGGGCGATCCGCGTTGTGCCGGCTTTCCCGCCGGCCCTGTCCCTGGTGTGCTCCCCGTGGCCCCGCCGCCCATGGGAGGGCGCCGGCCCTGCCCGGAAGGGGGCGGGACGCCTCGTCGGGCGCCGCCATGGCGATGCCGGAACGATGCCGTGCCGGCTCTGTAGCGCCTGGGGCCGGCCGAGGCGAGACGCGCCGGGAAAGGCGCTCAGAGCGCCTTCAGCACCGCCTCGATCTCCGCAGGCGTGCCGCAGGCCATGGCCGCGGCCTCCGGCGCGTTGCGCTTCATCAGCCCGGTCAGCACCTTGCCGGCACCGATCTCGACGAAGCGGTCGCAGCCCATCTCCACCATCGCCGCCACGCTCTCGCGCCAGCGCACCGATCCGGTGACCTGCCGCACCAGCAGGTCGCGGATCTGCGCCGGGTCGGTGACCTTGGCGGCGGTCACGTTGGCCACCAGCGGCACGGCGGGGGCCTGCACGGCGGCGCCTTCCAGCGCCTCGCCCATGGCCTCCGCGGCCGGCGCCATCAGGGAGCAGTGGAAGGGCGCGGAAACCGGCAGCAGCATGGCGCGCCTGATCCCCTCGGCCTTGGCGATCTCGATGGCGCGCTCGATGGCGCCCTTGTGGCCGGAGATCACCACCTGGCCGCCGCCATTGTCGTTGGCCATCTCGGCCACCTCGCGCCGGCCCGTCTCCGGATCGACGGCCGCGCGCTCGCAGATGGCGCGGGCCTGCTCCGCCTCGGCGCCCAGCAGGGCGGCCATGGCGCCGATCCCGGCCGGCACCGCCTTCTGCATCGCCTCGCCGCGCAGGCGCAGCAGCCGGCCGGCGGTCGGCACGTCGAAGCTGCCGGCGGCAGCGAGCGCGCTGTACTCGCCCAGCGAATGCCCCGCCACCAGCGCCGCCTTGTCGCGCAGCACGAAGCCGCCCTCGCTCTCCAGCACCCGCAGGGCGGCCAGCGAGACGGCCATCAGCGCCGGCTGGGCATTGGCGGTCAGCGTCAGCTCCTCGATCGGCCCCTCGAACATCAGGCGCGACAGATTCTGCTTCAGCGTCTCGTCCACCGCCTCGAAGACTTCGCGCGCCGGCGCGAAGGCGGCGGCCAGTTCGCGGCCCATGCCGACGGCCTGGCTGCCCTGTCCCGGAAACACGAAGGCGAGGGCCATGGTTCACGCACCTGTGGTGTGAAGGGTGATCAGGAAGGGGAGGCGGGTAGCGGCCCCATCCTCCCCCTGTCAACAGCGGGGCCGGCCGCCGCCTTTCCCCGGAGGCATGGCCATGCGGCGCCGCACAAGGCGGCCCCGCGGCGGGGCCTCAGCTCCGTGGCGGTGGCTCCGCCCCGCTTTCCGCCGGCATGCCTTCCGGAACCGTGCCCGCCGATGACGGCGTCGGCACCGGACGGGCGCGCTGCCCCAGCCGGTTCTCGAACACCACGAAGAACCCCGCCTCCCCGTAAGGTGCCGGCTTCACCCGGCCCTTTTCGTCCGCCGGCAGGCGCCGCAGCACCACCGCGTCCCGCACATTGCCGCCGATCGCCTGCACCAGCCCCGGCTGGTCCGACACCACCACGTCGCAATGCATCGGCCGGAAGGCCCCGGTTTCCGCCATCCGGTCGGTCCAGCTCAGCAGCTGGTTGCCGGTGGAGCGGTCGGCGCAGAGCAGGTCGCCGGGCTGCGGGGCGTACTCCCCGGGCTCGCGCGGCAGGAAGGCCGCCCCCTGCGGGTCCCAGGCGGCGCGCGAGAGCAGCCCGTCGATATAGGCGGCATGGCGGGCGGAAGGCGTGAAATCCGCCTCGCCCACCCCCGCCTGCTCCATCACGTAGCTGATGAAGGCAGCGGACCAGAAGGGATAGGCCCAGAGGGAAATGGACGGTTCCACCGGCGGCTGCCCATCCTGGGCCATGGCCAGCATCAGCGCGTCGTGCAGCCGCTGGTGCTGCCGCGCCACGCCCCGGTTGCCGGGCACCGCCTCCCAATAGGCCAGGACGCGGGGGAAATTGGCGGGGGAGGGGACCGCGTTGCCATCCAGCGCCGGCACCCAGCCCGTCAGCACCAGCCTGCCCCACGCCTCCCATTCGCGCACCGCCGCATGGACCAGCGGCGCGCGGCCGGGATCGCGGATCTCGGGGATCAGCCGCTCCGGAGCGACGGCGGTGGGGGGAGGAGTGGCGCAGGCCATGGGGAGGAGGAGAATCGCCAGGATCGGGAGCTTGCGCACCGCACCGCCATAGCCTGCCGTCCCTGACGGCGCCTCCACCGCGCATGCCGCCATGGCCTCACATTGCGTTGAGCCGGTGGCCCCCTGGCCCAGCCGCCTCACGAAAAAGTGCCTGCTGACGGCGAACCCCCGCCCGAACCCGGCGCTTACCGCTTGAACCGCTCCTGGCACTGCGCCGGCGCGGCCAACCCGCAACATCCCGCGGAGGTTCCATGGCGCAGCGGCGTTTCCCCCGATGGCCCTTCTGGATCGGCATCCCGCTGGTCCTGGTGGCGCTGGTCGTCGCCTTCTGGTCCTGGGACTGGTTCATCCCGCTGGCAGAGCGCCAGGCCTCGGCCGCGCTTGGCCGCAAGGTGACGATCGCTCACCTGCATGTGCGTCCCGGCCGCGTCACGGAAATCGTGGTGGACGACCTGCGCGTCGCCAACCCGGACGGGTTCGAGGCGGAAGAGCCCTTCGCCCAGGTGCCGTGCACCACCGTGCTGGTCGATATCATGGAGTACTGGCACCACCGCGCCATCGTCATTCCCTCGGTGACGGTGGAGCGCCCGCAGGTCGCCGCGCTGGCTCATCCGGATGGCCGCACCAACTACGCTTTCGACTTCGGCAAGCCGGCCGGCGAGGAGGCACCGAAGCAGGACAAGGCCGCCAGCGCCCCGCGCATCGGCGTGCTGCGGATCGTCGATGGCCATGCGCATGTGGTGAATCCGGCGCTGAAGGCGGATTTCCAGCTCGGCATCGCCACCCGTGACGAGGAGACGCCGGACCCACGCATCGCCGTGACGGCGGACGGCACCTATGCGGGCCAGCGCATCACCGGCGAAGCCCTGGCCGGCGGCCCGGCCTATTTCCAGAACGAGGCTCGCCCCTGGCCGATCGAGCTGAAACTCGCCAACGGCCCGACCAACGTGTCCCTGAAAGGCACGGTCAGGGACCCGCTGGCCCTGCAGGGCGCCGACGTGAACCTCGTGCTGCAGGGGCCGGACATGGCGCTGCTGCAGCCGCTGACCGGCATCCCCTTTGCCCGTACGCCGAACTACCGTGTCGCCGGGCGCCTCGACTACGCCGATGGCCGCGTGCGCTTCCGCGACTTCGACGGGCGCGTCGGCAACAGCGACCTGTCCGGCACCATCGCCGTCACCACCGGTGGCGCGAAGCCGCTGGTGGAGGCGGACCTGCATTCGAAGCAGGTGGACCTGGCCGATCTGGGCGGCTTCATCGGCGAGACACCGGGCCGTGCCTCCACCCCCGGCCAGAGCGCGCAGCAGCGGCGGGAACTGGCCCGCGACGAGCGCAGCAGCCGGGTGCTGCCGGATACGCCGGTCAGCCTGCCCAAGCTGAACATGGCGGATGTGAAGCTGAACTACCACGCCGACAGCATCCGGGGCCGGCAGATCCCCTTCGACGGCATGGCCGTGGACATGACCATCGCGGACGGCGCGGTGCGGCTCAGCCCGGTCAGCTTCGCGGTCGGCAAGGGCCGCATCGCCGGCGAGATCGCCCTCACGCCTCAGGAGAACGGCGCCCTGGGGGCACGGGCGGACGTGCAGTTCCAACGCGTGGACCTGTCGCGCCTGATGCAGCCCACAGGCTTCCAGGGCTCGGGATTGATAGGGGGCCGCGCGGTCATCGACGGCACCGGCAAGTCGCTCGCCGGGATCCTGGGCAGCGGCAACGGCTCCCTGACCCTGACCATGGCGGGGGGCGGCAATCTCAGCGCCCTGCTGGTGGACCTGTCCGGCCTGCGCCTGGGCAATGCCATCCTGTCCTTTCTCAAGCTGCCGGACCGGACCCAGGTGGAATGCTTCGTCGGCGACTTCGCCCTCCGCCGCGGCGTGCTGAACACCCGCGCCCTGTTGCTGGACACGGAGGACGTGCTGATTTCCGGCAAGGGCACGGTGGATCTGGGGCGGGAAAGGCTGGACTACAGCATTCGAAGCGACTCCAAGCATTTCACCGTGGGGCAACTCCCGGCACCGATCACGATCGGCGGAACCTTCCGTGACCCCGCGGTCGGCATCGATCCGACCGAAGGCGGTGTCCGGGCCGGCGCCGCCGTCGGCCTCGGCTTCCTGGCCGCGCCGCTGGCGATCCTGCCGACGATCCAGTTCGGCATCGGCGACGACAACCGCTGCCAGGGCCTCATCGCGCGCGGCCGCAAGGCCGGCTGAGAAGGCCGGTTTCCCCTGGCGGCACCGGATGGTATTCCCGGGGCCGCCACGATCGGGCGCGCCGTGCCTCCGAAGACCCATTTCCGGCGATTGCCGTGACCCTTTCCGCCTGCTGTCCTTCATCCCGCCAGACCGGCCTCGCCGGCCTGCTTCTCCTGGCCCTGCCGTTCCTCCTGCCCGGCGGCATTGCGGAGGCGGCCCCGCGCGACCGCCCGGTCCGCGCCCTGCGGCTCTCGCCTTCCGAGATGCAGGCCCTTCAGCGCTGGCTCTGCCCGAACGGCGGCCGTCCGATGCCCGGGCGGCCGGGCCGCTGCGACGGGCGCGGCAGCAGGCTGGCCACCGGACCGGGCCGGGGCGGCGATGACGGGGCGGTGTTCGAATGGTTCCAGGGCCTGCCCCCGGCGCGGCGCCAGCAGCTCGCATGTCCCGAGGGCACGAAGCCGGTCCTGGCCCGGGATCATGCCGACACGGTGCGCTGCCTGCCGGGCTGACCGCCAGGGGCGACGCGGTCAGCCCGCCGGGTATTGGATCGCCACCACCTCGATCTCCTCGCTGCCCTGGGGTGTGCGCAGGCGGGGCAGGTCGCCCACGCGCCGGCCCAGCAGGGCGCGCGCCACGGGCGAGACCCAGCTGATCCGGCCCCGGGAAAGGTCGGTCTCGTCCACGCCCACGATGGTCACGGTGACCTCGCTGTCATCCTCGCGCGCATAGGTGACGGTGGCGCCGAAGAAGACCTGCTCGCGCCGCGCCTGCGCCGCCGGATCGACCACCTGGGCCTTTTCCAACCGCTTGCGCAGGAAGCGCACCCGCCGGTCGATCTCGCGCAGGCGCCGCTTGCCGTACTGGTAGTCCGCGTTCTCGCTGCGGTCGCCCAGCGAGGCGGCCCAGGACACCACCTCGACCACCTTCGGCCGCTCCACGTCCCAGAGCCGCCGAAGCTCCTCGCGCAGCGCCGCATGGCCGGCGGGCGTCATGTAGAAGGGCGTGCCCGGCGGCATGCCGGGCGGGGCCGCGTCCTCGTCGTCCTCGTCGGTGGCGGACATGCTTTCCTCTTCGCCGGATCGTGGCCATGCCCGGCGCCGGGGCGTTCAGCCCGGCCGCCAGGCCCGGTGATAGGGATGGCCCGTGCGGATGCACTGGGCCCGGAACAGCGCCTCGGCCAGCAGCCCCCGCACCAGCATGTGCGGCCAGGTCAGCCGCCCCAGCGAGATCCGGTGGTCCGCCCGCGCCAGCACCTGGGGGTCCAGCCCCTCCGCCCCGCCGATCAGGAAGGCCAGCGGCCGTGCGGCTTCCTCCCAGCGCGCGGTCAGCCGGGCGAGCGCCTCGCTGTCCGGCATCTCCCCGCCCAGGTCCAGCGCCACGGCCAGGGCGCCGTCGGGCAGGGCGGCGAGCAGGGCCTCGCCCTCCCGCCGCCGCATCTCCGCCGGGCTGCCGCTGCCCTCGGCGAATTCCTTCAGCACCAGGGCGGGCCGCAGCCGGGCGTTGTGCTGGGCAAAGAGCGCCGCCTCCGGCCCCGGCTTCGCCCGGCCCACCGCCAGCAGCAGCGGCGGGCGGGCCGTCAGCCTTCCTCCCCGACCGGGGAGGCCTCTTCCTCGCCGGGGCTGTGCGGCCCCCACATGCGCTCGATGGCATAGGTCTCGCGCGCCTCGGGCTTGAACAGGTGGATCACCAGGTCCCCCGCGTCGAGCAGCACCCAGTCGGGCGAGGTCTCGGAACGGATGCGCTTCACCCCTTCCTTCTCCAGCGCTTCCTCGACATGGGTGGCCATGGCCTGGATCTGGCGGTCGGCGAGGCCGGTCGCCACGATCATCCGGTCGGCGAAGGAGGAGCGGGTGGCGATGTCCAGCACCACCACGTTCTCCGCCTTGTCGTCCTCCAGCGAGGCGACGGCCGTGGCCACCAGCCGCTCCAGCACCGGCGGCGCGACCTTCTTGCGTGGCGCCCTGGCGCGCGCCGCGGGGGGGCGCACCTCCGGCCCGGCCGCGACCTGCGCCTTGCGGGAGGTCGTGGCAGCCGTCTTCGGCGCCGCCGCCTTCGCCGCAGGGGCCTTCGTGGCAGCCTTCGCCGCCGTGGCCCTCGCGGAGGCCTTCACCGCGGCGGCTCCGGCAGGCGCGGCCTTCCGGGGGGTCGCCTTGGCAGGGGGGGCCTTTTCCGTGGCCGTGGCGGCCTTGCGGCGCGTCGCGGGTGCCTTGGTGGCCCCGGTCTCGCTCTCGTTCCTGGGGGTGCGGGCTATGGCCGCCTCCTCTCCGTCATCGGGTCATCCAGCGGAAACGCCACGCTGGCCCCGTCCCGGCGCCAGCGTCCATTCCGTATCGTTCAGTCGCCGCCGGCAGGCCAGCCCGGATGATGGCCGTTGCTCCGCAGATCCGTGGAGCTCAGGGCATTCTCCCGCGCCGGGATCAGCGTCCAGCCGGCATGCCGTCCGGGCGGCCCGGCCAGGAGCTGTCCCGGCCGCCGCCGCCAGTGGCGTAGCACGGAGGCTGCCTTGCCGTGCAACGCCTTGCGTGTCCAGCCCGGACGCGGCAGCACCGCCAGCGGCGTGTGCCGGGCCAGCCTTTCCCAACCCCCCCAGCGGGGCAGTTGCCACAGGTTGTCCGCCCCGATCACGAAGACGAAGCGGGCACGGGGGAAGCGCCGCCGCAGCTTGGCCAGGGTGCGTTCGGTGCGGCGGTAGCCCAGCTTCGCCTCGATCCCCGTGGCGATCACCTGCGCGCCGTCGGCGATGGCCCGCGCCGAGGCGAGGCGCTGCTGGAAGGGGGCCATGCCGCGCGGCGGCTTCAGCGGGTTGCCCGGCGAGACCAGCAGCCAGACCGCATCCAGCCGCAGCGCCCGCAGGGCGATCCGGGCCACGTGCTCGTGCCCCTGATGCGCCGGGTTGAAGGAGCCGCCGAGCAGCCCGATGCGCCGGCGCCGGTTGTCGCCCCAGGCCCCAGGCTCCGCCAGTTGCCGTCTCAGGACCGTCGCTCCCCAAGGGGCAGGGAAGGCGGCTTGGACGCGTGTTCGTGCCGGGGCGGCGGAGGCATCAGGGGCGTGTCACGGGACGGGGGCAGGCCTGGGCTCAGGGACGGGTCTGGCCACTGCCCAGGACCTGGTAGCGCCAGGTGCAGAGCTGTTCCGCTCCGACCGGGCCGCGCGCGTGCAGCCGGCCGGTGGCGATGCCGATCTCGGCGCCGAAGCCGAACTCGCCGCCGTCGCAGAACTGGGTGGAGGCGTTCCACATTCCCACCGCCGAGCCGATCCCGTCCAGGAACTGCCGCGCCGCGGATTCGTCCTGCGTCACGATGGCCTCGGTATGCTCGCTGCCATAGCGGGTGATATGGGCGATCGCGTCCTCCACCCCGTCCACCACCTTCACCGACAGGACGGCGTCCAGCCATTCGGTGGCGAAATCCGCCTCGGTGGCGGGCTTCAGATCCGGCAGGATGGCCCGCGCCCGCGCGTCGGCGCGGAAGTCGCAGCCCAGCGCCCGCAGGTCGCCGATCAGCAGCGGCAGCAGCGAAGGCGCCACGGCGGCATCGATCAGCAGGGTCTCGGTAGCGCCGCAGATGCCCGTGCGGCGCATCTTGGCATTGGCCAGGATGGCGCGCGCCATCGCCGGGTCGGCAGCCTCGTGGACATAGGTGTGGCAGAGCCCCTCGGCATGGGCGAGGACGGGCACCCGCGCCTCCTCCATCACGCGCGTAACGAGCCCCTTGCCGCCGCGCGGGATGATCAGGTCGATCAGCCCCGAGGCGCGCAGCATGGCGCCCACGAAGGCCCGGTCCGCGGAGGGCACGATCTGCACCGCCGCCTCCGGCAGCCCGGCCGCGCGCAGGCCCTCGGCGATGGCGGCATGGATCGCCCGGGCGGAGCGCAGGCTCTCGCTGCCGCCGCGCAGGATCACGGCCGAACCCGCCTTCAGGCAGATCCCCGCCGCATCGGCGCCGACATTGGGCCGGCTCTCGTAGATCATGCCGATGACGCCCATCGGCTGCGCCACGCGGCGGATCACCAGCCCGTTGGGCCGGGTCCATTCGCTGATCACGCGGCCAACCGGGTCGGGCTGCGCCGCGATCTCCTCCAGCCCCCGGGCCATAGCCTCGACCCGGGCGGGGTTGAGGGTCAGCCGGTCGCGGAAGGCGTCGGTCAGCCCCTGCGCGGTGTCCAGGTCGGCGGCATTGGCCTCCAGGATGGCGTCCTGCCGCCGCCGCAGCGCCGCCGCCGCCGCGCGCAGCGCCGCGTCCCGCGCCGGCCCTGGCAGACGCGCCAGAACCCGCGCGGCGGCGCGGGCGTCACGGGCGGCATCGGCGAGCTGGGCGGAGGCGCTGTCGGGCATGGCGTTCATGGTGCTGCGGGGTTAGCGCGTCCGGCGGCGGCGCGAAAGCTGGCGCATGACAGAGTCGTGGCAAACGGGACCAGGAAAGTCCCGGACAGGCACTTCCGGGACGGAATAGAAACGAAATCGTAAATAACAACTTAAAGTTGATATTAAGATGGGTTACTCTCGCGCCATGGTGACCAAGCTCCACGCCCCTCCGACCCGTTTCGCAGGCTGGCTGCTGCTTTCCGCGGCCATCGCGGTGATGGCCGGCGCCGTGGCGGCCTCGCTGGGCAACCGGCAGAGCCTGTCCCTGGAAAGGGAGATGGAGCGGCTGCGGACAGAAAGCGCCGAGGCCAGGCAACTGACCATCGCCCTGCTGGACGGCGAATCCGCCCTGCGCGCCTATGCGCTCTTCGGGCTGGTGCAGGACCAGCTCCGCTTCGGCCGGGCGGCGGAGCTGCTGGAGAGCGGGGAGTTCCGCCGCATCGCCAGCCTGGTGGATTCGGCCCAGGAGGACACCGGCAGCCCGCCGATCCTGGGCCCGATCACGCGGATCGTTGCCGCCCGCAAGGACATCCTCGACCGGCTCCAGGCCGGGGAGCGCGAGACGGTGATCGAGGAAGGGCGCCGCGGCCTCCTGCAGGCCCAGGGCGAGACGGTCCGCCTCGCCCTGGAGCGCTTCGTCCGCCTGCGCGTCGCACAGGTCGAGCAGGCCGCGCGCGGGATGCAGCGCGTCCAGGCGCGGATCCTGGTGCTGGTGATGCTGGGGGCCGGGCTCTGCCTGGGCGCCCTGGCCATCGCCTGGTGGCAGATCGCGCGCCACGGCCGGGCGGAGCAGGCCGTCCGGCGGGAGATGGACGTCCGCGGCGCCGAGATCCGCAGCCTGCTGCGCATGAGCGACATGCTCCAGGCCTGCCAGACCGAGCAGGACATCCGCCGGGTCGTGCTGCACACGGCGCAGGAGGTGCTGCCGGGCGTGCCCGGGGCGCTCTACGTCTTCAACAACAGCCGCGACCGGCTGGACTGCACGGCGGTCTGGCCCGAAGGGACGAAGCTCGCCAGCGTGGACCATTTCTCGCCGGAGAACTGCTGGGCGCTCAAGCGCGGCCGCCCCCACCGCCACGGCCCCGGCGCCGACATCCCCTGCGAGCACGTCGCCCTGGGGCTTCCCGGCCTGGAGATCCCGATGACGGCGCGGGGCGAGGTCTATGGCGTGATGCAGTTCGGCGCCGCCGTGTCCGGCCTGCCCGATGCGCCGGAGCCGCAGCGCGACCTGGCGGTGGCGCTGGCGGACGGCGTGTCCATGGCCCTGGCCAACCTTTCCCTGCGCGAGAAGCTGCGCAACCAGGCGCTGCGCGATTCGCTGACCGGCCTCTACAACCGCCGCTTCCTGGAGGAGGTGTCGGAGCGCTTCGCCGGCCAGGCCGACCGCCGCGGCGCCCCGGTCGCGGTGGTCATGATCGACGTGGACCACTTCAAGCAGGTCAACGACCGCCACGGCCACGCCACGGGCGACGCGGTGCTGCGCGCCCTGGCCGTGCTGATCCAGGGCGACCTTCGCCGGGGCGACGTCGCCTGCCGCTATGGCGGGGAGGAGATCGTGCTGCTGATGCCGGATTGCGACGCGGAGAACGCCTGCCGGCGGATGGAGGAGATCCGCGAGCAGGTGCGGGCGCTGCACCAGGGCACGGATACGGTGCTGCCCCGCGTCACCATCTCCGCCGGGGTGGCGGACATGCCGGCCCATGGGCAGACCATCGCCATGGTTCTGAAGGCCGCCGACGAGGCCCTCTACACCGCGAAGCAGTCGGGACGCGACCGGGTGCAGATGGCCCGGCTGCTGAAGCCGGAAGACGGCGCCGAGCCGCCCAAGGGGGCGCCCAGGGAAGCGCCCAGGGAAGCACCCAGGGAAGCGCCCAGGCTGGAGATCGCCCGGCTGAGATAGGCCCGCCGCGCCCCGCCGGAGGCGTGGCCACGTGACGGGAAGGGGCGTCGCGCGTTGCTGTTTCGCGCCCTGCCAATCCGGCAAGGCGGCGCGGGCGGGAAGGGATGGCGGGCATGACACTGGAACTGCGGCTTCTGGCATGGACGGTGGTGCTGGGCATCGTCCAGCTTCTGCTGACGGCCATGGCGACCACGGCGCAGAACGGACTGGCTTGGTCCGCCGGGGCAAGGGACGAGGAGCGCCCGCCCCAGGGCATCGCCGCCCGGCTCCGCCGCGCGCAGTCCAATCTGATGGAGACCTTTCCCTTCTTCGCCGCCGCGATCCTCGCCGCCCATATCGCCGGGCGGGAAGGGGCGATGACGGCCTGGGGTGCCCAGATCTACTTCTGGGGCCGGATGGTCTATCTGCCGCTCTATGCCGCCGGCGTCCCCTGGCTGCGCAGCATCGTCTGGGCCGTGTCGATGCTGGGCCTCGTCCTGGTCCTTCTGGCGGTGCTGCTGCCGTAGGAGCGGGGCCCCCACGGCAGCACGGGCGGCCAGGAAGGTCAGTCTGGCGCCACCACCAGCCCGCTCGCGGCAACGGTGACCGTGCCGGGCCCCGACATCACCACCGGCTGCGACAGCGCCATGAAGGTCAGCGGGTTGCCCCCGGAGGCGGCGTCGAACAGGCCGAGATAGCCCAGCGTCCCGGCGGCGGCGGTGAAGGTGAAGCGCAGCGCCTCGGCATTGCTCTGGCTGCCGGTGCCGTTGAAGGTGACGCGCTGGCGGGCATAGCCGGTGCCTGCCGGTTCCCCGGTCACGCCGCCCGTGGCGCTGCCGGCGCTGCCCAGCGCGGCATAGACCGCGCCCGGTGGGGTCGGCGCCCGGCCGCACAGGGTCCGGGCCAGCATGTCGCGGGCATAGTTGGTCAGGTCGCTCATGGAGAAGCCCTTTCTCAGCTCTGGTTGACGAGGCCCTGCAACTGCGTATCCGGCAGCCGCGAGGGGAGGTACTGGAGCAGCCGGACCGAGCCGTTCAGCGCCCGGTTCCAGCCCCCCGATCCATGCCCGGGCAGCAGCCGCGCCAGCCCTGCGGGCAAGGTGGCCGCCGCCGTCTGGATGGCGCCGCCGGTCATGCAGGCCGACTGGCTTCCGGGCGCCCAGGCGAAGGCCGCCCGGAAGGCGGTGCCAGGCACCATGCTGCCCAGCGCCATCACCGCGCCGCTGGCGCCGCCGCGCTCGATCTCCGCGGTCAGCGCCGTGCCGGTGTTGCGCAGGATCAGCCGGTTCGCATCGGTGCCATCGTCGATCTGCCACAGGCCCTGGGGCAGCCCGGCGGGCGAGGCCTGCGGCAGGCTGGCGGCGACCAGCAGCGTGCCGCTGCCGCCATAGCCGCCAGCCGGCTGGCACAGGAGCTGGTCCGCCGCCCGGGTCTGCGCCACCCGGCTGCCCGCCGGCGGCAGGACCGGCGTGGTGGCGAAGGTCGCCTGTTCCAGCTGCGGCAGAGAGACCCGCAGGGTGAAGTTCATGGCAACGCCGCTCGGCACGTAGGCCAGCACCGAAGGGACGATGCTGGTCGTGCCGCCGACCGTGAGGGTCCGCGTGCAGGCGACGCGCTGCGCGGCGGCTGTCGCGATGATGCCGGCATCCGTGGCGGGCGAGCTGTCGCCACCGCGCTCCTGCATTCTCAGGCGGAGATTGCCGCCGCTCGGGAGGCTACCCGCCACCAGGGCGATGTTCATGGCGCAGGTCCAGCTCTGCCCGGCCACCGCGGCGGCGGCGCCCACCTGTTCCGGCATGACGACGCAATAGCCCGCCGCCGTGCTGGTGCCGGCGAAGTTGCAGTCCAGATAGGGCGCCCCCGCCTCCACTCCGGTGGACAGGGTCCGGGTCAGGCCCGTGATGGCGGTGACCGTCCAGTACCCCGGCACCGTCCCGGGCGAGCCCGCCACGGCGCCTTCCATGCGCGGGTTGCGGATCGCATTGGTCCGCGCCTCCTCCACGATCAGCCCGCCCGATGCATCGAAGCGCGGCTGGCTGGCGGCCAGTTCCAGATAGCTGCCGGCGGCATCGTAGCCGCCGGCGGTGGAGCCGCGTGTGACGGCGAGCGAGCCGTGCAGGCTGCGCGGGCCGATCAGGGTGAGCCAGGAGGCGCTGCCTCCAGCCTCCACCCCGAGCGCGGCGGCGACGATCCCCAGCATCAGGCCGCGCCCGCCCCGCTGAGATGGCAGTACCGGGTGGTGCCGCCATCGGGCGAATAGGTCAGCAGGCTCGCCACGCCATTCGCCTTGATCTTCGTATAGCCCTCCGAGCTGACCGGCGCGCTGCCGGTGAAGTTGCTGAGCGCCAGCGCCAGGTCGGCGCCGCTGCGGTTGACCACCATGCAGGAGAAGCCGAGCCCAACCGCGTTGTAGTCGATGCCCAGGCTGGTTCCGGCATTGGCCAGCAGCAGCCGGTTGTTGTGCGCGGCGAAGCCCAGCGCCGTCGCGGCGGACAGCACCACCTGCGGCAGCCGCCGCTCGGTGAACTGGCCGTCCACATAGCTCTTGGTCGCCGCATGCATCGGCGCGCTCGGCGCCGCGGTCAGCAGCAGCGTGCCATCGGCCGAAAGGCGCAGCCGTTCGACCATGCCCGCGCCCTGGCGCAGCTCCAGCACCAGCGTGCCGGATTCCGTGCCGGCGGCGATGCTGTCCGAGATTCCCGCCAGCCGGGCATAGGTGGTCTCCACCGCGCCGCTGTTCATGCCGTTGAAGTGGAGGTAGCCAAGCCGGTCGCTGGCCGCCGGGCTGGCCGAGATCCGCCGGATCTGCACCACCATCGGCGCGGTGGCGTTGCCGGTGGTGCCCAGGTCGATGCCGCCATTCGGGTTCACGCCCGGATCGCCGCCCAGGCCGAGATTGCCGCCCGCCTGTCCGGCGGAGATGAAGTAGGCCGCCTGGTCCGCAGGATTGGCGAGGTTGATGCGCGCGCCCAGGCTGGCGGAGCGGCGGCGCACCGTCATCGTGCCGTCGGGCGCGATGTCCAGCCGCCGGGTCGGGCCGGCGCTCGCGCTCGGCACGGTGTGCAGCTCCAGGCTGCCGCCCGCGAGCTTCGCCACGCCGGAGGAGTCGCGGTTGCCGCTCATGCTCAGGCGCTGCATGGCGGCGTCGCTCGCGGCCTGGAAGGTCGCGCTCCGCAGGTCGCAGCCCAGCAGCGTCAGGTTCTGCGCCTCGCTGCCAAGATACACGACATTCGGGTTGCCCGTGCCGTACAGGTTGCCGCCGGTGGTGAGGTCGCAGGCCTCCAGCGTCAGCGCGCCGCGCTGCAGGTCGATGGTGCGCAGCGTGCCGCCGTTCACCACCGCGCCGACGATGTGGTGCTGCTCGGTGGAGGAGACCGGGTCCAGCAGCACCGTCCGCCCTTGCGAGGACAGGAAGCCGCCGATCCACTTGGTGCGGAAGGCGCCGATCGTGCTGCTGCCATCGGGGGCGGTGCCGCCGCCGCCCGTGATGCGCAGCCCCACCGTCAGCGGATCGGCCACGTCCAGGTGATTGTCCACCGAGCAGTCGATGCACTGCGTCGCCTGCACGTTGTGGCCCAGGTTGAAACCTGTGTCGTAGCCATAGGCGAAGCAGTTGGTGAACTCGGCCACATCGGCGTACTCGAGATGGAAGGCCGTGCCGGTACGGCGGTTGTTCCAGATCCAGACCTTGCCGCCGCCGGTATAGCCGCTGGCATAGGCCGTGCCGTTGAGGTCGAAAGCATTCGCCGAGACGACGGTCACGGTGAAGCGCCCGTTCGCGGCGGCCAGGCCCAGGCACCCGGTCAGGTTCACCATGTCGCCCGTCACCAGCCCATGCGCCGTGGCGGTGGTGACGCGGATCGCGCCCGAGCCATTGCCCGCGACGGCCGACACGTCGCGGCTGTTCAGCGCCACGCCGTCGATGTTGCCCGTCAGGAAAGGCCAGAAATGCACGTTGTGCACGCGGGTGATGTCGTAGGAATGCCGCAGCCGCAGCCCGTTGCGGTTGTCGCCCGCGATGTCGTCGATTCGCAGCCGCGCGTTGTAGTCGCTGAGCACCGCGAGGTCGAAGCCCAGGATCAGCAGGTTCGACAGGCGCACGTCTGAGCCGTTGCCGTTGGTGCCGTCGCCGACCGTGACCGCGGTGCCGGCGAAGCCCGCCACGAGGTTGATGCCGGCGCGCATGTCGGCCGGCGCGGCGAGGCCGGTGCGCAGGATCGCCACGCCCTTCAGCCCGGCATTGCGGCGCAGCCGGATGGTCTGCGCCGGATCGAGCAGCAGGGCGTAGGGCACGCCGCCATAATCGCCTGCCGCCCGTTGCGCGCCCGTGGAGAGCGCGCCCGAGAGCACCACGTTCGGCCTGATGTCCAGCCCTGCGGCGGCGAGCCGGTAGCGCCGCGGCCCCAGCAGCACCGTGCCGCCGCCCTGTGCCGAAGCGGCGTCGATCGCCGCCTGGATCGCGGCGGCGTCGTCCGCCATGCCATCGCCCCTGGCGCCGTAGTCGCGGACATGCAGCGGCCGGTCCGCCTGCATGGCGCTGCGCCACTGCGCCACCGTGGCGCGCCGCGTTTCCGGCGTCGCGCCCTGCACCACGGGGCTGAGGTCGCTGTCGGAGAAGATGGCGGCGGCGGGAAGCTGGCTGATCTTCGCGTCGGGCATGGGAAATCCTGTGCTGTGTGGGGAGGCGTCGCGGGGAGGGGCAGGGGGGTCAGAGCAGCAGGCGGTCGCCGCTCTCGGTCAGGAGCGCGCCGCCCGCCTCGGCCAGCAGGCCGGGGCCCAGGCTCACGGAGAAGGCCGGGGACAGCAGGAACAGCGCGGGATCCGCGGCATCCTCGGCACGGACGCGGTAGCCCGTGCCGATCGCCGGGCTGTCCAGGCTCGCCATGGCCCGGCCGCCGCCGACCGCCGCCGTGACGGGGCCGGAGACCGTGCCGCCGCCGGCATCGACGATCCGGAACACCAGGCTCGCGACCGGCCCTTCCACGCTCGCGCCCAGGCTGATCGCCGTGCCCCGGGGAATGGGGGAGGCGACGGCATCGATGCGGATCGCGCGCAGCACCGGCAGCGCCGTGACGCCCAGGCCAAAGCGCATCGTCCCCTGCCGCGACAGGGCCAGCGGCGCCGTGCCCGTGTCCAGCACCAGCCCGGCGCCCACCGCCCTGCCCGTCCGGACCGGCAGCAGCGAGAGCCCGTCGCCGCCCTGCAGCAGGATCACGTCGCCTTCTCGCAGCCCGGCGGCCGCGGCGAAGTAGCCGGCGGCCAGCACCGCGCTCCGCGTGTCGGCGGTCCTGTAGTACCAGAGCGTCATGCTGCCCGTGCTGGCGAGCGTGAGCAGGCTGGGGCTCGCGAAGGCCATGCGATCTCCTCTTGCGGCACAGCGAGGCGGGGCGCGCCGTGGATGGCCATGCGCCCGGACATGCGGGATGGGATGGGCAAAGCCCCAGAAGGCGTGGCGGACCCGCCGGGGATCAGTCCGGAAGGGTCAGGACATGCGGGCGGTGACCGCGATGCCGAAGCGGCCGGCTGCCGTGCGGCTCAGACGCAGGGGCGCGGAGACCGAATCCAGCACCAGCCCGTTGCCCACGGCGCCCGCCTCGCGCATCGGCAGAAAGGACATCCCATCCGCCGAATGCAGGATCACCACATGCCCCGGCAGCAGCCGGTCCGTGGCGGCCGCGAAATACCCGCTCGCCAGCACGGCGGCCCGGCTGTCGCCGGTGCGGTAGTCCCAGATCGAGAAGGAGCCCGCACTGACCAGTGCGGTAAGCGAACTGGCATCGAAGGACATCGGCGCTCCCTGGACGGAAAGCCGCGCGCCCGCGCCCCGGCCGGCGCGCGGGCGCGCTCCGTCGGAAAAGGTGGGCAGCGGCGGGTGAGGGGGGTGCCGGGCGGACATGGCTCGCCCGTTGGCTGCTTCTCCCTAGAGGAACTAAATCCTCATGTCAACGAATTTATTCCTATGACGCGCACTGTTCCGCCCGCCTCGCCGCTGTTCTACGCTCGCCCCGCATCCCCCGACCACGGAGCCACAACGCCTCATGCGCCTGCCCGTGCGCCCACGCCGCCTCGCCCTCGGCCTCCTCCTGCCCCTGCTGGCCGCGCTGGCCCTCGTCCCGGCGGCCCGGGCGCAGGAACGCGTGATCAACGTCTACAACTGGACCGACTACATCGACCCGAAGGCCATCGAGCGCTTCCAGGCGGAAACCGGCATCCAGGTCCGCTACGACGTCTTCGACAGCCTGGAAACGCTGGAGGCCAAGCTGTCCGCCGGCCGGTCGGGCTATGACGTGGTGGTCCCGACCTCGGAGCCCACCTTCGCCCGCCTCGTCCGCGCCAAGGCCCTGCGCGCGCTCGACCGCGCGCAGATTCCGAACTTCGCCAACCAGGACCCGGCGCTGCTCCAGCGCGTCGCCAGCAGCGATCCCGGCAACGCGCATGGCGCCATCTATCTCTGGGGCACGATCGGCCTGGGCCTGCGTCCGGAGAAGATCCGCGCCCTGGCGCCCGACGCGCCGCTCGACAGCCTCGACCTGCTGCTCAGGCCGGAAAACGCGAAGCGCATCGCCGGCTGCGGCATCGCCTTCATGGACAGCGGCATCGACGTCATCCCCTCGGTGCTGCACTGGCTCGGAAAGGAGCCGAATTCCGGCGCGGCCGAGGACCTCGCGGCGGCGGAGAAGACGCTGCTGGCCATCCGCCCGCATGTGCGCGCCATCATCTCCTCCGGCGCCCTCGCCGACGCGCTGGCGAATGGCGAGTACTGCGCCGTCTTCGGCTATTCCGGCGACGTCATCCAGGCGCGCGTCCGGGCCGAGGCGGCGGGCCGTGCCGAGGGGTTGACCTATGTGCAGCCGAGGCAGGGCGCGCAGCTCTGGTTCGACATGCTGGCCATTCCCGCCGACGCGCCGCATCCGGAGGACGCGCAGCGCTTCATCGACTTCCTGCTGCGGCCCGAGGTCATCGCCGGCGTCACCAACCAGGTGCGCTATCCCAATGCGGTGCCCGCCTCGCGCCCCTATCTCAGCCAGGCGGTTCTGGCCGATCCCAACGTCATCCCGTCGCCCGAGACGATCGCCCGCACCTTCACCGTCACCGCCCCGCCCCCTGCCGCCGAGCGTGCCCGCGCCCGGCTCTGGACCCGCTTCAAGGCCGGACGTTGAGCGCACCGCTGCTGCGCCTGTCCGGCCTCACCCGCCGCTTCGGCGCGCTGGCGGCGCTGGACGGGCTGGACCTCGCCATGCCGGCGGGCGAGTTCCTGACCCTGCTGGGCGGCTCCGGCTCCGGCAAGTCCACGCTGCTGCGCGTGGTCGCGGGCTTCGAGCGGCCGGATTCCGGCAGCGTGCTGCTGGACGGCGCCGACCTCACCCCGCTGCCGCCGCACCGGCGCCCGGTGAACATGATGTTCCAGTCCTACGCGCTGTTTCCGCATCTCAGCGTCTTCGACAACATCGCCTATGGGCTTCGCCGGGAAGGGCAGGGGCGTGCGGCCGTCGCGCAGCGCGTGGAACGCCTCGTGGCCCTGCTGCATCTCCAGGGGCTGGAAAGGCGCCGCCCCGACGCGCTGTCCGGAGGCCAGCGCCAGCGCGTTGCCCTGGCCCGCGCCCTGGCCCGCCGCCCGCGCCTGCTGCTGCTCGACGAGCCCCTGGCCGCCCTCGATGCCAACCTGCGCGAGCGCACCGGCTTCGAGCTCCGCGCCCTGCAACGCGAGACCGGCGCCGGCTTCATCATGGTCACGCACGACCAGGCGGAGGCCCTGTCCCTCGCCGACCGCGTGGCCGTCCTGGCCCAGGGCCGCATCGTGCAGATCGGCCCGCCCGCCGAGGTCTATGCCCGCCCGGCCACGCGCTTCGTCGCGGGCTTCCTGGGTGCCGCCAATATCCTGGAGGGGCGCCGCACCGCCGGGGGCACGCTGGACAGCCCCGCCGCCGCCTGCACCCTTCGCGCCCCGGCGCCGCTGCCGGAGGGCACCACCGCCTGCGCCCTGCGGCCGGAAAGCCTGCGCCCGACGGAACGGCAGGGCGAGAACACCGCCGCCGGCACGGTCGAGGAAGCCGCCTTCCGGGGCGGCGACAGCCTGGTCCTGCTCCGCCTGCCCGGCGGCGCCACCCTCCGCGCCGCGCTGCCCGGCCCGCCGCCGGAACGCGGTGCCTTCCTGCGGCTGGGCTGGGATGCCGCCGCCGTGGTCCCGCTGGCCGGGTGATGCGCCGCCTCTTCCTGCCGCCCGTGGCGCTCTGGCTCGCCCTGCTGGTCGCGGCGCCGCTGGCCCTGCTGCTGGTCCTGGCCCTGTCCTGGCAGAGTGAGGGCCTGCCGCCCTTCGACCCGCCCTGGAACGGTCAGGGCCTCGACACGGACAACCTCGCCCTGATCCTGGGCGATCCCTATTACCGTGCCGCCTTCCGGCAATCGCTGGAACTGGCCGGCATCACGGCAACGCTCTGCCTCCTGCTCGCCCTGCCCATGGCGCTGGCCATCGCCCGCGCCCGCCGGTCCCGCCTGCTGCTGGGCCTCGTGCTCCTGCCGCTCTGGACGGGCTTCCTGCTGCGTGTCGGCGCCTGGATCGGGTTGCTGCGGGACGAGGGCTGGATCAACGGCCTGCTGCGCGGCCTCGGCCTGATCGAGCAGCCCGTGGCTCTGCTCTACACCCCGCTCGCCCTCTATCTCGGCATGGTCCATGCCTACCTGCCTTTCGCAGTGCTGCCGCTCTACGCCGCCTTCGCCCGCATGGACCCGTCGCTGGAGGAAGCCGCCGCCGATCTCGGCGCCGGGCCGACCCGTGCCTTCCTCACCGTGACCCTGCCGCTGGTCCTGCCCGGGGCGCTGGCGGGCTTCCTGCTGGTCTTCATCCCCGCCGCCGGGGAATATGTCGTCCCGGAGCTGCTCGGCCCGCCCGGCGCCCTGCCGCTGGGCCGCGCCCTCTTCATTGAGTTTTTCCAGAACCGTGACTGGCCTGTGGCCGCCGCCCTGGCATGCGCCCTGCTGGCGCTGTTGCTGTTGCCCATCCTGCTCTTCCAGCGCCTGGGAAACCGGGAATGAGCCTCCCCGCCTGGGCCCGCATCGGCCTCTGGCTCGGCCTCGCCTTCCTCTGGCTGCCGGTCCTGCTCCTGGTCCTCTATGCCTTCAGCGCCGATCCCGTGCCCTTCCGCTGGGGCGGCCTCTCCCTGCGCTGGTTCCGCGAGCTCGCCGCCGACGAGCGGCTGCTGGAGGCCGCCCTCCTCTCGCTCCGCATTGCCGCCGGCGCCGCGACCCTGGCCATGCTGCTCGGCGGGGCCACCGGCTGGCTGCTGGCACGCGGCGGCACCTTCCGGGGCCGCGCCCTGCTCGGTGCCCTGTCCGGCGCGCCGCTGGTGCTGCCGGAGGTCGTCACCGGCCTTTCCCTCCTCCTGCTCTTCGTCGCGCTGGAGGCCGCCACCGGCTGGCCGCAGGGCAGGGGCGCCGGCACCATCCTGCTGGCCCATGCCACGCTGGGCGCCGCCTATGCCGCGGTGATCGTCCAGGCCCGCCTGGCCCGCGGCGGGCGGGAGCTGGAGGAGGCCGCGGCCGATCTCGGCGCCACGCCCGCCACCGTCTTCCGCACCGTCACCCTGCCGCTGATGGCGCCCGCCCTGGCGGCCTCCTGGCTGCTCGCCTTCACCCTCTCGCTGGACGATGTGGTGCTGGCCAGCTTCCTGTCCGGTCCCGCTTCCACCACCCTGCCGGTGGCCCTCTTCTCCATGCTGCGCCTGGGCATGACGCCCAAGGTCAATGCCCTGGCGGTGCTGATCCTCGCCGCCGCCGGCCTCGCCCTGCTGCTCGCGGCAGGCCTGACGCGCGCGCGGGTTGCCCGGGGCAGGGGTGGCGACTAGGGTTCCGCCGCCTTTCCTCCGACCCCGAAAGCTCCGGAAGACCCATGACGCTGACCGCCGAGCGGATGGACCGCATCTCCCCGTCCCAGACCATCGTCGTCACCCAGAAGGCCCGCGCCCTGAAGGCCGCCGGCCGGGACGTGATCAGCCTCAGCGTCGGCGAGCCGGATTTCGAGACCCCGCAGAACATCAAGGACGCCGCGATCAAGGCGATCCAGGACGGCGAGACCCGCTATACCGACGTCGCCGGCACCATGGCGCTGCGCAAGGCGGTGGCGGCGAAGTTCGAGCGGGACAACGGCCTGACCTACAAGCCGGAGGAGATCGTCGTCTCCACCGGCGGCAAGCAGGTGATCTTCAACGCCATGCTCGCCACGATCGACGAGGGCGACGAGGCCATCGTGCCTGCTCCCTGCTGGGTCAGCTACCCCGACATCATCGCGCTGGCGGGCGGCAAGCCGGTGATCGTCCCGGCCGGGCAGAACCAGGGTTTCAAGATCACCCCGGAGCAGCTGGAAGCCGCGATCACGCCGAAGACCAAGTGGCTGATCCTGAACAACCCCTCCAACCCGACCGGCGCCGCCTATTCCGAGGCGGAGCTGAAGGGGCTGGCCGAGGTGCTGCTGCGCCACCCACAGGTCTGGATCTTCACCGACGACATCTACGAGAAGCTGGTCTATGGCGACTTCGCCTTCAGGACGATTGCCCAGGTGGAGCCGCGCCTGAAGGACCGCACCGTCACCATGAACGGCTGCTCCAAGGGCTATGCCATGACCGGCTGGCGCATCGGCTTCGCCGGCGCGCCGCTCGCGCTGATCAAGGCGATGGACAAGCTGCAGGGGCAGAGCACCTCCAACACCTCCTCCATCTCCCAGGCCGCCGCCGTCGAGGCGCTGAATGGCCCGCAGGAGAGCGTGGAGACCATGCGCCTGGCCTTCGAGCGCCGCCGCGACCTCGTCGTGCGCCTGCTGAACCAGGCCCCCGGCATCCGCTGCGCCACGCCCGATGGCGCCTTCTACGTCTTCCCCGACATCGCCGGCTGCCTCGGCAAGACCACCGCCTCGGGCAAGCGGATCGAGACGGACGAGGATTTCGTGACGGCGCTGCTGGAGGATGAGGGCGTCGCCGCGGTCCACGGCTCGGCCTTCATGTTCCCCGGCCATTTCCGCGTCTCCTACGCGACCTCCGACGCCGTGCTGGAAGACGCCTGCAACCGCATCAAGCGGTTCTGCGAAGGGCTGAACTAGGCCCCTGTCCGGCGAGACCCGCCTTCCGTCCGGGAGGCAGGTCTCGCCCGGTCCCACCACCTCCCGCGCGTCCCTCCGTTCCCAACCCGCCTCCTGCCGAGACTGATCCGACCATGCCCGCCCTCGCCACCCGCCTGACGGAAATCCCGGTCGCCCCCTCCGTGGCCATGTCCATCAAGGCGCGCGAGATGAAGGCCCAGGGCCATCAGGTCATCAGCCTCACCGTCGGCGAGCCCGATTTCGCCACGCCCCCGCACGCCATCGAGGCCGCGAACCGCGCCGCGCTCGAAGGGCTGACCAAATATCCGCCGCAGGATGGCATCCGCGCGCTGAAGGAGGCGATCCAGCGCAAGTTCCGGCGCGAGAACAAGCTCGACTACGCGCTGAACGAGATCATGGTCGCCAATGGCGGCAAGCAGATCATCACCAACGCCTTCCTCGCCACATGTGACGCCGGCGACGAGGTGCTGATCCCCTCGCCCTGCTGGATCAGCTACGCCATGCAGGCGAAGCTGGCCGGCGCCGACGCGAGTTTCGTCTCCTGCCCGCAGAACAACGGCTTCAAGCTGCGGCCGGAGGATCTGGAGGCGGCCATCACGCCGAGGACCAAGTGGCTGGTGCTGAACTTCCCGAACAACCCGACCGGCGCCGCCTGCTCCCGCGCGGAGATGCAGGCCCTGGCCGAGGTGCTGCTGCGCCACCCGCAGGTCTGGATCATGTCCGACGACATGTACGAGCACCTCGTCTATGACAACTTCGAGTTCTGCACCATCGCCGAGGTCGAGCCCCGGCTGAAGGATCGCGTGCTGACGCTGAACGGCGTCTCCAAGACCTATGCGATGACCGGCTGGCGCATCGGCTATGCCGGCGGCCCGGCGCCGCTGATCAAGGCCATGGTGACGATGCAGGGCCATCTCACCGGCGGCGTCTCCACCGTCGGCCAGGCGGCGGCCACCGCCGCGCTGGAAGGGCCGCAGGATCTGGTGGCCGAGCGCGCGCATGCCTATCGCGAGCGCCGCGACTTCCTGGTCGAGAGGCTGAACACGATCCCCGGCATCGCCTGTCACAAGCCCGAGGGCGCCTTCTACCTCTTTCCCAACATCGGAGGCTGTCTGGGCCGCACCACGGCGGGCGGCAGGCATCTGGAAACGGACACCGACTTCGCCATGGCCCTGCTGGAGGAACAGCACGTCGCCACCGTCGCCGGCGCGGCCTATGGCATGAGCCCTTATCTGCGCCTCTCCTATGCCACGGGCATGGAGCAGCTCGCCGAGGCCTGCGCCCGCATCGACCGCTTCTGCCGGGGCCTTTCGTGAGCGACGGCGGCGCCATCATCCGTCCCGTTCGGATCCGCGAGGGCGCCGACAGCGACGCGGAGGGCTTCATCCGCCTGATCGGCGAGGCCTGGGCGGAATACCCGAACTGCATCCTGGACGTGGACGGCGAGAATCCCGAGCTTCGTGCCCTGGTCACGCATTTCGGCAAGGTGGGCGGCGCCGTCTGGACGGCCGATCAGGGCGGCGAGGTGGTCGGCATGGTCGCCGTCCGCCCGCTCGGCTCCGACAATGCCTGGGAGATCTGCCGCGTCTATGTCCGCCGCGACCAGCGCGGCACCGGCCTGGCGCACCAGCTGCTCGACCTCGGCGAAAGGCGCGCGCTCGATGCCGGGGCGGAGCGCCTCGTACTCTGGACGGACACGCGCTTCGACGCCGCCCATGCCTTCTACGAGAAGCGGGGCTATGTCCGCTCCGGCTCGATCCGCATCCTGGACGACATCTCCAACTCGCTGGAATTCCGCTACGCCAAGCCGGCCCGCGGCCTCGTCGTGGAGGCCCTGGATGCCGCGGCCGCCGCCAGCGCCGAGCGCCGCCTCGCCGCCATCCTGGTGGCCTGCGTCGCTTCCGGCGCCTCGGTCTCCTTCCTGCCGCCGCTCCCGAAGGAGACGGCGCGCTCCTTCTGGCGTAACGTTTCCTCCGACGTCGCCACCGGCAAGCGCCTTCTTCTCGCCGCCTGGTCGGAGGGGCAGATCGCCGGCACGGTGCAGCTCGTCCTCGACACGCCGGCCAACCAGCCGCACCGTGCCGAGATCGCGAAGCTGCTGGTGGACCCGGCCTTCCGTCGGCGCGGCATCGCCCGCGCCCTGATGCGCAAGGCCGAGCAGGCGGCGCGCGGCGTCGGCCGCCGGCTGCTGACCCTCGACACCCGCAGCGACGGCCCGGCCGAGGCACTCTACCGCGAGATGGGCTGGACCGAGGCGGGCCGTATCCCCGGCTATGCGCTCGATGCCCAGGGCGTGCCGCACGGCACCACCCTGTTCTGGAAGGCCCTCTGAGCTACCCGCCCCCGGCCGCCGCCTTTCCCGGCCCGGCTGGCCCGCCGCCCGGGCTTGCGGGCGCCGTCCGGGCAGCGTCCTATGTCCCTGCCGCAGGAGCGAAGGACCCCGACCATGCGCCGATCGCCGCCGCCCGGATGCCGGGGCCGCTGAGATGGGACCCGATACCGGCCTCCTGAACGCCGGCCTGCCCGGTGGCGAACCCGTCTCCCCGCTGCCGCCGGACCTGACGGGCCGCATCTCTTTTCTCTGTGCCGGGTCGGAGAAGGCGGTCGCCGCCCGGACCCGCCTGATCGCGCGCTATGGCGATGCCCAGCCCGATGAGGCCGCCGTGGTCGTGGCGCTGGGCGGCGATGGCTGCATGCTGGAAACGCAGCACAAGCTGCTGGGCCGCAACCTGCCGGTCTATGGCATGAACTGCGGCAGCGTCGGCTTCCTGATGAACGAGTTCCGCGGGGACGACCTGCCGGAGCGCCTCGCCGCTGCCCAGGCGGCGGTGCTGCATCCGCTGCGGATGCTGGCCACCGACGCCAGGGGCGAGACGCAGACCGGCCTCGCCATCAACGACGTGAACCTGCTGCGCGAAACGCGCCAGGCCGCCAAGATCCGCATCACCGTGGACGGCAAGATCCGCCTCGCCGAGCTGATCTGCGACGGCATCCTCGTTTCCACCCCGGCCGGCAGCACCGCCTACAACCTTTCCGCGCATGGCCCCATCGTGCCGCTCGGCGCCAACCTCCTGCCGCTGACGCCGATCAGCGCCTTCCGCCCCCGCCGCTGGCGCGGCGCGCTGCTGCCCTCCGAGTCCGTGGTGATCTTCGACATCCTGGAACACGAGAAGCGCCCCGTCGCCGCCGTGGCGGACTACACCGAGGTCCGCGACGTGACCCGTGTCGAGGTGCGCGAGGACAGGAGCGTGGCGCTGACCATGCTCTTCGATCCCGATCACGGCCTCAGCGAGCGCATCGTCGCGGAACAATTCACGGTCTGACCCTACAAGAATCTGTCATTCCCGCCTCATTCGCCTTGCGCCCGCCACACTTCCCTCGGAAGAGGAACGCCTCATGGCTGACGTGATTCCAGAGGCTGGCCTGCCGCCTCTCCCCGGTCCCGAATCCGCCCTCTTCCTCGATTTCGACGGCACGCTGGTCGAGATCGCGGCGCGCCCGGATCTCGTGGTGGTGCCACCCGACCTGCCCTCGGTGCTCCAGCGCCTGTCCGTCGCGCTAGGCGGCGCGCTGGCGATCGTGACGGGCCGGGGGCTGGAGGTCGTGCGCGGCTTCCTGCCCGTTCCCGGCCTCGTCGTGGCCACCGAGCACGGGGCGGTGCTCGATCCGTCGGACGCGGCCTCGCCGCCGCTGCCATCCCCGCCCGCCGCCTGGCGGGAGGCCGCCGACCGCTTCGCCGCCGCCCATCCCGGTGCCCTGGCCGAGCACAAGCGCCACGGCTTGGTGCTGCATTACCGCCTGGCGCCCGAGGCCGGCGAGGCCGCCCATGCCCTGGCGGAAGCCATGGCGGCCGAGCTGCCGGAGGGCTTCCGCGTCGTCCCGGCCCATGCCGCCTACGAGGTCCGCCCGCGCTTCGCCGACAAGGGCAAGGCCGTCCACCGCCTCATGGCCCGTGCCGCCTTCGCGGGGCGCAAGCCGATCTTCGTGGGCGATGACGTGACGGACGAGGACGGGATCACCGCCGCCTATGCCATGGACGGCATCGGCTACCGTATCCCGGAGGACTTCTCCGGTCAGCCCGCGCGCTTCCGCGCCTGGCTCGCCCGGGCCGCGGATGCGCTGGAGGCGGGGCAGGGACCGCGTCCGGCCGGCGGGGGCTGACGCACCCCCATGACGCCGCCAATGCGAAACCGCGCCTGTCCGCGCGTCGTTCTTCCCATGGGGAAGCGGTTCATTTCACCGATCGGAATGATCAGGAAGATCTGGGAGGAGGGACTGTGGGACGCCTAGTCGTCGTATCCAACCGTGTGGCCGTGCCGAAGCGGGACGACCCCCCGGCGGCGGGTGGCCTCGCGGTTGCCCTCAAGGAGGCCTTCAAGGCCCGCGGCGGCATGTGGTTCGGCTGGAGCGGCCATGTCGTCGGCGAGGAACCCGGCCCGGCCAAGACGGTCCGGCGCTCCGGGGTGGACTACACCGTCTTCGACCTGACGGACGACCAGTACCGCGGCTTCTATGTCGGCCATGCCAACGGCGTTCTCTGGCCGCTCTTCCACTTCCGCCTCGGCCTCCTGACCTACGACCGGCAGCAGGCCGAGGTCTATCGCGACGTGAACCGCGAATTCGCCCGCCGCCTCCTTCCGCATCTGCGCCCGGACGACACGATCTGGGTGCATGACTACCAACTCATCCCCCTCGGTGCCGAATTGCGGGCCATGGGGGCGAAGCAGCGCATCGGCTACTTCCACCACATTCCTTTCCCTCCCTGGGCGCTCTTCTCCGCACTCCCCGATTCCGACCGGCTTCTGCACGACCTGCTGGCCTATGACCTCGTGGGCGTGCAGTCGCGCCGCGACCTCCAGGGCCTGATCGACTGCATGAACCAGGGCACCGGCATGCAGGTGCCGGCCGACGAGACGGTCCGCTTCCGGGGCCGCGAAACACGGCTGCAGGCCCATCCCATCGGCATCGCCACCCGGGAGTTCAACGAGACAGCCGCCCGTGCTGCGCGCGGGTCGGAAACCCGCCGCCTCGTCGCCAGCCTCGGCCACCGTGACCTCGTGATTGGCGTGGAGAGGCTGGACTACACCAAGGGCCTGCCGGAGCGGCTACGCGCCTTTGCCGCCCTGCTGGCGGAATACCCGCAGCATCGCGGCCACGTCACCTATCTCCAGATCGCCGCCAAGTCCCGCGACGACATCGAGAGCTACCGCGACCTGCGGCGGGAGATCGACCGCCTCGCCGGCACGATCAATGGCGACTATGCCGATCCGGACTGGACGCCCGTGCGCTATGTCGCCCGCGCCCTGTCCCGCGACTGCCTCGCCGGCTTCTATCGCGTCTCCAAGGTCGGGCTGGTAACGCCGCTACGCGACGGCATGAACCTCGTCGCCAAGGAATATGTGGCGGCGCAGGACGCGGAGAATCCCGGCGTCCTCGTGCTGTCCCGCTTCGCCGGCGCGGCCGAGAACATGCCGGAGGCCTTGCAGGTCAACCCGCTCGACCCCGTGGGCGTCGCCTCGGCCATCCACAACGCCCTGGAAATGCCCATTGAGGAGCGGCGGGAGCGGCACGCCGCCATGTATCGCAGGCTGGAAACCCAGAATGTCGGCGTCTGGGCCAGGGCCTTCCTGGAGGCGCTGGAAGACCCCGACGCGACGCGGGCCGAACCTCAGCCGGAACCGGATCTCAGGTCGCGGACCCAGTACTCGACCTCCTCGGCGGGCAGTTCGCGCTCCCACCGCGCCAGCACCCGCAGCGAACTCGCCAGTCGTGCCTTGTAGTCCGCCTGCGGCACCTCGACCGCGCCGAAGCGGGCGAGGTGCGAGGTCAGGAACTGTGTATCCAGCAGGGTGAAGCCGCCGCGTCGCAGGCGGATCACCAGATGTACCAGGGCGGTCTTCGAGGCATCCGTCTCGCGGGAGAACATGCTCTCCCCGAAGAAGGCCCCGCCCAGCCTGATACCGTAGAGACCGCCCACCAGCCTCCCGTCCTGCCATGTCTCGATGGAATGCGCATGGCCGAGCCGGTGCAGCTCGTTGAAGAGCGCCTCCACCTCCGCATTGATCCAGGAATCCTCGCGGCCGGGGGCCGGGGCGGCGCAGCCTGCCAGCACCTCGGCGAAGGCCCGGTCCGCCGTCACCGTGAAGCGGCCGGACAGCACCGTACGCGCGAGACGGCGCGGCAGGTGGAAATTCTCCAGCGGCAGGATACCCCGCTGCTCCGGGTCCAGCCAGAAGAGCCGGTTGGATGCCCGGCCCTCCGCCATCGGGAAAAGCCCTGCGGCATAGGCGCGCAGGACAAGGTCAGGGGTGATCGCGATCCCGCGCCGGCTCATCGGCGCCCATCCTGGCACGGTCCGCGCCGCACTGCACCACCTGCCGTGCTTCCCGATTCCGGGAGCCGCCCTCCGGCGCCGTGCCGCCCCGGAAAAGTCCCGGAGCCAGGGCTCCCGGAGCGAGGGGGCGCAAAGGCCCGCCTCCCGGGCGGCACCACGCGCGGCCCGCCCGGAAGCGGAGGGGTCAGGTCCCCTCGACCTCGCGCGCCACGAACTTCTCCAGCCAATGGATCGTGTAGTCGCCGGACTGGAATTCCGGGTCGTCCATGATCTTCTGGTGCAGGGTCAGCGTCGTGTTGATGCCGTCCACCACCGTCTCGTCCAGGGCGCGGCGGGCGCGGGCGATCGCCTCCTGCCGGTTCGCGCCATAGACGATCAGCTTGGCCACCAGGCTGTCGTAATAGGGCGGCACGTTGTAGCCGGCATAGAGCGCGCTATCCATGCGCACCCCCAGCCCGCCCGGCGCGTGGAAGGTCGTGACCCGCCCCGGGCTCGGCGCGAAGGTCAGCGGGTCCTCGGCCGTGATGCGGCACTCGATCGCATGGCCCTGGAAGCGGATGTCCTTCTGCTCATAGCCGAGCTTCTCGCCCGCCGCGATGCGGATCTGCTCCTTCACCAGGTCGATGTTGCAGACCATCTCGGTGACGGGATGCTCGACCTGCAACCGGGTGTTCATCTCGATGAAGGCGAACTGCCCGTCCTGCCACAGGAATTCCAGCGTGCCGGCATTGCGGTAGCCGAGCTGCTTCAGCGCCGCCGTCACCGTGGTGCCCAGGGCTTCCCGGTCGGCGGCGGTCAACACGGGGCTGCCCGCCTCCTCCACCAGCTTCTGGTGGCGCCGCTGCAGCGAGCAGTCGCGCTCGCCCAGATGCACCACATTGCCATGGTTGTCGGCCAGGACCTGCATCTCGATGTGCCGGGGCCGGTCGAGATACTTCTCCATGTACACGGCATCGTCACCGAAGGCCGCCTTGGCCTCGGTGCGCGCCACCTGCCAGGCTTCCTCCAGCTCGTCCGCCGAACGCGCCACCTTCATGCCGCGCCCGCCGCCGCCCGCCGCCGCCTTGATCAGCACCGGGTACAGGATCTGGTCGGCGATCTCGCGTGCCTCGTCGATGGAGGCCAGCGCGCCGGGCGAGCCCGGCACCAGCGGCACGCCCAGGCGCCGCATCGCGTCCTTGGCGGCGATCTTGTCGCCCATCATGCGGATATGTTCCGCGGTCGGGCCGATGAAGGTCAGGCCATGCGCCTCCACCATCTCGGCGAAGCGGGCATTCTCCGACAGGAAGCCATAGCCCGGGTGAATCGCCTCCGCCCCCGTGATGGTGGCCGCCGCCAGGATGTTGGCGACGTTCAGGTAGCTCTCGCGCGGCGAGGGCGGGCCGATGCAGACGCTCTCGTCGGCGAGGCGCACATGCATCGCCGTGGCGTCGGCGGTGGAATGCACCGCCACCGTGCGGATGCCCATCTCCTGGCAGGCGCGGTGGATGCGGAGCGCGATCTCGCCCCGGTTGGCGATCAGGATCTTGCGGAACACGTGGCCGCGTCCTTACTCGATCACCATCAGCGGCTCGCCGAATTCCACCGGGGTCCCGTTCTCGATCAGGATACGGGTCACGGTGCCGGATTTGGTGGCCTTGATCTGGTTGAAGGTCTTCATCGCCTCGATCAGCAGCAGCGTCTGCCCGGCGCTCACGTGCTGGCCCTGGGTGATGAAGGGTGCCGCCCCCGGCTCTGGCGAGAGATAGGCCACGCCCACCATGGGCGAGGTCACCGCATTGGCATGCGACAACGGCGCTTCGGCGGCAGCCGGCGGCGGGGCGGAAACGGGGGCCGGCACGGCCTGCATCGCCGGGGCAGCCATCTGGGTCACCACCGGGGCGGCCACGGTCACCTCTCGGGCCACGCGGATGCGGCTGTCCTTCTCGACCAGCTCGATCTCGGTCAGATCGGTCTGTCGCAGGATCTCGGCGAGTGCCTTGATGGCGTCGGGGGAGAAGGAAAGGCCGCTCATGCGTCGTCGTCCAGTTCGTTCTGTGCGGTCGCCAGCATGTCCGTCATGGCCCGGAGTGCCAGGGCATAGCCCTGGGGTCCCAGCCCGCAGATCACGCCGGTCGCCGCGCGGGAAACGTAGGAGACATGCCGGAACGCCTCCCGCCGGTGGATGTTGGTGAGGTGGACCTCGATCACCGGCAGCCGGACGGCCACGAGGGCATCCAGCAGGGCGATGGAGGTGAAGGAGTAGCCAGCAGGGTTGATCACGATCCCGGATGCCCGCCCGCGGCATTCCTGAACCCAGGACACCAGCTCGCCCTCGCCGTTGGTCTGGCGGAAGTCGATGGCCAGCCCTTCCTGGTCCGCGACCTCGGCGCACAGCGCCTCGATGTCGTCGAGCGTATCGGCCCCGTAGATCTTGGGCTCACGGGTGCCGAGCAGGTTCAGGTTGGGGCCGTTCAGAACGGCGATCAGGGGCGGGGACAAGGTTGTGACCTCTTGAACCGCGCGGGGCTAGCAGGGTGCGAGGGATGGGGCAAGCACGGCCTGCATCTTCGCATATGCGAGAAACCCGCGGAGCCGCCTTCCGGGCTGCATGCGGGGTGCTTGCGTCCCGCCCGGGAGCGCGCCACATCCGACCCATGTCAGAGATCACCTCCGCCACCCGGCCGGACACGATCCGGGTCACGGTCAACGGCGAAGCACGCCACCTTCCGCAAGGAGCCAGCCTGGTCGCGCTGCTGGCCGAGCTGGGCCTCGACACCCGCAAGGTCGCGGTGGAGCGGAACGAGGAGATCGTGCCGCGCTCCACCTATGCCGCGACGCGGCTGGAGGCGGGAGATTCCCTGGAAATCGTGCACTTCATCGGCGGAGGCTGAGGCATATGGACGGTATTCGGACGGCGGATGACAGCTGGGAGGTGGCCGGCCGCCGCTTCCGCTCCCGCCTGATCGTCGGCACCGGCCGCTACAAGTCGCTGGAGGAGACGGCCGAGGCCATCGAGGCCTCCGGCGCCGAGATCGTCACGGTGGCGGTGCGGCGGGTGAACCTGTCCGACCCCGGTGCGCCGATGCTGCAGGATTTCGTGCCTCCCGACCGCTATACCTATCTCCCCAACACCGCCGGCTGCCACACCGCCAAGGATGCCGTCCGCACCCTGCGCCTGGCGCGTGAGGCGGGGGGCTGGAACCTGGTGAAGCTGGAGGTGCTGGGCCCGCCACCCTTCCTCTACCCGGACATGCAGGCGACGCTGGAGGCTGCCGCGGCCCTGATCGCCGACGGGTTCGAGGTCATGGTCTATTGCGCCGACGACCCGGTGGCGGCGAAGCGGCTGGAGGAAATGGGCTGCGTCGCCATCATGCCACTCGGCGCCCCGATCGGCTCCGGCCTGGGCGTGGCCAACCCCTTCATGATCCGCGCCATCAAGGAGCAGGCCAGGGTGCCTGTGCTGGTGGATGCCGGCATCGGCACCGCCTCCGAGGCCGCTTTCGCCCTGGAGCTGGGTTGCGACGCCGTGCTGCTGAACAGCGCCATCGCCCATGCGAAGGACCCGGTTCGCATGGCGCGGGCCATGAAGGCGGCGGTGGAGGCCGGACGCCATGCCTTCCTCGCCGGCCGGATGCCGCGCAACTACGCCGCCGACCCTTCTTCCCCGACCGGTGGCCTGATCCGCTGATCCGTGGCCGGGGGAGGGGCTGCGCCCGTCTCCCGGCTGCCCTCGCGACGCCGCCTTTCTCCCGCCTGGATTGCCTCTGGACGCCCCGATTCCCGGTCGCCCGGAACAGGTTTGCACCAGTCTCGTGACAGACCTGCGATAGGCGCCGGTCCGACCGGAAGACCCCCGGCCAAAACTATGAACGGCCGGTGAATAAGCCGGACGGCCAAGGAAAACATGGGAGGGGTTTCCGGCCCGCTAGCTCGTTCTGCGGAAAAAAAACGGCTGGGGCCGGTTTTGCCACTTGTGCCCTGTGCCCGCCGCCTCTATCTGCCCCTCCAACGCAGTACGCACGTGCCTCTGGCCCTGGGTGGTTACGCAACGACGTCAAGCGTCCTGGCAACCTTTGGTCGCTGGTTCGTTCGACCGTTCGCAACGCTGACAGGGCCGGCCGCCGGAAAGGCGGCTGCCCTGCCGCTTTCTGGGAGGGTGCCGCGATGACCCCCAAGATCGCCCAATTCCTGCGCGACGCCGCGCCGGCCACTCCCTGCCTCGTCCTCGACGTGGATCGGGTGGAGGAGAACTACCGCCGCCTGCAGGCCGCCATGCCGCAGTCCCGGATCTACTACGCGGTGAAGGCCAACCCTGCCGCGCCGATCCTGGACCGCCTGGTCGGCCTGGGCTCCAGCTTCGATGCCGCCTCCTACGAGGAGATCTCGGCCTGTCTCGACGCGGGCGCGGCGCCGGAGTCCATCTCCTACGGCAACACCATCAAGAAGGAATCCGCCATCAAGGCGGCCTTCGACCGCGGCATCCGCATGTTCGCCTTCGATTCCGAGGGGGAGCTGAAGAAGCTCGCCCGCTCGGCCCCCGGCTCCCGCGTCTATTGCCGCATCCTGGTCGGCAATGACGGTGCGGAATGGCCGCTCAGCCGCAAGTTCGGCTGCGAGATCGAGATGGCGAAGGCGCTGATGATCCAGGCCGCCGAGCTCGGCCTCGACCCCTTCGGCCTCTCCTTCCATGTCGGCTCGCAGCAGACCAAGACCACCGCCTACGAGGCGGCGATCGCCAAGGCCGCCATGCTCTTCACCGACCTTCAGGAAGCAGGCGTGAAGGTGCGCATGGTGAACCTCGGCGGCGGCTACCCGGTCCGCTACCGTGCCGAGGTGCCGGAGATCGACACCTTCGGCGCCGCCATCATGGGCGCGATGGCACAGCATTTCGGCAATGCCCTGCCGGATATCGTGATCGAGCCGGGCCGCTTCATCGTCGGCGACGCGGGTGTGGTCTCCGCCGAGGTCGTGCTGGTCTCCCGCAAGGCCGAGGACGACCCGGTCCGCTGGGTCTATCTCGACATCGGCCGCTTCGGCGGCCTGGCCGAGACAGAAGGCGAGTCGATCAAGTACGACTTCCGTACCCCGCATGATGGCGAGGACGAGGGGCCGGTGACGATCGCGGGGCCGACCTGCGACAGCACCGACACCCTTTACGAGAAGTCCAACTACCGCCTGCCGCTGGCCCTCGATGCCGGGGACCGGATCGAGCTGCTGGCCACCGGCGCCTATGTGACGACCTATGCCAGCCAGCGCTTCAACGGCTTCGCGCCGCTGGCTGAGCACTACGTCTGACGCTGGCGGGGGAGGGGCTTCCCTCCCCGGCCCAGGACCCGTGGCCCGGCCTGCCTTTGCGGCAAGCCGGGCTGTTCGTCTTTTCCGAATGTGACAAGCCGGGCTAGGCTGTGGTCATGGACGAGATCGACCGCAATATCCTTATCGCCGTGCAACAGGATGGGGCGGCCGGGCTCGCGGAACTCGCCAAGATCGCCGGCCTGTCCGTTTCCGCCACCGCCGAGCGGGTCAAGCGGCTGGAGGAGCGCCACACCATCCGCGGCTGGCGGGCCGACCTGGACCCGGCCGCGATCGGCTGCCCGCTCCTCGCCTTCGTCTTCGTCGGCATGCGCGCCGGCCGCGACGCCGCCGATTTCCGGGAGGCCGTGCAGGCCCTGGAGCCGGTCCTCGAATGTCATGCGGTGACCGGCGGCTGGTCCTGGCTGCTCAAGCTGCGCCTGCCCGATCTTGCCACCCTGGAGCAGTTCGTGGACCGCGAGATCCGCACGCTTCCCGGCGTGGAGCGGACCGAGACCATCGTGGCCACCGCCACGGCCAAGGAAACCTCCATCCTGCCGGTGGCGGAAGCCGACGAGGACTGACCCTCCCCACCGCCGGCGTTCATGTTCGTCCGGAATGTTTCGCCCTGCGATCTTTTGACGATAATTTGTCCTCATTTCGTCCGAAAGCTGGCGACAGCATTGCAGGGCTGCTAGAACCCCGCAGCATAGACACATTCGCGTCCGAAGTTGTCGGGAGCTCCCTTGGACATGACAGTTCGTCTCGTGGCGGCGGGTTTCGCCGCCCTTGTGGCATTGACGGGCCCCGGCCGGGCGCAGGAGCTGAACCTCGCGGTCGGCGCCCCGGTCACTTCGCTCGACCCCCACTACCATGCGCTGTCGCCGAACTACGCCGTGGCGGACATGCTCTTCGACAGCCTGACCACCTTCGACGCCAAGGGCCGGCTGCAGCCGCGCCTGGCCGAGAGCTGGAAGCCGGTGGCCGAGGATGCCTGGGAGTTCAAGCTGCGCCCCGGGGTGAAGTTCCATAACGGTAACGACTTCACCGCCGAGGACGTGGCCTTCACGCTGGAACGCGTGCCCAACGTCCCCAACAGCCCCTCCTCCTATGCCATCTACACGCGCGGGGTGAAGCGGGTGGAGATCGTCGATCCGCTGACGATCCGCCTGCACACGGACGGCCCCTATCCGCTGCTGGCCACCGACCTCGCCCAGGTCGAGATGCTGGACCGCGAGACGCACCAGGGCGCCGGGACCGAGGATTTCAACAGCCTCAAGGTCGCCATCGGCACCGGTCCCTTCCGCGTCACCGCCTATCGCAACGGCGACCGCATCGTCTACGAACGCAACGACAACTATTTCGGCGAGAAGCCGGCCTGGAAGAAGGTCAACTACCGCATGATCTCGAATGACGGCGCCCGCACCGCGGCGCTGCTTTCGGGCGATGTGGACTTCATCGACCAGGTGCCGACCAGCGACATCGCCAAGCTGTCCAAGGACAGCCGCGTGCGGATGAGCGAGGCGGACGGGCTGCGCCTGATCTTCCTGTTCATGGACCACCTGCACGCCCAGTCGCCGGTCATCACCGACAATGCCGGCAAGGTGCTGGACAAGAACCCGCTCAAGGACCTCAAGGTCCGTCAGGCGCTGTCGATGGCCATCGACCGGCAGGCGATCGCCCAGCGCGTCATGGAGGGCGCCGCCGCCCCGACCGCGCAGTTCCTCTCCATCGGCGCCTTCGGCACGCTCCCTGGCCTGCAACCCGCCAAGGCGGATCCGGAGGGCGCGAAGAAGCTGCTCGCCGGGGCCGGCTATCCGGACGGCTTCCACATCGTGCTGAGCGGCCCCAACGACCGCTACATCAACGACGCCCGCATCATCCAGGCGATCGGCCAGATGTGGGCCCGGATCGGCGTCCGCACCCAGGTCGATGCCCAGCCCTGGGCCGCCTATGTGCAGAAGGCGGCCCGGCGGGAGATCGCGGTCGGCCTCGTCGGCTGGGGCATCTCCTCCGGCGAGGCGACCTCGCCGCTGCGCGCCCTGCTCGCCACCCCGACGCCGGAGAAGGGCTGGGGCACCTCCAACCGGGGCTCCTACAGCAACCCCGCCATGGACGCGAAGCTGGCACAGTCATTGCAAACGCTGGATGACGACAAGCGCGAGCAGCTGCTGCGCGAAGCCAGCCAGATCGCGCTCGACGACGTGGGGATCATCCCGATTCACATCCAGAAGAACATCTGGGCGATGCGCCCCGGACTGGTGCACGAGGCGCGCGCCGACGAGCTGACCCGGGCGCAGGATATCCGCCCCTCTGCCCAATAAATGGGCGGGTCGTGCACCTCCGCACGGAACTTCCAGCCCGGCGGCGTGGTCCATCCGCGCCGTCCGGGACCATGACGAGTTGAATCCATGACCGTTTACCTCCTGCGCCGGCTGATCCAGGCGGCCCTCGTGATGCTGGCGATGTCGGTGATCGTCTTTGTCGGCGTCTATGCCATCGGCGACCCCGTGGAGATCCTGATCAGCCCCGACGCGGACCAGATGGAGCGCGAGCGGGCGATCAAGGCGCTCGGCCTCGATCTGCCGCTCTGGATGCAGTACCTCTCCTTTCTCGGCAACGCCCTGCATGGCGACCTGGGCCGCAGCTTCGTGTTCAACGAGCCCGCCCTGCAACTGATCCTGCAGCGCATGCCCGCGACGCTGGAACTCGCCCTCGGCGCCACCTTCCTGGCGCTGGTCATCGGCATCCCGCTTGGCCTCTATGCCGGGCTGAAGCCGCACTCGCCGATCTCCTCGGGCATCATGGCCGGCTCCATCCTGGGCTTCTCGCTGCCGACCTTCTGGGTCGGGCTGATGCTGATCATGGTCTTCGCCGTGCAGCTCGGCTGGCTGCCCTCCACCGGCCGCGGCCAGACGGCGGAGCTGCTGGGGGTGCAGTGGTCCTTCCTGACCCGGGACGGGCTGGCGCACATGGCCATGCCGGCGCTGAACCTCGCCTTGTTCAAGATATCCCTCGTGGTGCGCCTGACCCGCGCCGGCGTGCGCGAGACCATGCTGATGGACTTCGTGAAGTTCGCGCGCGCCAAGGGCCTGACCAACAGCCGCGTGATCTTCGTGCACGTCTTCAAGAACATCCTGATCCCGGTGATCACCGTGGTCGGGCTGGAGCTCGGCTCCACCATCGCCTTCTCGGTGGTGACGGAAAGCGTCTTCGCCTGGCCGGGTATGGGCAAGCTGATCATCGACAGCATCAACGTGCTCGATCGTCCCGTGATCGTGGCCTATCTCATGATCATCGTCTTCATGTTCATCATCATCAACCTGACCGTGGATCTGATGTATTCCGCGCTTGATCCGCGCGTCCGGCTGGAGGGCAAGGCATGAGCGCCACCGCCGCCAAGCCCGGGGCCACCGCCCCGGCCGCCGCCCCGCCCGCGCCGAAGGTCGAGACCCCCTTCAAGCGCTTCGTCCGCGACTTCGCTGCCTCCAGGCTGGCGATGTTCGGGCTGATCGTCTTCACGATCATCGTGCTGCTGGCCATCCTCGCCCCCTGGATCTCCCCGCAGAACCCCTACGACCTCGCCCAGCTCGACATCATGGACGGAAGGCTGGAGCCCGGCTCGCAGAACGCCGACGGCACCATGACCTACTGGCTCGGCACGGACGACCAGGGCCGCGACATGCTCTCGGGCATCCTCTACGGCCTGCGCATCAGCCTGATCGTGGGCGCCGGCTCGGCCATCTGCGCCGCGCTGGTGGGGGCATCGCTCGGCATGCTCGCCGCCTATGCCGGCGGCCGCACCGACACCTTCATCATGCGGCTGGTGGACCTCCAGCTCTCCTTCCCCTCGATCCTCGCCGCGCTGATGATCCTGGCCTTCCTCGGCAAGGGCGTCATGAACGTGGTGCTGGCGCTGATCATCGTGGAATGGGCCTACTACGCCCGCACCGTGCGCGGCACGGCGCTGGTGGAACGGCGGCGCGAGTATATCGAGGCGGCGCAGTGCCTCGCCCTGCCGACGCACCGCATCATCTTCCGCCACCTGCTGCCGAACTGCCTGCCGCCGCTGATCGTGGTCGGCACCATGCAGGTGGCCCGCGCCATCGCGCTGGAGGCGACGCTGTCCTTCCTCGGCCTCGGCGTGCCCATCACCGAGCCCTCGCTCGGCCTGCTGATCTCCAACGGCTACGAGTACATGCTCTCGGGCAAGTACTGGATCTCCTTCTACCCCGGCATCGCGCTGCTGGTGACCATCGTCTCGATCAACCTCGTGGGCGACCATCTGCGCGACGTGCTGAACCCGAGGCTGCAGAAATGAGCGCCGCCATCCAAGTTCCGGCCACCAGTGCCGCCGCGACGCTGGAGGTCCGCGACCTCCAGACCCACTTCTTCACCCGTGCGGGCGTGATCAAGGCGGTGGACGGCGTCTCCTTCTCCGTCGGCCGCGGCAGGGTGCTGGGCCTCGTGGGCGAGTCCGGCTCCGGCAAGTCGGTCACCGGCTTCTCCATTATGCGCCTGGTCGATCCGCCGGGCCGCGTGGTGGGCGGTCACGTCCTGTTCCAGGGCCGCGACCTCGCCACCATCCCGGAGGAGGAGATGCGGCAGCTTCGCGGCAACCGCATTGCCATGATCTTCCAGGACCCGATGATGACGCTCAATCCGGTTCTGCGCATCGACACCCAGATGATCGAGACGCTACAGGCGCACGAGAAGATCTCGCGCGAGGATGCCCGGCAGCGGGCCCGCGACACGCTGGGCATGGTCGGCATCCCGAGCCCGGACGAGCGCCTGAAATCCTATCCGCACCAGTTCTCCGGCGGGATGCGGCAGCGCGTGGCCATCGCCATCGCCCTGCTGAACCGCCCGGAGCTGATCGTGGCGGACGAGCCCACCACCGCGCTCGACGTCACCATCCAGGGCCAGATCCTGGCCGAGGTGCAGAAGCTCGCCGCCAATACCGGCACCTCGCTGATCTGGATCACGCACGACCTCTCCGTGGTCGCCGGCCTCGCCGACGACTTGGCGGTGATGTATGCCGGCCGCGTCGTCGAATACGGCGATGTGGGGGAGACGCTGGACGCGCCCCTGCACCCCTACACGGTCGGGCTGCTGGGCTCCGTGCCCTCGCGCAACCGACGGGGCGAGCCGCTGCGGCAGATCCCGGGCATGACGCCCTCGCTGCTCAGCCTGCCGCCCGGCTGCCCCTTCCAGGCGCGCTGCCCCCGCGCGGCCGAGAAGTGCCGCGAATATCCGCTCCTGGACGAGAAGCTGCCCAACCGCTGGGCCCGCTGCTTCTTCCCCCATTTCGAACGCGCGGAGGCCGCATGAGCACCACGCTCGCCCGTCCCGACGCGGCTGCCCCGACGGCCCTGGAGACACCCATCATCGAGGTGAAGGGCGTTTCCCGCCGCTTCAGCAAGACCCTCGACTTCGCCGGGCGGATCGCGAAGAAGCTCGGCGCCCCGGTGCGCGAGGAAACCGTCCATGCCGTGGACAAGGTCGATCTCACCATCCGCAAGGGCGAGGTCGTCGGCCTCGTCGGCGAATCCGGCTGCGGCAAGTCCACGCTCGGCCGCATGGTGGCCGGCATCCTGCCGCCCTCGGATGGCGAGATCCTCTGGCGCGGCCGCAACCGCAGCACGCTCTCCGCCAGGGAGGCGCGCGAGGCCAAGCTGCGCGCGCAGATGATCTTCCAGGACCCGATGTCCTCGCTGAACCCGCGCCTGCGGGTCGCCGACATCGTGGGCGAGGCGCCGCTGGTCCATGGCATGACCACACGCTCCGGCCTCGATGCCTATGTGGACGATCAGCTCCGTCGCGCCGGCCTCGACCCGGCCTACAAGCGCCGTTACCCGCACCAGTTCTCCGGCGGCCAGCGCCAGCGCATCGGCATCGCCCGCGCGCTGGCGGTGCAGCCGGAATTCCTGGTCTGCGACGAATCCGTGGCCGCGCTGGACGTCTCGATCCAGGCCCAGGTGCTGAACCTCTTCATGCGCCTGCGGCAGGATCTGGACCTCACCTACCTCTTCATCAGCCACGACCTGGGCGTGGTGGAGCATCTGAGCGACCGGGTCGTGATCATGTATCTCGGCCGGGTGGTGGAGGAGGCGCCGGCCGAGGAGGTCTTCGCCCGCGCCAACCACCCCTATACCCAGTCGCTGCTCGGCGCCGTGCCGCGCATCGAGGCGCGCAAGAAGAGCTTCGCCGTGGTCCAGGGCGAGATTCCCTCGCCGCTGAACCCGCCCAAGGGCTGCCACTTCCACCCGCGCTGCCCGCACGCCTTCGAACGCTGCCGGCTGGAGGTGCCCGCGCTGAAGGAGGTTGCGCCGGGGCATCGTTCGCGCTGCCACCTGAACGACCTTCCGGCGGCGTGACCGGCATGGCATCCCGGCTCCTGCTGGCTCTCGCTGTCCTGGCTCTGGGGGTTCTGCCCCTGGCGGCCTGCCAGCGGCCCGCCAATGACGGCACGACACGTGGCGCCTATGTCGGCGGCGGCGCCGGCTTCAACGCGCGCTGAACCCTGGTGGACGGGCGGGCAGGGGCCTTGCGCTTCCCTCGCCAGCCCGACAGGAACAGGGTCCGGCCAGGCCGCCTTCCGGGGCGCCTGGCCGCCCCCATGAACAGGGTTCCGCCACAGGATTGCGGCCATGCCGCCGGGGGATGCACCGGCGGATGGGCCGGGACCCGACGGACGAGAACCCGAAGGACGAGAGCATGAGCGACGGCAAGACCGGCGGCACCATCCTGGCCGCCGAGAGCGGTTTCCCCCGGGATTTCACGGGCTATGGCCCCAACCCGCCCGATGCGCGCTGGCCCAACGGCGCCCGCGTCGCCCTGTCCTTCGTCCTGAACTACGAGGAAGGCGGCGAGAACACGCCGCTGAACGGTGACCCGATCACCGAGGCCTATCTGCACGAGGTCCCGGGTGGCCAGCCCCGACGCGGCATGCGCGACGAGAGCACGGAAAGCCAGTTCGACTACGGCGCCCGCGTCGGCGTCTGGCGCGTGCTGCGCCTGTTCCGCGAGCGCGGCCTGCGGCTCACCGTCTATGGCGTGGGCCGGGCACTGGAGCTGAACCCCGCCGCCGGCCAGGCCTTCGCCGAGGCCGGGCACGAGATCGCCTGCCACGGCTACCGCTGGATCAACTACGCCGAGGTGGACGAGGCCACGGAGCGCGAGCACATCGCCCGCAACATCGCGGCGGTGCAACAGACCACCGGCACCACCCCGGTCGGCTGGTACACCGGCCGCATCAGCGGCAACACCCGCCGCCTCGTCGCCGAGCATGGCGGCTTCCTCTACGACTCGGATGCCTATGACGACGACCTGCCGCACTACGTGCCGGTGAACGGCAAGCCGCACCTCGTCATCCCCTACACGTTCGACAACAACGACATGAAGTTCGCGGTGCCGCCCGGCTTCGGCACCACCGACGCCTTCACCGCCTATCTGAAGGACTCGCTGGATTTCCTGCGGGAAGAAGGCCGGACCACGCCGCGCATGATGAGCGTCGGCCTGCATTGCCGCCTCGTCGGCCGCCCCGGCCGCGCCGCCGCCCTGGCGCGCTTCCTGGACCACGTCGTGGCCTGTCCCGATGTCTGGGTCTGCACCCGCGCCGAGATCGCCCGGCACTGGTGGAAGGAACACCCGCCGGCCTGAGCCGCGCGGGAATGGCTGGCGCCCTATCCGGGCGCCAGCCGCATCCGGAAGGCCTCCAGCCGGAAACCCTGGGCCTGGAGCAGCGCGAGCATCCCGTCCGACCCCGCCAGATGCGCCGCGCCCACCACCGCCACCACGGGCAGGGCCGTGGCCGCCTCGGCCAGCCGCGCCGCCATCCGCCGGCTGCGGGCGCTGATCACGATGCGGTCGAAGGCCGCACGTCCGGCCTCGTTCCCACCCATGGCCGCCACGGTCAGGCGCCGGACCTCGTTCAGGTCGCCATCCTCATAGGCGCGCTGCAGCGCCCGGTCCTCCGCCGCCACGCTCGCGGGATCGGCCAGCGCCCGGCGCAGCGCGCCCAGATAGACCGCCTCCGGCACGGCATCCGCCGCCGCCATGCTCTCCCCCACGCTTTCCAGTGCCCCGGTGCGCAGGCCCATCGCCCGGGCCGCGCCGCTCAGCCAGTCCTCCGGCGAACGGCCCGCCCGGCCGGCGCCGGGGGCGGGGCAGGCTTCCCGGGCGACGGACAGCAGCAGGATCGGTCGCAGCCGCGCCACCCCCTCCTCCAGCCCCCGGCAGGCCGCGTTGCGCCGCAAGGCCGCCCATTCCGCCGGGCTCAGCGCCGCCAGCGCGGGCCAGTCCCCTTCCGGCCGGAACAGCTCGTCGCCCGCCTCCTCGCCGGGGGCATAGCCGCTCTCGGTCAGCACCAGCCGTACCCCGGCCAGGAGCCGCTCCACCGGCAGCCGTGGCAGCCTCGGGTCCGGGGCGTGCGAACTGGGCAGGACAAAGCTCACCGGCCCCTGCGGGGTTCCGGCACGATCCGGAGCGCCTCCCGGGCTGCCTCCCAGGGGCATCATGCGGAAGGCCAGCAGCCCCGTCTCCGCCGTCTTCCCGTCCGGCGCCCCGGCCCGGACCGTCCCCAGGCGGGAGGACCCGGCCAGCAGCGCCAGCGCCGCCCCGGCCTGCCACAGGCCGCGCCGGTCAGCTCGCATCGGCCAGCCTCGCCAGGATGCGGTCCGCCAGCCTGGCGTAGTCCTCGTCGAAATGATGCCCGCCGGCGGTGCGGATCACCTGGGCCTTCTTCGGGTCGAGCAGCAGGCAGCCTGTCTCGTCCGCCTCCTCCTCTCCATAGACGCACTGGACCTTGGTCTGGTCCATCCGCGCCATCTCCGGCCCGATCGGGATCTCGTCGGAACCGCCCATGCCGATGAACCCCGAGGCGGTCACCTCGTAATCGACGTCCTTGGAGGTGGAGAGCAGGGAGATCAGCGCCACCTTCTCCTGCGTTTCGGGCGGCAGGCGGTTATAGGCGGAGGGCATCACATCGGCCCCGAAGGAGAAGCCGATCAGCACCACGCGCGGCAGGTTCCACAGCTCGGAATAGGTGCGGATCGCCTTGTCGAGATCCTGCGCCACCTCCTCCGCCTTCCGGTGCTTCCAGAAGTAGTTCAGCGCATCCCAGCCCAACACGGACATGCCGCGGCTCTGCAGGATCTCGCCGAGCTGCTGGTCCAGGTCCGCCCAGCCGCCATCGCCGGAGATGATCAGGGCGAAGCTGTCGAAGCGCACCGGATCGGCCGGGATCTCCACCAGATACGGGAAGTGGTCCCGCGTCCCCGGCGACTGGGCCTCGCCGGCCAGGAGGCAGCCCGCCAGCACCGACAGCACCAGCGCCCGCCGCTGCACCGGGTCACGCGTCACGCCACGCCGTCTCATTTGCCCACCACTCCGCGCAAGCCGCCCGCCTGAAGCGCCGCCACATCGGCCAGCACGACCCAGGGGTCGAGCCCCCCGGCCGCGCAGAGGTAGCGCGGCTCCCAGACCGGGTCGAACTTCTCCTTGAAGGCGCGCAGGCCACGGAAATTGTAGAACCGCTCGCCCCGCCGGAAGACCCAGCCGCCGAGCCGGTGCCAGAGCGGCGCCAGCCGGTGCGCGGCCAGGCCAGACAGCGGCGCCATGCCCAGGTCGAAGTTCCGGTAGCCCAGCTCCTTGGCGCGCAGCAGGAGCCGTATGAACAGGAAGTCCATGGTGCCGCCCGGCGCGTCCGGCAGGTGCCGCATCAGGTCCACCGAGGCCTCCGCCCGGGTCACCGGCGTTTCAGACAGGGTGGCGAAGGCCACCATCCGCCCCGTGCCGTCCCGCACCACCGCCACCGGCTGGGCGCAGACGTAGTGCGGCACGAAGGCCCCGAGGGAGAAGGCCTTCTCCCGCGTCTCGTGCGATGCCAGCCAGGCATCCGACACGACGCGAAGCTCCGGCAGCAGGGCAGGGACCTCTGCCGGCGGCAGCACGGTGAGCGTCATGCCGTCCCGTTCCGCCCGGTTCAGTGCGTTCCGGAGATTGGCCCGCGCCCGTCCCTTGAGGTCGAAGCGCGACAGCTCCACCCGCGCCGCCTCACCCAGCTTGATCGGGCGGAAGCCGGCATCGAGATAGAGCGGCAGGCTGTCCGCCTTCACCTGGTAGAAGGCCGCCCGCGCGCCCTGGGCGTCCGCCGCCTCCACGAAGCTCCAGATCAGGTCCGGCCAGCGGGCGCGCGGCCCGATCGGGTCGAAGAGCGCGATCCAGGAACGCCCGCGCTGCCCGTACATCACGAAGGCATCGCCAGCCTCCGAGAAGAGCAGCGACTTGTCGCCCATCCGCACCAGCTGTGCGTCGGCGCGGTCCTGGGCATCGGCGATCTCCGCCGCCCGCTCCAGCATCGCCGGGCTCGGCTCCTCCTGCCGCCCCTGGGCATGGCGCAGCAGGCTCCAGAGCCCCACCGCGCCCAGCCCCATGGCCGCCGCCAGGGTCACGCGCAGCCCACGCGGCGCGTCCTCGTCGAACTCGAAGCGCCACCAGAGCTCGTTGGAATAGGGCACGTCCCGGTTGGCGAAGAAGAGCAGCCAGACCGCCGCCGCCACCACGCAGCCCACGGCGACCAGCCAGCGCAGGGTGAAGGGTTGGGCGAAGAGCCGGGTGCGCCGGTCGAAGCGGTGCCGCGTCGCCAGCAGCGCCAGCAGCAGCAGCAGCAGCGAGCCCATCTCCAGGAGCCCGCCGCCGCGCGCGGCCGAGAGCACCAGCCCGCCGATGGCGCAGAGCGTGGTGACCCACCAGGCGGCGTCCAGCCGGTGCACCAGCCGGTCCGCGACCAGCAGCAGCACCAGCCCCGCGACGCTGGAGATCAGGTGCGAGGCCTCGAAGAGCAGCCCCGGCAGGGCAGGGGCCAGCATCCCCGGCCCGTCCTCGCCGCTGGGCGCCACGCCGCCGATCAGCAGCGCCGCCCCGGCGATGAAGGCCAGCGCCCCCAGGAAGCGCGGCGCCAGCCGCGTCGCCGCCCGCACCGGGCGGGACCGTCCGGCCAGGCTGGCGCCCCGCCGCGCCTCCGGCAGCACCAGCAGCGCCACCGCCAGGGCCAGGGGCAGCACGTAGTAGACGATGCGATAGAGCAGCAGCGCCGCCGCGACCTCGTCCAGCGAGACGGGCGAGTCGCGGAAGGCCAGCAGCACCACCGCCTCGAAGACGCCGATGCCGCCGGGCAGGTGGCTGATCAGCGCCAGGGCCAGCGCGATGGCATAGATCGGCAGGAAGGTGGACAGGCCCACCGCCCCTTCCGGCAGCAGGACCCAGAGCACCGTGGCCGCGGCGCAGACATCCACCACCGAGACGGCCATCTGCGCCAGGGCCAGCCGCGCCGAGGGCAGGCGTAGCGCGAAGCGGCCGAGGGAGAGCGTGTCGCCCCGCGCGCAAAGGCCCAGGAACCCGGCCAGGGCCAGCAGCGCCGCCCATCCGATGCCGCGCAGCAGCCCGGCCGAGGTGCCCAGCCAGGCCGCCACATGGCCCGCGCCCGCGATCAGCCCCGCCGCCCCCACGGCCACCACGCCCAGCCCGAAGGAGACGCCGATGAAGCCGATGACGCGCGTGATCTGCGAGGGCCGCAGCCCGGCCGCGGTATAGATCCGCCAGCGCACCGCGCCGCCGGTGAAGGCGCCGACGCCCACCGTGTTGCTCAGCGCGAAGCCTGTGAAGGAGGCCAGCGCCGCCACGCGCAGCGGCACCGGCGTGCCGGGCGCGCCATAGCGCAGTGCCGCGCGGTCATAGCCCACCATGCTGGCATAGCTGACCGCCGTGGCGAGGAGGGCGGCCGCCAGCACGCCCGGCCGTGCGCCCGACAGCGCCTCCACCACGGCATCGTAGTCCAGCTCGGCCGAAAGGCTTCGCACCGCGAGGATGACCAGAACCGCCAGGGCCAGGAAGACTGCGCCGAGCAGCCAGTTCCGGGCCCTGGCCAGCCGCCGCCCCCAGGCGGAGCCGGGCGAGGCCGGAGCCAGGGCGGGCGCCGTCGCATCCGGCACCACGGCCGCCTCGTCGTCCGGAATCTTTCCCCGGGCCAAGCCCCCGGACAAGGCCCCCGGGGCACCGCCGCTGCCGGCGCCCGGAGGCGCATCCCGCCCGGCGGTATCGCCTGCCGGCGGGGCCTGCGGCTCCCGACCGGGCTGATCCGTCATGGGACCATCATTCCCGGCCTCGCCCCCGTCTTTCCGGTGCTGCGCCAGATCCCCGATTCCCGCCTTGCTTCGCATCGCACTCCTGGTCCGGCCAGGCCTGCCGGGGGCCGGGCCGAGTTCTCATCCCCGCGAATCATGGACTTCGCCCGTCACGGTCCGTCCGCGTATGGCGCCCCGGTATCCTTCCGGCAGCCATGCTCCGTTGCCCGGGCTGGTCCCCCTCCTTCCCCCGGGACGGATCCCGCTTCCCTCGCGCGGCTGCATGGCCCTCGGCCTTTCCCATCGCAAGGGCGCCTGCCCCATAGCGGACAACGCCACACCAAAGTTTTCCGCCCCCATGACAACACCGGATGCCCAGTCCGGGCGGAACCGGCGGTCCGCTCCGGCGCGGACAGAAGCCGCAAGGGAAGTGGTTGTCCAGCCCGGCAAGTGCTGCTAACGCTGGCGTCATGACCGCGCGCGGCCACATCGCTGCCTTTTCCGTGGGCCTTCCGGCCTGCGATGGCGCGCGCCTCCTTCTCCTTCGACTTACCGGCCCCTGGGCGTAACCCCGGCGGGACACCGCCGGCCGCGTTCAGGGGATCTCCCCTCGGGTTCATTCCCGGGGATCAGGGGCCGGTGCGACGCGCGAGATGCCGCGTCCCGGCCCACCCGCCACCGGAAACCACGCCCCGGCGGCGGCCCAGCCACGGTAGAACAGTCGAGAATCTCCCGATGTCCATCACCCATCCCTCCTTCGGCACCATCCCGGGCGAACGGGTCATCATCTTCGACACCACGCTGCGCGACGGCGAGCAGTCCCCCGGCTTCTCCATGAACCTGGAGGAGAAGCTGCGCATGGCGGACGCCCTGGCCGAGCTGGGCGCCGACGTGCTGGAGGCAGGCTTCCCCATCGCCTCGCCCGGCGACTTCGACAGCGTGAAGTCCATCGCCGACCGCTTCGCGAAGTCCGGCCCCGTGATCTGCGGCCTGTCCCGCTCCGCGCCCAAGGACATCCTGCGCGCTGCCGAGGCGGTGAAGACCGCCGCCCGCCCGCGCATCCACACCTTCATCTCCACCTCCGAGCTGCACATGCGCGCCAAGCTGCGCATGACGCAGGAGCAGGTGCTGGAGGCCGTTGCTGCCTCCGTCACCCTGGCCCGCCAGCACGTGGCCGATGTGGAATGGTCCGCCGAGGATGGCAGCCGCACCGAGGACGACTTCCTGTGCCGCTGCGTCGAGGCCGCGATCCGGGCCGGCGCCACCACCATCAACATCCCCGACACGGTCGGCTATGCGGTGCCCGAGGACATGGCCCGCATCTTCACCATGCTGCGGGAGCGCGTGCCGGGCGCCGACACGGTGATCTTCTCCACCCACAACCACAATGACCTGGGCCTGGCCGTGGCGAACACCCTGGCCGCCATCCAGGCCGGGGCGCGGCAGGTGGAGTGCACCATCAACGGCATCGGCGAGCGCGCGGGCAATGCCAGCCTGGAGGAGGTCGCCATGGCGATCCGCACCCGGCAGAACGCCCTGAACAAGGTCACCGGCATCAACACGTCGAACATCCTCAAGACCTCGCGCCTGCTGGCCACCATCACGGGCTTCGACGTGCAGCCCAACAAGGCCATCGTCGGCCGCAACGCCTTCGCGCATGAATCCGGCATCCACCAGGACGGCATGCTGAAGGACCGCGGCACCTACGAGATCATGACGCCGGAAAGCGTCGGCTGGACCAACTCCTCCCTGGTCATGGGCAAGCATTCCGGCCGCGCCGCTTTCCGCGACAAGCTGAAGGCCCTGGGCTACGAGGTCGGCGACAACCAGCTCAACGACGCCTTCGCCCGCTTCAAGGAAATCGCTGACCGCAAGAAGGTCGTCTATGACGAGGACATCGTCGCGCTGGTGGACGACCAGATCCTGCGCACCCATGACCGCATCAAGCTGACCGCGCTGACCGTCACCGCCGGCCTGCACACCCATCCCATGGCGACGCTGAAGCTGGAGGTGGATGGCGAGGCGCATGAGGGCATGGCGGTCGGCGACGGCGCGGTGGACGCCACCTTCAATGCCATCCGCGCCGCCTTCCCGCACGAGGTGGGCCTGCGCCTCTTCGCCGTGCAGTCCGTCACCGGCGGCACCGATGCCCAGGCCCGCGTCACCGTGCGGCTGGAGGAAGGCGGCAAGCTGGTGGACGGGCAGGGCTCCGACACCGACACCATCGTCGCCTCCGCCCGCGCCTATATCCACGCGCTGAACAAGCTGCTGGTGAAGCGCGAGCGCACCGCTCCGGCAGCGATGACGGCCTGACCGGCGGCGCGCGGGCGGAGCGATCCGCCCGTGACGCCCTTTTCATCTCGGGGGGGGCTGTCCGGTCCGACATGGGTGCGGCCGGACCCCTCTGCCCCCTGGCTGCACTCGCCAGCGGGACGGTTCCGGCCGTTGAACCGCAACCGGTTCCTTCCGCATGCCAGGAAGCAGAAACGACAAAGGCACTGCCTCCGGCCGTTGGGCCGGAGGCAGTGCCTTTCTGAACGGAAGCCTGGGTTGTGGCGTTTACCTACCGCCAGACCGGCCGGCCGAGATTGACGTCGTTGCCACTGGTCGCGGCACCGCCGATCGCACCCGCGCCCGCGCCGATCAGCGCACCGGTCCCCGCATTACCGGACAGTGACCCGATGCCCGCACCAGCCAAGCCGCCCAGCGCACCACCGGACAGCGCCCTGTCTCCCGTGCTGTAGCCGCAGGCTCCCAGGGTCAGTCCCGCCAGGGCCAGGACGGTGAGGGTGGACTTACGCATGGCTTCGCTCCATCGTTGCATTCTTGCAGCCAAATCCCTGTTTGGCTTTCCGGCCCGGTAACGTGCCGCACAGTGCGCGGTTGCATTTTCGAGACACGCCGAGACGCCCTGCCATGCCGGCAATGGGTGCGACAAGGGCTTGAGCCTGGGCGCCAGGGGGGTTAGTCAGGCGCGCTTCCCCGCTACCCCCTTCCTTACGCACGAGGCGTCAAGCGCATGTTCTCCCGCATGTTCGGCTTCCTTTCGGCCGACATGGCCATCGATCTTGGGACCGCCAATACCCTCGTCTACGTGAAGGGCCGCGGCATCGTTCTGAACGAGCCCTCCGTGGTGGCCATCGCCGATCTCCGTGGCCGCAAGCAGGTCCTCGCCGTGGGCGAGGAAGCCAAGCACATGCTCGGCCGTACCCCCGGCAACATCGCCGCCATCCGCCCGATGCGCGACGGCGTGATCGCGGATTTCGAGGTGGCGGAGGAGATGATCAAGCACTTCATCCGCAAGGTGCACAACCGCCGCTCCTTTGCCTCGCCGATGATCGTGATCTGCGTGCCCTCCGGCTCCACCGCCGTCGAGCGGCGCGCGATCCAGGAGAGCGCCGAGAGCGCCGGCGCCCGCAAGGTGCTGCTGATCGAGGAGCCGATGGCGGCCGCCATCGGCGCCGGCCTGCCGGTGACCGAGCCTTCCGGCTCCATGGTCGTGGATGTCGGCGGCGGCACCACCGAGGTCGCGGTGATCTCGCTGGGCGGCATCGTCTATGCCCGTTCCGTCCGCGTCGGCGGCGACAAGATGGATGAGGCCGTGATCAGCTACATCCGCCGCCAGTTCAACCTGCTGATCGGCGAAAGCACGGCCGAGCGCATCAAGATGGCCATCGGCGCCGCCGCCGTGCCCGATTACGGCGAGGAAGGCCCGGTCATCGAGGTCCGCGGCCGCGACCTGATGAACGGCGTGCCGCGCGAGGTCTGGGTCAGCCAGCGCCAGATCTCCGAGAGCCTGAGCGAGCCGGTGACCGCGATCGTCGAGGCGGTGAAGGTCGCCCTGGAGAACACGCCGCCGGAACTGGCCGCCGACATCGTGGACAAGGGCATCGTCCTCACCGGCGGTGGCGCCCTGCTGTACCGGCTGGACCAGGTGCTGCGCGATGCGACCGGCCTGCCCGTTTCCGTGGCGGACGAGGCCCTGTCCTGCGTCGCGCTCGGCACCGGCCGGGCCCTTGAGGAAATGAAGCGGCTTCGCCACGTCCTGTCCTCGATGTATTGAGGACTCCCATCGCGGGGCCATGCCGGGCGCCCGCCAGGACTCGTGTGAATGATCCGACTGAGCATCCCGCTCCGGCAGGCCCTGTCACGGCTCACTCTGCCCGTGCTGATCGCGGCGGCCTTCGGGGCGATGCTCCTGGGCAAGGCCGATCCGCTGCTGGTGGAGCGCCTGCGCATGTCGCTGGCCGATTCGCTCGCGCCGTTCTACGCCGTGCTGTCGCGGCCGGTGGAGGCCGCGCAGGGGCTGGCGCAGGAGGCCAGCGAGCTCTGGCAGATCCGCGGCGAGAATGCCCGGCTGCGAGAGGAGAACGAGTTCCTCCTCCGCTGGCAGAATGCCGCCCTGGCGCTGGAGGCCGAGAACGCCCAGCTCCGCCGCCAGCTCTCCTTCGTCTCCACCGCCTCCGCCACCTACCACACCGTGCGCGTGGTGGCCGATGCCGGCGGCATCTATGCCCGGGCGGTGCTGGTGGCCAAGGCGCCGGGACTCGGCCTGCGCAAGGGGCAGGTGGCGCTGGACGAGCGCGGCCTGGCCGGCCGCATCACCGAGGTGGGCGAGCGTTCCGCCCGCATCCTCCTGGTCACCGACATCAACAGCCGCATCCCGGTGGTGCTGGAGGGCTCGCGCTCCCGCGCCATGATGATCGGCACCAATGGCGCCCGCCCGCGCCTGCAGCACTGGCCGGAGGGCACGCCGCCGCAGGAGGGTGAGCGGGTGGTCACCAGCGCCGAGGCCGCCGCCTTCCCGACGGGGCTGCCTGTGGGCGTGGTCCACTGGTCGGAGGATTCCGGCGCGCCGGAGGTGGAGCTCTTCGCGCAGCTCGGCCGGCTGGACATGGTGCGCATCTTCGATTTCGGCCTGGCCGGCATCCTGCCGCCGGAGGCGGTGGTCCGCCCCGAGTCCCGGCCGGAGCCCCGGAAGTAGCGCCGATGCCCGTCTCTTTCCCTTCGTCCTTTCCCGGCCCGGCCTCCCTCTGATGTGGCGGCATCCCCCCCTGGGGCAGCCGGACCCGGCGCCCGGCCTGCTGCGCCGGCTGGACGCCGTCGCGCGTGCCGCCATTCCGGTGGCCGGCACCGCCCTGGTCCTCATTCTCGCCGCCACCCCGGTCGGGCTGCCGACGCTGGGGCCCGGCCTGGTGCTGGGCTGCGTCTTCTTCTGGACGGTCTTCCGCCCCTCGGCCATGCCGGCCCTGGCGGTCTTCGGCCTGGGCTTCCTGCAGGACCTGCTGAACTTCGCCCCGCTCGGCCAGGGCATCCTGACCCTGCTGCTGGTGCACGGCACCGCCTTCCGCCTGCGCCGCTTCGTCGCCCGGCGCTCCTTCGCCACGGTCTGGCTGATCTTCTGCGCCTTCGCCCTTGCGGTGGCGGGGCTCTCCTACCTTCTTCAGACGGTGCTCAGCTGGCAGCTCTCCCCCCCCATGGCCGCCCTGGTGCAGGCCGGCCTCGCCGCCGGCGCCTACCCGGCGGTGGCGGCCATCCTGACCCGCATCCACGTGGCCATGCAGCAGGCGGAGAGCCTGGCATGAGCATCCGGCACCCGGGAGGGCAGCCATGAGCCGCCGGGGCGAGGAGGAGCGGCGGCGCTCCATCTTCACCCGTCGCGCCCTGGTGCTGGGCGGCATCCAGCTCGGCGGGCTGGGCTTCCTCGGCTACCGCCTGCACCGGCTGCAGGTGGACGAGGGCGACCGCTACGCCACGCTGGCGGAGGAGAACCGCATCTCCACCCGCCTCCTGGCGCCGCCGCGCGGCCGCATCATGGACCGCAACGGCGAGATCGTCGCCGCCAACCGGCTGAACTGGCGCGCCCTGTTGACCGCGGAATCGGCGGGCGACGTGCCGGCGGTGCTGGAGACCTTCTCGAAGCTGCTGCCCTTGCAGGACCACGAGAAGGCCCGCATCGAGCGCGACATCCGCCGCCGCCGCCGCTTCATCCCCGTCACCGTCCGCGACTTCCTGACCTGGGACGAGATGGCGCTGCTGGAGATCAACGCGCCGGACCTGCCGGGCATCAGCGTCGATGTCGGCACCACGCGCGACTATCCGGAGCACGAGCAGCTCGCCCATGTGGTGGGCTACGTCGCTCCGCCGGCGGAACGCGACATCGGCAACGACCCGCTGCTGGAACTGCCGGGCATCCGCGTCGGCCGCGCGGGGATCGAACGCTACCACGACACCATCCTGCGCGGCCGTGCCGGGTCCCAGCGCCTGGAGGTGAACGTCGTCGGCCGCGTGATCCGCGAGCTGGACCGCCGCGAGGGCGTGCCGGGCCAGGACATCCAGATCAGCGTCGATGCCCAGCTCCAGCGTAGCGTGCGCGGCCGCTGCGAGGAAGGCACCAGCGCCATCGTGCTCGACGCGAAGTCGGGCGAGGTCCTGGCCATGGCGAGCCAGCCCTCCTTCGACCCCGCTCTCTTCGATTCCGGCGTCTCCGCCGCGCAATGGAAGGAGTGGACCAGCAAGCGCTCCACGCCGCTGATCAACAAGGTGACGAACGGCCTCTACGCGCCGGGCTCCACCTTCAAGATGGTGGTGGGCATGGCGGCGCTGGACGCCAAGGTGGTCACGCCGGAGGACCGGGTCTTCTGCCCCGGCTACTACGACCTGGGCGACACGCGCTTCCACTGCTGGTCGCGCTACGGCCATGGCTCGATCAACATGCGCAACGCGCTCAAACTCTCCTGCGACGTCTTCTTCTACGAGATGGCCAAGCGCACCGGCATCGACCGCATCGCCGCCATGGCCAAGCGCTTCGGCATGGGGGTGGACCTGCAGATCGAGCTGCCGGGCACGCGCAGCGGCTTCGTGCCCACCCGCGAATGGCGCCTGAAGCAGGGCAAGCCCTGGAACCTGGGCGACACCATCGTGCATGGCATCGGCCAGGGCTTCTATCAGCTCACCCCGCTCTCCCTGGCCACGATGACCGCCCGCCTCGCCACCGGCAGGGCGGTGCAGCCCCACCTGACCCACGCGATCGGCGGCAAGCTGATCCGGGGCGTGAAGGCGGAGGACTGGCCCTCCCTGGGCATGTCCGAGCGCGACCTGCGCCTGATGCGGGAGGGCATGTACGCCGTGGTGAACGAGGAACGCGGCACCGGCGCCGCCGGGCGACTGCCCGGAGGCTATGGCATCCTGGCCGGCAAGACGGGTAGCGTGCAGGTCAAGCGCGTGACCCGCGAGCAGCGGGAGCGCGGCTTCCGGGCCGAGAACCTGCCGCGCGAATGGCGCCCGCACGCGCTCTTCGTCTGCTTCGCTCCCTATGAGGACCCGCGCTACGCCGTGGCCGTGGTGGTCGAGCACGGCCTCGCCGGCTCCGCCGCGGCCGCCCCTCTGGGCAAGCAGATCATGATGGACACCATCGAGCGCTTCCGGCAGGTGCCGACCCCCGCCGGGCCCCGCGTGGCCGATGCCGGCCCCCTGGAAGACCCCAGTCCCCGGCCCCCGGGGGGGAGACGCTGAGATGTCCGGCCTCTACGAGCGCCGCCTGCTGCGCGTCGAGCGCGGCTTCGGCGTCCTGGAGAAGCTCTGGGCCATGCCCTGGATCTTCATCCTCATGCTCTGCGCCCTGGCCGGTGTCGGCTATGTCGCCCTCTACTCGGCGGGTGGCGGCAACCCGGCCATCTATGCCAGCAAGCACGCCATCCGCTTCGCCTTCGGGCTGATCCTGATGGTCTGCATCGCGCTGGTGGACATCCGCGTGATCGCGAAGCTCTCCTGGCTCGGCTATGCCTTCGGCCTGGGCCTGCTCGTGCTGGTGATGCTGCACGGGCAGGTGGGCAAGGGCGCGCAGCGCTGGATCGATATCGGCCCGATCCAGCTCCAGCCCTCGGAGCTGATGAAGATCCTCCTGGTCCTGGCGCTCGCCTCCTGGTTCCACCGCGCCTCGTGGGAAAGGATGGGCAACCTCTTCTTCCTGGTCCCGCCCGCCATCGCCGTGCTGGTGCCGATGGCGCTGATCCTGAAGCAGCCGAATCTCGGCACGGCGCTGATCACCGGCGCCATCGGCCTGGCGATCTTCTGGGCCTCCGGCGCGCGCTGGTATCTCTTCGCCTTGCTCTTCGCCGCCATCGGCACCGCCGCGCCCATCGCCTACGACCACCTGCACGACTACCAGAAGGCGCGCATCACAACCTTCCTCGACCCCGAGAGCGACCCGCTCGGCGCGGGCTACAACATCATCCAGTCCAAGATCGCGCTCGGCTCCGGCGGGCTCTGGGGCAAGGGATTCCTGCAGGGCACCCAGGGGCACCTGAACTTCCTGCCCGAGAAGCAGACCGACTTCATCTTCACCATGATCGCCGAGGAATTCGGCTTCTTCGGCGCGATCGCCACGCTGGGGCTGCTCGCGCTGATCGTCGTCTTCGCCTTCCTTGTCGCGATCCGCTGCCGCCACCAGTACGGCCGGCTGGTCGCGATCGGGCTCGGCACCAACTTCTTCCTCTACGTCTTCATCAACATCGCCATGGTCACCGGCTCCATCCCGGTGGGCGGCGTGCCGCTGCCCCTGATCAGCCATGGCGGCTCGGCGATGATCACCGCCATGGTCGGCTTCGGCCTGCTGGCCAGCGTCTGGGTGCATCGTGACGCCGAGTTCGCGGCGGCAAAGGAATAGCGGCAAAGAATTGGGGCAGGGGGGTTGACCCTGCCGCGGAAGACGGTAAATAGGCGCCACCGACACGGACGGCACCGCTGAAAAGCGGAGCGGTTCGAAACGGTCGGGCGCATAGCTCAGTTGGTAGAGCAGCTGACTCTTAATCAGCGGGTCCTAGGTTCGAGCCCTAGTGCGCCCACCATTCCTTCCCAATCCTCGATCTGGTATTCGACCCACTGTCACTGTGGACGGCACATCCGGGGTTCCATCGGGATCCTCGCCCGGGCGAAAAGCCCCAAGCCCTGTCCTCGCGGGTCGCTGAACCGTTTCTTTTCCGGAACCGATATTCCTGGGCTATGCTGAAGCGGCATGGTCCCTCCGGCTCGTCCTATGCTTTCGCCGCCCTGTCGCGGCAGGCAGGGGCCGGAAGGCACCGCTCATCCGTGCCCGGCGGGATCGTGCCGGACCATTCCATTTTCACACAGCAAGGAGGCTGAAGCCTGAGCATGAGCAAGCATACCCCAGGAAGCCTGACCCAGCGGCTTGAGGATCAGGCCAAGGCGAAGCAGGCGATGCTGGAGGCTTTCCGTGCGCGCCCGACCCAGGATGATCCCGAACTCGCCGCCCGCCGCGCCGAACGCCTCGCCGCGGAGCAGGCCCGCGATGCCCGCATGGCCGCCCGCCGCGCCGAGCGTCTGGCCGAGATCGAGCGCCAGAAGGAGGAGCGCAAGGCCAAGGCCGAAGCCCGCGCCGCCGCCCTGCGCGAGCAGAGCCAGCGCAAGCCGATGACCCGTTCGCGCGTCGCCTCCATCCTGGCCGGCCATCAGGCGGCGCGGGATGCCCGCAAGGCGCAGCACCAGCGCTGAGTTGCTTGGTCGCCCCGGTGCTGCCGCGCAGCCCGGGAAAGACCTCCGGGGCGGTCCGGACTGGCCAGCGTGATCGGCCTGCCAACGGCGACGGCCCCGCGAAACATCGGTTTTCGTGATGGCCTGGATCGGGTTTTGGCCCGTTCCCAGGACGAGGCGGCCGTTGCATAGGGGGCCGCGTAACTTCGCGCCGGCGAAAGGCGTGGCGACGCGGACCCGGAGCCCATGTCCCTGACCGATCCATCTTCCCTGGCCGCGCCTGACGAGGACATCCCGCTCTCCGATGTCCTGACGCGAGACCTGCTGCGTTCGGGGAAGCTGGACCGGATGGTCGCCGCCGCAGTGCCTGACCTGCGCCTGATGAGCGACGCCGAGCGCGAGGCGTCGCTGCGGCAGACCCTGGCGGCACGGCCCGCGGCGGAAGAAGGAGCCTGGGTCTTCGCCTATGGCTCCCTGATGTGGAACCCCACCATCCATCATGTGGACCGGCGCGTGGCGAGGGTGGAGGGATGGCACCGCTCCTTTTGCCTTTCGACCCCGATCGGCCGGGGCACGCCTGAGAATCCCGGCCTCGTCCTGGCTCTCGACGAGGGCGGATGGTGCGACGGCGTCGCTCTTCGCCTGGACGAGGGCAATCTCCTGGACGAGCTTTCCCTGCTCTGGCGGCGGGAAATGCTGACCGGCGCCTATCGCCCTGTCTGGGTACCGCTGCACGATTCCCGGGGGGAGGTCTTCGGACAGGGCATCGCCTTCGCCATCGACCCCGCCGGACCACAATGCGTACGGCTTGGCGAGGCCGAGACGGTGCGCCGGCTCGCCACCGCGCGGGGCCAGATCGGCTCCTCCGCCGACTACCTGTTCCGCACGCGGGAGGGCCTGGAGGCCCTCGGGCTGAGCGATCCGGCCATCGAGCGCCTCGCCGCGCTGGTGGCGGGGTTCGGCGCCGCCGCCTGAAGAGCCGTTCCGCGGCCGGACGAGAAGGCTTGCCTGCCTCGGCCAAACCTGTTTCTGCTGCGCCGGACGGGTACGAGCCTGTCGCAACGGAGAATCTTCCAGCCATGCGGTTGTTCCCGACTCTCCTGGCTTCGGCGGCCCTTTTGGGCCTGTCCGGCGCCTGTTCGGCCTCCTTTGCCCAGCCGTCGGTCCCATCGTCAGCCCAGGCGGCGCAGCAGCAGCGCATGAAGGACTGCAACGCCACGGCCAAGACCCGTTCCCTGGCCGGCGACGGCCGGAAGCAGTTCATGAGCGCATGCCTCTCCGGCAAGGCGGACAGCGTGCAGAGCGCCGCCGCGCCCGCCACCCAGCAGGACCGTATGCGGAGCTGCAACGCCGAGGCCGGCACGAAGAAGCTGGCGGGCGACCAGCGGCGCAGCTTCATGAGCGCCTGCCTGTCCGGCCACTAGCGCGCAGCTTCACCCCGGCCATTGCCCGAATGGCCCGGCCTGTGGTGCGATGCGTCAGGGCCGGGTAGCCCGCCTGAACCCGGATGGCCGGCCCGCGTTGCCTCCGCATCCCGCGCCCGTCGCGGCGGGGGCCAGGGCGGGGCGGCATAGCAGGCGGTTGCATGAGCATGTTCGAGACCAGACGGCCGCCTCTGCCGGTCGCCATCCCGGCGCGGGGCATCATGACCCTGATCGCCTGCGCCATCGTCATCGCCGGCCTCTATTTCGGCCGTGATCTGCTGGTGCCCATCGTGCTGGCGGTGCTGCTGGCCTTCGTGCTGGCCCCGGTGGTGCGCGTCCTGCGCCGCTTCCGCCTGCCGCGCGTGCCCGCCGTGCTGATCTCGGTGCTGCTGGCCTTCGCCCTGCTGCTTGGCATCGGCCTGGCGGTCAGCCGCCAGGGGGCGCAGCTGGCCGGGAACTTCTCGACCTACCAGGAGGCGATCCAGCGCAAAGTCAATGCGCTGCGCCTGGACGAACTGGTGCGGCAGGTGGACATGCTGCTGCGCGGCATGGGCAACCTGGAGGACACCTCGCGCACCATCCACCGCCCGCCGCCCGCCTCAGGGCAGTCCGACCTCACACCGCTGGAACTGGCCCGTGGCGTGGCGGAGCCGCTGTTCAGGCCGATCGCCACCACCGGCATCGTGGTCGTCTTCACCATCTTCGTCCTTCTGTACCGGGAGGACCTGCGCGACCGGCTGATCCGCCTCGCCGGCACGCGGGATCTTCACCGCACCATGACGGCGATGACCGACGCGGCCTATCGACTGTCGCGTTACTTCCTGGCTCAAGTCGCGCTCAATGCCAGCTACGGCATCTTCGTGGGCACCGGCCTCTGGCTTATCGGCCTGCCCAATCCCGTCCTGTGGGGCATCCTGGCCGGGGTGATGCGCTTCGTGCCCTTCGTCGGCACGCCCATCGCCGTGGTGCCGCCGGTTCTGCTGGCCCTGGCGGTCGATCCCGGCTGGTCCATGGCGGTCTATGTGCTGCTGCTCTTCGCCTGCAGCGCGCCCCTGATGGGACAGGCGCTGGAGCCGCTGCTCTATGGTCACAGCACCGGCCTCTCGCCGGTGTCGGTGATCGTCTCCGCCACCTTCTGGGCCTTCATGTGGGGGCCCATCGGCCTGCTGCTGGCGACGCCGCTCACCGTCTGCCTCGTGGTGCTGGGGCGGCATGTCGAGCGTATGCAGTTCCTCGACATCATGCTGGGGGACGGGCCGCCGCTGCGGCCGGAGGAGACCTTCTACCAGCGGGCACTGGAAGGGGACGTGGACGGGCTGGTGGCCCAGGCGCGGCAGATGCTGCGGCACACGCCACTCGCCGTCTATTACGACGAGGTTGCCCTGCGCGGCCTGACCCTGGCGCAGGAGGACCGTATGCGCGAGGAGCTGGGTCCCGAGCAGTTCGGGCAGCTGCGCCAGCACGTGGCCATGCTGCTGGAGGATCTGGCCATGGGGGTCGAGGACCCGCCGGTCCGCCTGTCCGCGCCCACCCCCGTCTCGGCCCTGGGCGACGAGTTCGTGGAACCTGATGCGATCCCGATTCGCCAGGGATTGCCGGCGCCGTCCTGGCGCACAGATGGTGCCATGGTGGTGATCGCCGGGCGTGGGGAGCTTGACGACCTCGCCGCGGAAATGGCGGTGCAGATCTTCCGGCGCCACGGCTTCGGCGCGCGGGCGGAAAGCAACAACGTGCTGGAGACGGCGAATCTGGAGCGGCTGGACCCTGCGGCGATCCGTCTCTGCTGTCTGTCGGTTCTGGAGGAAGGCAGCAGCGCTGCGGGGGTGCGGCATTTCCTGCGCCGTATCAGGCGACGCCTGCCGGAAACCCGGATCGTGGTGGCGCTCTGGCACGCACCGGCCGGGAGCCTGATGCTTTCCGCCTTGCGGAGCGAGAATCCCGGCGAAACCATCACCACGTCCCTGCGGGAAACCGTGGCACTCTGTCAGGCCGTGTCGGCCTGGGCCCTCAAGGATGAGGAGGAGCAGCCCGCCGGCTGAGAAGCCGGCGGCTGTTGCTCGGTCGGATCAGCGATAGACGGCGTCCGCGGCGGAGCGGGCGGCACGGATATGGCTGAAGAAGTTGCGCAGCTTGGCAAAAAGCATCTCGGCGAGCTGGCGCTGGCCCTCATGGGCCAGGATCATCGACTCACCCATCTCACGGAAAGTGTTCATCTCGATTTCCCTCATCTGCGGAAGGGGGGCGCCTGACTGCGCCCGTTTCCCTGTTTCGCTGCATTGCAAGATGGACCCTCCCAGCATCCGATTCAAGTCAAAAGCGATGATGCCAAAGTATGTCTGGTAGGTTTTTCTAGTGATTATGTGTCTTGCACAAGAATTCATTGGACCTCTGGCAAATTATGTAACTTTCATAAGACTTGCTTCCGGGCCATGGCTCGGTCGCGCCATCGACAGCAGACAAGCTGGTGGCGAAGGGGTATCGCCCTGCCGGACGACACCGGATGACAGCCCGGGCTCCGGCCCCGCCGGCCACGCACTCGGGTCACGCGAGATCAGGGGACAGGTCCGCCATGACGAAGCGATCCACAATCCCGGGCCGCCGCACCGCCCGGAGCCTGGCCTGGACAAGACTGGCCCTGACATGCGCCGGGGCGATGCTCTGGGCCTCCGTGTCTGCGGGACAGGTCCGTGCCGAGGGCCCGGGCTCCGCCGAGCAGAGCGCCATGCCCTGCAACGCCACCAGCCAGAACCCGAGGATCATGGTCCATGTCGTCGGTGCGCGCAGCGGCAAGGGCGAGGTGGCCGTCACCCTCTATGGTTCGCAGCCCGACCGCTTCCTCGCCAGCGGCGGCTCGATTGCGCGGCAGCGCGTGCCGCTCAATGGCGCAACCCAGCTGGGGGCCTGCTTCGCCATCTCCGGCCCGGGGCTCTATGCCGTCTCCATCTATCATGACGAGAACGCCGACCATCACTTCAACCGTTCCCTGCTCGGGCTGCCGGAGGAGGGCTACGGCTTCTCCAACGACGCCCCGACTCCGTTGCGCGCGCCGACCCTGCGCGAGGCCGGTTTCCAGGCGGGGCCCGGCCTGACCGAGGTGACGGTCGGCCTGCGCTACTGAACCTCCGAAACGAACCGGGCGGCGGCAGGCCGGAACGCGAATAACCCCCAGGCGTCCGGGCGAATCCATGATCGCGCCCATGGTCACGGCGGCCCGTTTGCGGCAGGGTCCGGGCTTCGCCTCCTGCCTTGCCCCGATGCCGCCGCATCGCTGCCCTCCACCGGTGCCCGTGCCCTGATGCCTTCCTGGCTTCCCCTGCTTCTCGGCTTCCTGACCGCCATCGGTCCGATCTCGACGGACATGTACCTGCCGGCCTTCCCGGCGATCGAGGAGAGCCTGGGAAGCGGTGCCGGCTCGGCGCAGGTCACGCTTGCCACCTGGTTCATGGGGCTGGCCGTGGGGCAGATCACCCAGGGCACGCTGTCCGACCGCTTCGGCCGTCGTGGGCCGCTGCTGGTGGGAACGGCGATCTACACCCTGGCCTCGGTCGGCTGCGCCGTCGCGCCGGACCTCGCCACCCTGTCCATCTGCCGCGCCCTGGCGGCCTTCGGCGGCTCGGCCAGCATGGTGATCCCGCGCGCCGTGATCCGCGACAAGGCCGAGGGGCTGGAGGCCACGCGCCTCATGTCCCGCCTGATGCTGATCATGGGCGTGGCGCCGATCCTGGCACCCTCCCTCGGCGGGCTCCTGCTCGGCGTGGCGGACTGGCGCATGATCTTCTGGGTCTCGGCCTTCTACGGCATCCTGTCCTGCCTGCTGGTCTGGCGCTTCCTGCCGGATACGCTGCCGCCGGAACTCCGCGTCTCGCTCGGCGCCGCCAGCCTGCTCGCGCGCTACATCGCGATCCTGCGCGATCCCAGCTTCGTCACCCACATGCTGATGGGCGGCTTCATGATGTTCGTGATGTTCGCCTATCTCGGCGGCGTGCCGCCGGTCTTCATCGAGATCTTCGGCGTCAGCCCGCAGGTCTTCGGCATGCTCTTCGGCATCAACGCCATCGGCTTCATCGGCATGTCCCAGGTCAATCCCTGGCTGGTCGGGCGCTACGGCCACCACCGGGTGATGAGCTGGGCGGCGCGCTTCTCCTGCGCCGCCATTCTCGTCCTGGTCGTGGTCACGCTGACCGGGCCCTTCGGCCTGCTCAGCGTCTTCCTTCCGATCTTCTTCGCCATCGCCGCCTCCTCGCTGATCATGCCCAACGCGGCGGTGGGTGCCCTGTCGCGGCAGGCCACGCGGGCCGGCTCGGCCTCGGCGCTGATGGGGATGCTGCAGTTCACCATCGCCGCCAGTGCCTCGCTCGTGGTCGGTGTGCTCAGCGACGGCACGGCCCGGCCGCTCGCCTTCACCATGCTGTTCGGCGTCTGCGGCGCCCTGGTCGCGGACTGGTTCCGCCGCCGCGCCGCCTGAAGGGCGCTGCGGCTCAGCCACCCTCGCGGCGAAACACCAGGCAGAGATTGTTCGCCGGCATTTCCGCAACCTCCTGCCGGCGCAGGCCCTGCCTCTCCGCCTCCGCCGTCACGTCCTCCAGGCGCCGCAGGCCCCAGGCGGGATCGCGGAGCCTCAGGCTGCGGTCGAATGCCTCGTTGCTGGGCGCGGTCTCCACCCCATCCCGCCGGTAGGGACCGTAGAGCACCAGCACCCCGCCCGGCGGCAGCACCCGCGCGGCCCCTGCCATCAGGCCCAGCGTCGCGGCCCAGGGCGAGATGTGGATCATGTTGATGCACAGCACTGCCGCGGCGCGCAGCGCGGGCCAGTTCCGGCCGCCGCTGGCATCCAGCTCCAGCGCCGGACGCAGGTTCGGCAACCCGCTCGCCGCGGCCCAGGCATCGATGCTCGCCCGCGCCGAAGGGTCCGGGTCGCTCGGCTGGAAGACCAGCCCGGGCAGGGCCTCGGCGAAATGCACCGCGTGCTGCCCCGTGCCGCTCGCCACCTCCAGCACCAGCCCTTCCGCCGGCAGGTGGCGCCGCAGCACCGCCAGGATAGGCTCCCGGTTGCGCTCCGCCGCCGGAGCGTGCCGCCGGGCATCCTCCGCGCCATTCATGCCGCCATCGCTCATGCGCCACGATCCTTCTGCTCCATTCCGCGCATCATGAGCCTCGCGGCCAGGCATCCGGCAAGCCGCTCCGTTCCGGGGCGGCGGATGCAGCCGCCACGCCTGCCGGGCGCTTCATGGACGGCAGACAGGAGGGCAGGATCATGCGGCAGGAGCAACGCGTCGCGCTGGTGACGGGCGCCGCCCATGGCATCGGGCTGGCGGTGGCCCGGCGACTGGCGAAAGACGGCTACCGGGTGGTGATCGCCGACCGCGCGGAGGCGCCGCCGGATGTCGCGGCGCGCTTCGTCCGGGCGGATGTCGCGGAAGAGGAGGCAGTGCGGGCACTGGCCGAGAGCATCCGGCGCGGGGAGGGGCGCCTCGATGCGCTGGTCTGCAACGCAGGCTTCATGATCCGCAAGCCGATCCGGGAGCTCAGCCTCGCCGAATGGTCCTCGGTCCTGGCCACGAACCTGACCAGCACCTTCCTGCTGGTGAAGGCCGCCGAGGAGATGCTCCGCGCGGCGAAGGGCGCGGTGGTCACGGTCGCCTCCACCCGCGCGCACCAGTCGGAGCCGGACACCGAGAGCTATTCCGCCAGCAAGGGCGGGCTGCTGGCGCTGAGCCATGCCCTGGCCATCAGCCTGGGCCCCGATGTGCGGGTGAACTGTGTCAGCCCGGGCTGGATCGACACGAAAGGCGAGGCCCTGCGCCCCGAGGACCATGCCCAGCACCCGGTGGGGCGGGTCGGCCGCCCGGAGGACACGGCGGCGCTGATCGCCTGGCTCCTGGGCCCGGAAAGTGGCTTCGTCACCGGGGCGGAGTTCGTCACCGACGGCGGCATGACCCGGAAGATGATCTATACGGAGTAGTGGGCGGAGTAGCGGCATCGTGGCCGCCCCCGGGTTTGGATGGGGCGGCCGGGCCGTGGCATGCTCCGGCGGGAAACCCCAGGATCAGGACACGCGCCATTGACGAAGTCCCGCATCGTGACGCTGACGCTGAACCCGTCGGTGGATCTGACCAGCGTCGCGGAGAAGATCCGCCCGATCCACAAGATCCGCACCGAGTCCGAAGCCCATGACCCCGGCGGCGGCGGCATCAACGTGTCCCGTGTCGTGAAGGAGTTCGGCGGCGAGACGCTGGCGCTGATGCTGGCGGGTGGCGCCACGGGCCATCTGCTGGAGGAATTGCTGGACGAGGCCGGGGTGCCGCGCCAGTCCATCGCCGTGCAGGGCTTCACCCGCATCAGCCAGACCGTGCTGGAGCGTTCCACCGGCCTGGAATACCGCTTCGTGCCCGAGGGGCCGCTGATCGCCGCTTCCGAATGGCAGGCGGCGCTGGGCGTGCTGGAGACCGTGGAGGGCGACTGGCTCGTCTGCAGCGGCAGCCTGCCGCGCGGCGTGCCGATGGATTTCTATGCCCGGGCCGCGCGGATCGCCGCCGGGCGCGGGCTGCGCTTCGTGTTGGACACCTCCGGCCAGGCGCTGATCCAGGCGCTGGAGGCGCCCGTCGATCTCATCAAGCCCAGCCTGAGCGAGTTCCAGACCCTGGCGGGACGCGAGCTGAAGGACCTGCGCGAGCAGGAAGCGGCCGCCACCGAGATCGTCCGTTCCGGCAGGACGCGCATCCTGGCGGTCACGCTGGGCGCCGATGGGGCGATCCTGGCCACGGAGAAGCGCACCATCCGCCTGCCGGCGCTCAAGGTCGAGGTGAAGGGCGCAGTGGGGGCCGGCGACAGCTTCCTGGCGGCCATGGTGATGGCGCTGTCGCGGGGCGCGGAACCGGAGGAGGCCTTCGCCTGGGGCATGGCCGCCGGCGCCGCCGCCGTGTCCAACCCCGGCACCGCGCATCCGCGAGAGGCGGATGTCCGGATGCTGCGCCAGCGCATTGCCCTGCCGCCGGGCTGAACCGGCCCGTTGCGCACAGCAAGGCAAGGAACGGGGAGATGATCGGACCTTTTTCCATTCCGGCCACCCTTCGGACCACCCTTCTGGAGACCACCCTTCTGGGCGCCGCGCTGCTGGCCTCCGCGGGTCCCGCCCGCGCCCAGGAAAACGCCTTCACCCTGCTCAACCGGACGGGGCAGCCGATCCGCTCCGTCTATGCGACGCCGGCCCAGGTGCCGAACTGGGGACCGGAGCGGCTGCGCGGCGGAGTGCTGCCCGATGGCGGCAGCCGCCGCATCCGCCTGGATGGGGCGGGCGGCTGCGTGCTGGACCTGCGGGCCGTGACCACAGCGGGCATGGTGCTGGACCGGCGCGGCGTCGATGTCTGCCGGGACCGGCAGGTAGTCTTCCCGCCTGCCTCGCCCATGGCCGGCGCGGTTCCCGGCGATGCGGCCTTCAGCCTGGTGAACCGCTCCGGCCGCGTGATCGCCCAGCTCTACGCCACGCCTTCCACCTTGGGGAACTGGGGGCCGGAGCTTCTGGGGCCGCGCGGCGCTGTCCCGCCCGGGGCGGCGCGCTCGGTGCCACGGGAGCCGGGCACCTGCGTCTATGACCTCCGGGTTGTCTATGCCGATGGCGGGGTGGAGGAACGGAAGGGCCTCGATACCTGCGCCACGCCCCGCATCGGCCTGCCATGAGGGGGCCGCCCGGCACGCGCCGGGCAAAGTGAGCGGCCCTCCGTTCCCCGCGCCGCCGTTGGGCAATCCGGCGCCGCCGGGGCTCAGGCCGCCCGGGACAGGGCTTGCCCCAGGGCCCGCCAGACCCGCTCGGGCGTGGCGGGCATGTCCAGATGGGTCACGCCATCCGGGGCCAGGGCATCGACCAGCGCGTTCATCACCGCGGGCGGCGAGCCGACGGCGCCCGCCTCTCCGGCACCCTTCACGCCGAGCGGGTTGGTCTCGCAGGGGATCTCGACGAGGTCCACCTCAATGGCGGGCAGGTCCTCGGCACGCGGCAGGGCGTAGTCCATGAAGGAGGCCGAGAGGAGCTGGCCGCTCTCCGGGTCATAGACCGTATGCTCGTGCAGCGCCTGGCCGACGCCCTGGGCCACGCCGCCATGCACCTGCCCGCGCACGATCAGCGGGTTGATGGCATGGCCCACATCGTCGACCACCAGGTAGCGGGCGATCCCGATCAGGCCGGTCTCCGGGTCCACCTCGACCTCCGCGATGTGGCAGCCATTGGGGAAGGTGCCGAAGGGCACCTCCGCGACCTCGGCGGCGTCGAGCAGCGTCGCCTGCTCGCCGCGCGCGGCGGCGGCGCGCTGGCGGGCGGCGAGTTCCAGGATGCCGATGCCACGGTCGGTGCCGGCGATGGAGAAGCGGCCCCCGCCATCAAGCGCGCCGGTGGTGGTGAACTCGATATCGGCGGGGGAGGCCTCCAGCGCCTCGCCCGCGGCCTGCCGGCCGCGCTCCAGCACGGTGGAGGCGGTGGCGAGCAGGGCCGTGCCCTCGGAATAGAGCGAGCGGGCGCCGCCGGTGCCGCCGCCGGTCGGGATCTCGTCGGAATCGCCCTGGCGGACGCGGATCCTGTCCACCGGCACGCCCAGGCGCTCGGCGATGATCATGGTATAGGCGGTCTCGTGCCCCTGGCCAGTGGACTGGGTGCCGACCAGCACCTCGACATGGCCGTCCTCGGTGAAGCGGACCTCGGCACGCTCGCTCGGGTCGCCGCCCGTGGCCTCCAGGTAGTAGGCGAGGCCGATGCCGCGCCGCTTGCCGCGGGCGCGGGCCTCCGCCTGCCGGGCAGGGAAGCCGGCCCAGTCGGCGCGCCGCAGCGCCTCGTCCAGCACCTGGGCGAAGTCGCCGCTGTCGTATTTCTGGCCGACCGGGGTGGTGTGCGGCATGGCGCTGGGCGGCACCATGTTGCGGCGGCGCAGCTCGGCGCGGTCGATGCCCAGCTCGCGGGCCGCCGCGTCGATCAGCCGCTCGACGAGGTAGTTGCTTTCGGGCCGCCCGGCGCCGCGATAAGCGTCCACGGGGGTGGTGTGGGTCAGCGCGCCGATGACATGGGCGTGGATGGCCTGGAAGCCATAGACGCTGGCAAGCACCTTGGTGCCGGCGGCGGTGGGGATGAATCCGGCGAACTGCGAAAGATAGGCGCCCATGTTGGCGAGGTTGCGGGTGCGCAGCGCCAGGAACCTGCCGTCCTTGTCCAGCGCCAGCTCGCCCAGGGTGATGTTGTCGCGGCCATGCGTGTCGGACAGGAAGGCCTCGCTGCGCTCCGCCGTCCATTTCACCGGGCGGCCGAGCTTGCGCGCGGCGTAGCAGGCCAGCCCGTACTCGACATAGCAGAAGAGCTTCATGCCGAAGCCGCCGCCGACATCGTGGGTGACGACGCGGAACTTTTCCTTGGGCAGCTTGAAGACGTGTTCGGCCAGCATGTCCTTGAGGTGCCAGGCGCCCTGGCTGGTGGCCTGGAGGGTGAAGCGTTCCGTCGCGGCATCGTATTCCGCGAGCGCCGCCCGGCCTTCCATCGAGGCGACGACGATGCGGTTGTTCACCACGGTCAGGCGCGTGACATGCGCCGCCGAATCGAAGAGCGCGTCGGTCTTCGCCTTGTCGCCGATTTCCCAGTCGAAGACGCGGTTCTCGGGCACGTCGTCGAAGACCTGCGGCTGGCCGGGCTCGTTGGCCGCGGCGAGGTCGGTGCAGGCGGGCAGCGGGTCGTAGTCCACCAGGATCGCCTCGGCCGCATCCTTGGCGGCATCCAGGCTTTCCGCCACCACGAAGGCCACCGGATCGCCGACATGGCGCACCTTGCCGCTGGCGAGCAGGAAGCGCGGGGCATTGGCGGAGCGCGAGCCGTCGCGGTTCTTCAGGCTGCCGGCATGGGGCAGGGGGCCGATCCCGTCCGCCGCCAGGTCCTCCGCCGTGTAGATGGCGAGCACGCCGGGCATGGCCCGCGCATCGGCGGTGTCGATGGAGAGGATCGTCGCATGGGCGTGAGGGCTGCGCAGCAGGTAGCCCGTGGCCGTGCCGGCGACGGCGAGGTCGTCCGTGTAGCGGCCCTCGCCCTTCAGGAGACGAGGGTCCTCGACGCGACGCAGGGACTGGCTGAGGCCGAATTTGGCCATGGTTCTGATCCTCCCACCCGGAAACGTGGCGGCATCATCGGCCGGGAGCGGGGTGCCTGGGAAGGGGGAAGGGCGCCCCGGTGAGACGGCCGGCAAACGGGGCGCCCAAAGGAAAAGGGCCGGAGAGGTCGCCCTCTCCGGCCCTTCCTGGCCTGCGTCCCTACGCCGCCGGCTGGGCCGGCGGGCGGTCGCTCCCGCTGCTGCCCATCCAGCCCTTCACCTTCTCGCGGAACGACTGGATGGTCACGTAGAGCATCGGGATGAAGAAGATGCCGACCAGCGAGGCGGCGAGCATGCCCCAGAAGACGGGCGTGCCCACCGCGCGGCGGGAGGCGGAGGCGGCGCCGTGCGCCGTCACCAGCGGCACGAGGCCGAGGATGAAGGCGATCGACGTCATCATGATCGCGCGGAAGCGCAGGCGCGATCCCTCGATGGCGGCCTCCCGGATGCTCTTGCCGCCCTCGCGGGCCTCCTTGGCGAATTCCACGATCAGGATGCCGTTCTTCGCCGCGAGGGCGATAAGCACGACGAGGCCGATCTGCGCGTAGATGTCCAGCGACAATCCGCTGAACAACAGGCCGAGGAAGGCGCCGGTGATGGCCACGATCACCGAGAGCAGCACCGGCACCGGGATGGCCCAGCTCTCGTAGAGGGCCACGAGGAAGAGGAAGGCGAAGAGCACGGACAGTGCCAGGATCATGCCGGTCTGGCCGGAGGCGAGGCGCTCCTGATAGGCGGTGCCGGTCCATTCGAAGCCGTAGCCGGCGGGCAGGGTGCGGCCCGACAGCTCCTGCATCGCGTTCAGCGCATCGCCCGAGGAGACGCCGGGGCGAGGCGCGCCCTGGATGGTGATGGCGCGGTAGTTGTTGTAGCGGCCGATGGTCTGCGGCCCCAGCACCACCCGGGCCGTGGCCAGGGCGCTGAGCGGGACCATGTCGCCGTTCGAGTTGCGGACAAAGATGCGCCACAGGTCCTCGACATTGGCGCGGTCGGGGAACTCGGCCTGCAGGTTCACCTGCCAGGTACGGCCGAAAAGGTTGAAGTCGTTGATGTAGTAGCCGCCGAGGGTCGCCTGCAGCGTGGAGAAGATGCTGCTGATCGGCACCTGGAGGGACTGCGCCTTGTCGCGGTCCACATCGAGGTAGAGGCTCGGCGTGTTGGCGGTGAAGGTGGTGAAGATCGCCGACAGGCGCGGGTCCTGGTTCGCCGCCGCGATCAGCCCCATGGCGGCGGAGCCGAGATCGGCGGGCGAGCGGCCCTCGTAGTCCTGCAGCACGTACTCGAAGCCGCCGCCGGTGCCGAGGCCCTGGATGGGCGGCACGTTGAAGGCGAAGGCATTGGCCGTGCGGATCGACTGCACCTGGCCGAAGACGCGGCCGATGGCGGCCTGGACGCTGCCCATGGCGCCTTCACGGTCCTCGAAGGGCTTCATGCGCACCACGACGAAGGCGGAGTTGGACTGCGCGCCGCCGTCGATCAGCGAGAAGCCGACCACCGAGAGGGTGCCCAGCACCGCCGGGTTCTGCCGCACCATCTCCTCGATCTGCTTCGCCACCTCGCGCGAGCGGGAGACGCTGGCGGCGGGGGGAAGCTGGGCCTGGACGAAGAAGGCGCCCTGGTCTTCCTGCGGCAGGAAGCCCGTGGGGGTACGGCGGGAGAGTTCCCAGGTGCCGAAGGCCAGCACCGCGATCAGCAGCAGCGACAGGGCGGAGACCCGCACGAGCCGCGCCACGATCCCGGCATAGCGGTCGCGCGTCCAGTCGATGCCGTTCAGGATGCGGCCCATGATGCCGCGCCGCCCGCCGCCATGGGCCGCATGGGGGCTGGGCCGCAGCAGGATGGAGCACAGCGCCGGCGAGAGCGACAGGGCGTTGAGCGCCGAAATCAGCATCGCGGCGGAGATGGTCACCGCGAACTGGCGGAACATCTCGCCCGACAGGCCGGGGATGAAGGCGATCGGCACGAAGACCGAGAGCAGCACCAGGGTGATGGCGATGATCGGCGCGGTGATCTCGCTCATCGCCTTCTTGGTGGCCTCGGCCGGGGTGAGGTGCGGCTCCTCCTCCATCACGCGCTCGACGTTCTCGACCACCACGATGGCATCGTCGACCACGATGCCGATGGCCAGCACCATGGCCAGCAGCGAGATGGTGTTGGCCGAGTAGCCGAGGCCGAGCAGCACGATGAAGGCGCCGATCAGGCTGACCGGCACGGCGATGGTCGGCACGATGGTGGCGCGCCAGGAGCCGAGGAAGAAGAACACCACCGCGACGACGAGGACGAAGGCCTCGACCAGGGTCTTGATGACCTCGTGGATGGTGTCGTTCACGAAGTCGGTGGTGTCGTAGAAGACGTTGGTCTTCATGCCCTCCGGGAAGCGCCCGGTGAGCTCCTCCAGCGTCTTGCGCACGGCGGCGGCGACGTTCACGGCATTGGCGCCGGGGGAGAGATAGATCGCGAAAGCGACGGCCGGCTGGCCGTTGTAGCGGTTCTCCGTCTCCATGCTCTGGGCGCCGAGTTCGAGCCGCGCGATGTCGCGCAGCCGCAGCACCGAGCCGTCCGTGTTGGCACGGATGATGATGTTGCCGAATTCCTCGGGGCTGGTCAGGCGCCCCTGGGTCTGCAGCGTCATCTGGAACTGCTGGGTGTCCGGCGCCGGCCGGCCGCCCAGCCGGCCCACCGCGGCCTGCACGTTCTGCGCCTGGACCGCCGAGACGATGTCGGAGGGGGTGAGGTTCAGGCTGACCAGGCGGTCCACGTTGAACCAGACGCGCATGGAATAGTCCTGCGAGCCGAAGATCGACACATCGCCCACGCCGGGCACGCGGGCCAGCGTGTCCTTCATGTTGATGGTGAAATAGTTCGACAGGAACAGCGGTGCCTGCGCGTTGCCCTCGGAATAGAGCGTGCCGAAGAGCAGCACCGAGGAGGATCGCTTGCGCACCGTCACGCCGTTTCGCTGGACCTCCTGCGGCAGCCGCGCCAGGGCGGCCTGGACGCGGTTGTTCACGTTCACCGTGGCGATGTCGCCGTTGGTGCCGAGCGTGAAGGAGACGGTGAGGCTGTAGGTGCCGTCATTGGCGCTCTTCGAGGACATGTAGATCATGTTCTCGACGCCGTTGATCTGCGCCTCCAGCACCTGGGCGACGGTGCTCTCGATCACCGCGGCGTTGGCGCCCGGATAGGTGGTGCTCACCTGCACCTGGGGCGGCACGATGTCCGGGAACTGGGCCACCGGGATGCGCATCAGCGAGATGGCACCCGCGATGGTGATCACGATGGAGATGACGAAGGCCAGCCTGGGCCGGTCGACGAAGAGGGAGGAGATCATCGTCGGTCAGCCGGGGTTGCGCTGGTTCTGCGGCGTGGGCTGCGAGCTGGGCGGTGCCGAAGGTGGTTGGCCGGAGGGCGAGGGGCCCTGGTTCGGGCCGGGCGCCGGGCCCGTGGTGGTGGCGTTCGGCGCCTGGTTCCGCGCGGCGCCGCCGGGGGAGCCCGGCTCGACCGGGCCGGCGGCGGGCGTCGTGGCCTCCGCCGCCGGGGCCGGGTTCACCGGCTGCCCGGGGCGGACGCGCTGGATGCCCTCGGTCACCACGGTATCGCCGGGGTTCAGGCCTTTCTCCACCACCGTGTCCGCGCCGAGCGCGCGGCCGAGGGTGATGTCGCGGCGCTGGGCCTTCTTCTCACCATCCAGCACGAAGACGTAGGATCCCTGCTGGTCCTGCAGCACCGCGGCGCGGGGCACCACGATGGCCTGGACCGGCTCCACGCCCTCGACATAGACGTTGACGAACTGGCCGTCGATCAGCGAGCGGGCCGGTATCGTGCCGCTGCTGCTGTTGCCGCGCACCGGATTGGCGATCAGGGCGCGCACCAGGATCGTGTCCGTGTTGCGGTTGATCTGGTTGTCGATGAACTCGATCTTCCCGCTCTCGGGATACAGCTCGCCGGTGTTCAGGCGGACGCGCACGCGTATGGCATCGATGCCGCCGCGGTTGGCATAGCGTTCGTAGAGCTGGGTCGCGGCGCGGGAGCTGATGGGGAAGGAGACACGCATCGGGTCCTGCGACACGATGGTCGCCAGGGTGCCGACATCGGGGCTCACCACGTTGCCGATGGTCAGGTTGGTGCGGCCGATGCGGCCGTCGATCGGCGCGATGATGTTCGTGTAGCCGAGGTTGATCTGCGCCACCCGCAGCTGGGCCTGGGCGGAGAGCAGGTTGGCGTTGGCGGTGCGTTCCTGGGCGGTCGCCGTATCCAGGTTGGCGCGGGTGCCGAAGTTGCTGCGCGCGAGGTCCTGGGCGCGGGTCAGGGAGACACGGGCATTGGTCAGCTCGGCCTCGGCCGAGGCGACGGAAGCCTGGGCCTGGGCCACCTGGGCCTCGAAGGGCGGCCGTTCCAGCCGGTAGAGCACGTCGCCGCGCTTCACCTCCTGGCCTTCCTGGAACAGGCGCTCCTGCATGAAGCCGGTGACGCGGGCCTTGAGGTCCACGCGGTCGGTGGCCTCGATGCGGCCGACGAATTCCGTGCTTTCCGTGACCGGGCGCGGCTGCACCTGGATCACCCCGACCGCCGGCGGGCCCTGCGGCGCGCCCTGGGCCCAGGCCGTGGCGGCCCATGGGGCAGAGATGCCGAGCGGCGAAAGCAGGACCGGCACGGCGAAGGTGGAAGCGACGAGGGTTGCTGGCGCAACAAGCGCCGACCAGCCCAGCGACAGGCCGAGCGAGCCCTTGGCGATACGTCCCAACATCGTAGCTACTCCAGGCGTATCCGCGGACAACCGGGAAGGGGCCCGGGTGCGGTCTGATGGGGCTCCGGACGGCACCGCCCACAGAACCATGGGGGTTCGCGGGCGGGATTCCGGCATTGTTCCTGCCCGCCCCCGGCTGCGGACAGATTCGGGGCAGGGCGTCACACGGAGGGATGGCCCGGCGAGGGCCGCTGGTCAAGACTTACATTCGTGAATGATTGTGCGGCCGTATGTTTCATGGCCGGCTTCACCGCGGCTTTCTCCGGGACCCTTTCCAGCCGGGGCCTGGGCCGGAGCGGAACCGGATCGGGGAAACCTCGCACGACGACGCCCTCCGCACAGGCTGGGGATGGCAACTCGCCATCCAGGCCGCGGCGCGGCAATCCCCTATCACGCGCCGGCTGTTAACGATCCCGTGGGGCGGCCGCCTTCCCCACGGAACCCGCGCGGGGCCGCCCCAGCCAGGCGAAGACCAGTGTGCAGAGCAGCACCACCAGCGCCAGGAAGAGCAGCGCCGCGCCCGTGCCCGCTCGGCTGGCTACCACGCCGGAGCCGGGCTGCAGCACGGCGGCGCCGAGGAAGAAGGACAGGTTCACCGCGGACAGCGCCTTGCCGGTCTGTTCCGGCGGCACGAGGGCTCGGGTGGCGGCGAAGATCAGCGGCTGCACTCCGATGCTCAGGCCGAAGAGGGTGAGCATGGCGAGGTCCCAGCCCACCGGCAGGGGTCCGAGCAGCCCGTCCGGCCCTCCGGCGACCAGCAGCCCGATGGCGGCGGCGGCGGCGAGGTGCCCGCCGATCAGCAACCGCCGGCGCCAGCCTTCGTGCCGGCGGTCCACCACCCCCCAGCCGACGGTGCCGAGGATGAGGGCCAGGGTCGCCAGCAACAGGACATGGCCCGTCTCCAGCCGGTCCAGGCCCTTTTCCAGCATCAGCCAGGGACCGCCCCAGAGGCCGCGCAGGCAGGCCACGATGGCGAAGGAGCAGAAGGCCAGCACCACCGCCCCGCGCAGGCGGCGCGAGACGACGAGGCGCAGCACCTCGGCCGCGTCGCCCAGCAGGGAGCGGCGGCTTTCGCTGCCGGGCACCGGCCGGTCCCGCACCAGCAGGGCGGTGCAGGCCAGGGCGAAGACACCGAAGCCCAGCGCCGCCCAGAAGCCGGCACGCCAGCCCTCCCGTTCCACCAGCCAGGCGAGGGGAGAGGCGGAGAGCAGCATGCCCGTGTTGCCGATGGCCTGGATCAGCCCGCTCCAGAGGCCGAAGCGGGCCGGGCTCATGCGCTTGGCGGCCAGGGTCATCGGGGCGATCAGCGCCCCGGCGCAGCCAAGGCCGAGGACGAGCTGGGCGACAAGGAACCCGGCCGGGCCGCCCGCCAGGGCGGCGAGCAGCGTGCCGATGCAGACGATGGTGAGCAGCGCCAGCGAGACCGGCCGCACGCCGAAGCGGTCCAGCGCCACGCCGACGGGGATCTGACCCAGGGCGAAGGCGATGTGATAGGAGCCGGTCAGGCTGGACAGGCCCTCCGCCGTCAGGCCGAGATCGAGCTGGATGCGGTCGGCGGCGATGGCCGGCAGGGTGCGCAGCCCGTTGGACAGCATGTGGCCGAGCGCCAGGGCCAGGACCGGCAGCACAAAGCCGGCGCTGGCCTCGGCAGGGGCGGCGGGCCGGGCGGTGTGGTCCCCGCCGGTCTGCGGGGCGGCCTGGGAGATTCCCCGAGGCTGCGGCTGGAGCCGTGACATGGCGAGCGTCTTCCTTCCCGTGATCGGCCCGGGGGCTTGTGCCGCCCCTCGGGCCCTCCGGCGCGCCGTGGATCGCGCCGGGCGGGACCGGCGCCCGCGGCAAGGGGCTGCCGGTCCGTTCTGGTCCTGTCGCGAAGCCTCCCCGGCGCGTCCTGGCACTCCGCGGAGGGAAGGGGCCTCAGTTCCGGAAGATCTTGCCCGGGTTCAGGATGCCCCTGGGGTCCAGCGCCGTCTTGACCGAACGCATCACCGCCAGGGCCTCGGGGCCGTGCTCGGCCTCCAGGAACTCGCGCTTGCCCAGGCCCACGCCATGCTCTCCGGAGCAGGTGCCGCCGAGGGAAAGGCCGCGGGCGACGATCTTCTTGTCCAGCTCCCAGGCCCGGTCCTGCGCCGTGGGGTCGTCCTGGTCCACCAGGATCGTCGTGTGGAAGTTGCCGTCGCCGACATGGCCGACGATGGGGGCGGTCATGCCGGAGGCCAGGATGTCCTCCTTCGCGCCGACGATGGCCTCGGCGAGACGGGAGATGGGCACGCAGACATCGGTGGCCATGCCGCGGCAGCCCGGCCTGAGGGCCACGCAGGCCCAGTAGGCGTCGTGCCGGGCCTTCCAGAGCCGGTTGCGCGTTTCCGCATCCGTGGCCCAGGCGAAGCCGCTGCCGCCGAAGCTGTCGGCCAGCTCCTGCACCGTCTCCGCCTGTTCCCGCACCCCGGCGGGGGAGCCATGGAATTCCAGGAAGAGGGTGGGCAGGGCCTGGTAGCCTTCCAGCTTCGAGTAGCGGATGCAGGCATCCATCTGGATCTCGTCCGCCAGCTCGATGCGGGCGACGGGGATGCCGGCCTGCATGGTGGCGATGACGCATTCCACCGCGCCGCGCAGCGTCCCGAACTGGCAGACCGCCGCCGAGGTGGCCTCGGGGATGCCGTGCAGGCGCAGGCGGATCTTCGTGATGATGCCGAGCGTGCCCTCGGAGCCGATCAGGAGGCGGGTCAGGTCGTAGCCGTTGGCCGCCTTGCGGGTGCGGGAGCCGGTGTTGATGACGCGGCCATCGGCGAGGACGAGCTCCAGCCCCATGACGTTCTCGCGGATCGTGCCGTAGCGCACCGCGTTGGTGCCGGAGGCGCGGGTCGCGCACATGCCGCCGATGGTGCAGTGGCTGCCAGGATCGACCGGGAAGAACAGGCCCTGGTCGCGCAGGTGGTCGTTGAGCTGGTGGCGGGTGACGCCCGGCTCGATCAGGCAGTCCATGTCCTCCTGGCTCACCTCCAGGATGCGGTCCATGCGCGACAGGTCGAGGCTGATGCCGGCGCGGACGGGATTGGCATGGCCCTCCAGCGAGGTGCCGGCGCCGAAGGCGGTGACCGGGACCTCGTGCCGATGGCAGAGGGCGAGGAGGCGCGAGACCTCCTCGGTGGTCAGGGGATAGGCGACGGCGTCGGGCAGGGTGGGGGTGGTGGTGTCCTCGCCCCGGCCGTGCTGCTCCCGCACCGCCTGGTTGGTGGAAAGCCGGTCGCCCAGGAATTCCCGGGCCTCGGCGATCACCTGCTCCACGGGCCTCGACGGGATGTTCATGGACGTTTCACTCCGCTTCGCGCGACAGGCGACAGAACGTCACGCTCCGCGTGACAGGTGATCAGGGCGTCACGCTTCGCGTGACAAGGGACAGGTCAGGCAGTGAGGGCCGCCGCCGCCGAGGGTGAAGAGTGTGATCTCCGGATCGAGCACCGTCAGCCCCTCCGCCCGCAGGGCAGCGTTGAGCGCGGTGCTGGCCCGGGCCGAGACCACCTGGCCGTCGCCCAGGGCGAGGATGTTGCAGCCGAGCGCCATGGCATCCCGGTAGGGAACGGGAATGCAGCGGATGCCGTGCCCCGCCAGCCAGTCCACGAAGCCTGGGTCCAGCACGTCGAGGCAGGCGACGGCGAGGCCGGGGGCGGCCATGCAGAAGATCACGTCGAGATGCAGGAAATGCTCGTCGAAGAGCTCGACCCGCACCTCCCAGCCCTCGGCGCGGAGCCATTCCGCGAGCTGCTCCGCCCCCGCCTCGTCGGTGCGGCCGCCGCTGGCGCCGATGCAGGCGAGGCCGGGGCGGATGATGTGGATGTCGCCGCCCTCCAGCGTGCCGGCGCTGGACTTGCGCCAGAAGGTGGAGCCATGGGCGGCGTGGAAGTCGGTCAGCGGCGCGTACTCGCCCCGGCGCTGCGGGCGTTCGAGCTGGCAGAGCACCGGGCCGGCATGGGTCACGACCACGCTGTCGCGGGTATAGACCATGTAGGGGAGGTGCGGCTCCGGCACCAGCCGGTGCACCCGCGCGCCGCCCTGCGCCAGGGCATGGCAGAGCTCGGCATGCTGCTGCCGCAGGTGATCGGCCGCCGGGCGCTGCCGCGTCTCGCTCAGCGTGCGGCGGACGATGCTGTTCAGCGGCATCCAGCGGTAGTGGTCTGGCGGGCAGACCAGCACGTCGTTCAGGCGGCCGGTCTCGTTGCTGACGCGCCAGGGCGCGCCGGGATGGGGGAGGGCGGACATGCGGAACAGCCTAGAGGGGCGGAGCCCAGGCCGGAAGCGAGCAGCCGCGTGCCATGATTGCCAGGGGCGCTGCTGCCGGGAGCACGGATGCCCGGACCCGGGGCGTCAGGATGCCGCGGGGCTGTCCGGCCATTCCTGCAGCTCCACGCCGCGCTGCGCGGCGAAGCCCGCGCCGCCCGTGGCCAGGCAGCGGAATTCCAGGCCGAAGGTCATCTCGCCCAGCACGAAGTCGAGCGAGGGGGCCTCGTCGCCGGCGCGGATCTCGCAGCGGGCCAGGGGTGCCTCCGTCTCCCGGGCCACCACCTCGCAGACGGCGATCACGCCGTCGGCCTGTTGCGGCAGGCGCAGCCGCCAGGAAACCCTGTAGCGCCCGGCACGCAGGGGCATGTAGGGACCGTAGAGCACGGCGCCCTGGCTGCCCGGCGCGGCGGTCACCCATTCGCCTTCCGCATCGGCCTCGACGGCATGGCCCGGCGCCGCCAGGAGGCGCTGCACACGTTCCGGCCAGTGCTGTCGGAAAAGATCCGACATCAGGGCCCGGACCGCCGGCGCATCGGGCGCCCGGTCGCTGCGGACCGCCTCGACCCACCAGATGAAGGAATCCTCTGGCCGGTCATGCGCGGCGATCAGGCGCTCGGGCACGGACCAGCCGGGATGGGGGGCGTTGGGGTCGAAGGGAAGGACTTCCCCGCTACGCGAATCGCGGCAGAGCCAGATCCCGCGTGTCACCGTCACGTCGAAGCCGGCGAGCCGGGCGAGTTCCTGCGCCTCGGTTTCGGTCAGCTCGATGGTGTGCTCCGAATGACTCCAGTTCAGCAGCCTGGTCACGTGACGGTTCGGGCTGTCCATCACGAGGTGGCCGCCCGGCTTCAGCACCCTGGCCGCTTCCAGCACGAAGCCCGCGACCTCCTCCGGCCAAAGGTGTTCCAGGTTCTGGCCCGAGAAGACGAGGTCGCAACTCGCATCCGGCACGTCGGACATGTCGGAGGCGGTGTTGGCGATCCAGGTGACATTGTCCGGCAACCCCTCCGGCCGGGGCGAATAGTACTCGATGCCGAGATGCTCGGGCACGCGGCCATAGGTCTGCTCGATCCACTCGAAGTACCAGAGGCCGGCGCAGCCCGCGCTGAGAAGGCGCTGGGCACCGGGCGGCATGGCGCGGAGGAAGGCGCCGCGCGACTGGTGCAGGAGGAGGTTCACGTTCAACGGGGCGGGGCGTTCCGCCGGCGGGGCGGGGGAAGGGGCGGGAAGCGGCGCGGTCCCGGCCGAAGGCGCCGCGGAGAAGGCGCCGTTCGGGCGGGACTGCGTGAGCAGGGCACCCTCCAGCACCGCGAGGCGGTCCGACAGGCCATTGGTGCCGATGATGGAGCGCACGGCGCGTGTCGCAGGCCGCAGGATATCTCGAATCAAGTCCATTCCCCCCGAGCCACCTGAAGGCTGGTTCCATCATCCTGCCGGTGGAACGGACCGCGGGGAATGACCTATTTCGTGCCGGGGCTGGCGGAAAGGCGCGCAAAAGGAAAGCGCCCCGGACGACTGGCCCAGGGCGCTTCGAAGCGGATGCCGAAGAGGGTGGCGGGGGAGGGGCCCGCCGGGCCGGGGCTCAGGCCCGGCCGTAATTGTCCTCGTAGCGGACGATGTCATCCTCGCCGAGATAGGAGCCCGACTGCACCTCGATCAGGGTCAGCGGGATCATGCCCGGGTTCTCCATGCGGTGGACGCAGCCCAGCGGCAGATAGACGCTCTCGTTCTCGCGGACGAGCAGGCGCTCGGAATCCCGCTCCACGATGGCGGTGCCGTTCACCACGACCCAGTGCTCGGCGCGGTGGTGGTGCTTCTGCAGGCTGAGCTTCTGGCCCGGGCGGACCTGGATCTTCTTCACCTGGAAGCGGTTGCCGAGGATCAGGCCCTCGTAGTGACCCCAGGGGCGATAGGCGCGGCGGTGCTCGGTCGCCTCCTTGATCCCGGCGGCCCTGAGCTTCTCCACCAGCTTCTTCACGTCCTGCGCCCTGTCGCGGGACATGGCGAGCACGGCGTCCTCGGTGACGACGATCACCGCGTCCTTGAGGCCGACCACGCCGGTCAGCATGCCCTCGGAACGGACGAGGCAGCCCTCGGCCTCCACCAGATGGACGGGACCGTGGGTGGCGTTGTCCTTCTCGTCCTTGGGCGAGACGGCCCAGAGGGCATCCCAGGAGCCGACATCGGACCAGCCGAGCGATGCGGGCACGACCACGGCATGCGGGGTCTTCTCCATCACCGCGTAGTCGATGGAGATGGAGGGCGCCTTGCAGAAGGCCTTGGCGTCGAGGCGCACGAAGTCGAGGTCGCGCTTGGCACCCTCCACCGAGGCGCGCACGGCCTCCATCAGCTCGGGCGCCAGGCGCTCCAGCTCCGCCAGCCAGGTCGCGGCGGAGGCCACGAACATGCCGGAATTCCAGAGATGGCGGCCGCCCTCCAGGAAGTGGCGGGCGGTGGCGGCGTCCGGCTTCTCGACGAAGCTCTTGATCTTGAAGAGCCCCTCTGCCCCTGGCAGCGGGTCGCCGGATTCGATGTAGCCGTAGCCGGTCTCGGGCGCCGTCGGCTTCATGCCAAAGGCCACGATGGAGCCTGCCTCGGCGGCCGCGGCGGCCAGCTTCACCGCTTCCAGCAGGGCGTCCTTGTCCTGGATCACGGCGTCGGCGGCCATGATCCAGAGGATGGCGCGCGGGTCCTGCTCGGCGGCGATCAGGGCAGCGGCGGCGATGGCGGGGGCGGAGTTACGGCCCTCCGGCTCCAGGACGATGCGCGCGCCCTCGATGCCGTCCTCGCGCAGCTGCTCGGCCACCAGGAAGCGGTGCGGTTCCGAGGCCACCAGGACGGGCGGCGCGAAGCCAGGGCCCTGGGCACGGCTCGCCGTGGCCTGGAGCATGGTCTTCTCGCCGACCAAGGGCCAGAACTGCTTCGGATAACCCTCGCGCGACAGGGGCCAGAGCCGGGTGCCGGTCCCTCCGCAGAGGACGACGGGAATGAGAGACGCAGCGGCAGCTGTCATCGATCGCGCGGGTCCTTACACTCGGTAGCCTCACGACCTAGCGGAGCGCTGCCTAAAAGGGAAGCGGGCCATAGGCCCGCTTCTAATTTAGAAACTTGTTACTTTTACAAGATCATTCCGCGATGGCCTCATCCTTCTTGCGACGCAGCGCGGGAAGCATCATCGAGCCGAGGACCAGGGCGCAGATCACCAGCAGGCAGGCGCTGATGGGGCGGTTGGCGAAGTCGATGAAGACATAGGCGTCGCCGCGCGAAAGCAGCATGGCGCGGCGCAGGTGCTCCTCCATCATCGGGCCGAGCACGAAACCGATCAGCAGCGGGGCGGCCGAGAGGTTCAGCTTGGTGAAGACATAGCCCAGGATGCCGAAGGCCAGCGTCTGGTAGACGTCGAAGACGCTGTTGTTGAGCGAGTACACGCCGATCATGCAGAACATGAGGATGGCGGGGTACATGTACTTGTAGGGCACGCTGAGCAGCTTCACCCACATGCCGATCAGCGGCAGGTTGATGACCAGCAGCATCAGGTTGCCGATCCACATGGAGCAGATCAGGCCCCAGAACAGGTCGGGCTGGGCCTCGACCATGCGCGGGCCGGGCTGGATGCCCTGGATGATCAGGGCACCCACCATCAGCGCCATCACGGCATTGGCCGGGATGCCCAGCGTGAGCAAGGGGATGAAGGAGGTCTGGGCGGCGGCGTTGTTGGCGCTCTCGGGGCCGGCCACGCCCTCGATGGCGCCATTACCGAACTCGTGGCGGTACTTGGAGACCTTGCGCTCCAGCATGTAGGAGCCGAAGGCCGACAGCGCCGCGCCGCCGCCGGGCAGGATGCCCAGCACCGAGCCCAGCACCGTGCCGCGCAGCACCGAGGGGGTGGCGCGGCGGAACTCCTCCCTGGTCAGCCAGAGGCTGCCGATCTTGGTCTTGAGCACCTCGCGCGCCTCGGGGCGCTCCAGGTTCAGGATGATCTCGGAGATGCCGAACATGCCCATGGCGATGGAGGCGAAGCCCAGGCCGTCGGAAAGCTCGGGGATGCCGAAGGTGAAGCGCTGCTGGCCGGTCTGCACGTCGGTGCCGACCAGGCCGAGGGCCACGCCCAGCACCACCATGGAGATGGACTTGAGCACCGAGCCCTGGGCCAGCACGGCCGAGATGATCAGGCCGAGCAGCATCAGCGAGAAGTAGTCCGCCGGGCCGAAGGAGAGCGCCACCTGGGTCAGCAGCGGGCCGGAGGCTGCCACCACCAGGGTCGCCACCGTGCCGGCGAAGAAGGAGCCCAGCGCGGCGATGGTCAGCGCCGCCCCCGCCCGCCCGTTGCGGGCCATCTTGTAGCCTTCGAGCGTGGTCACCACCGAGGAGACCTCGCCCGGCAGGTTCAGCAGGATGGCGGTGGTCGAGCCGCCATACTGCGCGCCGTAGTAGATGCCGGCGAGCATGATGATGGCGGTGGTGGCGGGCTGGCCGAAGGTGATGGGCAGCAGCAGGGAGATGGTGGCCACCGGGCCGATGCCCGGCAGCACGCCGATGGCGGTGCCGATCAGGGCGCCGAGCAGCGCGAAGAGGAGGTTGTCGAGGGAGAGCGCGACGCCGAAGCCGTGCGCGAGGTTCGCGAAGAGGTCCATGGTGCGTCCGCTCTCAGAAGGCCGTCGGCCAGACCGGCACCCGGATGTCGAGCTGCCAGATGAAGATGACCCAGGCCATCACGACCAGCGCCACGAGCATGCCCAGCACGCCCCGGGCCGTGTGGCTGCTGTCGGCGAAGACGCTGACGGTCAGGCTCAGCACCAAGGCCACCACCAGCCCGAGCGGCTCCAGTGCCAGGGCGAAGATCGCCATGCAGACGCTGACCAGCGCCAGCGGCCGCCAGCCCGGCGAGGCCGCCATGATGCCCAGCCCGACCACGAAGGCAAAGCCGACCTGGCGCCAGTTGCCCTCGCCCACTCCCATGCGCTCCAGCACCTGCCAGACCACCAGCCCCGCCGCGGTGCCGAGCAGCACCGTGGTCAGGTCCGTGTTCGTCCAGCGCTCCAGCGCGTCGGGGCCGCTGCGCAGGCTCACCAGCACAACCAGCGCCCCCAGGATCAGCAGCAGTACGAATACCAGCATGGGCATGTAGCCCGGCCCCATCCGCCGGGCATCGCCCAGCGTATGGTCCGTGTTAAGCCAGAGCCCGACCAGGGCCAGCAGTACCAGCAGCCCCCCCGAGATCAGGTCCTTCGTGTTGATCTTCACGCGTCTTGTCTCCGAATCGCGCTACGCGGCCGGTTCGGGCCGGGCATGGCCTCATCCTCAGCCACCCCGGATGGGGGAGAGGCAGTGTCCAGCAAAGGCATGGGGCGGGGGTGGCGGGCCGGCCGCGCCGGATATCCTGGCATCCGGCACCCGGCGCGCTGGCCGGTGGCGCCCTGGGCGAGCGGCATCCCATTATCCTCCCATGACTTTGAAGTTGACCAAGCGTAATGCGGGGAAACACACCGTCGCAAGGGATCGCCCTTGTGGGATGCCCCACCTTTTTTCATGCTGCTCTGCAGCAGGGGGCGGCTGCCCCTCCACTTTCCCATCCCGCGCGACCCTCCGGGCGATTTCCACCCGCCAGGGCACGCGTCCCGCGCCCTCCGGAGGCCCCCCGTGACGGAACCACGCCCCAATGACCCCACCGGCCGAATCGCCGGCATCGCCGAGGCCGCCGAGGCGCGGCTGATCGGCCTGCGCCGCGACATCCATGCGCATCCGGAGCTGGGCTTCGAGGAGGTGCGCACCGCCGGGATCGTGGCGGCGGAGCTGGCGCGGCTGGGCATCGCGCACCGGACCGGGGTGGGGCGGACCGGTGTGCTGGGGGTGATCGAGGGCGGCCGGCCGGGGCCGACCCTGGCGATCCGCGCCGACATGGACGCGCTGCCGATCCACGAGGAGACGGGACAGGGTTTCGCCAGCACCGTGCCGGGCAAGATGCATGCCTGCGGCCATGACATCCACACGGTGACGCTGCTCGGCGTGGCGGAGGTGCTGCGGGAGATCGCCCCGATGCTGGCGGGTCGCGTCGCGCTGGTCTTCCAGCCGGCGGAGGAGATCCTGGAGGGCGCCGCCGCCATGATCGCCGACGGGGCGGCGGAGGGCGTGGACATGGCGCTCGGCTTCCACAACGTGCCGGACAGGCCGGTCGGCAGCTTCGGCTATGTGCGGGGGACGGGACTGGCGGCCTCGGACCTGTTCGACCTCACCATCCGGGGGAAGTCGGGCCATGCGGCGCACCCTTACGCGGCGGTGGACCCGATCGTGGCGGCGGCGCAGTTCGTGTCGCAGGTGCAGACGGTGGTGAGCCGCGAGGTGCGGCCGCTGCACCCCGCCGTGGTGACGGTGGGCATGTTCCAGGGCGGCACGACCTACAACATCATCCCCGAGCGCGTGGCGCTGAAGGGCACGGTTCGGACGCTGCACCCGGAGGCGCGCGACACCGCCGAGGCCGCCATCCGCCGCCTGGTCGCCGGGCTGGAGCTGGGGATGCGCGTGACCTGCGAGCTGAACTATGCCCGCCGCGTGCCGCCGCTGGTGAATGACGACCGGGTGCTCGACCCCTCGGTGGCGGCGATCCGGGCGCAGCTCGGCGTCGAGCCGGAGGCGGGGGAGCCGAGCATGGGGTCGGAGGATTTCTCCGCCTTCTCCGAGCGGATGCCCGCCTTCCAGATGCTGATCGGCTCCGGCGCGCCGGGGCGGGACGACCGGCTGCACAATGCCTTCTACCAGCCCGACGAGCGCTGCATCGCGCTGGGCGTGCAGGCGCTGTCCCGCGCGGCACTCGAATTGCTGTCCTGAGCGTGACGGGTCCGACAGGGGACGAGATCGGCATGAAAGTCTGCGTTTTCGGCGCCGGGGCGATCGGCGGCCATCTGGCGATGCGCCTGGCGAAAGGCGGGGCGGAAGTGTCCGTGGTCGCGCGGGGCACGCAGCTCGCCGCCATCCGTGCACGCGGCCTGACGGTGCGGGCCTATGACGGCGAGCACCACGCACGCCTCGCCGCGTCGGAGGACCCGGCGGAGTTCGGGCCGCAGGACGTGGTGGTCGTCACCACCAAGTCGCCCGCCCTGCCACAGGTGGCCCGGGCGATCGGGCCTCTGCTGGGGCCGGAGACCGCCGTCGTCTTCGCGCTGAACGGCATTCCCTGGTGGTATCTCGACGGGGCCGGCGGGGTGCTGAAGGGGCAGCACATGCCGGAGCTCGATCCGGGCGGGGTGCTGCACGGCGCCATCGGCATCGGGCGCACGATCGGCGGGGTGGTCTATTCCTCCTGCACCGTGGTCGAGCCCGGCATGATCTCGGTGGAGGGCAAGGGCAGCCGCCTGATCCTGGGCGAGCCGGACGGGCGGGTGACGCCGCGCATCGAGGCGCTGGCCGGGCTGCTACGGGCCGGCGGGCTCACCGAGGTGCCGGTGACCACGGAGATCCGCAAGGAGGTCTGGGCCAAGCTGATGGGCAACATCTCCTATGGGCCGCTCTGCATCCTGACGCGGCGGAACCTGCGCGAGACCTATGCCGACCCCGCGATTGCCGCGGCCGCGGAGCGGATGATCCGCGAGGCGCAGACCATCGCCGCCGCGCTCGGCATCACGCTCGACACCGATCCGGTACAGCAACTCGCCGGTGTCGGGCGCAGCGCGCACAAGCCGTCGATCCTGCAGGACCTGGAGCTCGGCCGGCAGATGGAGGTGGAGTCGATCCTGCTGGCACCGCTGCGCATCGCCCGCATGGCCGGGGTGGCGACGCCGACCCTCGACCTCGTCGTGGCGCTGGCAAGGAGTGTCGCCGAGGGTGCTGGCCTCTACACGCCAGCGGGATAGGGCGGCGCGGCGGGCAGGCTGGTCTGGCCCAGCACCCAGCCTTCCCAGTGCCGCACCCAGGGATCGTCCGGCACGAAATCCGGCCGGATGCCGTCCAGCACCCCGATGAGGCCGAGCAGGCCGAGCAGGCTGTCGAAGCGGTCCTCCCCGGCGGCATCGGCGCCGAAGCCATCCGCCATGGCCTCCGCCAGAGGCGCGTCAGGCCGGACGCCCAGCCGGGCCATGGCCTCCCGCAGTTCCGGCAGCACCCGGAGGCGCACGGTGCGGTCGCGCTTGCTGCCGGACAGGCGCAGGCCGAGATGGCGCAGGCATTCGGCCGGATAGACCTCGGCCAGCACGGCCCGGCCCGGCGCCAGCAGGCCGTGCAGCCCGCCCTCGAAGGGCCAGAGGCGGTAGGGGGCGCCGGCGGAAAGGGCCGGGACCAGCCAGTCCCTCCAGGCGGAGATCGCCGCCTTGCCGGTCTGGTTCGCCCCCAGCGTCCAGAAGAGCGGCGCCCCGGCGGGGCGTTCCGCGGTGGCGAGGTCGCAGAGCCGGCACAGGCCCGACGCATCCGCCATGCCCAGCGCCAGGGCATGTTCCAGCCGGGTCATGCCGCGCATCCCGCGCGCCGGGTAGAAGGGACTGCCGGCCGAGACCTCGGCCACCGTCTCCGCGACGCGCCAGAAGCCGGGCTGCCGCGCGAGGCCGCGCAGGAAGGCGGGGAAGTCCGGTTCGGGGCGCGCCCGGGCATAGGCGCGCGGCAGGCCGAGCGGCAGGTCGAGCCCCAGCGCCACGGTGGGCCCCTCCGCCAGCAGGGCGGCGGCCCAGGCAGCGGGCTCGCCGACCGGGCGCGGGGCGGTGGCAAGCCAGCCACCCGGTCCCGTGCGCCGGGCGCCGGTGAACCAGCGCTTGCCCGGGTTCACCGACCAATCGGCATGGGCCGCGATCATCGCCCGCACCTTGCCGGGGCCGGTGCCGGGCTTCAGCCGATCGGCTTGTTGGCCTTTTCCATCAGCTTGCTGAAGAAGGCGCGCGCCTTGCCCGGCGGCTTGGGCGCCTCGGTCGCCGCGGCTTTCGCCGTCTCGCGCTCCCGCTCGCGGGATGCGAGCCACTTCTCCAGGCTCATGCCCGCCTTGGCCGCGCGCTTGGCCTCATAGGCGCGCTGGCCCTCCGTCAAACGGCGCTCCGGTGCAGCCATCTTTTCCCTGATCCCCTATGCCCTGTCGGCGGCGGGTGTTTCGCGCGGCGGCGCGGCGTCGGCAAGAGGCTGCGGCGGGGCTTGCGCCGCAGGCGCGGCGACGGCACCTCCAGAAGCATGGAAGCGCGCGTGAAAGCCGGTATCTGGGCCTCGATGGCCCTTCGCCTCGGGGACCAGGCCGGCCGCCCCGGCATGGTGCTGCGCAAGGGGGACCCCGACAGCGGCGGCATCCTCTGCGTCCTGCACGGACGGGAGGGCATGGTCGTGCTGTCCCAGGTGCGCGACGCCGAGGGCCGGCAGGCCTGGATGCGTGGCACCGGCACGGTGGCGGTGGACCAGGAGGCGGCCGATGCCTATGTCGCCCGGCAGGTGAAACGCGACCCGGACCTCTGGGTGCTGGAATTCGAGGCTCCGGACCTCCTGCCGCCCTTCGAGGCGAAGATCATCTGATCCGGCCCCCGGCCTGGGGCGTTGCTCTGCGTGGCCAGCCCCGGGCGGGGGCGGGGGAAAGGCAGCGCCTTGCCGCCAAGGAACGGGTTGCCGGACCAGGGGGCTGGCCGGCCTCAGCGGTCGGTCAGCCGCAGTTCGATGCGCCGGTTCCGCGCCAGGGCCTCGGGGCTGTCGCCCGGGTCGATCGGCTGGTTGTCGCCAAAGGCGGCGGCTGCCACCCGGTTGGCGGGCAGGCCCTCGCTGATCAGCAACTGCGCCACGGCGATGGCACGGGCGGCGCTGAGCTCCCAGTTCGAGGCGAAGCGTCCGCCGCCACGGAAGGGCGTGCGGTCGGCATGGCCATCGACGCGCAGGATCCAGGGCGTGCCGGGCGGGATACGGCCGGAGATCTCCTTGAGCACCCCGGCGATCTGGCGGATCTGCGCCTTGCCGCTGTCGGACAGGTCGGCGCTGCCCACGGGGAAGAGCACCTCGGACTGGAAGACGAAGCGGTCGCCGACGATGCGGATGTCGGGGCGGTCGCCCAGCACCTGGCGCAGCCGGCCGAAGAAGTCGCTGCGGTAGCGCTGCAGTTCCTCGACCTTGGCGGCGAGGGCGGCGTTCAGGCGGCTGCCGAGATCGGCGATCTGCGCGTCCTTCTCCTGCCCGGACTTCTGCTGCACGTCGAGCGCGGCGGCGAGGCGCTGGAGCTGTGCCTTCAGATCGTCGATCTGCCGGGCCAGCAGGGCGGCCTGGGCCTGGGCGCTTTCCGACAGGCGCACCGCCTCGCCATGGGCGCGCTGCTCCTCGCCGAGCTTCGCCTGGGCCTCCTGCGCCTGCTTCTCCAGCTGGTCGCGCAGCGCGGTCAGGGCGCGCACCTGGTCGGCGAGCTTCGCGGCCTCGGCCTGGAGCGAGGCGATCTGTGCCTGGGACTGGGCCTGGGCCTGGGCCAGCGACTGTTCCGCCTGCTGCCGCCCGGCCTGGGCGGCGCTCAGGGCGCGGGCGGCCTCGGCACGCTGGCGCACCGCCTCGGCGGTCTGGCCGCCCACCGCCTCGGCCCGGCCCAGCGCCTCGGTCAGGCGCGATTCCAGCGAGGCGATACGCTCGCCCGTGCCGCGCGCGGCGAGTTCGGCATCCGAAAGGCGGGCGGCGAGCTGGTCGCGGGCCTCGCGCAGGGTGTCGCGTTCGTCATGGAGCTGGTCGCGTTCCGTGCGCAGCCCGGTCAGCTCGCCCTGGGCCGCGTCGCGGGCGGCGGCGGCCCGGCGCGCCTCGTCCTGGGCACGGCCGAGGCTGGCGCGGAGTTCGTCTGTCTGGCTGCGTTCCAGGGAAAGCAGGTCGGCCAGTTCCGCCACCTGCCGGTTCAGCCGGTCCAGCGCCCGGTCGCGCGAGCTGAGCGTGACGGACAGGAAGCCCTGCGCCAGCACGAAAACCAGCAGCACGAAGATGATGACCATCAGCAGGGTGGACAGGGCGTCCACATAGCCGGGCCAGGCGTTGAGCCCCTCGCGCTGGGAACGCCGGATGCCGCGCGCCATGGGTCAGCGCCCTGCCTGCATGGCCGCCATCAGGGCGATTCCGCCAGGGCGGCGATGGTGCGGGCGAGCAGCTTGATCTCGCTGCGGATCTCCTGGGTGGACTGCGCGCGGCCCTGGCTCACCTCCTCGACGAGGCGGGCGAGGTAGAGCTCGATGTTGCGCAGATGGGCGTAGGAGGCCTCGCCATGCCCCTGCGCCTCGCCCAGCCGGTGGAGGACCGGGTTCAGCGATGCCTGCCCCTCGGCCATGCGCTGCATCAGCACCTGGCTGGCGCGCATCTGGTCGGTCAGCACGGACAGGCGCTCGGTCAGCGTGTTCAGCGCCTGCCCGGCATGGGCGGAGCGTTCCTCGCCGCGCGCCATGATGCGCTGGAGGCCTTCCAGGTTCTCGGCGGTCTGTTCCAGCAGGGCCTGCACATAGGCGGGGACGGAGCCGCCCTCGCCCTCGGCGCCCAGCACGCCGGAGGAGAGGCGGGTGGCGGAGGCGAGCCATTCCTCCAGCTCGTTGTAGAAGCGGTTCTGTGCCTGCCCGGCGGTCAGGTCGAGGAAGCCCAGCACCAGCGAGCCGCCGAGGCCCAGCATGGAGGAGGAGAAGGCGATCGACATGCCGCCGAGCGGCTGGGCGAGGCCCGACTTGAGCTGGTTGAACAGCGTGTTCAGGTCGCCGGAGCCGACCGACATGCTGTTGATCACCTCGCCCACCGCGCCGATGGTCTGGATCAGGCCCCAGAAGGTGCCGAGCAGGCCGAGGAAGATCAGCAGCCCGGTCATGTAGCGGGAGAGTTCCCGGCTCTCGTCGAGCCGCGCGGCGATGCCGTCCAGCACCGAGCGCATCGCCGGACCGGACAGGGAGAAGCCCTCGCCGCGCCGGCTGCCCAGCATGGAAGCCATGGGGGCGAGCAGGCTCGGCGGCGCCTGCGCCGTCTGGCCGGGGCCTTGGCGGCGGAACTCCTCCAGCCAGTCGGCCTCGCGCCGGATGGTGAGCACCTGGCGGAAGGTCCAGACGATGCCCAGCAGCAGCACGCCGAGGATCACCCCGTTCAGCACCGGGTTGGCCATGAAAGCCACCAGGAGCTGCGCCGAGAGCAGGGCCGCGATGGCCAGCACCACGGCCAGGAAGACCACCATCCGCAGCAGGTAGCGGGTGGGGCGGGTCATGGGATGGTTCATCCTCTGCGTGGGGCGGGCGCGGCCGCCGGTGGGGGGGAGGGTGAAGGGGCGGCGGGGGCCATGGCGCCGCGCAGCGGGGCGGGCGGGATCAGGTCGATGCTGTCGGTCGCCTCGATGGTCAGGCCGAGCGGGCGCAGGTCGATGCGCGTGCCGGGCAGGCCGCCGGATTCGAGGGTGCGCTTGATCTCCTGCGCCCGGGAAAGGCTGTCGCGGCGGGCGGTGGAAAGGTCGTCCGCCGGGCCGGAAACGCGGGCCAGCACGGTGACGCGGCCCCGGCTGCGCTCCGCCATGGCCTTGGCGAGCCTTTGCAGCGCCGCCTGTTGCGGCGGGGTGATGTCGCCCTGCAGGCGCCAGCCGCCCTCGGGCAGGACGGCGATGCCGTCGGCCAGCGGGATGTCGGCATAGGCGGCGGTGACGGGCGGCGCGGGCGGGCGCGGCATGGGGCCTGGGGCCAGCACGGCGGGCGGCGGCGGCGCCGGGGGTGGGGGCGGCGGCAGGGGCAGGTCGGATTGCGCCCACCCCGGACCGGGGAGGACGTCAAGCAGGCACGCCAGGATCAGGGCGGGCCGGAGAAATTTTGGGACCGGAGGCATCGGCCGCGCAGGCTAGAGCAGATCGGCGGGGGCCGGAACAGCCCCCTGTCGCGCTTTGCCGGGCCCCGGGGCCCGGTGGGGCGCATCACGCGGGCGGCGGAAGGGAGGCGGAAACGGCCGCGGCGATGCAACCCGGCCCGCCCCCGGGAGGCGTGCCGCTCAGCCCGCCGTGCCGCGGCTGGTGGCGACGCGGGCGATGCCCTCGGCCACCGCCTCGCGCAGCGGGCCGTGCAGGTTCGGGTTGCCGGCGACGATGTTGCCGTGCGGCCAGGGGTCGTTGCCGTCCGGATCGGTGACGTAGCCGCCGGCCTCCTTGATCAGCACGATCCCGGCGGCGCAGTCCCAGGGCTTCAGCCCCAGCTCCCAGAAGCCCTCGTAGCGGCCCGCCGCCACCCAGGCGAGATCGAGCGCCGCGGCGCCGAATCGCCGCACGCCGGCCACCTGCGGCATCAGCTTGGCCAGGGTGGCGGAGAACTCGGCTCGCTTCGGCGCGCTGGCGAAGGGGATGCCGGTGGCGAAGAGCGCCTCCTGCATGTTGCGGCGGCCGGACACGCGCAGGCGGCGGTCGTTGAGGAAGGCGCCCATGCCCTTCTCGGCCCAGAACAGCTCGTCCATCGCCGGGTTGTAGATGACGCCGGCCATGAGTTCGGAGCTGTTCTCGCCGGTGCGCTTCTCGATGCCGACGGAGACGCACCACTGCGGGATGCCGTGCAGGAAGTTGCTGGTGCCGTCGAGCGGGTCCACCACCCAGCGCCATTCCCAGTCCTTCTCGCCGCTCTCGCCGCTTTCCTCCATCAGGAAGGCGAAGCCCGGGCGGGCCTTGGAAAGATCGGCGCGCAGGCTTTCCTCGGCGCGCAGGTCGGCCTGGGACACGAAGTCGCCGGGTCCCTTCACGCTGACCTGGAGGTTCTCGACCTCGCCGAAGTCGCGCAGCAGGCGCTTGCCGGCCTTCTGCGCGGCCTGGATGACGACATTAAGCGCGGGGGAGAGTCGGGGGCTCGGGCGCATCGCGTGGATCCTCGCTGCGCCCGGGGCGTGGGGCCGGCCGGCTGCCCCCGGGGACGCTGGCGGGGGCCGCTGGCGGGATCCGGGGGGCGCGGCCCGGTCGGAAGCGCGCCGGGCGGGGAATGACGGGAAAGGGCAGGCCGCAGCCTGCCCGGATCGGGGCGCCCGGGGAAGGGCGCCGCCGGCTTCGGAAGAACCACCGCCACGGCGGCGGGGAGGGGCCGGGCCGGCGGGGCCCGGCGCGGGCCTCAGCCCTTGGCGCGCTCCACGTAGGAGGCGTCCTCGGTGCGGACCACGATCTTCTCGCCGGTGGCGATGAAGGGGGGCACCTGGGTCTTCACGCCGTTGGAGAGCATGGCGGGCTTGTAGGAGGAGGTCGCGGTCTGGTTCTTGATCACCGGATCGGCCTCGGTCACCTCCAGCACCACCGTGTCCGGCAGGTCCATGGAGACCGGGTCGCCCTCGATCAGGCGGACGTTGACGACCATGTTCTCGACCAGGAAGGGCAGGCGGTCGCCCAGGATCTCCTTGGGCACGCTATGCTGCTCGAAGGTCTCCGGGTCCATGAGGATCAGGCTCTCACCATCGGCGTAGGAGTAGGTGTACTCCTTGTCCTCGGTGGTCAGGCGCTCCACCGTGTCCTGGGTGCGCCAGCGCTGGTCCTTCTTGGTGCCGCTCTTCACGTCGCGCATCTCGACCTGGATCACGGCGGCGCCCTTGCCGGGGGTCATGATGTTGATCTTGAGCACGGACCAGCGGCGGCCCTCGAACTCGATCACCTGGCCAGGGCGCATCTGGTTGGCCTGCTGCTTCGCCATGGGGGCGGCTCGTCCTCGGTCTTTTGAAAAGGAGCGGGCGGGCGGCGGGCGCCCGCGCTGAAGGGCGGCGTTTAGCCCCGTAGGCGCTTTCGGGCAACCGGGACCGGCATGGGGCGGGCCGTGGGGCTGGGGCGCGGCGGACGCGGGTAGGGGCGGCGGTGCCCCGCCACGGGCCGGGAAGCGGAAGGAGACAGGGGTGCGCGTCGCCGTCTTCGGGGTTTCGGGGTCGGGCAAGTCCACCCTGGCGGGGCGCCTCGCCGCCGCACTGGGGGTGCCGCATGTCGAGCTGGACGCGATCAACTGGCAGGCGGGCTGGCGCGACCTGAACACTCATGACCTGCCGGAGTTCCGGCGGCGCGTGGCGTTGGCCGTGGCGGGGGAGGGATGGGTCAGCGACGGCAACTACGGCCGGGTGCAGGATCTTGTGCTGGACCGCGCGACGCATGTGGTCTGGCTCGACTATCCGCGCGGCCTGGTGATGCGGCGGGTCGCCTGGCGCTCCCTGCAGCGGGCGCTGACACGGCGGGAGATCTGGCCGGGCACCGGGAACCGGGAGGCGTTCCGGCAATGGCTCGACGCGGATCACCCGATCCGCTGGGCATGGCGCACCTATGCGGAGCAGCGCCGGGCCCATGCGGCGCTGCTGGCGGACCCGGCGCTGGCGCATCTGGAATGGCACCGGCTGCGGCGTCCGGGCGAGGTGGAGCCGCTGCTCCGGCGCCTGCGGGCGGAAAATGGCGGCGGGTCGGCCGGGATGTGACCATGGCCGCGTGCGGAGAGGGGCGATCCCTTTCCCAGGCCGTCCCGCTCTGGAACCGTCAAGGCAAGGGCCGGCCTGGGTCGCGTTCCGGCACGGCGTGGCGGTAGGGCACGCCGTCCAGCGGCCGTTCCACCACCCAGTCCATGCCTTCCGGCGTGGCGAATTCCGGCCCGATCGGCGCCTTGCCGCCACCGCCCGGCGTGTCGAGCGCATAGACCGGCCAGGCCAGGCCGGTGAGGCGGCCGCGCAGGGTGCGGAGCAGGCGGCGGCCTTCGGCGATCGGCACCTCGAAGCGGGCGGTGCCGGGCGCGCGGTCGAGCTGGTGCAGGTAGTAGGGCTTCACCCGGCTGGCCAGCATGGCGCGGAAGAGGTCCTCCAGCGCGGCCTCGCTGTCGTTCACTCCGCGCAGCAGCACCGACTGGCCGAGCAGGGCCACCCCGCCCCGCGCCAGGAGGCGCAGGGCGGAACGGGCCGGGGGGGAGAATTCGCGGGCATGGTTGGCATGCACGCAGAGGAAAAGCGCCTTCTCCGTGTCCAGCGCTCCGGCCAGCGCCTCCGTGACGCGGGCGGGATCGGCCACCGGCACGCGGGAATGGAGGCGGATGACCTCGATATGCGGGATGGCGGACAGGCGGGCGACAATGGTGCCGAGGCGGCGGGGCGAGAGCATCAGCGGGTCGCCGCCGGTCAGGATCGCCTCGCGCAGTTGCGGCATGCGGGCGAAGTAGTCCAGGGCCGCGTTCAGCTCCGCCTCCGACAGCAGCCCGCCGTCCGGGCCGACCTGTTCCCGCCGGAAGCAGAAGCGGCAATAGACCGGGCAGGCCAGCAGCGGCTTCAGCAGGGCACGGTCGGGATAGCGATGGACCACGCCCTTCACCGGGGAATGTGGATGGTCGGCGGTCGGGTCTTCCAGCTCCTGCGGGGAGGCGAGGAGTTCCGCCGCCTGCGGGATGTACTGCGCCGCGATAGGATCGGCCGGGTCGGCGCGGTCGATCAGCACCTCCACGGCGGGCGTGACGGAGATGGCATAGCGTTCCGACACGGCCCGCAGGCCGGGCAGGGCCGCCGCGGGAACGAGGCCAGCCTCCGCCAGCGCCTCCGGGCTGCGGAGGGTGCGGGCGGGGCTCGGCATGGCGGGGCGGGAAAGGCCATCGGGCATGGCGGCCAGCAGCTAGACCAGGATGCGCGGTGGTGGAAGCGGCAGGGCCGGGGGGACTGGGCCGCGCCTGCGGGGCAACTGGATGGCGCCCCGGGTGGGCGTGGCAAGGGGGCGAGATGGCGGAGGCCACAACGAAACAGGGGCATCCCGGCCGGGATGCCCCTGTTTCGTGGTCCAGCCGGGGGGGCCGGCCGCAAGGTCAGTTGTTGTTGCTGACGTCCAGCGGGGTGGAGCCCGTGGTGAAGTGGCTGGCCACCATGCTGCCGGTCGGGGCGCCGGTCACGGCCGAGGAACCCGCGTTGCTGCTGTTCCGCACGACGCTGCCCGGGGTGGCGTAGCTCCAGGCCATGTCGAAGCTGGGCGTGCCGCGGGTAGCGGAGGAGCCGGCGCTGCTGGTGTCACGGGGCGTGGAGCCGATGCTGTAGTGGCTGTAGCCACCGCCTTCCGCCGCATGGCTCACCACGGGGGCAGCCATCAGGGTGGTGGCCATCAGGGCGGCGAGGCCGATCTTCGAGAAGGTGCGCATGGTGTTCTCCGAACTCTTCTTGAGCGGGGCTTCATCGTCCCGTTCTCATGGTCATTAGATAGGACGCTAATCTAACCGGAAAATCACCGATGTTCAGGAATGTTTGTCACAGGAAACCGGACAATTCCTGTCCCCAATCCCATGGTTCTTGGTCCAGGGCGGGAAGCCTGCCTTCCGTAATCCGCCGTTCACGGCCGGCCCATGGGAGGGCTTCGGTGGGGCGTGGGCCCGGGCTCCCCAAAGCTTTCCGGTATGTGGGTTGAGGCGGAACAATGCACGCGGTCGTCATCGCCGTCGCGCCAGGATGGGGTGGAGGCGCTATAAGCCCGATGACATGCCGTCTCCCCGATCCCCCCTGTCCCGGCCGGACTGGCTTCCCGAACGCCTCGCGGCCCGGCTGCCGGCGCTGCGCCGCCGTGCCCTGCTCCTGGCGGATACCAGGGCCTTCTTCACCGCCCGTGGCTATACGGAGGTGGAAACCCCCGCGCTGGTGCCGGTTCCGGGCATGGAGGTACACCTGCAGGGCTTCCGCTCCCGCTTCCGCCCGCATCTGGGACCGGGGGAAGCGCGGGACCTCTGGCTGCGGACCTCGCCCGAACTGGCACTGAAGCGGCTGCTGGTCGCCGGAGCCGGGCCGGTCTTCGAGCTGGCGCGGGTCTGGCGGAACGGCGAGGTCTCGCCCCGCCACGCACCGGAGTTCACCATGCTGGAATGGTACGCGCCGGGCCTGCCGCTGGACGGGATGATGGACGAGGCCGAAGCGCTGCTGCGCGCCGTCCTGCCACCCCGCGTGGCGCAGCGCGGCGTTGAGACGGATCTCCGCCAACCTTTCGAGCGCATCCCGGTGGCGGAGGCCTTCCGGCGCTGGTGCGGCGGGCTGGACATCCTCGCCACGCTGGGGCCCGACGGGGAGGGGGACGGCGCGGCGCTGCGTGCCGCGGCGCGGGCGGCGGGGCTGGAGGCGCCGGAGGGCGAGGGCTGGGAGGAACTGTTCTTTCGCCTGATGCTGGACCATGTGGAGCCGCATCTCGGGCGCGAACGGGCGAGCTTCCTGACCCATTGGCCGGCCCCCCAGGCGGCGCTGGCCCGGCGCGACCCGTCGGCCCCCCGGGCGGCGCTGCGCTTCGAGCTTTTCGTGGCCGGGATCGAGCTGGCCAACGCCTTCGACGAACTGACCGACCCGGCGGAACAGCGCGGCCGCTTCGAGCGTGACGTGGCCGAGCGGCGGCGCCTCTATGGCGAGGAAGGCTGGGAGGTGGACGAGGATTTCCTGCGCGCGCTGGAGCACGGCATGCCCGGCGGCAGCGGGATCGCGCTGGGCTTCGACCGGCTGGCCATGCTCGCGGCGGGGGTGGAGGACATCGCCCTCACGCGATGGCTGGGGAACTGGCCCTATGGGTGAGGCGGCTGTCCTGGGAAGGAAGTGCGCTTCCGTGGGCTTTTGTCAGGGCACCCAGGCGCGCCAGGCCGGCCAGGCTTCGACGGCGGCGGCCAGAGCGGCATAGCCGCCTTGATTCGGGTGTGCCCCATCGCCGGAGCGGACTTCCGCCGCCCAGTCAGGGCAGTCCCGCACCACTGGATGTAAGGGCAGGAAGGGAATGCCAAGCCCGGCGCAGAGGGGCGCCAGGGCTTGGGCGAGGGTCTCCACCCCGGAATCCGCCAGGGAATCGCCGGCCGGAATGGGGCCCAGCATGAGCGTCGGGCGAGCGGTACCCTTCAGGATGGCGGCGGCGTTCTCCAGGCTGCGTGGCAGCGGCACGCGCGGTGCGCCATCCTCGATCACACAGTCGTTGGCACCAAAGGCGAAGAGCAGTCGGCCATCCTGTTCCGCCGGCAGGCGGCGGGCCGCTTCCTCCTGCCAGCGGCCGGCGATGTCGGTGCTGGTGTCACGGCGGATGCCAAGATTGTAGAGGGTGACGTCATGGCCGCGTTGCCGCGCGGTGGCGCAGACACGGCCCGCCCAGCCCAGCATCGTGTCATCGCCGGTGCCGTTGCTGAAGCTGTCGCCGAAAACACAGAGACGGAAACGGATCATCGGCCACGCCCCATCAGACCGCCTCGCGCGGCGCGGCCCTGCGGGTGACGAGGAGCTGGTTCACGCGGAAGCCCTCGACATCGACCACCTCGAAGGTGAAGCCGGCGATCTCCATCTTGTCGGCCTTGCGCGGCACACGGCGGAGGTGGTGCATGACGAAGCCGCCGGCGGTCTCGTAGGGGCCGGAATCCGGCGAGATCGGGATGCCCAGGACCTGCACCACGTCGGCCATGGGGGCGATGCCGTCCACCAGCCAGGAATTCTCGTCGCGCTGGACGATGACGCTTTCCTCGAAGGGATCGGCGAGGCCGCCGACCAGCACCGCCAGCACGTCCTTGTAGGTGATGACGCCGACCACCATGGCGTATTCGCTGACCACCACGGCGAAGCCGGCCTTCTGCGCCTCGAACTGGGACAGCACCTCCCAGAGGTCGAGCGTGTCCGGCACCACCGGGGCGTCGCGGCGCAGCCGGGCCGGGTCGATGCCGCCCGGTCCCTCGTTCAGCACGGCGGCCAGGACATCCTCGGCGCGGGTGAGGCCGAGCACGCGGTCCAGGCTGCCATCGCAGACCGGGTAGCGGGAATAGGGGTGACGGCGGACCTTCTCCTGCCAGATCTCGGGGGATTCCTTGATGTCCAGGTACACGATCTCGTCGCGCGAGGTCATGGCCGAGGCGGCGGTGCGCTCGCGCAGCGCCAGGACGTTCTCGATCAGCCGGTGCTCGCCCGCCTCCAGCGCGCCGGAGGTCACGCCGGCGGCCAGGGTGGCGCGGAGCTCCTCGGCCGTGACCAGCTCCGCCGCCGAGGTGGTGGGCATGCCCAGCATCCGCAGGACGGCGTCCGCCAGCCGGCTGAAGACGAAGACCAGCGGGCGCAGCAGGCGCACCGCCAGCGCGGGGAACCAGCCGACCGAGAGGGCCACCTTCTCCGGCGCCTGCATGGCGATGCGCTTGGGCACCAGGTCCGCCAGCAGCACGAAAAGCATCGTGACCAGCAGGAAGGAGAGGACCGAGCCGGCGGTGGCGGCGGTGGTGGGGCTCAGCCCCGCCTCCAGCAGTGCCGCGGAGAAGGGCGGGGAAAGCAGGCCCTCGCCGATCACGCCGCCGAGCACGCCGACGGCATTCAGGCAGATCTGGATGGCGGTGACGACGCTGGCCGTGTCGCGACGCAGCGCCAGGAAGCGGCTGGCGCGCAGGTCGCCTTCCTGCGCCAGGATGCGCAGGCGCGTCTCGCGCGCGGCGGCAAAGGAGATTTCCGCCAGGGAGATGACCACGCTGGCCACGACCAGCAGAAAGGTCAGGAAAAGTCCCAGGGCGATGTCCAAGCGGCGCTTCCTTTGTTGCGGCCCGGCCGGACCCGTTCAGCCTGCGGCTTGGGCGATGGCGGCGTTCATGGCCCGGACGCCCGCGGCCGGCCCTTCGGGGTGCTTCCATACCGCCCCGACGACGGCCAGGAAATCCGCCCCGGCCCGCACCAGGGGTGCGCAGTTCGTGGCGTCGATACCGCCGATGGCGACGGAGGGAACCTCCATCACCTCCGCCCACCAGGAAAGCAGCTCGGGTTCCGCCCGGTGGACCGTCTCCTTGGTGGCGGTCGGAAAGAAGGCGCCGAAGGCGACATAGTCGGCGCCGGTCTCCCCCGCCTGCATGGCGAGGTGGCGGGAGGCATGGCAGGTGATGCCCAGGATGCCGTCGCCCAGCAGCTCCCGCGCGGCCGCCTGGTCGCCGTCCTCCTGGCCCAGATGCGCGCCGTCGCAGCCGGTCTGCACGGCGAGGTCGGCACGGTCGTTCAGCAGGAAGGCGACGTCGCGCGCCTGCGCCACGGGGCGCAGCGCGTCGACGGCGCGGCGGATGGCGTCGTCATCCGCCTCCTTGAGCCGGAGCTGGACGCAGGCGACGTCGCCCGCATCCAGCGCCCGGGCGAGCTCCTCCGCGAAGCGGGCCGGCTCCAGCGCCGGCGGCGTCACCAGGTAGAGTCGGCAGCCGGGGGCCTCCCCGGACGCCTGCTTCGCGGAGGCGGCCATCAGAGCGGCGACTTGTACACGTCGATGATGGCGGAGAGCAGCTTCAGCGCCTCGGGCTTGGAGCGCTGGAAGCTGTTGCGGCCCACGATCGAGCCGTTGCCGCCGCCGGCATGGATGCCCCTGGCCATTTCCACCATCGCGTCATGGGTGCCGGCCTCGCCGCCGGAGAAGACCACGAGGCGGCGACCGCCGAAGCAGGCCTGCACCACGTGCCGGATGCGCCCGGCCAGGGTGGCGATGTCGGGGACCGGGAACTTCTCGTAGGTCTTCTTCGCGGCATCCAGCGAGATCGCCTCGGTCGGCGGCTTCACCTTGATGATATGGGCGCCGGTGAGCGCAGCCATGTGCGCGGCATAGGCGCAGATGTCGAGCGCGGTCTCGCCCACCTTGTCCAGCATCGGGCCGCGCGGATAGGACCAGACCACCACGGCGAGGCCGGCGGCCTTGGCTTCCTCGGCCAGCTCGCGCAGTTCCTCCATCATCTCGAACTGGTATTCCGAGCCCGGGTAGATGGTGAAGCCGATCGCCGAGCAGCCGAGGCGCAGCGCATCCGCCACCGTGCCCGTCACCGCCTGGTCCTTTGTGGTGGAAAGGGAGTTGGAGGAGTTGACCTTCAGGATGGTCGGCACCGTGCCGGCGAAGCTGGCGGCGCCCGCCTCGATCATGCCAAGCGGCGCGGCATAGGCGTTCAGCCCTGCCTCGATCGCCAGCTCGAAGTGGTAGCGCGGGTCATAGGCCGCCGGGTTGGGCGCGAAGGAGCGGGCCGGGCCGTGCTCGAAGCCCTGGTCCACCGGCAGGATCACCATCTTGCCGGTGCCGGCCAGCTTCCCGCTGTTCAGGATGCGGGCGATGTTGGTCTTGGTGCCGGGATTGTCGCTCTCGTACCAGGAGAGGATCTCCCGGACCTGCGGGGTGAGCTGCATCGCGTTTCCCTTTCCTTCTTGCGGCCCCGTGGGGCCCCCGTGGATGTTCCCCGACGCCGTGCCGCGTCGCATTTTCGGGAACGGGTGATAGATTCCCGGAAAGTGCCGCCCTGGAAAGTGCCGCCTGTCTAGCCGCCTCCGGCCTTCCCTGTCATCTCGCCGCCGGTTGGCGATGTCGTGAGCCAGCGGCGCAGGATCGCCATCCCGCCGGGGCGGCGCAGGTCGATGCCATCCAGCGACAGCGCCTCTGGCGCCCGTCCATGCAGCACCGCCCCCACCGCCTGGCCCGCCCCCGCCACCTGGGCGAAGGCGGGACAGGTTTCCGCCAGGATCAGCTCCCGCCAGCCCTCGCGCAGCGCCCGCAATGCCAGCCCCGGCATGGCGCCGCAATCCAGCAGGGTGCGGCAGGGCAGGGCGGGATGCCGCGCCCGCGCCAGGCGGATCACGGCGGCGAAGCCCGCGGGGCCGGGCCAGGTGGCGGCGCCGGGGGCGGAAAGCAGCACCGCGCCCCGTCCGCCGCCGGCCTCCGTCACGGCGCGCAGCACGGCCTCGGCCTCGCGCAGCCCGTGCACCGTGACTGCCGGCAGCCAGGAAAGGCCCGCCGGGGCCGGGCCGGGGGCTTCCCGGGCCACGTGCCGCGGGGCTGCGCCCGCTTCGTTCCCGGGCACGCCTTCCGGTCCGTCTCCGGGCCCTTTTCCGGGCCCATTTCCGGGATCGGTGCGGCTCGCGATCCGGCCCATGGCCTGGCTCCCTGTTTTGCCATCGGTTTTGCCGCCCGCGCGGCCAGCGTGGCGTTGACCCTCGCGCCATGCCATGCCTAATGCCCCAGGATATCACGCGTTCGGGGTTCTTGCTTGATGGCGGATCGTTTGGGCGAAGCCGCGGCGCGGCTGGAAGCGGCGGTGGAGCGTCTGGCTGCCGCGGCCTCGCGCCCCCGCTCGTCCATCTCGGAGGAAGAGGTGGCGGAGCTGGGCCGGCGCCTGGACTCGACCCTGGCCAGGCTGCGGCTTGCCCTGGCCCGGGAGGAGTCCGAAGGGGAGATGGAGGCCGAGCCGGAATCCGAGGACCTGTCCCTCGACGCGGCCGGGGACGAGGAAGGTGGCGAGGAGGCCGGGCAGGCCAAGGGCGCGGCCGGGCCGGAGCCGGAGGATGCTCCGCAGCGCCGGACGGAACCCCAGAACAGGCAGGAGGTCTAGGGCTTGGGTCAGGTCACCGTTCGCGTCGGCGGCTACAGCCACCCCGTTTCCTGCGAGGACGGGCAGGAGGCGCATCTCGTCGCCCTGGCGGCGGAGGTGGACCGCCGGGTCCATTCCGTGCGCGCCATGGGCGGCTCCTTCGGCGAGAACCGGCTGCTGCTGCTGGCCGCCCTGCTGCTGGCCGACGAGGTGCATGACCTGAAGGTCGAGCTCTCCCGGGCCCGGGCCGGGCAGCCCACCCTGGACAACCCCGCGATGGCCGAACGTCTGGTCCGCGTCGCGGAGAGGATCGAGGGCATTGCGGCGGGGCTCGAGCGCCCTTAACTAGGTCGGGCGGGGCTGCCTTTCGCGCCAGGTATCTCATCCCCGGGGCCAATGTGCATCCTCCGGGAACTGGCTCTGTCCGGACCGTGGTCCGGGTATCTGGTGCCCACCTGCTTCAGCAGGCCTTGGGAGGATGAATCGCCAGCGGTCATGGTGGCTCCGCACTTCGTTTCCGATCCCGGTGAACTCGCCGCCGCCAAGGCGCGGCTGCGGCACGAGATGCTGGCGCAGCGCGCTGGCATCGCCACGCCGGAGGCCGCCGAAGCCGTGGCGCGGGTGGTCCTGGATGGGATGCCGCCGCCGCCGGGCGCCGTGGTGTCCGGCTACTGGCCCATGGGGGATGAACTGGACCCGCGGCCGCTTCTGGCGGCGCTGGCCTCGCGTGGCCACGCCGTTGCCTTGCCGGTGACAACGCGGCGCGGCCAGCCCCTGCGCTTCCGGCAATGGCGGCCGGGCGAGCCTCTGCTGCCCGTCCGCTTCGGCCTGTCGGAGCCGTCGCCCGAGGCGCCGGAACTGCGTCCCGACTGGCTGCTGGTGCCGCTGCTGGCCTTCGACCGGCGCGGGCAGCGGCTGGGCTATGGCGCGGGCTATTACGACCGCACGCTGGAGGTTTTGCCGGGTGCCGTGGCGCTCGGCTTCGCCTATGCCGGGCAGGAGGTGCCGCGCGTCCCCACCGGGCCGGGCGACCGGCCGCTGCGGGCCGTGGCGACGGAGCGCGGCGTAATCCATTGCGAACCGCCGCCCTGCGGAGAGGGTTCCGAGGAGAAGGCTTGAGAATACTGTTCCTGGGCGACGTGGTGGGGCGCAGCGGGCGCGATGCCCTGGTTTCCCGCCTGCCCGCGCTGCGGCGCGAACTCGCCACCGACCTCGTCGTGGTGAATGCGGAGAATGCCAGCCACGGCTTCGGCCTCGCCCCCGACATGGCGCGGGCCTTCCTGGAGGCCGGGGTGGACGTGCTGACGCTGGGCAACCATGCCTGGGACCGCAAGGAGATCATCCCCTTCATGGAAGGGGAGCCGCGCATCATCCGCCCGATCAACTTCCCGCCCGGCACGCCGGGGCGCGGCGCCACGGTGGTCGAGATCTCCGGCGGGCGGCGGGCGCTGGTGGTCAACGTCATGGGCAGGCTGTTCATGGAGCCGCTGGACGACCCCTTCCGCGGCGTGCAGGCGGAACTGGCGAGGCACGTCCTGGGCGGGCCGGTGGGCACGCCCGGCACGATCCAGGCGGCGGTGGTGGACATCCATGCCGAGGCGACCAGCGAGAAGCTGGCCTTCGGGCATTCCTTCGACGGGCGCGCCTCGCTGGTGATCGGCACGCACACGCATGTGCCGACGGCGGATCACCAGGTGCTGGAAGGCGGCACCGCCTACATGACCGATGCCGGGATGTGCGGCGACTACGACAGCGTGATCGGCATGAGCAAGGGCGCCTCGGCGCTGCGCTTCTGGCGCCGGATGCCGGGCGAACGGCTTTCCCCGGCCGAGGGCGAGGCGACGCTCTGCGGCGCGCTGGTGGAGACGGACGACGCCACGGGTCTCGCCAAGCGCATTGGCCCGCTGCGGGTCGGCGGGCGGCTGGCGGCGGTCAAGCCGGGCTTCTGAGCCAGGGTTCCGGTGCCGGGTGGCGGAGACCGCGGACAAGTCTGAGAACTGCTCGCAACGCTGCCGTTCCCATGCCAGGATGACTCGCATGGACAGCCTGCCGCCCGACCCCCACGCCATCACCACGCCGGAACAACTGGCTGAGTACTACGCCCCGCCCGGGCCGGTGGTGCTGCGCAAGGTCAGCCCGGTGGTGGATGCCACCGCCGCCGCCTTTATCGCCCACAGTCCCTTCTGCGTACTCTCCACCGTGGGGAAACGCGGCGCGCATGGCACGCCGCGCGGCGATGCGCCGGGCTTCGTGGCGGTGCTGGACGAGCGCACCCTGGCGCTGCCGGACCGGCGCGGCAACAACCGGATCGACGCGCTGCGCGACGTGCTGGACGACCCGCGCGTGGCGCTGCTCTTCCTGGTGCCCGGCTCGGGCGAGACCCTGCGCGTTTCCGGGCTGGCGCGGCTGACCACCGACCCGGCGCTGCGCGCGCGGCTGGCCATGGAAGGGCGCGAGCCCGCCACGGTGATGCTGGTCGCGGTGCGGGAGGTCTTCATGCAGTGCCGCCGGGCGGTGGCACGGGCGAAGCTCTGGCCCTGCGACGCACGCCCGGCGGGGACGCCGACGCCGGGGCAGATGATCGCCGCCCATACCGGCGGGATGGTCGATGCGGCCGAGGTCGATGCGCGCTCGCCGGATCTGGAAAAGCACCTCTACTGAGGCCGGCGGCGGGGCGGGCGCCGGGCGTCATGCTGGCCGTCCGCCGCGCCCGGGGCTATAGGTGCCGCCAAACCCTTCCTATTCCTGACGTTACGGGCACAGACGACCATGGCCGGCCATTCGCACGCCAAGAACATCATGCACCGCAAGGCGGGGCAGAGCGCCAAGAAGGCCCAGGCCTTCGGCAAGCTGATCCGCGAGATCACCGTCTCCGCCAAGGCGGGGATGCCCGACCCGGCGCACAACCCGCGCCTGCGCGCCGCGGTGAAGGCCGCGCTGACGGCGAACATGCCGCGCGACACGGTGGACCGCGCCATCAAGCGCGTCGCCGCCGGGACGGACACGGACAACTACGACGAGGTCCGCTACGAGGGCTATGGCCCGGCGGGCGTGGCCATCATCGTCGAGGCGCTGACCGACAACCGCAACCGCACCGCCTCCGACCTGCGCTCGGCCTTTTCCAAGTTCGGCGGGGCGATGGGCGAGACGGGCTCGGTGAGCTTCCAATTCGAGCGTGGCGGCGTCATCACCTACAAGGAGGGCGTGGCCTCCGAGGAGGCGATGATGGAGGCGGCGATCGAGGCGGGCGCCAGCGACGTGGAGACCTATGACGGCGTCCACGAGGTCACCACCTCGGTCGAGGACTTCACCGCGGTGCGCGATGCGCTGGAGGAGAAGTTCGGCGCGGCGGAAAGCGCGAAGCTCGAATGGTGGCCGAACGTGTCCGTGGACCTGAACGAGGAGCAGGCGCAGTCCGTGCTCAGGCTCGTGGAGGTGCTGGACGACCATGACGACGTGCAGAACGTCTATGCCAATTTCGAGGTCTCGGACGAGATCGCCAACAAGCTCTCGGCCTGAGGGACCGGCCTGGGTTCCCGGATGGCGGGCTTCGGGGGGAGCCGGCCGCCGGCGCGGAACACGTATGGCCTGTGGGGGGGAATGGCATGTCGGGCAGCGTCCGCATCCTGGGGCTGGACCCCGGGCTGCAACACACGGGCTGGGGGCTGATCGAGAGCAGCGGCTCCCGCCTGCGGCACCTGGCGGACGGGGTGATCAGCACCACCGCCGACCTGCCGCTCGCGGAGCGGCTGTCGCAGATCTACCGCGCCCTGCGCGCGATCCTGGACCTGCACCAGGCCGACGAGGCGGCGGTGGAGCACACCTATGTCAACAAGAACCCCGGCGCCGCGCTGAAGCTGGGCCAGGCGCGCGGCGTGGTGCTGCTGGCACCCTCGCTCGCGGGGATCGAGGTGGCCGAGTACCAGGCCATGGAAGTCAAGCGTGCCGTGGTCGGCACGGGCCATGCCGACAAGGTGCAGGTGACGGACATGGTGCGGCGGCTGCTGCCCGGTGCCGTGATCCGGCGCGCGGATGCGGCGGATGCGCTGGCGGTCGCGATCTGCCACGCGCATCACCGGGGCAGCCGCATGGCGCTGGCGCGGATGGCGAACCTCGCCGTCAGCCAGCCGCGATAGGAAGAGAGCGATGATCGGCAAGCTGCGCGGCGTGCTGGATTCGGTGCATGAGGGCGGCTGCATCCTGGACGTGAACGGGGTGGGCTATGTCGTCGCCGCCTCCTCCCGCGCCGTGGCCGCGCTGCCGCCGCCGCCGGCCCAGGGTACGCTCTGGATCGAGACGGTGGTGCGCGAGGACGCGATCACCCTCTATGGCTTCGCCGATGCGGCGGAGCGGGACTGGTACCGGCTGCTGACCGCGATCCAGGGCGTGGGGCCAAAGGTGGCGCTGGCGCTGCTGTCCACGCTGAGCCCGGCGGACCTCGCCGCCGCGCTGATGGCGGGGGACCGGGGCGCACTGGGCCGCGCGCCGGGTGTGGGGCCGAAGCTGGCGGCGCGGCTGGTGGCGGAGCTGCGCGACCGGGTGGGGGCGATGCCGACCGGCAGCTTCAGCGTGACGATCCCGCCGCCGGTGCCGGCGGGCGCGGCGGAGGAGACGGTTTCCGCACTGCTGAACCTCGGCTGGAAGCGGGCCGAAGCGGCGGCGGCGGTGAACCGGGTGCGCGAGCGGCTGGGTGACGGGGCAGGGCTGAGCGAGATGATCCGCGAGAGCCTGAAGGAGCTGGCGCCGCGTTGAGGTGGCGGAGGGCGCCTCCTGGGGGCGCCCTCCGCTGTCCATCGCCCCTGTGAGGCCCCTTGTCAGGCGGCCTTGCGCTGGTCGACCACCACCGTGTCCACCGGATCGGCGGGTTCGTAGAGCATCCGGGTCACGGCGCCGGCCACCATGGCGCCCAGGATCGGCGCGACCCAGAACAGCCAGAGCTGGCCGACATATTCGGCACCCGCGAACAGGGCGGGGCCAGTGCTGCGGGCCGGGTTCACCGAGGTGTTGGTGACGGGGATCGAGACCAGGTGGATCAGCGTCAGCGCCAGGCCGATGGGGATGCCGGCGAAGCCCGTGGCGGCGCCCTTCGAGGTCGTGCCGATGATGATCAGCAGGAAGAAGAAGGTCAGCAGTAGTTCGGTCAGGAAGGCCGAGCCCAGGCCGTACTTGCCCGGGCTGAGCGCGCCATAGCCGTTGGCCGCGAAGCCGCCCGGCACCCAGCCCGGCTGTCCGGAGGCGATGATCCAGAGCGCCGCCGCGGCGATGATCGCGCCGGCGACCTGGGCCACGATATAGGGCACCACATGCCGGTTGGCGCAGCGGCCCGCCGCCCAGAGGCCGAGCGTGACGGCGGGGTTGAAGTGGCCGCCCGAGATGTGCCCGACCGCATAGGCCATGGTGAGCACGGTCAGCCCGAAGGCGAAGGCGACGCCCAGGAAGCCGATGCCCAGCGCATCCGGGAACTTGGCCGCCAGCACGGCGGCGCCGCAGCCGCCGAAGGTGAGCCAGAAGGTCCCGAAGAATTCGGCGACGACGCGCCGTCCGGTGTCGTTGTGCATGCGAGACTCTCGATCGTTGATGGAGTCGATCAGTCGCGACCCGGAAATGAGTATTTGCCGCTTCTCAAATCTGCGGAAGCGATTCTTTTTTTGCACTGCAATGGCCTGGGGAGGCGGGCCTCCGGGGTGGGGCGGCCGCCGTCTCGCCGGAACCGGCGCGGGACCCCGCGACTTGGCGGCCTGATCCCTCTATGTTCCCGCCATGAGCGATCATGATGCCCGCCTGACCAGCGGGGCGCGGCTGGAGGAGGACGGCAACGACGCCGCCCTCCGCCCACAGACCCTGGCCGACTTCACCGGGCAGCCCGCGCTGCGCGAGAACCTTTCCGTCTTCGTCCAGGCCGCGCGCGAGCGCGGCGAGGCGATGGACCACGTGCTGCTCTTCGGGCCGCCGGGCCTGGGCAAGACCACGCTGGCCCAGATCGTGGCGCGGGAACTGGGGGTGGGGTTCCGCGCCACCTCCGGCCCGGTGCTGCAGCGGGCGGGGGACCTGGCGGCGATCCTGACCAACCTGCAGCCGCGCGACGTGCTCTTCGTGGACGAGATCCACCGCCTGCAGCCGGCGATCGAGGAGACGCTCTATCCGGCGATGGAGGATTTCCAGCTCGACCTGATCATCGGGGAGGGGCCGGCGGCGCGGACGGTGCGGATCGACCTGCCGCCCTTCACGCTGGTCGGCGCCACCACCCGGGCCGGCCTGCTGGCCACCCCGCTGCGCGACCGATTCGGGATTCCCCTGCGGCTCCAGTTCTACTCGGCGGAGGAGCTGGAACGGATCGTGGCACGTGGTGCGGGAAAGCTGGGCTTCGAGCTCACGCCGGACGGGGCGCGGGAGATCGCCACCCGGTCCCGCGGCACGCCCCGCATCGCCGGGCGGCTGCTGCGCCGGGTGCGGGACTTCGCGGCCGTGGCCGGGCGGCCGGCGGACCGGGCGCTGGCCGACGACGCCCTGCGGCGGCTGGAGGTGGACGTGCTGGGCCTGGATGCGATGGACCGGCGCTACCTCCGGCGGCTGGCGGAGCATCATGGTGGCGGGCCGGTGGGGGTGGAGACGCTGGCGGCCGCGCTGGCGGAAAGCCGGGACACGCTGGAGGAGGTGATCGAGCCCTTCCTGATTCAGGAGGGACTGATCCTGCGCACCCAGCGGGGCCGCGTGCTGGGCCTGCCGGGCTGGCGGCATCTCGGCCTCGCCCCGCCGCGCAACGCGGTGGCGGCACAAGGCGACCTGCTGATGGACGAGGGCTGATGAGCGCCCATCGCTACCCTGTCCGCGTCTATTTCGAGGACACCGACGCCGGCGGCGTCGTCTATCACGCCAACTATCTGAGATGGGCCGAAAGAGCCCGGACCGAATCCTTGCGCGACATGGGCTTGCCGCACGGTCTTCTCGTGGAACGTCACAATTTGTTCCTCGTGGTGCGGCGCGCCGAAGTGGAGTATCTGCGGCCGGCCAGGCTGGATGAGGCCCTGATCGTGGAGACCCGCGTGCTGCGGGTCGGCGGGGCCTCGGTCGAGCTGGCGCAGGATGTGGTGGATGAGGCCGGCGCCTACCGGGCGCGCCTCAAGGTGACCCTGGTCTGTGTGTCGCGCGACGAGCTTCGCGCCGCGCGCATCCCGGAGCCCTGGTCCAGCGCCCTGCGGGATGTGGTGTCTCCCCCGGCAGGCTGAGGGGCCGCGCGGGGGAGGATGAACAGGGCGGGGGCCCGGTAATGGAGGATGCCCGTGGGTGAGGGCGTGACGGCGACCAATCTGGCGCCGATGGCACATGACCTGTCGCTCTGGAACTTGTTCCTCCAGGCCGACTGGGTCGTGAAGCTGGTGATGCTCGGACTGCTGTTCGCCAGCATCTGGGTCTGGGCGATCGTCTTCGAGAAGGTGACCTCGGTGCGCCGCGCGAACCGCGCCGCCGATGCCTTCGAGGAGAAGTTCTGGTCCGGCGGATCGCTGGAGGAGCTCTACCGCAGCGAGGGCGAGCGCCCGAACCATCCGATGGCGGCCGTCTTCGGCTCCGGGATGCGGGAATGGCAGGCCAGCGCCCAGGCCTCGGTCGGCTCCGCCATCTCGCTGATGGGCGTCAAGGAACGCGCCGACCGCGCCATGGGCGTGACCGTCGGGCGCGAGATGGAGCGCATGGAGCGCTGGATGGTGTTCCTGGCCTCGGTCGGCTCGGTGGCGCCCTTCATCGGGCTGTTCGGCACGGTCTGGGGCATCATGAATTCCTTCGCCGCCATCGCCGGCAACAACAACACCAACCTCGCCGTGGTGGCGCCGGGCATCGCGGAGGCGCTCTTCGCCACGGCGATCGGCCTCGTGGCCGCGATTCCGGCGGTGCTGGCCTACAACAAGATCAACACCGACCTGTCGCGCTACGCGGCGCGGCTGGAGGCCTTCGCGTCGGAATTCGGCACGATCCTCTCGCGCCAGGCCGACGAGACGCCGGCGGGGCGCTGAAGCATGGGCATGTCCACAGGCGGCCCCAATGGGGGCAAGGGACGCTCCCGCTACCGCCCCATGGCCGAGATCAACGTCACGCCGCTGGTGGATGTGATGCTCGTGCTGCTGATCATCTTCATGGTGGCGGCGCCGCTGATGACCTCCGGCGTGCCGGTGGACCTGCCCAAGACGGCGGCGGCGCCGCTGAACCAGGAGACGGAGCCGCTCACCGTCTCGGTGAACCCGGAGGGGCGGATCTTCCTCCAGGACACCGAGGTGCAGATGGAGAACCTGGTGCCGCAGCTCCAGGCCATCATGCAGAACCAGCCACCGGGCGCGCCGGAGCGGCGCATCTTCGTGCGCGGCGACCGCACCAACAGCTATGGCCGCATCATGGAGGTCATGGGCGCCATCGTGTCCTCCGGCTTCACCCGTGTCGCCCTTCTCGCGGAACAGCCTTCCGGCGCGGCCCCGGCGGGCCGCGGCGCGGCGTCCGGGCAGGCTCCGGGCCAGGGCGCGGCGCGCGCGCCGGCGCGCTGAGGCCGGGGAAGGAACGAACCCACGATGCGCTGGCCGCGCGGATTGCGGGAATGGGCGTACGTCTCGGCGGCGCTCCATCTGCTCGCCTTCCTGGTGATCCTGATCCAGCTCCCCGCCCGCAAGGTCGATGAGCCGATGGAGCAGGGCATTCCTATCGAGGTGATCACGCCCGAGGCGGCGCAGCTCGCCCAGGCGGACAAGCCCTCGCCATCCCCGAGCAGGACGGCCGCCGCGAAGGACGAGCCCCTGCCGCTGCCGCCGCCGGTCGAGCCGCCGCTGCCGGAGCCCGTCTCGGCCCCGCCGCCGCCGCCCCCGCCGCCACCGGCTCCGGCCCTGGCACCGACCTCGGCCGCGCCCTCCACCGCCGACAGGCCGGCCCCGCCGCAGCAGCAGGCCGAGGCCGCGCCGCCCTTGCCACCGCCCCCGGCCCCGCCGCCGCCCGCGCCCACGCCGCCGCAGCAACAGGCGGAGGCGACCCCGCCACCGCCTGCCGCCGATGCCATGCTGCCCCTGCCGCCGCCGCCGGCCCCTGCGCCGCCGAAGCCGCAGCAGCATGCCGAGGCAAAGCCCGAGCCCAAGCCGGAACCGCCCAAGCCGCAGCCGCCGGTGCAGCAGCCCAAGCCCAGCAACCAGCAGGGCACGGGCAAGGTGCTGCCGCCGCCGAATCCCTCGGACAAGCCGGGCACCGGGCGTACGCCGCCGGCCAAGAACACGGACGAACGCTCTCAGAGCGTGCTGAGCACGCTGGAGAAGCTGCGGGCGATGCAGGCGCAGAACGAGGCGCCGAAGTCGCGCGCCAATCCGGCGCCCTCGGGCTCCACCCAGGCGGGCGGGGCGCCGACCGGGACCGCCGCGCTCAGCTCGGGCGAGAAGACGGCGCTGGCCAATACCATCAGCGAATGCTGGTCGGTGGATGGCGGCGCGCTGAACATCCGCTCGGTGATCGTGGAGATGCGGGTGGAGGTGGATTCCGGCGGCACGGTGCGGAACGTGCGCCCGAACGGCAGCGTGCCCGCCGACCCGCAGGCGCGCTCGGTCTATGAGGCGGCCCGGCGCGCGCTGCTGAACCCACAGTGTAACCCGCTGCCACTGCCGAAGGACCGGCTGGAGGCGCTGCGCAACACGGTCTTCCGCTTCAACCCGCGGGACCTGGGGCTGCGCTGAGGCGCGTCCCCCGGCATCCGCCGGCATTGCCGCAGCGGAACGATACGGCCCGCCACGCTTCGTGACGGGACAGGGGCTTGATTTGACGGCAGGACCGGGGCTTCTCCCGGTCCGAACCGGTTTTCAGGGGAAGAGACACGACGATGGACGGCCGCTTTACCCGACGTGCCGCGCTTCTGGGGGTGACCGCCGCCGCTGGCGCCATTCCGCCGCTGCGCTCGGTGCTGGCCCAGCCGGCCGCGGCCGAGAGCCGCGTGGACATCACCCGCGCCCGCACCGATCCGATCCCGATCGCGGTGCCCGCGCTGCCGGGCACACGCGGGGCGGAGATCGCCCAGGTAATCCAGAACGACCTGAAGAATTCCGGCCTGTTCCGCCCGGTGCAGAACGCTGCCTTCATCCAGAGCGCCGAGGCCGCGGCGGCGCAGCCGAACTTCCAGGACTGGCGGGTGATCGGGGCCAATGCGCTGGTGACCGGCCGCGTGGCCGACCAGGGTGGGCAGCTCCGCGTCGAGTTCCGCCTGTGGGACGTGCTGCCGGGCCAGCAGATCGAGGGCACGGCCTTCACTGCTCCGGCTGCCCAGTGGCGGCGGATCGCGCATCTGATCGCGGATGCCATCTATTCCCGCCTGCTGGGCGAGAAGGGCTATTTCGACACCCGGATCGTCTATGTCGCCGAATCGGGGCCGCGCGACCGGCGCACCCGGCGGCTCGCGATCATGGACCAGGACGGGGAGAACAACCGCTTCCTGACCGACGGGTCCTTCCAGGTGCTCAGCCCGCGCTTCCATCCGAATGCGCGGCAGATCGCCTTCATGAGCTATTACCAGAACCAGCCGCGGGTCTATCTGTTCAACCTGGACACCGGGCGGCAGGAGGTTCTGGGCCAGTTCTCCGGCATGACGCTGTCGCCGCGCTTCTCGCCGGACGGGCGGTCGGTGATCCTGAGCTATGCCAAGGGCAGCGATTCCAACATCTACGTGGTGGACCTCGCCTCGCGGCGGGAGCGGCAGCTCACCTCGGGCAACGGGCTCGACGTCTCGCCCTGCTACAGCCCCGACGGGTCGCAGATCGTCTTCAACTCCGACCGGGGCGGCGACCAGCAGCTCTATGTCATGGATGCCGGCGGCGGTGGGGTGCGGCGCATCTCCTTCGGCCGTGGCCGCTATGCCACACCCGTGTGGTCTCCGCGTGGCGACCTGATCGCCTTCACCCGCTTCGGCGGCGGCAGCTTCGCCATCGGCGTGATGCAGCCGGACGGGCGCGGGGAACGCATCCTGACCGAGGGCTGGGGCATGGAGGGGCCGACTTTCGCCCCGAACGGCCGCGTCCTTGCCTATTACCGGGAGACCCCGGCGCGGGACTCGCGCGGCAATGGCTATGGTGCACGCATGGCGATGATCGACATCGCCGGTTTCAACGAGAGGCAGATTGTGACGCCGACCGATGCAACCGATCCGAATTGGTCCCCTTTGTTGTCCTGACACGGGAGAGGCGCGGTTTGTTCGGCTTGACCGTATCGAACGGCAGCCGTAACGCCGCGATCGCGTGTTTTGTGCCCCCCGCACAGCACGAGGAAAACGGATCGATGCAAACGAAGCTGCTGGGCGCGCTGGGCGCCCTCGCTCTGCTGGCCGCCTGTTCGAACAGCAACGACCAGGCCGGGGCCGCCACGGGCGCTGGCGCCTCCGCCGGCGCCGGTGCCGGCGGGCTGGGCTCCGTCCGCCCGGGCTCGCAGGAAGACCTCGTCGCCAATGTCGGCGACCGCGTCTTCTTCGAATTCGACTCCAGCTCCGTCCGCGGCGACCAGCGCGACGTGCTGGTGCGCCAGGCCGGCTGGCTGAACCAGTATCCCCAGGTGCAGGCCACGATCGAGGGCCACACCGACGAGCGTGGCACGCGCGAGTACAACCTGGCGCTCGGCCAGCGCCGCGCCAATTCCGCTCGCGACGTGCTGGTGGCCTCCGGCGTGGCCGGCAGCCGCCTGTCCACCATCTCCTACGGCAAGGACCGCCCGGCCGCCCTGGGTTCCGACGAGTCGGCCTGGGCGCAGAACCGCCGCGCGGTCACGGTCGTCCGCTAAGGCAGGGTCCATGATGCGCCACGCGCTGCTCGCCTCCGTTTTCCTGGCTTCCCTGGCATCCGGGCCCTCCGCCCGGGCGCAGGTGGAGAGCCGGGAAGGCATCACGCTGCAGAACCAGATCCTGCAGCTTCGCCAGGAGATGGAGCAGTTGCGGGCGCGCGGGGGCGGGGGCTACGCGGCGCCCGCCCTGCCGCCTCCTTCCCGTGGCGGTGCCGCCGGGGGCGGGAGCGAACTGGTCGGGCAGCTGCTCGACCGGGTGAGTGCGCTGGAGGATGAGACCAAGCGCCTGCGCGGCCGCGTGGACCAGCTCGAATTCCAGAACCGGAACCTGCAACAGCAGATGGAGAAGCTGCAGGGCGACACGGACTATCGCCTGCAGCAGGTGGAGCAGGGTGGCGGGGCGGCGCGCCGTTCCCAGGCCCCCGCGACGCCTGCGCCGGGCCCTGCGGCCGCCCCTCCGGCCAGTGCCCCGGCCGCTGCCGCCCCGCGCACGCCGGAACGCGCCCTGTCCGATGGGCAGGCCGCCCTGGCCCGTCGCGACTATACCGCCGCCGAGGCCGCAGCGCGGGAGGTCGTCGGTGCCCGCAGCGCGCCCCGGCAGCAGGATGCGCAGATCCTCCTGGGCGATGCGCTGCTCGGGCGGCGGGACTACCAGAACGCGGCACTGGCCTATGACGACGCCTATCGCCGCAACCGCAAGTCCGGCCGCGCCCCGGAGGCGCTGCTCGGTCTCGCTAATGCCTTCAACGGTTTCGGGGCGAAGCGCGAGGCCTGCCAGACGCTGGACCAGCTGAACAGCGAATTCCCCAAGCCGCCCGGCAGCATCGCCAGCCAGGCGGCGCAGGCGCGGCAGCGCGCCGGCTGCCGCTGATCCCCTGACGGGCATCGCCCGGGGCGCCGCTCCCATGCCAGCCGGCGAACCGGTGGGAGAGGAGGAGTTCGCGGCCCTGATGGCACCGCTGGGGCCCTTCGCTCCGTCCCCGCGCCTCGCGGTCGGCGTGTCGGGCGGGCCCGACAGCCTCGCCACCTTCCTTCTCGCGCATCGCTGGGCCATGGCACGTGGCGGGTCCGCGCTGGCCCTGGTGGCCGATCACGGCCTGCGCCCGGACAGCGCCGCAGAGGCCGAAGCTGGGGCGGGCCGGTTGCAGGCGCGGGGGCACGAGGTCAGCATTCTTTCCCTTGGCCTGCCTTCCGGCCCGGCCCTGCACGAAAGGGCGCGGCGGGCGCGGCTGGCGGCGCTGGAGGCGGCCGCGGCGGAAGCGGGCGCGCCCTGGCTGCTGCTGGGTCATCACCGCCGGGACCAGGCGGAGACGCTGCTGTTCCGGCTGCTACGTGGCTCGGGCGAGACCGGGCTAGCTGCCATGGCGCCCGCGCGGGCCCTGCCAAACGTGATGGTGCTGCGGCCCCTGCTGGACATGCCGGTGGCGCGGTTGGAGGCGACCGTGGCCGCGGCCGGACTGCAGCCGGTGCGCGACCCCTCCAATGACGATCCCCGCTTCGCCCGGGTGCGGCTGCGCGCGGCGCTCGCCGATCCGTCCGGGGATACGCCGGGGACGCAGGCGCTGGCCCTGGCGGCGGATGCCTTCGCGCGCCGCCGCGCGCGGGGCGAGGCGGCGGTGGCGGAACGGCTGGCCTTGGCTGCCGTGTTCCGGCCCGAGGGTTGGGTGCGGCTGGATGCCGTGTCGCTGGGGCAGGATGCCGTGGCGCGGCTTGCCCTGTCGCATCTGGTGCGGGCCGTGTCCGGCCAGCCTCATCCGCCGCCGCGCGAGGGGGTGGAGCGGCTGCTGGCGCAGGGGGGCGGAACGCTGGGAGGGGCGCTCTGGCGGGGTCGTGTCCTGTGTCGGGAGCCCGCCGCCTGCGCGCCGCCCGTCGAGGCCCGGCGCGGCGCATCCTGGGACGGGCGCTGGCATCTGGACCGGGACGTGCCGGGTGCCACCCTCGGAGCGCCGGGGGCCGATCTGGCCCGGCTGGAGCCGGCCGCGCGGCGGGACCTGCCGGCCGTGGTGCTGCGGGGCTGTCCGGCGCTGCGCCATGGGGATGGGCGGGTGGAATTCCTGCCCGGCGGGGTCTCCTTCCAGCCCGCCGGTGGCCCGCCGGCCTGATGCCGCCTGCCCCCCCCCCGGCCCCCGGTGTCGCGTGCGGGCTGGTGGGCCGATATGAGAAGCCCGCGAGAATCTTGCGATTTTGTGAGGTTGAGGTTCCAGAAAGCGCCGGCCCTCCCTATGTTGTGCAGGACGGGAGAAAACCGGTGCGTGACCCCGCATTTCCCCTGGCCTGCCCCCTCGGGCTTCCAGGGAAATTCGGCGTGGCGTGCCGGGGACAACCTGTCGGTCAGGACGGAAACAGCTTCAGTGAATAATTTCGGCCGGAACCTCGCGCTCTGGGTCATCGTGGCGCTGCTGCTCGTGGCGCTCTTCAACCTGTTCCAACCCTCCAGCACCAACCAGGCGCGGGGGCAACAGGTTGCCTATTCGGACTTCCTGAACGAGGTTCAGGCCGGCCGGGTCCGTGACGCGCGCATCCAGGGGCGGGTCGTCTCCGGCCAGCTGACGGACGGGCGCACCTACAGCACCTATGTGCCGGACGATCCCGCCCTGGTCGGCAAGCTGACCGAGAAGGGCGTGCGGGTAGAGGCGCGGCCGGAGGAGAGCGACGTCAACCCGCTCTTCCACTACCTGCTGAGCTGGTTCCCGATGCTGCTGCTGATCGGCGTCTGGGTCTTCTTCATGCGCCAGATGCAGGGCGGCGGCGGCCGCGCCATGGGCTTCGGCAAGAGCCGGGCGAAGCTGCTGACGGAAAAGCAGGGGCGCGTGACCTTCGACGACGTGGCCGGCATCGACGAGGCCAAGGCGGAGCTGGAGGAGATCGTCGAGTTCCTGCGCGATCCGCAGAAGTTCCAGCGCCTGGGCGGCAAGATCCCCAAGGGCGTGCTGCTGGTGGGCCCGCCGGGCACCGGCAAGACGCTGCTGGCGCGCTCGATCGCCGGCGAGGCGAACGTACCCTTCTTCACCATCTCCGGCTCCGACTTCGTGGAGATGTTCGTGGGCGTCGGCGCCAGCCGCGTGCGCGACATGTTCGAGCAGGGCAAGAAGAACGCTCCCTGCATCATCTTCATCGACGAGATCGACGCGGTGGGCCGCCATCGCGGCGCCGGGCTGGGCGGCGGCAATGACGAGCGCGAGCAGACGCTGAACCAGATGCTCGTGGAGATGGACGGCTTCGAGAGCAACGAGGGCGTCATCCTGATCGCGGCCACCAACCGGCCGGACGTGCTGGACCCGGCGCTGCTGCGCCCCGGCCGCTTCGACCGTCAGGTGGTGGTGCCGAACCCGGACGTGAACGGGCGCGAGAAGATCCTGCGCGTCCACATGCGCAAGGTGCCGCTGGCCTCCGACGTCGATCCCAAGGTGATCGCGCGCGGCACGCCGGGCTTCTCGGGCGCCGACCTCGCCAACCTCGTGAACGAGGCGGCGCTGCTGGCCGCCCGCATCGGGCGCCGCACCGTGGGCATGCTGGAGTTCGAGCAGGCCAAGGACAAGGTGCTGATGGGCGCCGAGCGCCGCTCGCTCGTGATGAGCGAGGCGGAGAAGCGCATGACCGCCTATCACGAGGCGGGCCATGCCCTGGTGGCACTGAGCGAGGAGGAGTGCGACCCCGTCCACAAGGCGACAATCATCCCGCGCGGCCGCGCGCTGGGGCTGGTGATGTCGCTGCCGGAAGGCGACCGCTATTCCAAGCACAAGAGCAAGCTGAAGGCCGAATTGGCCATGGCCATGGGTGGCCGCGTGGCGGAGGAGATCATCTTCGGCCCGGACAAGGTTTCCAACGGCGCCTCGGGCGACATCAAGATGGCGACCGATCAGGCGCGGCGGATGGTCATGGAATGGGGCATGTCCGACAGGCTCGGCATGATCGCCTATGGCTCGAACGACCAGGAGGTCTTCCTCGGCCACAGCGTGACCCAGACCAAGAACATCTCCGAGGCCACGGCGCGGGAGATCGATGCGGAGATCCGGGGGATCATCGACGCGGCCTATGCCCGGGCGACCAAGATCCTGACGGAGAACATCGAGAGCCTGCACGCGCTGGCGAAGGGGCTGCTGGAATACGAGACGCTTTCGGGCGACGAGATCCGCACCCTGCTGCGCGGCGAGCCGGTGATCCGCAACCGTCCGGACGAGCCGGTGAACCAGGGCCGCGGCAGCGTGCCGAGCTCGGGGCGTTCCACGCCGCCGCGTCCGGCGGGCCCGTGGCAGAACCCGGCGCCTTCCGGGGCCTGATCCGCGGCGTCCCTCTCGGGGGGGGGCGTGGATGGCATGGAATGCGACGGGGGCCTTCGGGCCCCCGTTTCCGTTTCGGCGCTGGGGAGGACTGGGATGGTGGAACGCTGGCTGGAGCCCCTGGGTCTGCTGCATGGGGACACCGCGCGGGTGGCCCTGGTGGCGGGCCATGCCGCCACGCTGCGGGGGGAGGGGCGGGCCTTCACCCTGGCCCGGCTGATCGAGGCGGGCCGGGAGGTCGGCCTTGTCCCGGTCGCGGCTTTGCCGGAGGCGTGGCGGCCGCTGCTGGCGGATCTGGCGCAGCCCCTGCCCGGTTTCGCGGGGCTGGAGCGGCGGGAGGGACGCCTGCTGGTGATGGGTATCCTCAACGTGACGCCGGACAGTTTCTCCGATGGCGGGCGCTATCTCGACCATCGCGCCGCCGTTGTGGCGGGCCATGCCATGCTGGAGGCAGGGGCGGACCTCCTGGACCTGGGCGGCGAGAGCACGCGGCCCGGCGCCACTCCGGTCGATCCGGAGGCGGAGATCGCCCGCGTGGTGCCGGTGATCCGGGAACTGGCACCCCATGCCACGATCTCCATCGACACCCGCCACGCGGCCACGATGCGGGCCGCCATCGCCGCCGGGGCACGCGTGGTGAACGACGTTGCCGCGCTTCGCGAGGCGGGGGCGCTGGAGGCGGTGGCTGATTCCGACTGTTCCGTGGTGCTGATGCACATGCCGGGGCTCGACCCCGCCACCATGCAGTCGCGCGCCGATTATCCGGACGTGGCGCTGGCGGTACAGCGCTTCCTTGCGGAACGGATCGCGGCCTGCGAGGCGGCGGGGATCGCGCGCGCGCGCATCTGCGTCGATCCGGGGATCGGCTTCGGCAAGACCCTGGCGCACAACCTGGCGCTGATCGACCGCCTGCCGCTGCTGCACGGGCTGGGCTGCCGGGTGCTGATGGCGGCCTCGCGCAAGGGCTTCATCGGCCGTCTGGGGCGGGAGCCGGTGGCGGAGCGGCGGGCGCCGGGCAGCCTCGCGGTGGCCCTCGCCGCGGCGGAACGTGGCGCCGACATGCTGCGGGTCCATGACGTGGGGGAGACGGTGCAGGCCCTGCGCGTCGGCGCAGCCATCCTGGCGCCGCCCGGGGAAGGTGCCTGAAGTGGGAGGCGGGGTTTCGCGTCGCGATCATGGCGGAACCCTGTTTCCAGAGGGCCGCGGCACACGGGACATGGGGGCGGAGTGTCTTGCCCAACCGGGGCGGATATGGGAGTCCGGAGGGCAGACAGGACGGCCGGTCGCCGTTCTGCGTAGGCGTTAACGTCAATCAACGCATCCCCGTACGACGCAAGGCCGCGTACCGATGCCCGAACCACATCCCGCCCGATCCCTCCCGCCCCTGTCCGGCAAGGCCGGGGAGCGGGTCCAGGCCGCCATCTTCCAGCTTCGCCGTGGCGGCGGCGTCATCGTCGTCGATGACGAGGACCGCGAGAACGAGGGCGACATGATCTTCGCCGCCCAGGGCCTGACCGTGGCGCAGATGGCGCTGATGATCCGCGAGGGCTCGGGCATCGTCTGCCTCGTGCTCACCGAGGAACATGCCGATGCGCTTGACCTGCCGCCCATGGTGGGGCGCAACAGCAGCCGCTTCGGCACCGGCTTCACCGTCAGCATCGAGGCGCGGGACGGGGTCTCCTCCGGCGTCTCGGCGGCGGACCGGGTGACGACGATCCAGGCCGCCATGAAGCCGGGCGCACGGCCGGAGGACCTAGCCCGTCCCGGCCATGTCTTTCCGCTGCGCGCGCATTCCCGGGGCCTTGCCGGGCGGCGAGGTCATACCGAGGCGACCATCGCGCTGATGGAACTGGCCGGGCTCCACCGGGCCGGGGTGCTGTGCGAGGTCACCAACCCCGACGGCAGCATGGCGCGCCTGCCGGAACTGGTCCGCTTCGCGGAGCGGGAGGGCATGCCGCTCGTGACCGTCGAGGACCTTCTGGCGGCGGTCGCCGGCCGCGACACCGTATCACCCGCCGCCCTGCCGTCGCAGGGCCGCAGCAAGGAGAATGAACATGCCTGAGATCATGGTCTTCGCCGCCGAGGGGCGGACGGTCGAGCAGAAGCGTGGGCTGGTGAAGGATCTCACCGAGGCCATGGTGAAGAATTTCGGCGTTCCGGCCGAGGTCGTGACGGTGCAGATCGTGGAGGCACCGAAGACCGACAAGGCCAAGGGCGGCGTACTGTTCTGCGACCGCTGAGCTGGCGCTGAGCTGGCGCCGAGGAGGCGCCGGGAACCTGCCCGGTCCTCCACCCCGGCCTGCCTGGAGGGGCGCTATTCCCCGGCCGCCATCGCCATTGGCTGACGCGGCGCCCGCATCGCCACCAGGGCCAGAAGCAGGGCCAGGACGGCCAGCCCGGCGCCCAGCCAGGGAAGCTGGCCATAGCCCATGCCGTGCAGCAGGGCCTGCCCGCCGATCCAGGCACCGGCGGCATTACCCAGGTTGAAGGTGCCCTGGTTGACCGTGGAGGCGAGGTTCGGCGCTTCCCGCGCCTGGTCCACCACCCGCATCTGCAGGGGCGAGACCAGGGCGAAGACCAGCACACCCCAGACCATCATGGTGGCGATGGCCGGCACGGGCGAGGCCAGCGTGGCGGTGAAGACCGCCAGCACCAGGGCCAGCACCACGAGGATGCCGGCCACGGAGGGCATCAGCCGCCAGTCGGCGAGGCGGCCGCCGAGGAAGTTCCCGAAGGTGAGGCCGAGGCCGAAGAGCAGCAGGGCCAGGGTGACCATGTGCTCGCCCAGGCCGGTCCGGGTCTGCAGCATCGGCGCGATATAGGTGAAGACGCTGAACAGGCTGGCCGAGGCGAGGCAGCTCATCCCCATCGCCAGAAGCACCTGCCGGCTGGCCAGGGCGCGCAGTTCCTGCCGTAGCCGGGCCGGCTGGCCGCGCAGGCCGGTGGGCATCCACAGCGCCAGGGCGGCGGCGGCGGCGAGGCCGATCAGCACCACGGCCCAGAAGGTGGAGCGCCAGCCCAGCGCATGGCCCAGCGCGGTACCCAGCGGCACGCCCAGCACGTTGGCGAGCGTCAGGCCGGAGAAGACCATGGCGACGGCGGAGGCGCGGCGGTGCTTCGGCACCAGGTCCGCCGCCACCACCGAGGCGGTGCCGAAGAAGGCGCCGTGGCAGAGGGCGGTGACGACGCGGGCGGCCATCAGCGTCCCGTAGCCGGGAGCGATGGCGCAGAGCGCGTTGCCCAGGATGAAGATCAGCATCAGCCCGATCAGCGCCGACTTGCGCGGCAGCCGCCCGGTGGCCAGCGCCAGGAGCGGGGAGCCGAAGGTCACGCTCAGCGCATAGCCGCTGACCAGCAGCCCGGCGGAGGGGATGTCCACACCGAGATCCCGGGCGAGGTCGGGCAGCAGGCCCATGATGACGAATTCGGTCGTGCCGATCCCGAAGGACGCGACGGCCAGGGCCAGGAGCGGAAGGGGCATGCGGATGTCCGGCAGGAAGTGTCCCGGTGGCATGGCGGAACGCCGCGAGTTTGGCTGCAGGCTTGTGCGCCGCACAACTGCGAAAAACGCGGGGGACGGTGTTGTTCACGCGCCGCAATGCATCGGCCGGGGCGTTCTCCGGTCCCCGCGGAAGGGTTGCGGCGAGACCTTGTCACGCTCCGCGCCCGAAGCCGTGTCCGACAGACGCTTCCGGGGTTGTTCCCCGGCAGGCCAATCCGCTCTAGAGCTTTCGGCCTTTCCGCCCGGTTGGCCGGGCCGTCTTCGCGAGCATGGTGCATGAGCAAACCCGCCCCGTCTTCCCAGCGCCGCCTCTTCGGGACGGATGGCATCCGCGGCGTGGCGAACCAGGCGCCGATGGATGCGGCGACGGCGCTGCGGCTGGGGCAGGCGGCGGGCCGCTACTTCAACCGTGGCGGTCACCGGCACCGGGTGGTGATCGGCAAGGACACGCGGCTCTCGGGCTATCTGCTGGAACCGGCGCTGACCGCGGGCTTTGTCAGCGCCGGGATGGACGTGGTGCTGCTCGGCCCGCTGCCGACGCCGGCCATCGCCATGCTGACGCGCAGCCTGCGGGCCGATCTCGGCGTGATGATCTCGGCCAGCCACAATCCCTTCGAGGACAATGGCATCAAGCTCTTCGGGCCGGACGGGCTGAAGCTGTCGGACGCGCAGGAGAACGAGATCGGGGCGCTGATGGCGGGCGACCTCTCCGCCGCGCTGGCGGCGCCGGGGCGGCTGGGGCGGACCTCGCGGCTGGAGGATGCGGCGGGGCGCTACATCGAGGCGGCGAAGTCGGCCTTTCCCAAGGGGCTGACCCTGGCGGGGATGCGGATCGTGGTGGATTGCGCCAACGGCGCGGCCTATCGCGTCGCGCCGACCGTGCTGTGGGAACTGGGGGCCGAGGTCGTGTCACTCGGGGTCCATCCGGACGGGTTCAACATCAATGCCGGCTGCGGCTCCACCGCGCCGGGGCGGATGGCGGAGCTGGTGCGCGAGCGGCGGGCCGACCTGGGCATCGCGCTGGACGGCGATGCCGACCGGCTGGTGATGTGCGACGAGACGGGGGCCATCGTCGATGGCGACCAGATCCTGGCGCTGGTGGCAGAAACCTGGGCCTCGCAGGGGCGGCTGCGCGGCGGCGCGGTGGTGGCCACGGTGATGTCCAACCTGGGGCTGGAGCGCCGGCTGAAGGCGCAGGGCATCGGGCTGGAGCGGACGCGGGTGGGCGACCGCTATGTCGGGGAGCGGATGCGGGAGCTGGGCTGCAACCTGGGCGGCGAGCAGTCGGGGCACCTGATCCTGGCGGATCACGGCACCACGGGGGACGGGCTGGTGGCGGCCTTGCAGGTGCTGGCGGCGATCGTCGAGGAGAAGCGGCCGGCGAGCGCGGTCTGCCGCCGCTTCGAGCCGCTGCCGCAGAAGCTGGTGAACCTGCGGCATTCCGGCGGCGACCCGCTGACGAACCCGCTGGTGATCGAGGCGATCCGGGCCGCCGAGGCGGATCTGGGCGCGCGCGGGCGGCTGCTGATCCGCCCGAGCGGCACGGAGCCGCTGATCCGGGTGATGGTGGAGGCGGAGGAGGCCTCGATGGTCGAGAGGCTGACGTCGGAGCTGGCCGAGACCATCCGGGCCGTGGCGGCCACGCCGGAGCGCAAGCCCGGTACGAAATCCAGCCGGCAGGAGGCCGCGGAATGAAGGGTCGGGTCCTGATCGTCGCCGGATCGGATTCCGGCGGCGGCGCCGGAATCCAGGCGGACATCAAGGCGGTCACCGCGCTCGGCGGCTATGCCGCCACGGCGATCACCGCGCTGACGGCGCAGGACACGCTGGGCGTCCATGCGGTGCATCCGGTGCCGCAGGATTTCATCGCACGGCAGATCGCGCTCAGCCTCGCCGACATCGGCGCCGATGCGGTGAAGACCGGCATGCTGGGCGACAGCGCCACCATCGGAACGGTCGCGGCGGAACTGGAGCGTGACGGGCGCGGCATCCCGCTGGTGCTGGACCCGGTGATGGTGGCCAAGGGCGGCTCGCGCCTGCTGGCGGAGGAAGCGGTGGCGGCACTGAAGCGGCGGCTGCTGCCGCTCGCCACGGTGGTCACGCCGAACGTCCCGGAGGCCGAGGTGCTGGCCGGTGCCAAGGTTCGCGACCTGGAGGGGATGCGGGCGGCGGCGGCGGCGATCCTGGCGCTGGGCGTGCCGGCGGTGCTGCTCAAGGGCGGGCACCTGCCGGGCGAGCGGCTCTACGACCTGCTGGCCACGCCGGCGGGGATGGAGGTCTTCGAGAGCGCACATATCGACACGGTGCATACCCATGGCACCGGCTGCACCCTGGCCAGCGCCATCGCGACCGGGCTGGCGCAGGGGCTGGCGTTGCGGGAGGCGGTGGCGCGGGGCCGCGCCTATGTGCAGGCGGCGATCCGCAACGCGCCCGGCTTCGGCAAGGGGCACGGGCCGCTGGACCACGGGGTGACGGTGGACCCGGCGCGGGTCGAGGCCCTGGGCCGATGAGGCGCCGGCTGGGGGGAGCGGGCTGATGGCGCTGCATGTCTTCTTCGTGGACGCCTTCGCCGAGCGGGTCTTCGAGGGCAATCCGGCGGCGGTGGTGCCGCTGGAGACCTGGCTGCCGGACACGGCGATGCAGGCCATGGCGGCAGAGCACAACCTGAGCGAGACGGCCTTCCTGGTGCCGGACGGGGCGGGTCAGTGGCACCTGCGCTGGTTCACCCCGGCGACGGAGGTGGAGCTCTGCGGCCATGCCACGCTGGCCACGGCGCATGTGCTGGCCACGGAGTTCGGCATCGCCGGGCCGCTGCGCTTCCGCACCCTGTCGGGGATGCTGAGGGTGGAGCAGGAAGGGGATCTCTACATGCTGGACTTCCCGGCCCGCGGCGCGGTCCGGGCGGAGCCGCCTGCCGGGCTGTCCGAGGCCCTGGGCGCCACGCCGCGCGAGGTCTGGCGTTCGCGCGACTGGCTCTGCGTCCTCGACACGGCGGAGGAAGTGCGGCGCCTGCGGCCGGATCACGGGCGCATCGCCGCGCTGGCCGGCGGGGATGCCGATGCCGCACCGGCGCGGGTGATCGTCACCGCCCCCGGGGATGACGGGGTGCATGACGTGGTCTCCCGTTTCTTCGCGGCCAGCGTGGGCGTGCCGGAGGACCCGGTGACGGGCGTGGCGCATACCCAGCTCCTGCCCTTCTGGGCGGCGCGGCTGGGGCGGCGGAAGCTGGTCTGCCGGCAGGCCAGCCGGCGCGGCGGCACCCTGTGGTGCGAGCTGCGCGGCGGGCCCGATGCGGATGGCATCCCGGCGGAGGACACAGGCGGGGCCCGTGCCCTCATGGGCGGGAAGGCGGTGCTCTACGGCCGGATGGAGCTGGCGCTGCCGGGCTGAGCCCGGCCCTCGGCCTGCACCGTTTCCGCATCCTCCCCATCCTCCAGGCGGAGCCTGATGTAGGAGGCCTGCACCACCGTCATCGCCACGGCCAGGATCGGGGCGGCCAGCACCACGCCGAGCAGCCCCGCCACGGTGCCCATGACCGTCTGCGACAGCAGCAGCAGGGCGGGCGGCAGGTCGGCCGTCTGCTTCTGCACGATGGGGGTCAGGACATTGCCCTCCAGCATCTGCACCACGAAATAGACGCCGAGCGCCCAGGGCACGAGGGAGGGGTCCTTGCCCAGCGCCATCAGGGCCGCCGGCAGGGCCGCCGCGATGGCGCCGATGTAGGGCACGAAGCTGGTCAGCCCGGCGATGGCGCCGAGCAGCGGGGAAAGCGGCACGCCCAGCGCCCAGAGGCCCAGCCAGATCAGCACGCCGTTGAAGACCATGGCGCAGAGGGCGCCCAGCAGCCAGCCGCGCAGCGCACCCCCGGTGGCGTCGAGTACGTGCATCCCGTCCGGCCGCAGGTCGGGCGAGAGCAGGGCGGCGAAGCCGCGGCGGTAGAGCGATGGCTCCGAGGCGAGGTAGAGCGCCAGCAGCACGATCAGCACGATGTTGGCGAGGCCGCCCAGCGTGCCGCTGATGCCCATGGCCGCCATGCCCGCCGCCTGGTCGCCGACCGCGGAGATCACCCGTTCCGGCTGGAAGTGGTTGATCTGCTGCTGGACCCAGGGGAAGTCGGAAAGGTAGTCCTGCAGCGAGCGCAGCGCCTGGGGGGCGGATTGGGCGAAGAGCTGGATCTGGGCGGAAAGCGGCTTGACCGAGGCCCAGACGCCCAGGCCGAGCACCAGGGCGACGAGCACCGCCACCAGCAGCACGGCCCAGCCGCCGCCGAGGCCGGTCTTCACCACGATCGGAGCGGCCAGGGCGCGCAGCCCAACCGCGAGAATGGCCCCGGCGAAGCCGATCAGCAGGGCATTGGGCACCAGCCAGCACATCAGCGCGAAGGCGATGAGCAGGACGGTGAGCGAGAGGGTCGAGCGGGTCATGCGGCTGGGTGGATTCCATGCAACTGCCTGTCTATGCGGTGCCGGCCGGGGGCCGGGCAAGCCGCGCGCCGATCACCGAAGGCGGCGCAACCAGTCCCGCACATAGCTGCGCTTGACCACCGTGATGGTGACCGCCGCCAGCGGCGCGGCGACGGCCAGGGCGAGCAGGCCGAGCAGGCCGAACAGCGCCCGGGAAGAGCTGGGACATGAGCAGCATGCCGGGCGGCAGGTCCACCGCCCTGGACTGGATGAGGGGGGTGTTCCGGTTGCGGCGGACCGGAGCGCGTGGGGGCCATTGTGCCCCTGACGCCCTGCAGGACCCCTTATGGCCGATCGGCGGGAGCTGACCAGCGGGCAGCATGCCTTGCCCGCCAAGTGAGGCAGGGCGTAACCCTCGCTTCTCTAACCCTCGCTTCTCTCCGGGCCGCCCCGCCCGGGCTCCGAGCGAGCCGAGGGCTCGTCACCTGGGAAGACCGCACGCCGATGCCCGTCGCGACCGAAAAGCCGAATCTCCGCCCGAGCAATCCCTGCTTCTCCTCCGGCCCCTGTGCCAAGCGGCCGGGCTGGTCGCCGGAAGTGTTGGCCGCGGCCCTGGTCGGGCGCAGCCACCGGGCCAAGGATGCCAAGGCGCGGCTGGGCGAGGTGATCGAGCGGTCGCGCGCCATGCTGGGCATGCCGGAGGGCTGGCGCCTGGGCATCGTGCCGGCCTCCGACACCGGGGCGGTGGAGATGGCGCTCTGGTCGCTTCTGGGGGTGCGGGGCGTCGATGTGCTGAGCTGGGAGTCCTTCTCCGGCGAATGGGCCAGCGACATCGTCACGCAGCTCCGCCTGCCGGATGCGCGGGTGCTGAAGGCGCCCTATGGGCAACTGCCCGACCTCGCCGCCGTGGACTGGGCGCGGGACGTGGTCTTCGTGTGGAACGGCACGACCTCGGGCGTGCGGGTGCCGGACGGGGGCTGGATCGCGCCGGACCGGGAAGGACTGGCGATCTGCGATGCCACCTCGGCGGCCTTCGCCATGGACCTGCCCTGGGACCGGCTCGATGTGGTGACCTGGTCCTGGCAGAAGGTACTGGGGGGCGAGGCCGGGCATGGGATGCTGGCGCTCTCGCCCCGCGCTGTGGAGCGGCTGTCCTCCTTCACCCCCGACCGGCCGCTGCCGAAGGTCTTCCGCCTCGCCAAGGGCGGCAGGCCGATCGAGGGCATCTTCGCCGGGGACACGATCAACACGCCCTCTATGCTCTGCGTCGAGGATGCGCTGGATGGGCTGCGCTGGGCAGAATCCATGGGCGGGCTCGCGGGGCTGAAGGGGCGGTCGCAGGCGAACCTCGCCGCCGTCGCGCGCTGGGTGGAACGCCGCGACTGGGTGGAGTTCCTGGCGGAGGACCCGGCCACGCGCTCCTCGACCTCGATCTGCCTACGCATCGTGGCGCCCTGGTTCATCGCGCTGGATGCCGAGGCGCAGGGCAAGGCGGCGAAGATGCTGACCGGGCTGGTCGAAGCGGAAAGGGCAGGGTTCGACCTCGCCCCCTATCGCGACGCGCCGCCGGGGGTGCGGATCTGGGGCGGCGCGACGGTGGAGACCGCGGATATCGAGGCGCTGCTGCCCTGGCTCGACTGGGCCTATGCGGAAACCAGGGCGCGTTTCGCGGGCTGAGGCCCGGCTGGCCTGCCGTCAGAAGGGCAGGCCGGAATTGCTGCTGGGCCCCGGGCTGCCGGCGATGAGGGCGGTGCGGGCGGCGGCCTGATCCACCAGCGGCAGGCGGGGCAGGTGCTGCAGCCTTTGCAGCGTGGCGGCACCGCCGAGCGGGAAGGCCGGGCCGCTCAGCGCCGCCTGAGCCTGCGCCATGTCCCCGGCCTGGGCGACGCGCAGGGCGCGGTAGAGGCCGGCCTGGACCGGGCGAGGGGGCGCCGCCTCGGCGATGCCCGCCGCCTGCCGCATCTGGCGGCGGGCCATCAGGAGCTGCGGCTGCAAGGTCGAGATGCGCCCCGTCTGCCAGAGCGGGTCGGTCTGCGCCGCCTCGGCCAGCTGCTCCACCCGCAGCGCGGCGAAGAGCGACTTGTCCAGACGTCCCTCCATCCCGGCGGTATGGCCGAAGTCCTCCAGCGCATCCTGGGCGCCGAGGGTGAAGGGATCGCCCCAGCCGGACACGTCCGGGCCGGGCTGCCGCGTGGTGCAGGCAGCGAGCAGGAGGGGAGCGAGAAGGAGAAGAGCGGCAGGCCTTTTCATGGCAGACCCTCGTGGATACGGGATGTGAACGGTTCTCCGGCCTTGCCGTTCCCCGTGCAGGCTGCCACACAGCCGCGCGCGCTTTTCATGCCGTTCGAGACCACGAGACGAGATGCCCTCCGACAGTCCCAACCCCGCCCTGTTGCCGGCGGGCCTGTCCGACCTGCTCCCCCCCGACGCCGCGCGCGAGGCCGCGCTGGTGGAGGCGATGCTCGCCGTCTTCGCGGCCCATGGCTATGAGCGGGTGAAGCCGCCGCTGCTGGAGTTCGAGGAAGGGCTGCTGGCCGGGTCCGGCGCCGCCGTGGCGGAGCAGACCTTCCGCCTGATGGACCCGGTGAGCCAGCGCATGATGGGGCTGCGCGCCGACATGACGCCGCAGGTGGCGCGGCTGGCCGCAACCCGGCTGCGCGGGGTGGAACGGCCGCTGCGGCTTTCCTATTCCGGTCAGGTGCTGCGGGTCCGCGGCTCGCAGATCGCGCCGGAGCGGCAGTTGCCGCAAGCGGGGATCGAGCTGATCGGCATCGACTGCGCCGCCGCCGATGCCGAGGTGGCGTTGGTGGGTGTCGAGGCGCTGGCGCGGGTGGGGGTGGAGAATGTCGCCCTCGACATCACCCTGCCCGCCATGTCCCCGGCGCTGCTGGATGCCGCCGGGCTGGCAGGCGAGGCACGGAACGCCCTGGCGCGGGCGCTGGACCGCAAGGATGCCGCCGCCGTCGCCGCGCTGGCCGAACAGGCCGGGCCGCCGGCGGTGTTCCTGCCCGGGCTGCTGGCCGCCGCCGGCCCCGCCGATGCCGCGCTGGCGGCGCTGGAAGCCGTCGCCCTGCCGCCACGGGCGCGGGCCATCGCCGACAATGCCCAGGCGGTGATCGCCGCCATCCGCGCCCGCGCACCCGACCTGCGCATCACGCTGGACCCGGTGGAGTTCCGCGGCCTGCGCTACCACACCGGCGTGGCCTATACGATCTTCGGCCCGGGCCGCACCGGGGAGATGGCGCGGGGCGGGCGGTACATGTCGGGCGAGGAGCCCGCCACCGGTCTGACGCTCTATCCCGATGCCGTGCTGCGCGCCGCGCCGCGGTGGGCCGGGCCGGCGCGGGTCTTCCTGCCGGCGGGCGCCGATCCCGCCGCCGGGGCCGCGCTGCGGGCGCGGGGCTTCGTCACCGTGCAGGCGCTGTCGCGGGACGACGATCCGCGTCGCCTGCGTTGTTCCCATATCCTGCATGGCCGGGAGGCCGTGCCATTCGACGGCGCCGCCGCGCCGGTTTCCGGAAAGGACTGAACATGGCCAATGTCGCCGTGATCGGCGCCCAGTGGGGCGACGAGGGCAAGGGCAAGGTCGTGGACTGGCTGGCCAGCCGCGCCGATATCGTCGTCCGCTTCCAGGGTGGCCACAATGCGGGCCACACGCTGGTGGTGGGCAACCAGACCTACAAGCTGAGCCTGCTGCCCTCCGGCGTGGTGCGCGGCAAGCTGGGCATCATCGGCAATGGCGTGGTGCTGGACCCGGTGGCGCTGCTGAGCGAGATCGAGAAGGTCGGCAAGCAGGGGCTGGAGGTCGGCCCGCACAACCTGCGCATCGCCGAGAACGTGCCGCTGATCCTGCCGCTGCACCCGGCGCTGGACAAGGCGCGCGAGGCGGCACGGGGCGAGAACAAGATCGGCACCACGGGCCGCGGCATCGGCCCGGCCTATGAGGACAAGGTGGCGCGCCGCGCCATCCGCCTCTGCGACCTGGCGGACGAGGCGATCCTCTCGGCCAAGCTGGACGAACTGCTGCTGCACCACAACACGCTGCTGCGCGGCCTGGGCGCCGAGGAGTTCCGCAAGGAGGACCTGCTCAAGGACCTGCTGGCGCTGGCGCCGAAGCTGCTGCCCTTCGCCGAGCCGGCCTGGGAGCGCCTGGACGCCGCCCGCACCGAGAACAAGCGCGTGCTGTTCGAGGGCGCGCAGGCGGTGATGCTGGACGTGGACCACGGCACCTATCCCTTCGTCACCTCCTCCAACACCGTGGCGGGCAATGCCGCGGCGGGGGCGGGCGTCGGGCCGCACGCGGTCGGCATGGTCCTGGGCATCGCCAAGGCCTACACCACCCGCGTCGGCTCCGGGCCGTTTCCGACGGAGCTGCATGACGAGATCGGCAAGCGCCTGGGCGAGCGGGGCCGCGAGTTCGGCACCGTCACCGGGCGTCCGCGCCGCTGCGGCTGGTTCGACGCCACGCTGGTTCGGCAGGCGGTGAAGGTCGGCGGCGTGCAGGGTTTGGTGCTGACCAAGCTGGACGTGCTGGACGGGCTCAAGGAGATCAAGGTCTGCACCGGCTACCGGCTGGATGGGGAGGTGGTGAAGCGCCTGCCGGCCTCCGCCGCCGCCCAGGCCAAGGTCGAGCCGGTCTACGAGACCATGGAAGGCTGGAGCGAGAGCACCAAGGGCGCGCGCTCCTGGGCCGAGCTGCCGGCGACGGCGGTGAAATATGTCCGCCGCATCGAGGAACTGGTCGAGGCGCCGGTGACGATGCTCTCCACCAGCCCGGAGCGCGACGACATCATCCTGATGAGCGATCCCTTCGCGGGCTGAGCCGTCAGGCTCCATCAGCCCCGGGGCGGCGGGTCACGGCCCGCCGCCATCCCCGGCATAGACGAAGACCACCTCCGCCACGGCGAGCGAGAGTTCCCGCGTGTCGTCGCCCCGGCCCTCGCGCGCCGGGCTGCCATGGGTGAGGCTGTCGAGGCGCAGCACGTCGAAGGCCAGCGCCTCCTCGGGCACGATCAGCACCTCCGTCCCACCCTCCACCGGTTGCAGGCGCAGCGGTGCGTGGCGGGCATCGAGGCTGGCCAGCAGGCGCGGCCGGTCGCTGCCATAGACCTGCGCGACCCGCAGCCGCACCGCGCGCACCGGGCGCCAGGGGTCCGGATTCTCGACCATGCCGCTCGGTCCCATCCAGCGGAAGGCTTCCTCCGGCGGGTGCCAGCCCAGGGTGAAGGCGCCGTCGCCGGGGCCGAGGCGCCGTTCCGCCGGCAGCACGGCCGGGGGCGGCATGGCCTCGTCGAGCAGGGCACGCAGGGGGGTGAGCAGGCCTTCGATCCTGTCATCGGGCGCGGCGATCCGGCCGCCTTCCGGGCCGCCGCCGGCGATCAGTCCGACCACATGCTCCACGAAAGCCTCGAAGCGGGCGTCGCGCGTGGCGAAGCCGTGGTCGAGGTCCAGGCGCAGCCGTGCATCCCGCAGAGTGCTGGCCTGTTCCAGGCGGCGCAGCCTTGCCGCGAGCCCGGCCAGGGTCTCGGCCTCCTGCAACACGACCGGCGCGAGGGCCCAGCGGGCGAGGGGTGCCTCCACCCCTTCCGCGCGGATCTCCACGCTCAGCCCCGCCTCGCCGATCTCCTCTGGCCGCAGCGACAGGGCGAAGCGGATCACCGAGGCGCCGTCGGGCCGGGGGCGGGGCGGTTCCGCCACGATGGCGCGCGGCAGGGCGCCGTTCACCCGCGCGGAGAGGGGCGGGGCGAAGAGCCCGTTCACCGCGTTCACCAGCCGGCCGTGCAGCACGCCCTGGCGGGCCTCCAGAGCCTCCACCGTCGGCTCGCCTGGGCCGAGCAGCGCCCAGGCCACGCGCCCGTCCGCCAGGGCGAGGGGCGGCACCAGGTCCCCGCCGCCGCCGGGGCAAGCGAAGCGCAGCATCTCGCCGGGCGCGGCGCAGGGCAGGCGGCCGATGCGGAGCGTGAGCGGGTCACCGGGCTGGAACTCTACGGAGCCTTCCGGCAGTCCGGCGCGGCCGGCCTCCATGCCGCCCAGCCAGGCGATCAGGGGCGCCTCCAGCCGGCCCGGCGTCACGCAGCGCAGGCGAAGGAGGCCCGTCTCCAGTCCCGCATGCTCGAAGGCGGGAGGCCTCGGCCCAGCATCCGTCAAACCGTGTTCCTCTCCTGCTCCGGCATGGCGCCCTGCTACCTGAGCGGGATGGGCCCAGATGGACATGACGCAATCATCCTGAGAGGTTAATCAATCATCAACCATTGGGCGAGAGTGCCCTCCCTTCAGGCCGGAGATCAGGCTTCTGCGACCCAGGCTGCACGTCTTTTCCCCGATGCCGCCGATCCGGAACGGGATCGCCGATTACGCCCGGGCCCTGACTGACGCGCTTTCCGGCGCCTATGACTGCGACATCCGCGAATCGGAGGAGGCCGCCGGGGCTGCCATTCCCCCGGGGGCGAGGGCGCTGCACCAGATCGGCAACAATCCCGGCCATGCCTTCGTGCTGCGCGCGCTGCGGCGGGTGCCGGGGGTGGTGACGCTGCATGACATGACCCTCGCCGTGCCGGCGCGCCTCGCCCTGCCGCCCGGAGAGATCCAGGCGGCCCGGCCGGCGCTGTGGGAAGGGCTGGGGAAGCCGTGGCTGGAGGGGGGGCGCCTACCCGGCGCGGCGGCCTCGGCGCTGGACCTGCTGCGGCCCGCCCTGCGCGGGGCGAGGGCCGTGGTGGTGCATTCGCGCCATGCCGAGGGGCTGTTGCGGCAGCGCTGTCCGGAACTGGCCCTGCGCTGCGCGGTCATCCCGCATCTGGCCCTGCCGGGCCCGTACGACCGGGAAGCGGCGCGCGTGGCGCTGGGCCTGCCGAGGGATGCCTTCGTGATCCTCACCGCAGGCTTCGCCTCGCGCGCCAAGCGCCTCGGCTGGGTGGCGGAGGCCGTGGCCGCGTTGGCGCCGCGCCGGCCGGGCCTGCTCTGGCTCCATGCCGGGGAATGGGACGAGGCGGTGACAGGACCGCCCGGCCCGGTGGTGGAGCGCCTGCGGGCGGAGGGCCGGCTGCGCGTGACGGGCTTCCTGGAGGAATCGGCGCTCGGCCTCCACATCGCCGCCTGCGACGTCCTGGCCAATCTGCGCGCGCCCTCGGTGGGGGAGAGCTCCGGCACCCTGGCACGTGCCCTGGCGGCGGGGCGCTGCGCGCTGGTCTCCGACACGGGAGCCTATGCCGAGTTGCCGCGCGATGCGGTGCTGGCGCTGCCCGCCCTGGCGCCGCAGCGCGCGATGGTGGCGGCCCTGGCGGCACTGAGCCGCGATCCCGGGCTGTGCGACGCGATCGGGGAGCGGGCGCGGCTCTTCGCCCGGACGGTGCTCTCGCCGGATTCGGTGGCGCGAGCCTATCGCGCCGTGATCGAGGACTTCCGCGCCGCGCCGCCGCCGCTCGCGGTGCCGCCGGGTCCCGCCCATCCGGTGCCGCTACGGGGCGCCCGCCCGCGCATCCTGCTGGTCTCGCCGCTCTCGCCCCTGCCGGTACGGGCGGGCAATGCGGCCCGTATCCACCGGTTGGCCGGGGCCCTGGCCAGCCGTGGCCTGCCGATGGAACTGGCGGCGCCGCCCCGCAAGGCGTCGGGCGGAGACGATGCCTCGCCCTGGCTGGCACGGCATCCCATCCCCTGGCGCCCGGCGCGCTTTCCCGCCCATGCCGACCGTTGGGCGTTGGACGACTGGTGCCCGCCGGAGACGGTGGAGGCGGTCGCGGCGCTGCACCGGCAGGGGCGCTACGACGTGGTGATCGCCTCCTACACCTGGATGTCGGCGGTGCTGGAGGCGGTGCCGGGGGCCTTCCGCGTGCTGGACACCCACGATCTGGTCGGCGGGCGCGCCGCGGAGGCGGCGCGGCTCGGCCTCGCGCCATCCTGGTTCTGGACCGGGCTGGCGGAGGAAGCGGCGGGGCTGGCGCGGGCCGAGCTGGTCCTGGGCATCCAGCCGGAGGAAAGCGAAGTGCTGCGCCGGCGCGGCGCGCGGGCGGTGCTGACGGTGGGCCATGCGGCCGGGCCAGGGGCTGTGCCGCCCCGCGCCAGGGGACCGGCGGCCTGGGATTTCGGGCTGCTAGCCAGCGCCAATGTCTGGAACCTCCATGGGGTGGCGGCGCTGGACCGGGCCCTGGCCCCGCACCCGGGAATTCCCTGGCTCCTGGCCGGGGAGGCCGGGGTGGCGGGCGGATTCCGCTCCGCTGGCATGGCCATCGGACCGGTGGCGGAGGCGGGCGCCTTTTACCGGCTGGTGGATTGCGTCGTGAACCCGGTCGAGGGCGGCACCGGGCTGAAGATCAAGACCGTGGAGGCCCTGGGTCTCGGGCATCCGGTGATCGGTACGCGCCACGCCTTTGCCGGACTCGGAGCGCGGCATCCGGCGCAGCAGGCCGGGGATGCGGCGGCGGTGGCGGGCTGGATGGCGGAACACCGTGCCAGCCCCGCCCTGCGCACGGAGCTCCTGGCCGCCTCGCGGGAACTGGCCGGACGGTGGCATGCATCGGTGGAGGAAGGGCTGGACCGCCTCGCCGCGCTTCTGCGGGCGGGGCGGGTCAACCCGGCGCCTGGAACCGGCGCGCCGGGTTGAAGCGCGGCTGCGTCCAGTTCCGCGACCAGACGGGCAGCACTTCCGCCGGCATGGGGCGGCCGACCGCATAGCCCTGGGCGTGCGAGACCCCGGCGGCGGCGGCGGCACGCCAGAGGCCCAGATCGGAAATGCCCTCCGCGACCACACGCATCCCGGCCGAATCGGCCTGCCGTACCACGCGCCGGACCATGTTCCGCGCGCGGTGGCTGTGGCGCATGGCGGCGGTGACGCTGCGGTCCAGCTTCACGCCGCCGAAAGGCAGGTCCAGCAGCGATTCGCGGGGATCGTCGAGGCAAAGGTCGTCCAACAGCACCTCGTGGCCGGCCCGGCGTAGCCGCAGCAGGGCGCGCCGCAGCAGGCTGCGGTCCTCGACCGGCGTTGTCTCCGTCAGTTCCAGCGCCAAGGCATGGGCGGGCAGGCCGGCTTTGGCCAGGATCAGGCCGAGCCAGGCGGCGGTGTCGTCCTGCAGCAGCACCGCAAGCGGCAGGTTCACCGAGACACGGCAGTTCCTTCCCCGGCGGCGGCTGCGGCGCACCATGGCGAATTCCTGCGCGGCACGGCGCGCCACGGCGATGGACAGGTCCAGCCCGAGTCCGGCGCTTTCCACGATTGGCACGAAGCTTTCGGGCGAATAGCGTTCGGTCGGGGCCTCCCAGCGCGCCAGGGCTTCGGCGCCGGTCGGCTGGCCGTCGCGGATGCGGACGATGGGCTGGTAGCGCACCGAGACCTGGCCTTGCAGCAGGCCGAGGCGGATCGCCTCCGTGTCCTCCGCCAGGGGCGTGGCGGCGGGAAGGGACCGCATGGCGGCGCGAATCGCCCGGGGCGAAAGGGCGGCGGCGTGGTCGCGGCTCAGCACCATGCTGCGGGTGGCGCCAAAGGCATCGGCCGTCGCGACGCGGAGCTCGTCGATTCCGTTACCGCTGGCACCATCCTCCAGGATCAGGAGGCGGGGCGGCTCATCCGCTGCCAGGACGGCATTCAAGGCTTCCTGCGGGGAAAAGGCGTGTTGCAGCGCGGAGGCCGGCTGGCCGAGCGCGCTCACCGCGCTGCGCGCGGCCCGGAGCACGCCCTGGTCCTGGGTCAGAACCATGATGGGTGCCTGCGCGTCCTCCGCCCTGTCGCCGGAATTGATCATGGGCCCCGCAAAGCGTTCCTCCCGTTGATCGGCAGCATATGGGCATGAACTGGTCACGGGGAAAGAAGTTACCTTAGTATCAAAAAATAGACAATACAGAAGTGTGAACATTGCGGAAATCTTCATGCTTTCCGTAAGCTCCCGAAGGGAACTACAGCTTCAGCGACGCCAGTTGCCGACGGACCAGCCGTGTCCAGTCGGCCTCACTCAGAAAGGCGGGAAGTATGCCCGCGGCATTCGACTGCGCCACGTATTCCGGGTCCGCCACCACCTTGGCCAGCGCCGTGGCCAACGGAATGGCCAGGGCATCTGGCGTACCGGCGGGCAGCACGAAGCCGCGCCGGGCGGAGGCCACCAGGGGAATGCCCCGCTCACTCAGGATGGGTGTTTCCGGCAGAAGGGCGCAGCGCTCCGCCAGGGCCAGCCCCAGCACCGTGAGCCGGCCTTCCTGCAACGCGGCGATGGCATCGGAGAGCCGGACCAGAGCGGCAGAGACATTGCCTGAGAGGGTCGCTTGCCGGGCGGCGGCGGCGGAGGGGAAGTGCAGCGGCACCAGCGGCAGGTGTTCCTGCAGCATTGGCGCGGCAAGGGCGGCGGTGGAACCCTCCGGTGGCAGAGCCAGGGTTTGCGGCTCCCGCTCACGTTGCAGGCCGGCAAGGCTCGTTTCCGGCGGCGCGACGAGCGCGAGGGGATCCTCCGCCACCGCGCCGAGGAGGCGCAGCCGCCTGAGCAGGCCCGGGGCGCGGCCCTTTCCGGGTTCCACGAAGATGTCGGGCGTGACCGCATAGCCCAGGCTGCGGCCATTGACGGGGGCGGCGGCGATGCCGGCGAGCAGTTGCGCGCGGGTGGCATCCGGGCGGTTCACCACGGAAACGGCGTAGCGCGGCAGGTGGCGTTCCAGAAAGGGGGCGAAGGCCCGGAGCCAGAGGTCGCTCGGCCCGCCCTCCGCCCCTCCGGTCAGCAGGGTGACCTCCCCCGCGGCCCCGGCGGGATGGGCCCGCGCCGGGAAAGGCGCCGCCAGCCCCGCCGCCAGGCTCAGCAACAGGCGCCTGCCCGGTGCCGCCGCTGGCCTCACCGGCGAAGCCACGGGCCGGGTCTCCACAGGGCTCCGGCCGGCATCTCCTCGGCCCGGCCCCATCGGCCCGCCGTCATCGTTGCGGCTGGGCCTCCGGCTTCTTTGCGGGTGTCTGGGCAGGTTTCTGCGAGGGCTTCGCCGGAGTCTTCATGCCGGTTGCCGAAGGCGCTGCGGGGCGCGCCTCGCCACGGCGCAGCCGGTGTTCGCCCAGGAAGAGCAGCAGCGGCGCCGCGATGAAGATGGAGGAGGAGGTCGCCACCACGATGCCGAAGATCACCGTCCAGGCGAAGCCGGACAGGGTGTCGCCGCCGAAGATGGCCAGTGGCAGGGCGGACAGCAGCAGCGTGACCGAGGTGCCGACGGTGCGGTTCAGCGTCTGGTTGATCGACAGGTCGATCACCTCCCGCAACGGCGTGGTCTTGAACTTGCGCAGGTTCTCGCGGACGCGGTCATAGACCACGACCTTGTCGTTCACGCCGAAGCCGATGATCGTCAGGATCGCGGCGACGGTGGTCAGGTTGAACTCGATCTGCGTGACGGCCAGGAAGCCCACCGCCTTGGTGGTGTCGAGGATCAGCGTCGTCACCGCGCCCACGGCGAACTGCCATTCGAAGCGGACCCAGATGTAGACCAGCATCGCCAGCAGCGAGAAGCCGAGGGCGTAGAGCCCGTTGCGGAACAGCTCGTCCGAGACGCGGTTGCCCACGGCGTCGGTACGCAGGATGCGGCTGCCGGGGGCGACCTGGTCCAGCGCGCCGCGCACGCGGTTGACGACCTGCTGCGTCGCCGCCTCGTCGCCCTGCACGGGCAGGCGGATCAGCACGCTGTCGGGGCTGCCGAATTCCTGCACGCCAGCCTCGCCCACGCCCAGTGCGTCGAGCGCGGAGCGGGTGCGGGCCAGGTCGGCGGGCCCCGGGGTGCGCACCTCCATGAGGATGCCGCCCTTGAAGTCGATGCCCTTCTCCAGCCCCGGATGGAAGGCGAGCACCACCGAGGCCAGCGACAGGATCGCCGAGACCAGGATGCCCATGTAGCGGCCGCGCATGAAGGGGATGCGCGTGCCGTCCGGGACGACGCGGAAGAGGGGATGGGTCAGGAGTCGAAGCATGGTTTGCCCCCTTCAGACCGGCAGGCTGCGCGGCCGGCGCGAGCGGAACCAGTACGAGATCATCAGGCGGACCAGCGTGGTGGCGGTGAAGAGGTGCACGACGGTGCCCAGCGCCACGGTCACCGCGAAGCCCTTCACCGGGCCGGAGCCGAAGAGGTAGAGCGCGGCCATGGCCAGCAGGTTGGTGACGTTGCTGTCCAGGATGGTGCCATAGGCCTTGCTGAAGCCTGCCTCCAGCGCGGAGGCGGGCGCGCGCCCGGCCTGCACCTCCTCGCGGATGCGCTCGTTGATCAGGATGTTGGCATCCACCGCCGTGCCGAGGGTGAGCACGACGCCGGCGATTCCGGGCAGGGTGAGCGTGGCGCCGAGCAGCGAAAGCGCGGCGCCGGTGAGCACGAGGTTCACCAGCAGGGCGAGGTTGGCGAACCAGCCGAAGAGCCCGTAGGCGGTGCCCATGTAGAGCAGCACGAAGAGCGTGCCGGTGCCGAGCGCGATCAGCCCGGCGCGGATGGCGTCGGCGCCGAGCTCGGGGCCGACCGTGCGCTCCTCCACCACCGTCAGCGGCGCAGGCAGGGCGCCGGCGCGCAGGAGGGCGGCGAGGTCGCTGGCCGACTGGGCGTTGAAGGAGCCGCTGATCTGACCGCGCCCGCCCGTGATGGGCTCGCGGATCACCGGGGCGGTCAGCACCTTGTCGTCCAGCACGATGGCGAAGGGGCGGCCGACATTGGCGCGGGTGATGTCGGCGAAGCGGCGGGAGCCGACCGAATCGAAGGTGAAGCTCACCACCCATTCGCGCGTCTGCGGGTCCTGCGAGGCGCGGGCGTCGGACAGGTTGGCGCCGTCCACCGCCACCTGCCGGCGCACGGCATAGCGCTGGCCGTCGCGCTCCCCGGTCAGGAACATGGTGCCGGGCGGCGGCACGGTGGCCTGCGGGTTCGCGTTCTCGTCCAGCAGGTGGAAGGTCATCTTGGCGGTGCGGCCGAGGAGCTGTTTGATCCGGTTCGGATCGTCCACGCCGGGGAGCTGCACCAGCACGCGGTCCTGGCCCTGGCGGGCGACAAGGGCCTCGGCCACGCCGGTTTCGTCCACGCGGCGGCGGACGATCTCGACCGACTGGTCCACCGCGCCGCTGGCCCGGGCCTGGAGCCCGGCCTGGGTGACGGTCACGTTCAGTGCGCCGTCACCGGTGGCGGCGACCTCGATGTCCGGGCTGGTGGCGCCGGTGGAGGCGGTGACCGGGTTCGCCAGGTCGCGAAGCTGGGCCGCCGCCGTGTCGGCCTGGGCCGGGTCGCGCAGGCGCACGGTCACGCGGCGGTTCGGCTCGTCCGTCGCGATGGCGGTGTAGCCGATATTGGCCTGCCGCAGCTGGGTGCGGGCGCCGTCGGCGATGGCCTCCAGCCGGTCATGCGCCACGCGGTTCAGGTCCACCTCCAGCAGCAGGTAGGAACCGCCGCGCAGGTCGAGGCCGAGGGAGATCTGCCGCTGCGCCCAGGAGGGCAGGGCGGAGCTGGGGAGGAAGTTGGGAAGGCAGAGCAGGATGCCGAGCGCGATGACACCGAGGATCGCGGCGACCTTCCATCGCGCGAAGTACAACATGGTCCTTGAGATCAGCCCCTGGTTGAGGGGGCGGAACATGAAGTTTGCGCCGGTTTCATGCAAGACGCTGGCGTGATGCGGATGGTGACAGGGATGCCGCGCCGCCCCGGGCGTGGTTTTCCCGCCCGCTTTCCCGCCCGTCCTCTCCGCTGGCCACCGCCTCCCGGGGGCCTTGCGCGCTTCAACCCGGCGCCCGGATGATCTAGAGCCGGCGGCGGAGTGCATGGGTGATGCACGCGATCGGTGCCGGAGAAGACGGATGCGGCTGAAGCTGGGCGTGCTCGGAGCAGGGCATTTCGGACGGTTCCACGTGCTGAAGGCGGCCGCGGGCCCACGGGTGGAGCTGGTGGGGCTGCACGACCATGACCCGGAGCGCGCCGCCACCGTGGCCGGGGAGGTGGGGGTGCCGGCGCTGCCCGCCGCCGAGGTGATCGCGCGGGCCGATGCGGTGATCGTGGCGACGCCGACCGCCTTCCACCACGGGCTGGCGTGGCAGGCACTGGAGGCCGGGCGGCATGTGCTGGTGGAGAAGCCCATTGCCGCGACGCTGGCCGAGGCGGACGAGCTGATCGCCCTGGCGGCGGCGAAGGGGCTCGTGCTGCAGGTCGGGCATCTGGAGCGCTTCTCGGCCGGCTTCGCCGCGCTGATGGGCGGGGAGGGCGGGGTCGCGGCCCGGATCGGGCGGCCGCTCTACATGGAGGCCGTGCGGATCGCACCCTTCCGCCCCCGCTCACTGGATGTGCCGGTGGTGCTGGACCTGATGGTGCACGACATCGACCTGGCCTTCGCGCTGTTCGGCGCGCCATTGGTCGGCGTCGATGCGGTGGGCGGGCCGATCGCCTCGGCGCAGACGGACATCGCCAATGCCCGGCTGCGCTTCGGCAATGGCGGGGTGGCGACGCTGACGGCGAGCCGGGTCAGCCTGAAGATGGAGCGGCGGCTGCGCCTCTTCGGCACCGAGGGCTATCTGCAGATGGATTTCCTGGCCCGCACCATGCACGTGGTGCGCAAGGGCGAGGGCGCGGCGCTGGAGCAGCTTCCGGGCTTCGGCGCGGAACAGTCCTCCTGGCAGGACCGCGACAGCCTGGAGGCCGAACATGCGGGCTTCGTGGCGGCCTGCCTGGATGGCGCGCCGGTGCGGGTGGATGGCGCGGCCGGGCGTGCGGCGCTGGATGCCGCGCTGCGGGTGGAGGAGGCGCTGGCCGCCTCGCGTCTCGCCGCCGGAGTCTGAGTGGAGGTCCCGGCTTTCTCTTCGGTCTCAACATTGCCGGGATGATGAACGCCAACATGCTGAACAGCCGGTTTGGGGCTGCGCCTCGGCGATGACCGGCTGTTCCACGCCGGCACGGTGATCGCGACCGTGTCCGGACTGGTGCGGCCAGTTTCATGACCGGTGCCATGGCGGCCTCCGCACAAGGCCGGGGCCGCCTCGGCGCCCACCGGGGAACGCAATCGGACTGGCGGCGCTGGGGAACGCGGCGGTGGGCTGGCTTTCCGACGGCACCCCCTGGTCCACGGCGCTGGTGACGAACCTGCTGATGTTGGGGGCAACGGCGAGGCGGGGTAAACCCGTTCGTCTGTGTGATTTGGCTGCCGGGGAAAGTAAAAGGCTTACTTGGTCCAGTTGCTATCCGAGAATTCCTGAAAATTCTGTATTCCTGGGTTCGTTCAAGACAAAGCGCCGCCAGGAACCCGGATTGGAATATGCAACCGATTTTCTTTCCCCTGAGGAGGGGACGGTCCCGTTTTTTCCACCTAACAAGGACCCATTCCGAAAGCATGATGGCCCAAGCTATTGCTGAGTGTATTTTGTGGGACCGTCACCGAGCCTGACACGACATAGCCGTGTCGGTAACGGCTGTATGAAGATCAGCTCGATGGATCCGGCGAAAAAGGAACTGAACTGAAGCGTTCGCGCAGGCGCTGCAGGTCACGTCGCACCCAGTCCTGGTCGTGCCGGAAGGCTTCCTCTGACATGCCAGGCTGGCGGTAGAGGGTGAGCATCACCTCGGCACCTTCGCCATTGGCGACGACTCGCATTGGTACATGGACCATCTTTCCGTCCTGGAGCTCCACCCAGTGGTCCATGACGCCGAAGGCATTGTGACCGGTGAAGCGGATCCGGATTGGGCCTTCGGAGCCCAGGGCTTCCCAGGCATCGCCATCCGGTTCCAACGAGGAGGCGCTGAGTCCGGTGGCCCAGAGCGGAAAGCTCTCTGGATGCCAGAGCGCCTCGTAGAGCGACCGCCAGTTGCGCGCGACGCTGATGCTGAGCGTCTGGGCCTCCAACATGGTGTCTCCTTTTCCTCCCATGCCACAGATTCTGACAGGGTCTTGACATGTCAATGCGTGTTCAGCGTCAACCTGCGAGTCCGGCCGCGATATTGACCGTCCCGGCGATGACGGCGGCATTGAAGATGAAGGACAGGATGCCGTGCAGCAGCACCAGCCGCCGCATCCCGGGAGAGGAGGTGGTGACGTCCGAGACCTGGGCGGTCATGCCCACGGTGAAGGAGAAATAGAGGAATTCCAGCAGGTCCGGATGCTTCTCGCCGCCGGGGAACTCGATGCCGCCGCGCAGCGCTGCCTCGTGCATGTAGTGCGTCGCGAAGAGTACCTGCACGAAGACCCAGGACAGCAGGACCGTGGCCATGGCGAGGGCGGAGGTCCAGGGCGAATCCCCCTTGGCCCCGGCCATGTCGAGCGCCACTCCGATCAGGGACACCAGCACCGCCGTCACCGTGCCGCCCAGCACGCCCCAGCGCGTCTCGTCCAGGGCCTCGGCGCGTTTCTTGGCCAGCCTCGGATCGGCGGTCAGGGCGCCATGGAGCAGCATCAGGAGATAGACCAGCATCGCCGCGTTCCAGCCGATGAGCAGGGCGGCGGAATGGCGCAGCGGGGTGAAGCGGGCCAGGGCGCCCCAGCAGCCCAGCCCGACCAGCAGGCCCAGGGAGAGGCCGGGGCGAAGGCGCAGGCTTCTCGTGGCGAAGCGCAGCGACGGGATCAGCATGGTGCGGGCGGGGCCCTCCGGCTCAGGCGCCGGCGGCCGGGAGGGAGGGCTCCGATTCGGCGGGCGGCGGGAGGGATGATGGCGCCCGGGCCGCGATTTCCGCCAGCACCGCCCGGGCGGCGGCCTGGCTGGGCAGCAGGCCCGGGCCGGGGCGGAGCTGTTCCAGCAGGCGGGCGAAGCCTTCCTCCTGCCCCTGCCGGGCGCCGGGTTCGGCGAGGAGCCGGACCAGCTCGGCGGACAGCTTCTCCGGCGTGCAGTTCTCCTGGATGTATTCCGGGATCACCTCGGCGTCGGCCAGCAGGTTCACGATGCTGGCGAAGCGCACCTTGATGATGCGACGGACGATTTCCGCCGTGACCGGGTTCACGCGATAGGCCACGGCCATCGGCACCCGGGCGAGTGCCACCTCCAGCGAGGAGGTGCCGGACTTGATCAGCCCCACCCCGCCGCTTTCCCGCGCGGCGGCGAAGGCGTCGTATTTCTCCGCCACGTCGCGCACCAGGATCGGGGCGGGGGACCAGGAGGCGGTGCCGGCGCGGACGGCCTCCTCCACCGGCCCGGCCAGCGGCACCACGGGGCGCAGGCCGGGCACCCGTGCCTCGGTCCGGCGCAGAGCCTCGCCGAAGATGGGCAGGAGGCGGGCGACCTCGGTGCGGCGGCTGCCGGGCATGACCAGCACCACGCGCTCCTCCGGCGACAGGCCGTGGCGGGCACGGAAGCAGGCGGCGTCGCCCCGGTCGGCGCCGCTTTCCAGCACCGGATGGCCGACGAAGCTGACGGGGATGCCTGCCTTCTCGAAGAAGGGCGCCTCGAAGGGCAGCAGGGCCAGGATGCGGTCCACCTGCCGGGCGATCTTCTTCACGCGCCAAGGCTTCCAGGCCCAGACCTGCGGGGCGACGTAGTGCACCACCGACAGGCCAGTGGGGCGCACCCGGGCCGCGACGCGCAGGGCGAAGCTGGGCGCGTCGATGGTCACCAGCACAGCCGGGCGGCAGGCAGTGATGTCAGCCACCGTCTCGTCCAGCCGCCGGGCGAGGCGGCGGAGGTTCGGCAGCACCTCCAGCAGTCCCATCAGGGCGAGTTCCCGCATGGGGAAGAGGCTCTGGACCCCCTGTTCCGCCATGCGCTCCCCGCCCACTCCGGCGAAGCGGAGATCGGGGCGCATCGCACGCAGCGCGGCGATCAGCCGGGCGCCGAGCACGTCGCCGGAGGCTTCCCCGGCGACCAGATAGACCAGCGGCGCCTCCGTCATGCGAAGCGTCCCGGCAATGGAATGGGGAAGGGGGCGGCGGGCCAGTCGCGGTGGTTGCGCACCCCGCCATCGGCCCGCACCGCCTCGATCCGGGCGGGATCGAGCGTGGCCAGCACCCAGCCGGGCTCGTCCAGCGCGCCGCGGGCCAGGACGCCATCCTCCGGGAAGCCGCGATCGACCGGGCCGAAGACCGCCGCGAAGCCCCGGTTCACGTCCAGCGCCGCCGACCAGGGGGCAAGGCCCACGGTGGGGGTGACGGCGACGTAGCACTGGCTTTCCAGCGCCCGGGCGGCGGCGGAGAAGCGCACGCGGTTGAAGCCGTGCATCGTGTCCGTGCAGGAGGGGGCGAGGACCAGCCAAGCCCCGGCCTCGACCTGGGCGCGGACATGGGCCGGGAACTCCACGTCGTAGCAGATGGAGATGCCGATCCGGCCCCAGGGCGTGTCGAAGACCTGCGGCGCGGCACCAGGGGAGACGATCCAGCGCTCGGCCTCGAAGCGGGTCATGAAGCGCTTGTCCTGGAAGGCGAGGCGGCCTTCCGGGTCGATCAGCGGGGCGCGGTTGCGCACCAGCCCGTCCGGGCCGCGCATGGGCAGGGTGCCGGGGAGCAGCCAGAGCCCGGCGCGGCGGGCAGCCTCCTGCATGGCCGCCAGGATGGCGGGGGCGGCATCGGTCATGGCACGCAGCTCGCCGGCCTCGTCCACGGCGAGGCCGTCGCCCGTGCTGCCGGCCCATGCATTGCCGGAAAGAGCGGCGCCGAGTTCCACGGCGGCGTATTCCGGCAGGACGGCGAGGTCGGCCTGCCCGGCGATGCGGGCCAGCCAGGTGTCGAGCTTCGCCGCGAAGGCCGCCACGTCGCGCGGGCGCTCCACCGGGTATTGCAGCAGCGCGAGGCGGAGCGGGGCGGGCGGGGTCATGTCAGGTCCTTCAGCCAGGCGGTGAGCTCGTGCGCCACCTCGCCGCCGTCGCTCCCGATCTCCGGCCAGTCCATGCGCACCACGATTTCCGGATGGTGGCGGTAGCCGCGCCTTGCCCAGAACCCGTCCAGCGGCACATGCCCCGCCGGGCGGCGCGGATCCGCCGGGTCGCGCCGCACGCCCACGAAGGCGGCGTGCCTCAGGCCCAGGGCGCGGGCATGGGCCTCGCGCCCCTCGAAGAAGCGGAGGCCGATGCCCTGGCCGCGCCAGGGGGCGAGAAGGACCGATTCGCCGAAATAGCAGAAGGCCGCCGGGTCGAGCCCGGCCCGGGAGAAGGTCTCGCGCACCGCGTCATGGGTTTCCGCCATGGGCTGGCAGGTGGCGGCGCCGACGACCTCGCGGCCCCCTTCTTCCCCGGCAAAGGCCAGGACGGCGGCGGCATCGGGGCGGTCGGCATAGGCGGCGAGGTAGTCCTCCTCCCAGCGCGGATCGCCCTCGTAGAGATAGGGCCAGTCGCGGAACACCGCGACGCGCAGGCGAGACAGGGCCGGCAGCCAGGGGCGCAGCGCGGCGCCGCGCAGGGTCTCCGTGCGCAGGGGCGAGACGGGGTCGGACATTGGGTAGGGCATAGAGCAGTTCCACCCCACCGGGCTATGGGGCGGCTCAACCCCGTCCGAGCAGGCGCGACAGGAAGCCGCCGCCCTGGGCGGCTGTTGTGGGAGGCGGCGGCTCCGGCCGTGTGGGCGGCGCCGCGGCGAGGCTGGCGAGGAGACGGCGGGCGGCCTCGCTATCCGAGTGCCGCGCCAGCAGGCCCTGGCAGGCCAGCAGGGCTTCCTCGGCCGCCCCGGTGTCGCGCAGCAGGGTTGCCAGGGCCAGGGCATGGGACTCGGCCTGCGGGTCCAGCGCGACGGCCCGGCGCAGCGCGGCGACGGCCTCGGCCTCGCGGCCCTGGCCCGCCAGGGCGCGGCCGAGGCCGGCCTGGGCGCGGGCCCGTTCCACGGCGCGGGGACCGGTGGCGGAATCGACTTCCTCGGGGGCCAGGGCAGCGCGGAAATGCGGCTCGGCCAGGGCTGGCTCGCCGGCCTCCAGCAGAGCCTCGCCCGCCAGCACCGCCAGGGCGGCATCGCCCGGCACCCAGCCGCGTCCGGCCAGGGCGGCATCCACGGCCTCCCGCAGGCGGCCCTGGGCGGACAGGGCGACGGAAAGCCCGCCATGGACATGCGCGACGTCGCGGCGGACATCCAGGGCGGCCCGGAAGAAGGGCTCGGCCAGGGCGCCACGCCCGGCGGCGGTCAGCATGTGGCCGACCTCCTGCAACGGATCGAAGGCGCCCGACAGCACCGCGCCGTAGCGGGACCAGGCGGCGTCCAGCCGGTGCCAGCTCCCGTCCTCGAAGAAGCGGCGCAGCATCATGGGCACGAGCTCACGCTGATCGTCGCGAAGCAGGGCGGGATCGCAGCCATGGCGCAGGGCGCCCTCACGGAGGTGGGTGGCCCGGTCCTCATGCCCGCGCCGCAACGCCTCCCGCGCCACGACCCGATGCCAGACATGGGTCTGGCGGCGGCGGCGGAGCAGTTGGCGCAGCGCCAGCGGGTCGTTCGCCAGCACCGTGTCCAGCGCCTCCCCCAGCACCTGGCTGCTGCGGAACAGGTGGATTGCCCAGTGCTCCATGAAGGGTGCGGGCACCCAGTGCGCCAGCCCGGCCGCCATGATGGCGCGGGCCTGGGCACCGTCCTCGCGGTGATAGGGGTCGGCCACGATCACCGGCACCGGCGGCAGCTCGTCCGCGTCGATGTGCAGGCCGGCATGCAGCTTCCTGCGGAAATAGCCCGCGTAGCGGTTGTCCTCCGGCACCACGGCCGGGTCGATCGAGTATTGCGGCGAGATCGCCAGGGCATGGTTCACGCCCAGGCGCCGGGCATGCTTCAGCGCCGCATGTGCCCCCATGCTGTAGCCATAGGCGACGGTGCGCGCATCGACGAAGGGGCGGACCGCGCGGGCGGCGGCCTCGACGGAGCGGGCGGGATACCAGTCTGGCGCGTGGCTGACGATGCCGATCAGGTCGAGGCCGAGCCTGCGCGCCGGGACCATGCCCCAGGCGCGCGTTCCATCGGGGCGGAAGGTCAGGTCGGCGAAGGTCAGCAGCGTGCCACGGCCACCGGCCTTCCCCTCGGCGGGCTGGAGGACGACGCGCAGGTGGCCGTCGTCGAACAGGATCCGGGCGGCGGGTTCGGTCATGGGTGCGAACGGGTGGGGTGTCGGGCGGCCCGGCCCGTGCGGCGTCTCATTCCGCCGCCATTAGTGCCCGTGGGATGGATGCAACGCAAGGTGGAAGGGGAGCCTGGAGGACCTCCCTCCAGGTTGCCGGTGCCATGTTATCCGGAATGGCCGTGGGCGGGCGCGGCCGTGCCGTACAGCGTGGCCGGGTCTTCCAGGGGTTCGGCGATGGCGGCCAGTGCCTCCCCGCGCAGCGCCCAGGAGAAGCAGGAGCGCCGGCCGGTGTGGCAGGCCACGCCCACCTGGTCCACCAGCGCCAGCACAGCATCCCCGTCGCAGTCCAGGCGCAGCTCGCGCAGGTGCTGCACCTGGCCGGAGGTGTCGCCCTTGCGCCAGAGGCCCTGGCGGGAGCGGCTGTAATAGGTGACCCGGCCGGTCCGCAGGGTCTCGGCCACGGCCTCGCGGTTCATCCAGGCGAGCATCAGCACCTCGCCCGTGTCGTGCTGCTGCGCCACGGCGGCGACGAGGCCCTGGGCGTCGAAGCGCAGCCCGCCGAGGAACCGCGCGATCGCCGCCTCGCCGGGCGGCTGCGGGGCAGTTCCGGCATCAGGGCCGGGGTTGGTGCCAGGGGCGGCGATTGGGTGGCTCTGCATGCGATACTATATAACGCATCATGGACCGGATGGGAGCAGGGGCATGGCGCAGGGGCTTGAGGCGGCACTGGATCGGGCGGCGACATCCTGCCTGAAGCGCGGGGCGCAACTCACCCCGCTGCGGCGGCAGGTGCTGGGGCTGGTGCTGGGGGCGGACCAGCCACTGGGCGCCTATGCGCTGCTGGACCTGCTGAAGGCCGAGCGGCCGGGCGCGGCGCCCCCCACCGTGTACCGGGCGCTGGACTTCCTGCTGGAGCAGGGGCTGATCCACAAGGTCGAGCGGCTGAACGCCTTTGTCGGCTGCATGGAGGCTGATCATGGCCACGCCCACGGCCATCCGCACCAGTTCCTGATCTGCCGGCAGTGCGGCACCACCCAGGAGATGGCCGACCCGGCGGTGATGCAGGCGGTGGAGGCCGCCGCCCGGCGGGTCGGGTTCCGGCCGGACCATGCCACGGTGGAGGTGGAGGGGACCTGCGCCCGCTGCGCCGCAGCCTAGGCGGCCTATCGCCGGGGATGCGGGCCGCTCGCCCTTTGGTGATGGCGGGGACTTGATCCAGGTCAGAACGGGCCGCGCGAAGAAGGTGAAACTGGGCGGAGAACCGGATTCGGAACTTCGCCATGTCCAAGCGTGGATGGGTCGCCCCCGTCCTTCCCCTGGTGATCGGGGTCGGCATCGCCCTTCTGCCCCATCCTCCTGGCCTGCAGCAGCATGCCTGGTATTTCCTGGCCATCTTCGCGGCGGTCATCGCGGGGCTGATCACGGAGCCCATCCCCTCTCCGGCGGTGGGCTTCGTGGGCGTGGTGCTGGCGGGGCTCGCGGCGCAATGGGTGCTGTTCTCGCCGGAGCAGCTGGCGCAGCCGGGATTCAACCCGACCGCCGCTGCCGTGTCCTGGGCGCTGTCGGGCTTCTCCAACGGCACGGTCTGGCTGATCTTCGCAGCCTTCATCTTCTCGCTCGGTTATGAGCGGACCGGGCTGGGGCGGCGGCTGGCGCTGCTGCTGGTTTCCCGGCTCGGCGGGCGCACCCTGACGCTCGGCTATGCGGTGATGATCGCCGACGGCGTGCTGGCGCCCTTCACCCCGTCCAACACCGCGCGCAGCGGCGGCACCATCTTCCCGATCGTGAAGAACCTGCCGCCCCTTTATGATTCCAGGCCGAACGACCCCTCGGCGCGGCGGATCGGCAGCTACCTGATGTGGACGGCCATCGCCTCCACCTGCGTCACCAGCTCGCTCTTCCTCACCGCCCTGCGCCGAACCTGCTGGCGGTGGAGCTGGTGCGGCGGACCGCGCATATCTCGCTGGACTGGACCTCCTGGTTCGTCGGCTTCCTGCCGGTCGGCGCGATCCTGCTGCTGGCCACTCCCTGGCTCGCCTACAGGCTCTATCCGCCCGAGGTGCAGCGCAGCCCCGAGGTACAGGCCTGGGCCCAGGCGGAACTGAAGAACCTCGGCCCGCTCACGGGACGGGAGATCATGCTCGCGGCGCTGGTGGTGCTGGCGCTGGCGCTGTGGATCTTCGGCACCGGGATCATGGACCCGACCATGGCGGCGCTGCTGGTCGTGGCGCTGCTGGTGCTGACCGGCACCATCACCTGGAACGACGTGGTGACCGACAAGCCGGCCTGGAACACGCTGGTCTGGTTCGGCACGCTGGTGACCCTGGCCGGCGGGCTGGCCCAGGTTGGCGTGGTGCGCTGGATCGCCGCGCTGCTCGGCGGCGCGCTGGAGGGGCTGCCGGTGGTGCCGGCGATGGCGGCGCTGGTGCTGGCCTTCTTCCTGCTGCACTACCTCTTCGCCAGCGTGACCGCGCATGTCACCGCGCTGCTGCCGGTGATGCTGACCGTGGCGGCCGCCATCCCCGGGATGCCGATGGAGCGGATGGCGCTGATGCTGTGCCTGAGCCTGGGCATCATGGGCATCATCTCGCCCTATGGCACCGGGCCGAGCCCGATCTATGCCGGCAGCGGCTTCCTGCCGGTCAAGGATTTCTGGCGGCTGGGCACGATCTTCGGGGCGATCAACCTGATCGTCTTCCTGGCAGTGGGGCTGCCCTGGCTGATGCTGGTGAAGTAGGGCCCTGCCGGACGTTTTTCTTTCCATCGGGGAAAGCCGCACGGCTCCTCACCACCAAATGAGCGGGGGCGGGCACCGGAAAATTTCTGATTCGTATCGAATGGGGCGAGGATGCGACGGAAGTCGGAGGGCATGTCCCATGAGGATGGTTTGGGTTCTGGCGGTGCTCGGCCTGTTCCTGTTCGCTGGTGCCGGGCCTGCCGCGGCGGGCAATGACTGCCGGCAGTACAAGCCGACCGTGAGCATCGTCGTGGGGCCGGGCACCATTCCGCCGAGCAAGCGGCAGGCCGAGATCCATTATTTCTTCAGGGGAGCGCCCGCCTGCTGGGATGCGGTGCATCTCCGCTTCGGGATCGCGGGACGGGAGCCCTACATCATCCAGGAGATCAAGTCCGGCCGGAACTGCGGGATCTACAAGGACGGGCGGTCGCTGCCGGCCTGTGCCCACAAGGTGGGGACCGTCGAGTTCGGCACGACCTATGTGGTCGGGTTGCAGGAGTGCGACAAGCACGCCCTGTCGAGCGACGAGTGCTCGTCCTGGGCCTCCCAGACCGTGACCACGCCGAGGAACTGAGGACGGCGACGGCGGGCGCTGACCCGCCAGCGCCCATCGCCTTCCCTGGGCGGAGGTTCCGGCGCCTCCGGTTGCCTTCGCGGAGCCGGCCCTCCAGCCCAGTGTCCCCCCAGACGGACAGGACCGAAGCCATGCGGATCAGGACGGAGGTGCTCATCGATGCGCCGTTGGACGTGGTCTGGCGCGCCTTCAACGATCCCGCCGAGATCACGCAGTGGGACGCCTCCGATGACTGGCGCACCACCTGGGCGTCGAACGACCTTCGGGTCGGTGGCCTGCTCAGGCTCCGCATCGAACCCAGGCATGGCGAGGCAGGCTTCGACTTCGCCGCCACCTACACGTGGGTCGAGCCGATGCGGCGGATCGACTGGCGCATGGAGGATGGCCGCCATGTTCGTGTCGATTTCAGGGAGACGGGCGCGGGCGTGATGGTCAACCAGGCCTTCGACGCCGAAGCCGTGCCCTCCATCGAGGAGCAGTACCGGGACTGGCAGGACGTGCTCGAGAGTTTCGCCTGCCATGCCGCCGCGATCGCGGAACGGGCAGGAACTGGCGGGAGGGGCGGGGCCCCTCCCGCGAGGACACCGCCCCGGGGCATCTAGCGCGGCAGGGCGTCCAGCCCCGCCGCGAGGTCCGCGATCAGGTCCGCCGGGTCCTCCAGCCCGATATGCAGGCGGAAGGCCTGGCCGCCCAGGGCCAGGGGCGTGGCGGTGCGGGTAACGGCGGTGGGAAGGGCCAGGCTCTCATAGCCGCCCCAGGAGGCGCCGATGCCGAAATGGTGCAGCCCATCCACCAGGGCGCACATCTCCTCGCGGGAATAGCGCGGCTGCAGCACCACGCCGAAGAGAGAGCAGGTGCCGGTGAAGTCGCGCTTCCAGATCGCGTGCTGCGGGTGGGAGGGCAGGGCCGGGTGGAGGACGCGGGCGACCTCCGGCCGGCCTTCCAGCCAGCGGGCGACCTCCAGCCCGTTCTCCGCCTGATGCTTCAGCCGCACCGGCAGGGTACGGAGGCCACGCAGGGCAAGCCAGCAGTCGTCCGGGCTGGCGAACTGGCCCAGCGCCACATAGGCGTTGCGGACGGTCTGCCAGTCCTCGGGCGTATTCACGGTGACGCTGCCGAGCAGGATGTCGGAATGGCCGCCGACATACTTGGTCAGCGCCTGGATCGAGACATCGACGCCATGCTCGAAGGGCTGGAAGTGGTGGATGCCCCAGGTGTTGTCCATCAGCACCTTGGCGCCGTGGCGGTGCGCGGCGCGGACGATGGCGGGGATGTCCTGCACCTCGAAAGTATGGCTGCCGGGGCTTTCGGTCATCACCACGCGGGTGTTGGGGCGGAGCAGTGCCTCCATGCCCGCCTCGTCCACCAGCGGGTCGTAATACTCGACCTCGATCCCCCAGCCCCGGATCAGCCCGTCCGCGAGGCGCCGGGTGGGGCCGTAGATGCTGTCGGCGATCAGGCAGTGGTCGCCCGCCTTGAGATAGGCGAGCAGCGGCACGGCGATGGCGGCCAGGCCGGTGCCGACGATCAGGCAGCGCGTGCCACCCTCGACCTCGGCGATGGCATCCTCCAGCGCATGATGCGTCGGGCCGCCGGCGGTGCCGTAGGTAAGGACCTGCTCGAAGCTGCGCCTGTGGACGGCATCCATGGCCTCACAGGAGGCATGGAGCACGGTGGAGCCACGCTGCACTGGCGGGTTGACGAAGCCGTGCCGGCGCAGCGGCGCGCGGCCCGCCTGGGTCATGCGGGTCTCGAAGGAAAGCTCCGGGCGGGAAGCGGGCGGGCGGGGCAGCGTATCGGGCATCACTTGACCTTCGGGGTTTCGGGCCGGGCCGCCCATTCGGTCCAGGAGCCGTCATAGACGGCGGCCTCGGGCAGCCCGGCGCGATGCAAGCCGAAGGCCAGGACGCAGGCGGTGATGCCGGTGCCGCAGCTGGTCACCACCGGGCGCGTGCCGTCCACCCCGGCGGCGGCGAACTTCTCGCGCAGCGCCTCGGGCGGCAGGAAGGTGCCGCCGGGGGCGATGAGCTCGGTGGCGGGCAGGTTGCTGGCGCCGGGCATGTGGCCGGAGGGCAGGCCGGGGCGCGGTTCCGCCGCCGTGCCGTCGAAGCGGCCCCGGGCGCGGGCGTCGAGGATCAGCGCCGCGCCGCCTTCCGCATCCGGTGCCGTGGCGAAGGGGCTGGTCTGTCGTACGATCCGCTTCACGTCGCCGATGCCGGCCAGGAAGGCGGCGATGAAGTCGGGCTGGTAGGCGGCGGGTGTCGCGGGGGCGGGCTCGCCGCCTTCCACCGGGCGGCCTTCCGCCTGCCACTTCGGCAACCCGCCATCGAGCACGGCGACCTTGGTGTGGCCGAAGAGGCGCATCAGCCACCAGCCGCGCGGGGCGGAGAAGATGCCCTTCTGGTCGTAGAACACCACGCGCGTGTCGTTGCCGATGCCGAGCGTCCCGACGAGGCGCGCGAAGCGGCCCGCCGTGGGCACCATGTGCGGCAGGTCCGTCTCGGGGTCCGCGATCTCGTCCACGTCGAGGAAGCGGGCGCCGGGGATATGGGCCCGGGCGAACTCGGCGCGGCCGGTCCTGCCCTCGGGCGGCAGGTAGTAGGTGATGTCCAGGACCACGAGGTCCGGTTTGCCGAGCTCGGCGGCGAGCCATTCGGTGGTGACGAGCGAATCCATCCCGGTTCAGTCCTTCAGCACGATATGGACGCGGCGGTTCTGCTTGCCCTTGCTTTCCAGCTTGGTCACCTCCACCGCGCCGATCTCCCTGGTGGAGCGGACATGCGTGCCGCCGCAGGGCTGCAGGTCCACCGGCGATTCCTCGGAGCCGATGCGGACGAGGCGGATCTGGCCGGCGCCGCGCGGCGGCTGCACCGAGAGGGTGCGGACCAGGCCGGGATTGCGGTCCAGCTCGGCCTCCTCGATCCAGCGCTCCCCCACAGGATGGTCGGCGGCGATCAGCGCGTTGAGCTGCATGGTCAGCCATTCCTTCGGCGGCGGCTCGGGCAGGTCGAAGTCGAGGCGCGACTTCTCGGCCCCGATCTGGTTTCCGGTGGCGTAGATGCCCGGCATCACGGCGCAGAGCAGGTGCAGGGTGGTGTGCATCCGCATGTGGCGGTGGCGGCGCTCCCAGTCGATCGAGGCGACCACATGCGTGCCGGGCTCGGGGCGCGGCGCGTCCTCGGGCAGCGTGTGGAGGACGGTGTTGTCCGGCCCCTTCAGCGCCTCGGCGACCTTGGCCTCGGCGTAGCTCCCGTCCGGCTTCGCCCAGCGCAGCGTGCCGGAATCCCCGGGCTGGCCGCCGGCGCGGGCATAGAAGAGGGTGCGGTCCAGCACCACGCCCTCGGGGCCGGAGGAGACGACGGTCGCGCCCGCGTCGCGTCCATAGGGGTCGAGGCGGTACAGCAGCTCGGTCATCGTCGTTCCACTCCGCAAACGCGTTCCACGGTTCCGCCCGGGCCGGCGGGGCGCCGCGCCGGGACGGCGACCGGACACGGAACACGGAACAGGCCGCCGGGCGGGCGCCGCCGGGCCGGGCGCCCTGGTCATCCCATGCGGTGGACCCTAGCCTCGGGGCGATACGCCGTCCACACGAGCACCTCCTCCATGCAAGACCCGGCCAGCGCCGTGCGCAGGCGCGCCATCCTCCTCGTCCTCGGGGAGGCCCTGGCCTTCTCGCTGGTCGCCGCGATGATCAAGCTGCTGGGCGGCGCGATCCCGCTGGCGGAGGTGATGCTCTTCCGCAACCTCTTCGCCCTGCCGGCCCTGATGCCGCAGGCCATGGCGCATGGCGGCTGGCGGGCGCTGCGGACCCGGGCGCCGCTCGGCCACCTGCAACGCAGCGGCTGGGGGCTGCTGGCCATGGGCGGTTCCTTCTACGGCTATGCCCATCTGCCGCTCGCCCTGGCCAGCGCGCTTACCTTCACCATGCCGCTCTTCCTTACGGTCCTGTCTGTGCCGCTGCTGGGCGACCGGGTGGGGCCGCGGCGGGTCTCGGCGGTGCTGGTGGGCTTCAGCGGGGTGCTGGTGATGCTCTCGCCTGGTCTGCTGCCCGGCACGGGGGCAGCCGTGCCCGATCCCGCCGCGGTCTGCGTGGTGCTGCTGTCCGCCATCGGCTGGGCACTGGCGATGATCTCGATCCGCCGCATGGGCACGGGCGGGGAGCCGGGCGTGACCATCGTGCTCTGGTACGCGCTCTCGGGCGTGGTCGCCTGCTCCATTGCCGCGCTGCCCGTCTGGGTCTGGCCCACGGCGGGGCAATGGGCGTTGCTGGCCGGGATCGGGATGGTCTCGGGCGTCGGCCAGCTCCTGCTGACGGCAGCCTATCGCAGCGGCGAGGCGGCGATGCTGGCACCGTTCGAGTATTCCGGCCTGATCTGGGCCACCCTGTTGGGCAGCCTGCTCTGGGGCGAGTTCCCGGGCCTCGCCGACCTGGCCGGCTTCCTGATCCTGGTCTCGGCGGGGCTGTTCATCTGGCGCACCGAGGTGACGCGGCGGGCCTGATGCCGGGGCGCGAAAGGTCCCGGCTTTCGCGGCCGGGTGCTGTGCGCGGGGCTGGCGGAGCGGCTGCGCGCCGGGGAGGCAAGGCGCCATCGGCGGTCTTTTCCCTTGATCCAGATCATGGCGGCGTTTTCATCTGTCGTGGGATGAAGCCCTCGTGCCGGACGGCTCCGCCGCGCTGGCTTCGTCAGGGACAGAACCAAGGAGGACGCTGTGAAAGTTCGCGAGATCATGACCAGCCAGGTGATGACGGTCGGCCCGGATACGCCGGTGCCCGCCCTGGCCAGCCTTTTCGCCTCGCGCGGGATTTCCGGCGTGCCGGTGGTGGACGCGACGGGCCAGCTCGTCGGCCTCGTGACCGAGGGCGACCTGCTGCGCCAGATCACGGGCGAGGAGGAGGCGCAGTCCTGGTTCCGCCGCCTGATCGAATCCGCGCCGAGCCAGGCTCTCCAGTACGTGCAGTCGCATGGGCGCGTGGCGCGCGACCTGATGACGACCAGCCTGGAAACGGTGGGCGAGGATGACAGCATCCAGAAGGCCGCGGGGATCATGGCGAAGCGCAACATCCGCCGCCTGCCGGTGGTGCGCGACGGCAAGCTGGTCGGCATCCTGTCCCGCGCCGACCTGATGAAGGCCATCGTCGCCCCTCCGGCGCAGGCGCCCGGCGAGACCAGCGATGCCGAGATCGAGCGGAAGCTGGTGGCCGAGATGCGCCGGCACAGCTGGGCCGATGCCTATTACATCTTCCCGCATGTGGAGAAGGGCACGGTGCAGTTCCACGGCTTCTGCAACTCCGACGATGTGGAGCGTGGGCTGCGGGTGCTGGCGGAGGGCATCCCGGGTGTGAAGGGCGTGACCTTCGACCTGTCCCCCGTGCCGCCGCCGATGCTGGCCTGACGGGCCCGGGGGCCGTTCGGTCCGGGGAAGGCGCCGCCTTCCCCCTCGCTTGTGTGTCAGGAAGGGCATTCCGGCCCGACGACGCGCCCGGCGCCATGGAAGACCGTCACGGAATCCCGCCGCGCCACGGCCAGCAGCGTCATGTCGAGCGCCCGGGCGCGCTCCAGCGCCAGGGAGGTCGGCGCCGAGACCGCCACGAGGCTGCGCGCCCCGAAGGCCGCCGCCTTCTCCACCATCTCGAAGGAGCAGCGGCTGGTGATCAGCAGGAAGCCTTCCGCCGCCGATCCCCCCCGGCGCAGGGCGGCGCCGATCAGCTTGTCCAGCGCGTTGTGCCGGCCGACATCCTCGCGCAGCAGGCGCAGCCCGCCATCCGGCCCCGCCCAGGCGGCGGCATGGACGGCGCGGGTCTCCTGGTTCAGCACCTGCGCCGCCTCCATCGCGTCCAGCGCGGCGCGGATCGCCCCGGTCTCGAGCACCGGCGCGGGGGTGGCGGGCGCGGGCGCGGCGGGCAGGGCCTCCAGCTCTTCGATCCCGCAGAGGCCGCAGCCGGTCCGGCCGGGCAGGCTGCGCTCCCGCGCCCGGCGCTGCGCCAGGTGACGGCGCAGAGCGCCGGCCTCCAGCGTGATGTCGAGGGCGAGGCCCCGGTCCTCCCCGCGCAGCGCCACCCCGCGGATCTCGTCAGGGGAGGCGACGATCCCCTCGGTCAGGCTGAAGCCGTAGGCGAAATCCTCCAGATCCGCCGGCGTGGCCATCATCACCGCGAAGGGGACGGAGGAATAGGCCAGGGCCACGGGCGTTTCCGCCGCCACCATCAGCGCCTGCGGGCGGGCTGGGCCGGAGGCGAAGGGCAGGCGGCTGGCCTCGGCGGCGACGGCGGTGGGAAGCGGTTCGGGCGAAGTCGTCATCGGCGGGTCCTGGGGCCGGTCCGGCCCGCAGCATCAATGGCGCCGGGCCGGACGGGAGACAACCGGCCGCATCCGGCCGTGGGGATGCCGATCCCGTGACCGGCCACGCGGCGGAGGATTCCCGTGTTGACCCCGGAATGGGACGGTTCGTCCGCCGGACGTTATGAGCCTGGTGCAGGCCACGGCATGGACCTGCGGGGGGGCTGCGCGGCGGGGCCTGGTCTATGATCCGCGCCAGAAAAAGGGGGTCACTCCATGAGCTTCACCATTCCGACGGCCCGCCTCGAGTTCCTGTTGCAGGAGGACTCTCCCTACGGTGACCTGACCACCCAGGGCCTGGGTATCGGCGAGTTGCATGGCCGCCTGTCGATGACGGCCGGGGCGCTGATGACCGTGTGCTGCGCCGAGGAGGCGGAGACGCTGTTCCGCCTCGCCGGCTGCGATGAGGTGCAGAGCTTCTGCCGCTCCGGCGCGCAGGTCGAGGAAGGCAGCCCGATCCTCCAGGCGCGCGGCCCGGCCAGCGCGCTGCACCGCGCCACCAAGACGGCGCAGACGCTGGTGGAGCTGACCTCCGGCATCGCCACCGCCGCCGCCCGGCTGCGGGCGGCCGCACGGCAGATACGCCCGGAGATCGCCGTGGCCTGCACGCGCAAGCACCTGCCCGGGGCAAAGGACCTGATGCTGCGCGCCATCACGGCGGGCGGCTGCGTGCCGCACCGGCTCGGCCTGTCCGACAGCGTGCTGGTCTTCGCGCAGCACCGGGGCTTCCTCGGGCGGCAGCCGCCGCATCTCTGGCTGGCGCAGCTCCGCGCCGCGCAGCCGGAGCGCAAGATCGCCGTCGAGGCCGGCAATGTGGACGAGGCGGTGCAGTTCGCCCATTCCGGGGCGGACATCGTGCAGTGCGACAAGTTCTCGCCGGAACAGGTGGGCGAGGTGGTGCGCGCGCTGAACGGCCACCAGCAGCGGCCGGTGCTGATCGCCACCGGCGGCATCGGCGACCGCAACATCGCCGACTATGCCCGGACCGGGGTGGATGTGATCGTGACCTCCGCCCCCTACACGGCGCCGCCGCTCGACGTGCGGGTGTCGATCGAGCGCAACGGACGCTGAGCGCCGGCAGGGGCCGCGGCCGCCATGCCGCCAACCCCGGCGGGCGGCCTCAATGGAGCCGCTGGAGCTGCTCACCGACCAGCCGGGTGAAGGTGGGGACGCCCGGCCAGCCGGTGATCCTGCCCCGGGGGCGCCGCCCGGCGAAGATCAGGAAGGCCGGGATGCCGAGCAGCCCGAAGCGTGTCGCCAGGCGGAGATCGTCGCGCAGGTCGCTTTCGAGCCAGCGGACGCCGGGCCAGCGGAAGCTTTCCGGCTTGCTGCGCAGGGCTGTGCGGACAGCGTCGCAATCGGCGCAGCGGCTGCCCCAGAGATAGAGGATGCTCACCTCGCCCGGTGCGCTTTCGGCGAGGACGGAATCCAGTTCGGGATCGGTGACGGGGCGCATGGGCAGGCGCCCGAAGGCGCTGAAAGCGATGATGCTGGCCAAGGGCTCTTCCTCCTGAACGCGGGGGGTGGCCATGTCCTGGCTCTGCTGCGTCCCCGCCGGCCGCCGCAGCTTAAACGCCGCAGGGGCCGGCGCGTGACAAAAGGAAGACAGCCGGGATCACAGGATGGCGGGCCGTCGGCCCCGGGGACAGCCGCCCCGGGACGGCCGCGCCGGGTTGCCGCGTCAGGGTGCCGCCTCGCGCCGCAGGGCCGCGGCCAGGGCGCGGGCCTCCTGGGCGGCCAGGCCGCGCGGCGCGTCCTCCACCGCGCCGAGGCCGCGTCCGAAGGCGGCGGCGAAGGCGGTGCGGTTGCCGAGCGTGGCGGACAGGACCGGCAGGTCGCGCTTGCGCAGATGGGCCCGCACCTCGTCGCGCAGCCGCCCCTGGGAGGGGACGCGGTTCAGCAGCAGGGCGACGGGGCGCTTCTCGTCGGCGGCGACCGAGAGGGTGGCGTCGATGGCCCAGACATCGGGCATCGAGGGCTGCAGGGGGATGAGCACGAGATCGGCCGCGCGGATGGCGCGGCGGGCATCGGCATCGGCATGGGGCGGCGTGTCGAGGATCAGGAAGCCGGGAGCCTTGCGGCGCTTCTCCACCATCTGCGACACGCGCCAGCCCGCCGGGGCGTCGAAATCCAGCGCCGGGGCATCCTCCGGCCGTTCCTGGTGCCAGCGGCTGAGCGTGCCCTGCGGGTCGGTGTCGAGCAGGGCGACGGGAATGCCCTCGGCCAGCAGGGCGGTCGCCAGGTTCGCCGCCACCGTGGACTTGCCCGCGCCGCCCTTCTGGCTCGCCACCGCCACCACGAATGCCATTGCCGTCCTCTTTCCTGGGGCTGCCGGGTGCCCCCGGAGCCAGGGGCTGCGGGGGCCGGCGCGAATCCGTCTGCGGTGACAGACTGGGGCTTTTCATCCGGTTTGGCGAACGACCCCGCGAGGGGCGGCGCCCACCGGGCCGGTGTCAGGCGACGCCGTGGTCGCGGAACCAGGCGAGCATGCGGCGCCAGCCATCCTCGGCGGCTTCGCGGCGGTAGCTGGGGCGGTAGTCGGCGTGGAAGCCGTGCGGCGCGTCCGGGAGGACCACGATCTCCACCTGCCGGCCGGCGGCGCGGGCCTTTTCCGCCGCCGCCTGCACCTGGGCCACCGGGATGCCCTGGTCGGCGCCGCCATAGAGGCCGAGCAACGGGCATTTCAGCTCGGCGGCCACATCGGTGGGGGTGCGCGGCTGGATGTCGCTGGTGCCGCCGCCGACCGGCCCGTACCAGGCCACGGCGGCCTTCAGGGCGGGGTTCCGGGCGGCGTAGAGCCATGTGTTGCGGCCGCCGCGGCAGAAGCCGGTGACGCCGAGCCGTGTGGTGTCGCCGCGCCCCTCGGCCCTGGCCCAGGCCACGGTGGCATCGAGGTCCGACAGCATGGTGTCGTCGGGCGCCTTGCTGATCACGTCGCGCACGATCTGCTGCACGTCGGTCATCTTCGAGAGATCGGCGAGGCGGGCATAGAGTTCCGGCGCCACGGCGAGGTAGCCGGCCTTGGCGAGGCGGCGACAGATGTCCTTGATGTAGTCGTGGACCCCGAAGATCTCCTCGATCACCAGCACGGTGGGGAAGGGGCCTTCGCCGGCCGGACGGGCGGCATAGGCGGGGATCTGGGCGCCGCCGGTGGGGATCTGCACCTCGCTGGCCCAGAGGCCGACATTGTCCGTCTGGATCACCTGGGCCGCCGCGCCATGGGCGGTGGCCAGGGTCAGGCCGGTCATCAGCGAGGTCATGACGATGGTGCGCCGGTGCAGGCCGCGGCCGTCCGGGGCATCCCCCTGGTTGGCGGTGGACCGTGGGCTGGCAGGTTGGATCAGGCCGTCGAGGCCGTGCAAATCCGTCATCGTCATATCCTTCCGTCCGGCTGGCACCGGAAAGGGTGGGGACCCCGGCGCATCCGGGGGCGGGGCGCGGCGTTGGCAGGGTGACATGGGGGTGGGGGCGCGGGAAGCTCCCGTCCCCGGTGCTCACGGGCTTCCTATCGTCCGCCGCACCGTTCGACCGGCCGCCCGTCCGCTGTCCCCCCCTGGTCCCCCTGATCCCTCCTGAGGGGCGGCCGGCCTTCGCGAGGAACCTGGCTTGATCCGCAAGACGCACCCCATCCCACCGGAACTGCTGACCCCCGCCGAGATGGCCCGCGCCGATGCGCTGGCCGCCGTCGCCGGGCACCCGACGGCGGCGTTGATGGCGGCCGCCGGGCGGGCGGTGGCGCGGGCGGTGCGCCGGCGCTGGCGACCCCGGCGGGTCGTGGTGCTGTGCGGCCCCGGCGACAACGGGGGCGACGGCTGGGTGGCGGCGCGGCTGCTGGCGCAGGAGGGCTGGCCCGTCGCGGTGGCGGCCCTGGCGGAGCCGCGTCCGGGCGGGGCGGCGGCGGAGGCCGCGGCGCGCTGGCGGGGACCGAGGCTGGGCTGGGACCCGGTGGCGGTGTCGCGGGCGGAGGTGGTGGTGGATGCGGTCTTCGGCGCCGGCCTGTCGCGGCCGGTGGAAGGGACGGTCGCGGATGTGCTGCGTGCCATAGCGGCGCCGGTCCTCGCCGTGGATGTGCCGAGCGGGGTGGATGGCGGCACGGGACAGGTGCGGGGCCAGGCGGCCCGAGCCGTGGCGACCGTGACCTTCGCGCGGCTGAAGCCGGGCCATCTGCTGCTGCCCGGGCGCGAGTTCTGCGGCGAGGTGGAGCTGGCGGAGATCGGCCTGCCGGATTCCGTCATCGCCGAGGTGGCGCCGCGTGCCTTCCGCAACGGGCCCTGGCTGTGGCGCCTGCCGCACCCGTCGGCGGCGATGCACAAGCACGAGCGTGGCCATGTGGTGGTGGCCGCCGGGGCGACCATGCCCGGGGCGGCGCGGCTGGCGGCGGCGGCGGCGCGCCGGGCGGGGGCGGGGATGCTGACGGTTGCCGCGACCTCGCCGGGGGCCGCCTTCATCCTGCGCGGCGTCGCCATGCCCGGCGACATCATCGCCGACCCGCCGCCGGATGCGCTGATTGGCGGCAAGGGGCGGGTCTGGGTCCTGGGGCCAGGCCTGCCGCCGGACGAGCGGGCGGGCGCGTTGCTGGACAAGGTGCTCGCGGCGGGGCAGCCGGTGGTGGCGGATGCCGGGGCGCTGACCCTCTGCGCCGGGAATCCGGAGCGCCTGCGCGGCGCCACCATCGTCACGCCCCATGCCGGGGAGTTCGCGCGGGTCTTCGGCGCGGTGGGGGAGGACCGGCTGGCCTCGGCGCGCGCGGCGGCGGCGCGGACCGGGGCGGTGGTGGTGCTGAAGGGCAGCGACACGGTGGTCGCCGCGCCGGACGGGCGGGTGGCGATCAACGACAACGCCCCGCCGGGCCTGGCCACCGCCGGGACGGGAGATGTGCTCTCCGGGATCTGCGGTGCCTTCCTGGCGCAGGGGATGCCGCCCTTCGAGGCCGCGGCGGCGGCGGTCTGGGTGCATGGCGCCGCTGCCTCGCCGGGGCGGGGGCTGATCGCCGAGGATGTCGTGGCGGGGATTCCCGCCGCGCTGGCCCGGACGGAGGAAGCGCGCCCCGGCGGGTGACGGTGTCCCGCAATCAACGGATGGGGTGGGGGCCGGTTGGCGCCTCCTGGCCGGGCAGACCCATCGGCCTCTCGGGGAGGATGACTTTCGCGAGCGTCAAGGGGAGGATTTTCCCGCGAAAGTGGTCGTCCGTGCGCCGCACCCGTGTTAGCCATGCCGGGGTCAAGGATGGGAGGCGGATCATGCTTGCCGATCGCCAGCCCCGTGAAGACGGGAAACGCGCGGAAGGGCGCGACGCGGCCCCGGCGGAAGGCGACACCCTGGTGGCGCCGGCCCCACGGCGGGCGCGGGCGGACGTGACGGCCGAGGATGTGCGGGCAGCCTATCGCCTCATCCTGGGGCGGGAGCCGCATCCGGACGAGAGCGCCGCGATGCCGTCCCGCGCGGCAATGACGCCGGACCTTGCCACGCTGCGGCGGGAATTCCTGGGTTCGGACGAGTTCCGGGCGAAGCTCGACGGGCTCGGGCTGGCGGTCACCCCGCCGCCGCCCTTCGCGCCGCTGGACGCGCCCTTGCAGGAGATCGAGGCCGAGGCGCCGCCGGAGGCGCTGGCGCGGCTGCTGGAACGGCTGGCCGCCTGCTGGACGGCGCTGGGCGAGGAGGCGCCGCACTGGTCGGTGCTGCCCCTGCCGCAGCACCGGCCGGAGAATCTGGAGGCGCACCGGGAGGGTTTCTACCAGACCGGGCTCTTCGACCTCGGGCTGATCCTGTCGATCTTTCGCCGTGCCGGCCTCGCCACCGCGGACCTGCCGGTGATGCTGGAATATGGCTGCGGGGTGGGGCGGGTGACGGGCCAGGTGGCGCCCTGGTTCCGCGAGGTCATCGCCTGCGACATCTCCCAGCCGCACCTGGACGTGGCGGCGGCGCGGATGGAGGAGGCGGGGATCGGCAACGTCCGATTCCACCCGGTCACCGCGGGGAACCTCGTCCCGTCCAAGGCCTATGACCTGTTCTACAGCCGGCTGACCCTGTGGCACGACCCGCCGCCGATGGTCGCGGCGGTGCTGGACGAGGCCTTCGCCTCGCTGCGCAACGGGGGGATGGCGATCTTCTCGGTGCCCGGCTGGGCCGAGGGCTATCGCTTCTCCACCGAGGAATACCTGGCGCGGGAGCCGGTGACGGAGCGGGAGTTCCATGTCTTCCCGCAGCGGGCGGTCTTCGCCCTGGCGAACCGGCATGGCTGCGTGCCGGTGGAGCTGCGCGAGGATACGGGCCTGCTGGACCTGCCGACCGGGCGCTGGACCTCCTTCCTCTATGCCTTCCGCAAGATCGGGCAGAAGCCGCGCCCGCAGCCGCGCATCCGGCGGGGGTGACGCGGCCGGGGGCCGCCAAGGGCGCCATCCGGTGCGGGGAAGGGCGGATTCGAGGCGGAAGCGGCGCGAAAGCCCGGCTGCCGGCTTGGAAATGCCCGCCCTATGGGTTACACGCCGGCGCTTCGACGGCACGGCGCAGGCGGGCGTGGTGGAATTGGTAGACACGCTGGATTTAGGTTCCAGTGGCGCAAGTCGTGGGGGTTCAAGTCCCTCCGCCCGCACCAGCCACCGCCCCGCCGCGGGCAGTGCCGCACTGAGATTTTGGAACTGGGACCGAACGACATGCAGGTGACCGAGGTCGCGACGGAGGGGCTGAAGCGCTCCTTTGACGTGGTGGTGCAGGCGGCCGAGGTGGACGCGGCGCGGAACAAGCGCCTGGCGGCCGTGGCCAGGGATCTCCGGCTGCCGGGCTTCCGCCCGGGCAAGGTGCCGATGTCGGTGGTCAAGAACCGCTACGGCACGGCCATCAACGGGGAGGTGCTGGAGGAGGCGGTGCAGACCGCGACCCGTGACCTGCTCTCCGAGCGCGGGCTGAAGCCGGCGCAGCAGCCCAAGGTGGAGCTGAAGAGCGAGGATATCGGCGAGGGCAAGGACGTCGCCTTCCATATCGAGATGGAGGTCCTGCCGGAGATCCCGATGCCGGAATTCGCCTCGATCGAGGTGGAGCGGCTGAAGGCCGAGCCTTCCGAGGAGGAGGTGACCAAGGCCCTGGAAGGTCTGGCTGCCCGCGCCGCCTCGCTGGAGGACGTGACCGAGGGCCGCCCGGCCGAGGCCGGCGACACGGTGATCGTGGACTTCGTAGGCCGTGCCCGCCCGAAGGACAATCCCGAGGGCGAGCTGGAGGAGTTCCAGGGCGGCAGCGGCAGCGACATGCCGGTGGAACTGGGCGGCGAGGGGTTCATCCCGGGCTTCGCGGACGGGCTGGTCGGCATCAAGGTCGGCGAGACCCGGCATGTCGACGTGACCTTCCCCGAGGAATACCACGCCCCTGACCTCGCCGGCCGCCCCGCGGTCTTCGAGATGACGGCCAAGGCGCTGAAGAAGGCGGTGAAGCCGGCGCTGGACGACGAGTTCGCCAGTAAGGTCGGCGTGCCGGGCGGCATCGAGGATCTCCGGAACCAGATGAAGGAGATCATCCAGAGCCAGTACGACCAGGCCTCCCGCCTGAAGGTCAAGCGCCAGCTCCTGGACGCCCTGGCCGAGCGTGCCGACTTCCCGGTGCCGCAGGGCCTGGTGGATGCCGAGTTCGAGGGCATCTGGCAGCGCGTCGAGGCCGACCTGAAGGCAGGGCGCCTGGACGAGGAGGACAAGGGCAAGGACGAGGAGACCTTGCGGGCCGAGTACCGCAAGATCGCCGAGCGCCGCATCCGCCTGGGCCTGCTGGTCAGCGAGATCGGCCGCACCAACGGCGTGCAGGTCGGGCAGGAGGAGATCCTGCGGGCCATGCGCGCCGAGGCCGGCCGCTATCCCGGCCAGGAGAAGCAGGTGATGGAGTACTTCCAGCGCAACCCGCAGGCCCTGGACAGCATCCGCGCCCCGCTCTTCGAGGAGAAGGTGGTGGACTTCATGCTGGAACTGGCCAAGGTCAACGAGCGTAGCGTGACGCCCGAGGAACTGCAGGCCCCCGAGGACGGGAAGGCCAAGGACACCGCCGCGGCCTGATCCGGCATCATTGACCTTGTGGCGCGGCCGCCGGCCACGCCACGCCTGCCGCCGGGTCCGTCCCGGCGGCTTCCCACCCGCCAGGACGGCGCCGGGGCGACGACGCGCCCCGGTCATCGATCTGTCTCCCGCCCCCTTCCATCGGTGGGCGGGGCGGGCCATCTTGGTTTCGCCGAGGCGCGCGACGTGCCGGGGCGGGCCGGTTCGCCGCATGTTTCGTCAATCCTTGCCGGGTCCATTCCCGGGGGAGGGCCGGAACTGGGGACCGGACGGGCCAGGGAGGTAGTTGCCTCCGCGCCCTTCCGCCACCAGCATCGGTTCTGGGCCCGGTGGCGAAAGGAAGTGACATGCGTGACCGCGATCCGGTTGAAATCTATAACAATACGCTCGTTCCCATGGTCATCGAGCAGACCGCTCGCGGGGAGCGTTCCTTTGACATCTATTCGCGCCTGCTGAAGGAGCGGATCATCTTCATGACGGGGCAGGTCTATGACGGCATGGCCTCACTGATCTGCGCCCAGCTCCTGTTCCTGGAGAGCGAGAACCCGAACAAGGAGATCTCGTTCTACATCAACTCCCCGGGCGGCGTGGTGTCGGCGGGCCTCGCGATCTACGACACGATGCAGTATGTCCGCGCCCCGGTGAGCACGGTCTGCATGGGCATGGCCGCCTCCATGGGCTCCCTGCTGCTGACCGCCGGCGAGAAGGGCAAGCGCTTCTCCCTGCCGAACGGGCGGATCATGGTGCACCAGCCCTCTGGTGGCGCCCAGGGCCAGGCGACCGACATCGAGATCCAGGCACGCGAGATCCTGAGCCTGCGCAAGCGGCTCAATGAGATCTATGTGAAGCATACGGGCCAGCCGGTCGAGGCGATCGAGGCGAAGCTGGAGCGCGACACCTACATGTCGGCCGAGGAGGCCCGGGATTTCGGGCTGATCGACCAGGTGGTGGAGCAGCGCCCCGTCAGCGCGACGCCCGACGGTGCCGCGCCCAAGCCCGTCTGAGCCGCGCAAGAGATGCCCGGCGGGCAACCCGGAGATGTGTTCTTTGGGGGCTCGCCGGCGCCCGAGGCTTCCCCCATTTGTCATACGGTGTCTAGACTACCCTTTGCCCTTCGGGCGAACCCCCGGTGCCTCGCGCCCCGGGGACCGTAACCGGGGTCAGGAGCGAGCATGAGCAAGTCCGGCGACTCGAAGAATACACTGTACTGCTCCTTCTGCGGCAAGTCGCAGCATGAGGTGCGCAAGCTCATCGCCGGTCCGACCGTGTTCATCTGCGATGAATGCGTCGAGCTGTGCATGGATATCATTCGCGAGGAGCATAAGACGCACCTCGTGAAGTCTCGCGACGGGGTGCCGACCCCGAAGGAGATCTGCAAGGTTCTCGACGATTACGTGATCGGCCAGGAGCACGCCAAGAAGGTGCTCTCGGTGGCGGTCCATAATCATTACAAGCGGCTGGCCGCGGGCGGGAAGTCCGGCGACGTCGAGATCGCCAAGAGCAACATCATGCTGATCGGGCCGACCGGCTCGGGCAAGACGCTGCTCGCCCAGACGCTGGCCCGCATCCTCGACGTGCCCTTCACCATGGCCGATGCCACGACCCTGACCGAGGCGGGCTATGTCGGCGAGGATGTCGAGAACATCATCCTGAAGCTGCTGCAGTCGGCCGACTACAATGTCGAGCGGGCGCAGCGCGGCATCGTCTATATCGACGAGGTCGACAAGATCAGCCGCAAGTCGGACAACCCTTCGATCACGCGCGACGTGAGCGGTGAGGGCGTCCAGCAGGCGCTGCTGAAGATCATGGAGGGCACGGTCGCCTCCGTCCCGCCCCAGGGCGGCCGGAAGCACCCGCAGCAGGAATTCCTGCAGGTCGATACTTCCAACATCCTCTTCATCGTGGGCGGCGCCTTCGCCGGCCTCGACCGGATCATCGCCGCCAAGGGCAAGGGGTCGGGCATAGGCTTCGGCGCCGAGGTCCGGGGCCCGGACGAGCGCCGCCAGGGCGCCATCCTGCGCGAGGTGGAACCCGAGGATCTGCTGAAGTTCGGCCTGATCCCCGAGTTCATCGGCCGCCTGCCGGTGGTCGCGACGCTGGAGGATCTGGACGAGAAGGCCCTCATCGAGATCCTGACCAAGCCCAAGAATGCCCTGCTGAAGCAGTACCAGCGCCTGTTCGAGATGGAGGCCACCAAGCTGACCTTCACCGAGGACGCGCTGCGTTCGGTGGCGACGAGGGCGATCCAGCGCAAGACGGGTGCCCGCGGGCTGCGTTCGATCATGGAGAGCATCCTGCTCGGCACCATGTTCGAGCTGCCCGGCCTGGATCAGGTCGAGGAGGTCGTGGTGAACAAGGAGGTGGCCGAGGGACGGGCCACGCCATTGTTCATCTATGGCGAGCGTCCGGCGGAACAGACCTCCGCCTGACGCCGATGGGAGCCGCGCCCGCCCGCACTGCCGAGAGGGTTCTGACCTACACGGTTGTATGCAAGGGCGCGGCGCACCATCTGTCATCCCATCCCCGTGGCGCCGGGGCCGTGCCGTTCGATGGAAGTCCGAGGTCGGGTCTTCCTGTGGGCGGCCCCGGGCCGACTGTCCATAGTGAGGTCCCATGACGGAAACTGTCAGCGGCGAATTGCTTCCCGTCCTGCCGCTTCGGGACATCGTCGTCTTCCCGCATATGATCGTGCCGCTCTTCGTGGGGCGCGAGAAATCCGTGCGTGCCCTGGAAGCGGTGATGCGGGAGGACAAGCAGATCCTCCTCCTGGCGCAGCGCAACGCGTCCCAGGACGACCCCCAGGCTTCCGATCTCTATGAGATTGGCACCGTTTCCACGATCCTCCAGCTGCTGAAGCTGCCGGACGGCACCGTGAAGGTGCTGGTCGAGGGTGGCCGGCGTGCCCAGGTGGTCGGCTGGAAGGAGACGGATTCCTATTTCGAGGCCTTTTCGGCCCCGGTGGAGGAGGCCAAGCCGGCCGAGCCGCGCGAGGTCGAGGCGCTGGCCCGCTCCGTGGTCACGCAGTTCGAGCAGTACATCAAGCTCAACAAGAAGATCGCGCCCGAGGTGCTGGTCTCGATCAACCAGATCGAGGACACGGCCAAGCTCGCCGATACGGTGGCGAGCCACCTGAACCTCAAGATCTCCGAGAAGCAGGAGCTGCTGGAGACGGTGGGCGTGGGCGCCCGGCTGGAGCGGGTCTTCGCCCATATGGAGAGCGAGATCGGCGTCCTTCAGGTGGAGAAGCGCATCCGGAACCGCGTCAAGCGGCAGATGGAGAAGACGCAGCGCGAGTACTACCTGAACGAGCAGCTCAAGGCGATCCAGAAGGAGCTGGGCGAGGGCGAGGAAGGCAAGGACGAGACCGCCGAGCTGGAGGCCAAGATCAAGGCCACCAAGTTCACCCCCGAGGCGCGCGAGAAGGCGATGGGTGAGCTGAAGAAGCTCAAGACCATGTCGCCGATGAGCGCCGAGGCGACGGTGGTGCGCAACTACCTCGACTGGATGCTCTCGATCCCCTGGAAGAAGAAGAGCAAGGTCCGCAACGACCTGAAGGCCGCGGAGGAGGTGCTGGACGCCGACCACTACGGTCTGGAGAAGGTCAAGGAGCGGATCCTCGAATACCTGGCGGTGCAGTCGCGCTCGCAGAAGATCAAGGGACCGATCCTGTGCCTCGTCGGTCCTCCGGGCGTGGGCAAGACTTCGCTGGGCAAGAGCATCGCCAAGGCGACGAACCGCAACTTCGTCCGGATGTCGCTGGGCGGCGTGCGGGACGAGGCGGAGGTGCGCGGCCACCGGCGGACCTATATCGGCTCCATGCCGGGCAAGGTCATCCAGGGCATGAAGAAGGCCAAGACCTCCAACCCGCTCTTCCTGCTGGACGAGATCGATAAGCTCGGCGCCGACTGGCGCGGCGATCCGTCCTCGGCCCTGCTGGAGGTGCTGGACCCGGAGCAGAACAGCAGCTTCGCGGACCACTACCTGGAGGTGGACTACGACCTGTCGGACGTGATGTTCATCACGACCGCCAACTCGCTGCGCATGCCCCAGCCGCTGCTTGACCGCATGGAGATCATCCGCATCCCCGGCTACACGGAGGATGAGAAGATCCAGATTGCCAAGCGCCACCTGATCGCCAAGGTCACCGAGGCGAACGGGCTGAAGGCGGGCGAGTGGACGATCACCGACGAGGCCCTGCTGGACCTGGCGCGGTACTATACCCGGGAGGCTGGCGTGCGGTCCTACGAGCGCGAGCTCGGTGGCGTGGCGCGCAAGGCGGTGCGGGAGATCGTGTCCGGTAAGGCCAAGAAGGTCGCGGTCACCCGCAAGAACCTCGAGAAGTACGCGGGCATCAAGAAGTACCGCTACGGCGAGGCGGAGCTGGAGGACCAGGTGGGTGCCGTCACCGGCCTCGCCTGGACCGAGGTGGGCGGGGAGATCCTGACCATCGAGGCGGTGCTGCTGCCGGGCAAGGGCGCGGTGAAGCACACGGGCAAGCTGGGCGACGTGATGCAGGAGAGCGTCTCCGCGGCGCTGTCCTATGTCCGCAGCCGCTCCATCGCCTTCGGCATCAAGCCGAACTTCCTGGAGAAGCGGGACATCCACGTCCACGTACCGGAAGGGGCAACGCCGAAGGACGGGCCGAGCGCCGGCATCGCCATGGCCACCGCCATGGTGTCGATCATGACGGGCATCCCCGTCCGCAAGGACGTGGCGATGACCGGCGAGATCACGCTGCGCGGCCGGGTGCTGCCGATCGGCGGGCTGAAGGAGAAGCTCCTCGCGGCGATGCGGGCCGGTGTCACCACCGTCTTCATCCCGCAGGAGAACGAGAAGGACCTCGCCGAGATCCCCGATTCGGTGAAGAAGTTCCTGAAGATCATCCCCGTCTCCCATGTGGACGAGGTGATCGCCCAGGCTCTGGTCCGGAAGCCCGAGGCCATCGAGTGGGACGAGGCAGCCGAGGCACCGCCGGCCAAGCCGGCTGCCGCCACGCCGGCCGCGCCCAGCCTGCCGCACTGATCCATGCGAGGCCGCGTGAGCCTCGCGGCTTTTGCACTCCAGGGTTGCGGGATGGCCATCGTGGCCGTCCTGCCGCTTCTCCCGGGGAAGTGCGCGAACCGCGGCTCCTGCGCAGTTTCGGGCCGTTGACGGCCCGAAACCGCGCTGCCTAGTGTCCCGGCCAGGAGGGGGAAGTTCCGCTCGGGGCTTCCCCCGTTTTGTTGGTGATCACCGGAGGGATATCGCAGGTGAACAAGCAGGATCTCGTGGCCGTGGTGGCCGAGACGGGCGAACTGACCCGGGCCAAGGCCACCGAGGTGGTGGACGCGATGTTCAAGGCGATCGAAGCGTCCCTCAAGGAGAACCAGGAGGTTCGACTGGTCGGGTTCGGGACCTTCTCCATCTCCACCCGCAAGGCTGGCACCGGGCGGAACCCGCGCACCGGCGAGGAGATCAAGATCGAGGCCTCCACCTCCGTGCGCTTCAAGCCCGGCAAGGGGCTCAAGGATGCCCTGAACTCCTGATTGCGAAAACTGGCGGGAGCGGTGACATGGGTCCTGCTTCCGCCCTATCTTCCGCCGGCCCGACCCATGCTGCCATGGGCACTGTGGCCGGGTTTCGTGGGCGCTTAGCTCAGCGGTAGAGCGCCTCGTTTACACCGAGGATGCCGGGGGTTCGAATCCCTCAGCGCCCATTCCGCCGCCCGTCCGCGGGCCATCATAGCCTTCCCCGTCTTGTCCGGGCTTTTTCCCTGGGCCGCCCCGCACCGGCCGCTCGCCAGGAACGGCGGGCCACGATTCGAGCCCGTCCGGCGGAAAGTCCGGGGCAGGGTAGCGGCTGCCGGAAGGGGCGGGAGAGGGTGGCAAGGATGCTTCGGTGGCCTGCTTGACACCTTCCTCGTCACCCCATAAACCCCGCCCCACGAGCCGCACCGGAGGGTGCGGCGCTCTTCCCGCCCCAGGGCGGCAGGGGCATGCATCGTGTGCGGGTGTAGCTCAGTTGGTTAGAGCGCCGGCCTGTCACGCCGGAGGTCGCGGGTTCGAGCCCCGTCACTCGCGCCACCCGATGCATCGTCGTTCCTGGGCTTGGCAAGTCCGGCGGATTGTTGCCGGCCTTTGCCCATGCATTGCGCGGGTGTAGCTCAGTTGGTTAGAGCGCCGGCCTGTCACGCCGGAGGTCGCGGGTTCGAGCCCCGTCACTCGCGCCATTCGTCACATTCCCCCGTCTTCGATATGCGGTTCCGGCGCTCTTTTTCTGGCAAGAACGCCTCATGTATCCGGACTGAATTCGTCCGGATTTATTATCGACCAGCCGTGTCGTCCTGACCCCTTGTCTTTGGGTCACATGGCGGTATTGCTGCCCGCGCGCTATGGCAGTGGGCTGCGGGTCGCAGTATGTTCGCGCTGCATCGCACACGCCCTCGTGGCGCTGTTTGCATTGGATAACGAAACGATGACGCAGCCGCTCCTCGCCGAGTACTTCCCGATCCTCGTCTTCCTGGCCATCGCGGTGGTGATCTCCATCGCCATGGTGGGCGGCTCGTTCCTGGCCGGGCACCAGAAGCCGGATCCGGAGAAGCTCTCGACCTATGAGTGCGGCTTCGAACCCTTCGAGGACACGCGGCACCGTTTCGACGTGCGTTTCTACCTCGTGGCCATCCTCTTCATCATTTTCGACCTCGAAGTGGCCTTCCTGTTCCCCTGGGCGATCTCGCTGGGCACCCTCGGCTGGGTGGGCTTCCTCTCCATGATGGGCTTCCTGACCGTGCTGACGGTGGGCTTCGTCTACGAGTGGCGGAAGGGCGCGCTGGACTGGGAGTGAGGGCGGCCGGCGAGGCAGGGCAGGAGCCGCCTTGCCGGTGCGGGGCCCCGCGGTGGGGCCCCTGGAAGGAATGTGTTGCGTGACCGTGCTGAGTGACCGGCGGGTGGGAGAGTTGAATGTCTGATCAAGCCGTTGCCTGGAACAAGGACGCGCTTCCGCCCGGCCCGGGACAGGATGCGGTGATCCATGGCGTGACCGGGGAGATCCAGGAGAAGGGCTTCGTGATCGCCAACCTGGACAAGGTGGTGAACTGGGCCCGCACCGGCAGCCTCTGGCCGATGACCTTCGGCCTCGCCTGCTGCGCTGTGCCGATGATCCATGCCTACATGGCGCGCTACGACCTCGACCGCTTCGGCACCATCCCGCGCGGCTCGCCGCGCCAGTCCGACGTGATGATCGTGGCCGGCACGCTGACCAACAAGATGGCCCCGGCCCTGCGCAAGGTCTACGACCAGATGTCGGAGCCGCGCTGGGTGATCTCCATGGGGTCCTGTGCCAATGGTGGCGGGTACTACCATTATTCCTACAGCGTGGTACGCGGCTGCGACCGCATCGTGCCGGTCGATATCTACGTGCCCGGCTGCCCGCCGACGGCCGAGGCGCTGGTCTATGGCGTGTTGCAGCTCCAGAAGAAGATCCGGCGGACGGGGACCATCCTTCGTGGCTGATACCGACTCCACTCCCACCACGCCGCTGTCGCCGCTGGCGGCGCTCGGCCAGGCGATCACCGCGGCGGCGCCCCAGGGTGCCGTGCTTGACGCGCGGGTGACGCGACGGGCCGAGACCGCACCGGGCGAGCTGGTGGTGCGGCTGCGCCGCGAGGCGGTGCTGCCGGTGATGCTGATGCTGCGCGACGATCCGCGCTTCTCCTTCGAGCAGTGCATGGACATCTGCGGCGTGGACTGGCCCGACCGGGCCGAGCGCTTCGAGGTGGTCTGGAACCTGCTGAGCCTGCGGCACAACCAGCGCGTCCGCGTGATCACCGGCACGGACGAAAACACGCCGGTGGCGAGCGTGTCGGCGATCTGGCCGACGGCGACCTGGTTCGAGCGGGAGGCCTGGGACATGTACGGCATCCTCTTTGCCGGACAGACGGACCTGCGTCGCCTACTCACGGATTACGGTTTCGAAGGGCACCCGCTGCGCAAGGACTTCCCACTGACCGGCCATGTCGAGGTCCGTTACGACTCCGAGCGGCGCGAGGTGGTCTACGAGCCGGTGAAGCTGACCCAGGAATTCCGCCGGTTCGACTTCCTTTCTCCCTGGGAGGGCATGACCACGCTGCCCGGTGACGAGAAGGTGCATCTGAACCGCCTGCCGCCGCCCGAGGAAGGGCCGTCTGGCGAGCAGAAGGAGGCGCAGAAGTGAGTCACCTCCTCACCGGAGATGTCGGCCCCGTCGAGGGCGATGCCGACCAGGGCAATGGCCGCACCACCATCGAGGTGGACAGCCACACCATCAATTTCGGCCCGCAGCATCCCGCCGCTCACGGCGTGCTGCGCCTCATCCTGGAGATGAAGGGCGAGCAGGTCGAGCGGGCCGACCCGCATATCGGCCTGCTGCACCGCGGCACCGAGAAGCTGATCGAGTACAAGACCTACGTCCAGGCAAACCCGTACTTCGACCGGCTCGATTATGTGAGCCCGATGTGCATGGAGCACGCCTTCGCGCTGGCGACGGAGCGGCTGCTGGGCATCGAGGCACCGGAGCGGGCGCAGTACATCCGCGTGCTGTTCAGCGAGGTCACGCGGCTGCTGAACCACCTGCTGAACGTCACCACCTTCGCGCTGGACCTCGGCGCCACGACACCGCCGCTCTGGGGCTTCGAGCAGCGCGACCGCGGGCTGGAGTTCTACGAGGCGGTGAGCGGCAGCCACTATCACGCGAACTACTTCCGCGCGGGCGGCGTGGCGAAGGACCTGCCGGCCGGGCTGGAGGAGCGGATCGCCGCCTGGGCCGACGGGCTGCCGAAGTTCATCGATGAACTGGACACGCTGGTGACGGGCAACCGCATCATCAAGCAGCGCACCGTCGACATCGGCATCGTTTCGCCGGAGGATGCGATGGCCTGGGGCTTTACCGGGCCCTGCCTGCGCGCCTCGGGCTGCGCCTGGGACCTGCGCAAGCAGCAGCCCTACGACGTCTATGACCGGATGGACTTCGACATCCCGGTCGGGCGCAACGGCGACTGCTACGACCGCTACCTCGTCCGCATCGCCGAGATGCGGGAGAGCGTGAAGATCATCAAGCAGTGCCTGGCGCAGATGAAGCCGGGGCCGATCAAGGTGCAGGACAACAAGATCGCGCCGCCGAAGCGGTCGGAGATGAAGCGCTCGATGGAGGCGCTGATCCACCACTTCAAGCTCTACACCGAGGGCTATCACGTGCCGGAGGGCGCGACCTACACCGCCGTCGAGGCGCCGAAGGGCGAGTTCGCGGTCTATCTGGTCGCCGACGGCACCAACAAGCCGTACCGCTGCAAGATCCGCTCGCCGGGCTATGCCCACCTGCAGGCGACGGAGCTCATGTCCAAGGGACACATGCTGGCCGACGCCGTGGCGATCATCGGCAGCATCGATGTCGTGTTCGGAGAGATCGACCGGTGAGCGACCACGCGCACGAGGGTCCGACCCATGCTGACGGCAAGGCCGAGGCGCATCACGAGCCTGCCTCCTTCGCCTTCGATGCGGAGAGCGAGGCGCAGATCGAGAAGATCCTGAAGCGCTATCCGGCGGGGAAGGAAGCCAGCGCCATCATCCCGCTGCTCTATGTCGTGCAGCGGCAGATGGGGCGGCAGACCGGCAGTGCCTGGGTGCCGCGCGTGGCGATGGACCAGACAGCCCGGCGGCTCGGCATGGCCCCGATCCGCGTCTATGAGGTCGCCAACTTCTATACCATGTTCAACACCAAGCCGATCGGGCGCTACCACCTGCAGGTTTGCGGCACGACGCCCTGCTGGCTGCGCGGTTCCGATGATGTGCTGCGCGCCTGCAAGGATGCGGGGCACCTGAAGGGCTATGGCGACACCAGCACCGACGGGCTCTTCACCCTGACCGAGGTGGAATGCCTGGGCGGCTGCGTCAACGCGCCGGTGCTGCAGGTGGACGACGACTACTACGAGGACCTGGACTACGAGAGCACCGTGAAGCTCATCGAGTCCCTGAAGCGCGGCGAGCGGCCGCCGGCGGGCAGCGTCATCGGGCGCGTGTGCAGCGCGCCGGTGGGCGGGGCGGAGACCCTGCTCGACATCCCGATGGTGGATGCCGATGGCCGTGACTTTCCGGTGAAGGAGTGAGACCATGGCGCTGAGCGACAAGGACCGCATCTTCACCAACCTCTATGGGCTGCATTCCTGGCAGCTCAAGGAAGCGCAGCGCCGCGGCAACTGGGACGGCACGGCAGGCATCATCGCCAAGGGGCGGGATTGGATCATCGAGGAGATGAAGCAGTCCGGCCTGCGCGGCCGTGGCGGCGCGGGCTTCCCGACCGGCATGAAGTGGAGCTTCATGCCCAAGTCCTCGCCGGATGGGCGTCCCTCCTATCTCATGGTGAACTGCGACGAGTCCGAGCCGGGCACCTGCAAGGACCGCGACATCGTCCGAAACGACCCGCAGACGCTGATCGAGGGCAGCCTGCTCGCGGGCTTCGCGATGGGTGCGCATGCGGCCTATATCTACATCCGCGGCGAGTACTACAACGAGGCCGTCATCCTGCAGGCGGCGATCGACGAGGCCTACGAGGCCGGGCTGCTCGGGCCGAACGCGGCCGGGTCGGGCTGGGACTTCGACCTCTACCTCCATCGCGGCGCCGGTGCGTATATCTGCGGCGAAGAGACGGCGCTCATCGAATCCCTCGAGGGCAAGAAGGGGATGCCGCGGCTGAAGCCGCCCTTCCCGGCGGCGGTCGGCCTCTACGGCTGCCCCACCACGGTGAACAACGTCGAGACCATCGCGGTGGTTCCGACCATCCTGCGCCGTGGCGCCACTTGGTTTGCCGGCTTCGGCCGGCCGAAGAACTCGGGCACCAAGGTCTTCTGCATCCAGGGACACGTGAACAAGCCCTGCAACGTGGAAGCCGAGATGAGCATCCCGCTGCGGGAGCTGATCGAACGCTATGCCGGCGGCGTGCGTGGCGGCTGGGACAACCTGCTCTGCGTGATCCCCGGCGGTTCCTCCACGCCGCTGCTGCCCAAGCATATCTGCGATGACGTGCTGATGGATTTCGACGCGCTGCGCGAGCACAAGTCGGGCCTCGGCACGGCGGGCGTGATCGTAATGGACAAGTCCACCGATATCATCAAGGCGATCGCCCGCCTGTCGCAGTTCTACAAGCATGAGAGCTGCGGCCAGTGCACCCCCTGCCGAGAGGGCATGGGCTGGGTGAACCGGGTGATGTGGCGGATGGTCCAGGGCCGCGCGGAGATCGACGAGATCGACGTGCTGGAGCAGGTAACGAAGCAGATCGAGGGGCACACGATCTGTGCGTTCGCCGATGGCGGCGTCTGGCCGGTGCAAGGCCTGATCCGGCACTATCGCCCACTGATGGAAGCGCGCATCGCCGAGTACAAGCAGCGCCATGCGGCGCCTTCCATGCCTCCCTCCATTCCCCTGGCGGCGGAGTGATCCGATGAGCGAGATCAAGACCGTCAAGGTCACGGTGGACGGCCAGCAGGTGGAGGTGCCGGCGGGCGCCACCGCGCTGCAGGCCTGTGAGGCCGCTGGCAAGGAGATCCCGCGCTTCTGCTACCACGAGCGCCTCTCCATCGCCGGCAATTGCCGCATGTGCCTGGTGGAGGTGGAGAAGTCGCCGAAGCCGCAGGCCTCCTGCGCCTTCCCGGTGATGGACGGGATGGTGATCAAGACCGACAGCCCGGTGGTGCGCCAGGCCCGCCGGAGCGTCATGGAATTCCTGCTGATCAACCATCCGCTGGACTGCCCGATCTGCGACCAGGGCGGCGAGTGCGACCTGCAGGACCAGGCCGTGGCCTATGGCATGGACCACAGCCGCTACCGCGAGGCGAAGCGAGCGGTGAAGGACAAGTATGTCGGGCCGCTGATCAAGACGATCATGAACCGCTGCATCCTGTGTAGCCGTTGCGTCCGCTTCTCGGCGGAAGTGGCGGGGGTGCAGGAGATGGGTGCCACCGGCCGCGGCGAGAGCATGCAGATCGGCACATATGTCGAGAAGGCGCTGACCACCGAGCTGGCCGGCAACCTGATCGACATCTGCCCGGTCGGTGCGCTGACCAGCCGGCCCTATGCCTTCACGGCGCGGCCCTGGGAGCTGACCAAGACCGACAGCGTGGACGTGATGGACGCGCTGGGCGCCGCCATCCGCGTCGATGCGCGCGGGCCTGACATCCTGCGCATCCTGCCGCGCATCAACGACGACGTGAACGAGGAATGGCTGGGCGACCGGTCGCGCTTCTCGCACGACGCCCTGAAGCGGAAGCGGCTGGACCGTCCGTGGGTGAAGCGCGACGGGCGCCTGCAGCCGGCGAGCTGGCACGAGGCCTTCGAGGTCATCGCCGACCGGCTGAAGGGCGTCCCGGGCGACCGGGTCGGCGCCGTGGCGGGCGACATGGCGGATGCCGAGAGCCTGCTGGCGCTGCGTGACCTGATGGAGCGGCTGGGCTCGCGGAATCTCGATTGCCGCCAGGACGGCGCGGCAATCGACGCCTCGCGCCGGGCCTTCTACCTGTTCAACTCGACCATCGCCGGGATCGACGAGGCCGATGCCATCCTGATCGTGGGCAGCAACCCGCGGCTGGAGGCGCCGGTGCTCAACGCCCGCATCCTGAAGCGCTGGAACCAGACGGCCCTGCCGGTGGCCTATGTCGGGCCGGAGGTGCTGGACCTGACCTATCCGGCCGAGCATCTGGGCGACGGGCCGAACCTTCTCTCCGGCATCGAGGTGGGCGAGGGGGCCTTCGCCCAGGCGCTGCGCGGGGCGAAGAAGCCGATGGTCATCCTGGGCCGGGGCGCGCTGGCGCGGCCGGATGGCGCGGCGGTGCTGGCCGCGGCCTGGGCGCTGGCGGGCCGCGTCGGCGCGCTGCGCGAGGACTGGAACGGCTTCAACCTGCTGCACCAGTTCGGCGGCCAAGTGGGCGCTCTCGACCTCGGCTTCCTGCCGGGCGAGGGCGGCAAGGACCTGGGCGCCATGCTCGGCGGCGGGGTGGACGTCCTCTGGCTGCTGGGCGCCGACAGCTTCGACCCGGCGCTGATCGGCGACGGTACCTTCGTGGTCTATCAGGGCCATCACGGCGACCGGGCGGCGGCACGGGCCGACGTGATCCTGCCGGGCGTGACCTATCTGGAAAAGAACGGCACCTACGTGAACACGGAGGGCCGGGTGCAGCGCGCCCGCCGCGCGGTCTTCGCCCCGGGCGAGGCGCGCGAGGACTGGCGCATCATCCGCGCGGCCAGCGAGATCATCGGCAGGCCGCTGCCCTATGACGACGAGGACGCGATCCGCGCCGCCCTGGTGCGGGCGAACCCGGTCTTCGGGCGGCTGGACGCGGTGGACGCACCGTCCTGCCGCGAGGGCAGCGGGCCGCGGGCCGGCGGGCAGCCGCTGGGCGGGGCGGGCTTCACGCTGCCGATCACGGACTACTACCGCGTCGATCCGATCAGCCGGGCGAGCGAGGTGATGGCCGAGTGCAGCCGGGTCCGGGCCTCCGCGGCCGAACCTCGCCTGGCGGCGGAGTGAACGCGATGGACAGCTTCCTTTCCTCCCCGGTCGGCATCCTGGCGCTGACGCTGGCGCAGACCCTGGCGCTGCTGGTGCCGCTGCTGATCGCGGTCGCCTACCTCACCTATGCGGAACGCAAGGTGCTGGCCGCCATGCAGTACCGCCGGGGGCCGAACGTGGTCGGCCCCTTCGGCCTGCTGCAGCCCTTCGCCGATGCGCTGAAGATGATGACCAAGGAGACCATCATCCCGACCGGCGCGTCGCGTGTGCTGTTCATCATGGCGCCGATGATCACCTTCGTCCTGGCCATGCTGGCCTGGGCGGTGATCCCGGTGAACGACGGCTGGGCGATCGCCAACATCAATGTCGGCGTGCTCTATCTCTTCGCCATCTCCTCGCTCGGCGTCTATGGCATCATCATCGCCGGCTGGGCGTCGAACTCGAAATACGCCTTCCTGGGCGCGCTGCGCTCGGCGGCGCAGATGGTGTCCTACGAGGTCTCGATGGGCCTCATCATCGTGACCGTGCTGATGTGCGTGGGGTCGCTGAACCTGACGGACATCGTGCGGGCGCAGGAGCATGTGTGGTTCGCCATACCGCTCTTCCCGATGTTCATCATCTTCTTCATCTCGATCCTGGCGGAGACGAACCGCGCCCCCTTCGACCTGCCGGAAGGCGAGAGCGAGCTGGTGGCGGGCTTCTTCGTCGAATACAGCTCGATGACCTTCGGGCTCTTCTTCCTCGGCGAGTACGCGAACATGATCCTCATGTCCGCGCTGACCACCATCCTCTTCCTGGGTGGCTGGTACCCGCCGATGGACGTGGCGCCGCTGAACTGGGTGCCGGGGCCGCTCTGGTTCATCCTGAAGATCCTGATCTGCCTCTTCGTCTTCCTTTGGGTCCGCGCGACCTTCCCGCGCTACCGCTACGACCAGCTGATGCGGCTGGGCTGGAAGGTCTTCCTGCCCTTCACCCTGGGCTGGCTGGTGCTGACCGCGGTGGCGCTGAAGGCCTTCGGGTGGCTGCCGGCATGACGCGGGCTCTGGACGACATGCGCCTCCTCTCTTTCACCCTTCATCTCGCCCTGGCCGGAAAGGCATAGCATCATGGCGACGCTCGACAGCCTGGCGCGCGGCTACCTGCTCGTGGATATCGCGCAGGGCATGTGGCTGACGCTGAAGGCCTTCTTCAAGCCCAAGGTCACGCTGAACTACCCGTTCGAGCGGCAGCCGCTTTCGCCCCGCTTCAAGGGCGAGCACGCGCTGCGCCGCTATCCGAACGGGGAGGAGCGCTGCATCGCCTGCAAGCTCTGCGAGGCGATCTGCCCGGCGCTGGCCATCACCATCGAGGCCGAGCCGCGCGAGGACGGGTCCCGCCGCACCACGCGCTACGACATCGACATGGTGAAGTGCATCTATTGCGGTCTCTGCGAGGAGGCCTGCCCGGTGGATGCGATCGTCGAGGGGCCGAACCTCGAATTCGCCACGGAAACGCGGGAGGAGCTTCTCTATGACAAGAACAAGCTGCTCGCGAACGGAGACCGGTGGGAACCGCTGCTCGCCGCGAGGCTCGAGCTCGACGCTCCCTACCGCTGAGAACGCATCCGGGGGCGCCGCAAAGCGCCCCCGGTTCACGAAGATGGAACGCCCCATGGACTGCCTGGCCCGATGATCGCAGCTCTCGCCTTCTACGCCTTCGCGGCGGTGCTGATCGCCTCCGCCGTGATGGTGGTGACCAGCCGCAATCCCGTCTACAGCGTGCTGTACCTCATCCTCGGCTTCTTCAATGCCGCCGGGCTCTTCCTCCTCGCGGGGGCGGAGTTCCTCGCGATGATCCTGGTCATCGTCTATGTCGGCGCGGTCGCGGTGCTGTTCCTCTTCGTCGTGATGATGCTGGATGTGGACTTCACCCGGCTGCGGGAGGGCTTCCAGCGCTACGCCCCGATCGGGGCGATCGTGGGCGGCATCCTCTTCCTGGAGCTGCTTCTGGTCCTGGCCGGCTGGCAATTCAGCTCGGAGGCGGTGACGCTGCGCATGAACGCGGCGCCGGCCGACATGACCAACACCCACGCGCTCGGGCACCTGATCTACACAGACTATATCTTCCTGTTCCAGGCGGCGGGCATGGTCCTGCTGGTGGCGATGATCGGGGCCATCGTGCTGACGCACCGCGAAAAGACGGGGCCGTCGCGGCGGCAGAACATCGCCCAGCAGATCGCACGCGCGGGCAAGGTGGAGATGCAGAAGGTGCCGAGCGGCGCCGGGCTGGGCGAGATCGGCATCCTGCGGCCGCTGCCGCCGGAGCCGAAGGACAAGCCCAAGGCGATCCACCACGCAGATCATGGCCACGGGGGGGGCCACCACTGATGCTCACCATCGGGCTTGGCCACTACCTGGCGGTAGGGGCGATCCTTTTCCTGCTCGGCATCTTCGGGATCTTCATGAACCGGAAGAATGTCATCGTGCTGCTGATGTCGATCGAGCTGATCCTGCTTTCGGTCAACACCAACATGGTGGCCTTCTCCTCGGCGCTAGGCGACCTGACCGGGCAGGTCTTCGCCCTGTTCATCCTGACGGTGGCGGCGGCCGAGGCCGCGATCGGCCTCGCGATCCTCGTCATCTATTTCCGCAACCGTGGCAGCATCGAGGTGGAAGACGTGTCCACCCTGAAGGGTTGAGCGGCATGTTCGTCGGCGCTGTCTTCTTCCCCCTGCTGGGCTCCGCCATCTCGGGCTTCCTGGGCCGCTGGATCGGCGACAAGGCCGCCCAGTGGTCCACCGTGATCTGCATGGCGCTGGCCGCGGTCTGCGGGCTCTCCGCCTTCTGGCAGGTCGGGCTGCACAGCCAGCCCGCCACGGTGGTGGTCACCAACTTCATCGAGGCCGGCTCGCTCAGCGTGGACTGGGCGCTCCGCTACGACACGCTCTCGGCCATGATGGTCGGGATGATCACGCTGATCTCCACGCTGATCCATCTCTACAGCGTGGGCTACATGTCCCATGACGAGACGCCGTCGCGGTACTTCGCCTATCTCTCGCTCTTCACCTTCGCCATGCTGATGCTGGTGACGGCGGACAACCTCGTCCAGCTCTTCTTCGGCTGGGAGGGCGTGGGCCTCGCGAGCTACCTGCTGATCGGCTACTACTACGAGCGCGAGAGCGCGAACCGCGCGGCGATGAAGGCCTTCATCGTCAACCGCGTGGGTGACCTGTTCTTCATGATGGGCATGGCACTCACCTTCTGGACCTTTGGCGAGCTCGGCTTCAACGAGATCTTCGCCGCGCTGCCGGAGGCGCAGGGCCAGACCATCTTCGGCTTCTCCTCCATCGAGGTGATCGGCGTGCTGCTCTTCGCCGGCGCCTGCGGCAAGTCGGCGCAGCTCGTGCTGCACACCTGGCTGCCGGACGCCATGGAGGGCCCGACCCCCGTTTCCGCGCTGATCCACGCGGCGACCATGGTGACGGCCGGCGTCTTCCTGATGGCCCGCATGTCGCCGCTGATGGAGATGGCGCCGCACGCGCTGACGCTGGTGACCTTCATCGGCGCCACCACCGCCTTCTTCGCGGCGACGGTGGGCTGCGTGCAGAACGACATCAAGCGGGTGATCGCCTTCTCCACCTGCTCGCAGCTCGGCTACATGTTCGTGGCGGTGGGCGTGGGCGCCTATCAGGCGGCGGTGTTCCATCTCTTCACCCATGCCTTCTTCAAGGCGCTGCTCTTCCTGAGCGCGGGCTCGGTGATCCACGCCATGTCCGACGAGCAGGACATCCGCCGCATGGGCGGGATCTGGACCAAGATCCCGGTCACCTACGTGGTGTTCTGGATCGGCAACCTGGCGCTGGCCGGCATCCCCTTCTTCGCCGGCTACTACTCCAAGGACGCGATCATGGAGGCGGCCTTCGCCTCGGGCAGCGCAGTCGGCATGTACGGCTTCGTCATGACCATGATCGCGGCCTTCCTGACGGCCTTCTACTCCTGGCGCCTGACGATCCTGACCTTCCACGGCAAGCCGCGGGCGGACCATCATGTAATGGAGCACGTGCATGAGAGCCCGCCGGTGATGCTGATCCCGCTGGTGCTGCTGGCGATCGGCGCGGTCTTCACCGGCTATGCCTTCTTCGACCTGATGGTCGGGCATCACTGGGAGGAGTTCTGGAACGGCTCCATCGTGAACGCCGAGACCAACCACATCATGCATGCGATGCACGAGGTGCCCGAATGGGTGCCGCTGGCGCCGACCGTGATGGGCCTGTCCGGCATCGCGCTGGCCTACATCATGTACATGTTCGTGCCGTCGCTGCCGGGCAAGCTGGCCAGCGCCTTCCACCCGATCTACCTGTTCCTGCTGAACAAGTGGTACTTCGACGAGCTGTACGACTTCCTCTTCGTGCGCCCCTGCCAGCGCCTGGCCCGCACCCTGTGGAAGGTGGGCGACGCGCAGATCATCGACGGCATGCCCAACGGGGCGGCCAGCCTGACGGTCGAGGCGTCCCGCGGCGCGGTGAAGCTCCAGACCGGCAAGCTCGCCAACTATGCCTTCGCGATGATCATCGGGCTCGCGCTCTTCGTGTCCATCTTCCTGCTGGGAGTCATGCGGTGAACGCGGCCGGGTTCCCCCTTCTTTCCCTGCTGACCTTCCTGCCGCTGGCAGGGGCGGCGGTCATCATGTCCGTGCGAGGCGACGACGCGGTCGTCGCGTCCAATGCCCGTTGGACGGCGCTCTGGACCAGCCTGATCGTGCTGGCCCTGTCGCTGCTGCTCTGGTTCCGCTTCGACACCTCCTCGGCCGCCTACCAGTTCGAGGAGCAGGTCCGCTGGCTGCCGGAAGTCGGCCTTGGCTACCACATGGGGGTGGACGGCATCTCCGTCCTCTTCGTGCTGCTGTCCACCGTGCTGACGCCGCTCTGCATCCTGGCTTCCTGGGAGTCGGTGCAGAACCGGGTGCGCGAGTACATGGTCGCCTTCCTGCTGCTGGAAACCATGATGGTGGGCATGTTCAGCGCGCTGGACATCGTCCTCTTCTATGTCTTCTTCGAGGGCGTGCTGATCCCGATGTTCCTGATCATCGGGGTCTGGGGCGGGCCGCGGCGCGTCTATGCGGCCTTCAAGCTCTTCCTCTACACGCTGCTCGGCTCGGTGCTGATGCTGCTGGCCATCCTCGCGCTCTGGTACAATGCCGGCAGCAGCGACATCGGCGCGGTCATGCAGCTGAACCTGCCGCGCTCGACGCAGATCTGGATGTTCCTGGCCTTCTTCGCCGCCTTCGCGGTGAAGGTGCCGATGTGGCCGGTCCATACCTGGCTGCCGGACGCGCATGTGGAGGCGCCGACGGCGGGCTCGGTGATCCTGGCGGGCGTGCTGCTGAAGATGGGGGCCTACGGCTTCATTCGCTTCTCCATCCCGCTCTTCCCCGAGGCCGCGGCGCTCTTCGCGCCGGTGATCTTCGTGCTGTCGGTGGTGGCGGTGGTCTACACCAGCCTCGTCGCCATGGCGCAGGAGGACATGAAGAAGCTGATCGCCTATTCCTCCGTCGCGCATATGGGCATCGTCACGCTGGGGCTCTTCACCTTCAACCAGCAGGGAATCTCCGGCGCGCTGCTGCAGATGATCTCGCACGGCGTGGTTTCGGGGGCGCTCTTCCTCTGCGTCGGCGTGCTCTACGACCGGGTGCATTCGCGCGAGATCGCCCGCTATGGCGGCGTGGCGAAGATCATGCCGGCCTATGCGCTGGTCTTCATGTTCTTCACCATGGGCTCGGTGGCGCTACCCGGCCTGGCCGGCTTCCCGGGCGAGTTCCTGGTGCTGGTCGGCGCCTGGAAGGCGAATCCCTGGGCCGCCTTCGGCGGCGCCCTCGGCATGATCCTGGGCGCGGGCTACATGCTCTACCTGTACCGCAGGGTGATCTTCAGCCGCATCACGCGCGAGGACCTGCGCGCGCTGCTCGACCTGAGCCCGCGCGAGTACGTGACCTTCGCGCCGCTGATCCTGCTGACGATCTGGCTCGGCGTGTACCCGTCCTCCTTCCTTCAGTTCTTCGAGGCCAGCGTGGCGGCGCTGATCGAGCGGCACGAGGCCGCTCTGGCTCTGCCGCGCCTGGCCGGGATGTGACAGCATGAACCCGATCAACTGGACCCTCTCGCTGCCGGAGATCGTGCTGGCGGTCTCGGTTCTGGTGCTGCTGGTCTGCGGCGTGCTGCCGAAGCGCGACACCAGCTTCGGCGTGACCATGGGCGGCGTCGGTGTCCTGCTGGTGACGGCGGCGCTGGTGATCGCGCAGGCGGACGGGACGGGCTTCTTCGGCCAGTACGTCTCCGACGCCTTTGCGCGCTTCACCAAGCTGCTGGTGCTGCTGGGCAGCCTGGCGACCATGATCCTGGCGCTGAACTGGAACGAGAGGGAGGGCATTGCCCGCTTCGAGTTCCCGATCCTGATCCTGACCGCGACCCTGGGCATGCTGGTCATGCTCGCGGCCAACGACCTGATGATGCTCTACCTGGGGCTGGAGCTCTTCTCGCTCTCGCTCTACGTCGTGGCCTCCTTCGATCGCGACAACGTCCGCTCGGCGGAGGCGGGGCTGAAGTACTTCGTGCTGGGCGCGCTCGCCTCCGGCCTGCTGCTGTACGGCGCGAGCCTGATCTACGGCTTCACCGGCACCACGAACTTCACCCGCATCGCCACCGCGATGGGCAGCCCTGGCGGTGTCTCGGCCGGCGTGGTGATCGGCCTGATCTTCGTGATTGCCGCCCTGGCCTTCAAGGTCTCGGCCGTGCCCTTCCACATGTGGACACCGGATGTCTACGAGGGCGCGCCGACGCCGGTGACGGCCTTCTTCGCCTCGGCACCGAAGGTGGCGGCGCTGGCGCTGCTCACCCGCGTGGTGGTCGGTCCCTTCGGCGAACTGGTGGCGCAGTGGGGGCAGGTGATGGTGGTGGTCTCCATCCTGTCCATGCTGCTGGGCTCGCTCGCCGCGATCGGGCAGCGCAACATCAAGCGGCTGATGGCCTATTCCTCCATCGGCCATGTCGGCTACGCGCTGATGGGCCTGGCGGTGGGCACGGGCACGGGCGTGCGCGGCCTGCTCTTCTACCTGGCCATCTACCTGGTGATGAACATCGGCGTCTTCGCCGTGCTGGTCTCCATGCGCCGCAACGGCCGCTCGGTGGAAGGGATCGGCGACCTCGCCGGCCTGGGCAAGACGGACCCGGCGATGGCGCTCGCCATGGCGATCTTCATGTTCTCCATGGCCGGCATCCCGCCGCTGGCCGGCTTCTTCTCGAAGCTCTACGTCTTCCTGGCTGCGGTGCAGGCGGGTTACTGGACGCTGGCGGTGATCGGCGTGCTGACCTCGGTGGTCTCGGCCTACTACTACCTCCGCATCGTCAAGGTGATGTATTTCGACGAGGCGGCCGGGGCGCTGGAACCGCGTGCGACGGGCGTCTCGGTGCTGCTGGCCAGCGCCGGCATCCTGAACGTGGTGCTGGTCTTCTTCGCCGCGCCGCTGCTCGCGGCGGCGCAGGCCGCCGTGGCTGCCCTGGCCGGGTGAGCGTACCGGTGACACCGGGAGCCGCCGGCTTCGGCTGGCGGCTTCAGGTGCATGAAAGCCTTTCCAGCACGCAGGACCATCTCCTGGCCCTCGCTGCCGCTGGGGAACCCGAGGGGACGGCCGCCTTGGCGCTGCGCCAGACGGCCGGTCGGGGCCAGCATGGCCGTGCCTGGCAGTCCCTTTCCGGCAACCTGCATCTCTCGCTCCTGTTGCGTCCGCGCGAGGCACCGCGGGAGCTGCCGCAGTATTCGCTGCTGGCGGCGGTGGCCCTGGCCGATGCCGTGGCGGGTGTCCTGCCGGCCAGCGTGCCGCTTTCCCTGAAATGGCCTAACGACCTGTTGCTGAACGGCGCCAAATGCGCCGGCATCCTCTTGAACTCCGGCCTGGACGAAGAAGGGGCGCCGTGGATCGTGCTGGGGATCGGAGTCAACCTCACCCATGCACCGCAGATTCCTGATAGATCCGTGACATGTCTTGCCGATGTCTGTGGGGCATCGCCTGGACCGGAGGCCTTCGCGCGCAGCCTGCTGGAGCGTCTCGACCATTGGCGGCAGCGCCGGGCGGCGGAAGGCTTCGGTCCCGTCCGGACCGCCTGGATGGCCCACGGGCCGGCACCCGATGCCATCCTGACGGTACGGGGATCACGCGGATCGATCACGGGGCGGTTCGGGGGGCTGGCCGAGGATGGGGCGCTCCTGATAGCGACGGAAGAACGCGTTCACACCGTTGTCGCGGGTGAACTCGCGGGCTGAGGGAGGCCAAGATCCATGTTGCTGGCCATTGATGCAGGCAACACCAACGTCGTCTTCGCGGTCCATGACGGCCGGGAATGGCGCGGCCGCTGGCGCATCGCCACGCGGGATGACCGGACCAGCGACGAATACGCCGTCTGGCTCCTGGCCTTGTTCCGTCATGCAGGGCTGAACCCCTCGGCGATCGACCGCTGCGCCATCGGCACCGTGGTGCCGGCCGCCCTGTACAACCTGCGCCGCCTGTCCCGCGAATGGTTCTCCTGCGAGCCGCTGGTGGCCCGGGCCGCGGTGGAGTGGGGCTTCCAGATCCTGGTGGACCGCCCGAAGGAGGTCGGCGCCGACCGGCTGCTGAACGCCCTGGCGGCGCACCACCATTATCACGGACCTCTGGTGGTGGTGGATTTCGGCACTGCCACCACCTTCGATGTCGTGGACGGGAAGGGCAGCTATCTCGGTGGCGTGATCGCTCCCGGCATCAGCCTGTCGATCGAGGCGCTCCACCGGGCCGCCGCCCGCCTGCCGCGGATCGGCATCGGCCGGCCGCAATCGGTGATCGGGCGGGACACGGTGCCGGCCATGCAGTCCGGGATCTTCTGGGGCTATGTGGGGCTGATCGAGGGGATCGTGGAGCGCATCCGCGCGGAGTTCGGCGCGCCGATGAAGGTGGTGGCCACCGGCGGACTGGCGCCGCTCTTCGCCGAGGGTACCGCCGTGATCGAGAAGACCGACCCCGATATCACCCTGGAGGGGCTGCGGCTGTTGGCGGATCGTAACCCCACGCCCATCTTCCACCGCACCAGTTTGCCCGACGTGCTGAAACCGGACCCGGATTAGATGTTTATCAGAACGAGAACAGAATGACAGAACCCACCTCCGGCCTCGCCCTGATCCCGCTCGGAGGGACCGGGGAAATTGGCCTCAACCTGAACGTGTATCGCTGCGACGGTGCCCTGCTCGCAGTGGATTGCGGCATCGGTTTCGGCGGCACCGACACGCCGGAAGCCGAGGTCATGGTCCCCGATGCCGGCTGGCTGGCGGAGCGGCGTGGCAAGCTGGTCGGGCTGGTGATCACCCACGCGCATGAGGACCATCTCGGCGCCGTGGCACCGCTCTGGCCGCAGCTCCGCTGCCCGATCTATGCCAGCCCCTTCGCCTCCGCCGTCCTGCGGCGGAAGCTGGGCGAGGCCGGGCTGCTGCACCAGGCTGAACTGCACACCATCCCGCTCGGCGGCAGCCTGGAGCTGGGCCCCTTCGCCATGCGCTTCCTCCGGGTGGCGCATTCGGTGCCGGAGGCGCAGGCGCTCTCGATCCGGACCTCCTATGGCACGGTGCTGCACACGGGTGACTGGAAGCTCGACCCGAACCCGCTCCTGGGCCTGCCGACTGACGAGGAAGGTTTCGAGGCGCTGGGGCGCGAGGGCGTGCTGGCCATGGTCTGCGACAGCACCAACGCGCTGGTCGAGGGCTATTCCGGCAGCGAGGCGGATGTCCGCCGCGAGTTGACGTCGCTGATCGGTGAGTTGCGTGGCCGGGTGGCGGTGACCTGCTTCGCCACCAACGTGGCGCGGGTGGAGAGCATCGCCCATGCCGCGCGGGCCAATGGCAGGCAGGTGGCGCTGTTCGGGCGCTCGTTGCGCAACGCCGATGCGGCGGCGCGGGAATGCGGCTACCTGAAGGAGACGCCGCCTTTCCTGAGCGAGGACGAGGCAAGCTACCTGCCGGACGAGGAGCTGCTGAGCGTCTGCACCGGCAGCCAGGGCGAGCCGCGCTCGGCACTGTCCAAGATCGCCGCCGACACCCATCCCAACATCTCGCTGGGGGAGGGGGATACGGTGATCTATTCCTCCCGCCAGATCCCCGGCAACGAGCGTGCCATCGCCCGGGTGCAGGACCAGCTCCGCCGCGCCGGCTGCCGCGTGGTGACCGCCGACGAGCGGCAGGTGCATGTGTCCGGCCATCCGGCGAAGGGTGAGCTGAAGCGCCTCTATGAGCTGGTGCGGCCGCGCTTCTCCGTGCCGGTGCATGGCGAGTGGCGCCACCTGGAGCAGCATGCCGAACTGGCGCGTGCGATCGGCGCGACGCCGATCCTGATCGAGGATGGCGACGTGCTGGAACTGTCGGGCAACAAGCCGGATGTGGTGGATTCCGTCCCCACGGGGCGCCTGGCCATCGATGGCGACCGGCTCCTGCCGCTGGAAGGCGGGGTGCTCTCGGCGCGCCGGCGGATGCTGTTCAACGGGGTGATCGTCGCCTCCCTGGCGGTGGACCGGGAAGGGCGGGTGCGCGGGGAGCCCCAGGTGTCCGCCCCTGGCCTGTTCGAGCAGCTGGACGCAGAGCCCGGGCAGATCGCCACGGAACTGGCCCGGGCGGTGGAGGAACTGCCGCTCAACCTGCGCCGGGACGACGACCCGCTGCGCGAGGCCGCCCGTGCCATCCTGCGCCGGGCGCTCGGCCGCCGGTTGCGCAAGCGGCCGATGGTGGACGTGCATCTGCTCCGGGTTTGAGCCATGGGCGTCGTCACCGGGATCGTGGTGTTCTTTCTGGTCTGGTGGACCGTCCTTTTCGTTACCCTCCCTCTTGGGGTGCGGCCGGACACGGATGCTGAATCGACACCTGGTGGCTGGCGGGGTGCGCCGCTGGCGCCCCGCCTGGGGCGGAAGGTCCTGCTGACCACCGCCATTTCGGCCGTGGTCTGGGTCGGATTGGAGATGGTCATCCGCAGCGATTACCTCTCCTTCCGCCATGGCTGGCTGGCGATGCACTGATTTCAGGCTTTTCGCTTAATGTTTGAACTCATCAGCTATGGGAACGGGCTTCTCCGGTAAAAATAGCCTAATTTGTGCTCTGCAACCTGGGTTTTGCGATTGCGAAGAGGGATTGGAACGGTCAGATTCAGGAACAGGAAGAGGGTTGGTCCTCTTCCTGCCGTGTGACTGGCGTTTCCTCCCTAAACTTCGGGCCGTGCCTCCTGGCGCGGCCCTTTCTTTTTGTCGCTTTCCGGGCCGTTTCGCCGCAGCGCGATCCGCTCTAGGTTGCGCTCCCTGAACCGCTTCCCGGGGGGCCTTCCCCCTGGGCCCCGCTTTCCCGGAGACGACTGCCTTGCGCCTGTCCCGCGCCTTCCTGCCCACGCTGAAGGAAACGCCCGCCGAGGCGCAGATCGCCTCGCACCGCCTGATGCTGCGCGCCGGGCTGATCCGCCAGACGACCGCCGGCATCTATGCCTGGCTGCCGTTGGGTCTGCGCGTGCTGCGCAACATCGGGCAGATCGTGCGCGAGGAGCAGGACCGCGCCGGATCGCAGGAGATCCTGATGCCCACCATCCAGGCCGCCGAGCTCTGGAAGGAGAGCGGACGCTACGAGGACTACGGCAAGGAGATGCTGCGCATCCGCGACCGGCACGATCGTGAGATGCTCTACGGCCCGACCAACGAGGAGGTCATCACCGACATCTTCAAGGGCTTCGCCAGGTCCTACCGCGACCTGCCGCGCAACCTGTACCAGATCCAGTGGAAGTTCCGGGACGAGGTGCGCCCCCGCTTCGGCGTGATGCGCGGCCGCGAATTCCTGATGAAGGACGGCTATTCCTTCGACATCTCGCCGGAGGCGGCGCGGAAGTCCTACCACCGGATGTTCGTCTCCTATCTGCGGACCTTCGCGCGGATGGGGCTGAAGGCGATCCCGATGCGGGCGGACACCGGCCCGATCGGCGGCAATCTGAGCCACGAGTTCATCATCCTGGCGGAGACGGGCGAGAGCCAGGTCTTCCTGCACCGCGACCTGCTGGCCTACGACCCGCTGGCCGAGGCGCCGGACTATGATGGCGACCTGACGCCGCATGTCGATTTCTGGACCAGCCGCTACGCCGCCACCGACGAGATGCACGACGAGGCCGCCTGGAACGCCGTGGCGGCGGAGGAGCAGGTCTCGGCGCGTGGCATCGAGGTCGGCCATATCTTCTATTTCGGCACCAAGTACTCGGCGGCGATGGGCTTCCAGGTGACGGGGCCGGAAGGCAACCCGGTGCATCCGGAGATGGGCTCCTACGGCATCGGCGTGTCGCGCCTCGTGGCAGCGGCGATCGAGGCCAACCACGACGAGAACGGCATCAAATGGCCGGATGCCATCGCGCCCTACAAGCTCGCCATCCTGAACCTGAAGAGCGGCGACGCAGCCTGCGACGCGGTCTGCGAGCGGATCTATGCCGCCTTTCCGGAAGACGCGGTCTATGACGACCGCCCCGAGCGTGCCGGCGTGAAGTTCGCCGATGCCGACCTGATGGGCTTCCCCTGGCAGGTCGTGGTCGGCCCGCGCGGCGCAGCGGCCGGCAAGGTCGAGCTCAAGCGGCGCATGACCGGGGAGCGCGAGGAGCTGTCGGTCGAGGACGCACTGGCCAAGCTCCGCCCCTGATGTTCAACGCCTTCGAGCGTATGGTCGCCTTCCGCTACCTCAAGGCGCGGAAGGGCGAGCGCTTCGTCTCGGTGATCGCGGTCTTCTCGCTGGTGGGCATCGCCCTCGGCGTGGCGACGCTGATCATCGTGATGAGCGTGATGAACGGCTTCCGGCAGGAGCTGCTGGGCCGCATCCTCGGGCTGAACGGCCATATGGGCGTCTATTCCGCCGCGGGCGGGAAGCTGCCGGATTTCGACGACATCGCCGCGAAGGTCCGCGCCGTGCCCGGCGTGGTCACGGCCACGCCCATCGTGGAAGGGCAGGTGCTCTTCACCTCCGATGCCGGCGGCGCCTCGGGCGGCATCGCCCGCGGCATCCGGCCGGAGGACCTGCGCACGCGCCCGCTGATCGCCGGCAATATCCGCCTCGGCAGCCTGGAGCGTTTCGGCGGCGACGACACCATCGTCGTCGGCACGCGGCTGGCGCAGAAGCTCGGCCTGCGGCTGGGCGACCGCATCACCCTGGTCTCGCCGCAGGGGCGCACCACCGTCATCGGCACCGTGCCGCGCCTGCGATCCTATGAGGTCGTGGCGATGTTCGAGGCGGGGATGAACGAGTACGACAGTTCCTACGTCTTCCTGCCCTTCCGGGCGGCGCAGGTCTATTTCCAGATGCAGGACACGGCCTCTCAGGTCGAGGTCTTCGTGGACAATCCCGACCGCGTCGGCACCATCGCGCGGGAGATCTACGCCGCGCTGATGCCAACCCGTGTGCGCATCCTCGACTGGCAGAGCGCCAACTCCTCCTTCTTCAACGCGGTACAGGTGGAGCGGAACGTGATGTTCCTGATCCTCACCCTGATCATCGTCGTGGCGGCCTTCAACATCGTCTCCTCGCTGATCATGCTGGTGAAGGACAAGACCAAGGACATCGCGGTGCTGCGCACGGTGGGCGCCACGCGCGGCGCGATCATGCGGATCTTCCTGCTCTGCGGCGCCAGCGTCGGCGTGGCGGGGACGCTGATCGGCTTCCTGATCGGCATCGTCTTCTGCGCCAATATCGAGCGCATCCGCGAGGCGCTGCAGGCGCTGACCGGCACGGAGCTGTTCAGCCCGGAGGTCTATTTCCTCACTCGCCTGCCGGCGGTGGTGAACCCGCACGAGGTGGCGCAGGTGGTGCTGATGGGCCTCGGCCTGTCGTTGCTGGCGACGCTCTATCCCTCCTGGCGGGCGGCGAAGACCGACCCGGTGGTGGCGCTGCGCAATGAGTGAAGCCCATGATTCCCCGCTGCGCCTCGCGGGGCTGGAGCGGCGTTACCGCACCGAGGCGGGGGAGCTCCCCGTGCTGCGCGGCGCCGAGCTGACCCTGCGGGCGGGGGAGATCGTGGCGCTGGTCGCCCCTTCGGGCACCGGCAAGTCCACCCTGCTGCACCTGGCGGGGCTGCTGGAGCGGCCGGACGGAGGCGAGGTCTTCGTCAACGGCCGCGCCGCCGGGGGGCTGGATGACGGCGCCCGCACCGCCCTGCGGCGGGAGGCGATCGGCTTCGTCTACCAGTTCCACCACCTGCTTCCCGAGTTCACCGCGGAGGAGAATGTCTGCCTGCCGCAGATGGCCGCCGGGGTGCCGCGCGCCCGTGCGGTGGAGCGTGCCCGGGAACTGCTGGCCGGCTTCGGGCTGAACGGGCGGGAGCATCACCGCCCCGGCCGCCTTTCGGGCGGCGAGCAGCAGCGCGTGGCCATCGCCCGTGCCCTGGCGAACGGGCCGCGCATCCTCCTCGCCGACGAGCCGACGGGGAACCTGGATGTCGGCACCTCCGACCGGGTCTTCGCGGAACTGCTGGAAAGCGCGCGGGAGCGGGGGCTGGCGGCGCTGATCGCCACGCACAACCCGGAACTGGCGGCCCGGATGGACCGCGTGGTGGAGCTGCGGGACGGGCATCTGCGCGAGGCCTGAGCCCGCCCTGGCCGGTTCCTAGTGGCTTCCGGAATCGGCGCCGGGCAGGTCGAGCGTGACGCTGGTCACGTTATCCTGGCGGCTCATCACGATCCGGCCGCCATAGGGCTCGGACAGGCTCCGCATGAGGTGCATGCCGTCGCCATCCGCGGCACCGGGGGAAGGGCCCCAGCCGTCATCGGTGACGCGGAGCTGCCAGCCCTTGCCCAGCCGGGCGAAATCCACGGCGATCTGTCCGCAGAGGCGGACATGCAGGCCATGCTTCACGGCATTGCCCACCATCTCATGAGCGACGCACAGCACGACGCTTTCCAGGTGATCCGGGCAGGCGCCGTCGATCCGCAGCGCCAGGGCGATGCGCTGGTCCGGATCGGCCATCAGACCGACCACCTTCTCGCAAAGGGAGCGGAGGCGCTCATCCAGCGGCTGCGGCTCCCGGGTGAAGCCGAAGAGGTCGTCGGAGATCCCGGCGGAAAGGCTGATCCGGTTCTCCAGGTCCCGCACCAGGCGCCGCCCTTCCGGGGTGGCCTGGAGATCCTCCGAATGCCAGAGCTGGGCCAGGATCCGCTGCAATGCGTTCTTGGAGTGGTGGCGGAACTGCCGGAGTGCGTCGTCGCCGACGGAGCGCTGCGGATGGTTCATCATCCTGGTCAGGGAAGCGATCAGCGAAGCATCGGAGACGTCGAGGGACAAGGAACCGCTCCAGGGAGTGATGTGACGGGCGGATCATTTGTGGGAAAAAATCCCACGCAAGTGGCGGAAGCCATCCTTGTGGGCGTTTTTCCCACATGAGAAGCGTGGTAGTGTAGGCTGAGCCTCAGGACCCATCCCTCCGGATGCCAGTTGTTCCCGACCGCGCCGGCCTGCCTCTGCCGGACAGCCTGACCAAGCCCCTGCGCCGCCTCCTGCGCCCCCTGGTGCGGCTGCTGATCCGCAGCGGCGTGACCTTCCCGGTGCTCGCCGACCTGCTGCGCGGCCTCTATGTGGAGGTGGCGGGGCGGGAACTGCTCACGGACCCGAAGAGCCGCACGGACAGCCGGATCAGCCTGCTGACCGGCGTGCACCGGAAGGAGATCCGCCGGCTGCGCGAGGAAGGCGGCGACCTGGCGGAGGTGCCGGCCGTGGTGACGCTGGCCACCGGGATCATCGCGCGCTGGCTGGGGCAGCCCTCCCATACTGGCCCGGACGGACAGCCGCTGCCCCTGCCGCGCAGCGCGCCGGAGGGCGTGCCGTCCTTCGAGGCGCTGGTCGCCTCGGTCACCACCGATGTCCGGCCGAGGGCGGTGCTGGACGACTGGATCGCCCAGGGAGTTGTGCGGCTGGACGAGGAGGATCGCGTACACCTGCTGGCCACGGCCTTCCTGCCGGCGCCGGGCAAGGAGGAGCAGCTCTTCTTCTTCGCCCGCAATCTGCACGACCACCTCGCGGCGGCCACGGCGAATGTCGTGGCCTCCGGGCCGGCGCCCTTCCTCGACCGCAGCGTGCATTACGATGGGCTGAGCCCGGAGGTCGCGGCGGTGCTGGAGGCGGCCGGGCGCGAATCGGCGCAGCGGCTCCTGGTCGAGATCAACCGCCTGGCGCTGGCCATGCTGGAGGAAAGGGGCGAGGCCGTGGCCGTGGCCGTGGCCGGGACCGCGACGCGCCGGTTCAATCTCGGCGTATATCTTTATGCCGAGGATGACGGGAACCGCGTGGAAGGGTGACACGCATGCGTTGGGCTGCGCGATCCCGGCGGGACGATCGTGGCGACGCGCATCGACCGCCGCGCGCCCGGGCCGGTCACCGTCCATGGCCCGCTGGCGCGCGACGCGGATGGCGGCCTGCGGATCGGTGCGCTGCCCGTCAGCCCGGATGCCGGCATTGATGTGCGGCCGGGCGGCTACGTGGTGGCCAGCGGCCCCCTGTCCGGCGGCCGGATGCTGGCGCGCTCGGTGGCGGCGGACCGGCTGCTGACGGACCTGCCGGCCAGCTTCGGCCCCGGCGTCGGGCGCTTCGTGGTCGAGTCCTACATCGGCTGGGATGGCGGCTATCTCCGCCCCGGCTATGGGCTGGGGCCGGTCGCGCCGCCGCTGCAGGGCGGGGCGGCGGGGCGCGGCGTTCTCGACCTGCGGCGGGAACCCGGGCGCGGGATCGTCGCGACCGGGCTGCGGAACGCACCCTTCGCCACAGGGGCGGTGGGCGGGGGGCCGATGGGCCCGCAAGCCCCGGCCATGGGGTCCGGCAGGGGTGGCGGCGCAGCCGGACAGGCGGCGCCTCGTGGGACTCCGGGCGCGGCGCGGGCCGAGGCCGTCCCGATGGGGGCAAACGATGCGGGGCGGGCGGGCGGTCGCTGGGAGCCGGCCCCGGTGCCGGGCGGCCGTGGCCAGGGCGGCTCATTTCCGCGGGACCAGGCCCGCGGGCAGAGGCCGGGCCCGGGTCAGGGCATGCCGCTGGATGGGGCCCCCGGGGGAAGCGATAGCCAGGGTGTGCCCGCCGGGCCGATGCGGGGGCGCTGAGGCGATCATGCGGGCGGGGGAGGGGTGCATTGCCGCCCACTCCCGGCCCGAATCGGCCGCCTGTGCTACAGGGGGAGACATGTCCGGCAGCTTCGTCCATCTCCACGTCCATTCCGCCTATTCCCTCGCGGAAGGCGCCATCAAGGCCGACAAGCTTCCCGGCCTCGCCCGCAAGCTGGGCATGCCGGCGGTGGCCCTGACCGACACGGCCAACATGTTCGGCGGGCTGGAATTCGCCCAGTACGCCACGAAGGAAAACGTGCAGCCGATCATGGGCTGCCAGCTCTGGCTTTCCCGACGTGCGACGGAGGAACGGCCGGAGCCGATGCGCTGCCAGCCCGATCCGGTGGTGGCGCTGGCGATGGACCGCCAGGGGCTGGTCAACGTGCAGCGCCTCTCCTCGCTCGGCTGGCTGGGCGAGGACATCTCGGGCCTGCCCTGCATCGATCTCGACCAGCTCCGAGAATGCAGCGAGGGCGTGACGCTGCTGACCGGCGGCACGCGCGGGCCGCTCGGCCGGCTGCTGCTGGAAGGGCGGCGCGACCCGGCGGAGCATCTGCTGCACGCCCTGCACGAGGCCTTCGGCGATCGGCTGGCGGTGGAGCTGACCCGCCATGGCACCGACCGCGACCGCGCGGCGGAGCCGGGGCTGATCGCGCTGGCCGATCTCGTCGGTGTGCCGCTGGTGGCGGCCAACGACGTGCATTTCGCCGAGGCACGGATGTACGAGGCGCATGACGCGCTGCTCTGCATCGCGCATGGCCGCACCCTGGCCGAGCCGGACCGGCCGCGCTGCACGCCGGAGCACTGGTTCAAGCCGCCCGAGGCGATGCGCAAGCTCTTCGCCGACCTGCCGGAGGCCTGCGACAACACGCTCGCCATCGCCCGCCGCTGCGCGGTGATGGCGGAAACGCGCAAGCCGGAGCTGCCGATCTGCCCCAAGGTGCAGCCGGGCATGACCGAGGCCGAGACGGTGCGCGACATGGCCAAGCGTGGGCTGGAGGCGCGGCTGGATGCGCAGGGCACCACGGACCGGGAGCCCTATCGCGAGCGCCTCGCCTTCGAGCTCGACATCATCGAGAAGATGGGCTTCGCGGGCTATTTCCTGATCGTGGCCGACTTCATCCAGTGGGCCAAGGCGCAGGACATCCCGGTGGGGCCGGGGCGTGGCTCGGGCGCCGGCTCGGTGGCGGCCTGGGCACTGACCATCACCGATCTCGACCCGATGCAGTTCGGCCTGCTGTTCGAGCGGTTCCTGAACCCCGAGCGCGTCTCGATGCCGGATTTCGACATCGACTTCTGCCAGGACCGGCGCGACGAGGTGATCAACTACGTCCGCCGCGAATATGGCGAGGACCGGGTGGGGCAGATCATCACCTTTGGCCGCCTCCAGGCCAAGGCGGTGGTGCGCGACGTGGGGCGCGTCATGGGCATGCCCTATGGTCAGGTGAACAAGATCGCCGAGCTGATTCCCTTCAACCCCGCCAAGCCGGTCAGCCTGCGGCAGGCGATCGACGGCGAGCCGCGCCTGCAGGAATTGCAGAAGGCGGACGAGACGGTGGCGCGGCTGATGGAGACGGCGCTGGAGCTGGAGGGGTTGTTCCGCAACGCCTCCACCCATGCCGCCGGCGTGGTGATCGGGCGCAAGCCGCTGATCGACATCGTGCCGCTTTACCGCGACCCGCGGGCGCCGGACCTGGTGACGCAGTACTCCATGAAATACGTGGAGAGCGCCTCGCTGGTGAAGTTCGACTTCCTGGGCCTGAAGACGCTCACCGTGCTGCAGCGCGCGGTGCAGATGCTGGCGAAACAGGGCATCGAGGTCGATCTCGCCCGCATCCCCCTGGATGACACGAAGACCTACGAGATGCTGGCGCGGGGCGATTCCGCCTCGGTGTTCCAGTTCGAATCCCAGGGCATGCGCGACGTGCTGCGCATGATGCGGCCCGACCGGTTCGAGGATCTGATCGCCGCCGTCTCGCTCTACCGGCCGGGGCCGATGGCCAATATCCCCGCCTATTGCCAGCGCAAGCATGGCGAGGCCTGGGACGCGCCGCATCCGAAGATGCGGGCGCTGGTCGAGGAGACCTATGGCATCCTGGTCTACCAGGAGCAGGTGATGCAGATCAGCCAGGAGTTGGCGGGCTATTCGCTCGGCGGCGCCGACCTTCTGCGCCGCGCCATGGGCAAGAAGAACCGCGCCGAGATGGAGGCGCAGCGCAAGATCTTCGTCGAGGGCGCCACGAGGAACGGCGTGCCGGAGAACAAGGCCGGCGAGATCTTCGACCTGATGGAGAAGTTCGCGGAATACGGCTTCAACAAGTCGCACGCCGCCGCCTATGCCCTGGTCGCCTACCAGACCGCCTGGCTGAAGGCGAACCATCCGGAGGAGTTCCTCGCGGCCTCGATGTCGCTCGACCTCGGCAACACGGACAAGCTGGCCGGGCATATGGGAGAAGCCTCGCGCCTCGGCATCAAGGTGCTGCCGCCGGACGTGAATCTTTCCGAGGCGGAGTTCAACGTCGAGATCGCCGAGGACGGGAAGAAGTCCATTCGCTTCGCCCTGGCCGCGGTGAAGCGCGTCGGGCTGGGAGCCATGCGCGACCTCGTGGCCTCCCGCAAGCAGGGCGGCCCCTTCCGCTCGCTGGTGGATTTCGCCGCCCGCGTCGATCCCAAGCTGCTGAACAAGATGCAGCTGGAGAACCTCGCCCGCGCCGGGGCCTTCGAGGGACTCGACCGGAACCGCGCCCGGGTGATGCATGGGGCGGAGGCGATCCTGCGCCGCGCCCAGTCCTCGGCCGAGGAGCGGTCGAGCGACCAGATCGGCCTCTTCGGCGGGGTGGCGGCGGAAGAGGCGCCGCTGCGCCTGCCGGAGCGCCCCGACTGGCCGACGCTGGAGAAGCTGGCCGAGGAGGCGGAGGCGATCGGCTTCCACCTCTCGGCGCATCCGCTGGACAGCTACAAGGAAGTCCTGGCCAAGCTGCGCGTCACCCCCATCGCCCGGATGGAGGCGGCGGCGCGCGGCGGGGCGGGGGTCATCAAGCTGGCCGGGACCGTGGTCGGCACCAAGGAGCGCACCACCAAGACCGGCAGCCGCATGGCCTGGGTCCGGATCTCCGATTCCAGCGGCAGCACCGAGGTCACCTGCTTCTCCGAGGTGCTCTCCAAGTCGCGCGAGATCCTGAAGGAAGGCATGGCGGTCATCTTCGCCGCCGATGTGCGGATGGATAGCGATGCGCTGCGCCTGACCGCGAGTTCCTGCGAATCGCTCGACCAGGCGGCCTCGGCGGTCGCCACCGGCATCCGCATCCTGGTGGCGGAGGAGGAGGCGGTGCACAGCGTCGCCGAGATCCTGCGCGGCGAGGGCAGGGGCAAGAGCAAGGTGGTGCTCGTCCCCTGCCTGGGCGAGACGCAGGAGGTGGAGATCACCGTGCCGGGCACCTGGAACGTCTCGCCGCGCCTGACGCAGCGGCTGCGCGTCCTGCCCGGCGTGACGGATGTGCGGGCGGCCTGATCCGCAGCCGGCGTGACGGCCCCGGCGGGACCGCCCCCCTCCGGCGGTGGCCGGGCCCCGTCAGAAGGCGATGGTCCTGCCCGGCTGGGCGGCCTGCCCGCGCGTATAGGACACGCCGTGCACCTTCACCCCGCGGCTGTCGAGCAGGGTGATGATGCCGCCACGGTTGGACAGGGTCATGGGGGGCTGGACCCCGACCTGCCGCGTCGCCCCGGCCGCGATCGTGCCGGAAAGCGGCATTCTGTCCTTCATCCGGTCGGCCAGCGACCAGTTCTCCAGGCTGACATCCTCGTGCGAGGTGTTCAGCAGCGTGACCGTCTCGCGCTCCGGGCTGGCGGTGTCGTTCACCAGGGCCGCGACGATGCGGACCAGCCCGTCCGGCATGTCCACCGTAGGCAACCGGTCCGGCGCGACGATGCCGGGCTGGCGCGCCGCCGCATCGCCCGCCGGGCCGCTGCCCGCGAGGTCCAGCGCATCCGCCGTCCGGTCATCGGTATGCCAGGCCTGGGTGGCGAATTTCAGGAAGATCGCCACCCACTGGCCCTGCCGGGGGAACTGGAACAGCAGGCCGCCATCCTGCCAGGGGCCGTTGTCGCCGGCGAAGCGGCCGGGCGGGTTGCCCTGGTTCATGTGGATGTCGTGGATGCCGCGGCCGGGCAGGAAGCCGAAATAGTTGTCACGCTTCTTCGGCTCCGGGCCCCAGGGCTCGCCGAAGGCGTAGATCGCCGCCATCTCGTCGGCCATGGCGCGCTGGACATACATGCCGATCTTCTCGTTCAGGTCGTTGTCCGGCCCGGGCGCCTGGATCGGCAGCCCCACCATCTGCTGCGGCTGGAAGAGGTTGCCGCGGATGAAGTCGAGCGCGATGCCGCCCGGCCGCGAGGGGACCGGGTGCATGCCCGGCTCGATCGCCGACAACTGCTCCAGCATCGGATGCTCGAAGCGCGTGTCGACGTAATAGAGCACCTGGCTGCCGTCCTGCGACTGGACGTTGACGGCGATGCGGTAGCGCTCCGTGTCGTCGACGACCAGCACCTGATAGTGCGGGCTGGTGCCGGAGCCCTGACGGACATCCACCGGCCGGCCCTTCAGGACAGAATACTGCTTGAGCGGCATGTTCGGCTCCCTGGGGGTTGGGGGTCCCGCTACGCCACGCCGGCGAAGTAGAGCCGCCTCGCATGGCGGGCGTTGCGGTCGCCCGGCGTGAAGTAGTCCTCGGTCCAGTCGCCCTCCTCGACCAGGAAGCGCGACGCGAAGTCCTCGGGCGTCTTTCCCGGGTTGTTCCGCAGGAAGATCCCGACCGCCTGCCGGAAGGCGTAATGCGCGTGCAGCCGGAAGAACTCGCCGAGATAGATGTCGGCCACCCGCGTATCGCCGCGGATCACCAGCATGTTCTCGTCGTTGGCGCTGATGCCGGCCTCGCTGAAATTCGCCGAGCCGGTGACAACCACGGGGTCGTCGGAGAGCGGGTCCGCGAGCATGAACTTGGTGTGGATCCACTGGACATGCGTGTCGGGAACGATGCGGTCGATCTCGCCCAGCCACTGGTCGAAGCCGCTCAGCGGGATCCGGTTGCCGATGGCGATCACGACATTGGGTCGGGCCTGGAGCGCGCGGATCGCGGCGATCTGCGCCTCCTTGTTGCGGCCGTTCCACTCCTTCTCCATGAGGCCGAGGCGCAGCACGGCGTCGTCGCGGCCATAGACGTTGCGGAAGCGCTCGTTCATCCCGAAGGCGAAGGTCATGCACAGGGCACGCCGCGCCTGCCCGGCGATCTCCGCATACCAGTCGAGGGCCTCCAGGCCGGAGCGCGGCGAGAAGACCGGCGCCATCCCGCCCTTCGGGACCTCCGCCGGGGCGGGGCTGTGTCCGGTGTTCCAGGCGCGGTAGGCGGGCCGGGCCCGATCGGTCGGCGGATCGCGGCGAAGCTGGCCGAAATAGTCGAGATAGGCCTGCGCCACCCCGGCATCCTCGACGATGTGCACGCAGTTGGCGTGGCCGAAGAGCCCGTTCTCGGTCAGGTTGGTGGAACCGAAGAGCAGGGCCTGGGGCTTGTCCCGGTGCAGCAGCACCAGGAACTTGTTGTGCATCAGCTTGCCCTGGGTGCGGGGGGTGCAGATGCCGCGGATCCGCGCGGCGCGGATCGCCGCCTCGTTCTCCGCATGGGCGCTGCCGCCCGCGATGTCGTCGAAGACGATCTCGACATCCGCCCGGCGGCGTCGTGCCGCGCCCAGCGCCTCCAGCACCGCCGGCCACTGGAATTCATAGAAGGCGCCCCTGAGCGCCCAGCTCTCGTCCTTCGCACGGGCGACGAAGCCCAGGATGCCTTCCTCCAGCCCGCGCGACAGCCATGCATAGGCGGCCGGCCCGACCGCCGAAGGCTTCCTGTTCTGGAAGCGCCGCGCATACTCCTGGGTCGCGACGGCGCCGCGGTTGAACAGCACGCTGTGCGCCGCCCCCTCCACCGGCTCCGTCCGGATGTCCAGGCGGACCGGATCACCCTGCCGCAGCGCGCCGGGCACGCCATACATGGGCACGGCCTCGTAGGTGTAGTCGCGGCCGGGCCTGGCCGAGTAATCCGCCCACTGGAAGGTCTGGAACGGGTGCAGCAGGCTGGAGAACTGCTCGCCGGCGCCGATCGAGGGCCTGACCGAGCGGAAGGTCTTGCTGCCCTTCATCCAGACGCTCTCGTCCTCCGCCCTGTCGGTGCGGCGCACTGCAAAGCCGCGCAGGCCGCGCCGCCCCCGTGCGTCGATGTCGAAGCCCAGCAGGACGACATGGCATCCGGCCACGGCCTGGACCATCATGCCGGGATGGAGGTGGCGAACCCGCATGGTTTCCCCCTCGGCCGGGCCAGCCGGCGGCGCGGCCCCTTGCATTCCGGTAGCAGAATGGAATGCCCGGGCCCGGAGCCGTCTGTGTCCCAGGGCACCGGGCGGCGGAGGAGAAGGAGGGGGAAAGCCCCGGCTTTCCCCCCCCGCTGGGCGATACGTCAGCCCATCTTCAGCTTCCGATCACCCCGCCATCCTTCCGGACGATGCTCACCACCGAAGGGCGGGGCGGCATGTCGTCGCGGAAATCCGGCCAGCGGGTGGTCGGCGCGGCATAGGTCGTGGTCGGGTCGTCATTGGCCGGGTGCTGCACCGCCACGAAGAAGCCGCGGCTGTCCGGCGTGAACACCGGGCCGCACATCTCCGCGCCCGTGGGGGTGCGGAAGAACATGCGGGTGACGGCGCGGCCGCGGCCGGTGGTGTCGCAGGCCCAGATGCCGTCGCCGATGCCGTTCGCCGACTGCTGCTCGCCCTGGTCGGTGGCGATCCAGAGCCGGCCCTGGCCGTCGAAGGCGATGTTGTCGGGGCAGGCGAACCAGCCGGAAGGGGAGACGCCGGCACCGTAGGAGGCGTGGTGCTCCTCGATCTCCGGGTTCCCGGCCATGATGAACATCTCCCAGGCGAAGCGGGCGGCGCCGTGGTCCGGCTTCCCGTTGCGGTCCGGGGGCGTCATCTCCAGGATCTGGCCATAGAGATTCTTCGCCCGCGGATTGGCCTTGTCGAGCTGGTCCGCCTTGCGCTGGTTGTTGTTGGTCAGCACCACATAGACCCGCCCCGTCACCGGGTTCGGCTCCACGTCCTCCGGCCGGTCCATCGGCGTCGCCCGCAGCAGGTCGGCGGCGCGGCGGACATCGATCATGACATCGGCGGCGGAGCGGAAGCCGTTCTCCGGGGTGAGGGGGCCCTCGCCGAAGACCAGCGGCAGCCATTCCACCTGGCCGTCATCGCCAAAGCGGGCGACGGAGAGGGTGCCGTGGTCCAGCAGGTCGCGGTTCGCCTCGCGGTTCTGCGGGTCGTAGCGGTCGCGGCTGACGAAGCGGTAGAGGTACTCGAAGCGCTGGTCGTCGCCCGTATAGACGGCGACATGGCCCTCCGGCGTGAGGGCGGTGGTGGCGGCCTCGTGCTTGAAGCGGCCCAGGGCGGTGCGCTTCACCGGGGTGGAGTCCGGGTCGTAGGGGTCGATCTCGACCACCCAGCCGAAGCGGTTCGGCTCGTTCGGCTCCTTGGCCAAGTCGAAGCGGTCGTGGAAGCGCGCCCAGCCCTGGTTGGACTTGCCGTTCAGCCCCATGCGCTTCCAGGCGGCGGCCTCCGGCCCCTTCGTGGCGTCGCCGGAGAAGTAGGTGTCGAAGTTCTCCTCGCAGGTCAGGATCGTGCCCCAGGGCGTGACCCCGCCGGCGCAGTTGCCGATCATGCCGAGGACGCTGCGGCCCTCCGGGTCGGCGCCGGTGCGCAGCCGCGTGTCGCCGGCGGCGGGGCCGGAGATCCGCATCGAGGTGGTGGCGGTGATGCGGCGGTTCTGCGGGCCCAGCACGACCTGCCAGGCGCCGTCCTGCCGCCGGACCTCGACCACGCTGCCGCCGATCGACTGCATGGTGATGTCCACCTGCTCGCGCGTCAGGGCATCGCCCATGGTCTTCGCGTCCAGGCTGGGAAACATCATCTGCGCCTCGGGATACTCGTGGTTCACCCAGAGCAGCCCGTGGTCCGAGGAGGCCGAGCCGCGAGGCAGCGGCAGAAAGGCCTGGAAGTCGTTGTTGTAGCCGAACTGCTGCGCCTGGGCGGCGGCGGTCTGGCGGTGCGGGTCGAATTCCGGCGCCCCCGGCAGGACCTTGTCGCCCCAGCGGATCAGCACCCGGGCCTCGTAGCCCTCCGCAACGGCGAGGTCCGGGCGCGGCCCATGCTGGATCTCGGGAAAGGTCAGGCTGGACAGGCGCTGGCCCTGGCCCGCGGGGACGCTGCCCGCGGCCAGCGCCGGGCGCGAGCCGGGCAGGGCGGAGCCGAGGCTGGCCACGGTGGCCGCGCCCAGCACGCCGCGGAAGAAGGAGCGGCGCACGAGGCGGCGCCCCAGCACGGTCTGGAAATCGGGTTCGGGGGAAACGTTCACACCGATCTCGTCGAGATCGGCATCCGCCGCGGCGAGCGGCTGCTCCACGGTGATGGACATGGGTCCTATTGATCCCTTGAGGTCGTCGGCGGCTGCGGCATAGCGGCCGCAGGGATCGCGGAACAACCGCGCTTCCATGTTAACGCGCTGATTTAACGGTACTGTCTTATTTGCGTCCGGCACCGCCGGGCGGGGTGGCGGAAGCGGGGCGGAACGGCATGGCGGGCCCCGGCGCGGACGCCGCCTCTTGCGCGGGCGGCACGGCTGTGCCATGTGCCCCACGCCGCCGGCGGGATCGTTCCGCCGGCGGCAAATCCGCACGCGGCGCGCCCTTCCGAGACAAGCGGCAAGGGTCCGGTCCTCCCCGACGCCATCAGGGCAAGGGGGGCTCAGCGCCGCGGAGGTTCAACCGGACTCCATCGGAAGGAAAGGAACGCCAATCATGGCGATGCCGGAAGTTTCCCTGCGCGGCCTGCTCGAAGCGGGCGTCCACTTCGGCCACCACACGCGGCGCTGGAATCCGCGCATGGCGCCCTACATCTTCGGCGTGCGCAACCAGGTGCATATCCTGGACCTGCAGCAGACCGTGCCGATGATGGAGCGCGCCCTGAAGGCCGTGCGCGACGTGGTCGCCGCCGGCGGCCGCGTGCTCTTCGTGGGCACCAAGAAGTCCGCCGCCGAGTACGTGGCCGAGGCCGCGACCCGCTGCGGCCAGTACTACGTGAACCACCGCTGGCTGGGCGGCATGCTCACCAACTGGAAGACCATCACCGGCTCCATCAAGCGCCTGAAGCAGATGGAGACGCAGCTCGCCGGCGACACCCAGGGCCTCACCAAGAAGGAGGTCCTGATGCTGACGCGCGAGAAGGAGAAGCTGGACCGCGCCCTGGGTGGCATCAAGGAGATGGGCGGCCTGCCCGACATCATCTTCGTGATCGACACCATCAAGGAGAAGCTGGCGATCGAGGAGGCCAACAAGCTCGGCATCCCGGTCGTGGCCGTCTGCGACAGCAATGCCGATCCGCAGGGCGTGACCTACCCGATCCCGGGCAACGACGACGCCATCCGCGCCATCAACCTGTACTGCGACATGGTCGCCGGCGCCGTGTTCGACGGCATCAGCGCCGAGCTGCAGGCCTCCGGCGTGGACCTGGGCGCGGTCGAGGAACTGCCGGAAGAGGGCCTGCCCGAGGGCACGCTGCCGGAGGAGCTGGCCGGTGACGTGGCGCTGGAGGGCGAGGTCCAGTCCAGCCCGACCAGCGGCGTCTCCACGGCCGACATGGAGACCATGGTCCAGGCCAACGAGGACGACGGCAACCGCGCCGGCTGAGGCCGCGGCCGCCGCAATCCACTGGAAAACGGGCCGCGCGCGGGGTTCTATGCCCCGCGCGCGTGCCTTGCCAATTGAGGAGAACACCATGGCCGAGATCACGGCTGCCCTCGTCCGCGACCTTCGCGAGAAGACCGGCGCGGGTATGATGGACTGCAAGAAGGCGCTGGTTGAGGCGAATGGCGACATGGAAGCCGCCATCGACTGGCTGCGCAAGAAGGGCCTCTCCGCCGCCGCCAAGAAGTCCGGCCGCGTCGCCGCCGAGGGCCTGGTGGCCGTGGCCTCCGCGCCGCTGAAGGCCGCCATGGTCGAGGTGAACGCCGAGACCGACTTCCTGGCCCGCAACGAGCAGTTCCAGAACTTCGTCGCCCAGGTGGCCGAGGTCGCCCTGGAAGTCGGCGAGGATGTGGAGGCCATCAAGGCCGCCCGCTATCCCGGCGGCGAAGGCACGGTGGCCGACGAGCTGACCCGCCTGATCGCCACGATCGGCGAGAACATGTCGATCCGCCGCGCCAGGACCTTCTCCGTGTCGCAGGGCGCGGTCGCGACCTACATGCACAACGCGGTGAAGCCCGGCCTGGGCAAGATCGGCGTGCTGGTGGCCGTCGAGGGCGCCTCCGAGGTCGCCGCCCTGGAGACCCTGGGCCGTCAGGTCGGCATGCACATCGCCGCCACCCGTCCGGACGCGCTGGACGTCGACGCGGTCGATCCGGCGGCGTTGGAGCGCGAGAAGGCGGTGCTGTCCGAGCAGGCCCGCGCCTCCGGCAAGCCCGAGAACATCATCGAGAAGATGGTCGAGGGCCGCATCCGCAAGTACTACGAGGAAGTGGTGCTGCTGGAGCAGGTCTGGGTGCATGACGGCGAGAGCCGCGTGCGCAAGGTCGTCGAGAAGGCCGGCGCCAGGCTGACGGGCTTCGCCCGCTTCCAGCTCGGCGAGGGCATCGAGAAGCAGGCCGGCGACTTCGCCGCCGAGGTCGCGGCCGCGGCCGGCGTGGGCGGCTGAACGCTCCTGCCGCCTTCCACCGGCCACGGCCACGGCCGGGGCCGGTGTGTTCCGGGGGATACGCCCAAGGGCGTGCGTCCTCCGGCCCCGGGGCCGCTGGCCGGGCGACCCTTGCCCGGCCCGGGTGCCGTTGAGTAACTTCCCCGACCTTCAAGGATAGCCCGCCGATGTCCTCCCCGACCTACAAGCGCGTCCTGCTCAAAGTGTCCGGGGAGGCCCTGATGGGGTCGCGGGACTATGGGCTGGACACGGCGACGCTGAAGGCCATCGCGCAGGACGTGCGGGACGTGGTGGCGCTGGGGGTCGAGGTCTGCCTCGTGATCGGCGGCGGCAACATCTTCCGCGGCATCTCCGGCGCCGCCTCGGGCATGGACCGGGTTCAGGCGGACGGCATGGGCATGCTGGCCACCGTCATGAACGCCCTGGCCATGCAGAGCGCGCTGGAGCGGCAGGGCGTCACGACCCGGGTGCAGAGCGCCATCCCGCTGCAAAGCCTGTGCGAGCCCTTCATCCGCCGCCGCGCGATCCGCCACATGGAGAAGGGCCGGGTGGTGATCTTCGCCGCCGGCACCGGCAATCCCTACTTCACCACCGACACCGCCGCCGCGCTGCGCGCCGCGGAGATGAGCTGCGACGCGCTGCTGAAGGGCACGCAGGTGGATGGCATCTACTCCGCCGACCCGCGCAAGAACCCGCAGGCCGAGCGCTACGAGACCCTGACCTACCTGGACGTCCTGGCCCGCGACCTCGCGGTGATGGACGCCGCCGCGATCAGCCTGGCGCGCGAGAACAAGCTGCCGATCGTCGTCTTCAACATCCACGAGCCGGGTGCCTTCACCGCCGTCATGAAGGGCGAGGGGCGATTCACCACGGTCGTCGAGAACTGAGGAATACCGTTTCATGGCCGCCGCCCCGGATTTCGCCCATCTCAAGCAGGATCTCGTCCGCCGCATGGACGGGGCCCTCGACACGCTGAAGAAGGAATTCTCCGGCCTGCGCACCGGCCGTGCCAGCCCGGCGCTGCTGGAGCCGATCCGGGTCGAGGCCTACGGCGCCAACCAGCCGCTGAGCCAGGTCGCCAACGTCTCGGTGGCCGGGCCTGGCCTGCTCTCGGTGCAGGTCTGGGACAAGTCGGTGGTCAAGGCCGTCGAGGTCGCCATCCGGGATTCCAGCCTGGGCCTGAACCCGCAGGCGGAGGGACAGGTGATCCGCGTGCCTCTGCCGCCGCTGACCCAGGAGCGCCGCAACGAGCTGGCCAAGCAGGCCTCCCGCTATGCCGAGGCCGCCAAGGTGGCGGTGCGCGGCGTGCGCCGCGACGGCATGGAGACGGTGAAGGCCTGGGAGACCAAGTCCGAGATCTCCAAGGACGACGCCAAGCGCCATTCCGACGAGATCCAGAAACTGACCGATCAGGCGGTCAAGCGGGTGGACGAGGCGCTCGCGGAGAAGGAAAAGGATATCAAGGCGGTCTGATCGGGCGGCCTTGCACAGGATGAAGACCAGCGGATGAGTGCGGCGCCCGAACGTCGGCCCGAACCGGCGTCGGCCGCGATGCCGACCCATATCGGCATCATCATGGACGGCAACGGCCGTTGGGCCGCGGCACGGGGCCTGCCCCGCGCCATGGGCCACCGCGCCGGGGCCGAGGCCACCAAGCGCGCCATCGAGGCCACGGCCCAGGCCGGCATACCCTGGCTCACGCTCTTCGCCTTCTCCTCGGAGAACTGGCGGCGCCCGGCGCAGGAGGTGCTGGAGCTGACCGGCCTGCTGCGGCACTACCTGCGCCACGAGGTCGCGCAGCTCGTCCGCGACGGGGTGCGGCTGCGGGTGATCGGCGACCGGGCGCGCTTCGGCGCGGAAACCGGGGAGGCCATCCTGCGGGCGGAGCGCGACACCGCCGGCGGCACCCGGCTGAACCTGAACGTGGCGCTGTCCTATGGCAGCCGGGCGGAGATCCTGGCCGCCGCCCGCGCCGTGGCCCAGGCCGTGGCCGAGGGGCGGCTGGACCCGCAGGCGCTGGACGAGGAGCAGTTCTCCCGCCACCTCTCCACTGCCGGGATGCCGGACCCGGACCTGATCATCCGTACTTCCGGCGAGCACCGGCTGTCGAACTTCCTGCTCTGGCAGTCCGCCTATGCGGAGCTGTTCTTCACGGACGTGCTCTGGCCGGATTTCAACGCGGGTCATCTCCGGGCCGCCCTGGAGGAATTCGGGCGGCGGGAGCGCCGCTACGGCGCCATCGCGGGCTGATGGCGGAAGCGAAGTCCGAGGAGAAGCGATGGCGCGACCTGCGCAAGCGCTTCCTTTCCGCCCTGGTCCTGGGCCCCACGGCGCTGCTCTGCGTCTGGCTGGGGGCCGAACTCTACACCCTGCTGATCGCCATCTGCATCGCCATCCTGACCTGGGAATGGGTGCATCTCTGCGGCATGCGGACCCGGGTCTTCCCCGGCCTGGGCGTGCCGCTCGCCATCTTCCTCGCCGGCATCGTCGCGGTGATCGGGCATTCGGCCCTGTCCTGGGCGGTGCTGGTCGCGGGGTTCTTCCTGGCCTGGACAGGGGCGGAACGATCGCGCGGACGGCGGGGCGTGCCGCAGCAGCCGGCGCTGAGCCTGGCCCTCGGCGTGCTCTATATCGGCATTGCCGGCCTCTGCCTGATCGAGCTGCGCCACGACAACGAGGCCGGGCGGGACAACATCCTCTTCCTCCTTTCCGCGGTCTGGGCCAGCGATATCGGCGCCTACATGGCCGGGCGGGTCTTCGGGGGGCCGAGGCTCTGGCCGCAGGTCTCGCCGAACAAGACCTGGTCCGGGTCCATCGGGGGCCTCGTCTTCGCCATGCTGGTGGGCGCGCTGCTGACCCTGGTGCTGGCCCCGGGCTCCATGGCGCGGGCGGCGGCCGTGGCCGCGATCCTCGCCGTCGCCACCCAGGCCGGCGACCTGCTGGAAAGCGCGATCAAGCGGCATTTCAAGGTGAAGGACACCTCCAGCCTGATCCCCGGCCATGGCGGGCTGCTGGACCGGCTGGACGGCCTGCTGGCGGCGGCGCCGGTGGCGGCGCTGCTGGCGCTGGGGGTGGGCTACGGGGTGCCGCTGTGGCGCTGACGCCGCGGCGGAAAAAGAAGAAGTGGGTGACGCAGGGGCGATGACGCGACGGATCACGGTTCTGGGCTCCACGGGCTCGGTGGGAAAGAGCACGGTGGCGCTGCTGGAGGCGGCCGCGCCGGGCGAGTTCGCGGTCGAGGCCCTGGTGGCCGGGCGCGACGCCCGGGCCCTGGCGGAGCAGGCGCTGCGCCTGCGCCCCGCCATCGCCGTCCTGGCCGACGAGAGCTGCCTGCCGGCGCTGCGCGAGGCCTTGGCGGGCAGCGGCATCGCCTGCGCCGCCGGGGAGGCCGCGGTGCTGGAGGCCGCGGCCCGCCCGGCGGACTGGACCATGGCGGCGGTGGTTGGCGCGGCGGGGCTGCGCCCGACGCTGGCGGCGCTGCGGCGCGGCGGCACCCTGGCGCTGGCCAACAAGGAGAGCCTGGTCTGCGCCGGGGCGATCGTGATGCGGGTGGCGCGGGAGGCCGGGGCGCTGCTGCTGCCGGTGGATTCCGAGCACAACGCGATCTTCCAGGCGCTCGACGCGCACCAGCCCTCGGCGCCGGAGAAGATCATCCTGACCGCCTCGGGCGGCCCCTTCCGTCAGGCCAGCCTGGCCGAGATGGCCGTGGCGACGCCGGAGGCGGCCATCCGGCACCCGGTCTGGAGCATGGGCGCCAAGATCAGCATCGACAGCGCCACCTTGTTCAACAAGGGGCTGGAGGTGATCGAGGCGTCGCATCTCTTCCCCGTGCCGCATGAGCGGGTCGAGGTGCTGGTGCATCCGCAATCCACCGTGCACGGGCTGGTGCAGTATGCCGACGGCTCGTTGATCGCCCAACTGGGCACGCCGGACATGCGGACCCCGATCGCCCATGCGCTGTCCTGGCCAGGGCGGCGCCATGTGGATGTCGGGCGGCTGGATCTGGCGGCGCTGGGACGTCTCGAATTCTTTCCGCCCGATCCGGAACGTTTCCCGGCGCTGCGGCTGGTGCGGGAAGCCTTGTCCGCGGGCGGCGGCGCTCCCACCATCCTGAATGCCGCCAACGAGGTCGCGGTGGCACGTTTCCTCGGCCGGCGGCTGGGCTTCCTGGGCATTGCCCGCGTGGTGGAGGCTGTGATGGAGCGGTTCGGCGCGCCGGCGATCCCCGATCTGGAGGCCGTGCTGGCGCTGGACGGGGAGGCGCGGCGGATGGCCGGGGAAGAGGCGGAGCGGATGGGGATGGCTGCCTAGGCGGAGCCAGCCCATATGAGGATTTCGGGGGCGAGACCCTGAGAGGACACTGAGTTGGAAGCATTGCTGGGCTCTGGCCGGACGATCCTGGCCTTCGTGGTGGTGCTGGGCGTACTGGTCTTCATCCATGAGGCCGGGCACTACTGGGCCGCGCGCTGGCGCGGGGTCTATGTCGAGCGCTTCTCCATCGGCTTCGGCCAGGCCCTGGCCCGCTGGACCGACCGGCGTGGCACGGAATGGCGCATCGGCTGGCTGCCCCTGGGCGGCTATGTGAAGCTGCACGGGCAGGAGCAGCCGGGCGACGTGGACCCGGCGGTGCGGGCGGCGTGGCGCCCGGGCGAGACCTTCCACGACAAGCCGGTGCTCGACCGGGCCATCGTGGTGGCGGCCGGGCCCATCGCCAATTTCCTGCTGGCGGCGGTGCTCTTCGCCGGGCTCTTCATGACCGTCGGCCAGCCGGTGATGAACGCCAATGTCGGCACGGTGGTGGCCGGCAGCGCCGCCGAGCGGGCGGGGCTCCAGGCGGGGGACACGATCCTCTCGGTGGATGGCCAGCCGGTCAGCCGCTTCACGGACCTGCAGAGCCGGATCGAGCCGCATCCGGGCCAGCCCATCACCCTGTCGGTGCGGCGCGGGACGGAGGAGCTGACCGTCTCCGCCACCCCAGAATCGCGGCAGCGCGACGGGGCGGCGCCGGTCGGCGTGCTGGGCATCGCGGCCGGGGCGCCGAGCTTCGAGCGGATGAACCCGGTGCAGGCGCTCTGGGGGGGCGTGGCCAATACCTTCGAGGTTTCGCGGCAGACGCTGGTCGGGGTCTGGCAGATGATCACCCGCCAGCGCGGTACGGACGATCTGGGCGGCCCGCTGCGGATCGCGCAGATCTCCGGGCAGGCGGCGGCCCTGGGCCTGCCCAGCCTGATCACCTTCATCGCCGTGCTCTCGGTGAACCTGGGCCTGATCAACCTCTTCCCCATCCCGGTCCTGGATGGCGGGCACCTGGTCTTCTACGCGGCAGAGGCGATTCGCGGCCGGCCGCTGCCCCCGCGGGCCATGGAATACGGGCTGCGGGCCGGGCTGGCGGTGCTGGCGGCCCTGTTCATTTTCTCGACCTGGAACGACCTGAGCCATCTGGGCGTTGTCCGATGGATCACAGGGCTGGCTGGATAACCATACGCTTCGCCTTGGTTGTTGAGACGGGGTTGGCGTTCCCGGGGGGTTGCCGCTAGTTTGCGCCCGCCCCCGTCCGGCCCTCTAGGGGACCGGGCGGGAAATGCCGGCTCGGAACCTGGAACTTGAACGCCACACGCGCCCTGCTTCTCGCTGCTACCTGCCTCGTCCCCGTGCTCGTGACCCCCGCCAGCGCCCAGCCGCAGCGCGGCCGCGCCGGCACCCCGGCCGCCGCTCCCCGACAGGGCGTGGGGCAGGGCACCGTCAGTGGCATCGATGTCGTCGGAAACCAGCGTATCGAGGCGGATACCATCCGCTCCTACATGCTGCTCCAGCCGGGCGACCGCTTCGATTCGGAACAGCTGGACCGATCGCTCCGCACCCTCTTCGCGACCGGCCTGTTCCGGGACGTGCAGGTCGGACGCCAGGGGGACCGCGTCGTGGTGCGGGTGCAGGAGAACCCGATCGTCAACCGGGTGGCCTTCGAGGGCAATCGCAAGATCTCCGACGACCAGCTGCAGCCGCTGGTCTCCATCCGCCCGCGGGCGGTCTTCACGCCCCAGGCGGCCCAGTCCGACCGGGAGAAGATCCTGGAGCTCTATGCCCGCCGCGGCCGCTTCGCCGCCACGGTGGAGCCGAAGGTCATCGAGCTGCCGCAGAACCGCGTCGATGTCGTCTTCGAGATCAAGGAGAACGAGACCGCGCTGATCGGCCGGATCAACTTCGTCGGCAACGAGGCCTTCTCGGACAGCCGGCTGAAGGAGATCGTGGCCAGCCGCGAGGCCGCCTGGTACCGCCCCTTCAGCTCCTCGGACTCCTACGATCCGGACCGGCTGAACTTCGACCGCGAGCTGCTGCGCCGCTACTACCTCCGCCACGGCTATGCCGACGTGCAGGTGACGGCTGCGACGGCCGAGCTGGCGCCGGACCGTTCCGGCTTCTTCGTCACCTATACGATCAACGAGGGCAAGCGCTACCGCGTCTCCAAGATCGAGGTGACCTCGCAGCTGCGCAACATCAAGCCGGAGCAGCTCCGCCCCGAGATCAATCTCTCCCGCGGCGACTGGTATGACGGAGAGGCGGTGGAGAACGCCGTCCAGGCGATCCAGGACCGCGCCAACGAGCTGGGCGCGCCCTTCGCCGAGGCCCAGCCGCGCATCCAGCGCGACCGCGAAAAGGGCACGGTCGAGATCACCTTCGACGTGCGCGAGGGCGAGCGGCTCTATGTCGACCGCATCGACATCACCGGCAACACCCGGACGCAGGACCGGGTCATCCGCCGCGAGTTCCGCGTCGCCGAGGGCGACCCCTTCAACGCCGCGCAGATCCGCCGCTCCCGCCAGCGCGTCCGCGACCTCGGCTACTTCAACGACGTGAACATCACCACCTCGCCCGGCTCGGCGCCGGACCGGGTGATCGTCAATGCCGCGGTCTCGGAAAAGGCCACCGGCGAGATCAGCCTCGGCGGCGGCTACTCGACGGATGCAGGCGCGCTCGCCGATATCGGCCTGCGCGAGCGCAACCTGCTCGGCACCGGCATCGATGCGCGCATCAACGGCACCATCGCGCAGCGCCGCTCCTCGATCGACGCCTCGGTCACCGACCCGTCCTTCCTGGACCGCAACCTCGCCGTCGGCGCCGACGTCTTCTACGTGACCCGCGACCTGCGCGACTATTCGGGCTACGAGGAGCGCCGCTACGGCTTCGCGCTGCGCGCCGGCTACGAGTTCAACGAGTTCCTGCGCCAGTCCTGGACCTACACCCTGTCGCAGCGAAACATCTTCGACATCAGCAACGACGTCACCAGCAAGTACATCCTGGAGCAGAAGGGCAAGACGCTGCTGTCGCAGCTGGGCCAGACCCTGACCTGGGACAAGCGCGACTCCCGTCTCGACCCGTCGCGCGGCTACGTGCTGCGCTTCGGCACGGATTTCGCCGGCATCGGCGGCGACGCGAAATACGTCCGCTGGCGCGGCGACGGTGCCGTTTACGTGCCCTTCGAGAAGCTGCTGGGCGATCCGAAATACGTCCTCGCGATCAGCGGCAGCGTCGGCTACCTGCAGACCTGGGGCGGCGGCAAGGACCTGATCGTTGACCGCTTCTTCCTGGGCGGCGAGAACCTGCGCGGCTTCGAGGTGGCGGGTGTCGGCCCGCGCGACCGCTCCATCGTGAGCGGCGTGCAGAACGACGAATCCCTGGGCGGCCGCTTCCTCTGGACCCAGTCCACCGAGTTCCGCTTCCCGCTGCCGATCCCGGACGAGCTGGGCATCACCGGCCGGACCTTCGTGGATGTCGGCGCCCTGAGCCAGTCCGACAAGGGCGATGGGGTGTTGAGCGACAGCTCCCCGCGCGTGGGTGCGGGCGCCGGCATCTCCTGGGCCAGTCCCTTCGGTCTGATCAACCTCGACTTCGCCGCACCCGTGGTGAAGAAGTCCTACGACCAGACGCAGGTGTTCCGCTTCGGCTTCGGCACCCGTTTCTGAGAATCTCCGGAGTATCGATGATGAAGGCGCGCACCGCTCTCGCCGCCCTGGCCGTCCTGATTCCCGCCACCCAATGGGCCATGCCGGCCCAGGCGCAGGACTGGTTCGTGCCGCAGGGTCAGCAGCAGACCCGCCCCGCCCAGCCGGCACAGCAGCAGCGCCCGGCGCAGCAGCCCGCGCAGCGTCCGGCGGCGCAGCCGGCCGCCGGACGCCCGGCGCTCGCCCCCGGCCAGGCTCCGCCCGATGCGATCATCGGCGTGGTGGATGTGCCGGAGGTGCAGCGCAACTCCACCGCCTTCAACGGGGTGCGCGAGGAGATCGAGCGCCGCCGGCAGAAGCTGAACGAGGACCTGCAGAAGGAGCAGGCAGGCTGGCGCGACGCGCAGCAGCAGTTGCAGCAGGAACGCGCCGCCCTGACGCCGGACCAGCAGCGCAACCCGCCGGAGGCGCTGCGCAACCGCGAGCGTGAGTTGCAGGAGAAGATCACCGAGAGCCAGCGCGTCTTCCGTGACCGTTCCCGCGCCATCGAGCAGGCGGCGCAGACGGCGCTGAACGAGATCGAGCGCGCCCTGGCGGGGGTGGTGCGGCAGGTTGCGGCGAACCATAAGGTCAACCTGGTCCTGCCGCGGCCGTTGGTGATCTATAACGATCCGCCCTTCGACCTGACGGACGAGATCAGCCAGCAGCTGAACAAGGCGCTGCGCAGCGTGACCCTGGCCAAGGAAGAAGCGGCGCCCGCGGCGCAGGCCGAGCCGCAGGCGGCCAAGCCGGCACAGCAACGCCGCTAAGCCATGGCGGACCCGCGCTTCCATATCCATGCCGGGACGCGGACGCTGGAGGAGGTTGCGCGCGCCGGCGGCGCCGAGATCCTGCGCGGCGACCCCGCTTTCTTCCTGACGGACGTGGCGCCGCTGGACCAGGCCGGGCCGGGCGAGATCGCCTTCGCCGAGGGGCGGCGCAACCGCGACGCCCTGCGGGCGACGCAGGCGGGGGCGGTGATCGTCGCCGCCGCGATGCAGGCGGATGTCCCGGAGCAGGCTGCCGTGCTGCTGGCACGCTCGCCACAACTGGCCTTTGCCAGGATCGCCGGGCTGTTCCATCCGCCGCCGGTGCCGCGCCCGGGCATCCACCCGACCGCCGTGGTGGGGGAGGGCGCGGAGATCGGCGAAAGGTCCGAGATCGGTCCCTATGCCGTGATCGGTGAGGGCGCGAAGCTGGGGCCCGGCTGCATCGTCGGGCCGCATGCCGTCATCGGCCCGAACTGCGTCTTTGGCGCCGGCTGCCGCATCCATGCCCAGGCCAGCGCCTATTTCTGCCTGGCCGGGAACGGGGTGGTGCTGCACCAGGGCGCGCGGGTGGGAAACGAGGGCTTCGGCTTCGTCCCCGATCCATCCGGGAACTTCGTCACCGTTCCGCAATTGGGGCGCGTGGTGCTGGAGGACCGTGTCGAGATCGGTGCGAATTCCTGTGTCGATCGCGGGGCGGCGGGCGATACGGTCCTCGGCGCGGGAACCCGGACCGACAACCTCGTGATGATCGGCCATAATGTCCGCACCGGGCGCGGCTGCATCATCGTGGGACAGGCGGGAATCTCCGGCTCCACGGTCCTGGGCGACTATGTGACCGTGGCCGCGCAGGCAGGCTTGACGGGACATCTCTCAATCGGAACAAAGGCGCGTATCGGCGCGCAGGCGGGCGTCATGAATGATGTGCCGGCAGGCATGGACGTTCTGGGCAGCCCGGCCATGCCGGCGCGGGACGCCATGCGCGGCTTCGCGGCGGTGCGCCGCCTGGCCGCCAAGAAGGTTTCAACGGACAGGACAGAATGAGCGGGCAGGAAGAGCCGCGGGCCGAGGGCGAGACCTTCGAGACTTTCGATATCGCGCAGATCATGGAGGCGATCCCGCATCGCTATCCCCTGCTCCTCGTGGACCGCATGGTGGAGGTGGTGCTGGGCGAGCGCGCCATCGGCATCAAGAACGTCACGGTCAACGAGAACTTCTTCCAGGGCCATTTCCCACGCCATCCGGTGATGCCGGGCGTGCTGATCATCGAAAGCATGGCGCAGACGGCAGCCGTGCTGGTGGTGCGGACGCTGGGGCCCTCCGCGAATGGCAAGCTGGTCTATTTCATGAGCGTCGAGGGCGCGAAGTTCCGCCGTCCCGTGGTCCCGGGCGACCAGCTCCGCATCCATGTGGTGAAGGAGCGGCAGCGCGGGAACGTGTGGAAGTTCAATGCGGAAGCCAAGGTCGATGGCACGGTCGTGGCCGAGGCCACCTATGCCGCGATGATTCTGGACAAGTGAGCGTGGCAGAGATCCATCCCAGCGCTATCGTCGCCGAGGGGGCCCGGCTGGGCGCCGGCGTCAAGATCGGCCCCTGGTGCAGCGTCAGCGCCCAGGCGGTGCTGGAGGAGGGCGTCGAGCTCGTCTCCCACGCCGTCGTGGACGGCGACACGCGGATCGGGCCGGGCACGAAGCTCATGCCCTTCGCCTCGGTCGGCCTGCCGCCGCAGGACCTGAAGTACAAGGGCGAGCTCACGCGCGTGGAGATCGGTGCCCGCTGCACTTTTCGCGAGCATTCGACGATCCATCGCGGCAGCGTCGGCGGCCATGGCCTCACCCGCATCGGCGACAACTGCCTGATCATGGCCTGCGCCCATGTCGGCCATGACTGCCAGCTGTCGGACAACGTGATCCTGGCTAACAACGTCATGCTCGGCGGCCATGTGGAGATCGGCGACACGGTCTTCGTCGGTGGCGGCGCGGCGGTGCACCAGTTCGTTCGCATCGGCCGGCAGGCGGTGATCGGCGGCATGAGCGGCGTCGAGGCGGACGTCATTCCTTATGGCGCCTGCCTGGGCGACCGGGCGCGGCTGACCGGCCTGAACCTGATCGGGCTGAAGCGCCGCGGCTTCTCGCGACCCCGCATCCATGCCTTGCGGGCGGCGGTGCGGAGCCTTTTCGCGGGCGACGGCGTCTTCTCCGAACGCCTGGCGCGGACCCGGGCGAGCTGGGGCGAGGACCCGGCGGTGGCCGAGATCCTGGCCTTCATGGACACGCACAGCCGCCGCGGCCTGATGCGCGCCCGCGTGCATGGGCTGCGCGAGGACGAGGCGTCGGGCGAGGCCGCGTGACCTCGCCGGCCGCGGCCTCCCATGCCCCCCCTCTGGGCATCTTTGCCGGGGAAGGGGAGTTGCCGCTCCGCGTCGCCGCCACCGCCCGGGCGGCGGGGCGGGAAGTGCGTCCCGTGCTGCTGGAGGGTTTCGCCGATCCCGCCGCCTGGGCCGGCTATCCGTCCCTGCGGCTGCGTTTCGGTGCTCTGGGCTCTTCGATCCCCTGGCTGCGGGGTGAGGGGGTGCGCGAGCTGGTGCTTTGCGGCCATGTGCGCCGCCCCTCGCTGCTGTCGCTGCGACCGGATGCGGCGACGGCGCGCTACCTCGCCCGGATCGGCGCGCGCGCCTTTTCCGGCGATGACGGGCTGCTGAGCGCGCTGCGGAAGGTCCTGACGGAGGAGGGCTTCTCGCTGGTCGGGCCGGATTCGGTGCTGGACGGGTTGCAGGTGCCGCCGGGCCTGCTCGGCCATGTCGCTCCGGATGCGGGGCACCGGGAGGATGTCCGCCGTGGCGTTGCGGTGGTGCAGGCGTTGGGCCGGCTCGATGTGGGGCAGGGGGCCGTGGTGCAGCAGGGCCTCGTGCTGGGCGTCGAGGGGATCGAGGGCACGGATGCGCTGATCGCCCGCTGCGGCGCGCTGCGGCGGGAGGGCCGGGGCGGTGTGCTGGTGAAGCTGGTAAAGCCGCAGCAGGACCGCAGCCTGGACATGCCTTCGCTCGGGCCGGCCACGGTGCGGATGGCGGTACAGGCCGGGCTGGCGGGAATCGCCTTCGAGGCGCGGGGAGCGCTGGTGATCCAGCGGGAGGAGATGGTCCGCCTCGCGGACGGGAACGGGATCTTCCTCCTGGCCATCAGGCCCGAGGATTACGCCGGCGGCTGAGCCCGGTGGCCCGTCTTTGCGCGGCGCCCGGAATATCCCGGGCCGTGCTGCGGAAAGCGGCCGCCGGCTGGCGTATCGGGACGATGTCCGGCCGGCGGCTCCGGATCAGCTCGCGCTGCTGCCCGCGCTGCGGGCGGCCTTGCGCTTGGCCTTCTTCAGCCCGGCCAGCGCCGATTCCTTCAGGGCCGGCGAAGGCTTGAATCGCACGGTGGCGCCGGCCTTCACGGCGACCTTCTCGCCGGTGCGCGGGTTCAGCGCGGTCCGCTTGGGCGTCTCGCGGACGCTGAAGGAACCGAACTCCGGCAGCGAAAAGCGGCCGGTCTCGATGATCTCCTTCTTGATCGCCTCGATGAGATCGGTTGCCAGCCGGTTGGCGGCAACGCCGGTCATCTCGCTGGACTCCACGATCACGCCAGTGAGGAACTTCTTGCTCATGCAACCCCTCCAGTAGTGCGGCTTCCATAACGCAGCCGTTTCACGCTGTCTCGGTCAGATGCGAGTAAACATCAAGGGAATCGCATCTTCCACCGCTTCCCCGCGCCCTCGCGGCGAGGGGAGGATGGGCGGGATGCCTTTTGTGCACTGCGAAAGCGGCGATCGGAGGTCAGTCGCGCAACCCGTCGCGAATCAGCTCCGTGTTGACGGCGACGGCTGCCGTGGCGCCCTGCGCGGCGGCGACGATCGCAAGCTGATAGCCCCCGGCGATATCGCCCGCGAGATAGAGGCCGGGCACCGTGCTCGCCTCGTGCCGTCCGGTGCGGGCTGTGTCGTGTTCCGTCATCTCGCAACCCAGCGCCTCGGCGAGATCGCAGCGTTGGCGCCACGGCGTGGCAAGGAAAAGCCCTTCGCGCGGCAGCCGGTCGCCCTGCGCGAAGAGGATGGCCGAAAGGTTCCCTGCCTCAGATTCGAGCCGTGCGATGCGGTCCGTCCTGATCGCGATGCCCTGGCCTTCCAGGCGCTTCCCCCAGCGGTCCGGGTATTCCGGCGGCCCATCGGTGCAGAGCACGAGATCCGGCGTCCAGTGCCGGATCTCCAGGGCGAAGCGCACCGCGTCCTCGCTGTTGCCATGGACGGCCAGCGGGCGTCCGCGGTGCTCCCAGCCGTCGCAGATGGGGCAGCGCCAGGCGCTTCGCCCCCAGACGGCGTCCAGGCCCTCCAGCGGTGGCAACTGGTCCACCACCCCGGTGGCGAGGATCAGCTTCGGCGCGACGACCACCCGGCCATCGGAGAGTTCCAGGCGGAAGGCACCGTCGTCCTGCCGCACGGCTTTCGTTGCCGTCACCTGTTGCACGGAGACGCTGGGATAGCGGGCGATCTCCTGCTGCGCGATTCGCAGCATCTCGGACGGTGGCGTGCCGTCGCGCCCGAGATAGCCGCGCATGGCCTTGGCGGCGGCATTGCGGTGCTGCCCCGAATCGCAGACCAGCGTACGGCGGTCGCAGCGCCCCAGGATCAGGGCGGCGCTCAGGCCCGCAGGCCCGGCGCCGACCACCACGACCTCCCATCCGGCTTCCGTCTCCACGCGCCTTGGATCTGCCATGGTGCCCTAGCGCGGCTGGATCTGCGGATTGCCGCCGGGCGAGCCGGGCGGCGGGATGACCGGCGTGGTATTGGGCCGGGGATCGGGAACGGTGGTGTGGATTCCCGGGTCCACCCGGCCGGTCGCGGGCGGCTGGATCACCCCGCTGCGCGGCATGGGGTTGGAGCGCTCCGGCGCGGTATTCCGACCCGGCGCGGAAGGTTCCGGCATGGGGGCGTAGGGGCTGCCGGGCGTCGTGGGCGAGGGAGCCTGCGCCAGGGCAGGTCCGGACAGGAGGGCGAGAAGCCCGGCGAGCCGGGGCAGGCTGCGCCATGCGGGTATCGGCTTGCTTGGCGGTTGCGGCATCGTGTGGCCTCCCTCGGACATGGGGCTTGGAGCGGCTGTCCGCCCTCTGGAACGCCCGGCACGACGGGGAGGTTTGCCCGCCACGCGAATCGCCGCGCGGCGCCCGCTTCAGGAACGGTTGGCGAAGCGACCCGCCATGGCCCGCTCCACGGGATGGGCGCGCTGCTCCCGCTCCGGCGTGCAGGGACGGAAGCCCTCGTAGCCCTGCCAGACCCGGCAGAGTCCGGCGGCCCGCCAGCCGGAAGCGAGGTCCGGCTTGCCGAAGGTTCCGCAGCCCGCGCAACTCAGGATCAGCGCCACCACCAGCGGCTCGAAGGCGGAGCCGGTCCGGCAGAGGGGCAGGGACCAGGTGCCCTTCATCGGCCAGGCGAGGCGCAGCCCGCCGGGCGTGAGCAGGTCCGCCACCAGATGCGAGAGATAGCCCACCAGCAGAGGCGCCATCACCCAGCGCGGCAGGTCGGTCTGCAGCAGCAGCACGAAGCAGGCCGCGACGGCCAGGGCGGAATGGGTGATGCCGCGATGGCCGAAGATCCAGCCGATGACATTGGAGACCGGCCGCGTGCGCTTGCCGACCCAGGATTTCGGATGGTCGATATCCGGCAACAAGGCGCCGAGCACGGCAAGCCCCAGGGAGGCGGCATCCACGGCGGGAAGGCCGAATTTCGGTGCCGCCACCAGCCAGGCCGCGGCGCCGAGCGCGATATGCGACCCCGCCATCATGCCGGTGGCTGCGTCCTTGTTGAACCTGCTTGAGATTAGATCTCAAAGAATCGGCCTACAAGGCTGAATCCCGACGTTTTTCTCGGAAACTATGCGATTCCTGTGCGAAACGCGCCCGATTCCGGTCCCGCGCGTGTTCCGCACTGTCCTTGCCCGTCCCGCTGGCGCAAACTGGGCGCATGGACAACCTGACAGCTCTCGCCCTGGCCGAGTCGGCCGCAAGGGTGAGCCGGGATCTGCTGCGCGCCGGCGGCGGCGTGGCGGAATCCGCCATCGGCCGGGACATCAAACTTCAGCAGGACAAGGCCTCCGAGGCCCTGATCATCGCCGCGCTGCGCGAGGCCGCGCCCTTTCCGGTGCTCAGCGAGGAGGCCGGCTGGATCGGCGGCCAGCCGGCGCCGGGCGAGGCCTGGTGGGCGGTGGACCCGCTGGACGGGTCGTGGAACTTCTTCCGGGGCGTGCCGCTCTGCTGCGTCTCCGTGGCGCTGTGCCGCGACGACAAGGCGGTGCTGGGCGCGATCTACGACTTCAACCGGGACGAGCTCTTCTCCGGCGGACCGGGGCTGGGCTTCCGCCAGGACGGCATGCCGGTCGAGCCGCCGGCCCGGCCACGCGCGGTGCTGTCCACCGGCCTGCCCGCCAAGGCGGACCATTCGCCCGAGGGCCTGGCGCGGGTGATCGGCCGCTTCGAGGGCTGGACCAAGATCCGCATGATCGGCAGCGCCGCGCTCTCCCTGGCCTGGGTCGCCTGCGGGCGCTTCGACGGCTACGAGGAGGAAGGCATCAACTGGTACGACGTCGCCGCCGGCTGCGCGCTGGTGGAGGCCGCGGGCGGCGAGATCGCCGTCACCGGCGAGGTCGGCGGGCCGATGCATGTGCGCGCCGTGACGGGGAGGGCACCCTCGTGAGCGGGTTGGCGGAGCGCCGCGCGCTGGCGGCGAAGCTGATCGCGGCGGTGCGGGACCGCGCCGTCCTGGCGCCGCAGCCGGCCGAGATCCCGGCCAGCCTGGCGGAGGCCGAGGCGGTGCAGGACGCGGTGGTGGCGGGAACGATCCGGAAGATCGGGGCCTGGAAGCTGGGCGCCACGGTGAAGTCGGTGCGCGAGGGCTTCGGGCTGGAACGCGGCTTCTTCGGCGTGCTGCCGGCGGAGCGTGTGCTGCCTTCCGGCGCCGAGCCGCCCGCGTCGGACCTGCCGCAGGCCGGGGTGGAGAGCGAGATCGCCTTCCGCTTCGGCCGCGACCTTGATCCGCGCGGCGCGCCCTGGTCGGCGGAGGAGGTGCGGGCGGCGATCACGGGCGTGCATCCCGCGATCGAGGTGCCGCAGACCCGCTTCGCCGCGCTGGGGCAGTTCGGCGCCTTCGGCCTGATCGCCGACAACGGCGCCTCGGGCCTCGGCATCGTCGGGGAGGGCGTCGCGGACTGGACGCCGGAGGAGCTGCTGGAGCTGCGGGTGTCGGTCAGCTTCGACGGAGCCGAGGCGGCGTGGGGCACTGGTGCGCTGGTGGAAGGCGGGCCCTTCGGCGCCACCGTGGCCTTCGTGGCCCTGGCCAATGCGCGCGGCTACACGATCCAGGCGGGGCAGTACGTGCTGACCGGTTCCTGCACCGGCTGCCTGCAGCCGCCGCGACCCGGGCTGGTGCGCGCCTCCTTCGGCCGTTTCGGCGCGGTGGAGATGCGGGTTCCGGCCTGAGCCGGAAAGGACGAAGCGCCGGGAGGTCTCCCTCCCGGCGCTTCCTGTCGGGTGATGCATCGCGCCGTCAGGCGGCGGCGGCATCCAGCGCCGCGGCGGGACGGTGCACCGTGTCCCAGAGCGCCTCGGCGATGTCGAAATCCTCCTGCGTCTTGATCACGTGCCCGGCCATCCGGCCCACCGGCCAGGTGCCGATGCGGCCGGAATAGGTGGCGCAGCGTCCGGCGGCGAAGGCCTCCAGATAGGTCTCGCGCCGCCAGCCGGTGATCGACCAGGTGATCCGCTCGACCGGCAGCAGGTCCTGGCTGTTGGTCTTCTCGGCGAAGGTGAAGTTCACCGGCGCGCCGCGATGCATGCATTCCAGGTTCTCGTGGATGACGCTCATCAGCGCGTCCTCCTGCCCCTCGCGCAGCCGGTTGACGAAGGAGCGGACCTCCTCCGCCGTCAGCAGCGGCGCGATGGAATGCACCTGCACCACCGCGTCGCAGGTGCGCTTCTCCAGGAACTCCGCGACGAACTGCTCGGAGGTCGCGGTGTTGGAGCCGAGATGCTCCGGGCGCTGGTGGAAGCGGGCGCCTTCGGCCAGCGCCACCGGCCCGAAGGCCGGATGCTCCGAATTCACCCAGATCTCGTCGAAGACCCCGGCCTCCTGGCACTTGCGGATCGCATGCGCGATCAGCGGCGCGCCGCGGATCTCCTTGAGGTTCTTCTGCTTCAGGCGCTGGCTGCCCATGCGGGCAGGGATCATGGCCAGGATGCGCATGGCGTCAGACCACGCTGTACTCGGCCTCGCCGACCAGCATGTCGACGACGGTGGTCAGCCAGATGTTGTGCACGCCCTCGACCACGTTGTAGGCGCCCGAGGGGATGTGGAAGTTGATGTCGCCTTGCGCCTTCAGCGGGTTCTCCGGCGACTTGCCGGTGAAGGTGACGACGCTGACGTCGTTCCTGCGGGCCCATTCGGCGGCCTTCACGGCATTCGGCGAGGTGCCGCTGACGGAGATCAGCACCACCGCGTCGCCCGGATCGGCATAGCGCTCCATGGCGCGCCAGATCCAGTTCTCATAGCCGTAGTCGTTGGCGAAGCAGGTGATCAGGTTGGGCTCGTTGAAGTCCACCGCGCGGACCCGGCCCTGCTTGGTGAAGTCCACCGCGCCGTGCGAGGAGATCGAGGCCGAGGCGCCGTTGCCGGCGAAGAGCAGCTTGTTCTTGCTGGCGCGGATCTTGAGGCAGAGATCGCGGAAGGCGATCAGCGCCGGGTAGTGCTTCTCGTCGAAGGCCTCCGACGTGTAGCGCTGGAAGTAGTTCTCGAGCCAGCCGTGCCAGTCATTGGTCACGACGGCGTCCTTGACGTTGGTGTCCATCACTCTCTTCCCCTCAGTCCGCATGTCCCAGGAGCATCTCGCGCAGATCGGCGGATTCGTGCCGTTCATGGGCGTAGATGCGGTCGATCAGGTCGAGCACCTGCAGCGCCTGCGCCGAGGAGCCGTAGGTGACGGCCGAGCCGGTGCGAACCGACTCGAAGAAGGCGTCCACCTCGCGCTGCCAGGAGGCATCCACCTCGAAGTGGATCTTCTCCTCGCTGTCGAAGCTCGCGGCCGGCGCCCTGGCGCGGTTGCGCGCGATGGTCAGGACTTCCTCGCCATAGGTGCCGGAGGAGGTCTTGAGCCCGTTCAGCGTGAGGTAGCCGCGCTCCAGGAAGACCTCGAGCGAGAAGAGGTGGCGCCACTGCGTCATGGTCGAGTGGAAGGAGACGGCGCAGCCCGTGGCGCTGTCGCGCATCAGGGCGAAGACGTTGTCCTCGATGCCCGGCGTCTTCCAGTAGAGGTTGGAGACCATGGCCTGCACCTCGTCGAACGGACGCCCGTTCAGGTGCAGCAGCAGGTCGAGCATGTGGATGCCCTGGTCGAGCAGGATGCCGCCGCCGGCGAGGCTCCGGTCGGCGCGCCAGCCCTTCAGGTAGTCGCCGTCCACGCTCTTGCCGTAGCGGCCGCGCATCCAGAGGATCCGGCCGAACTCGCCTTCCTCGACCATCTCCTTCATGCGCAGGATCGCGCCGTGGTGGCGATGGTTGAAGCCGTACATCAGGACCCGGCCGCATTCCTGCTCGACACCGATGATCTCGCGCATCTCGGTGCCGTTGAAGCAGGGCGGCTTCTCGCAGAACACGTGCTTTCCGGCCCGCAGGGCGGCGATGGTCAGGGGGCGGTTCAGCCAGTTCGGCGTGCAGACGAAGACCGCGTCGAGGCTGGGATCGGCGATGATCTCCTCGGCCGAGGCGGCATAGGGATATGGGCAGTCGGGCAGCCGTACCGTGTCGAAGACGGTGGCGATCTCCGCGTGCCGCCCAGCCTCGATGGCGTCGGCCCGGATCTGCCCCATCTTCCCGTAGCCGATGATCCCCACTTTCATGCGGTGAGTCCCTTTTTGGTGGCTGCCCGGGTTGACGACCCAGGGGGCGACAACCATGGGTGGGTAAACTAAGGGTTATTTTGCACCGCAAGATTGCATGACACAACCATTTAGTGTGTAAGACCTTTAGAACGCTTCTCATTAGTTGAGACAATGGAAGCGTTCGCGTCCGTCTATTTACTTAAACGTGATTAACCCTTGCTATGGTTGTGGGCATGCTGAAAGGTGCAACTTCAATGTTCCGCGAGCGCCGACAACCGGACATGACCGCTTACGAATCCGAGGGTGAGGGCTGCCCTGATACAGCCATGCCAGGGCAGGTCATCGAGGCCAGCCTCGACGAGGCCGGCTTCTTCACGTTGCGGATGAACGCGATGGGCACGGAGATCGAGAGCGTCCTGCTCGATACCGGCTACGGGCCGCCGGAGGTGGTGCACCCGCTGGACGGGGGCCGCTTCGAGGCCAGGCTGCATCTGGCGGAGCGCGATGCCGCGCCGGTCCTGACGGTCACCACGAAGGATGGGCGTCACGATCTTGCCCTGCGGCCGCATGGCTGCCTTGGTCCGCTGGCCGCGAACCGCCCGTCGCCGGCCCTGGTCTCGCGCCGGGCCGATGCCGTGGCCGCCCTGCGCGAAGGGCCGGGCGCCGTGGTGCTGTTCCTCGCCACGGACACCGAGGGCGAGGGCTGGGACCGGCTCTGTGCCCTGGGCGGAGGGTTGCGCGCGGAGGGGCATTCCCCCTGGCTCCTGCTGGTGTCCGATGCCGCGGGCTTCTCCGGCGCCACGGCCCGGATGCTGGCCCATTTCGACTTGGCGATGCTGGCGGTGCCGGCGCGTGGCCTGCCGGCCTCCGAGTGGGAGCCGTTCCCCGGCGACCCGGCGCTGGAACAGGTGATGCTGCGGATTGCCAAGCCCGCCGAAGGTGTGCGCCTGCCCGCGCTGCTGCTGGCCGAAACCCCGCAACTGCTGCAACGCTTCGGCAAGCCCGCGCTGGCCTTCCCGCGTGCCTGCCTGCTGCCCGCCGAGGCGGTGACGGCGCCACGCTTGGTCTATATCCCGCAGCACCGGCAGAAGCTGGTGGGGCAGATGCGCGACAGGCTGCGCGGCATCCGCGTCATCCTGTCCTCCGAACCGCTGCGCGCCAGCCTGTCTCGTCTCTGTCCGGAGGTGCCGACCCTGGTGCTGCGGGACGGGGTGCCGGCCACGGGGCTGGCACGCGGGCTGGGCCTGCCCATGGCGAGCCCCTCGGCCGAGGCCCTGGACCGCGCCCTGCGTCAGCTGGTGCTGGAGGCACGCCTCGCCGATCCGGAGGGCGAGGGGCGGACCGGCCTGCTGGTGGACGGCACGGAGGGCGACACCCTGACCGGGGAACTATCGAGACTGGCCCAGGGCCGGCTCTATGCCCTGGGTGGCGGCAATGCCTTGGGTGGCGGCACAGCATCCGGCGTGAAGCCCCTGGCCCGCGCCATGCGCGACGGTGTGGAGCGCCTTCTGGTGCCGGCCGTCGGCGCGGAGGGGGAAGCGCTCGGCGCCATTGTCGAGGAATGGGGCCTGGAAGCCATTCCGCTGCTGCCGGGTCCCTCGACCGCCGACCGGCGCGCCCTGGCGGCGCTGCGCGGCATCCGGGCGGGCGGGATCGCGCTGCTGGCCGACGCCGCCGTCTACCGCCCCTCGCCCAGCGAGGAGGACTTGGTGCTCCTCGCCGGCGGCGAGGCGGGGCTGGAGGCGGATGTTGTGGAACTCGGCTGGGCCGGCGATCCGCGCCGGGGACGCCTCGCCAGCCTGTTCGATGCGCGGGCGCCCGCCTTCTGGGGCCGGCCGCCGGCAAGGGGCATGGGGGCGACGATCGGCTACGGGGCGGAACTGGCCGCTCCCCTGTTCGCCGGAACGCCGGCCGCGCCCTCCCGGCTGCTGCCGCTGCTGGCCTTCGTGCTGCATGCCGGCTGCGTCTCGCTGCGCCTGGCCATCCCGCCGGCCGAGGAGGCCGCCCTGGCCCCCGCGCTCCGTCGGCTGGAGGCGGAGGGCATCCGGGTCTTCGCACGCGATCGGAGGAGGGCCGCCTGATGCGGGTCGCGATCTTTGTCACCAACGCGCCCGGCAACTACGGCGGCGGCCGGCTCGCGGCCTATGTGCTGGCGCAGTGCCTCGCCCGCGCCGGGGCCGACGTGGCCTTCGTCACCAACCACGTCCCCGTCTTTCACGAGGACCTGCACGCCTTCGGGCGGCCGGGCCGGATCGGCATCCATGTCACCAAGGACTTCCTGACGGCGCTGCCGGAAGGGCGCTTCGACGTGGTGGTGCTGATCCCGACGCAGTCGCTGGACCGCATGGTCTATGTCGGCGCGCGCGGCTTCGCGCAGCGGCGCGGGGCGCGGATGTGCATCTTCAACTTCGAGACGCCGAACTGGTTCAACGCCGCCGTGCCGGTGCCGCGCGACGAGGTGCTGTGGCGCGAATGGAAGCTGGCCACCGAGGATGTCGCCGAGAACGGCGTGCTGATCCTCAGCAATTCCCGCGAATCCGAGAAGTACGCGCGCCTCTGGTACGATGACGAGCGGCTGGAATTCGGCCACTGGCACCAGCCGATCAACCTCGACGCGGCGGCGCGGGCGGCGGTGCAGTACCGCGAGAAGCGCATCCTGAGCTTCGTGCGGCCGCGCGACCCGCACAAGGGCGCGGGCGACCTGATCGACGTGCTCTGCGAGGAGATGCGCGGCTGGACGCTGTCGCTGATCGTCGGCAGCCCGAAGCTGGACGAGGCCTATCGCGACGCGCTGGTGCCGGTGGCGCGCCGCTATGGCGTCGAGGTCGAGGTGCATCCGCTGGCCAGCGACACGCAGAAATTCGTCGAGCTGCGCCGCGCCCGGATGCTGCTCTACCCCTCCTGGTTCGAGGGCTATGGCCTGCCGCCGATCGAGGCGCTGACCGTGGGCACGCCTTGCGTCTGCTACGACCTGGACGTGGTGAAGGAGGTCTGCGGCGACGCGCTGATCACCGCGCCGGTCGGCGACGTGGCGAAGCTGCGCGAGGGCGTGCTGCGGGTGATGAAGTCCTCGCCCGAGGACTGGGCGTACCTGCCGCAGGTGGTGGAGGCGGTCTCCTCCGTCGAGCGCTGCGGCCAAGCGGCGCTGGCGGAGCTGGAGCGCTTCCTGGCCAGGCCGCTGCCGCCGAAGCCGCAGCTTTCCACCCCCGCGAAGCTGCCGAAGCGGCCGGAGCCCAAGCGCCTCAACCTGGGCGCGGCGGTGATGCATCCGGGCTGGCTGCTGGAGATCAAGGGCTGGGCCGCCGCGCCGCCCGATGCGCGCGTGGTGCTGCGCGCGGATGGCGAGCTGCTCGGCGAGGCGGTGCGCGGCATGGTGCGCAAGGACGTGCTCAAGGAGAATCCCTGGATCGGCACGGAGGAGTGCGGCTTCGGGCTGGTCCGCCCGCATGTCGCCATGGGCCATGCGGTGCAGGTCAGCGCCGTGGTGCTCTCCGCCTCGGGCGAGGTGCTGGACCATGCCACGCGGGTCTATGACCTGGTGGAGCTGGCCAAGGCACGGCCGGCCAAGCCGCCGAGCTGGTGGCGCAGCGGCGGCATGAAGTTCCTGCGCGAAGCCGGCAGCAGCCTGGTGCATGGCTGGGCCGCCGGGGCGCCGGTTCCCTTCCTGCTGGAAGGCTTCGCCGGGCCGCGCCGGGTCTGGATGCAGGGCGGCCGGGCGCGGCCCGATGTGATGGGCAAGCTGGAAGGCTTCCCGCAGCAGACGCCGGGCTTCAGCGCCCATCTCGGCCCCGAGGAAAGCTGGATGCTGGAGGCGGCGGGCGCCTTCACCCTGGTCGGCTACAGCCGCGCCGGCGTCGCGGTGCAGGCCCTGCCGGCGAAGTGGGAGAAGGCCGCGCCGGGGGCGGTGGAGCCGCATCTCGCGCAGGGCGAGGACCCGACCAGCCTGCCGGTCCTGGCCGAGCTCAAGCGCGTCGCCCTCGACGAATACGGCGTGCTGGAGGTGGAGGGCCATGTCCTGTCCCGCCCTCGCATGGAGGCGATCCGCGTGCTGCTCGACGGCGAGCTGCTGGGCGAGACCCTGCCGGACCGGTTGCAGACCGGCCTGCACAACAAGAACCGGGCCTATGGCGACGCCTATTCCGGCTTCGCCCTGAACGGCCGGGCGCCGAACCTGCCGGGGGAGGAGGTTCGGGTGGAGTTCATCCGGGGCGGGGAGGTGGCGCATGCGATCGCCACCGCGCCGACGCGGATGCGCCGGGGCAAGGGCGCGCGCTACGGCGCCGATCTCGCCTGGCTGCCGCCCGGCCTGCTGGAGGATGCCGGTTCCGGCGTGACCCTGGTGGTGATCGAGAAGGGGACGACCCTCGACCACCTGCGCGGCGCGGCGGAGCGGGCGCTGCTGGCCGAACTGCGCCGGCGCGGGCCGCTGCTGCTGCTGCTGCACGGCAACCCGCACGGCTTCACCCCGGACCTGTCGCGCTGGCAGGAGCTCTGCGACGGGCTGCTGCTGGTGAACGACCTGCATCCGGGCGAAGACGCCCTGGCGCACAGCCTGGCTCTGCTCGCGGCCGAGCCGGGTCTGGGGCGGGTGATCATGCGCGGCGCCAAGCGGCGCAGCGCCATTCCCGACGGGCTGCGCACCACCACCCTGCTGCCCGGCGCGGAGCTGGGCGCTTTCCGGGCCGGGCGGCTGGGCTTCGGCATGCAGCCCGGGCCCGGGGTGATCGGCCTGGACGGGCCGGGGCTGCTGCGCGCCCTGGCCCTGCCCGGCATGGCGCCGCCGGAGGGGCTGGGAGAGGGACCCTGGCTGCTGCTCGATGCCACCCTGGCCGAAGCGGCGGTGCTGCGCGACGCCCTGTCGCGCCTTGCCACGCCGCTGCGCAAGGCGGGCCTGTCGCTGCTCTGCGTGGTGGATGCGCCGCCGCTGGAGCCCACCGAGAGCCTGCGCGCCCGGCTCGGCCTGCCGCGCGACCTGCCGGTCGCCTGGGCGGCCTCCGCGCTGCTGCTGGCGCCCGCCACGGTCCGCGCCGTGGTGGACCTCGCCCCGGCAGTGGGCGTCGCGCCCTTCTGCGGCGCCATGGCGGCGCGGGGCGTCCCCGTGCTGGCCCTGGCCGGCGCTTCCGCGACGGGCAGCCCCTGGCCGCTGGTGACGCCGAAGGAGCTGGCTTCCGGCATGCTGCCGGTCCCGGTCCTGCCGGGCGATCCCTATGCGGCGCTGGAGGCCATCGAGCCCGCGCGGGCGGTCCGGGACGAGGCCGAATCCCTGCCCCTTTCCACTGCGGAGGCCGCATGAACGCCCTGCTTCCCGTCGCGCTGGCCCATGCGGCGGAGGCGCGCCGCGTCCTGCTGCGGGAGAACCTGACCCTGTCCGGCTTCTGGGAGGTGGAGTTCCTCCAGGGCCTGCCGTCGCGCCGGATCGGCCCCGCCCCGGCGGCCATGCTGACCCTGCCGCCGGTGGAGGAGCCGGTCGGCCGCCTCCGCCTGCTCCTCGCGCCCGCCGACCTGTCGCCCTTCGGCACCCTGACCGTGGCGCTGGAAGGCAAGCCGCTGGCGCTGCGGCCCGTGCCGGTTCCGGCCGAGTTCGCCGGGCTGGACGACGTGGTGGCGCTGGAGGCCCCGGTGGAGGGAGCGGGGGCCGGGCGGCTGGAGCTGCGCCTGACCCGCAGCCTGCCGCATCCGGACGGCACCCGCCTCGCCGGGCCGCTGCTGCTGGTCGTGGACCGGCCGCTGGCCCCCAGGCCCGCCGTCGTCAGCAAACCGGCGGAGAAGGCGAAGCCAACCGCTCCCGAGGCGGAGGCAAAGCCCAAGCCGGCGGAGAAGCCTGCCGGCGCCGTGAAGGCGGCCGAGGCCACCGAGCCGAAGCCCGCCGCCCCCAAGGCCGGGGCCAAGCCCGCGGCGGCGGAAAAGCCCGGGAAACCCGCCGTGGCCGCCAAGGTGGCCGCACCCGCCGAGGCGGCGCCCGCCACGCCCGAGGCCACGAAGCAGCCCGCCGAGGCCAGACCCGCGGACAAGGAAAAGGCGAAGGTGGCGGCATGACGTTCGTCCATGTGAACGCGGCGGATGCCGACCTGGCCGAGGAATGGCTGCGCGCGACGCCGAACCGCCTTTTCGGCGGCGGCGCGCCGGTCATCCTGTCGGATGAGGAGGACGCGCCGATCGCCGCCGGCATCGCGCGGCGCCACGGGCTGGCGCACCACGCCATCCCCGACGCGCCGGACCGGCCGGAGGCGCTGCGGCTGCGCCCGCTGCTGGGGCCGGTGGGCGCGCGGGAGGCGGTGATCCTCAGCGAGCCCGCACGCATGTCCATGGTCTTCCTCAGCGGCGAGGAGCAGCCCGCCTGGAACGACCGCTATCCGGCGGTGCGGGTGATGCACGCGCTCGGCGCCCGGCGCTTCCACTTCCTGGGCCGGACACGGGAGCTGCGGATCGAGGTGCCGCTGCTGCTGGACACCTTCCGCAACCGCCATGCCGGCAAGCGCGCCTTCGTGGTCGGCAACGGGCCCAGCCTGCGGCAGATCGACATGGGGCGGCTGAAGGGGGAGATCGCCCTCGGCTCCAACCGCTCCTTCATGGGCTATGCCGACTGGGGACTGGCCTTCCCCTACTGGGCCATCTCGGACCGGCTCCAGATCGAGATGTACCGCGAGGAGTACGAGGCGGGGATGGATGCGGACTCCATCAAGTTCATCCCCTTCGAGTATCTCGGCTTCCTGCGCATGCCGAACCAGGTGCCGGTGCCGATGCCGGGCGAGATCCTGGCCGGCGAGCAGATCCTGGGCTTCCCGCAGTTCGGGGAAACGCCGGCGATGCTGTTCAACAGCTTCACCGTGACGATCGTGCTGATCCAGCTTGCCGTCATGATGGGCTGCAACCCGGTCGTGCTGGTGGGGGTGGACCATTCCTACCCCATCGCCAAGGTGCGCCGGCGCGGGCAGGACGAGCAGGACCCGAATCCGACGGCGCATATCCCGCCGGAGGAGTTGGTGAAGCGCACGCGGCTCGGCTTCGACTTCTGGGAAGGCAACACCGCCCAGGGGCCGACGCACTTCACCAACAACTACACCAGCAACCGCATCTTCGTGCCGCCGCGCACCGCCTGGTCGGAGGTCTGCTACAGCTATTGCAGCCTCTGGGGCGCGGCGAACGGGGTGGAGGTGCTGAACGCCACGCCGGGCACGCATCTCGACGCCTTCCCGAAGGTCGGCTTCGAGAGCCTGTTCTGAGCCTGGCCCGGCCACCCGGGCCGGAGGGGGGAGGGGCCGGGAACATAAATATGATGCCGGAACGGAATCCCGGCCTGCTTTCGGTCACCGCATCAGCGGCCGGGATGCCCTAGCTTCCGGGCAGGCCCGGTGCCGCCACGTGGCGGCACCGGGACCACATCCCGGGAGATCCGATCATGGCCCCTGCGTTCCTCCGCCTCCTGCTGCCGCTGCTGTGCCTCGTCCTTTCCGCCCTGCCATCCCCAAAGGCGAAGGCCGCCAGTTTCGACTGTGCCAAGGCAGGCTCTGCCGTGGAACGGATGATCTGCCGCGACAGCGGGCTTTCAAGACTCGACGAGGAGATGGCGGCCGCCTTCCGCGCCGCCGGCGGGGGCGGCGTGCCGGAACTGCGGGCCGGACAACGCGAATGGCTGGCCGAGCGCAACCGCTGCCGCACGGAGTCCTGTCTCAGGACCGCCTATGAGCAACGGGTCGCGACGCTGTCCGCGATCCCGGAGGCAAGGGAGGCAAGCCCGGCGCCCGCCGCGCCCGCCGGTGTCGCGGGTGACGGGAAGTACTGCAATTTCGGCCCTGGAGAGAGCTCCGACATGCTTCTCGTCCGGCGCGCTGCGGGAGGCGGCCTGAACTTCGTCCTGTCCTCCTGGACCAGTCGGGGCAGCAACTTCTCCGTGGAGGGTCTCGCCAGGCCGGCCGCCTCTCCGGGGGCCTTGAGCCCGGATGCCAGCTGGCGTTTCGAATCGGGCATGCGGTCCCGCGACCCGGCGGAACATTGCGCGGTGACGATCCGGCGGACGGCCGAGGGGGCCTATGCTGTCGCCACGGAGGAGGGCGCACGCTGCGAAAGCATGGCGGGCCAGGGTGCCGTGCTCTATGGAACGCTGGTGTTTCCGCCGAACTCGCGGCAAGGCAACGCGCCGGCCACCATGGGGCCGGAAACCAGTATGCGAATCGGCTGCGACCGCCCGGCCCGGCGCGTTCCGTCCCGGCGCTAGGCGCCGCCGGGCGCCCGCCGCTGTGGCGAAAGCTGCGGGCCGGGGTCGCCAGGGCCATCGCGGCAGGGGCCAAGGGGCCCGAAATGTTCTAGAAGATGGTGCGCCGCACCGAGGGTCCCCCGCATGTCCACCACCCGCAAGACCATGCTGCTGACGGGCGCCAGCCGCGGCATCGGCCATGCCACGGTCAAGCGCTTCCAGGAGGAAGGCTGGCGCATCCTCACCGTGTCGCGGCAGCCCTTCTCCGAGGAGTGCCGCTGGCCCGAGGCACGGGAAAGCCATCTCCAGGCCGATCTCTCCGATCCGGTGCAGGTAGGGGAGCTGATCGCCCTGGTGAAGCAGCGCCTGCCGGACGGCAGGCTGCATGCGCTGGTGAACAACGCGGGCATCTCTCCCAAGGGGTCCGATGGCGGCCGCCTGGGGGTGTTGCAAACGGACTATGCCGCCTGGAACGCGGTCTTCAACGTCAACCTCTTCTCCATCGCCCTGCTGGCGCGCGGGCTGTTCGAGGAGCTGCACGCGGCGGGCGGCAACATCGTCAACGTCACCTCCATCGTCGGCTCGCGCGTGCATCCCTTCGCGGGGCCCGCCTATGCCTGCTCCAAGGCGGCGCTGAACGCCCTGACGCGGGAGATGGCGCATGAGTTCGGCGCCCATGGCATCCGCGTGAACGCCATCGCCCCGGGCGAGATCCGCACCAGCATCCTCTCCCCCGGCACGGAGAAGATCGTCGAGGAGCAGATCCCGATGCGGCGCCTGGGCGAGGCGCGGGAGGTGGCGGAGACCATCCTCTTCCTCTGCTCCCAGGCCTCCTCCTACATCAACGGGGCGGAGATCCACATCAACGGCGGCCAGCACGTGTGACCTTGCCGGGCGAGGACCGGGAGGGAGGGCTGGGAATGCCGGGCCCGCGCCACCCGCATCACGAGCCCGTCACCCAAGCCGATCCGCCGCGCCGCCCGCCTAGATAAGCCTCCGGGCGGTGCCGTTCCCCGCTGCCGGGGACCACGCCGCGGCATCCTGTCCGGCTCCGTCCGAGCACAGAGGAGGCTCCCAGCATGGCGATCGCGTCGGTGAATCCGGTGAATGGCCGGACCGTCAAGGAATACGAGGCCCTGACCCCCGCCCAGGCGGCGGAGGCCGTGGAGGCGGCGCAGCGGGCCTTCCTCGGCTGGCGCCGGACGTCCTTCGCGGAGCGTGCGGCGCCGATGCGGCGGGCGGGTGCCGTCCTGCGCGACCGGGCCACGGAGTTCGGCCGCCTGATGGCCATGGAAATGGGCAAGCCGGTGGCGGCGGGCGAGGCCGAGGCCCGCAAATGCGCCACGGCCTGCGACTTCTATGCGGAGAACGCGGAACGCTTCCTCAGCCGCGAGGACGCGCCCACGGAATCCCGCAGGAGCTTCGTCGCCTTCAACCCGCTCGGCGTCGTGCTGGCGGTGATGCCCTGGAACTATCCCTTCTGGCAGGTCTTCCGCTTCGCCGCGCCGGGGCTGATGGCGGGCAATGCCGGGGTGCTGAAACATGCCTCCAACGTGCCCGGCTGCGCCCTGGCGATCGAGGAGGTCTTCCGCGATGCGGGCTTCCCGCGCGACCTGTTCCGCACCCTGCTGATCGGCAGCGACGCGGTGGATGCGGTGATCGAGAACCCGCTGGTGCGCGCCGTGACGCTGACCGGCAGCGGCCCCGCCGGGCGCAAGGTCGCCGCCAAGGCGGGCTCGGTGCTGAAGAAGACGGTGCTGGAGCTGGGCGGCAGCGACGCCTACCTGATCCTGGAGGATGCCGACCTGGAGGCGGCGGCCACGGCCTGCGCCAAGGGGCGGCTGATCAATTCCGGCCAGAGCTGCATCGCCGCCAAGCGCTTCATCGTCGTGGAGCCGGTGCGCGAGCGTTTCGAGGCGCTGCTGGTGGCGGCGATGAAGGCCGGCCGCTTCGGCGACCCCTTCGACAGGGACACCGAATACGGCCCCATCGCGCGGCGGGACCTGCGCGACGATCTGCACGGGCAGGTGCGGCAGAGCGTCGAGCAGGGCGCGCGGCTGCTGCTGGGCGGGGAGGTGCCGGAGGGGGAGGGCGCCTTCTACCCCGCCACGGTCCTCACCGACCTCAGGCCGGGCATGCCGGCACATGACGAGGAGATCTTCGGCCCCGTCGCCTCGGTGATCGGGGTACGGGACGAGGCGGAGGCCATCGCCGTGGCCAATGCCTCCGCCTTCGGCCTGGGCGGCGGCGTCTTCACCCGGGACCTGGCGCGCGGCGAGCGCATCGCGGCGGAGGCGCTGGAATGCGGCGCGGCCTTCGTCAACCAGCCCGTGGTCTCCGACCCACGCCTGCCCTTCGGCGGCGTCAAGGAGAGCGGCTATGGCCGCGAGCTCTCGCATTTCGGCATCCGGGAGTTCGTGAACATCAAGGCGGTCTCGATCGCCTGAACGTTCCGGGCGGCGCCGGTCCCCGAAGGAGGGGCGGCCCGTCCGGTGCCGCATTCCACGGACGCCTTGCCGCCCGGATGGACGCCAGCCCAGGGGCCGGATCGCGGGCCGGTGGCCCGGTGGCGGTGGCGCGAGGCTTTTCGCGCCCGCCACCCGGGGGCAGGATCGGGGAAGCAGGATCGGCGGACCCCCGGCATGTTCCTTGCTGGACCGCAGCCGATCCATGCGCCGGGGCTGACTGTATTCGCCTTTTCCCCTGCCCCGGGCGCGGCCTGAACCGTGGAGTGATGTCGATGCCGCAGCGCCTCTTTGCGCCGCAACCCCTTTCCCCGATGGACCCGGGCCGATGAGCGCCGATATCCGTCTCGCCGCCGATATCGGCGGCACCTTCACCGACCTCGCGGTGGAGCGGGTCACGGAAGCCGGCACGGAGCGCTGGACGGCCAAGGTCCTGACCACCCCCTCCGCGCCGGAGAAGGGGCTGCTGGAAGGCGTGGCGCTGGTGCTGGAGAAGGCCGGGCTCGCCGCGTCGGATGTGTCGCTGCTGGTGCATGGCACGACGCTCGCCACCAATGCGGTGATCGAGCGCAAGGGCGCCAGGACCGCCCTGCTGACCACCGAGGGCTTCCGCGACGTGCTCGCCCTCGGCAACGAGAGCCGCTACGACCAGTACGACCTGAACATCGCCCTGCCGGAGCCACTGGTGCCGCGCCGCCTGCGCCTGCCGGTGCCGGAGCGGCTGGACCATCGCGGCCAGGTGTTGCTGCCGCTCGACGAGGATGCGGTGCGCGCCCAGGTCGCGGCGATGCGGGAACAGGGCGTCGAGGCGCTGGCGATCGGCTTCCTGCACAGCTTCGTCAACCCGGAGCATGAGCGCCGCGCCGCCGCGGTCGTGCGCGACCTCTGGCCGGAACTCTCCATTTCGCTCTCCTCCGAGGTCAGCCCGGAGATGCGGGAATGGGAGCGCTTCTCCACCACCGTCGCCAATGCCTATGTGCAGCCGCTGATGGCGCGCTATCTCGCCCGCCTTCAGGTCGGCCTGCGGGAGATGGGGCTGGACGCGCCGCTCTTCATGATGCTCTCGGGCGGCGGCCTCACCACCTTCGAGACGGCCTCGCGCTTCCCGATCCGGCTGGTGGAATCCGGCCCGGCAGGCGGGGCGATCTTCTCCGCCCATGTGGCGCGGCAGCGCGGACTGCCGAAGGTGCTCTCCTTCGACATGGGCGGCACCACGGCAAAGGTCTGCCTGATCGAGGACTACGCGCCCCATGCCAGCCGCAGCTTCGAGGTGGCGCGCGTCGGCCGCTTCAAGAAGGGCTCCGGCCTGCCGCTGCGCATTCCCGTGCTGGAGATGGTGGAGATCGGCGCCGGCGGCGGCTCGCTCGCCGGCATCGACAGCCTCGGCCTGATCCAGGTCGGCCCGGAAAGCGCGGGCGCCGATCCGGGCCCGGCCTGCTACGGGCGCGGCGGCGAGAGGCCGGCGGTGACGGACAGCAACCTGATGCTCGGCCGCTACGACCCCGCGACCTTCGCGGGCGGCAACCTGACCCTGCATCCGCAGAAGTCGGCGGCGGCGCTGGAGGCGCATGTGGCGGGCCCGCTCAACCTTTCCCCGGAAATGGCGGCGCTGGGCGTGATCGAGATGGTGGACGAGAACATGGCCAACGCGGCCCGCGTCCATGCCATCGAGGCGGGCACGAGCTTCGACGGCTGCGCCATGATCGCCTTCGGCGGCGGCGGGCCCGTGCATGGCTACCGCGTCGCGGAAAAGATCGGCATCCGCCGGATGCTGGTGCCCTCGGGCGCCGGCGTCGGCTCGGCCATCGGCTTCCTGCGCGCGCCGGTGGGCTACGAGGTGGTGCGCTCGCTCTACCAGCGCTTCGCCACCTTCAACCTCGGCGCGGTGAACGCGCTGCTGGAGGAGATGTCGCGCGAGGCCAGCGCCATGGTCGCCCCGGGCGCCTTCGGCCGCCCGACCGAGGAGAAGCGCATCGCCTATATGCGCTATGTTGGCCAGGGGCACGAGATCGCCGTGGAACTCCCGGCGCGCGCCCTGGCGGAGGCGGACATCGCCGCGATCCGCGCCGCCTATGACAGCGAATACGCCCGCTTCTACGACCGGGCGGTGCCGGGCTCGGATGTGGAGATCCTGAGCTTCGCGCTGACCGTCGCCACCCTCACGGACAAGCCCGCTCCGGCCGCCCGGGCCGAGGCCGCGCCGGCCCCCGCGCCGGTAAGGACGCAGCGGGTGCGCGACACGGTGACGGGCGAGGTCGCGGACTGGCAGGTCTATGACCGCGCCGGTTTCCCGCCCGGCGCGGTGGTGCAGGGCCCCTGCATCGTCGCCGAGGCGGAAACGAGCACGCTGGTCGGTCCCGGCTGGAGCTGCGCCATGGACGGACTAGGCTATCTGGAACTTATTCGCGCATGAAATTATCGCTCACGCGCCTTATCAGGATACAGCTCGTAACCGGCGATCCTGAGGGTTTGCGCTCAGCAAGTATTGCTGGACGTACGACAGAGATTTCTGGATGCCCATGGACCGATCTTCCGACGTTACTTAGGCGGCCGGAAGCCGAGCGGCCTGCAGTCTATTTCCTCATCGGCACTCCTCTATCTGAGAGTCAGACTGAAGGGCTTCAGGAAGCGATTTATGTCGGAGAATGCGATTCTCTCAAAGATCGATTTTCTGGAAAACACCACAAACAAGAGGCTGCTGACTGGACCCAAATTTTTCTAGCGACCGAAACTGGAGATACATTTAACAAAGCACATGGGCGGCTAGCTGAACATTTGCTGACGCGCAAAGCTAGAGATGCAGGTCGGGCATTGGTTCTAACTAGGCAAACTAGCGAAGGAAATATATCGGACGGAGATACGGCGTTTACGCAGGAGTTCGTGGAGAATGTTGTAATTTTGGCCCAAGTTCTTGGGGTGACTCTGTTCAGGCCATCAATACACGCAACCAAATCTTTGCTGCAAGACCAGCCTGGAACAAATGCTTTAGTCTCGAGTGATCAAATATGGGTATACCGTTATGGCAAACAAGCTGTGTCAGCAAAAATGGTCCAGGATGGAAAAAGATTCGTGATATTGGCTGGTTCCGAAACTAGAGCTACCCCTGATCCAGTGGGGCAATACTTCGGTAAAAGTATTCGCACTGCGGCCATCGAGGCTGGTGCATTAGTTAAAGACGAGAAAGAAAACGTCTATCGTTTTGTGAAAGATTTTCAGGTTGGTAGTTTATCTGCTGCTGCAGCGGCGATTTATGGGCAAAACGCTACCGGTCCAGATGCTTGGTATGACGAAAAAACCAATATGTCTTATCGTGATTGGCTTAACAAAAAGGCTTCGACCGCCGCGGAGATAAATAATGGCAATTGATGCACTCGCCGCCATCCAGCGGCAGATCCAGTGGAACCGCCTGATCGCCGTGGTGGAGGAGCAGGCGCAGACCATGATCCGCACCGCCTTCAGCACCACGGTGCGGGAGGCGGGCGACCTGTCCGCCGGCATCTTCGACCTGCGGGGCCGCATGCTGGCCCAGGCCGTCACCGGCACGCCGGGGCACGTGAACTCCATGATGGAGAGCGTCGGGCATTTCCTCGCGAAATTCCCGGTCGAGACCATGCGGGAGGGCGACCACTACATCACCAACGATCCCTGGCTGGGCACGGGGCACCTGCACGATCTGACGGTCGTGACGCCCGCCTTCCGCCGTGGGAAGATCGTCGGCCTCTTTGCCAACACCGCGCATGTCATCGATGTCGGCGGGCGCGGCATGGGGCCGGAGGCGCGCTCGGTTTTCGAGGAGGGGATCTACATCCCCATCGTGAAGTGCTTCGACCGGGGCGTGGCGAACGAGACCTTCTTCGACATCCTGCGCGCCGGCACCCGCACCCCGGCGGAGCTGGAGGGCGACGTCTACTCCCTCTGCGCCTGCAACGACGCCGGCGTGCGGCGCCTCGTCGAGATGATGGACGAGTTCGGCATGGAGGGCGTGGACGAGCTCGCTGCCTTCATCTTCGACAGCAGCCTGCGCGCCACGGTGGCGGAGATCGCGAAGCTGCCGCAGGGCACCTACCGCGCATCGATCCGTTCCGACGGCTACGAGGCACCGGTCGAGCTGCGCGCGGCGATGACCGTCGCGGGCGACCATATCGAGGTGGACTACGAGGGCACATCGGGACTCTCGGGGCGTGCCATCAACGTCCCGGCCGCCTATTGCCGCGCCTATGCCTGCTTCGGCATCAAATGCGTCGTGGCGCCGGAGATCCCGAACAACTGGGCCAGCCTGCTGCCCTTCCGCATGGTGATCCCGGAGGGCTGCATCCTGAACGCGCCGCGCCCCTATCCGGTGGCGGTCCGCCACATCATCGGCCAGCTCCTGCCCGACCTGATGATGGGCTGCCTGCACCAGGCCGTGCCGGACCGGGTGACGGCGGAAGGCGCCTCGGCGCTGTGGAACCCCCCGCTGCGCGGCGGCTCCGAGGTGAGCGGCCAGAACGCCGCCCTGCCGGATTTCGAGATCATCACCTTCAACTCCGGCGGCACCGGCGCGCGCCCGGCGCGGGACGGGCTGGACGGCATCGCCTTCCCCTCCGGCGTGCGGACCATGCCGGTGGAGGCGACCGAGAACGTCGCCCCGGTGATCTTCTGGCGGAAGGAGCTGCGCCCGGATTCCGGCGGCGCCGGCCGCACCCGGGGCGGCATGGGCCAGATCATGGAGATCGGCACGAAGGGCGAGGCGGAATTCGCCGTGAACGCCATCTTCGACCGGGTCGAGAACGCACCGAAGGGCCGCGACGGCGGCGAGGACGGCGCGCCGGGCTGGGTCGGCCTGGATGACGGCACGCTGCTGCGGCCCAAGGGCTACCAGGTCATCCCGGCCGGGCGGCGCCTGCTGCTGAAGCTGCCGGGCGGCGGCGGCATGGGCGACCCGGCGGCGCGCGACCCGGCGCTGGCGGAGCGCGACATCGCCGACGGGCTGGTGACGCGCCGCTGAGGCGGCGGGCCGGGGAGACCCGATCCCTGGCCCCCGCCTGTTTCCGTCAGAGGCGGCGCAGCAGCGAAGCCTTGCTGTCCCGGAACTCCTCCTCGGTCAGCAGGCCCTGCTGGTAGAGCCTGCCCAGCCTTTCCAGGGCGGAAAGGGGCTCGCCCGTGCCCGCCGCTTCCGGCGTGCCGGGCAGGGCGGCCCCGTGCCCCGCGGTCCCGTGCCCGGCCGCCGGTTCCGGCTGGGCGGAGGCGTCGTCCGTTCCCTCGGCCAGCGGCAGCTCCGACAGGCGCAGCTCGCCATGCTGGCTGCTGAAGCGGAGCTGGCCCGGCCCGGACCCCGATTGCGACTGGGACACGCCGCCGATCCTGTGCTCTCCCGTGTCATAGAGGGTGACGGTCCCCGCCGTCTCGATGGCCAGCCGCCGCGCCTCGGGAAACCAGGCATAGCGCTGCCCATTCTGCGCCCCGCTGGTGGCGGGCGTGCCGAGGCCCTCCGGCCACCAGCTCCGGCCGGACCGTTCCGGCAAGGCAGCCTCCGGCTGGTCCTCCGCCGGCATGTCCCGCATCCGGGCCGACAGGTCGCCGAGCAGCGCATCGACCCTGATCTTGAGCGCGCCGTTGAACATGTCGCCGATCATGACCATGCCGTCGCCGGCCCACTGGCCCATGCCGCCCAGCTCGGGATGGCTGAACTGCGCCTGCCGCCCCTTGCCCGCACGGAGCGCCTGGTAGGCTTCCCACGCGGCCTCGTTGCTGAAGCCATGCCGCCGCGCCAGCATGTCCAGAAAGGCCGGGCCGGTCTTCGTGCTGTCGCTCATCCTGCTTCCTTCTTGGGCCGCCACCGGTGCGCCGCGGCCCCGGAGAAAGGCCAGGAAGAAAGGAGCATCCCGCCCCGTGCCGCTCGCTGTCACCCACGGCTTCAACGTCATGGGGCCGACTTCGTCACGAAACCCCTGTCACCACCTGACCTGAAATCTGTGCAGGGAGCAGTCATGCGGGAAAGCCGCTGTTAAAAAGTTGCATATGCCGTATGAAATGCAACTATAGGGGTGGGGAAGGCTGGTGCTTTCGTGGAACGTTGTTTGAAACACGATATCCGCCAACACGCCGTGGCTGGTCAGATTGATCCGCCCCTTGCGGAAGCCATGCCTGACGGATTGGAAACCATCGGCGTCATCGGCCAGATCCTCGACAGCCAGGGGCTGGCGCTCTGCCTCTTCGATGCCGAGGACCGGACCCTGCTCTGGAACCGGACCTTCCTGCGCTTCTTCCCCGAGCATGATGGCCACGTGCATGTCGGGGAGCCCTATGCCAGCAACCTGGAGCGCTTCTACGCCGCCCGGCTCAACGGCCCGGAACACGACCGCCTGCCGGAATTCGTCGCGGCCGGCATCGCGCGCCACCGCACCCAGACCCGCCCCTTCAGCTTCGAGCATCGCGGGCGCCGGCTGCTGGTCTCCTCCCTTCCCTTGCCGCAGGGTGGGCGCGTGCGGGTCTGGAAGGCGTTGGCGGAGGCCCTGCCGGCGAGTGAGTCCAGGATGCCGGTCGATCCCTTCGCGCACCTGGCGGATGGCGCGACGGTGCTGGACCGGGAGGGCCGGATCACCGACGCCAACCAGGAATTCGTCGAGCTCTACGACCTGCCCTCCAAGGAGGTCGCCATCGGCCGCACCTTCCGGGAGGTCCTGCAACTCCTCTGGGAGGGACAGGCCGATGCGGCGCTCGATGCCTTCCTCGACAATGCGCGCTTCGCCGGCGCCGCCTTCGAGGTGGAGCTGCCGGGGGACCGCTGGCGCCGCGTGATCGAGCGGCGCATGGAGGACGGTACGGGCTATGTCAGCCATGCCGACATCACCACGCTGAAGCGCCAGCAGCGCGAGCTGCAGGAAGCCTATGAGCGCATCGCAACCATGGCGGTCACCGACGGGCTGACCGGCATCGCCAATCGCGGGCATTTCGAGGCGGTGCTGGAGGAGGAGGCCCGGCGCGGCGGCCGGAACCGGCAGCCGCTGTCCCTGCTGCTGATCGACATCGACCACTTCAAGCGGATCAACGACCGCTTCGGCCACCCCACCGGGGATACCTGCCTGCGGATGGTGGCGCGCTACATCGACCGGGGCATCCGCCGCCCCGGAGACCTGGCCGCCCGCTTCGGCGGAGAGGAATTCGCCGCCATCCTGCCGGGCACCGATGCCGAAGGCGCGCGCGTGGTGGCCGAGGCGATCCGCCTGGCTATCGAAGGCGACCACACGCATGACTTCAATGCCAGCCAGCCGGTGACGGTCAGCATCGGCGCCGCCTCGCTGACCCCGGCCCCCGGCGGCGTGGAGGATGCGGGGCGGCTGATCCGGGAGGCCGACGACGCGCTGTACCGCGCCAAGCGCGCCGGCCGGAACCGCGTGATCCTCGCGGCCTGAACCTCTCCCCGGCCGGGCTGGCCAGGACCCCGCTTCAGCGCAGGTCCAGCGCGTCCTCGAAGCCGATGCGCGGAAAGATCTCCAGCATCCCGCCGCGCGTGGCGTTGCGGACCCAGCCGCCCTCCGCCTCCGCCAGATGGCGCGCGAGCAGGAAGCCCGTGCAGATGTCGCGCCAGGAGGGCGGGATCCAGCTCCGGCCACCGCGGTAGCCGGGGATGAAGTGGTTGCCCTCGGCATGGGCGAGGCCGTCCTGCCCGGGTTCCGCGCCCTCGAAGTGGAAATCCGCCCCGTAGATCACGAAGCGGCGCACCCCCATCCACCACAGGAGCTGGAACGCGGCGAAGGGCGAGGAGCCGCCGGCCCCCACCACGCGCCGCGGATCGAGCGAGAAGAGGGTCGGCCAGACGGCGGCCTGACGCAGCCAGATCCAGTCGCCAGGCAGGTCCGGCCGCGTTTCCGCCGCCAGGAAGACCGGGCCGCCGGCCTCGCGGACGATCTCCCCGCCGAAATCGCCGATCACCTGCCCATCGCCGCTCAGCGTATAGGTCGGGCGGAAGCGCATGCTGCCCTGCGCGAGGTGGAAGCGGTTGAAGGCGATGCTGAGCCGCCCCTGGAGGCGGTCCAGCTCCTCCGGCCGCACCGAGGGGCCGTTGCCGATCAGCCAGGCAACCTGCCCGGCATGGCGGCCATGCAGGGCATCCAGGCACGGGTCCGGTGCCGGGTTGGGCGCCATCCAGGCGGAAAGGGGGTTGGTGACCAGCCCCCGGTCCGGCCCCAGCGTGACGGCGAGCCGCACGGGGGCCTCCGGCAGGCACGCCTGCCAGAGGCCGCCCCCCGCCGGCTGGAGCGGTTCCGCGCGGTGATCCACCAGCAGTCCAGGGGACAGGCCGGCTTCGGCCCAGGCCCGCACGGCGGCACCGCCTCCATCGAGGGGCTCCAGCGTGGCCAGCCCGGCCCGCTCCTGGACCGCCGGCAGGGGCGCCAGGGACAGCAGCGGCGCCTCGCCGCTGGACAGCAGCAGCCGCACCGCTTCCGGCCCCACCCCCGGCGGCAGCACGGCGGTGGCCTCGACACGGATCTCGCCACCTGGGGCCGGGATGATCTCCACGGCGGCATTGGTCAGGGGCGGCAGGCCGCGCAACCGCCCATGCACCGTTCCGGGTGGCAGGGAGCCGGCCAGCCGCAGCCCGATCTGCAACAGGCCGGAGGCCGGGCTGTGGCGGATGTTCAGTCCCTCGACCCGGTTCATGGCCGCGCCTTTCCCGGAATCCGGGCCGGGCCGAGGGCCGAGACCATGGCGACGGCAAGGGCCTGGCTGGCCACCCACCAGGGCTGCCACGCGCCATAGGAGAACAGGAAGGTCACCAGCGCCGAGGCCAGGACGCCCAGGGCCAGCGGTCCCGGCGCCCGGAAGGCCAGCGCGGCCCAGATCCCGGCGCAGAGCAGCAGGCCCGGCCAGCCCAGCTCCAGCCGCAGTTGCAGCGGCGCGTTGTGCGGGTGCAGCGGCAGCGCCTCCACGCCCGGCCGGTCGAAGAAGGCACGCGCCTCGGGGCCGGTCATGCCCAGCCGGCCGAGGTTCTCCGTGGGGAAGTTGTCGCGGCCGCCGGGAATGGCGCGGCTGGATTCCATGCCCCAGCCCAGCCAGGGGCGCTCGGCGGCGCGGCTCCGCGCGAAATCCCAGATCAGCACCCGGTGGACCGCCGAGAGCGGCAGGTGCGCGGCGACCTCCGGCCGGGCGAGCAGCGCGGTGGCCATCGGGGCAAGCAGCACCACCGCCGCCACCCCGGCGGCGGCGAGGGTCCGGCCCGGGCGGGCGGGCATCCAGGCAAAGCACGCGGCCACGGCGAGGCCCACCAGCCCGGCGATGCGCGCCGTATCCCCCGGCAGGGCGAGCAGGGCGATGGCGCCCAGCAGCGTGCCGCCGATCCGCAGCGCGCGGGGCAGGGGGGCGGCCGGCAGCAGCGGCAGCAGCAGCGCCATGACCGAGGCGGCGGGCTTCAGCCCGAAGGTGATCTCCGGCCTCCAGACATGCAGGCCGCGCACCCCCATGCGGACGGCATTGCCGGTCAGGTTGTCGATCGTGGCCAGCGCCAGCCCGGCCAGCACGCCCCAGAAGAGGTAGAGCGCGAGCGGACGGGCATCCTCGCCCTCCACGCCACGCGCCGCGGCGGCGGCCAGCAGGGCGATCCCGCCGAACTGCGCGGCGGCGGCGAGGCTCTGGCGCGGCTCGACGGCCCAGAGGGCGGACAGCCCGCCCCAGAGCGCGAGCGCCAGCGCAATCCAGAAGGGAAGGCCGGCGGGCAGCGGCCAGCGTCCCTGCTCCCGCCGGGCGGCGAGGACGGAGAGCAGCAGGCAGGCCAGGGCGATGGGCGCCATCGCCTTGGATTGCAGGACCGCCGCGACGGGCGCGATGGCGGCCCCCAGCGCAAGCGGAAAGGCCGGGCTCCTCCAGGAAGCCCGGCCCGGCAGGCCCGTGGAAGCGAGGCTGGTCAAACGACCGTCAGGTTCTCGCGGCGCAGCTCCACCGCGAAGGCGTCGAGCGCGCGGGAGAACCGCTCCAGCATCTCGTCCACCTCGCCCTCGGTGGCGATGATCGGCGGCGAGAAGGCGATGCTGTCATTGCCCAGGGCGCGGGTCAGCACGCCTTCCTTCTCGCCCAGCGCGGCGAGGCGGTAGCCCAGCTTCTTGCCGGCGTCGAAGTTCCGGTGGCTGGCCTTGTCCTCGACGATCTCGACCGCGCCGATCATGCCGATGCCGCGCACCTCGCCCACCAGCGGATGATCGGCGAAGCGGCGGCGCAGCTCGGCCTGCATATGCGCGCCGACTCGCTGCGCGTGCTCGACCATGTTCATCTCGTCATAGATCTTCAGCGTCTCGATCGCGACCGCCGCCGAGACCGGATGGCCGGAATAGGTGTAGCCATGGCCGAACACGCCGACCGAGGCGCTGCCTTCCGCCAGCCCGTCGAAGATCTGCTGCGTGACCAGCACGCCGGAGATCGGCAGGAAGGAGGAGGAGAGCGCCTTGGCGCAGACGACGATGTCCGGCTTCAGGTCGAAGGTCTGCGAGCCCCAGTAGGAGCCGGTCCGCCCGAAGCCGCAGATCACCTCGTCGGCGACGAAGAGCACGTCGTACTTCTTCAGCACGGCCTGCAGCTTCTCGTAGTAGGTGCGCGGCGGGATGACGACGCCGCCGGCGCCCATCACCGGCTCGGCCCACATCGCCGCGACCGTGTCCGGCCCCTCGCGCAGGATCAGCTGCTCCACCTCGTCCACGAGGCGGGAGGCGAAGGCCTCCTCGGTCTCGCCCGGCTCGGCGCCGTGGTAGTGGTGCGGCGTGGAAACGTGGAAGAAGCCCGGCAGCGGCAGGTCGAAGAGCTTGTGGTTGGTGGGCAGGCCGGTCAGCGAGGCGGCGGCCACGGTGATGCCGTGATAGGCGCGCAGGCGGGAGATGATCTTCTTCTTCTGCGGCCGGCCGATGGCGTTGTTGTAGTACCAGACCATCTTCACCGCGGTGTCGTTGGCCTCGGAGCCGGAATTGGCGAAGAAGGCGCGCCCCATCGGCACCGGCGCGCGCTGCACCAGCATCTCGGCCAGCTCGATCATCGGCTCATGCGACTTGGCGCCGAAGCCGTGATAGTAGGGCAGCTTGCGCATCTGCCGGTCCGCGGCCTCGCGCAGCCGGTCGCTGCTGAAGCCGAGCGAGGCGCACCACAGGCCGGCGACCGCCTCCATGTACTCCTTGCCGCTCTCGTCCCAGACGCGCACACCCTCGCCGCGATCGATGACCAGCGAGCCGTTCTGGCTTTGCGCCTTGAGCTCGGTGCTGGGATGCAGGACATAGGCGGCGTCGCGGGCAGCGGCGGAGTTCGCGCGGGGAGGCATGTCGGAGGCGCCCTTCTGCTGGATCGGAAGGCGGCATCCTAGGCCCGTATCCAAGCGGGCGCCCAGGGGGGAGGAGGCAGGATTCCGCGCACGGAGGCATGATCCGCATGGCCCGCCGCCAACCCACCCATCCCGAGGCATGATATGCCGCCGGCAGGCCCATCCGTGGCATGATCCGCCTCCATCCCAGGGGCAGGCTGTGGCAGAGATGGCCTGATCCCGCACACCGCACCGCAGCACGACAGCCGACGAGAGCCCCCGCCATGACTCGCACCCATCCGCACAGCGCCCATTGGGGAGCCTTCGACGCGGTGGTGGAAGGCGGCCGGCTGCGCGAGGCCCGGCCCTTCGCACGCGACGCGGCGCCGGGGGCGCTGCTGGCCAGCATTCCCGGCGCGGTGCATGCGCGCAGCCGCATCGACCGCCCCTATGTCCGCGAGGGCTGGCTGCGCGGCGGGCGCGCCGGGTCGGAGCGCGGGCGCGACCGCTTCGTGCCGGTGCCCTGAGACCGTGCCATCCGCCTCGCCGCGGAGGAAACGCGGCGGGTGCGGGCGGAGGCGGGGGATGCCGCCATCCTCGGCGGCTCCTATGGCTGGAGCTCGGCCGGGCGCTTCCACCATGCGCGCTCGCAGCTGCACCGCTTCCTCGGCCTGGGCGGCGGCTTCACCGCGCAGGTGACGAACTACTCCTACGGCGCGGGCATGACCTTGATGCCGCATGTGCTGGGTACCAACGACGTGCTGCAGGGGCCGGTGACGGACTGGGACGGCATCGCCCGCCACGCGCGGCTGATGCTCTGCTTCGGCGGGCTGCCGCTGAAGAACGGGCTGGTCACGGCGGGCGGGGCGGGCAGCCACGACTACGCGCCGCAGATGCGCCGTGCCGCCGAGGCGGGCGTTCGCTTCGTCAACATCTCCCCCTTCCGTGGAGACTGCGCGGAATTCCTCGGCGCGGAATGGGTGCCCATCCGCCCCAACAGCGACGCCGCGCTGGTCCTCGCCATGCTGCACGCGCTGGTGACGGAGGGGCTGGAGGACCGGGACTTCCTTGCCCGTTGCACCGTGGGCTGGGAGCGGCTGCGCGCCTATGTGCTGGGCGAGGCGGACGGCGTGGCGAAGAGCCCGGACTGGGCCGCGCCACTCTGCGAGGTCCCGGCGGAGACCATCCGCCGCCTGGCGCGCGAGGCCGCCGGGGCGCCCACGATGATCACCGCCACCTGGTCGCTCCAACGCGCCGAGCATGGCGAGCAGCCCTGGTGGGCGCTGGTCGCCCTGGCCAGCGCCCTGGGCGGGATCGGTGAGCCGGGGCAGGGCATCGGCTTCGGCTACGGCTCGATGAACGGCATGGGCACGCCGCGCCGCCGCCTGCCCAGCGTGAACCTGCCGGCCACACGCAATCCCGGACCTTCCATCCCTGTTTCCCGTGTCGTGGAACTGCTGGAGCGGCCAGGGGAGGTGCTGTCCTACAACGGCCGCGACATCACCCTGCCGGAGATCCGGATGATCTGGTGGGCGGGCGGCAATCCCTTCCACCACCACCAGGACCTGAACCGCTTCCGCCGCGCCTGGAACCGCGTGGAGACGGTGATCGTGCAGGAGCCGTGGTGGACCGCCCCGGCGCGGATGGCCGACATCGTGCTGCCCGCCACCACGACGCTGGAGCGCAACGACATCGGCTCCTCCTCCTCCGACCGCTTCGTACGCGCCATGCACCGGGCCGTGCCGCCGCAGGGGCAGGCGCGCAACGACCACGACATGCTGGCCGACATGGCGGAGGAGCTCGGCTTCCGCGAGCGCTTCACGCAGGGGCGGGACGAGGAGGCCTGGCTGCGGCACCTCTACGGCCAGTGGCAGCGCTCCTGCGCGCATTTCGGCGTGGCCGTGCCGGATTTCGACCGCTTCTGGGCCGAGGGCCATGCCGAGATCCCGCCGCCGAACGAGGGCTTCACGATCTTCGACGGCTTCGCGCGCGATCCGGCGGCGAATCCGCTGAACACGCCCTCCGGCAAGGTGGAACTCTTCTCCGAGACCATCGCCCGCTTCAACTACGGGGAGATCCCCGGCCACCCGGTCTGGCGCGAGCCGCGCGAATGGCTGGGCGCCCCGCTGGCGGAACGCTTCCCGCTTCACCTGCTCTCCTACCAGCCGGCGACACGGCTGCACGGGCAGATGGATGACGGGCGCGTCTCGCTGGCGAGCAAGATCCAGGGCCGGGAGCCGATGCTGATGCACCCGGCGGATGCGGCGGCGCGTGGCCTCGCTGACGGGTCGGTGGTGCGGGTCTTCAACACGCGCGGCGCCCTGCTGGCCGGGCTGCGGCTGAGCGCGGAGATCCGCCCCGGCGTGGTGGCGCTGGCCACCGGCGCCTGGTGGGACCCGCAGGAGATCGGCGGCGAGACCCTCTGCGTCCATGGCAATGCCAACGTGCTGACGCAGGATGTCGGCACCTCCCGTCTCGGCCAGGGCTGCGCGGCGCAGTCCTGCCTGGTGCAGGTGGAGGCCTGGACCGGCGCCCTGCCGGAAATCCGGGTGCACTCGCCGCCGCCGGTGCTGGAGGCGGCGGAATAGCGGCCCTCCGGCCCGGGGATCAGGCGCGGCTGTAGCGCTCCGCGGCCGGGCGGAAGCGTGCCGCGCCCTGGCCGACCGGACGGTAGGCGGGCGGGGCGGACAGCCGCGTGCCGTTGTGCAGATAGGCCGTGATCCGCTGGAACTCCTCCGGATCGAGCTCGCCCGGGCGCAGCGATTGGCCGGCCTCGACGGAGCGGTGGGAGGCCATCAGGGCGACGAGTTCGGTGAGACCGATCGAGCGATAGCAGGTCATGGCGGCAATTCCGTGCCTCGAAAGGGGTCCGGCGCGACCCGGCAACGGGCCGGGAAGGAACATCCGCAGGTTATTCGATATTGAGATGCATTCGCAAGTAGCGATCGCAGGGTGGAGGTGCGGCACCGCGCGCCCCCTGTCCCGGCCGTCAGGCCACCCGCGCCATCGCCGGTTCCAGGGCCTGGATCGCCGGCGCCGCATCCGGATGCAGCACCAGCGCGTGCCCGCGCGGCACCTCCCGCCAGTTGGCCCGGTTCTCGTCGATCGGCTCGGACACCAGCACGAGCCCGCTCGGGGTGTGGCGGAAGTAGAGCGAGGGCGGCTGGGCGTCGCAGGCCCAGCGGAAGGCCCAGAGGCTGCGGCCGTCCGAAAGCGCGGCGGTGAAGCGCAGCGGCGACTTGATCCCCGCCTCGTCCATCAGCCCGCGCACCCGGTGCAGCGTCCGCATCACCGCGCCGACCGGCTCCTCCTCCATGCCCGCGGCGAGGGCGGCCAGAAACAGCGCCTCGCTGTCCGAGGTGCCGCCCCGGGCGGTGTAGAGTTCGTCGGGGATCAGGGCCTCCACCCGGCGGCGGATCGTGCTCCAGCCCCCGATCTGGCCGTTGTGCATGAAGAGCCAGCGGCCATGCGTATAGGGGTGGCAGTTGGCGCGGGTCGTGGCCGTGCCGGTCGCCGCCCGCACATGGGCGAAGAAGAGGCGCGAGCGGACCTGCGAGGCAATGGAGAGCAGGTTCTCGTCCGACCAGGCGGGCCGCAGCTCGCGATACAGGCCCGGCACCTCGCGCTCCCCGTACCAGCCGAGGCCGAAGCCGTCGCCATTCGTTTCCGTCTTGCACTCGGAGGCGTGCAGGGACTGGTGGATCAGCGAGTGGCAGGGCGTCGCCACCAGCGTATCCATGAGAATGGGCTCACCGTGATAGGCAAGGAATCGGCACACGATCGGGGCCTTTGGCGGTTTCGAGGCAAGGCCGTTCTAAACCCGATCCACGGGGCAGAAAAAGTTTCCTCGGCGTCATTCCGGCTGTGAGGGCATGTTTTCCCGCTCCTCCGGCCATGCTCAGTGCCGGCGGACACCATCCGCCAGCAGGGTGCAGCCCGCCACCGCCAGCATGATCGCGAGGCCCGGCCAGATGGCGACCTCGGGCGCGGAGAGCACCAGATCCTGCGCATTGGCCAGCATGTTGCCCCAGGAGGGCGCGGGCGGCTGGATGCCGAGTCCCAGGAAGGAGAGGGTGCTTTCCGCCAGGATCGCCCCGGCGGCGGTGAGCGAGGCCGCCACGGCGATGGAGGGGGCGAGGCTCGGCAGCACATGGCGGAACAGCACCCGCGCCTCGCCCGCGCCCAGCGCCCGCGCCGCGCGCACCCAGTCCCGCGCCAGCACCGAGCGGGCGGCGGCGCGCACCAGCCGCGCCACGCCGACCCAGCCGAAGGCGGACAGGATCAGCACGATGCGCGTGACATCCGCCGCCGTCTCGCCGCGCGGCAGGCCAATGGCGCTGGTATCCATGGCCGCCAGCAGCACCAGCAGCGGCAGGGCAGGCAAGGCCAGCAGCCCGTCGGCGAGGCGCATCAGCAGCGCGTCCAGCCAGCCGCCGCGCCAGGCGGCCAGCAACCCGATCCCCGTGCCCAGCGCCGTGGCGAGCAGGGCGGTGGCCAGCCCGGCGGCGAGCGAGACCCGCCCCCCGGCCAGCAGCCGCGCCAGCAGGTCGCGCCCCAGTTCGTCCGTGCCGAGGGGATGCTCCGCCGAGGGCGGCGCGAAGCGTGCGAGGAGGTCCTGCGCCTCCGGATCGAGGCCGAGGGCCTGGCTGATCGCCCCGGCCAGCAGGGCCAGCAGGAGCAGCGCCACCAGCAGCACGAGGCCGAGGCGGAAGCGGATCATCGCGGCTCCTCCCCACGCAGGCGCGGGTCCAGCGCCTGTTGCAGCAGGTCGGCGCCCAGCGTCGCCAGCATGGTCACCAGCGCCACCAGCAACAGGGCGAGAAGGGCGAGGTTGTAGTCGTTGCCCATCACCGCGTCGTAGAGCAGCTTGCCCATGCCGGGCCGGGCGAAGACCGTCTCCGTCACCAGCGCGCCGGAGACCAGCGCCCCCACATCCACCGCCGCGATGGCGAGGACCGGGATGGCGGCGTTGGGGAAGGCATGGGTCCAGGCGATGCGCGCCCCGCCCGCCCCGCGCGCCCGCGCCGCGAGGATGAAGTTCTGCCCCAGCACGCCCCGCATCGCCGCCGCCGTGTGCCGCGCATAGGCGGCGAGGCCATGGAAGGCCAGCGTCACCACCGGCAGCAGGGCGAAGCGCCATTCCGCCGGCCAGCCCGCCTCCGCCGTGCCGCCCGCCGGCAGCCAGCCGAGCCGCACCGCGAAGAGCAGGATGGCCAGGATGGCGAGCCAGAAGACGGGCACCGACTGGCCCAGGATCGCCACCGCCTCCACCGCCGGGGCGAGGCGCGGGCGCAGCGCCGCCAGCATCCCCATCGCCACGCCGAGCCCGGCGGACAGCAGCAGCGCGGCGCCGAGCAGTTCCAGCGTCGATCGCAGGGCCGGCAGCAGGATCTGCGCCGCCGGGCGGGCATAAAGGCGGGAATAGCCGAACTCGCCCCGCAGCACGGCTTGCGCCCAGGCCCACCAGCGCAGCAGCAGCGGCTGGTCCAGCCCGTGCAGCGCGCGCAGCCGCGCGACATCCTCGGCGGTGAGATGCGGGTCGTTCAGCGCGGCAAGCGAGACCGGGTCGCCCGGCATCAGCCCGATCGCCAGCCAGGCAAGCAGGGACAGCAGCGCCAGCGACAGCGCCATCTGCGGCAGGCGCCAGCCGATCAGCCGCAGCACGGGGTCAGCCCGCCTTCCAGCCCGTGACCCAGAGGGAGGAAGGGTTCAGGTGCCCGGTCGGTTCCACCCCCGAGAGCCAGAGCGGCCAGACATGCGCCTCCGCCCGGTGCCAGAGCGGCAGGGCCGGGAGCTCCGTGGCGGTGATGGCCTGCAGCCGCGCCCAGAGCGGCCTGCGCTTCGCGGGGTCCAGCTCCTGCGGCAGCGCCTCCAGCAGCGCGTCCGTCTCCGCATCCCGGAAGCCCGGATAGTTCTGCCCCGACCAGTTCCGCTCGGCGATGGGGATCTCGCTGGAATGCAGGGTGCTGCGGGGCACGTTCTCCGGGCTGCTGACCCAGGCAAAGAGCGCGGCGCCGGTGAAGCGGCGCTGCGACAGGGTCTCGCCGAACAGCACGCGCGGCGGCTCGTTGCGGATGCGGGCCTCGGCGCCGATCGCCTTCCACATGCCCTGGACGATCTGCTGCACCTGTTCCCGCGCGCGGTTGCCGGCGGTGGTGTTGAACTCCAGGCTCAGCCTCTCGCCCCCCGCATGGACGCGGATGCCGCCGGGTCCGGGCTTCCAGCCGGCTTCCTCCAGCAGCGCCTGGGCGCGCTTCGGGTCGAAGGGCCAGTCGGGCGTCTCCGCGCCGTACATCGGGTCGTCCGGATGCACGGCGCTGCGCGCCAGGGGCTGGCGGCCGCCATAGAGGGTCTGCGCGATGCGGGCGCGGTCCATGCCGCAGAGCAGGGCCTGCCGCACCCGCCGGTCCGCCAGCACGGGGTTGTCGAGCCGCAGGTCGATATGCTCCCAGACCAGGCCCGGGCGGGTGAAGAGGCGGAAGCGGCCGGACTCGCGCTTCTCCAGCGCCAGCGCCTGTTCCAGCGGGAAGCCCATCTCGCCCGGCACCATGTCGATCTGCCCGGCCAGGAGCTGCGCCTCCAGCGCCGCGGTGTTCTCGACGGCGCGCAGCAGGATCCGGCGGAAGGCGGGGGCGGGGCCGTTCCAGTGCTCGTTGCGCTCCAGCGTCAGGCCGCTGCCCGGCTGCACCGCCGTGACGCGGTAGGGGCCGCACCAGAGGCCGGGATTCGTGCTGTCCGTGTCGTAGAGGGTGCGGGAGCGGTAGTTGCGCCGGTCGGCCTCCCAGCGGGCACGTTCCAGATGCGCCGGCAGCGGCACGAAATTCCCGGCCGAGCCATAGTCGAAGGACAGCCGGTCCAACCGCAGCGTGACGGTGCGTGGATCGGGCGCGAGGAACTCATAGGCGCTGCGGTAGAACTCGGCATTGCCGAAGCCGGTCTCGAAGCTGCGCCCGGCCTCCCAGGCGAAGCGGAAATCCTCCGCCGTGACGGGCGTGCCGTCGCCCCAGAGCCAGCCCTCCCGCAGCCGCCAGGTGACGCGCATCCCCGGCTTGCCCCCGGGCGTGGTTTCCAGCGCGGCGAGGCCGTTCTCCAGGCTGGGCAGGGTCTCGCAGCCGAGGGCCTGGAGCTTCCAGTCCGGCCCGTAGGCCGTCAGCGGGCGGTGCACGAAGCCGAGCGCATAGGCCTTGGCCATCATGCTCTCGATGTTCGGGTGCAGGGTGGAAGGGTACTGGGTGATGCCGATGGTCAGGCTGTCGCGCGCACCCTGCGCCCGGGCAGGCCGTGCGGAGGGGGCGAGGCCCAGGGGAGCAACGAGAGGCGAGAGCAGCGAGGCGCGGAGGAGCGAACGGCGGCCCGCGTGGCGGGCGGCGGGGCGTGGCGGCGGCTCTGCGTGGTCCTGGCCCAAGAGGTGTCGGCTCCCTGCTTCCGGTGCTGTCCGCGGACTCCAACACAAGGCGGCCGGTTTTGGAACTCGGCGCGCGCGCCCCTGGGGGGAAGGGGACACCGCCCCCGTGGGCGGCGTCCCGGGATTTCAGCCTTCCGTCTTGGCCTTCATCAGCGCCTTGGCTTCCTCGGCGCTGCTCACGCCGCCATGCGCGCCGGACCAGCTCACCGGGTCCTCCAGGAACTTGCGGACCTCGCGCAGCGCGCTTTCCTCGAAATAGGGGCGCTCGCGGCAGACCTCCAGCACGTCCCACCAGGTGGCGAGGTGGTGCAGGCTGAGGTTCATCTCCTTCATCGTGTCGAAGGCGCCCGGGAAGACGCCGTAGAAGAAGACGACGAAGGTGTGGTCGCAGATCGCGCCCGCGTCGCGCAGCGCCTGGGTGAAGCGGATCTTGGAGCCGCCATCGGTGGTCAGGTCCTCGACCAGCAGCGTCCGCTTGCCCTCGGGCACGTCGCCCTCGATCTGGGCGTTGCGGCCGAAGCCCTTGGGCTTCTTCCGCACATAGGCCATGGGCGCCATCATGCGGTCGGCGATCCAGGCGGCATAGGGGATGCCGGCGGTCTCGCCACCCACCACGGCCTCGATGGTCTCGTAGCCGATGTGGCGGCCGATCTTCTCCACCGCCAGCTCGCAGATCTTCTGGCGGGCCCGGGGGAAGTAGATGATCCGGCGGCAATCGATATAGACGGGGCTCTTCCAGCCGGAGGTGAAGGTGTAAGGCTCCTCGGGCCGGAAGTTGACCGCCTTGATCTCCAAGAGGATGCGCGCGGTGGTCAGTGCGGCATCGCGGTCCCAGTCAGAGGCGTGTCGGGCAGTCATGCGTGGTTCTCCTGATCTGGCGTGGGTTAGCCTCCGCGCCGTGTCCCGTCCATGACCGATCGCATGGCGGCGCCCCGCATCTGGGTGCTGGCCGATCCCCGCGCCGGCACGGCGGCCCAGGCCCTGGGCATCGCGGAGCGGCTGGAGGAACGGCTGGGCGAGCCCTTCCGCACCGTCCCGCTCGCCTGGGGCCCCCTCGCGCGCATCCCCTGGCCCTGGCCAACCCTGGCCGGGCTGGCGCCGGCGGCACAGGCGGAGCTCCGCCAGGGCGCGCCGGCGCTGGTGATCTCCGCCGGGCGCCGCTCCGCCCCGGTGGCGCTCTGGCTCGGGCGGCGCGGGGCGCGGACGGTCCATTGCATGCGGCCGGGCTTCGGCGCCAGGGACTTCGACCGGCTGGTGCTGGGGCGGCACGACCTCGCCGGGAAAACGCCACCCCTGCCGCCCAATGTCCTGCCGGTCCTGGGCGCCACGCACCGCCTGTCGCCCTCGCGGCTCGCCGCGGCGCGGGCGGAATGGGCGGCGCTGGCGGAACTGCCCCGGCCCCGGACCGCACTGCTGGTCGGCGGCCCCATCCGGGGCGAGGGGATGGACCCCGCCGCCGCCGGGGAGCTCGCCGCCCGCGTCGCCGCCGGGTCCGGCAGCATCCTGGCCACCACCAGCCGGCGCACGGGCGAGGCCGCCGCCGCCGCCGTGGCGCAGCGCCTGGAGGCAAAGCCGGCGCGGCTCTTCCGCTGGGGCGATGCCGGGCCGAATCCTTTCGCGGGCTTCCTGGCCTGGGCGGATGCGGTGGTGGTGACGGGCGACAGCGTCTCGATGCTCTCGGAGGCCCTGGCCGCCGCCGCGCCGGTCTTCGTGGCCATGCCGGGCCTCGATCCCTTGGCGGCGCCGCGCCACGCGGCCCTGCACCAGAGCCTCTACGGGGCGGGGCAGGCGCGCCCCTTCGACGCCTTCCCGGAGCCCTTCGCACGCGCACCCCTGGACGAGAGCGGGCGGGTGGCGGCGGAGATCCTGGCGGCGGGGCTGCTGCCGGCGGCAGGCGGCGTCACGGCGCGCTGAAGGCGCGGGCACCCCGGCTTGTTCCGGCCATCCATCCGGGGCAGGATTCCGTCCACGGCCTTTCCCGGGCAGACCGGGGCGGCCGCACGACAATGCCGGAAAACCGGGCTGGGGAAGAGAAACATGTCCATCCGTCGCCGCACCCTGCTGCACACGCCGCTGCTGGCCGCACCTTTCCTGGCCCCGCGGCGGGCGGGGGCGCAGGCCGAGAGCTTCCCGTCCCATGCCGTGCGGGTGATCGTGCCCTATACCCCCGGCGGTTCCGCCGACATCGCCGCGCGGCTGCTGGCGGAGCCGCTGTCGAAGCAGTGGGGCCAGCCCGTGGTGGTGGAGAACCGTGCCGGGGCCAACGGGATCATCGGCACGGACGTGGTGGCGAAGGCGCCGCCGGACGGGCACACGCTGGCGATGATCTCGGTGAACCACGCCGTCAACGTGCCGCTCTACACCACGCCCTTCGACACGCTGAAGGACCTGACCGCGCTGACCGTGGTCTACAGCGTGCCGCTGCTGCTGGTCGCCGCGCCCGACTTCCCCGCCAGCACCCCGCAGCAGCTGGCGGAACTGGCGCGGCGCAAGGAAGGCAGCATCAGCTTCGCCGGGACCGGCGGCGCGGTGCACCTGGCGGCGGAGATGTTCGCCGCCCGCGCCGGGGCGAAGATGACGCACGTGCCGTATCGCGGCTCCACCGCCGCGCATCCGGACCTGATGGCGGGGCGGGTGGACGTGATGTTCGATCCCTTGCCCTCCGTGCTCGGCCATGTGCAGGCGGGCAAGCTGAAGGTCCTGGCCACGACCTCCGCGCAACGCCTGCCGAACCTGCCGGATGTGCCCACCGTGGCGGAAAGCGGCTTCCCGGGCTTCGAGGCCGCGACCTGGGGCGCGCTCATCGGCCCGGCGCGCATCCCGGCGCCGGTGGCGCGGCGCATCGCGGCCGATGCCGCCGCCCAGTTGCAGGTGCCGGCCGTGCGGGAGCGGTTCGGCACGCTGGGCGCCACCATCGTCGGCAGCGGCCCGGAGGAGGCGCAGCGCTTCGTCGCCGCGGAGGTGGCCAAGTGGAGCGAGGTGGCGAAGACCGCCGGGATCGAGAAGCAGTAGGCGTCCGCCCGGTCCGGGGAGGAAGCCGGCGGGGCGCGTCAGTCCTTGGTGCGGATGGCCCAGCTCGCATGGCTGACGCCGGGCAGCGCCCCCAGCCGGAGGGCCAGCGCATCCATCTCCACCGGGTCCACCGCCGTGCTCACCAGCGTGGCCACGATCTCGACCATCTCCTCGCCGCGCTCCTCCGTCTCGATGTCGCCGGCGGGGTAGTGCGCGGCTTCCAGCGCCTCCGACAAGGCCTCGCGCACGGAAGGCATGTCGCGTTCCCGGGCGGTGAGGCTGACCTCGTAGGTCGCCTCGGTGGTGCGCTCGTCGATGGGGCTGCGGTCGATCGCGTTCACCAGCGGCCGCAGCAGCGTGTTGCCGGCGATCACGAAGACGGTGAGGAGCCCGGCCTCCGCCACCATGTCCGCGCCGGTGCAGGCACCGACCGCCGCCGAGCACCAGAGGGTCGCGGCGGTGTTCAGGCCCCGGACGTTCATGCCCTCCTTCATGATCACGCCGGCACCAAGGAAGCCGATGCCGGACACGACATAGGAGATCACGCGCGTGGCCTCGGTCGCGCCGGCGATCCGCATCGCCAGGTCCACGAAGGCGGCGGCCCCCACGGCGACGAGCACATTGGTGCGCAGCCCGGCGGTGCGCTGGCGATACTGGCGCTCCGCCCCGATGGCGGTGCCGAACACGAAGGCCGCGGTGAGGCTGACCACCGTGTCGAGGAAGGGCCAGAATTCGAAGGTCTCGATGAAGCGCACGGGCGGTGGAGTCCGGATTCGCGAAGGTCCAGCCTGCCCAGTAGCAGGCCCCGGCGCCGCGATCAGGAGAAGAATCCGGGACAGCGCCGCCGGGCGCGCTTCCCGGCCTGCCGGACAGCGATCCGCCATGGCGCCGCAGCCGGAAAGCGGCCGCGGCGTTCTGCCCCTGTGCCGGGCCCGGCCTGCGGTCCGGATGTGACACGAACAGGAGGCGGGATGTCGGATTCGAGCCCCACGCTCCGGCCACAGCCGGATGAGGAAACCATCGCCTTCGCCGGGCGCGTCTTCCAGCTCGCGCGCAGCGGCGGCGCGGAGCAGATGCGGTCCCTGCTGGCGCAGGGGCTGCCGCCCAACCTGCGCAACGACAAGGGCGACACGCTGCTGATGCTGGCGGCCTATCACCTGCAGACAGACACGGTGCGCGCGCTGCTGGAGGGCGGGGCCGATCCGGAGATCGCCAACGACCGGGGCCAGACGCCGCTGGGCGCCGCGTGCTTCAAGGGCGGCGAGGAGATCGTGCGGCTTCTGCTGGAACACGGCGCGCGGATCGAGGGGCATGGCGGCGACGGGCGCACGCCGCTGATGATGGCGGCCATGTTCAACCGCACCGGGCTGGTGCGGCTGCTGCTGGAGCAGGGCGCCGACCGCGAGGCGCGGGATGCCCGCGACATGACCGCGCTGGACGCCGCCCGCGCGATGAACGCGCCCGACACGGCCGCCCTGCTGGCGGAGGGCTGACCGCCTCCGGGCAGCACGGGCGAGAACCAGGCGACGCAGCAAGGGCGCCGGGTGGTCCGGCGCCCTTTCCGTCGTGCCGGAATGAAGCGCCCGTCCGCTACTTGGCGGGCACCGGCTCCCGCGCCTTGCCGGCGGCCGCGGTGCCTTCCTCGCGCTGGCCGCTGGTATAGGTCGGCCCGGGCCGCCTTTCGCCGGGGGCCGGCTTGCCGGGCAGGGGTGGCAGGGCCAGGGCCTTCTTCAGGTCGATCCCGGCGCCCTCGGCCACGCGGCGGCCATAGTCCTCGTCGCAATGCCACCAGTGCCAGACCATGCGCAGGGCGATCTCCTCCGGGCAGGCCTTCATGTCGGCGACCATGTTGCCGATCAGGTCGTCGCGCTCCCAGTCCTCGAAGCTGCGGTAGCGGTCCCCGGCCTGCCTGTAGTCGGACTGGGTCATCGTCGTCTGGTAGCGGCCGAGATGCCCGTGGACGAGCTGGTGATAGTCCCGCTCCGGCTGCGGCGCCTCCCGCAAGCCGCCCTGCGAGCTGGGCTCGTAGTTGACGTGCCTGTTCTCGCCGCCGCCATCCACCTGGAAGGCCATCTGCCCATCCCGCTGGTTGGTGCGCTGGCCGTTCTTCGGCGCGTTGATCGGCAGTTGCAGGTAGTTGGCGCCGACGCGGTAGCGCTGCGTGTCGGAATAGGACAGCGTCCGCCCCTGCAGCATCTTGTCGTCCGAGAAGTCGATGCCGTCGACCAGCACGCCGGTGCCGAAGGCCGCCTGCTCGGTTTCCGCGAAGAAGTTGTCCACGTTCCGGTCCAGCACCATGCGGCCGACCTTCAGCAGCGGGAAGCGGTCCTCCGGCCAGCGCTTGGTATCGTCCAGCGGATCGAAGTCGAGCTCCGGATGCTCGCCATCGGCCATGACCTGCACGCAGAATTCCCATTCGGGATAGTCGCCGCGCTCGATGGCCTCGTAGAGGTCCTTGGTCGCGTGGCCGACCTCCTCGGCCTGGATCCTCGCGGCCTCCGGCGTGGTGAGGTTCTTCACGCCCTGCTTCGGCACCCAGGAGAACTTGGCGAGCACCGCCTCGCCCCGGTCGTTGACCAGCTTGTAGGTGTTGACCGAGGAGCCCTCCATGTGCCGGTAGTCCGCCGGGATGCCCCAGGGGCTCTTCACCCAGGTGACCATGTGCAGCGCCTCGGGATGGTGCTGCACGAAGTCGTAGAAGCGCCAGGCTTCCTGCCGGTTGGTCACCGGATCGGGCTTGAAGGCATGGATCATGTCCGGGAACTTGATGGCGTCACGGATGAAGAAGATCCGCAGGTTGTTGCCGACCAGGTCCCAGTTGCCGTCCTCGGTGTAGAACTTGACCGCGAAGCCGCGCGGGTCGCGCGCCGTCTCCGGACTGTCCTTGGAGCCGATGACGGTGGAGAAGCGTACGAAGAGCGGCGTCCTGTGGCCCGCCCTGGTCAGCACCTTGGCGCGTGTGTACTTCGTGGCGGGCTCGTCGCCGATCTTGCCATAGGCCTCGAAATAGCCGTGCGCGCCGGTGCCGCGCGCATGGACCACGCGCTCCGGGATGCGCTCCCGGTCGAAATGCGTGATCTTCTCGATGAACTGGTAGTTCTCCAGGGTGGCGGGGCCGCGTTCCCCCACGGTCCGCATGCTCTGGTTGTCGCGGACGGGATGGCCCTGCCGGGTCGTGAGGATGGAGTTCCGAGGCGTGTCGGCCATTCTGCTCTGCCTTCTGCTTTTTCGCCGGAAGCCCGGAAAATAGCAGCGCGGCGGCGGGCCGCTTCATGCCAATCGCGTTATGCCGCGCCGCAACGGGATGCTGCGGCGCGGCATGGGGGCGTCAGTCCAGCCGCAGCCGGGGCTTGGCGAGCCTTTGCAGCAGCTCCGAGGCCCAGATCAGCGGCACGCGGCGGCCATGCACCACGTACTGGTACTGGCGGTAGAGCATGTTGTAGCTGAGCTGGGCGAAGCGCCCCTCGATGAAGCCGCCGGGCAGCACGCCGAGCCGCCCCAGGCTGCCGAAGGCGTCGTAGCCGCCCAGCGAGACCAGGGAGCCGCGCTCCTTGTAGCGGAAGGGCGGCAGCTCCCGCCCCGCCAGGAAATCCGGCAGATGCGCGGCGAGGTGCCGGGCCTCCTGGTGCGCCACCTGGGCGGTGGCGGCGAGGGGGCGCTGGGCACCCTCCGGCACCAGGGAGCTGCAATCGCCCAGGGCGAAGATCGCCGGGTCGCGCGAGGTCTGCAGCGTGGGCCGCACCACGAGGCGGTCCGCCCGGTCCACCTCCAGCCCGTCCATCTCCCGCAGCACCGAGGGCGCGCGGATGCCCGCGGCCCAGACCCGCAGCGCGGCGTCGATCCGCCGCCCGCTCTTCAGCGTCAGGCCGCCGGCATCGACCGAGGCGACGGGGTCGCCGGTCAGCACCTCCACCCCGATCTCGCCCAGCACCCGGGCCGCGGCGGTGGAAACCCGCTCGGGCAGGGCGGGCAGGATGCGCGGCGCGGCCTCGATCAGCGTGATGTGGATGCGCTGGCGCAGCCCCGGCAGGCCATAGCCGGCGGCGAGGTCGAGCGCGTGGTTGATCTCCCCGGCCAACTCCGTGCCCGTGGCGCCCGCCCCGACGATGGCGATGGAGAGCGACCGGTCCGGACGGTCGGCGAGCGTCCGGATGATCTCCTCGCGCATCGCGACGGTGAAGGCTTCCGCCTGGTCGCGGCTGTCGATGAAGCGGCAATGCTCCTGGGCGCCGGGCGTGCCGAAGTCGTCGGCATGGCTGCCGACCGCGAAGACGAGCGTGTCATAGGTCAGGCGGGTGGTGACCGTGTCCTCGCCGCCCGGTCCCTGCAGCGTGCCCAGCGTCAACCGCCGCCGTGCCCGGTCCAGCCCGCGCAGCAGGCCGGGCCAGTAGGTGAAGCCGTGCCGCCGCGCATGGGCAAGGTAGGAGACCTGTTCCTGCGCGGTGTCGAGCGTGCCGGCCGCGACCTCGTGCAGCCGCGGCTTCCAGACATAGCTGCCGCTGCGGTCCACCAGGGTGACGGCATAGGGCACGGGCCGGCGCCGATGGCTCGCCAGACGGATGGAAAGGTCGAGCCCCGCCGCGCCGCCGCCCACCACCACGATGCGGTGCGGCTCCACCGTGCCCCGCGCGCCACCCTGACTGCCCGCCATGCATTCCTCCTCGGCCCGGAAGGCCGGCCCAATGGCCCCGTCCCGGGGTCTGGCCATGGTGGTCCGACCATGGTGGCCCGACCCCGGGACGGCCCGACCTTGCCGCATGCCCGCGATGGCGCCAACTTGCCGCCAACACCGAGGGAAATGCCGATGGCCGAGCCGCGCAAGCACCGTATCGCCGTGATCCCCGGCGACGGAATCGGACGCGAGACCGTGCCGGAGGGGCTCAGGGTCCTGGAAGCGGCCGGGCGCCGATTCGGTTTCTCGCTGGAATGCAGGGAATACGACTGGTCCTGCGACCGCTACCTGCACACCGGGGCGATGATGCCGGAGGACGGCCTGGAGCAGCTCCGCGAATCCGACTCCGTCTTCCTGGGCGCGGTGGGCTGGCCGGGCGTGCCGGACCATGTCTCGCTCTGGGGCCTGCTGATCCCCATGCGGCGCGGCTTCGACCAGTATGCCAACGTGCGGCCCTGCCGCCTGATGCCGGGCGTGCGCACGCCGCTGGCCGGACGCGGCCCCGCCGATATCGACTTCGTGGTGGTGCGCGAGAACACCGAGGGCGAGTACAGCAGCAGCGGCGGCCGCATGTTCCCCGGCACCGAGCGGGAATTCGTGACGCAGGACAGCGTCTTCACCCGCACCGGCGTGGACCGCATCATCCGCTATGCCTTCGACCTCGCGCGCACGCGCAAGCGGCGCAAGTTGACCTCGGCCACCAAGTCCAACGGCATCACCTTCACCATGCCCTTCTGGGACGAGCGCTTCGCCGCCATGGCGGCGCAGTATCCGGAGGTGCAGACGGACCAGTACCACATCGACATCCTCTGCGCCCATTTCGTGCAGCATCCGGACTGGTTCGACGTGGTGGTGGGCTCCAATCTCTTCGGCGACATCCTTTCCGACCTCGGTCCGGCGGTGGCGGGCTCCATCGGCATCGCGCCATCGGCCAACATCAACCCGGAGAAGCTGCATCCCTCGATGTTCGAGCCGGTGCACGGCTCCGCGCCCGACATCGCCGGCAAGGGCATCTGCAACCCGATCGGACAGATCTGGTCCGGCGCCATGATGCTGGAGCATCTGGGGGAGGCGGAGGCTGCGCAGGCGATCACCGATGCCATCGAGAAGCTGCTGGCCGAGGGCGGTCCGCGCACCCGCGACATGGGCGGGCAGGCCGGGACGGAGGATCTGGGCAAGGCGCTGGCGGCGCTGGTCGGGGCCGCCTAGCCTGGCCAGCCAGGGTCTCCCTGTCGTCCGGGCCTGGGCGATCCGCCCATGGTCCGGACGACAGGGAGTGACGGCGGGCGGATCTTCGCCTTAAATCCGTCCCTGCCCGGTCCGGATTGAGGGAATCGCGCCAGGGCCAGGGACGTAACGGCTTGAACGCTTGAATAGGCGTTCATGCGAGAATATAACCTAGGAACGAATTGCGAGCGATTCTCAAATAACTCGCAAACGCTGGAGTGTATGATGGGTCAGGAGTTCAGCCACATCGCCCGCCGCTGCGAGCGGGCCGTTGTGACCGCCTACCGCGAGCTGCGGGAGGGCGGCAATGACGACCTGTCGTCGTTCCGCGCCTGCACGGCCCTGTACCGCATCCACCATCCGGAAGCCTCGGTGAGCGAGGCGCAGCGCCTGGTGGCCGAATGGGTGGACCACCACATCATCCGTGCCGACACCGGCCCGACCATTGGCTGCGAGTGCGACGACGACTGAGCCTGCCCCGGCTGTCCCTGGCGGCCGGTTCCCTGCGTGACCAGCTTCTCCGCAACCGGCATGGACAAAGACCGGCCCGCTTCCTGATCCCGCCGGCCGGTCCTTGCTTCCGCGCCGCTTCCTACCCGGCCTCCCCCCTGGCCCATGCGATCGAGACGCGGGCCAGTGCGTCGATCGTGTCCACCACCGGAAAAGGCAGGACGGGTCCGGCCTGGATCCCGAGCGGGATCTCCGTGCAGCCCAGCACCACCGCCTCCGCGCCGCGTGCGATCAGGCTCCCCGCCACCTCCGCCAGGGGCGCATAGGCTTCCGCGACCCGGTTCGCCTTCACCAGCGCGATGCCTGGTCCGACCTTGTCGCGCATCTGCGCCTCGTCCGGCGTGATCACCTCGTGGCCGAGGGTGTCGAAGCGTTCCTGGTACAGCCGCATCGCCAGCGTGCCCGCCGTGGCCAGCAACCCGACCCTGGCGCCGGACAGTCCCTGGCGGCGCAGGTCATGGGCCGCCGCATCGACGATATGAAGGATCGGCAAGGAGGTGGCGGCGCGCATCGGCTCGTACCAGCCATGAGCGGTGTTGCAGGGAATGGCGATCGCGCCGCAGCCGGCCGCCTCCAGTCCGCGTATGCCGCGCAACAAGCCGGGCAGCGGGTCCTCCCCGCCATGCAGGCGCGCCTGGGTGCGGTCGGGAATGCGGGGGTCGGACCACAGCACGGCGGGGACGTGATCCTGATCCCGTTCCGCCGGTGTCAGCAACGTCATCCGCAACAGGAACTGCGCCCCGGCCAAAGGACCCATTCCGCCCAGGATTCCCAGCATCCGCTCCGCCATGGCCTCACTCCCCTTCGCCTCGATGCGGCGGCAGAGGAAGCATGGAGGGCGGGGGACGGGAAGGGGTCAGGCTGCCGGGGCCGGTCCGCGCCCGGCGCGGCGGTGCCAGAGCGCCAGGGCGGCGTCGTAGGGAATGGCCGGAGCCTCGCGCAGGCGCCAGCGCCAGTCCTGGAAGCCGGGGGCCGCGCGGGCTGCCGGGCCACGGCGCGCCGGGAGGCCCAGCAGGCGCAGCAACAGCACGCAGCGCGGGATGTGATAGGCCGAGGAAGACACCAGCACGGGGCCGCGCCAGCCTTGCAGCAATCCGGCAACGGCGCGGGCGGAGGACAGCGTGTCCGTGCCGGTCGGCTCCTCCAGGATATCGCCGGACGGCACCCCACCCTCGCGGAGCAGGCGGGCCATGACGCTCGCCTCGCTCGGCCCGTGCCGCCCCTTCGCCCCGGTCGGTACGTAAAGCGGCGGGGGATGCCGGTGGCGGCCATGCGACAGTGCCGCCTCCACCCGCCGCCGCAGGGTCTGGCTCGGGGAGTCGTCGGGCCGCACCGCCGCGCCAAAGATGACGATGGCGGCGCGGGGCCCTGGCGCGGCCGGGTTCAGGATGCGCGGCCGCCCGCCTGTTGCAGCATTTTGTCGGCGTCCTCGGCCGCGTTGCTGGCGACCTCCAGACGCAGGGAGGACCCATCGACCGTAAGGCGGCTGCGTTCGGCCAGCCCGGCACGGACCACGCCTTCACCGGCCAGCTTGGCCTTCTCCTGGCTGTCGAAGGTATAGGACACGGTCTTCCCGTCCGCGAGCGGGGCGGGGTCCTCATCCTGCATCTCCGAGGCCGGAACGGCGCGCGAGCCCCTGCCGCCTTCGTTCCCCACCGGGTCGCTGGCGGGAAAGGTGTCCTTCAGCGCCTCCTGTTCCTTCTCCTGTCCGTTGCCGGAGCCGGAAGCCGGATGCATCGTGGTCGGATCGGCGGCCATGGCGTTTTTCTCCTTCCGGGTGGTCCCGGTCCTGCGTCGGTCGGTCAGTCGGCGCCTCGCGGGCCGGGAAGATTTCCAGGGGGGTAACGATGCTGGTGCCATCGGGTTCACCGCCGCCGGACCGGCGCGGCTTCAAGGCGGTCGGGAGCGGCCTGGCCTGGACCGGGGCTGCCCGGGACGGCATGAACCCTGCATGGGCGCCGCCGGGCGGCAAAGGGCCAGCCCGGGCCGGCGCCCGGCTTCATGGAGGCCGCCGCCGCCGCGTGGGGCCGCAATCGGGGGCGAGCGAGTGATTGTTCTGGTGAAGTCGGGTGGCGAGGAAGCGGTGCCGAAATGGCGCAAGGCTTTCCAGGCCGTGGATCCGCGCCTGGATATCCGCTGGTGGGACGATGCCGCCGTGGCGCCGGAGGACGTGTCCTATGTCGTGGTCTGGGACCCGGAGCCCGGCCGGCTGAAGCGCCTGTCCAACCTGCGCGTCGTCTTCTCCTCCGCCGCCGGGGTGGACAACATCGTGCGTGACCCGGAATGGCCGCGCCATCTTCCGCTGGTGCGGATGGGCGGGCTGGAAACGGGCCAGCGCATGGGCGAGTTCGTGAGCTGGGCCTGCCTGTCCCTGCTGCGCGGGGCGCGGCGCATGGCGCTGGCGCAGGCGCAGGCGCGCTGGGACAACTTCAACCCCCGCTTCACCGCGCCGGAGCGGCGCGTCGGCATCATGGGGCTGGGCAGCCTGGGCGGCACGGCGGCGCGGATGCTGCGGGCGCTGGGCTTCCCGGTCGCGGGCTGGTCGCGCACCCGCAAGGAACTGCCGGGCGTCGAATCCTTCGCGGGGGCGGAGGAACTGGAGGCCTTCCTGGCGCGCACCGACATCCTGGTCTGCCTGCTGCCCTCGACACCGGAAACCCGCGGGCTGATCGATGCGCGCCTGCTGTCCCTGCTGCCCCGCGGCGCGCAGGTCGTGAATGTCGGGCGCGGCTCGCATCTCGTGGTGCCGGACCTGCTGGCGGCGCTGGACGACGGCCATCTGGACGGCGCGCTGCTGGATGTCTTCGAGCCGGAGCCGCTGGCCTCCGACAGCCCGCTCTGGTCGCATCCCCAGGTGATCGTGACGCCGCATCTGGCCTCGATGGCCAGCCTGCGCGAGCGTGCGCGCTATATCGCGGAGGCGATCGCCGCGCATGAGGCGGGCGATCCGCTGCCCAATCTCTACGACCCGGAACGGGGCTACTGACATGCTGCTCTACGACCCGCCCCGGAAGCCCGATCCGAAGCATGTGCCGACCGAGGCGGAGCTGCGGCGCGACCTCGCCGCCGCCTACCGGCTGATCGCCCTGCACGGGATGACCGACACGGTCTACACGCATCTCTCGGTGCGCGTGCCGGGGGAGGGGCATCGCTTCCTGGTCAACCCCTATGGGCTGCTCTTCGAGGAGATCACCGCCTCCTCCCTGGTGCTGGTGGATGCGGCGGGCGAGCCGGCGCAGAAGACGAGCTGGCCGGTGAACCCGGCGGGCTTCGTGATCCACTCGGCGCTGCATCTCGCCAGCCCGCGCGCGCAGTGCGTGATGCACACGCACACGCTGGCCGGCATGACCGTGGCGGCGACGGAGCAGGGCATCCTGCCGCTGAACCAGATCAGCATAGAGTTCCACGGCCGCGTCGCGATCCACGACTACGAGGGCATCGCCGCCGACGACAACCTGTCGGAGCGCGAGCGCCTGGTGCGCGACATGGGCGACCGGCCCTGCCTGATCCTGCGCAACCACGGGCTGCTCACCGCCGGGCGCACGGTCGCGGAGGCCTTCTACTGGATGTACTACCTGGAGCAGGCCTGCCGCATCCAGGTCGCGGCGCTCTCCGCGGGCGCGCCGCTCTCCATGCCGCCGCCCGAGGTGGTGGAGCGCACCCGGGCGCAGTCGCCCGACAGCCCGACCCAGGGCTGGCTGCTCTGGCAGGCGATGTGCCGCAAGCTGGACCGCGAGCAGCCGGAGTACCGGTCGTGAGCGGCGTGCTGGAACGCCCGGCCGTGGCGCGCGGGGCCGGGGCGGGCCATGCGCTGTCGCTGCGGGGCGTCACCCGCCGCTATGGGGAGGCGGCGGCGGTGGCGGATGTGTCGCTGGAGGTGGGGCGCGGCGAGTTCCTGACGCTGCTCGGCCCCTCGGGCTCCGGCAAGACGACGCTGCTGATGACGATCGCGGGCTTCGTCGAGCCCTCCGCCGGGCAGGTCCTGCTGGACGGGCGCGACATCACCGCCCTGCCACCGGAAAAACGCTCCTTCGGCATGGTCTTCCAGGGCTATGCGCTGTTTCCGCAGATGACGGTGGCGGAGAATGTCGCCTTTCCGCTGCGCGTGCGGCGGATCGGCCGGGCCGAACGCGAGTCCCGGGTGCGCGCCGCGCTGGATCTCGTGCAGCTGGACCGCTTCGCCGAAAGGCGGCCGCACCAGCTTTCCGGCGGGCAGCAGCAGCGCGTGGCGCTGGCCCGCGCCCTGGTCTTCGACCCGGCGCTGCTGCTGCTGGACGAGCCGCTTTCCGCACTGGACAAGAAGCTGCGCGCCGAGCTGCAGGACGAGCTGAAGGCGCTGCACCGCCGCGTCGGCCGCACCTTCATCAACGTCACGCACGACCAGGAAGAGGCGCTCTCCCTCTCCGACCGGATTGCGATCCTGAACCACGGGCGGCTGATCCAGCAGGGCTCCCCGGCGGAGCTCTACGAGCGCCCCGCGACACGCTTCGTGGCGGGCTTCCTGGGGCAGAGCAACTTCCTGTCCGGCACGGCCGAGGAAAGCACGGGCGACACCATCGCCTTGCGCCTGGGCGGCACGCGCCTGCTGGCGCAAGGCACCGCGCGGGTGGGGGAGGGCGTGGTGCTGTCGCTGCGACCCGAAAAGATCCTGCCGCTCGGCGAAGGGATGGAGGAGGACAACATGGTGGAGGGACGGGTGCTGTCCTGGTCCTATGCCGGAACGGCCTTCCACCTGTCCGTGGCGACCGGGGATCTCGGTGTGCTGCGGGTGCAGCTGCCGGCCTGGCGCGCGCCGTTGCAGCCGGCGGAGGGGCTGCCGCTGCGCCTGGGCTGGAGCCGCACGGCGGCGGTATCGGTGCACGACGACGGCTGATCCCCTCCCAGTCCGCCGTGTGGCCGCGGCCGGTCGGATCTTCGCCCCGTGGTTGCGCAGAAGTCACGTGACTTCCCTGGATGGTTGCTGCCACTCTTCCATCCTTGTGGCCGCAAGTAAAACGAACAGAATCCGAAACAACTTCGAGGCCCATAAAATTATATAAGACAAAACTATCCGAATATCCTGTCAGTATTCATGGATGCTCCATGAAAAATACGTCGGATTCGCCCTGTTACTATCCGATGTGCTGGCGGCCGGAAAGAAAAGCCGATAGGCGAAGCCTCCCGCGACATGGTGCGGTGCAACGAATCCTTCCGGAACAGGAAGGTTTCCGCGTGCCTGTCCTGATGCTTGCAAGGCTCCGCCGGATGAACGCTGCTGGCTTCCCGCTTCTATCGACCCTGACATTCCTGCCGCTGGCCGGCGTGGCCGCCATCCTGTGCCTGAGAGGCGAGGAGGAAAGGATCGGGCGGCTGGTGCGTGGAATCGCGCTCGGCACCAGCCTGGCCGTCCTGGCGCTCGCCTCCCTGCTCTGGTTCGGCTTCGACGGCGCCAGCGGCGCCTACCAGTTCCAGGAACACGCGAACTGGATGCCGGAGACGGGCATCAGCTACCACATGGGCGTGGACGGCATCTCCGTCCTCTTCGTGTTGCTCACCGCGCTCCTGACGCCGATCTGCATCCTGGCCTCCTGGCGGATGGAGCAGACCCGTATCCGCGCCTACATGATCGCCTTCCTGCTGCTGGAAACGGCGATGATCGGCGTCTTCTCCGCCGTCGACCTGCTGCTCTTCTACGTCTTCTTCGAGGCAGCGCTGGTGCCGGTCTTCCTGATCATCGGCATCTGGGGCGGGACGCACCGCGTGCGGGCGGCCTTCAAGCTGTTCTTCTACACGCTGGCGGGCGCGGTGCTGATGCTGCTGGCGGTGCTGGCCATCTGGTACGATGCCGGCTCCACCGACCTGACGCAGCTGATGGGCCTGCACCTGTCGCACGGCGCGCAGATGTGGATGTTCCTGGCCTTCTTCGCCGCCTTCGCGGTGAAGATGCCGATGTGGCCCTTCCACACCTGGCAGCCGGAGGCCTATGCCGAGGCGCCGACCGCGGGCTCGGTCATGCTGGGCGGCGTGATGCTGAACATGGGCGCCTATGGCTTCCTGCGCTTCTCCATCCCGCTCTTCCCGCAGGCGACGGAAACGCTGGCGCCCTTCGTCCTGGCCCTGTCGGCGATCGCCGTGGTCTATGCCAGCCTGGTGGCCCTGCTGCAGCAGGACATGAAGAAGATCGTGGCCTATTCCTCGATCGCCCATATGGGCATCGCCACGATCGGCGTCTTCTCCATCGACGAGCAGGGCATCTCCGGCGCGCTGCTGCAGATGCTGGCCCATGGCGTGGTCTCGGGCGCCGGCTTCCTCTGCATCGGCGTGCTGCAGGACCGCGTGCGCTCGCGCGACATCGGGCATTTCGGCGGGATCGCGAAGGTCATGCCGGCCTACGCCGTGGTGGCGATGATCTTCACCCTGGCCGCCATGGCGCTGCCCGGCACCGCCTCCTTCCCCGGCGAATTCCTGGTGCTGGTCGGCGCCTGGAAGATCAGCCCCTGGCTGACCCTGGCGGCCGGCAGCAGCATGATCCTGGGCGCCGCCTACATGCTGCGCATGTACCGGGCCGTGGTGTTCAGCCGCCTGCAGCGGACCGAGCTGCGCCAGCTCCTGGACCTTTCGGTGCGGGAGAAGCTGATCTTCGCGCCGCTGGTGCTGCTGACGCTCTGGATCGGCATCCATCCCGGCACCTTCCTGCATGTCTTCCAGGCCAGCGTCTCCACCCTGGTCCACCGGCAGGAAGCCGCGCTCGCCACGGCGCATCTCGCGGGCCTCTGATCCGCCGCCCGCGCCTTCCGGGGGGAGCGGGCACGCCGCCGTGAGACGGGGGCCACCGCCACCGCCCCGGCGGAACCGCCCGGAGGGGCGGGACGTTGAGGGGGGACGGAAACGGAGACCCCCGCCATGCCCGATGACAGCTTCTCCGCCACGCGGCGCGGCCTGATCCGCGCCTCCGGCCTGTCGGCCATGGGCCTCGCCATCGGCGCGGCGGGCGGGGCATCCAGCGGGGCGCCGGGCTATCCGGCCCCGTCGGAGATGGACACCGGTCGGGTGCAGAACGGCCGGGTCGTCTTCCCGAACTGGCGCAGCGAGGCGGAGCCGCGCACGCCGCCCCCGCCCGCGCCGCGCGCGCCGGGGGAGCGCCTGGGCTATGCCGTCGTGGCGCTGGGCAGGCTGAGCCTGGAGGAGATCCTGCCCGCCTTCGCCGAGTGCAGGAGCTCCTATCCGGCGGCGCTCGTGACCGGCAGCCCCGAGAAGGGCAGCGTGGTGGCGCGTCAATACGGCATTCCGCAAACCGCGGTGCTGGGCTACGCGGATTTCGAGACGCTGCGCGACCTGCCGGAGGTGAAGGCGGTCTACGTCGTCCTGCCCAACGGCATGCACCGCGAATACACGCTGCGCGCGGCGGCGATCGGCAGGCATGTGCTCTGCGAGAAGCCGATGGCGAACACCGCCGCCGAGGCGCAGGAAATGGTCGAGGCCTGCGCCAGGGCGGGCGTCAGGCTGATGGTCGCCTATCGCTGCCAGTACGAGCCCTACAACCGCGCGGCGATCGCGCTGGTGCGGTCCGGCGAGCTGGGCAGGCTGCGCTTCATCGAGGCGACCAACGTCCAGGCCAACGGGCCGGGGCCGCAATGGCGCTACTCCAAGGCCCTGGCCGGGGGAGGGGCGCTGCCGGATATCGGGCTCTACTGCCTCAACGCCACGCGCTACATCACTGGCGAGGAGCCGGTGGAGATCACCGCGCGCCGCTACAGCCCGCCGGGCGACGAGCGCTGGAAGGAGGTGGAGGAAAGCATGAGCTTCGGCCTGCGCTTCCCGTCCGGCGTGATGGCGAACTGCCTCTCCTCCTATGGCGCCTTCAACGACAAGACGCTGCGGCTGCATTTCGAGGGCGGGACCGTCGAGATGCCGGATGCCTTCTCCTATGTCGGGCAGCGCCTGATCGTGTCGCGCAAGTCCGGCAACGTCGTCGGGCAGGAGGAGCGCAAGATCCAGCACAAGAACCAGTTCGCGCTGGAGATCGACCATTTCTCCGAACGCATCCTGGCCGACGAGCCGCCGCACACGCCGGGCGAGGAAGGGCTGCGCGACATGCGGCTGATGGAGACCGTCTATCGCGCCGCCGCCGAGAACCGGCCCCAGGCGGTGGAGCCGGTACAGGCCACGACCCGTGGGCCGGACCCGCGGGAGGAGTGATGCCCGGCGGCGGAATTTCCGGCTTCAGCGGCCCGGCATCGCGCACGGGGCCGTTGGGGCAGCCGCGCCCCGGGGATGTTCCGGGGACGCCTTACCCGGCTTCGTCGCGGACATCATGGATGCCGGCCAGGCTGCCGATCTCGCCATGCCCGCTGGCATCCCGGACGACGCTCAGGCTTCCATCCGTCTCCAGCACCACGGCGGCGACCTGCCGGGGGTCGGAAGCCCCGGAGCCGCGGAGGGCAGCCAGGACTTCCGCCTCGGTGATGCGCTGGGCGCGCATCGCCCCCCGGAGGAACTGCCCCCGGTGCAGCAGCAGGGTCGGCTCCGACTTCACCAGGTCGCTGAAGCCCTGGAACCGGACCGAAAGCCAGGCGACGACGTATTGCAGCCCGGCCAGGAGCACGAAGGCCAGCAGCCCCTCCATCAGGGCCACCGACTTGCTGAGCAGCACGGTGGCCAGGGTGGAGCCCAGTGCCACAGTGACGACCAGGTCGAAGGCGTTGAGCTTGGCCAGGGTGCGCTTGCCGAAGATGCGCAGCAACACCACCAGGGCCAGGTAGGCGAGGGTTCCGACCACCAGGACCCGGAGCAGCCCGAACCAGCTATCGAAGAACATCAGGCCCCCATGGTCCGGGCCATGCCCGGCATATGCTGGTGACGACACTGGCGCGCCCGGCCGCCCCTCACCGGACGGAACCCGCGCCGCGGCCGGGGATGACATCCCCGCGAGGCCGCAGGAACCGGACGGCCAGCAAGCCGGCGAGCACCGCCCCGAGCGTGTCCATGACGATGTCCAGGATGCTGTCGTGCTTGCCTTTGATGACATTGCCGGGCGCGAACTGGTCGAAGCCCCACTCGGCGACCTCCCACAGCGCCCCGATCGCGATCCCGACGCTGGCGAGAAGGAAGAAGGCCAGAACCGGCTGCGGCGGCGCCGCCCGGAGAAACCGGCCGAAGACGACGATGGCGAGCCAGAAGGTGATGGCGAGGATGGTGCAGCCGTGCAGCACGCGGTCGAACCACCAGAACGGCTGATACAGGTCGAAGGCATAGCCCGCGATGTTGGCGACCCCGGCCAGGATGAGCAGCATCCAGGCCGTCGCATATCCGGATGTGGCGATTCCCATTGTCGTGCTCCCGGGCGGCAGGCAGGTCTGCACCCCTTCGCCCGCCATGTCGAACCTCCGTGGCGGCGCCGGAGCCGGTCCGGCGTGCCTCCGGTGCGCCGGGACGCCCGGCACAGGCCCCCGCGGCCGCCTCAGCGGCGCTCCATCACGTTCAGGAAGCGATGCGCCAGGGCGCCGTAGAGCGGGCGGCGGCAGATGAGGCGCGAGGCGCCGGTCGCGATAAAGGAAGTGGCCATCAGCGGGATGATCATGTTCTGCCCGTCGGTCATCTCCATGACGATGACGGCGGCGGTGATCGGCGCCTGCACCACGCCGGAGAAATAGGCGACCATGCCGAGCAGCACCATGGCGCCCAGCGGCGCGACCGGCAGGAACTCCGCCAGCGTGGCGCCGAAGCCGGCCCCCACCGAGAGGGAGGGCGCGAAGATGCCGCCGGGAATGCCGCTGCAATAGGACACCACCGTCGCCAGCAGCTTGGACACGAAATAGCTGGCCGGAAGGGTGGTCTCCCCCTCGATCAGCCCCCGCGCCTGGGCATAGCCCGTGCCATAGGTCAGGCCGCCACTGGCCAGCCCGATCAGTGCCACCAGCAGCCCGCAGAGCGCGGCGAAGCCCACCGGATGGCGCGCCAGCAGGCGCCCGGCCAGGCCGGGCAGACCCGTGGAGGCGCGCACCAGCATCCAGCTGAAGACACCGCCGCAGAGCCCGCCCAGCACGGCGCAGAGCGGGACGGCGGCCCAGGCGGCGCCCATCGGCAGATCCACCTGGGTAACGCCGAAATAGGTGTAGTTCCCGACCAGGGCCAGGCTGACCACGCCGCCGATCACCACGGCGGTCAGGACATTGCCGCTGGTGCGGCCCTCATAGGAATGGCTGAGCTCCTCGATGGCGAAGACGATTCCCGCCAGCGGGGTGTTGAAGGCGGCCGCGACGCCGGCGGCACCACCCGCCAGCACCATGGCGCGCTGGGTCTCGGGCCGGGGGAGGTGCAGCCGCTGGGCCAGCGCCTGCATGATCGAGGCGCCGACCTGCACGGTCGGCCCTTCGCGCCCGATCGAGCCGCCGCCAAGCAGGCCGAGCAGCGTGAGCAGGACCTTTCCCACCGCGATCCGCAACGAAAGGATCCGGGCGACGAGCCTCGGGTCGTCCATGTGCAGCGTGGCGATGACCTGGGGGATGCCGCTGCCCTGGGCGCCGGGAAAGACGGTGCGGGTCAGGTAGCTGGCCAGGGCGAAGCAGGCGGGCGAGACCACCAGCGCCAGCAGCGGCCAGTGCGTGACCAGGCGGTGGAAGCCCTCTCCCGCCCGATCGGCCAGGGCGGCGAAGGCGATGGCCACGAGGCCCACCAGCACGGCGCCGAGCCAGAAGACCATGCGGCGCAGCCAGAGGCGCGGCGACACCAGGGGGAGCCGCCGCAGCCGCCGGAAGCGCTGACGCCGCGGGCGAGGGGCGGTCCGGGCCTGCTCCGCTGTCTCCGACACCTCCAGCCGTTCCATGCACCCTATCCTTTCGTCCTCCCGATCTCCTTAGGCGAGATCGGGCGGCGCGGCAGCGGTTCAGGCCGCGGATCTGCTGCCGGGACAGGGGATGGCAGGCTGAAAGGAGCACCGGAATCGAGAACGGCGGGTTTCTCCGCCGTTCGCCACCCGATCATTCACATCCGCGCCGCTCGCGACAGGGGCCGGAGAGCCCCCGCCACGGCGATGGTTCAGGTGATGGCCAGACGCTGCTCGGCGATCTGGTTCTTCATCGACTTCTGCAGCTTCTCGAAGGCGCGGACCTCGATCTGGCGGACGCGCTCGCGCGAGATGTTGTACTGCTGCGAAAGCTCCTCCAGCGTGGTCGGCTCGTCCTTCAGCCGGCGCTCGATCAGGATGTGGCGCTCACGCTCGTTCAGCGTCTTCAGCGCCGTGTCGAGCAGGTAGCGGCGGTTGGACATGTCCTCCCGGTCCGCGAGTTCGCTCTCCTGGCTCTCGCCCTCGTCCACCAGCCAGTCCTGCCACTCGCCCTCGCTGTCGGCGCGCACGGGCGCGTTCAGGCTCTGGTCGGAGGAGGCAAGGCGGCGGTTCATGGACACCACGTCCTGTTCCGGCACCTGCAGCACGCGGGAGATCTTCTCCACCTGCTCCGGCTGCAGGTCGCCTTCCTCCAACGCGGCCATCTGGCCCTTCAACCGGCGCAGGTTGAAGAACAGCTTCTTCTGCGCGGCAGTGGTGCCCATCTTCACCAGAGACCAGGAGTGCAGGATGTATTCCTGGATCGCGGCGCGGATCCACCACATGGCATAGGTGGCGAGGCGGAAACCACGGTCCGGGTCGAACCGCTTCACCGCCTGCATCATGCCGACGTTGCCTTCGCTGATCAGCTCGCCCACCGGCAAGCCGTAGCCGCGATATCCCATGGCGATCTTCGCGACGAGGCGGAGGTGGGAGGTGACGAGCTTGTGTGCGGCCCCTTCGTCCCCCTTGTCCTTCCAACTCTTGGCGAGGTTGTACTCCTCCTCCGGCGCCAGCATCGGGAACTTGCGGATCTCCTGGAGGTAGCGGGAAAGATTGCCCTCGGGAGCCATTGGAATCATGGAAGTGGAAGCCATGTATGTACTCGCCTCCTCTCCGGTTTCAGGAGCCCCCGTGACGGCTGGCTCTGAGACCGCTGTGGAATGTGCCCATCCGTTGCCAGGCCCAGCGCGTCGCGGTCGCTCCGGTCACGTCGGAACATGTCTCCGCGACTAACGCCTCAAAGCGGCACCTGGCTGCGGCGGCGCAGCGAGTTTTTAGCGCGTTCGCCCTTTGTTTGCAAGAAAAACCGACTGTCACAGTCGGGTTACTCTCCGTCGCGCTTCAACACGTCCAGCAGGGCCGCCATGTCCGGCGGCAGGGGGGCGGAGAAGCTCAGCGCCTCCCCGGTCACGGGATGGCGGAAGCCCAGCGTGGCGGCGTGCAGGGCTTGCCGCGGAAAGGCCAGCAGGGCCTCCCGCGCCTCCGGGCCGAGCGACTTCGCCGAGGCCGGGGTGCGGCGGAGATAGACCGGGTCCCCCACCAGCGGATGGCCCTTGTGCGAGAGGTGGACCCGGATCTGGTGGGTCCGCCCGGTCGCCAGCCGGCAGCGGAGCAGGGCACAGGCGGCCGCCCAGGCCTGTTCCGTGGCATAGCGGGTGAGGGCGTGCTTGCCGTTCCGCGTGACCACGGCCATGCGCTTCCGGTCCATCGGATGGCGGCCGATATCGCCCTCGATCTCCCCCTTGCCGGGGGAGGGCAGGCCCCAGACCAGCGCCAGGTATTCCCGGTCCAGGTCGCGGGAAGCGAAGGCCTCCGACAGCGCATGGTGCGCTGCCTCGGACTTCGCCACCACCATCACGCCGCTGGTGTCCTTGTCCAGCCGGTGCACGATGCCCGGCCTCTTCTCGCCGCCGATGCCCGTCAGCTCCTCCCCGGCATGGGCCAGCAGGGCGTTCACCAGGGTGCCGTCCAGGTTGCCCGGCGCGGGATGCACGACCAGCCCGGCCGGCTTGTCCAGCACGATCAGGTGCGGGTCCTCGTACAGGATGGTGAGCGGGATCGCCTGGGCCTGCGGCGTCGCCGGCTCCGGTGGCGGGACATGCAGGATGTAGCGGGCCCCCGGCCGCACGGCCTCGGAAGGGTTGGCCACGGGCTGGCCGTCCCGCAGCGCCTCTCCGGCCTCGATCAGCGCCTTGACACGGGATCGGGACAATGCCCCTGACACCTCCGCCAGGACGCGGTCCAGGCGCTGCCCCGCTTGTTCCGGCGTGGCGATGAAATCCAGGGAAAGATCGGGGGTCTGATTGCGCGCGCTCAAGGTGCTCGTCATCGTCATGGGAGTTCTGATTGTCGCGGGCACCGTGGGGCTGATCGCGGTGATCGTCCAGCGCATGTCCGCCGCCACGCCATCCGCCCAGAGGATCGAGGGCGGGTTGGGACAGCCGGCGGGCACCCGCATCCGCGGCTTGGCCGGTGCGGGGGACCGGGTGGCGGTCTGGGTCGAAGGGCCGCAGGGCGAGCGCGTGCTGCTGCTGGACCCGCGTTCCGGCCGGGTGCTGGGCGAGCTGCGCCCCACGGAGTGAATCGGCGGCGCCTGCCCACGCCTGGAACGGTTTCCGCGTGAAGACCCACCCACGCGAGGCAGGGATGCAAATAAGCGGCCCGAGATGGCTTGATCCCCGGCAGAGGCTCCGATAGAAGCCACCTCACCGATGGCCACGTCCCCTTCGTCTAGAGGCCTAGGACACCGCCCTCTCACGGCGGCAACAGGGGTTCGAATCCCCTAGGGGACGCCATTCCGGCAGGTTTTCTGCCGGTTTGAGCCTCACCAAAGCGAACCACCCCAAAATCCTCCCATAGAAGCCAGGGCGCGTTTCGCCCGTCACTTCTGGTCCTTCCAGGTCTGTGGCCAGAACGTCGCGGTTGGATTCAGACCGGCCGCTGTCGTCACCAGAAGGATAATCTCCCGGGCGGCTGGAACAGGCCTGGCTTTGCCTCACCTATCGCCCCGGGTCGTCAAAGCCTCATCCGAATGGATGACGCCGGGCACGGCCGCTTGCGCCAAGACGGAACAGGTTCTTCCACAGTCGCAGCGTGAGTGTATGGCATCGGACGACAAAGGGATGGGTGAAGCCCGTCTTCTGACCTTCCAAGGCCTCAGGGGCGGCCCGACCTGGGAATACCGTGGCGCCCTCATCGAGACGACGGGACAGCGGTTTCCGGATCAGAATTTTCTTCGCATGGCAGGCCATCCGCAGGATGGCGCGCGATTCCCGACGCCCGGCGCCGCCAAGGCGGCCGTGGATGAATGGCTCGACCGGATATAGGGGCGGGCCGTGACCACCATCCCGCGGCGCGTGTCCTCAGTCGATCGCGTCGCCCACCGCATGGATCGGCTTGCCGACAGGCCCCCCGACGACAGGCACCACCTGCACCACATCGCCCGTGGCGCGGAAGGGCAGGGCCACCAGTCCACAGCCGCTCAGCATGAGAAGCGCCGCAAGGCACAAGATCAACCGCATGGTCGTCCTCCCTATCCGTCCATCCCGGGTCGCTTCGGAAAGCGTTGGTGAAGGGGGCTGTTTCAGCGCCGCCGGATCGGCGCCGGCGCGGCATGGTTCGCGGCATCCGCTACGGTGAGCCGAACGAAGCCGCTCCGATGCTGCGTCGGAGATAAGGTCTTCTGGCGGGCGGCACCCGATGAAAATGAGCGCTATGAGATCGTCACAACCCTTCGATGATCATGCAGATTCTTCCTGCTATTCGGCAAACGGCGGTTCTCGGCGGCTTCTAGGGGTCTGACGGCGGCCATTTCGGACGTTTGACGGAGTATTCCAGTTCGCCCCAGGTTGCCTTCCTCCAGTCGCCCTTTGGATCTACCAGTTGGTCCAACCTGCGCGGCTGATTGATCAAATGTCGAGAATGGGGACATTGCCGCCCGACAGCTATCGGGCGCATCGAAGCGGATAGCTGACGCAGCGGAACCTTTGCCGCACACTCTTTCCCACACGGGTTAACGAACACTGGCCTGCGGCAGCAGCCGGCCCTACAGGACCGTCTGACGATGTTCACCAAACGGCCAGGGCTGTTGAAAAAGGCGCGCCCCGCCGACCTGTCTCGCAAGGGATCGAGTCCTGAGAAGACCTTGCCCCGCTGTTCTCCTAGCGGTGGGGTCTCGTTGTATTAGTGGCTGCGAAGGAACTCAGCTAATGGCAGCGGGACATCCAGCTGCTCGGCCGCCGCCAGAACAAGCCCGTTGTCCTTGCGGCCGATGGCCGAAGCAGCAGGGCGTGGAGCGTCAGGTTGATCGACCATGCGCTGTGCGTACCCTGCGAGCACGCCAGGCATGAGAGTATCCAGCAGCGCAGCCTTGGTCTCCGCGCCATCGATCCCGCCGGCGCGCAGGAAGGTGAAGGTCTCGCCCAGCAATTCTCCCATGGTCAGGATCATGTGGTTACCGATCAGCTTGACCAGCATGGCCTGCCCGACATCGGAGCCGACCCACCGCGTGGAGCCTGCCGCCGACAAGATCGGAGCCGCGACATCGTAGGTGTCTTTCGGTCCCGAACATATGATTGAGAGTTGTCCGGCCGCAGCAGCCTGGGGACGCCCGAAAACGGGGGCGGCGATATAGCGTTGGCCGCGTTCTGCGTGGGCATCGTGCAACTCCTGCGACAAGGCAGGGGAGATAGTCTCCATCGCCACATGGATGGCTCCCGGCCGCATAGAATTGATGAAGCCCGCCGAGCCAAGTACAACCTCTCGCGTCGCTTCATCGTCGAACACGACGGAGATCACCACGTCGGCTTGGCCGATCTCTCCGAGTGACTGCACGGCGACAGCACCTCTTTCAACAAGCTCGGCCATGGTGGATGGCCGTCGTGCCCAGACGGTGACGGGATGACCCGCGGCAAGGATATGCTGCGCCACTGCACCGCCGATCTTACCCAGCCCAACCATGCCGACTGACTGTAAACCTGCTTCCGACATAACACCTCCGGTAGCGTCCCCCGTCACATAGGCCCGCGATATAGAACGACATTGGGGCATTTGGACCTTCTCGCAAAGGAACCTTCAACGGGACAGCCGAGGCAGGATCGGTTTCCCGATGCCTCCAGGTTGGGACGTTTTCCCAGAACCTGTTCCCGATGGCTCTTTCCCGGAACGATCCGTCGGACATGGAAAAACGGGACTGCTGCGAGTTGGTGGAACGGCCGATTTCGGGATGCCCCGCCGATCTACCGAACGGCCGGAAACGGGTCGGAAGCTGCCGCACTGCCAGCTCGGGCACGCTGGTGTCGAACTACGGCGTGGAAACGGCGGTTTGCTAAACCGCACGGTGTCGGCGGCCATCGGCGGGAATATCGCGCCATGGAGGACAATCGGCGGGGTTGGCGGACAGGGTGGGATTCGAACCCACGATACGCTTTTGACGTATACGCACTTTCCAGGCGCGCGCCTTCGACCACTCGGCCACCTGTCCGATGACGGGGCGGATAGCCGAGCCCGGAAGGCAGGGCAAGCCCCCGGACCGCGGATTCATGCCGCGGATCTGTCATGAATGGCGTGCCCGCCTCCGCCACCGCCCTTCCCGGTCCGCTCCGCTCATGCCACCCGGTGCGGCGGCTCCTCGCCACGCCGCAGCAACGCGTCGAGGTTGTCGAGGCAGCGGAAGCCCATGGCGTCGCGCGTCTCCTCGGTGGCGCTGCCCAGATGCGGCAGCAGGGTGACGTTGGGCGCGCCATGATAGCCCTCGAAGATCCGCGGCTCGCCGGCGAAGACATCCAGCCCGGCGGCGCGCAGGTGCCCCGAATGCAAGGCGGCGCAGAGCGCGGCGTCGTCCACCGTGCTGCCCCGGCCCGTGTTCACCACGATGGCGCCCTTGCGGAGCTGCGCGATCCGCCCCGCGTCCAGCCAGTTCCGCGTCGCGGCGCCGCCCGGGATATGCATGGACAGCACGTCCACCGTGCCCAGGAAGGCCTCGTCCGTGGCATGGAAGACCGCACCCTCCTCCTGCTCCGGGGCGAGGCGGCCGCGGTTGCGGTAGTGGATCTCCATCCCGAAGCCCCGCGCCATCCGGGCCAGCGCCTGGCCGATGCGCCCCATGCCCAGGATGCCGAGCCTCTTGCCCTCCAGCGTCACGCCCAGGAGCTGCGTGGGCGACCAGCCGACCCATTCCCGCGCCCGCACCATCCGCTCCGCCTCCCCGGCGCGGCGGGCGCACATCAGGACCAGCAGCATGGCGATCTCCGCCGTGGCCACGCTCAGCACGTCGGGGGTGTTGGTCACCACGATTCCCCGGCGCCGCGCGGCCTCCAGGTCGATATGGTCGGTGCCGACGCTGAAGGTGGCCAGGACCCGCACGCTGTCCGGCAGGGCCGCGATGGTGGCGCCGTCCATCGGGTCGCCCGCGGCGCAGAGGATGCCCTCCACCCCCGCCGCGAGGCGGCACAGCGCCGCCCCGGTCAGCCCGCCATCCTCCGCCCGCGTCACGCAGGCATAGTCCCGCGCCGCGCGTTCCATCACGGCAGGAGGGTAGTGACGGGTGAGCAGGATGCTGGGCTTCGCCATGGCGGGTTCCTTCCCGGAAAGTCCGGCGCGCAGCATGGACTCGCCGGCTGCCCTGTTCCAGGCCGGGCGGCGGCTTGCCTTGGGCCGGCCGGCGGTCCAGCTTCCGGGCGAAACCTGACGGGAAGGGAAAAGCCGATGGATCTCGGTCTGCGGGGCAAGCGGGCGCTGGTGATGGGCGCCTCCAAGGGCCTCGGCCGTTCGGTGGCGGAGGCCCTGGCGGCGGAGGGCGTGGCGCTCGCCATTTCCGGGCGCGAGCAGGCGAGCCTGGACAAGGCCTGCGATTCGCTGCGCTCCCTGGGTGCGCCCAAGGCCGTGGGCATCCCCGCCGATGTCGCGAAGGCAGCCGACATGGATGCCCTGGCCGACGGCGCGCTGGCGGCGCTGGGCGGGGTGGACATCCTCTTCCTGAACCATGGCGGCCCGCCGCCGGGCACCGCGCTGGGGCTGACGCCGGAGATGCTGGAGACCTGGTTCCGCCCGGCCGTGCTCTCGCCGATCCAGGTCGCCAACCGCCTCCTGCCCGGGATGCGGGAACGCCGCTGGGGCCGGATCATCGCGGTGGGCAGCATCGGGATCGAGCAGCCGATCGCCAACCTCGCCATCTCCAACACGCTGCGCGCCGCACTGGCGGGCTGGAGCAAGACCCTTTCGGCCGAGGTGGCGGGGGAGGGGATCACCTGCAACATCCTGGCCCCTGGCGCCTTCCGCACCGCCCGCACGACGGAAACCGCCGAAGCGACGGCGAAGAAGAGCGGCAAGAGCCTGGACGAGGTGATCGCGGCCCGCGCGAAGACCATCCCCGCCGGCCGCATGGGCGAGCCGGACGAGTACGGGCCGATGGCGGCCTTCCTGGCCTCGGACAAGGCCGCCTATCTCACCGGCTGCATCGTCCGGCTCGATGGCGGCGCGACGCTGGGCACCTGAGGATGACGGAAAGGCCCGAGATCTTCGTGGACGGCGATGCCTGCCCGGTGCGCGACGAGGTCTTCCGCACCGCCGCGCGCCTCGGGCTGGTGACGCATGTGGTCTCCAACGGCGCGCGCGGGGTGCGGCTGCCGGAATCGCCGGACATCCGCCGCGTGATCGTGGAGGCCGGCGCGGATGCCGCCGATGACTGGATCGCGGAACATATCCGCCCCGGCGATGTCTGCGTCACCGCCGATATCCCGCTGGCCTCCCGCTGCCTGAAGGCAGGGGCGCGGGCGGTGGCGCCCGGCGGCACCGTCTGGAACGAGGACAATATCGGCCAGGCCCTGGCGGGGCGGGAGGTCTCGCGCCACCTCCGGGAGCTCGGCGTGGAAACGCGAGGACACGGGAGCTTCGGCGCGAAGCAGCGTTCCCGCTTCCTTCAGGCGCTGAATGCCGAGATCCAGACCAGCCTGCGCGGCGCGGCGCCGAAACCGGCCTCCTGGCCGGATTTCTTCGCCTGAGAACACCGCCACCGGGGACAGGGCGATCACATGAAGGATCGTCCATCTTGCAGTGGCCGCGCCCGGTCCCGACATGGGACGCATGATCGACGCCAAGAACCTCCTCGACCGTTTTCTCGGCCAGGGCGCCGCTGCCGGGGCGCTGCGCCAGATGGCCGGGGGCTCCACGCCGGCACGCCGCCCTGAGCCGGCGCCGGGGCAGGGCGGAAATTCGCCCTGGACCAGTCCGGGCGGCACCTCCGCGGGAGGTTCCGGCCTGAACCTGCCCGGTGGCTTCACCGGCGGCTCCACCGGTGGCTCCCTGGGCGGGCTGGCCGATGCCGCGCGGCAGGCGATGGGCCAGTCCGGCAAGGGCGGGCTCGCGGCCGGCGGCGCGGCGGGCGGGCTGCTGGGCCTGCTGGTCGGCGGCGGAAAGAAGAAGAGCGGGCTGAACCGCGCGCTCACCCATGGCGGCGCCGCGTTGCTCGGTGCCCTGGCCAGCCGGGCCTACGAGAACTGGCAGAAGGGGCAGGCGCCCCATCAGTCGCCGCTGGCCACGCCGCAGGAGGCCGAGCGGGTGGAGCAGCGCTTCCTCCCCGCCGCGAAGCCGGCCTCGGACGGCCAGCCCTTCGAACTGGCGCTCATCCGCGCCATGATCGCCGCCGCCAAGGCGGACGGGCATATCGACGCGGAGGAACAGCGTCGGATCTTCGCGAAGGTGGATGAGGCCGGGCTGGATGCCGAGGCCAAGGGCTTCGTCTTCGACGCGCTGGCCGCGCCGGCCGGCGTCTCGGAGGTCGCAGCCTCCGCCAGCACGCCGGAACAGGCGGCGGAGCTCTATCTCGCCTCCCGCCTCGCCGTGGACCCGGACCAGCCGGCGGAACGCGCCTATCTGGAGGCGCTGGCCCACCGGCTGAAGCTGCCGGAGGGCCTGGCGGCGCATCTGGACCGCCAGGCGGAAGGCACGGCGGAAGGCTGAGCCTCCCGCCCGCGCCTCAGCCCTCCACGCCCTTCGGCATCCCCATCTCCACCAGCCGCGCATACATGGCGGAGCCATAGGGGATCGAGGCGTCGTCGAACCTGTAGCCCGGGTGGTGCGGCGAGAAGCCTTCCTCGCCGTTGCCCACGTTCAGATAGGCGCCCGGCACCTTCTCCAGCATGAAGGAGAAGTCCTCCGACCCCATCACCGGCGGCTTGCCCACGGTCAGCTTCTCCTCGCCGACCAGGTCCTTCGCGGCCGCGATCACGCTGTCCACATGCTCCGCCGTGTTGACCGTGGGGGCGAAGATCAGCCGCCACTCCACGCTCGCCGTGGCGCCGAAGCCTGTGGCGATGCCGTCGGACAGCCGGCGCATCGCCTCCTCGATCTGCTGGCCCACCTCGCGCGAGAAGAAGCGCGCCGTGCCGGAGATCGTGGCGGTCTGCGGGATGACGTTGTAGGCGTCGCCCCCCTGCACCTTGGTCACGCTCACCACCGCCTGCTCGCGCGGCGATAGGTTGCGCGAGACAATGGACTGCAGCGCGGTCGCGATGTGGCAGGCCGTCAGCACCGGGTCGATGCTGCCCTCCGGCCGCGCGCCATGCGAGCCCTTGCCGCCGATGGTGATGTCGAAGAAGGCGCCGCCCGCCATGGCCGGGCCGTTGCGCACCGCGAAGGTGCCGACCGCCATGCCGGTGTGGTTGTGCATGCCGAAGATGCGGTCGCAGGGGAAACGCTCGAACAGCTTGTCCTCCAGCATCGCCAGCGCGCCGCCGCAGCCTTCCTCGCCCGGCTGGAAGATGAAGTTCACCGTGCCGTTGAAGTTCCGCGTCTCGGCCAGATACCGCGCCGCGCCCAGCAGCATCGTGGTATGCCCGTCATGGCCGCAGGCATGCATCTTCCCCGGCACGGTGGAGGCATAGGGCAGGTCCGTCATCTCCTGCATCGGCAGCGCGTCCATGTCGGCGCGCAGGCCGATCGACTGCGCGCCGTTGCCGGAACGCAGCACGCCGACGACGCCGGTCACGCCGACGCCGCGATGCACCTCGATCCCCCATTCCTCCAGCTTCCGCGCCACGATGTCGGCGGTGCGGTGCTCCTCCAGCCCCAGCTCGGGATGCATGTGCAGGTCATGGCGAATTGCCTCCAGCTCGGGCTGGTAGGCCTTGATTCTCTCGAACGCGGTCATCGTGTCTTTTCCGGTTTCAGGCGCGCTTGATGCCCCAGAAGACGAAGAGCCCCTTCGGCACGTCGCGGAGATTGCTGCGATAGGCGGTCTTGTAGAGATACTGGCCGGTGGGCAGGAACGGCACCTCCTGGAAGGCCACGCGCTGGATGTCGCCCGCGATCCTCTTCTGGGTCTCCAGGTCCGGCGCGTCGAGCCAGGCCTCCTTCAGCCGCTCGATCTCCGGGATGTCCGGCCAGCCGAAGAAGCCGCTCCTGCTGCCGCCGCAGCGGAGCACCTGCGTCACCACCGGGTTCACCATGTCGAGTCCGGCCCAGGTGGTGTTGAACATGCTCCAGCCGCCCTTCTCGGGGGAATCCTTGCTGGCACGGCGCTGCACCAGCGTGCCCCAGTCGGAAACGACATAGTCCACATTCATCCCGAGGCGGCGCAGCAGGTCGTTGCAGACCTCGCCCAGCGCGGCGAGGACGGGGTTGTCGCTCGGCGCCATCAGCACCACGCGCTCGCCCTTGTAGCCCGCCTCGGCCAGCTCGCGCTTCAGCGCCGCCATGTCCCGCTTGCCGGTGATCACCGACAGGTCGGTGTCGTTGGCCATCGGCGAGCCCGGAGTGAAGATGCCGATCCCCGCCTTCCACAGCGACGTGTCGGTGCCCGCGGCGGCGGTCATGAAATCCTCCTGCGACATGGCGCGCAGGACGACGCGGCGGACCGCTGCCTTGTCGAAGGGCGGGAAGAGATGGTTGAAGCAGCCGGTGCCCAGCGTGCCAAGCGGCGTGGCGACCTCCGTCCGGATGCCGCGATTGCCCTCCAGGATCGGCAGCAGGTCGTTCGGCGGGTTCTCCCACCAGTCCACCTCGGCGTTCTGCAGCGCGGCGGTGGCGGTGCCGGGGTCGGGCATCACGTTCCACTCGACGCGGTCGAAGTTCACGATCTTCGGCCCGGCGCCCCATTCCACCGTGCCGTCCCCGCGCGGCACGTAGTCCTTGTTCTTCTCATAGACCACGCGGGCGCCGACCACGCGCTCGTCGGCCTTCCAGCGGAAGGGGCCGGAGCCGATCACCTCCTTGATCTGCACCGCCGGGTCCGTCTGCGCCAGGCGCTCGGGCATGATCAGCAGCGCGGGCGGGCCGACCTTGGCCAGCGTGTCCAGCATCGCGCCGAAGGGACGCTTGAGGCGGATCACGAAGCTGCGGTCGTCGGGCGCGCTCATCTCCTCGGTGCGGGCCATCAGCGCGCCGCCCAGCGAATCCCGCTGCGCCCAGCGGCGGATCGAGGCGATGCAGTCGCGCCCGCGCACCGGCTCGCCGTCATGGAACTTCAGCCCCTCGCGCAGGCGGAAGGTCCAGAGCTTGCCATCGTTCCCGACGGTGTGGCCCTCGACCATCTGCGGCTGGGGCCGGAGCTGCGAATCCAGGCCGTAGAGCTGGTCCCAGATCATCAGCCCATGCGTGCGGGTGATATAGGCGGTGGTCACCACCGGATCGATCACCGTCAGATCCGCCTGCGGCACGTAGGTCAGGACACGGGAGCCGGCGGATTGCGCCAGCGACGGGCGCGGCATGACAACGGCGGCCGCGGCCCCGGCCAGCAGGGTGCGTCGGTACATGGTTCGGGAAGCTCCACCGCAGGAATGGATCGGGCCCGGGACTGGCATGGCGGCTTCGCCGCTTCTGGCGGCACAGAAAGCACGCGCCGGGAGATCGGGGCAAGGGGCCGGCCCCTCCCAGCGGGGCCATTGACCTTCATCATGCCGGGACCACGTCACGCCCATGCCGATCCTCCTGTCGCGACGCGCCATGCTGGGGCCGCCGCTCCTGAGCGTCCCGCTGGCGCTCGGCTTGGCGCCCTTCCTGCCGCGTCCGGGCCTGGCCCAAGGTCTGGCCCCGCGCCCTGCCGCCGCCCTGGAGGCGCTGCGCCAGGCCGCGGGCGCCGTGCCGAAGCTGCACACGCTGATCGTGGCGCAGGAAGGCCGGACCCTGCTGGAGGAAGGCCTCCGCGGACCCGGCCCGGACCGTCCGGTGAACGTGAAATCCGTCTCCAAGTCGGTCCTGTCGCTGCTGGTCGGCGCCGCCCTCGCGCGCGGCGTGCTGCGCGGGCTGGACCAGCCGGTGGCGCCGGTGCTCGGCGGCCTCGTGCCGGCGGAGGCCGATCCGCGCGTGCGCGACATCACCTTGGAGCACCTGCTCTCCATGCGCGCGGGGCTGGAGCGCACCTCGGGCGAGAATTACGGCGCCTTCGCCAGCAGCCGGAACTGGGTGCGCCACATCCTCTCGCGCCCCTTCGAGGAAGAGCCGGGCGGAGCGATGCGCTATTCCACCGGCGACACGCATCTGCTCTCGGCGGTCCTCACCCGCGCCTCGGGACGTTCCACGCTCGACCTCGCGCGGGACTGGCTGGGCGGGCCGCTGGACATCGCCATCCCGCCCTGGCCACGCGATCCGCAGGGCATCTATTTCGGCGGCAACGACATGCTCCTCTCGCCACGCGCGCTGCTGCGGATCGGGGAGATGCTGCGGCTGGACGGCCAGTGGCAGGGGCGGCGCGTGCTGCCGGCAGAATGGATCGCGGATTCCTGGACACCCCGCACCCGTTCGCCCTGGAGCGGCCAGCTCTACGGCCTCGGCTGGTGGATCGGGCAGGCCGGTCCGTCGCGCAACCTCTTCGCCTGGGGCTATGGCGGCCAGTTTCTCTTCGTGCTGCCGGAACTCGCCGCGACCGTGGTGATGACCTCGGAATCCAGCGGGCCGCGCGACAGGGCCCATACCGGGGCCCTGCACGCGCTGCTGGCCGAGGCGGTCCTGCCCGCCCTGGGCGCCGCGCCCGTGCCGGCCGCGCGCCCGGCGGCGGAGCCCGGCACGCTCTGACCCATGGCGGGCCGCCACCGATCTTTCCGTTGACAGGCCTTCCCACGCCGTCCTAGGCATCGCCCCGCCGCGACGGTCCCGCCGCGGCCTCAGGAGGAACGGTTCATGTCGGAGATCGCGGAAACCCGCTGATCGGAGCGCTTCGGCAGCTCCCCCGGCCATGCCGATCACGGCATCGCCGCCCCGCATGATCCCTTCCCGGTCATCCCCGATGAATCCTTTCCGCCGGATCAGGCCCTCCGCCTGACCAGTCCCCGCCGGTCCCGCCCGCGCCGAATCCGGCCCGGGCCGGCCGGCTCCGACCTTTCCCGCCAGGGTCGTCGCCCGCGCCGCCATGCGCCGGCGGCCATACAGGACATGCCATGCAGGTCACTCTCTCCGCCGGGCGCCGCAAGGCCGCGACCGGCTTCATTCTCGTCACCGCCATGCTCGACATCATGGCGATGGGCATCGTCATCCCCGTCCTGCCGGTGCTGATCGAGGAGTTCTCCGGCTCCAATGCCCGGGCCGGGATCGTCAACGGGCTCTTCGTCACGCTCTGGGCGGGGATGCAGTTCCTGGCCTCGCCGCTGATCGGCTCGCTCTCCGACCGCTACGGGCGGCGGCCCACCATCCTGGTCTCGGCGGCCGGGCTGGCGGCGGACTACGTGCTGATGGCCCTGGCGCCCAGCCTCTGGTGGCTGGCGCTCGGCCGGCTCATCGCGGGGGTCACCTCGGCCAGCTTCACCACCGTCTATGCCTACATGGCCGACGTCACCGCGCCGGAAGGGCGGGCCCGCGCCTATGGCCTGATCGGCAGCGCCTTCAGCGCCGGCTTCGTCGCCGGGCCGCTGCTGGGCGGGGTGCTGGGCGACATCTCGCCGCGCATGCCCTTCTGGGTGGCGGGGGGCCTGAGCGGCGTCGCCTTCCTCTACGGCCTGCTGGTCCTGCCGGAATCCCTGCCGCCGGAGCGGCGCATGGCCTTCTCCTGGCGCCGCGCCAACCCCTTCGGGGCGCTGCGCCTGCTGCGCTCGAAGGCGGAGCTCACGGGCCTCGCCTGCGTCACCTTCCTCCTGCATTTCGGGCACACCGTCTTCCTGGCGGTCTTCGTGCTCTATGCCGGGGAACGCTACGGCTGGGGTCCCTGGCAGGTCGGGCTGCTGCTGGCCGCGGTCGGCGCGCTGGACATGGTGGTGCAGGGGCTGGTGGTGGGGCCGGTGGTCCGCCGCCTCGGCGACCACAGGACCATGGTGATCGGCCTGTTCTGCGGCACGGTGGGCGTGGCGGGCATGGGGCTCGCCCCCACGGGCACGCTCTTCGCCCTGACCCTGCTGCCCAACGCCTTCTGGGCCCTGGCCATGCCGACCCTGCAATCGCTGATGACCCGGCAGGTCTCGGAGTCGCAGCAGGGGCAGCTCCAGGGCGCGGTGATGAGCGTGGTCAGCATCGCCGGGATCGTGGCGCCGCTCTTCTTCGGGGGCATCTACGCCGCCACGGTGGAAGAAGGCTCGGCACTGCCCTGGCCCGGCCTGTCCTTCCTGATCGCCGCCCTGCTGCTGCTGGCGGCGGCGCTGCTCGGCTGGCGGCTCGGCCGGCGCCCTGCCCTCGCGGCGCCCTGAGGCTCGGACGGGGGCCGGGAGTTGGCAGCCCCCCTTGCCCCCGGCCGCGCCGCCCGGCAGGAAAGCGCCATGAGGAGCCCAGCGAAACTTCCGCCGGCCGCCGCCGCCCGGTCCCGGCTGCTGGAAGACCAGGCGATGCTGCGCGCCCGCTTCATGCGGGCACGGCTGGCCGAGGTCTCGGCCCGCTTCGAGCCGGCCTTCCGCAACCTGCTGCTGGCCCGCCTGAAGGAGGCCTCGGCCCGGGATTCGCGCTTCGCGGACCTGGCGGCCCGCCTGCTGCACCTGCCGTCGCGCCCCGGCCCGCATCTCTGACACGGCGAAAGGCGCGGCGCCGTCCTTCAAGTCTGTGCCAGGGAAGCGCGGCGCCATTCTTCAAGTCTGTGCGGCCCGGGGGATGACGTCTAAGCCTCCCCGAAAGTGACTTTCGAGGAAGGCCGCCCATGCCACGGAAACTGCCGCTGCTCCTGTCCTGCTCGCTGCTCGCCCTGGCGGCGGCGGGACGTGCCGGGGCGGCGGAACTGCCGGTCCGCGCCGTGACGCTGTCCTCCGCCGGGATCGCGCAATACGAGCGCACCGGGCGGCTGGAGGCCGGGGAGGGGGTTTCCTTCCGCGTCCCGGTCGATTCCGTCGACGACCTGCTCAAGAGCCTCGCCGTCTCCGACCCGGCCGGGCGCGTCCTGGGCATCCGCCTGCCGGCGCGCGACCTGGCGGAGGCGGCGCTGCGCGGCCTGCCGCTGCGGCCTGAGGATTTCGCCGGGCGCGCGGCGCTGCTGAACGCCCTGCGCGGGCAGGAGGTCACGGTGGGCGAGCTCGCCGGCCGCCTCGCCGGGGCGAGCGAGGACGAAAAGGGCCTGCACGTCTCCCTGGTGACGGAGAAGGGCATCGCCGGCGCCACGGTCGGGGAGGGGGTGGAGGTCACGCTGCGCGACACCGCCCTGGCCGCCCGCATCCGCCGCGCCGCCGAGGCCCTGGCCGCGGCGGGGACAGGGCAGGAGCGGCAGGTCGAGATCGCGCTCCAGGCCGACCGGGCGCGGGAGGTGACGCTGCGCTATGTCGCCGGGGCGCCGCTCTGGAAGCCCTCCTGGCGCATCGAGGCGCCGGCCGCCGGGACCGCCGGCGATGCCGCGAAGGCCCGGCTGCAGGGCTGGGCGGTGGTGGAGAACCTTTCCGGCGCCGACTGGGAGGGGGTGAGGCTGACCCTGCTCTCGGGAGAGGCCGCGTCCTATCGCCAGAACCTCTACGACCCCATCCTGGTGGAGCGGCCGGAGATCCCCGTGGCGCATGCCGCGCCGGTGCTGGTGGACCCCGATACCGGCGCCCGCCCGGCCCCGCCCGCGCCGCCGGCACCCCCAGCCGGGGCCGCGATCGGCTCCCTGGCCGCGCGCCCGGCCTATCGCATGGGGGCCGATGCCGCCGAGGCCGCGGCGCCCGCCTCCATGGCGCCTCCCGCGGCCGAGGCCACGGCGGAGCTCGCCCCGGGCCGGATCGCCTTCACCCTGCCGGAGCCGCTCAGCCTGCGCGGCGGGGAAACGGCGAACATCCCCTTCCTGGATGCGGGAATCCCGGCGGAACGGGTCTGGTGGGTGCAGGACGCCGGTGCCCGCTTCCCGCTGGCGGCGCTGCGCCTGCGCAACGACACCGGCCGCACCCTGCCGGCCGGGCTGGCCACGGTCTATGGCGCGACCGGTCCGGAGGCGGGCAGCTTCCTCGGCGATGCCCAGCTCGCCACCCTGCCGCCGGGGGAAAGCCGGGTGATCGCCTTCGGGCGCGACCGCGACGTGCAGCTCTCCAGCCGCATCAGCCGGACCGAGCGTTCCACCGGCATCCGCTTCGAGCGCAACCGGGTGATCCGTGACTTCGACCGGATCGAGGAAGTGGCCTTCGCCATCGACCCGCATGGCGCGAAGGGCCGGATGCTGATCGACCTGAAGCGGCGGCCGGAAATGGAGCCGGTCTTCGAGGCCGCCCCGGTGGGTGGCGACAGCCTGCGCCACGAGACGGTGCTGGACGGAAACGCGGCCACCCTGCGCCTCGCCTTCCGCCAGCCCGGGCACCAGCCCATCCCGCTCTGGGACCCCGGCCTCGGCGACCCCGCGCTGCTGCCCTGGCGCGGCCTGGACCTGAACGCCGACCTCTCGCGCCTGCCCGGCGGACCGCTGAACGGGCCGGGGGCGCTGGAGCGCCTGCGCGAGGTGCTGGCCGACCTGCCCGAGGCCGCCGGCGGCCGGGCGGAGCTCGCCGGGCTGGTGGAGGCCCTGGCGGAACAGCGCCGCCTGCTGGGCGTGTTCCAGGCGGCGGCGCGGGAGGCCGGGCTGGCCGATGCCGCCCTGGTCCGCGCCCGCGCCGCGGCGGAAGACCGCAGCGGCCAGGCCCGGGAACAGGCGCGGGCCCAGCTGAACCGCGCCTCGCAGGAGGCCGAGCGTACCGGACAGGCGGCGGACGCGGCCTGGGCCGCCTGGCAGAAGGGCGTCCAGGCGCTGCGGGCCCGCACCGGCTGAGGCCAGGCTGGGGATCGGACATGGGGATCGGGCATGGCCGGGGGCACAACCCTTGGCCCTGCCGTTCGTTTTTCCGGCCAGGCGGAGCGTGGCGCTCAACATGCCGTGCACCCCCCCGGTTCAACGGAATGACGAGGAGTATTCCCATGGCAGACGCGAAGAACCGCAAGGTGGCCATCCTGGCGACGGACGGCGTCGAGCGGGTGGAGCTGACGGAGCCGATGAAGGCGCTCCGCGACGCCGGGGCCGAGGTCGTGGTGCTGTCCCTGAAGTCCGGCGAGATCCAGGCCATGGACGAGGACGTGAAGCCCTCCGAGAAGATCAGGGTGGACCTGGAGGTTTCGGCGGCGAAGCCCGAGGCGTTCGACGTGCTGGTCCTGCCCGGCGGCACCACCAACCCCGACAAGCTGCGCCAGGATGAGTCGGCGGTGGCTTTCGTGAAGGGCTTCGCGCATTCCGGCAAGCCGGTGGCGGCGATCTGCCACGGCCCCTGGATGTTGGTGGAAGCCGGGGCGGTGAAGGGACGGAAGATGACCTCCTACCCCTCGCTGAAGACCGACCTCCGCAACGCCGGGGCGGAATGGGTGGACGAGACCTGCGTGGTGGACGGCAACTTCATCACCTCCCGCAATCCCAAGGACCTGCCGGCCTTCTGTGATGCCGTGGTGCGGGCGGTGGAACAGGCGGCGCCGCGCAAGGCGGCCTGAGACCCGCTGGCCGGACGGCCCTCGCCAGCCGAAATGGCGCGCAGGGCGACCGCGCCCCGGGCCAGGACAGGGGAGACCCTGTTACAGCACGACACCCGGCAGCCGGTTGTGCTGTTCCACTCCTCATGCGACCTCCGCGCCCGATGACAAGGGTAACGGAGGTTTCCATGCTTGGCTGGTCGCGGGCGCTGACGGGGGTTCTCTGCCTGTCCGTCCCGGCTTTCGCCCTGGCGGCCCCGACCCCAGCCCCGGCGCCGGATACGCCCGCGGCCCGTCCCGGCGATGCCGCGCCGGCCGGGGCGCCGGACCCTTCCGCCCGGCCCCCCGCCGTGCCTGCCAAGCCTTCCCTGGCCGCGCTCTGGAACGCGCTGCCGGGCGAGGCGGGCGGCTTCCGCCGCAAGGAGGTGGAACAGCCTTCCCCCAGTCCGGAAGGGGTGGAAGGGCTGATCGCCCGCTATGCGGGGCCTTCCGGCCGCGCCACCGTCTATCTCTACGGCAAGCCCACGGAAACGGTGCCGGACGGGCCCTTCTCCGCCGTGCTGGCGGCGGAACTGGCCAGCGAGGCCGCCTATCTGCGCACCGAGTTGCAGCGCGGCGAGGGTGGCGTCCGGCTGCTGGCCCAGCGCCATGCCGATCTGGGCGTGGGAGGCGGCACGCCCGTGATCTCCTGCGAGGCCTTCGACCTGATGGCCGGCAAGAAGCCGCAGGAGCAGACCCTGTGCATGAGCGGCGTGGCCGGCCGCATGCTGAAGCTGCACCTGATCACCGAGCCGAAGCCCAAGGAAGAGGAGGAGCTCCGCCGCAACATCGCGCGCTTCGCGGTGGAGATGGTGCGCGCACTGCACGGGCCCGGGCGCGGCTGACCCGGCGGAGCCCTGGCGGCTGTGGCGATGTGCCGCATAATGCCGGCATCCCCGCCCGAGCAGGAGCCTTGCCGATGGTCGCCCGAATCGTTTTCCTCGACCCTCTGAGCCCGCAGCGCATGGAGGCGCTGAACGGGCTCCTGCCGCCCGGCTTCTCGATCTTCACCACCACCGCGCGGGACGAGGCCACCCAGGCCGCCGCGATCGCCGAGGCCGACTACGCCATCTCCGGCGACGTGCCGGTGACCGGCGCGATGATGCGCGGCGCGAAGCAGCTCCGGGGCGTCCACAAATGGGGTGTCGGCATCGACAACTTCGACCTCGGTACGGCGCGCGAGCTGGGCATCCGCATCATGCGCACCACCGGCAGCAACGCCGTGCCGGTGGCCGAGACGGCGCTGGCGATGATGATGGCCACGGCGCGCGGCATCCTGCCGGGGCACAAGGGGCTGGAGCGCGGCGAATGGCTCAAGGGCGCCGTCGGGCAGCACTGCTTCATGCTCAGCGGCAAGACCGTCGGCATCGTCGGGCTGGGCTATATCGGCAAGAGCCTGGCGCGGCTCCTGCGCGGCTTCTCCTGCCGCGTCCTGTACAGCAAGCCGAACCGGCTCGATCCGGCGGAGGAGGCGGAGCTCGGCGTGGAGCACGTGCCCCTCGAGACGCTGCTCGCGGAATCCGACGTCATCTCGCTGCACTGTGCGCTGACGCCGCAGACGCGCGGCCTCTTCGCCGCGCCGCAGTTCCGGGCGATGAAGAAGACCGCCGTGCTGGTCAACGTCGCCCGCGGCGGCGTGGTGGTGGAATCCGATCTGGTCGAAGCCCTGCGCGCCGGCGAGATCCAGGCCGCCTGCGTCGATGTCTTCGAGACCGAGCCGGTGCCGGCGGACCATCCGCTGCTGCACATGGAGAACGTGATCGTCACGCCGCATATCGGCGCCGCCGCACGCGACAACTTCGCCGCCACCGTCACCCGCATGTACCGCAACATCGCCAGCGTCGAGCATGGCGAGCCGGTGGCGCCGCTCGACCTCGTGGTCTGATGCCGGTGCCGGTGCCGGTGCCTGGGCGGGCTCAGCCCCGGCCCGCCACAGGCGTGCGGGTGGCCAGCGGGATCGGGACGGCGCGGTAGGCCGCCAGCCCGCGGCCGCTGGAAGTTCCGCCCGGAGTCCCGCCTGCCATGCCGCCCAGCGCCGCCCCGGCGACGGGCATGCGGTTCACCACCGCCGGCGCCCCGGCATAGGGCACGCCGCCGAAGGGTAGCCCGCGCCCCACCGGCTGGCCCCCCACCGGGTGGCCCCCCACCGGCTGGCCCATCGTGAGGCGCGTCGCCGCGCCGCCGGGCGCCCGCCCCGCCGGATTCCAGCCCGGATTCCAGCTCGGGGCCAGCCCCGCCTCGCGCCGCGCCTCCGGCAGTTGCGCCTCCACCGCCGCGAGATAGGCGGCCGCGCGTTCCGGCGTGTTGCTGTGGTAGTTCGCCGCCGAGCGCATCCAGTCGCCGCGCGTGGCATTCAGATCCTTCAGGAACCGCGCGGCATAGCGGGCATTGGACAGCGGGTCGAAGGCTTCCTCCAGGCTGGCGAAGGCGTTGGGATGGTGGTGCAGGTTGATCTGCATGCAGCCCACGTCGATCAGCCTCATCCCATCGGCCCGAAGCTGCCGCACCTCGGCAACCGCTTCCGCCTTGGTGCGGAAGAACTTGCCGCGTCCCTCCGCATTCATCGTCCAGGGCCAGGGGCCGCGCTCGCCGGTCTCCGGGTCCCGCCGCCCCGATTCCACCCGCCCGATGGCGGCCAGGAGCCCCGCCGGAAGGCCGTATTCCCGCTCTGCCGCGGCGATCGCGGCCCGGCAGAGGGTGGAGGGGGATGGGGCGGAGGTCTGGGCCCTGGCGCCCGCTATGCTGGCGAGAAGGATCAGGAGGAGGGTCAGGCAGCGGAGCATGGCCATCCAGAAGCGAGGCCCATGCCAGCATTCCCAGGCTCCGCCGGGCGGCCGGAATAGGTCAACGATCCTGCCTTGTGCGCCGCGGGAGGCTGGTCTGACCACAATTCATGCTGCGGCGCGCAAAAACGCTTGCGAACAGGTGTTTGGGAGGCTAGCTTTCGTCTTGCAGCAACACGGTGATCCCGGGTTGTTTGCCTTTCTTGGACGTTTCCTCCCTAAACTCGGCGGTGCTTTCGGGCACCGCCTTTCTTTTTGCCCGCTGCCCGGCGCGATCCGGCCGGGATCAGCGGCCCAGGAAGCTCCAGTCCGTCTCCGAAAGCCTTTGCAGCAGCGTCGTCATCCGCTGCCGCAGCGTCTCCATGGCGGGCAGGGGCGTGATCCGCCGCTCATCCATGTACAGGCCGCGCGAGATCTCGATCTGCAGCGCATGCACGTGCTGGCGCGGCCGGCCATAATGGCGGGTCACATAGCCGCCGGCATAGGGATCGTTGCGCCGGACCCGGTAGCCCAGCGACAGCAGCCCATCCTCCACCGCCCGCGTCGCGCGGGGAGAGCAGGCGGTGCCATGCGCATCGCCCAGGATCATGTCCGTGCGCCCCGCGGCGGGAACGCTGGAGGGCATGGAATGGCAGTCGATCAGCAGGCAGAAGCCGAAGCGGTGCCGCGTCTCCTCGATCAGCGAGGCCAGGGCGCCGTGATAGGGCTCCCACAGGTTCTGCACCCGGTCCATCGCCTCGGTGAAGCGGAGGCGGCGGTCATAGACGTTCTCCCCCGTGCCGGTGACGCGGGCGATGGTGCCCAGCCCGGCCCCGACCCGGGGGGAGGCCGTGTTCACCCATTCCGGCAGGGGCTCGTCGAACATGCCGGGGTCCAGCTCCCAGGGCTCGCGATTCGCGTCGCAATAGACCCGGGGAAAGGTGGCGGCGAGGAGCGGCGCGCCGAAATCCGGGGCCGCCGCGAAGATCTGGTCCACGAAGCTGTCCTCGGACCGCCGCAGCGTCAGCGGGTCCAGCCGCGTGCTGCGCAGCAGGTCGGCCGGATAGCTCCGCCCCGAATGCGGCGAGGCGAAGACCAGCGGAATGGCCTGGTGCCCGGGCCGCGAGAGAATGAAGGGCGGCTCGGTCAGCGGCGCGACATTCTCAGGCGGCGGCAGATCCATCCTGACTTTCTTACATGCCGCGATGCGGAACGTCACGCGCGGCATCTTGCTAAACCCATCGGGCCGCGATACAGGGGCGCCACACCGCGAGCGGGCGCGTAGCTCAGCGGGAGAGCGTCCCCCTGACACGGGGAAGGTCACAGGTTCAATCCCTGTCGCGCCCACCACGATTTCAATAACTTAGCGGTTGATCCCAGGTAGCAGCTACCTCCCTAGGTAACAGATAGGTAGCGCCAGCGAGGGGATCGTTAGCGATAATTCGGACTGGTAGTTAGCGCGATAGCAGTTCGCGGCAGCCGTCCAACTCTTCGAAAAATGGGCTTAGGTTAGGGCGGCAGCGGGTGGCGTTGCCACCCGGTTTGGTTGCAATCCCTCAACCTAAGCGTGCGAGAAAATAGGTACGATACTAATCATCAGCATTCAAATAGTTCGCATACATTCTTTTTAGCTTGAGGGTGCAGGGGCGTCGCGAGCCTTTTCCGAAGCTTCAAGCGCCCTGGGATAGCCGCCGTCTCTCCGTCTCTAAGAGACGCGAAATCAGCCCTGAAGTTCGCCTCAAGTGACAGCCCCTGTCTCTACCTGTCACTCGTCTTTGTCACTCGAAATTCGGCAGATTTCGGCCAATTTTGCTGTATATGTCACTCCCTGTCTCTGTCTTCGTCTCTCAGTGACGCACCCTCTGTCACTCAAATCCCCCCTATATAGTAGGGGGGATTGAGTGACAGGGCGTTGGTTGTCTCTGGGGATGGGTGAGCATGAGCGCAGGCATACGCTAAGACAAAACCTGTGGTGTATAAGCTCCACGATGTTAGCGATTTAGGATTAACCTTGTGCGACCGATATCAAGAAATCATCACTACGTTCCACAATGCTATTTGAAAAATTTTGCAACCAATAGACGTAAGCCCAAGATAACGGTAATTGATTTGGCTCGCAGGCAAAAATTTTCCTCTCATCCCAAGAATATAGCTGTAGAACGTGACTTTAATTCAATTGATTTGCCTGGAATGAGGTCAGATAGTTTTGAGAACGATTTTTCGTCTTTCGAGCAGAAAGTCAGTGAAGCATTAGAGAGAATATTAAAAGACAAGGCTATAAATACAAACAGTGATAAGGTCACAATTCTGGATTTCATTTCGGTGTTGGCCGTTAAAAACCCTCGCGGGCGGCGAATGATGAACGAATTCCAAAATGAGCTTTTAGACAAAATTCTTCGCATGAGTGTAAGGGATGAGGGGAGTTATTGGGGTATATTGGAAAAAATAATAGGGGGATCTAGTCTTAAGAAAAAGAACTATCCTACTTATCAGAGTTTTCTTGCCGGTATTAATAACGGTTCATTTGAATTGAAAATGACGAGCACCGATAGTGTTCGTTTGGAGTTGGATACGTATATGGCGACGGCCCCCTACATCCACGCACGAAATTGGTGGGTTCTCGTCGCAAAACAGGAGGCTGGAAATTTCATTACATCAGATCATCCGGTAGTTTTGAATTGGTCAGATGGAAGGTATGTAGGAGGCATTAGGCCGCCCGGATACGCATCGCAGAATACGGAAGTTGTATTTCCAATTTCACCTCGAATTGCATTGTTAGGTGGGTTCGATGTGAAGGACAAAGTTGTGAATGTAGGTAGCACTTACGTTGCCGCTGTAAACGGAAAAGTGATTTCTCGTGCTGACAAACAAATTTATACGACTTCCAATGAATTCGATTATTTGTTTGATTTGGACGAAGGCAAGCTAGATGGACAAGACATCCTTCAAAACTTACGAAGGTTTAGAAATGATGCGGAAAAAAGCTAAATTACGATCTTACTGGATTAAAACGAATATCATGCACCCCGAAATCCGCCAATTCCCTGCGCCAGTTTTGGCCTCTAGGCACCCGTCCGCTACCCCTATAGCCCAAACCCTCGAAAAGCCGCCTACGCCAAGCCTAGAGGCTCGGCCCAAGCCAACCCATCCAGGGGGCAACGCCCCCTGCTGCCGCCTCGATAAGCCCTTGCCCTGGCCTCGAACCGCCGCCATGATTGGGGCCGTGAGGTTGGAAATCGCGAAGCAGTAGCGACGCTAGTTCCAACCTTGATCCTGATCGCAGTAGCGATCCTGGCACGAAATCGTTTGTGACGATTTAGCCCGATCAATCCAAATCCATTGATCGGAAATTCATTATGGCCGTTACGCGCCTTTCGGACGTTGTCGTCCCGGAAACCTTCACTTCCTACACTGTTCAGAACACGATGGAAAAGACGGCGCTTCTTAGCTCCGGTGCCATCGTTCGTAACTCTGCCATTGACGCGCAGCTAAAGCGCGGTGGCGAGACTTTCAATGTTCCCGCTTGGAATGATCTTGGCAACGCGGAAGCGGATCGTTCGAGCGATGATCCGGAAGTTTTCTCTACTCCGCAGAAGATCACGGCGTTCAAGCAGCGTGTTCGCAAGTCTTTCCTGCATCAGTCTTGGTCTTCGATGCAGTTTGCCGGTGAGCTTGCCGGAAGCGATCCGCTGGCCGCGCTAAAGGGCCGGGTGACGGATTATTGGTCGCGGCAGCTACAGCGGCGGGTTGTGGCGACGCTACAGGGCATCCTTGCGGATAACCTGAACAATGATGCGTCGGACATGATCGTTGATATTTCGGCCATGACTGCCGAGGCGGCGAACTTCAATGCTTCGGCGGTGATTGATGCCGCTGCGACGCTTGGCGATGCGATGGACAGCCTTTCGGCCATCTTCATGCATAGCCGTGTTTATACTCGCGCGCTCAAGAACGATAATATCGAGTTCGTGACCGTGCCGAGCATGGGCAAGCCCATTCCGACTTATCGCGGCATGGTCGTTAGTCGGTCTTGAACATCTCATAGTTCACTGATTTATCTGAAATGTTTGCTGGATCGGGCGCTCTGAATTTGCAGAGTGCGATTGTTTTCGACGACAAACGCTGCGATTCTGGTGGGCATGAAGCACCGCCCGCGCCCGCCGGAACAGGCTGATCTGCTGCGGCCGCGGCTGGTCGACATGATCGACGGGCGGCACGAACTGGTGCGGCTGGCGGCGCTGATCGACTGGTCCTGGTTCGAGCGGGAATGGGCCGGCTTCTTCCCCGCCGCTGAGGGACGGCCGGCCACCCATCCTCGCCTGGTCGCCGGGCTGATGTACCTTCAGCACGCCCATGG
>NZ_JHWD01000001.1:428602-528704 GCF_000622225.1 Roseomonas mucosa ATCC BAA-692 | reverse complement strand
ACTTCTCGATGGAGGCGACGACGCCGGCGCCGACGGTGCGGCCGCCCTCGCGGATGGCGAAGCGCAGGCCCTGGTCCATGGCGATCGGCGCGATCAGCTCGACATCCATCGCCACGTTGTCGCCCGGCATCACCATCTCCACGCCTTCCGGCAGCTTCACCACGCCCGTCACGTCGGTCGTGCGGAAGTAGAACTGCGGACGGTAGTTCGTGAAGAACGGCGTGTGCCGGCCGCCCTCTTCCTTGGTCAGGATGTAGGCCTCGGCCTTGAAGCGCGTGTGCGGCGTGATCGAGCCCGGCTTGGCCAGCACCTGCCCGCGCTCCACGTCCTCACGCTTCGTGCCGCGCAGCAGCGCGCCGATGTTGTCCCCCGCCTCGCCGCTGTCCAGCAGCTTGCGGAACATCTCCACGCCCGTCACCGTCGTCTTGACCGTGTCCTTCAGGCCCACGATCTCGACTTCCTCGCCCACCTTCACGATGCCACGCTCCACGCGCCCCGTCACCACCGTGCCGCGGCCCGAGATCGAGAACACGTCCTCGATCGGCATCAGGAACGGCAGGTCCTTCGGACGCTCCGGCTGCGGGATGTAGCGGTCCACCTCCGCCATCAGCTGCAGGATCGCCTGCTCGCCGATCTCGGGCGTCTTGTCCTCCAGCGCCGCCACCGCAGAGCCCTTCACGATGGGAATGTCGTCGCCCGGGAACTGGTAGGAGGACAGCAGCTCGCGCACCTCCATCTCCACCAGCTCCACCAGGTCGGGGTCCGCCAGGTCCATCTTGTTCAGGAACACCACCAGCGCCGGAACGCCCACCTGGCGCGCCAGCAGGATGTGCTCGCGCGTCTGCGGCATCGGACCGTCCGCCGCCGACACCACCAGGATCGCGCCGTCCATCTGCGCCGCACCCGTGATCATGTTCTTCACGTAGTCGGCGTGGCCAGGGCAGTCCACGTGCGCGTAGTGCCGGTTCGCCGTCTCGTACTCCACATGCGCCGTCGAGATCGTGATCCCGCGCGCACGCTCCTCCGGCGCCTTGTCGATCTGGTCGTACGCCGTGAACGACGCCCCACCAGACTTCGCCAGCACCTTCGTGATCGCCGCCGTCAGCGACGTCTTGCCGTGGTCAACGTGCCCGATCGTGCCGATGTTGCAGTGCGGCTTGTTCCGCTCGAACTTCGCCTTCGCCATGTCTGTCCTCGTGCCTGTCGTCCCGGGCCCCGTGTCGCGTGAGAACCGGTCCCGGAAAAGCCGACAGCAGTTGCATGATTGAAAGGTGACGGGAAGATGGAGCGGGTGACGGGAATCGAACCCGCACAACCAGCTTGGAAGGCTGGGGCTCTACCATTGAGCTACACCCGCGCCCCGCATGTACCGGGGTGAATATGGAGGGGGTTGGATTCGAACCAACGTAGGCGCTAGCCAACGGATTTACAGTCCGTCCCCTTTAGCCACTCGGGCACCCCTCCGCATGGCCGACCCAGCGGGAGCGGCGCCGAGGTATCGCGTTCCCGGGCAGGCTGTCAATTGCCCCCGCCGGAAGAATCCGCCGCCCGGCCGGGCACGCACCCGGCCATGCGCCCGAACCCGTACCCGGACATGGCTCCCGCCGCTCCGCCGCCGGCTGGCCCGCGCGCAAAGCCCTTGTGAAGCGGGGCGCGATTTGCTGGATGCCGGAACATGCCCAAGTCCCGCCGTCCCGGCTCGCCCAAAAGCCCGTCCCATCCCCGCACTCCCGGGCAGCCTTCCGGGGCGTCCGCCCATGGGGCTCCCTCCGGGAAGCCTTCCGCGAAATTCGCCGGCACCGCCGGAAGGGCGGCCGGCAAGGCGCCCGTGAAGGCCGCCGGAACACCCACCGGCAAGCCCGCCGGCCACGCCCCGGCGAAGTCCTCCACGAGGTTCCCGGGAAAGCCGGCGGCGCGCGGCCCGGTGCATCCCGAGGGCCGCGGCCAGCGCCCCTTCCCGGCCGAGGCCGGCGGCGAGGCGCGCCCCGCGCTGGGCAAGGATCTCCGCAAGGACCCCCGCCGGAACCCGCGCCAGCCCCGCCCGGACCACGCCCCGGAAGCCCGCGCGGAGGCCCGTTTCCCCGCGGAAGGAAGCTTCCGTCCCCCGCGCGGCCGCGCCCCCGCCGAAGCCCTGGCGGGCGCCCCCCGCCCCGCCGAGCGCGACGGCTTCCCCGAGCGCGTGTCCCACCACCACATCGAGGCGCCGCGCCCGGCCCAGCCCACCGAGCGCCCGGAGAACGGCACGCTCTGGATCTACGGCCTGCACGCCGTCTCGGCGGCGCTGGCGAATCCGCGCCGCCAGCTCCGCCGCCTGCTGCTGACCCAGGAGGCCGAGGCCGGTCTGGCCGAGCGCCTGCCCAAGCCCTGGCGCCTGCCCGCGGAACGGGTCGAGGACCGCGCCCGCTTCAACACCTTCCTGCCCGAGGACGCGGTGCATCAGGGCGCCGCCCTGCTCGTCCATAACCTTCCCACCGCCCGGCTGGATGCCGCCATCGCCGCCTCGGACGGTCCGGTCCTCCTGCTCGACCAGGTGACGGACCCGCGCAACGTGGGCGCCATCCTGCGCTCCGCCGCCGCCTTCGGCGCCGCCGCCGTGGTGATGCAGGACCGCCACGCCCCGCCGGAAACCGCCGCCCTGGCCCGCGCCGCCTCCGGCGCGCTGGAGACCGTGCCCGTGGTGCGCGAGGTGAACCTGTCACGCGTCATCCAGGCGCTCCAGGCCAAGGACTTCTGGGTGCTGGGCCTCGCCGGGGATGCCACCCGCACCCTCGCCGAGGCTGCGCCCCGGGACCGCCGCGTGGCCCTCGTGCTCGGCGCCGAGGACAGCGGCCTGCGCCGCCTGCAGCGCGAGAACTGCGACGAACTGGTGCGCCTGCCGATCTCCCCGGCCATGGAAAGCCTGAACGTGTCCGCCGCCGCCACGGTCGCCCTCTATGAGATCGCGCGGGCGAAGCCGCCGGTCACGGAGCCTTAACCGGCCCGGCGGCAGAATGCCGGCGCGGCCGTATCAAGAGGACACGCCGGCACTTCAAACGAAAGGGGAGCAAACCCCGTGGAACATCGCATTCCGGGCATGCCGGGCCTGAACGACGAACTGCACCTCGCCCTGTCGCGCGAGGCCCTGCGGCAGGCCTCCGAAACCCTGGCGCGGCAGGCCGAGCTGCTGGCCGACGAGATGGAGCTGGGCAATCTCCTCGATCGCGGCGGGCCGGCGGCGCTGCGGCTCTTCGCCGCCGCGATCCGCTCCACCCGCCTGCCCGTCTCGCCCCTGGTCGGCCATGCCTGACCGCGCGCCCACCCGGCTTGAGACGGATCGCGCCACAGTCTAGTGTCCCGCCCGCCCGACCGAGCGCCTCCGCGTGGCGGGTGGATGGGGACCATCAATAAAGTCCCGGGCCTTTGCGCCGGATCGCCGGGTTAGCACAGTGGTAGTGCAGCTGATTTGTAATCAGAAGGTCGGGGGTTCAAATCCCTCACCCGGCACCACGCCCCATCCCCCCCGCACACGCCGGCCGGGTCACCTGCTCAGGGATCATCCCCGAACAGGCAGGACACTGCCGCCAGCACGAAGATCAGCACCATCAGGCTCCCGGCCGGCAGTTCCACGGGCGGGCTGTTCGTTGACACCCCGCCACGCGCCACAGCAGTCCAGGGAAACGCGTTCCGGACGCGCGCACATCGCCATGTCAGAACGAAAACCGGCTCGGAGCTCTGCCACGCACCGTCACATGACCGGCCCCGGGGGCGATCGCCTTCCGGCGCCCAGCCACGTCTCCGGACGCCCGGCACGGAGACACCGGCACCCAGTCCGGCCATCACCTCACCCTGTGCGGCCGGCCTTGCCCTGGGCAGGCATCGCCACCGCCACGCCAGCGCCCTGGCGCTCCCCGGTGGCGGTCCCCGTCCCCTCGCCTCCATCCAGGCTGGAGCCGGGCAGCCATCGCTCGCGATAGGAATCCCACTCGGCCTTGCTGTCGCAGATCAGGCGCAGCAAGTCCTGCGGCACCGACTTCGCGATGCCATCGCCGAAAACCCCGTCGCCGAACTGCTTCCGAAGGCTCTGCCGCAACCACAGGTCGAAGGGGTCCGTGGGCCTCGGAGGCGGGGGCGGGCGGGAGAACTCTGCCGTCATACCAGACCTCGCCATGGAAGGAGATGCGGGTTGAACGCCCGGCAACGCTCCGGGCTTCCCGCGATGCGGCGGGAACGGCTTCGCCCTCCTCCTCGTGTCGGGCTTCGCCCTTTGCGCTCCGCGCAGCCTTCCCGCCCCGGCCCGCCTGCGGGCCGGGGGAAACCGGGCGGCATGGAACCCTGCCCCCGGCTGCGGTGTTGTGCCGGAGACAACGCCGACGCGGCGCATGCACCACACCGGACAAAGGGATATCCAGACCATGGACCAGCAGGCCACCCAGCCCATGCCCTATGGTAGCCAGCCCTATGACAGCCAGCTCCCCGCCCGCAGCGGGGACGACGACGCAACGCTTAGTCTGGGCCAGCGTAGCCTCTACGTCCTAGCCGGCCTCGCACTGGCCGCCGCCGGCGCCAAGCCCCGCCCCAATCCGCTACTGAACATCCTGGCCCTGGGCGCCGGCTCCTACCTCGCCTGGCGCGGTGCTGAAGGCACCTGCCCCATCAAGGCCGCCTACGTCCGGCATTTCGGCTGATCCACGGCGCCAGGGGCGGAACCGGCCAGCAGCGCCCCCGCTTCCCCTCGCGGAACGACGGGGGCAGCTTGGCGGAGGGGTTGCCGTCCCGGCGACCTCACCACCACGGAATCGCTGCACAAGGAGGCAGCCGCCCGTGCCGGGATTGTCCGTGGCAGAACAGGCTGGAGCCATGACCGAAGACACCGTCGCCAAGACCGAAACCCTGGTCCGCCACCTGCGGGAACAGGAGCACCATGCCGAGGCTGACCGCCTCCAGGCTGCGGTGAAAGAGAAACAGGGCGGCAATGCCTTCCTGGAAGGTTTGCGCGACGTCTGCCAGACCGTCCTCACCGCGCTGGAGGCCATTGACCCCAAGACCGAGCTTCTGGCCGAGGAGCTGCGGCTGGAGATCGACCGGCGCCTTGGCCACAACCCCGCCCCGCCTCCGACGGAGAAGGCCTGACCGCTGCCCCCGCGAACGGGACAGGCCAGCGGATGAACATCCTTCCATAAATGCCGGGCCAGGCGGGCTGCCCAAGGCCGTGCCGCACGCCCGGCCCGTCAAGGCTCGCCTCACGCCAATCCGCGGAAAACCCTGACTTTCCAACGCAAGTCGCGACCTTCCGGCCTCCGGTTGCTCTTCGTTACTCTTCTTGAGGCACGATCCGGCTGCGACCACGAGCAGCATCCATTGCATGGAAATGCTTCCGCTCGCAGCGGCGATCCGCTTCGGCCTCGGGCCGCGACCGGACCAGCCCCTTCCCGTCGATGCCCTCGCCTGGCTCGACAGCCAGCTCGATGGTCCGGACACGCCACCCCCGCCACCGCCGGGCCAGGACCGCTACCGCACCGTGGCCGACGGCTTCCAGATCTGGCGCGACCTCGACGCCATGGGCCAACCCGCCCCGGGCCAGAAGAACCCCATCGAGGAGAACTTCGTCGCCGAGGCCACCACCCAACTCGCCTGGCGCATCGACACGCCGCAGCCCTATCGTGAGCGCCTCGCCGATTTCTGGGCCAACCACTTCACCGTCAGCAAGCGTGCCGGCTACCCGGTTTCCACCACCATCGGCCCCTATCTGCGCGAGGCCATCCGCCCGCACGTCACCGGCCGCTTCACAGACATGCTGCTGGCCGTCTTCCGGCACCCGGCCATGCTCTACTACCTGGACCAGACCGCCTCGGTCGGCCCCAGCAGCCCCTATGGCAAACGCAGCGGGCGCGGACTGAACGAGAACCTCGCCCGCGAGATCATGGAGCTCCACACGGTCTCCCCCGCCAGCGGCTATACCCAGGCGGATGTGACGGAGTTCGCCCGCCTCCTCACCGGCTGGGGCGTGGAGCGCAACAAGGACCCCTTCGGCACCCTCTTCCGCCCCTCGAACCACGAGCCGGGCCCCAAGACCGTGATGGGCGAACGCTTCGAGGAAGGCCCGGATTCCGCCGAGCAGGCGCTGCGCTTCCTCGCCTCCCACCCCGCCACCCGCCGCCATGTCGCCCTCAAGCTCGCCCGCCATTTCGTGGCCGACGACCCGCCGCCCGAGGTGGTGGCCCGCATCGCCGGCCGCTGGCGCGACACGGATGGCGATCTCGGCGCCGTCGCCCGCCTGCTGCCGCGCCTGCCGGAAGCCTGGTCGCAGCCCTTCGGCAAGCTCCGCGCGCCGCAGGACTTCATCGCTGCCGCCTTCCGCGCCTGCGGCGCCCGGGGGCAGGACGTCGCCCGCATCGCCTATGGCGCGGGCTACACCCTGAACCAGCCGATCTGGACCGCGCTGCAGCCCAATGGCTGGCCCGACCGCGCCCCCGACTGGCTCGGCCCCGAACCGGTGATGCAGCGCCTCGACTGGTGCTTCGAGACCGCCGGCCGCTTCAGCCGCCTCGAACCGATGGCCGTGCTCGACACCGCCCTCGGTCCCCTGGCCAGCGACGAGACCCGCCAAGCCGTCGCCCGCGCGGGCTCCCCGCGTGAGGCCATCGCCCTTCTCCTCGCCAGCGCGGAGTTCCAGCGCCGATGAGCTGCCACATCCCCGACACCGTCCATGGCGGGGGGCACCTCCCCCGCCTCGGCCGCCGCGGCCTGCTGCTGGGCCTCACCGCCCTGGCGGTCACCGCCAATGCCCGCCTCGCCTTCGCCGACACGCCATCCCCGGTGCAGGCGCCGGGCGCGCCACGCCCGCCGCAGCGCCTCGTCGTGGTGATCCTGCGCGGCGCCATGGACGGCATGGCCGCCCTGGCCCCCTATGGCGACGCGAACTACCGCGAGTTGCGCGGCTCCATCGCCCTGCCGGAGCCCGGCCAGGAGGGTGGGCTGCTCGACTGCGGCGGCTTCTTCGGCCTGAACCCGCGCCTCGTCAGCCTGCACGGCTTCTTCACCCAGGGCGAGCTCCTCCCCATCCACGCCGTTGCCGGCCCCTACCGCAATCGCAGCCATTTCGAGGCGCAGGACATGATGGAGAGCGGCGCCCCACAGCGCCTGACCTCCGGCTGGCTGAACCGCGCCCTGTCCGGCATGCCCGAGCCCGGCCCCAGCGCGCCGGAACAGGGGATCGCCATCGGCCTCGACCTGCCATTGCTGATGCGCGGGCCGCAGCATGTCGGCATGTGGGCGCCGCCCCGCCCGGTGCGGCCGCCACCGGACCTCTACGCCCGCATGGCGGAACTCCTGCACGCCGATCCGGAACTCGGCCCCGCCGTGGCGGACGGGCTCCGCGGCCGTGGCTATGCCACCGGCGTCCTCGGCGGCGACGGCATGGGCGGGAACAATGGCGGCAGCGGCTTCACCCGCCTCGCCGCCACCGCCGGCCGCCTGTTGGCGCGCGACGACGGCCCCCGCGTCGCCGCCATGGAAATCGGCGGTTGGGACACGCATGCCGACCAGACCCGCCGCCTGACCCCCGTGCTGGGCCAGCTCGACGATGGCATGGCGGCGCTGCGCGGCCAGCTCGGCGAGGCCTGGAGGCACACCGCCGTGCTGGTGATGACAGAGTTCGGCCGCACCGCTCGCGCCAATGGCAACAACGGCACCGACCATGGCACGGGTGGGGTTGCCTTCCTGATGGGCGGCGCCGTCTCTGGCGGCCGGGTCCTGGCCGACTGGCCCGGGCTCGCCGAGGCACAGCTTTTCGAGAAGCGCGACCTCGCTCCCACCCGCGACCTGCGCGCCATCGCCAAGGGCCTGCTGCGCGACCACCTGCGCCTGTCGCCGGAGGCCATCGCCCGCGCCTTTCCCGGCAGCGAGGCGCTGGCCGCCGAGAACGGGCTGCTCGGGGCCTGACGGCTCGGGGCGGGCACAAGCGTCACCCGCCCCCGCTCCATCAGGCCGCCCGCACCTTCTCCACGAAGTCCAGCACCTGCTGCCGCAGCCGTTCCGACCGCTGCGACAGCTCGCCCGCGGCGGTCAGGACCTCCCCGGCGGACTGCCCGGTCTCCTGCGCGCTCTGGCTGACCGAGCCGATGCTCACCGTCACCACCTCGGTGGACTGCGCCGTCTGCTGCACCGTGCGGGCGATCTCCGCCGTCGCCGCAGTCTGCTCCTCCACCGCCGCCGCGATCGTCACCGTCGCCTCGCTGACCTCGCCGATGGTGCGGGTGATCTCCCCGATGGCGCCCACCGCGCCCTGGGTCGCTGCCTGCACCTGCGCGATCTGCTGGCCGATCTCCTCGGTCGCCCGCGCCGTCTGCGCCGCCAGGTTCTTCACCTCCGACGCCACCACCGCGAAGCCCTTGCCCGCATCGCCCGCCCGCGCGGCCTCGATCGTCGCGTTCAGCGCCAGCAGGTTGGTCTGCCCGGCGATATCGGCGATCAGCCGCACCACGTCGCCGATCCGCCCGCTGCTCTCGGCCAGGGCGCGCATGGTCTCGTCCGTACGGCGCGCCCCCTCCACGGCGCGCGAGGTCACCGCGCTCGCCTGCATCACCTGGCGGCTGATCTCCTGGATCGAGGCGCTCAGCTCCTCCGCCGCAGCCGCCACGGTCTGCACGCCCTGGCTGGCGTCCCCGGCTGCGACCGAGACGCGCGCCGCCTGCTCGTCCGTGCCCCGCGCCGTGGCGGACATGCCCTGGGCCGTCGCCTCCAGCTCGGTCGAGGCCGCCGAGAGCATCCCAACCATCTCGCCCACCTGCCCCTCGAAGCCGCGCACGACCTGCCCCAGCATCTCGGCCCGCCGCTGCTCCGCCCGGTGCGCCGCCTCCTGCTCCTCCTGCAGCCGACGCGCCGTCACCATGCTCCCGCGGAACACCTCCAGCGCCCCGGCCATGCATCCGATCTCGTCCTGCCGGCCGAGGCCCGGGATCTCCACCTCCAGCTCCCCGACGGAAAGCCGCCGCATCGCCCCGGTCATCGCGCCGATCGGCGCGATGACGCGGCGCAGCACCAGAAACAGCCCGCCCAGCGTCACGACGAGCGCCAGCAACAGCAGCATGACGTTGACGGCCAACGTCACGCCGGCCTCTTCGGCCCGCGCCTCGGCCCGCGCCACCAGTTGCCTCAGCGCCACCAGCGCCACGCCCGACACGGCCGTCACGTCGTCGCTGCTGCGTTGCTGGAAGGTCGCCAGCGGCATGGCCTGGCGCCCCGCCGTCAGGTCTCCATCGATCTCGCGCTGCCGCGCCAGGAAGCTGTCCGGAAAGGCCTCGCGCAGCGGCAGCAGGGCCTGCCGCACCGCCTCGGGCGTGCCGGGCCGGGCCGCGATGTCGAGCACCTGGTCCCAGTTGCCGCGCACCCGCCCATGCCATTCCGCGATGTCGGCCGCCTCCTTTGACGTGGGCGCCCGGCCCGCCGCCAGCAGCGTCTCGTTCAACCCGCCGATCTGCCCCGCCGCGAGGCGCGCGCTCCAGATCGCCTGCTTCAGCGTCATCACCTGGCCGAGTTCCGGTGCCGCCTCGCGGATCATCCCCATGATCTGGGCATCGGCACGGCTGAGCGCCTCGGTATAGGCCAGGGTCGCCCGCGTCGCCTCCTGGATCGCCGCGGCGTCGCTCACCTCCTGGTTCAGGCTGGCATCGAGCCGCGCCCGGAGCGCGCCCATCGACTCGCGATTCTGCCGCAGCGCCTCGATCAGGCCGGCCGTGCCCTCCGCCCGGGACAGGCTGGCCAGGGCGGCGCCCATGGCCTCCTCGCCGCTGGCCCGGCGCTCGGCGATCCGCCGCCGCGCCACCTCATCCGCCTGGCCCGGCCGGATCATGGCCGCCAGGGTGGTGGAACGCTCCACCCGGGCCTCGTTCAGCGCACTGAACAGCGCCGCATCCGCCCGCGACAGCTCGGCGACGCGGATGGCATTTTCACGCCGGGTCCAGCCTCCCCAGACATCGGGGACGGAGGTCCCGATCGTCAGCACGCCCAGAACGCAGATCGTCCCGCCCAGGACGGATTTCATCGATAGCCGCCGCAACATGCCTCGCGCCCCTGTCTGTCTGGCAGCGGCATGTTGCGGCAGGAAAACTACCGTCCCGTGAACGCGGCACCCGAAACACCGCGCCGTGACGGCAGGCTACGCCCCGCCGAGCCCGGCCCGGATCGCCCCGGCGAAGCTGCGGTCCAGCAGATCCTTCGCCTCCACCGGCTTCCGCACCAGCCCGGCGCGGCGATAGAGGTCGATGTTTCCCTGCTCGTCCCGCTCCACGGCGTCGTCCACCGGTACCACCCGGGTCTTCGCTCGCGCGAACCAGTGCTCCGCCACCGGCGCCGGCACGTTCATCAGCCCCGACCATGTCCGGGCATAGCCGGCGGTGTTCGCATTGGCCCATTCCCGCGCCTGGGCCAGCCGCCGCACCAGCTCCGACAGGTCCTCCCGCCGCCGCGCGATGGCGTCGTCGCGCGCCGCCTGGAAGCCCAGCCCCGGCGTGATCCCGCGCCCGCTCGCCACGATCCGCGCGCCGCTCAGGATTTCCTCCTGCGACACATAGGGCTCCCAGGTCGCCCAGGCCTCCACCGCCCCGCGCGACCAGGCCGCTTTGGCATCGGCCGGCAGCAGGAAGACGAACTGCACCGCATCCAGCGGCAGCTTCGCGTGCTCCAGCGCAGCCAGCACCACCTGATGCCCGATCGAGCCCCGCCCCGTGGCGATGCGCTTGCCCACGAGGTCCTGGATGCCCTTCACCGGGCTGTCCTTCGGCACGATGATGGCGAGCCCGCCCCGGTCCTCGCGCGTCGCGGCGATGGCCTTGGCCGGCACCCCCGCCGCCGCGCCGAAGGTGAAGGGCGCATCCCCCACCAGCCCGGTGTCGATGGCATCGGCGTTCAGCGCCTCCACCAGCGGTGCCGCCGCCGGGAACTCGCTCCAGGCGATCCGGTCCTCGAAGCCCTTCAGCGCCCCCGAGGCCTCCAGCACCGCCCGCGCATTGCCGCGCTGGTCGCCGACGCGCAACGGCGCCCCCTGCGCGCGCAGCAGGCGCGGCATCGCCAGCGGAAGGGCGATCCCCGCCCCCGCCAGCAGCAACCCTCGCCGGCTCAGCCTCATTCCGCCGCCACCCGCACGGCGGCCGCCCGCCGCTCCGCCACCAGCCTCTTGGTGATCGGCAGCAGCGTGCGCCCGTACTCCGCCGCATCCTCCAGCGGATCGAAGCCGCGGATCAGAAAGGTCGTCACGCCCAGCTCGTAGTATTCCAGGAAGGCCTCCGCCACCTGCTGCGGCGTGCCCACCAGGGCCGTGGTGTTCCCCCGCGCCCCGGTCTCTCGCGCGATCGCGGTATAGAGCCGCCCCTCCGGCCGGTCGCCCCGCTCCGCCGCCGCCAGCAGGCGCTGCGAGCCCGCATTGGCCGGCGCCTTGTTCGCCGGCCCCAGCGCCGCCTGCCCGCGCACCTCGCGCACCCGGCCCAGGATGCGCTCCGCCTTGGCCCAGGCCGCCTCCTCCGTCTCCGCCAGGATCGGGCGGAAGCTCAGCGAGAAGCGCACGTCATGCTCGCGCCCGTGCTTCGCCGCCTCCTCGCGCACGCGCCCCACGATCTCGCGCACCTGCGCCTGCGTCTCGCCCCAGAGCGCATAGACATCCGCATGCCTGCCCGCGACCCGCAGCGCCGCCTCGGAGGCACCGCCGAAATAGACCGGGATGCGCGGCTTCTGCACCGTCCGCACCTCGGGCGAGGCGCCCTTGATGCGGTAATAGGCGCCCTCGTGGTCCACCGGCTTCGCGCCGGTCCAGATCGCCTTCAGGATATCGACATACTCGTCCGTCCGCGCATAGCGGTCGTCCTTGCCGAGCCAGTCGCCGTCCCGCGCCTGGTCCACGTCATCGCCGCCGGAGATCACGTGGATCGCGGCGCGGCCGCCCGAAAGCTGGTCCAGCGTCGCATAGCTCCGCGCCGCGAGGCTCGGCGCCAGGAAGCCCGGCCGGTGCGCGACCAGGAATCCCACGCGCTTCGTATGCGCGGCCGCGTCGGTGGCCAGCAGGAACCCGTCGGGTCCGTTGCTGTACCAGCCGATCAGCACGCGGTCGAAGCCGCCCTCGTCATGCACCCGCATGGACTTGCGGAAATAGCCGAGGTCGATCGCCTCGCCATGCGGCGGGTGGATCTCCGACTGCTCGCGCGGCTGCACCATGCCGATGAACTCGACATCGTTCAGATGGGAACCCGGAACCGTCATCGGCTTTCCTCCTTCACTCGTCTCAATTCACCCCGAGCGCCCGGCGCCCCGCGACACCGTAGGCACTGTCGGGCTGCGGCGTGTGGATGCGCGCGCAGAGCACGTCGCGCAGATGCCGCTCCAGCGGGTTGGAACGCGCCAGCGCATGGTTGCCGCAGAGCGCCACCGCCTCCTGCACCACCGCGATGGCGTTCTCCGCCGCCACGGTCTTGATCAGCCCGGCCTCGGCCGCCTCCAGCCCCGCGTCGCGCGCGCCGGAGTCCACCAGCCGGTCGTTGGTCGCCAGCAGCGCCTCGATCCGGCCCACCGCCTCCTGCATGCGCGGCAGCGTGGCCAGCGGCCGGCCCAGATTGGCCGGCACGCGCCCCTTCAGGAAACCGACCAGCCAGTCCCGCGCCGCCCGCGCCACGCCCGTATAAAGCGCCGCGATCATCAGCGTGTTCCAGGCGCCGTGCTGCGCGCCGGGCCCGCCGCGCTCCTCCGGCAGCCGCAGGTCCACCGCATGTTCCAGCGGCACCAGCGCGTCCTCGAAGACCACGTCGTGGCTCCCGGAGGCCCGCAGCCCCGCCTGGTCCCAGCTCTCCTCGATCCGTACGCCCGGCGTGTCCGCCCGCACCAGAAGGGACCCGATGCGCGGCCGCTCCTCGTCGGTCCGCAGCCAGACCAGCATCCAGCGCAGCCCCGGCGCCCCGGTGGAGTAGATCTTGCGCCCGCTGACGCGCCATCCTTCCGCCGTGCGCCGCGCCACCGTGCCCGGCAACCCGCCACGCGCCGGCGAGCCCAGTTCCGGCTCCACGCGCAGCGCGTTCACCAGCGCCCCGCGCTCCACCGCCTCGCGCCCCACCAGCGCCTTGATGTGCTCCGGCACATGCGGGTCGGTGACGAGCCCGCGGATCTGGATCAGCTGCATCGCCAGCACCAGCGCCGTGGCCGGGCAGCCTTCCGCCACCCGCCCCACCAGCGCACAGGCCCGCTCCAGCCCGGCCTCCTCGCCACCATCGGCCTGCCGCGCCGTCAGGCCCAGCATCCCGGCCTCGTGCAGCGCCGTGAAGTTCGCGTGCGGGAAGCTGCCTTCCCGGTCATGCGCCGCGGCCCGCGACGCGAAGTCCCGCACCAGCGCACCCAGCGGGTCGGGCCGCACCAGCAAACCGTCCATCATGCCGCCAGCTCCAGCCCATGCCCGAAATCACGGTCCCAGAGCGGCGCCACGTTCACGCCCTTCGGCAGCAGGCCGAGTGCGGCGAAGTCGTCCGCCACCGCCTGGTGCGAGGCGATGGCCGCCTCGTCCGGCGCCACCAGCCGCCGCTTCTGGCTGACATTCTCCAGCAGCGCGCGGATCGTGGCCTCCGGCACGTTCAGCAGCCTCGACTGCGCCGCCGCCAGCTCCGCCGCATGGCTGTCCATCCACAGGAAGGCCCGCGAGACCCGCGCCAGATGATCGGCGATCGCCGCCCGCCGTCCCGGCTCCACCAGCGCGTCCGGGCTGGCGAAGACCAGGTAGTTCCCCGACAGGATCCCGCGCGCGTTGCGCAGTTCCCGCGCCCCGGCCTCGCGCGCCATCGGCACGGAATAGCCATAGATCGCCCAGGCATCGAGCGCCCCGTTCTGGAAGGCCGCACGCCCGTCGCTGGGGGAAAGATTCACGGCCTGGATGTCGCCGAAGCCCAGCCCTGCCTCGGCCAGCATCCGGTTCAGGTAGTAATGCGTGGTCGTTGCCCGCACATAGCCGACGCGCCTGCCCTTGAGGTCGGCGATGCTCCGCACCGTGGACCCCTTCGGCACCAGCACCACCTGCTCGTTCACGTCGCCGCGGATCACCGCGACCACCCTGATCCGTGCGCCCGAGGCGGCGGCGAAGGCCGGCGGGATCTCGCTGCCATAGGCGAGGTCGATGGCCCCGGCATTCACCGCCTCGACCATCAGGTTGCCGCTGCCGAACTCGGACCACGCCACCTGATAGGAACGGTCGCGATCCTGCCCCGACAGGTTCAGCAGGATCTGGTCGCCCGCCTTGTACTGCGCCGCCCGCAGCGTCACCCCCGCCTGCGCCCGCGCGCTTCCCCGCCCCGCCAGCAGCAGCGCCGGCGCCGCCAGCACGGCACCCCGCAGCGCCCCGCGCCGCGTCAGCACCCCGCTCACGCCGCCTGCCTCGCGCTGTCCTCGACGCCCAGCTCCGCCAGCAGCCGCCGCCGCAGCGCCACGAAGCCCGCATCGCCATGCGCCCGCGGCCGCTCCATCGCCACGGGAATATCCGCCGCGATCCGCCCGGCATCCAGCACCAGCACCCGGTCCGCCAGCAGGATCGCCTCGTCCACGTCATGCGTGACGATCAGCGTGGTCGGCCCATGCGCGCGCCAGAGCTCCAGCACCAGCGCATGCATCCGGATGCGCGTTAGCGCGTCCAACGCCGCGAAGGGCTCGTCCAGCAGCAGCAGCCTCGGCTCGCGCACCAGCGCCCGCGCCAGGGCGGAGCGCTGCGCCTCGCCGCCCGACAATGTCAGCGGCCAGGCATTCAGCCGGTGCGACAGCCCCACCTCGCCCAGCGCCCGCTCCGCCCGCTCGCGCGCCCCGCCGCCGGGCAGGCCGAGGGTCACGTTCTGCCAGACCTTCTTCCAGGGCAGCAGCCGCGGCTCCTGGAACACCGCCGCCACGCTCTCCGGCAGCCGGACCACCGCGTCCTCCGGCACCGGGTCCAGCCCGGCCAGCGTCCGCAGCAGCGTCGTCTTGCCCGAGCCCGAACGCCCCAGCAGCGCGGTGAAGGACCCCGGCTCCAGCTCGATATCCAGCCCGTGCAGCACGGTGTTCTGGCCGAAGCGCCGGGTCAGGCCGCGCACCGAGACGGCGCGCGCGTTGTTCTGCTCGCCCATGGTCCCCGCTCCCCGCTCAGGCCTTGATCAGGCTCGGCCGCCAGGCCAGCGTCCGCCGCTCCACGAGGCGCATCAGGGCGTCCGCCCCCAGCCCCAGCAGCGCATAGACGACGAGGCCCACGACGATGACGTCGGTGCGCAGGAAGTCCCGCGCGTCGTTGATCAGGTAGCCGATGCCCGAGGTCGCGTTGATCTGCTCGGCGATCACCAGGCTCAGCCAGGCCGTCCCGATCGCGTAGCGCAGCCCCACGATGCCCGAGGGCAGCGCACCCGGCAGGATCACGTGCCGGATCATCCCCTGCCGGTCGAGGCCGAAGACCTTGCCCGCCTCCATCAGCTTCGGATCGACACCCCGGATGCCCGCGAAGAGCGTCAGATAGACCGGGAAGCTGGTCCCCAGCGCCACCAGCGCGATCTTCGGCGTCTCGCCGATGCCGAACCACAGGATGAACAGCGGCACCAGCGCCAGGAAAGGCAGCGTGCGGAGCATCTGCAGCGGCGCGTCCACGATCTCCTCGCCCAGCTTCGACAGCCCGGCGATCAGCGCGAAGGCCGTGCCCGCCGCCACGCCGATGGAAAGCCCCAGCGCCACCCGGCCCAGCGAGACCAGCAGGTGGTGCGGCAGCTCGCCCGAAAGCGTCAGCTCCCAGGCCGAGGCGATCACCGTGCTCGGCGCCGCCAGGGTGCGCGGCGAGATCAGCCCGGCCATCGAGGCCGCCTGCCAGAGCAGCACGATCACCAGCGGCGAGACGAAGCGCCGCGCCTTGCCGAGATGGAGCCGGCCGGGCAGCAGCGCCCGCGCCGCCCGGGCGAGGCTGCGGTCGGAAAGAGAGGAAGAGGAGCGCCCTGTGGCGCCGATCACCTGGGTGTCGGACATGCTGGCTCCGTCCCGGCCACCGGCCCTGGGGCCGCGCGGTCCGCGAAAAGGGGAAGAGGCGGTGGAACCCGGTTGCAGCCCGGGCGGGATGGCGCGGGCTTCAGCCCGGCAGACCGGGGCCGGTACAGGCCCGGCAGCGGCAACAGGCCCGCCGCGCCGGAACCGGACCCTTGAGGTCCCCGATGCGCCCGCCGGACGCGGCCTCTCGGCCCGGATTCCACGACATCTCGATCATGGAGCAGAGGATAGGCAGAGGGTTATTCGCGATAAATAGTCGGGTTTATCGAAGTTCAACGCCGCCAGAGGATGCCATTCCCCCGTCCGCCCGATCCGGGGGAGTTATTCCTCCGCTCCCTCCTGGGGCTGGCCCCGGTCGCGGAAGGCCGCCCGGTTCAGGGGAAAGGCGGTGGTGTGCTTGATCCGCTCCATGGCGAAGCGGGAGGTCACGTTGCGCATCGGCACCGTCCCGATCAGCCGCTTGTAGAACAGGTCGAACTCCGCCATGTCCGCCACCGCGACGTGGAGCATGTAGTCCACCTCCCCCGCCATCCGGTAGGCCCCCATCACCTCCGGCATGGCGTCCACCGCCTGGGCGAAGCGTTCCAGCCAGTCCGGCGTATGGTCCCCCGCCTCCACCGCCACGAAGACGCTCAGCCCCACCCCCACCTTCTCCGGCGCCACCAGCGCCACCCGGCGGGTGATCACCCCGGCGGCCTCCAGCTTCTGCACCCGCTTCCAGCAGGGCGTGGCGGAAAGCCCCACCTTGTCCGCCATCTGGGCGATGGAAAGCGTGGCATCCTGTTGCAGGATCGCGAGGAGCTTGCGGTCGATCTCGTCCATGAACACTCCGTCCGGCCGCCGTTCCGGCGCCCAAGGGACGCCCCCGGGGAGGCACCCCAGGCGACGTCCCGGCATTGGCCGGCCCGGCCATGCCGGCGTTTCCCGGCCCCATAAGGGATCACGCGCCAGCCGCCGGGGGTCAAGGCCATCCCCGCCGCTCCGCCCTTGCGCCCCCCCTTCGCCCATGTCCCGGCTGCGCCTCAGCCTCGCCCCTCCCCCACGGCCCGGAACTGAACCTTTCCCGCGCTGCGGCGCTTAACCGTGAACAGGACGCAATGATGGGGGCAAGGAGGCAGGCATGTGCGACATACTCGTGGTGGATGACGACGATCTGGTGCGGGCCACCCTCTCCTCGATCCTGGAGATGGAAGGCTGGTGCATCCGCGAGGCGTCCTCCCCCGACGAGGCCACGGTCGTCACGCAGGACGAGATCTGCCGCGTGCTCGTCACCGACATCAACCTCGGCACCCCGCAGGACGGCTTCGACGTCGCCGCGCAACTCCGCAGCCGCAGCCCTGGCCTGCCCGTGGTCTATGTCAGCGGCCGCCCCTGGCTCTTCAACGGCCGCCAGATGAACCCCGACGAGCGTACCCTGGCCAAGCCGTTCCGCGCCGAGGAACTCACCCGCACGGTGCGCGAGCTGCTCGGCCTCGTGCACATGGATCACCCGTCGCGCCAGGGCGCCGTCCCGACGGGACCGTGACGAGTCTCCGGCGAACAGCGGAGCCAGCATCTTCCGGCTGCCCCCTTGCCTGTGGCGAGGCGGGCACGGATGATGTCCCATGAAGCATCACAGCCACGCGAACCTCTCGCGAGATCGTCATCTAAACAGGGATTTGCGCCATTGGGCGGATCGGCCGGCCCCCGGACGGAGCCGGTGCCGATGAACGACGCAAGCCCCTTCGCCGGCGAGACCCGGCCCGGCAGCCTTCCCGAAGTCCACCGCAGCGTCGGCGTCCCCCGCACCGGCAGCACCTTCCGCCGCTTCCTCGCCTTCGCCGGCCCTGGCTACCTCGTCGCCACCGGCTACATGGACCCGGGCAACTGGGCCACGGCGATCGCCGGCGGCTCCGCCTTCGGCTACACGCTGCTCTCCGTCGCCCTGCTGTCCTCCCTGATGGCGATGCTGCTCCAGGCCATCTCGGCCCGCCTCGGCATCGCCACCGGCCGCGACCTCGCCCAGCTCTGCCGCGAACGCCTGCCGCGTCCCTTCGCCGTCCCGCTCTGGCTCCTCGCCGAGCTCGCCATCTGCGCCACCGACCTCGCGGAGCTGATCGGCACCGCCGTCGCCCTGCAGCTCCTCTTCGGCATCCCGCTGCTGCTCGGCACCGTGCTGACCGCGCTCGACGCGCTGCTGATCCTGTGGCTGCAGCACAAGGGCATGCGCTGGCTGGAGGCGATGGTCGCCGGCTTCCTCGCGCTGATCTGCGCCTGCTTCGCCGTCCAGGTCGCGCTTTCCGACCCGAACTGGGGCGATCTGCTGCGCGGCTACCTGCCCTCCGCCTCCATCGTCACCAACCAGACGCAGCTCTACATCGCCATCGGCATCATCGGCGCCACGGTGATGCCGCATAACCTCTACCTGCACACCGCGGCCGTGCAGTCGCGCGCCGTCGCCCCCGACGATGCCAGCCGCAAGGAGGCCGTGCGCTTCGCCACCTGGGACAGTTGCACCGCGCTGACCATCGCCCTGCTGGTCAATTCCGCCATCCTGATCGTCGCCGCCGCCGCCTTCCACACCAGCGGCCACCACGACGTCGCGGAACTCCAGGACGCGCACAGCCTCCTCGCCCCTCTGCTCGGCGCCGCGGCCCCCATCCTCTTCGCCGTGGCGCTGCTGCTCTCGGGCCTCAACTCCACCGTCACCGCCACGCTGGCCGGGCAGGTGGTGATGGAGGGCTTCATCCACTTCCGCCTTTCCCCGGTGGTGCGCCGCCTCGTCACCCGCGGCATCGCCATCGTCCCGGCGCTGATCGTCACCTGGCTCTACGGCGAAAGCGGCACGGGACAACTGCTGATCCTCAGCCAGGTGGTGCTGTCGCTGCAGCTCCCCTTCGCGATGATCCCGCTGATGCTCTTCGCCTCCGACCGGAAGCTGATGGGCAACCTCGTCACGCCCCGCTGGCAGCGCGTGGTCGGCTGGGCCATCACCGTGCTGATCGTGGGGCTGAACGTGAAGCTCATCGCGGACACGGTCACGGGCTGAACGCCACCGCGCGGCCGGCCGGGGGAAGAAGGCGCCCCCTTCTCCCCCCCGGCACGCCCCGCTCAGTGGTTCAGCGTCCCCGCATTGATCACCGGCACCGGGTCCTTGTCCCCCACCAGCACCAGCAGCAGGTTGGACACCATTGCCGCCCGCCGCTCGGTATCCAGCGCCAGCCCCTTCCGCTCCAGCGCGGCCAGCGCGTCCTCCACCATGTCCACCGCCCCGGCGACGATCTTGCGGCGCGCCGCCAGCACCGCCTCGGCCTGCTGCCGCCGCAGCATCGCCCCGGCGATCTCGGGCGCATAGGCGAGATGCGTGATCCGCGCCTCGGCGATGCGGATTCCGGCGCGCCCCACCCGCTCCTGCAGCTCCCGCACCAGCCCCTGCACCACCTCGTCGCCGCCATCCAGCAGCGTCGCCGGCGCCCGCGCCGCCACTGCCGCCTCGGCCTCCGTGCCGCCCACGCCGCTGACGATGGCCACCTCCGCCGCGTCATAGGCATGCGCCCCGGCGATCCGCCGCAGCGCCGCGTCGCTCTGCACCCGCACGAAAGCCTCGTAGTCGTCGATCTCCAGCAGCGCCGCCGCCGAATCCGACACGGACCACACCACCGCCGCCCCGATCTCGATCGGGTTGCCCACGCCGTCATTCACCTTCAGCGCCGCGATCTCATGCGTCCGCAAACGCCGCGACACCTTGCTGCGCGTATAGAGCGGATTGGTGAAGCGCAGCCCCGCCGCCTCGTCCGTGGCGCGATAGCTGCCGAAGAGCAGCAGCACCGCGCTCTCGTTCGGCGCCAGCACATAGAGCCCGCGCAGCAGGAACAGCCCCAGCACCACCAGCAGCCCGGCCGGCACCACCCGCCCCGGCTGTCCCGCCGCGGCGGAGCCCAGGAACAGCAGCACCCCCGCCGCCACCAGCAGCACGATCACGCCCAGCGCCGCATAGCCGCTCACCGCGAAGCCGCGCCGGTCCCGTACCGCCCCGCCCCGATCCGCTTCCGCCATCGCCATCCTCCCTGCCCAAAGGAGACAACGCCCCGGTCGCCTTCCGTTTCCCCGGGCCCCACCAGCACGCGCCCCGGCTGGCCTCAGCCCCAGGCCCCCGCCCCCCGGCAGACCCGGCCTCGCAGCTTGACTCCCGCCCCCGCCCCCGGACCAATGCCGCCCCCTGGCGCCGCGCCGCCCGTTCCGGGCACCGGCCCCCGAAACCTTCCCCGGAGCCCCGCCGCATGACCGCGCGGAAAGTCATCTTCGACACCGACCCCGGCATCGACGACGCCTGCGCCCTGGCGCTGGTCGCCGCCAGCCCGGCGCTCGAACTGGTCGGCATCACCAGCGTCTTCGGCAATGCCCCGGTCGGGACCACCACCCGCAACGCCCTCTACCTCCGCCGCCGCTACGGCCTCGCCGCCCCGGTCGCCCGCGGCGCCGCCCGGCCGCTCGCCTGCCCGCCGCGCGACTTCCCCGCCTTCATCCATGGCGAGAACGGCCTCGGCGACTTCCCCCTCCCCGGCCTGGCGGAAACCGGCCAGGGCCCGGCCGACCGTCCGCACGCGCTCGACGCCGCGCATTTCATCGTGGAACAGCTCCGCGCCGCGCCCGGCGAGATCACGCTGATCGCCGTCGGCCCGCTCACCAACCTCGCCATGGCGCTGGACATCGATCCCGGCATCACCTCGCTCGCCGCCGAGCTCGTGGTCATGGGTGGCGCCTTCGGCACGGCCGGCCGCCCCGGCAACGTTTCCCCGGTCGCCGAAGCCAATATCTACAACGACCCGCACGCCGCCGACCGCGTCCTCACCGCGCCCTGGCCGGTGCGCCTGGTCGGCCTCGACGTCACCACCCTCTGCGTGATGAGCGGCGCCTACATGGCGGCGCTGCGCGACCGCGCGCCCGGCATCGGCGGCTTCCTGTACGATATCACCCGCTTCTACGAAGGGCTCTACCGCAGCCGTGACGGCATCGACGGCATCAACGCGCACGATGCCCTGGCCGTCGCCCGCGCCATCGACCCCACGCTCTTCACCGAGCGCCGCGGCCCCGTCCGCGCCGTCACCGAGGGCATCGCCATCGGCCAGACCATCCAGCGGGTGGAGGATATCCGATATCCCCCCGGCCCCTGGGACAACCTGCCCGCCCAGTCCATCTGCCTCACCGCCGACAACGAGCGCTTCCTGCGCCTCTACGCCGACACCCTGGCCGCCTGGGACGCCGGGCGGGGCTGAAGCGCCGGGAGGCCGGGCGCCGCCTCAGGCAAAAGCCCAGCGCAGCGTCCGCGCCACCCCGCGCACCCCGCCCCGCACCAGCGGCGCGGCCAGCAGCGGCACCTCCAGCCCATGCATCCGCCGCGCCCAGAGCGGCAGCAGGTCCACCGCCGCCCGTCCCGCCAGCGCCCGCAGCGGCTCCGCCTTCCCCGTTCCGGGCGAGAGCACCAGCCCCGCCACCTCCCGCGTCCGGCCGTCACACCGCAGCCCGGGCCGCATCGCCTCGATCAGCCGCCGCGCCTCGCCCCGGCTGCGCGGCACCGGCGCGGCGCCCAGCGCCTCCCCGACCCTGGCCATCTCGGCGACATAGCGGTCCTGCTCCGCCGCGCTCAGATCCGGCGCGGCATAGCGCATCCCCGCCTCCAGAAAGCTGACCACCTCCGTCACATGCACCCAGGCCAGCAGCGCCGGGTCATCCGCCGCATAGGGCGTCCCATCCGGCAGCACCCCCCGCACCCGCGCATGGATGCCGCGCACCCGCGCCGCCACCGCCGCGGCCTCCTCCGGCCCGCCATAGGTGGTGAGCGCGATGAAGCGCGCCGTCCGCCGCAGCCGCCCGCTCATGTCGGCGCGGAAATCCGAATGATCCCAGACCCCCGCCAGCACCGCCGGGTGCAGCATCTGCAGCAGCAGCCCGGCCATGCCGCCCACCATCATCGCCGCCACGTCGCCATGCAGCCGCCAGGCCACCGAGCCCGGCCCGAACCAGCCATCCTCCCGCCGCGCCACCGGCCGCTCGCCGCGGGCGGCATCGTTGAACAGCCCCCGCACCTCGGCGACGATGGCGCGCTTCAGCGGCCGCGCCAGCGGCGCCGGCAGCAGCGTGGCGAAGAGAGGGGACGGCGAGGCTTCGGACATGCCGCACCATGTCGGCACGCCCGCCGCAAGCGGAAGGGGCATCCCCGCCAACCCGCCCCGGAACCGGCCTCCGGGAACCCGCCCCCCGGAAGCCCCCGCCCCTATTCCCCCAGCGCCGGCACCGCCTCCTCCGCCGCCCCATGGCGCGGATCGCCGCAATGCCCGTGCCCGAAATCCGCCAGCGTCTCCAACACCCGGCAATCCTCCGTCACCCCGCAATCCCCCGACACCGCCAGCCGCGACAGCTCCGCCCGCAGCGCCAGCAGCCGCGCCACGCGCCGGTCGATCTCCGCCATTTGCGCCCGGGCGATGCCATGCGCCGCCGTGCAGTCCAGCCCCGGATGCTCCGCCAGGTGCAGCAGCTCGCGGATCGCCGGCATGGCGAAGCCCAGCTCCCGCGCATGGCGGATGAAGCCCAGCCGCCGCAGATGCGCCAGGCCGAAGACCCGGTGGCCGCCCTCGCTCCGCAGCGCCGGCGGCAGCAGCCCCTCCGCCTCGTAGAAGCGGATCGTGGTGGCCTTCACCCCGGTCCGGCGCGACAGCTCACCGATGGCCAGCATTCCGCTCCCTTCCGCCGCCCGCCGTTCCGACATGCCTGCCTCCCGCACCGAAATCCGCCACATCGCCTCTTGAACCTCCAGCCGCTGGAAGTCCCACCTTTCAGGCCGAACGAGCGGAAGATGGTGCGATGACCGGAGCCGATACAAGCGAGGAACGCCTGTCCTGGCGGGTCCAGGGCATGGACTGCCCCTCCTGCGCCGCCAAGGTGGAGAAGGCCGTTGCCCGCCTGCCGGGCGTCCATTCCCCCCGGCTGAACTTCACCGCCGAGCGCCTCAGCCTCGCCCTCGCCAAGGGCATCCAGGCCGAGGCCCTGGCCGCCCAGGTGGAAAGCAGCCTCGCCGCCCTGGGCTACCAGGCCCGCCGCCTCCCCCCGCGTCCGGCGCCCGCCCCGGCCAGCGACCAGGCGCACGGCCACCGGCACGGCCCCGGCCCCTCCTCCGCCACCGAGGCATCCTGCTGCCACCCCGGCGACGCCGGCTGCTGCGGCAATCACTCCGGCGCCGGCCACCCGCCGCACGACCACGGGCACGACCATGCCGGCCAGGATGCCCACCCCATGGACACCGAACCCGCCGCCGCCCACCCCACGGGCTCCCACAGCCATGGCGGCCTCGCCCACGCGCATTCCCACGACGACCCGGCCGAGGCCGGCCTCCCGCTCTGGCGCACCGCCAAGGCCCGCCTCCTCCTCGCCATCGGCCTTGTCGCACTGGCCGGCTGGCTCCTCGCCCGGCTCTCCCCCGGCGCGGCGGATGCGATCTACGCCGCCGCCACGCTGGTCGCCGTCTTCCCCTTCGCCCGCCGTGCCTTCGCCCTGGCGCGCGCCGGCAGCCCCTTCTCCATCGAGACGCTGATGGTGGTCGCCGCCCTCGGCGCCGCCGCCATCGGCGCGGCGGGCGAGGCCATGACGGTCGTCTTCCTCTTCGCCCTGGGCGAGCTGCTGGAAGGCGTCGCCGCCGGCCGCGCCCGCGCCGGCATCCAGTCCCTGGTCGCGCTGATGCCGCGCACCGCCCTGCGCCTCGACGCCGCCGGCAACGCCACGGAGATCCCGGCCGCCACCCTCGCGGAAGGCGACCGCGTCCTGGTCCGCCCCGGCGAGCGCGTGCCCGCCGACGGCACCATCGAGGATGGCCGCTCCGCCCTCGACGAGAGCCCCGTCACCGGCGAGAGCATCCCCGTCCCGCGCGGCCCCGGCGAGCCGGTGGTGGCCGGCAGCATCGCCACCGACGGCGCGCTGCGCCTGCGCGTCACCCGCGCCGGGGAGGACAGCACCCTCGCCCGCATCGCCAGTTTGGTGGCCGAGGCCTCGGCCTCGCGCGGCCGCGCCCAGCGCTTCGTGGAACGCTTCGCCAACTGGTGGACCCCCGGCGCCATGGCGGTGGCGGCGCTGACAATCCTGGTCCCGCCCCTCTTCCTCGGCGGCGACTGGTCGGTCTGGCTCTACCGTGGCCTCGCCCTGCTGCTGGTCGCCTGCCCCTGCGCCCTGGTGATCTCGGTCCCCGCCGCCATGGCCTCCGGCCTTTCCGCGGGCGCCCGGCACGGCCTGCTGGTCAAGGGCGGCGCGGCGCTGGAGGCCATCGGGAACGCCCGCACCATCGCCTTCGACAAGACCGGCACGCTGACCGAAGGCCGCCCCCGCCTCACCGACCTCGTCCCCGCCGGCACGGAGGCGGAGGACGATCTCCTGGCCCTGGCCGCCGCCGTGGAAGCCGGCTCCGCCCATCCCCTGGCCCGTGCCGTCACCGAGGCCGCCGCCGCACGCGGCCTCGCCATCCCCGAGGCCCGCAACGGCAGCGCCATCCCCGGCAAGGCCGTCACCGCCCAGGTCGGCGATGCCCAGGCCGGCATCGGCAGCATCGCCTGGGCCGAGGCCGAGACCGCTCCCCTCCCCGCCGCCCTGGTCGCCCGCCGCGACGGCCTCCAGGCTGAGGGCAAGACCGTTTCCGCCCTCATCGCCGATGGCCGCCTCCTGGCCCTGCTCGCCCTGCGCGACGAGCCCCGCGCCGATGCCGCCCAGGCCATCGCCGCCCTGAAGTCCCAGGGCATCGCCACGGTGATGCTGACCGGCGACAACCCCCGCACCGCCGCCGCCATCGCCGCGCGGCTCGGCCTGGAGGCCCGCGCCGGGCTGCTGCCAGAGGACAAGCTGCGCGAGATCGCCGCACTGAAATCCGCGGGCCCTGTCGCCATGGTTGGCGACGGCATCAACGACGCCCCGGCGCTCGCCGCCGCCAGCACCGGCATCGCCATGGGCGGCGGCACGGAAACCGCGTTGGAGGCCGCCGACGCCGCCCTCCTGCACGGCCGCGTCGCAGGCGTCGCCGAGCTCGTCGCCCTGTCGCGCGACACGCTGCGCAACATCCGCCAGAATGTCGGCATCGCCGTGGGGCTGAAGGCGCTCTTCCTGGCCACCACCCTCGCCGGCATCACCGGCCTCTGGCCCGCCATCCTGGCCGATACCGGCGCCACCGTCCTGGTCACGCTGAACGCCCTGCGCCTGCTGGCCTGGAAACCCGCCCGGGCCTGAGCGCCATTTCAGGCGTTGAGCCGTCCCGGGGGAAAGGCGCTGCCTTTCGCCCCGGACCCCCTATCCGCCAGGACCCTGCGGGCCCTGGGCCCGATGAGTTGGCTCTCCCTGTGGCCGGATTGCGCCGGAGAGCCATGCTCTCCGGCGGACTGCCCGGGCCACCCGCGCGGTAAGGATGCTTTTCTTCTTTTCGGGAGCCCCGCGTCGCTACCTGCTCCCAGGGATCAGGCCGCAGGCTGACGGACACCACGCAGAGCCAGCGAAAGGCGGGGTCCGGGGACATACCATGTCCCCGGCGGAGAGGGGGTCCGGGCGGAGAGGCAGAGCCTCTCCCCCGGCGGCCGGCCTCGAAGCAAAACGCCCGCAGCCTCAGCGCATCGGCAGCGCGTAGAGCAGCCCGCCCCGCGTCCAGAGCTCGTTCGGCCCGCGTGCCAGCCCGACCGGCGTCTTCGGCCCCATGTGGCGGTCGTACATCTCGCCATAATTGCCCACTGCCTTCACCACGCGCACCACCCAGTCCGGGTCCAGCTTCAGCGACTGTCCCAGTTCCGGCGTGACCCCCAGCAGGCGGCGCGTGTCCGGGTTGGTGGTGGTCCGCTTCACCTCCTCCGCATTGGCGGAGGTGACGCCGCTCTCCTCCGCCTGGATCACCGCGTTCACGTACCAGCGCACCAGGTCGTACCACTCGTCGTCGCCACGGCGGACATAGGGGCCGTAGGGCTCCTTGGAGAAGCGCTCGCCCAGGATCTTCCATTCCTCGGGATTGGGCATCGAGGACCGCACGGCGGCGAGCTGCGAGGCATCCGTGCCGAAGGCATCGCAGCGACTGGCCTGCAGCGCGTCGGAAGCCTGGTCGTTGCGCTGGAAAAGCACCGGGCTGAAACCCAGGCCCTGGCTGCGGAAATAGTCCGCCGTCACCTGCTCGTTGGTCGTGCCCTGGATCAGGCAGATCGTGGCGCCGTTCAGCTCGGATGCCTTCGAGATCTGGGCATTGGTCCGGACCATGAAGCCGTGCCCGTCATAGAAATACGGCGTGATCGCCCGCAGCCCGAGCGTCACGTCGCGCAGCATCGTTTCCGTGCTGGTGCGGAACAGCACGTCGATCTCGCCCGAGGCCAGCGCCGTGAAGCGGCTGGAGGACGGCAGCGGCGTGAACCGCACCTTGCCGGCATCGTTGAACAGCGCCACGGCCAGGCCCCGGCACAGGTCCACGTCCAGTCCCTGCCACACGCCCTTGGAGTCCGGCAGGGCGAAGCCCGCCACGCCGGTATGGATGCCGCAGACAAGCTGCCCGCGCGCGCGGACCGCATCCAGCGTGGCCCCGGCCCGCGCGGCGCCAGGACCGGTCAGCAGCGCGGCCACGGACATGGCCAGGGCAAGAAGAAGGCGCTTCATCGTCACGACATCCCGGTTGTGAACCCGGAAAGAGTGCGAAGTCTGTTCCCGCACCGTCAACACGCCCGCCCGGCTTCCAGGGTGCTGGAACGCGCCACCCCGTCCGGCCGCTGCCCACGCCCCGGGCATTGCCGCGTGGCGCCGCCCATCTCCGCGCCGCTTCTGTCCCGCGAGCGGGCGCGGACAGCCACCGCCGAGCCCGAACAGACCGTTCCTCAGTGCCCCCGCACGTAATGCACGATGTCGATGAAGCCCTGGGCGGAGACTGGCAGCACCAGCAGCAGGACCGCCGTGATCAACACGATCGCCGCCCAGAACCGCTCCTGCCCCTTCGAGCGCTCGGGCGGCTCTTCACGCATCCGGAAACCCGCACCATCGAAGGGCATTCGCAGCACTCCCGCCAGCAGCTCCCACTCCCCGGGGGCAAAGCCTATCGGCACGGCCATCGCGGCCTCAAGTCCTATCCGTGCCGTTGCCCGGAACCCGCCCCGGCTCCGGCCCCGACCGCTGCGCCGATGGGAACGGTGCGGGCGTCTCCCCCCGCCACACGCCCGGTGCGGCCCCTCCGGCGTCATGCCCCCCCCGCCACTCCCGGCGGAGGCCGCCGGACCGCCCACCGGCGCCCGGGCTTGCGGTTCGCGGTATCCCCATTAACGTCCGGCAGGCCGGGAGAAGCGTCTCCGCCGCGCCGCGCCCGATGAAAAACCCGTGTCCCCGCACCAGATCAGGCCCAGCATGAACCTGATGACCGCCCCCGCCCCCATCCTGTTCCAGCCGCCGAAGCGCCCGGCCACCGAGCCGCAGAAGCCGCTGCGGGTGGAATCCCCCTACCAGCCCGCCGGCGACCAGCCCGCCGCCATCGCCGACCTCGTCGCCGGCCTGCGGCAGGGGGAGCGCGACCAGGTCCTGCTCGGCGTCACCGGCTCGGGCAAGACCTTCACCATGGCCAAGGTCATCGAATCCGTGCAGCGCCCGACCCTGATCCTGGCGCCCAACAAGACCCTCGCGGCCCAGCTCTACGGGGAGATGAAGTCCTTCTTCCCCGACAACGCGGTGGAATACTTCGTCTCCTACTACGACTACTACCAGCCGGAAGCCTATGTCCCGCGCACCGACACCTATATCGAGAAGGATTCCGCGATCAACGAGCAGATCGACCGCATGCGCCACAGCGCCACACAGGCGCTGCTGGAACGCGGCGACGTCGTGATCGTCTCCTCCGTCTCCTGCATCTACGGCATCGGCTCGGTCGAGACCTACGGCAACATGACCGTGCGCCTCGAACAGGGCGGCCGCATCGCGCGCGAGACTCTGCTCAAGGCCCTGGTGGAACTCCAGTACCGCCGCAACGACGCCGCCTTCGCCCGCGGCACCTTCCGCGTGCGCGGCGAGACGGTGGATGTCTGGCCCTCCCACATGGAGGACCGGGCCTGGCGCATCTCCCTCTTCGGCGACGAGGTGGACGGGCTGCGCGAGTTCGACCCGCTGACCGGCGAGGTTTCCGGCGAGATGGAACGCATCGCCATCTACGCCAACTCGCACTACGTCACCCCGCGCCCGACGCTCATCCAGGCGATCAGGCAGATCAAGACGGAACTCAAGCAGCGCCTCGCCGAGCTCAACGACGCCGGCCGGCTGCTGGAGGCACAGCGCCTGGAACAGCGCACCACCTTCGACATCGAGATGCTGGAGACCACCGGCGTCTGCAAGGGCATCGAGAACTACTCCCGCTACCTCTCCGGCCGCGGCCCCGGCGAGCCGCCGCCGACCCTCTTCGAGTACCTGCCCGCCAACGCCCTCCTCGTCGTCGATGAAAGCCACGTCACCGTGCCGCAGATCGGCGGCATGTACCGGGGCGACTTCGCGCGCAAAACCATCCTGGCCGAGCACGGCTTCCGCCTGCCCTCCTGCATGGACAACCGCCCCCTGAAGTTCGAGGAGTGGGACACCTTCCGTCCCTCCAGCCTCTTCGTCTCCGCCACCCCCGGCCCCTGGGAGATGGAGCGCACCGCCGGCACCTTCGCCGAGCAGGTGATCCGCCCCACCGGCCTGATCGACCCGGTCTGCGAGATCCGCCCCGTCGAAGGCCAGGTGGACGACCTCCTCGCCGAATGCCGCATCATCCGCGACAAGGGCGGCCGCGTCCTCGTCACCACGCTCACCAAGCGCATGGCCGAGGATCTCACCGAGTACATGACGGAGACCGGCATCAAGTGCCGCTACCTGCACTCGGACGTGGACACGCTGGAACGCATCGAGATCATCCGTGATCTCCGCAAGGGCGTCTTCGACGTGCTGATCGGCATCAACCTGCTGCGCGAGGGCCTGGACATCCCCGAATGCGCCCTTGTCGCCATCCTCGATGCCGACAAGGAAGGCTTCCTCCGCTCCACCACCTCGCTGATCCAGACCATCGGCCGCGCCGCCCGCAACGCCGAAGGCCGCGTCATCCTCTACGCCGACCGGATGACCAACAGCCTGAACAACGCGTTGGGCGAGACCGAGCGGCGCCGCGCCAAGCAGATGGCCTACAACGAGGAACACGGCATCACGCCGCAGACCATCCGCCGCGACATCTCCGACGTGCTGCAATCCGTCTACGAGCAGGACTACGTCACGGTGGAGGCGGTCGAAGGCTCCGAGACGGCGGAATTCGTCGGCAAGGACCTCCGCGCCTCGATCGCCGAGCTCGAACGCCGCATGCGCGCCGCCGCCGCCGACCTGGAATTCGAAACCGCCGCCCGCCTGCGCGACGAGATCAAGCGCCTCGAAGCCATGGAGCTCGGCCTCGACGCCGGCCCCGTCACCCACGCCAAGGACATCCGCGCCAAGGGCAACTGGCGCCCCAAGCCCCTCGGCCCCGGCGGCGGCGGCTACGATCCCAAGAAGACCACCCGCGGCGGCCGCTCCCGCGGCCAGCGTGCCGCCGCCCGCAAGGGCTGATCTTCCGCATCCGGCGCCGCTCCGTCCCGGGGGACAAGGCTCCGCCTTTTCCCCCGGCCCCCTTATCCGCCAGGACCCTGCGGGCCCTGGACCCGATGAACTGGTGCCCGCTGATGACGGATCGCGCCGGAGAGCATCGCTCTCCGGCGGACTGCCGGCGCCACCCGCGTGGACAAGGTGTTTTTCTGTTCGGGAGCCCCGCGTCTCCACCGGCTCCCGGGGATCAGGCCGGAAACCAACGGCAGCCACCAGCACCCACTCAAGCCCGGGGTCCGGGGACCGGCTTCGGTCCCCGGCGGAGAGGGGGTCCGGGGCGAGAGGCAGCGCCTCTCCCCCGGCGGCCAGCCACGAAGCGCGATGCCGGAACCGGCCCCGTCACTCTTCCGCCACGCGCCCCGGCCGCAGCAGCCTGTCCCGCAACAGGCCGAAGCCCAGCACCGACAGCACCGAGGCACCCAGCAGCAGCGCCGCGAAGCCGAGCGGCGCGAAGGCATCGCCGGAAAGGTCCCGCACCCGCCCGGCCAGCGCCGGCAGCCCGGCCATGCCCAGCCCGAAGACGGTGTAGAACACGCCCAGCCCCAGGGAGCGGCGCTCCGGCGGCAGGATGGTCGCAGGCAGCGACACCATCGGCCCGCCCGCCAGCCCGCCGAGCAACCCGTAGAGCAGCAGCAGCGACAGGGGCGCCACCGGCAGGAAGGCGACGCTCGCCGCCATCAGCGCCGCCACCCCCGCCGAGAAGCGCAGCACCGAGCCAGCCCGCGCCGCCGCCCAGCCGCCGAAGGGCAGCAGCGGCACCGCCCCCCAGCCCGCGAGGCTCGCCACCCATCCCGCCCCGGCCACGCCATAGCCACGCTCCGCCAGCCAGGCCGGCGCGAAGCCCAGCACGATCACCAGCGCGGCGTTGAAACCCGCCCAGCCCACCGCCAGCACCAGCAGCGGCGCCCAGGCCCGGCGCTCCGGCCACAGCCCCGGCCGCGCCTGCCGCCTCGCCGCCGCCGCGCGCCCATAGCCCGTGCCCCAGATCGCCAGCAGCCCCGCCAAAGCGGGCAGCGTGGCCGCCAGCAGCGCGGCACTCCAGCCCGCCTCCATGGCCAGAGGCGGCAGCAGCACCAGCGACAGCGCGATCCCGACCGGCCAGGCGGCCAGCAGCCACCCCATCGCCACGGTCAGCTCCGCGCCGGCAAAGCGGTCCATCACCCCCTTGGTCAGCACGAGGTTCACCAGCGACGACCCCGCCCCGGCCACCAGCCGCCCCGCCAGCGCCACCTCGAAACCGGGCGCCCGGGCCAGCACCGCTCCGCCCAGCACCATCAGCCCCAACCCGCCCAGCAGCGCCCGCCGGTCGCCCAGCCGCGCGGTCAGCCAGCCCCCGGGCAGCGCCACCGCCGCGCCGGGCAGCTGCGACAGGCCGATCAGCACCCCCAGCGCGGCGAAATCCGCGACCACCGGTCCCACCAGCATCGCCCCGACAGAGCCGACCGACTGGAACTGCACCCCCATCAGACACGGACCGCGACCAACATCGCCAGCACCGTCCAACGCCTGTCCATGCACCCATCCCTCCAGCACGGCGGGGACGAGGCTAGCATCGTCCCGCCGGCCGGCACGGATTCGCCGACGCGGCGGCGCCCGGGCCCCCGGCCCCGTCCCGCCGGCCACCGGCAACCCCGCGCCGCGGCCTCGCGTTGCCCCTCCGCACTGTCCCACAAGAACGAGAGCCAACAGGACGCCACCATGGACCAGAAGATTTCCATCCAGCGACCCGCCGAGGAGGTCTTCGCCTATGTCGCGGACACCGCGCACATCCCGCACTGGGTTCCGCAGCTGCGCCGCGACGACGCCAACCTGCCGGGCTCCGGCCTGGAGGCGGACGAGGCTGCCCTGACGGTCCGCTGGAGCTTCGACCCTCCGGGCGAATGGCGGATCACCGGCAAGGGCGAGAGCGCCGTGCTGCACCTGCGCGTCGATGCCGCCGCCGCCCTCCCCTCCGACCCCACGGAGGAAGAGACACCCCAGGAGGCCCTGGCCCATGGCATCGAGGCAGCGCTGCAAAGCCTGAAGTCGCACCTCGAAGGCGTCGATGGCGGCGACCCGGAGGAACCCAGCAACGACGCCCCCAGCCGCCTCTACGGCCGCAGCGCCACGCAGGACCCGAACCTCTGACGTCCCGCCGGCAGGTCCCGGCCCGCCTCGCCCGGCACACCGCCTGAAGCGCCCCCGGCGTGGCCCCTGGAGGCCACCGCCGGGGCGCGTGCCCAAACCCTCTTCCCGGATACCGCGCGCACCGATCCTGTTCTAAACCTCCTCCATGCTCGACATTCCCTCCGCCATCCCCCGCGCGGCGCTGGTGACCGGCGGCGCGAAGCGGCTGGGCCGCGCCATGGCCCTCGCCCTGGCCCGCGCCGGCTTCGACATCGCCCTGCACCACGGCCACAGCCGGGCCGAGGCGGAAGCGGCCGTGGCGGAGATCCACGCCCAGGGCCGACGCGCCACGATCCTCGCCGCCGACCTGTCGCGGGAGGCCGAGACCGCCCGCCTCCTGCCCGCCGCCACCGAGGCGCTGGGCCCCATCGGCGTGCTGGTGAACAACGCCTCCACCTTCGAGCGCGACGAATGGCACGACGCGACGCGGGAAAGCTGGGACCACCACCTGGAGCCCAACCTCCGCGCCCCCTTCGTCCTGGCCCAGGCCTTCGCGAAATCCCTGCCCGAGGCCGCCGAAGGCGTGGTGGTGAACATGCTGGACGAGCGCGTCTGGTCCCTCACCCCACACTTCACCAGCTACACCATCTCCAAGGCCGGCCTCTGGGCGCTGACGCAGAGCCTCGCCCTCGCCCTGGCGCCACGGGTCCGCGTCGCCGGCATCGGCCCCGGCCCGGCCCTGCCCAGCCCGCGCCAGAGCGAGGAACAGTTCCGCGCCCAGTGCGAATCCACCCCCCTCCACCGTGGCACCTCGCCGCAGGAGGTCGCCCGCGCCCTGCTCGCCATCCTCTCCCTTCCCTCCTTCACCGGCCAGATGCTTGCCCTCGATGGTGGCCAGCACCTGCAGTGGTCGCCTGCGCGCGGCGCCGTGCAACCGGAGTGAGCCGCCCGATGACCCAGAACCGCCCCGGCCCTGCCTTCCCCGACGCCGCCCCGGCCAGCGCCTACCGCCCCGATGCCGCGCGCCGCCTGCGCCGCGTCTTCGTGCGGGGCCTGGAGGTCCGCGCCAGCCTCGGCGTCCTGCCCTACGAGCTGCACACCCGCCAGCGCGTGATCATCGGCATCGAGCTGCTGGTGGAGGACGAATCCGCCCCCGCCTCGGTCGGCGAGGAAAAGCTGGCCCGCGTGGTGGACTACGGCGCCGTCGCCGCCCGGGCGCGGGAGATCGCCACCACCGGCCATATCCGCCTCGCCGAGACCCTGGCGGAGCGAATCGCCGTGGCCGCGCTGGAGGACCGCCGCATCGTTTCCGCCATGGTGACGGTGGAAAAGCCCGACGTCCTGCCCGACGCCGCCGCCGTGGGCGTCACCGTGGAACGCCAGCGTCCCGCCGCCCCTCGCCCCCAGGAGGAGGAAACCGCCGGCCAGCGATCGCCGGAAGCCTGACGGACGGGACCGAAGCGCGGCTGTCGAGGCATGTCGGAAAGCCGAGACACGAACCAGGGCAGGGGGGGTCACGGCGAACCCGCCGGGCATCGTCGGGTGTCCCCGCCCCACATGCCCATCCGGCGGGCAGCGGCGGGGGTGGCAGGCGCATCTTCCAGCACCTTCCCAGCCCGCCAATGGCGAAGCCCGGCAGTCTAGGACCCGCGGCCCCTGGCTAATGTAATGATTTGGTTACACAAGCAGCCGGGGCTTCGCGGCCGCCGCGACAGGGCGGGATTTTCCCCAACCTGCAAACCGCGGCCGCCGTCAACCGCCTCTTTCGCAGATTTGTGCGATGCAACCCGACCGTTTTCCTATTTAATGTGCAAAAACAAAGACCTGGATTCATGCCCAGAGATGAGGCAAAGGGCTGCAACCCAGGAATGACGTGGCTTTTCGGGCCATAGCCACCATTTCATCCACGGGGTTATCCACAGCTTCCGGGGATAACCCGAAACCACCGGACCCAGCGCGCGCCATGGCCTTTGCCCACGAAGAATCCGCCCCCCTCGCCCCCATGGAAGGCCGCGAGGTCATCGAGAAGGCCCTGGCCACCCTGCCGCTCTCGCCGGGCGTGTACCGCATGCTCGATGCCAAGGGCGATGCCCTTTATGTCGGCAAGGCCCGGCAGCTCCGCAAGCGCGTGTACAACTACACCCAGGTCGCCCGCCTGCCGGATCGGCTGAAGCGCATGGTCTTCGAGACCCGCTCCCTGGAGGTGATCACCACCGCCTCCGAGGCCGAGGCGCTGCTGCTCGAAGCCAACCTGATCAAGAAGCTCCGCCCACGCTTCAACATCGTCCTGCGCGACGACAAGTCCTATCCCTGGCTCGTCATCACCGAGGACCACCCCTACCCGCAGATCGGCAAGCACCGGGGCGAGCGCCGCAAGGGCGCCTCCTACTGGGGCCCCTTCGCCTCCGCCTGGGCGGTGAACCAGACGCTGACCGCGCTGCAGCGCGTCTTCCTGCTCCGCTCCTGCCGCGACAGCGTCTTCGAGAACCGCGACCGCCCCTGCCTGCTCTACCAGATCCGCCGCTGCTCCGCCCCCTGCGTCGGCCGCATCCCGGAAGCCGACTACGCCGACCTCACCCGGCAGGCGAAGCAGTTCCTGTCCGGCGAGACCCCCTCCATCCAGAAGAAGCTGGCCCGCGAGATGGAGGAGGCCGCCGAGGCCCTGGAATTCGAGCGTGCCGCCGCCATCCGCGACCGCATCCGCGGCCTGACGCATGTCCAGGGCCGCGACCGCATCAACATGGAAGGCGTGGGCGATGCCGACATCGTCGCCGTCCACCAGGCCGCCGGCCAGTGCTGCGTGCAGGTCTTCTTCTTCCGCGGCGGCCGCAACAACGGCAACCGCGCCTTCTTCCCCGCCCATGCCCGCCAGGACATCCCGCCCGGCGAGGTGCTGGAGGCCTTCCTCGCCCAGCTCTACGACGACCTGCCGCCCCCGCCCCTGGTCCTGCTGAGCCACGACATCCCCGAACCCGCCCTGCTGACCGAGGCCCTCTCCCTCAAGGCCGGCCGCAAGGTCGAGATCCATCGCCCCCAGCGCGGCGACAAGCGCGCCGCCGTGGACCACGCCGCCACCAACGCGCGGGAGGCGCTGGAGCGCAAGCTGGCGGAAGGCACCGCCCAGACCGCCCTGCTGGAAGGCGTGGCGAAGATCTTCGACCTGTCCTCCATCCCGGAACGCATCGAGATCTACGACAACAGCCACATCCAGGGCGCCAATGCCTATGGCGTGATGGTGGTCGCGGGCCCGGGCGGCTTCATCAAGCCCGCCTACCGCAAGTTCTCCATCAAGGGCCCCGTCACCCCCGGCGACGACTTCGCCATGATGCGGGAGGTCTTCGAGCGCCGCTTCGCGCGCGCCCTGAAGGAGGCCCCGGAGCGCGAGCAGGGCTCCTGGCCCGACCTCGTGCTGATCGACGGCGGCCTCGGCCAGCTCAACGCCGCCCGCGAGATCCTGGCGGAGATGGGCGTGGACGACGTCCCCCTGGTCGCCGTCGCCAAGGGGCCGGACCGCGACGCCGGGCGCGAATGGTTCCACCGCACCGGCCACGCCCCCTTCCAGCTCCCGCCCCGCGACCCGGTGCTCTACTACCTCCAGCGCCTGCGCGACGAGGCGCACCGCTTCGCCATCACCACCCACCGCGCAGGACGCTCGCGGTCCCTGGTGAAGTCGGAACTCGACGAGGTGCCCGGCGTCGGCACCGCGCTCAAGCGCCGCCTGCTGAATCATTTCGGCTCCGTCCGCGGCGTCCGCAACGCGGGACTCGAGGATCTGGAGAACGCCCCCGGCATCGGCCCCTCCATGGCGCGCCGCATCTACGAGCACTTCCATCCCGGCGCAGTGGCGTCCCGCGAAGCAGCCGGGTAGAAGACTTCCCGACGCCATGCCGACGGACCTGCCCAACCTCCTGACGCTGTCGCGGATCGCGGCGGTGCCCCTGCTCGTCCTGCTCGCCTATGGCGGCGGCGGCTGGGGCGACGTGGCCGCCTGCGCGGTCTTCTCCATCGCCGCCATCACCGACTACTTCGACGGCAAGATCGCCCGCGACCGGCAGCTCACCTCCGCCTTCGGCCGCATGCTGGACCCGATCGCCGACAAGCTCCTGGTCGGCGCCGCGCTGATGCTGCTGGCTGGCCTCGGCCGCCTCAGCCTCCTCGGCCTGCTCCCCGCCATCGTCATCCTGCTGCGGGAAATCCTGGTCTCCGGCCTGCGCGAATACCTGGCCAGCCTGCGCGTCGGCATGCCCGTCACCCGCCTCGCCAAGTGGAAGACCGGCTTCCAGATGGGCGCCCTCGGCGTCCTCCTGGCCGGCGACACCGGTGCCCGCGCCCTGGGCCTCGGCTTCCTCCCGCTCTCCCTGCTGGGGGAACTCGGCCTCTGGGCCGCCGCCGTCCTGACCATGATCACCGGCTGGGACTACATGATCTCCGGCCTCCGCCACGCCGGGGCCCAGGATGCCCAGGCCGCCGCCACCCTGCGGGGCCGCTCCTGACCACCTGCCCTTGAGCGCTTACCGACACCGGTGCATGTTGCGCCCGCTTCGTCCTGGGGGAGTTTTATGCGGCATTCCATGATCGCGCGGCCGGGTTCGTGCCTCCTGCTGGCCCTTGCGCTGGCCGGTTGCTCGGATGGCCTGATCGCGCCCTTCGGCCGCCGCCCGGCCCTGGTGGCCCCGGGAAGCGCCACTGCCGAGCGAATCCGCGGGCAGGACCTCACGCTGCAGCCGCTGACGCCGGAAGCCGGCAATGTCTGGCCGGATGCCGAGCCCGAGCGCGCCACGCTGATGAATCCGGACCGCGACACCTTCCGCGAGGACGTCACCTCGCCGGCCCTGGAACGCGCCGCCCGCGAGCGTGGCCGCGCCCCGCAGCCGCGCCTGCCGGACCTCAGCGAGCCCGGCCCGGACCTGCCGCCTTCGGCCGCGCCGAATCCGCGCAACCCGCCGCCGGGCACCACCCTGCCCTCCCGCCGCCCGAGTTCCGCGGTGCCGGACAACACGGGCGTTCCGCCTCTGCCCTACCAGCCCGGACGGCTCAGCGTCCCCGCCCAGCCCGGTGAACCCGCCACCCCACCGGCGCCGCGCCAGGACGGGCGCACCATCTTCACCCCGGACGGCGTGCCCAACACCACCACCGGCGGCACCGGCGGCGTGCAGGGCATCAACCGCCCCGGCGGCGCCAGCGGCACCGCCACGCCGCTGGGCAACTCCACGGTGATCACCGTGCCGGGGCAGAGCCCGCAGATCGTGCCCGACCGGCAATGACGCCAGCCATGGCCCTCCGCCCATGATCCGGGTTCTCTACTTCGCCTGGCTGCGCCAGCGCACCGGCCTGGCCGCCGAGGAGGTGGAGCCCCCGCCGGAGGTCGCCACCATCGGCGCCCTGATGCGCTGGCTCGCCGCCCGCTCCCCCGGCCATGCCGCCGCCTTCGCCCAGCCGAAGCAGGTCCGCGCCGCGGTGAACCAGGAATTCCGCGGCCCGGAGGACCCCATCGCCCCCGGCGACGAGGTCGCCTTCTTCCCCCCTGTCACCGGCGGCTGACCCCCTCATGGCCGAGCCCTCTCCCCCGCTTCCGGGCCGCGTCGCGGTCGGCGAGGCCCCCTTCGACATCGCCGCCGAGACCGCCCTGCTGACCCGGGGCCGCGCCGATATCGGCGGCCTCGCTTCCTTCATCGGCCTCTGCCGCGCCGATTCGGGCCTCGCCGCCATGACCCTGGAGCACTATCCGGGCATGACCGAGGCCGCGATCGCCGCCATCCGCGCGGAAGCCGCCCAGCGCTGGCCCCTGCTCGGCGCCACGGTGATCCACCGCGTCGGCCGCCTCCTGCCCGGTGATCCCATCGTGCTGGTCCTCACCGCCAGCGCCCATCGCCTGGCGGCGCTGGAATCCTGCGCCTTCCTGATCGACTGGCTGAAGACCCGCGCCCCCTTCTGGAAGAGCGAGGAATTCCCCGACGGCCGCACCCGCTGGGTCGAGGCCAAGGCGGAGGACGACGCCATGGCCGAACGCTGGAGCCAGCCGGACCCCCAGCGCTGAGCCCGGCCCCGCCCGCCCCCGGCGGCGCGGCACCTCCCATCCCGCGCCTCCCGGTCCCGGCCGCCATCCTGGCCGGCACCCTTCTCCTGACCTGGCCCGCCTTCCTCAACGGCTACCCCATCCTCTTCAGCGACACCGGCGCCTTCCTCCACCAGACGCTCGGTCCGCTGATGATCTGGGACAAGCCCTGGATCTACGGCCCCCTCCTCCACCTCTTCCACCAGCGCCAGTCCCTCTGGCCGCCCCTGCTCGCCCAGGGGCTGATGCTTTCCTGGCTGCTCTGGCTCACCGCCCGCGCCCTCGGCCTTGCCACCCCCGCCCGCCACCTCCTCCTCGCCGCCACCCTGGCGCTGCTCACCAGCGCCCCCTGGGCCGCCGCCCTGCTGATGCCGGACATCCTCACCCCGGCCGCGCTTCTCGCCCTCTTCCTGCTCGGCTTCGCCCGCCCCACCCTGTCCCGGGGCGAGGCCCTCGCCCTCCTGCTCCTCGCCACGCTGGCCATCGCCGCGCACCTGTCGAACCTGCTCCTCGCCGCCGCCCTGGCTGCCCTCACCCTCCTCCTGCGCCGCCGCCCGCGCCCCGCCCTCCGCGTCGCCACGCCCCTGCTCGCCGCCTGCGCCCTGCTCCTGCTCACCAACGCCATCGGCCACGGCCGGTGGTCGCTCTCCCCCTATGGCAGCACCTTCCTGCTCGCCCGCCTCGTGGCCAATGGCCCCGCCGCCCGCACCATCGCGGCGGAATGCCCCGGACGCGGCTGGTATCTCTGCGCCTGGGCCGGCCACCTTCCCACCGACAGCGACGTCTTCCTCTGGGAGCCCGACAGCCCGGTGAACAGCGACGCCGATGGCCGGCCACGCTTCCTGGGCGGCGTCCTTCTGGTCTCCGAGGCGCGCGAGATCATCGCCGAAACCCTGCGCCGCGAACCCCTGGCCGTCCTGCGCAACGCCCTGCGCGACACGGCCCGGCAGCTCGTCACCAACGGCATCGGCGACACCCTGCCGCGCGGCGCCGTGGGGGAAGGCCTTGCCCTGCGCATCGCCAGCGGCTTCCCGCCCGCCGAACTGCACCGCTTCGAATCCTCCGCCCAGATGCGCGGCCTCCTGCCGCAGCGTGCCGCCCCCTTCCTCCCGCTCCAGGCCCCCGCGCTCCTTCTCGCCGCCCTGGGCCTGCCCATCCTGCTCTGGCGCCACCGCCACGACCCCCGCCGCCGCGCCCTGGCCCTCTGCGTGCTCCTCGGCCTCGCCGCCAATGCCTTCGCCACCGGCGCGCTCAGCAAGCCGCACCAGCGCTATGGCGCCCGCATCGCCTGGCTCCTGCCCGCCGCCGCCCTGCTCCTGGCCCAGCCCAGGCGGGACACGATTCCGCCGCAACGCCCCGGCACCTGATCCCGCCGGGCCGCGCGTCATGGCTGGCGTTGCGCCGTCCCCGGGGTGAAAGGCGCTGCCTTTCCCCTTGGCCACGCCCCCCGCCCACGGATTGACGCCCCACCGCGAAACCCGTCCCATTCGGCAGACAGACCCGAAGGAGTCCCCCCGCATGACCTCGCCCCGCGAAGCCCTGGCCGCGCTGCAGCCCGAGATGACCGAATGGCGCCGCGACTTCCACGCGCATCCGGAGATCGGCTTCGAGGAGCACCGCACCAGCGACATCGTCGCGCGGAAGCTCGCCGAATGGGGCATCGAGGTGCATCGCGGCATCGGCAAGACGGGCGTCGTCGGCGTGCTGCGCGGCCGCAAGTCGGGTGCCGGCGGCAACCGCGCCATCGGCCTGCGCGCCGACATGGACGCCCTGCCGATGGAGGAGGCCAACGGCTTCGCCCACCGCTCGCAAAATCCCGGCCGCATGCATGCCTGCGGCCACGACGGCCACACCACCATGCTGCTCGGCGCGGCGAAGTACCTGGCCGAGACCGGCAACTTCTCCGGCACCGTCCACCTGATCTTCCAGCCCGCCGAGGAAGGCTTGGCCGGCGCCAAGGCCATGCTCGACGACGGGTTGCTGGAACGCTTCCCCTGCGACGCCGTCTACGGCATCCACAACAGCCCCGACCGGCCGCTCGGCACCGCCCAGGCCCTCACCGGCACGGCGCTCGCCGCCATCGACTATTTCAGCATCGTGCTGCGCGGCCGCTCCGCCCATGGCGCGCATCCGCAGCAGGGCATCGACACCGTGGCCATGGCCGCGCAGGTGATCAACGCGCTCAACGCCATCCCCTCGCGGCAGGTGGACGCGCTGGAATCCGCCATCGTCAGCATCGGCCAGATCCATGGCGGCACCTCCGACATCGTGCTTCCGGAAAGCATCGAGCTGCGCGGCTCCGTCCGCACGCTGAAGCCCGAGATCCGCGACCGCGTCGAGACCCTCTTCCGCCGCGCCGTCACCCTCACCGCCGAGGCCCAGGGCGGCAAGGCGGAGATCGACTACCGCCGCGCCTATCCGCCCACCATCAACACCCCCGGCGAGACCGACCGCGCCGCCCAGGCCGCCACCGCCATCCTGGGCGAAGGCCAGGTCCACCGCGACGGCCACCCGCTCCTGGCCGGCGAGGATTTCGCCTTCCTGCTGGAACGCGTCCCCGGCGCCTACCTGATGTTCGGCCAAAGGGACGGCGAGCGCGGCGGCACGCCCGTCCACAACCCGCTCTACGACTTCAACGACGACCTGCTGCCCTTCGGTGCCGGCTACCTCGCCACGCTGGTGGAACAGGAACTCGGCTGACCCCGCCACCCCCGCGGCACGGCGGCCGGGCACGGGGGCGTACACCACGGCGCGGGAACCGGGCGGAGGCGCGCATTCCCCGCCAACAAGGAAACCTCCCGAGGAATCTCCATGGGCCTCCCACCCGGGCCGAACAAGCTGGCCCATAACGAGCGGGTCAAGCTGACCGCCACCTGGCTGAACGCGGTGGCCAGCGGCACGGTCCTGGTGGGCATCGTCGCCCCCCTGGCCGCAACTCTCTATGGCACGGCCATGCCGAAAGGTGGCATCCTGGCCGTGCTGGGAAGCGCCCTCTTCCTTGCCGCGGGGATCGGCCTACATATCCAGGCAAGGCGCCTGCTGGAGGACCTGAAGGAATGAGCTGGACCGACATCCTGCTGCTCGCGATCCCGGTTCTGGGCCTGGCAGCCGTGTCCCTGACGGCGCAGAAGCTCCGCCACCGGGGCTGAGGCGCCGCCCCCGCCCCGCGGCACGAACGGACCGGGCCGCTAACTCCCCGGCCGCAGCACATAGCCCCGGTGCCGCACCGTCTGCAGGAAGCGCGGCTCGCGCGGGTCCGGCTCGATCTTCCGCCGCAGCCGCGTCACCTGCACATCCACCGCCCGCTCCCCGGCATCCGGCGTGCCCAGCGCCACCGCGATCTCCTCGCGCGACAGCACCTCCCCGGCCCGCGCCGCCAGCGCGGTCAGCAGCGCCGCCTCCCCCCCGGTCAGCCGCATCGCTCCCTCGGCCCCCCGCAGCTCGCCCCGCTCCGGATCGAACCAGCGCGACCCGAGCTGCACCGGCCCGAGCGACTGCGCCGCCGGCGGCGGCACCGCGACGCGCCGCAGGATGGCCTTGGCCCGCTGCACCAGCTCGCGCGGGTCGAAGGGCTTGGCCAGGTAGTCGTCCGCCCCGTGCTCGAACCCCGCCACCCGGTCGTCCGGCGACCCGGCGGCGGTGAGCATCAGCACCGGCACCTCCTGCCCGCCCCGGCGCAGCGACTCCACCAGCTCCAGCCCCGTCTCCCCCGGCATCATCACGTCCAGCACGATCATGTCGAAGGCCATGGCGCCCAGCGCCTGCCGCGCCGCCGCCGCATCCCCCGCCACCGAGACGCGGAATCCCTGCTCGGCCAGGAAGCGCTGCAACAGGGAGCGCAGGCGCGGATCGTCATCCACCACCAGCAGATGCGGCAGCTCGCTCATCGCCGCGTCCCCGGATGTTCCCCGGGCAGCGCGCCGGCTGGCGCGGCCGTCGCCCCGGGCGCCCTCCCGGCAGCCCCCACTGGCGGCCGGGCCGCGCCACCGGGCAGCCCCGGACCTCCCCCGCGCATCCCGCCCGCCCCCGGCGGCTCGGCCATGCCCGTGGCGACCCGCTCGACCAGGCCACGCGTGGCCGGGGCCATCAGCCCCTGCATGACGCGCCGGAACCCGTCCACCGCGGCCGGGCCGGCCTCGCGATAGGCCCGGATCACCGTCTCCCGCTGCCGCTCGAAGAGTCGCCGCTCCAGCGCCCGCCCCGCTTCCGTCAGGCTCAGCAGCCGCTGCCGCCGGTCGGCCCGGCCTGTCGCCTGCTCGACATAGCCGCCCTCCACCAGCGGGGTGAGGACGCGGCCCAGCGACTGCTTGGTGATGTCCAGAATGGCGAGCAGCTCGCCCACCGTCAGCCCGGGCCGGCGGCCGACGAAATGCAGCACGCGATGATGCGCGCGGCCCAGCCCGATCTCCGCCAGCATGGCATCGGCCCCCGCGGTGAAGTCGCGGTAGCCGAAGAACAGCAGGTCCTGCGCCGCGCGCAGCTCCTCTTCGCGCAGGAAGAGGTGCTCGCGGCCGGCGGAGACGGGCGTCTTCTCCTTCACGGCGGGATGTCCTCCGGGAAGCCCGTCGGGCATGGCGGGCATGACTCCATGTTGGGTCAGGTTTATTGACACAAATCGAAGCAAAGGTCTAGTTTCAGCCTCGTAACGCAATTTTATTTCTCAAACCATGGCGCGAAGGTTCCAAACATGTCCCTGCTGCCTTTCGATGACCGCGACGGCTGGATCTGGATGGATGGCGAGTTCCTCCCCTGGCGCGAGGCGAAGCTGCATGTCCTGACCCACGGCCTGCATTATGCCTCCGGCATCTTCGAGGGCGAGCGCTGCTATGCCGGAAACATCTTCAAGCTGCGCGAGCACACCGAGCGCCTGATCCGGTCCGGCCGCCTCCTGGGCTTCGAGATTCCCTTCACGGCCGACGAGATCGACGCCGCCTCGATCGAGACCGTGCGCCGCAACGGCCACACGGATGCCTATGTCCGTCCGGTCGCCTGGCGCGGCTCGGAAATGCTGGCCGTCTCCGCCCAGCGGACGAAGATCCACCTCGCCATCGCCTGCTGGGGCTGGCCCAACCTGTTCGGCGAGAACCGCATGAAGGGCGTCCGCCTCGGCATGGCCAGGTGGCGCCGCCCGGCCCCCGACACGGCCCCTACCGCCTCCAAGGCCTCCGGCCTCTACATGATCGGCACCCTCTCCAAGCACGCGGCGGAGGCCGAGGGCTTCGACGACGCCATGATGCTCGACTTCAAGGGCGACGTGGCCGAGGCGACCGGCGCCAATGCCTTCTTCGTCTTCGACGGAGAGCTGCACACCCCCACCCCCATCTGCTTCCTGGACGGCATCACCCGCCGCACCGTGATGCGCCTCGCCCGGAACCGCCAGATGAAGGTGGTGGAGCGCACCATCCGCGCCGAGGAGCTGCCGAAGGCCACCGAGGTCTTCCTGGCCGGCACCGCCGCCGAGGTGACGCCCGTCCGCGCCATCGGCGAATACGCCTACACCCCGGGCCAGATCACCGAGACCCTGCTGTCCGACTACGAGAAGCTGGTCCGCATGTCCCCGGAGGAAGTCCACCGCCTGGCGGCCTGACCGCCCCTTCGGGAACGCCTGCCGCCTCGCCAGGGCCACGCGGCCCATGCCGCGGACGGTGCCGCCCCGTGGCGATCCGCTCCGGAATGCCGCGGGGGAGGCAGGCGGCGGCCTACGCAGGCAGGCTCCGGCTGTGCTATCTGCTGTGCTGCCTGCCAGGACAGGATCGCCCCGGGCCGCCCTTCCTCCTGTCCAGGGTCCGCCCCTGTCCGGGCCCGCGGCCGGCGCCCGCCTGCCGCGGGGTCCCGGAAACCGGGACATCAGGACCATCTCGCGGAGGGACAGCAGACATGGCCGACGCCCCCCATCCGGCCTCCCCGGCCTCCGCCCTTCCCGCCCACAGCGTCGGCCTCGCCGAGCTCCGCCGTGGCGAGGCCGACCCCGCCAGCCTCCCCGCCACGCCCGCCGCCCCACGCCGCGGCCGCCCCGCGCCGATGGGGCGGCTGCGGCGCTGGATGCATGCCCTGGTCCCGCGCGGCCTGCTCGGCCGCGCCCTGCTGATCGTGCTGGTGCCGATGCTGGTGCTCCAGGGCATCGCCCTGCAACTCTTCTACGGCAACCATCTCGACGTCATCTCCCGCCGCCTCGCCGCCGGCATGGCGGGCGAGATCGGCATGGTGGTCGAGATGCTGCAGCACGCTCCGCCCGGTTCCGACACCAGCTGGATCTTCCGCGAGGCCGCCTGGCGCCTCGACCTCTCCATGGCCTTCGAGCCCGGCGCCATCCTCTCCGGCCGCGATCAGCCCCGCTCCGCCTCCCTGCCCCTGCTGCCGCTGGAGGAGGACCTGCAGAATGCCCTGCGCGAACGCCTGCTCCTGCGCTTCGACGCCGATTGGCAGAGCGACCCGCGCAGCATCGTCGTCCGCGTCCAGCTCCCCGACGGCGTGCTGCATGTGGAGGCCCCCCGCAAGCGCCTCTTCACCGGCACGCTCTACCTCTTCGTCATCTGGCTGGTCGGCGCCTCGGCCCTGCTCTTCCTGATCGCCGCCCTGTTCATGAAGAACCAGGTCCGCGCCCTGCGCCGCCTCGCCGCGGCGGCGGAGGCCTTCGGCATGGGCCGCGACCAGGGCCCGGTGAAGCCCGAGGGCGCCACCGAGGTCCGCCAGGCGGCGGCGGCCTTCAACCGCATGCACGCCCGCATCCGCCGCTTCGTCGCCCAGCGCACCGACATGCTGGCCGGCATCAGCCACGACCTGCGCACCCCCCTCACCCGCATGCGCCTGGCGCTCGCCATGCTGCCCGTCCCACCGGACGATCCGGGCTTCGAGCAGGACATCGCCGACCTCACCCAGGACGTGGAGGAGATGGAGCGCATGGTCGCCGGCTATCTCGCCTTCGCGCGCGGCGAGGTGGAGGGCAAGCCCGGCCCGGTGGACCTCGTCGAGCTGGCGCAGAACGTCGCCGCCCGGGCCCGCCGCGACGGCGCCGCCGTCGCCCTGCACGCCCCGGAAACCCTGGTCCTTCCGGCACGCGGCGACGCGCTGCGCCGCTGCCTCGCCAACCTCACCGACAACGCCCGCAAGCATGCCGGCCGCATCACCCTGACGGTGGAGCGCGTGGACGAGCTCTGGGCACAGGTGATCGTGGACGACGACGGCCCCGGCATCCCGCCCGAACAGCGCGAGGAAGCCTTTAAGCCCTTCGCCACCCTGTCCGGCAGCAGCACCGGCCTGGGCCTCGCCATCGCCCGCGACATCGCCCGCGCCCATGGCGGCGACGTGATCCTGGAGGACAGCCCCCTCGGCGGCCTCCGCGCCCGCATCCGCCTGCCGGCCTGACCACGGGCCGCGCGCCCGTCATTCGCCGGGAGCACGGCCCGCCATGGCGGATCGCCGCCAATCCCGCGCGTCCACCCCATGGGCCTCATTGTCCTCCGCCGCGGGCAGGCGCACCCTCCCCCATGCCGCCACCGCCGCAACAGGCGGACCGGCAGGGAGTTCAGAACGGCACCGAACCCCCGGAGCCCACCCGGGCGCCGGAGCGGTTCCGCAGGACGTCCAGGGAAGGCAGAACACGATGAGCGTCACCCATCCGGCGCGCCCCATGGCCCCCGCCCCGCCCCCCTTCGCGCCGCCCCTGCCCGCCACCGGCGCCGAGTTCATCAACACCCTGGCGCACTTCCATCGCGCCGAGATGGGCCGCATGGCCGGCTGGCGCGACCGCATCGACCGCACCACCAACTGGGCCATCACCGTGGTGGCCGGCATGCTCTCGGTCTCGCTCTCCACGCCCAGCGCGCATCACGGCGTGCTGCTCTTCGCCATGCTGCTGGTGCTGCTCCTCCTCGTCATCGAGGCCCGCCGCTACCGCTTCTTCGACGTGTACCGCGCCCGCGTGCGCCAGATGGAGCGCCACTACTTCGCCCAGGTCCTGTCCCCGCGGCCCGATCCCGCACCGGATCCCGCACCGGCCGAGGGGCCCAACTGGGCCGCCCTCCTGGCCGAGGACCTGCGCCACCCGAACTTCCTGATCGGCCTGCCGGCCGCCTTCTCGCGACGCCTGCGGCGCAACTACATCTGGATGTTCCTGGTCCTGCTGCTGGCCTGGATCATCAAGATCTCCACCGCATCCCTCCAGCACGACGAACGCGCGGCCGCCGCGCATCAAAGCCTCCCGGACCTGCTGCTCGGCCTGTCCCTGGGCCCCTTCCCCGGCTGGTCGGTGCTGGCCGGCGTCACGCTCTTCTATGCCTGGCTGATCTACGCCGCGCTCCGCCCGCCGCAACACAGCGGCGAACTCGCCCATGGCGAGGTCCATGTCTGACGCCGGCTCTTCCGGGTTCTGGGCGCGCCGTCCTGGCGGCTGCTCCCGGCCCCCTGGCGCGATCCGGCATCGGCACGCACCCACTCGCCGGATGCAGGGTCCGCAAGGTCCTGCCGGATGGGTTCCGGGGAAGGCAACGCCCTCCCCAGGGGCCGCCCTCAGACGTTGAAGCGGAACAGCAGCACGTCGCCGTCCTTGACGACGTATTCCTTGCCCTCGACCCGCATCTTGCCCGCTTCCTTCGCCCCCTGCTCGCCACCCAGCGCCACATAGTCCTCATAGGCGATGGTCTCGCAGGCGATGAAGCCGCGCTCGAAGTCATTGTGGATCACCGCCGCCGCCTGCGGCGCCTTGGTGCCGCGCGTGATGGTCCAGGCGCGCGCCTCCTTGGGCCCGCAGGTGAAATAGGTGATCAGCCCCAGCAGCTCGTATCCGGCACGGATGATGCGGTCCAACCCGCTATCCTCCAGCCCCAGGCTTTCCAGGAACTCCGCCCGGTCGTCGGCCGCCATCTGGCTGATCTCCGCCTCGATCGCGGCCGAGACCACGACCGCCTTGGCCCCCTCGGCGGCGGCCCGCTCGAAGACGCGCGCCGAATGCGCATTGCCGGTGGCCGCCGAGCCCTCCTCGACATTGCAGACATAGAGCACCGGCTTGGTGGTCATCAGCTGCAGCCGCGCCGCCGCCTCTTCCTGCCCCTTCGGCACCGCCGTCCGCGCCGGCTTGCCCTCGGTCAGCGCCGCCACGATCGGCTCGGCCAGCGCCACGAAGGCCGCGCTCTCCTTGTCGCCGTTCTTCGCCTTCTTCTGCGCCGTCCCCAGCCGCTTCTCCAGGCTGTCGAGATCGGCCAGCATCAGCTCCGTCTCCACCGTCTCCGCATCGCGGATCGGATCGACGCTGCCCTCGACATGGGTGATGTCCCCATCCTCGAAGCAGCGCAGCACATGCACGATGGCATCCACCTCGCGGATATTCGCCAGGAACTGGTTGCCCAGCCCCTCCCCGCGCGAGGCGCCGCGCACCAGCCCGGCGATGTCCACGAATTCCAGGCTGGTCGGCACCGTCTTCTGCGACTTGCCAACCCGCGTCAGCTCGTCCAGCCGCCGGTCCGGCACCGCCACCCGCCCCACATTCGGCTCGATGGTGCAGAAGGGATAGTTCGCCGCCTGCGCCGCCGCCGTCTGCGTCAGCGCGTTGAAGAGCGTGGACTTGCCCACATTCGGCAGCCCGACGATGCCGCAGTTGAAACCCATGATCCGTCTTTCTCAATCATCGCCCGTGCGAGGGAGCTGCCGCAGCCCGCCCGGACCCTGTCCCGTTCGGCCCCAGCCATTACGCCGCCCGCGCCCGCAGGGCCAGCCGTAAGGCCTTGGCAGGCCAGCCAGCACGATACCGCAACAGCTCCGGCCCGCATTGCCCGTCCGGCGTTGCGCTGTCCCGGGGGACAAGGCTCCGCCTTTCCCCCGGACCCCCTATCCGCCAGGACACTGCGTGCCCTGGACCCGATGGGTTGGTGCTTGCCGGGGCCGGATCGCGCCGGAGAGCCAGGCTCTCCGGCGGCTGACGCCGCCGCCAGCGCGGACACGGTGTCTTCTTTCTACGAGGAGCCCCGCGTCGCCACCTGCTCCCAGGGATCGAGCCGCAGGCTGACGGCCACCACGCAGAGCCAACGCAAGCCCGGGGTCCGGGGACCGGCTTCGGTCCCCGGCGGAGAGGGGGTCCGGCGGGAGAGGCAGAGCCTCTCCCCCGGCGGCCCACCACGAGGCGAGACGACAGCCAGGAAGAGTCGCCGTCAGCCTCAGCCCGGCTTCACCACCGCCCCCGGCACGATCTCCGCCACCAACTCCGGCGGCCGGCACAGCCGCGCGCCGCCCGGCGCCAGCACCACAGGCCGCTCGATCAGCGCCGGCGTCTTCACCATGGCCTCCACCGCCACCTTGGCCGGCAGTCCGGGATCGTCCAGCTCCTGGATCGCGAATTCCGGTGCCTTCCGGCGCAGCAGGCTGCGGGGCGAGATCCCCATCCGCGCGCAGGCCGCGCGGATCTCCGCAGCGGAAGGCGGGGTCTTCAGGTACTCGACCACCACCGGCTCCACACCCGCGGCGCGGATCGCCGCCAGCACCTTGCGGGAGGTGCCGCAGGCCGGGTTGTGCCAGATGGTGACGGTCTGGGTCGCTTCGGGGGCGGCAGCGGCGGACAAGGCAGGTCTCTCCCGGAAAGATCGCCGGCCGGGCCGGCATTCCGCCCACCGATAGGACGGATCGCGCCCCAGCGGAACGCCCCGCCTCAACCTCCGCCGGGCGTCATCCCCAGCCGCGTCAGGACCGCCGCGCCAGGCCCGGTTCCGGCCCTCAGTCCCCGCCTTCCATGGACCCGGCCATCGGCGCCATCCCGGGCGTCGGCCGCCGCGCCCCGAACATCCGCCACAGCCCCAGGAAGGGTGCCGCCAGCAGCTTCGGCACGCTGTCGTACCGCCCCTGCTCCTCCGGCCCCAGCCCCAGGCGGAAGCGGTACTGCGTGTCGGTCGGCCGGAAGGTGCCGAACAGCTGGTCCCAGACAGCCAGGAAGGTGCCGAAATTGACGTCCCAGTCCCGCACCTCGCAACTGTGGTGCAGGTGATGCTGCGCCGGGCTCATCACATACCGCTCGAACCGCCCGAAGGAGAGCGCGATATGCGAGTGGCGAAGCTGGTAGAAGGACAGCACGTCGCAAAGGAAATAGGCGTCCATCCCCATCAGCACCGTCTCGGTCGGCGGCAGGCCCAGCAGATAGCAGGCCAGGCCGATGAAGGCGCCCACCACCACGGCCCCGCTCATCAGCTCCATGAAGCGCTCGCCCGGATGCTGCCGGCGGTTCGACAGTGGCACCAGGAACTCGGCGCTGTGATGCACCTTGTGGAATTCCCAGAGCGCCGGAACCTTGTGCTCCAGGTAGTGCCGGAAGAAGTTCACGAAATCCTGGAACACCACCGAGCCCACCAGCAGCGCCGCCCAGCTCCACCAGCCCTGCGACCCGCCCTCCCGCGCCCCGAGGACACCCTGCATCGCCGACCAGGCGGCAAAGGTCACCGCGCCGTTGGACAGCAGCGCCGGCACGATCAGCAGCTTGTCGATCACCCAGGCCACGGCGACAAACGCCACATCCACCCGGACCGAGCGGTGCCGGAACATCTCCGCCGGAAAGCAGAAGCGCAGGAAGCCGCGCAGCGACTTCCGCGGCTCGGCAGGCGCCTGGAACAGATAAGCCAGCGCCGCCCCCAGGGCCATGCTGCCCCAGCTCACCAGAACGAGGAGCCCGCCTCCCGTCAGCGCATGGCGCAGCACGAAGTCCAGGGCCGGCCAGGTCTTTCCAGGCTCCATCGCCAGCAGCCTTTGTGCCGTTGCGAAGAAGCATCCTCGCGCATCGGTGATTGCGCCGGCCTCGGCGGCAGATGAAATCCACGGCAGGTCATTTTCGCGAAACGGCGGCATTCCTGGGACAGCATCCCATGAAGCGGAACCCGCCATGCCCGTCCCGGGCAGTATCGGGAAAGCCGAACAGGCACCGGCACCACCTCGTCCATGAGGACGGCACGAGGGACCGGCATCGACCCGATCCGCTTCCGGCGGAAACCCCGCCCCTCAGCCCTTCTGCTCGACCCCCTGGGTCAGCAGCGCCACCTTGGTCATGAACTCCTCAGGCCGCCCCTGCGCCAGCAGCGGCGCCGCATCGGCCACCGCGTCCAGCAGCGGCTCCACCCAGGTGTCGGCCTTGGCGAAATCGCCGAGCACATGTCCGTGCACGCGCTCCTTCATCCCCGGATGCCCGATGCCCAGCCGCACCCGCCAGAAATCCGGGCTGCCGAAGGCCCGCTGCATGTCCCGCAGCCCGTTATGCCCGGCAGCACCCCCACCCCGCTTCACCCGCACCTTGCCCGGCGCGAGATCCAGCTCGTCATGGAAGGCCCAGACATCGGCAGGAGGGATCTTGTGGAAACCCGCCGCCGGCTGCACCGACTGGCCACTCGCATTCATGTAGGTCTGCGGCTTCAGCAGCGTGATCCGCTGCCCGGCGATGCTGCCATCGGCAATCTCGCCCTTGAAGCGGCTCCGCCACGGCCCGAAGCCGTGGCGGCGCGCGATGGCGTCCAGCGCCATGAAACCGATGTTGTGGCGCTGCCGCGCATGTTCCCGGCCCGGATTGCCCAGGCCCACCCACAGCAGCACCGCAACGGTTCCTTACTTCTTGCCCTTCTTGGCCGGGGCGGCGGGGGCCGCCGGCGCGGGCGCCACGATCACCACCTCTTCCTCGACCGTCGGCGGGGCGAGCGTCGCCACCACGAAGTCACGGCCCAGCACCGCCTCGGTGCCGAACACGTCCTTCACGTTGGACCAGCGGAAGGTGTCGCCGATCGTGCCCTCGGCCACGTCGATCTCGAAGGCCTCCGGCACGGCGTCCGGATCGGACAGCACCTCGATCTCGCGGCGCACGACGTTCAGCGTGCCGCCTTCCTTGATGCCCGGCGCGCTTTCCTCGTTCAGGAAATTCACCGGCACCATGACGCGGATCTTCTGCCCCGGGGCGAGGCGCTGGAAGTCCACATGCAGCGGCATGTCCGTCACCGGATGGAACTGCACGTCCCGCATCAGCGTGCGGGTGGCCTGGCCATCCACCACCACCTCATAGAGGTGCGACTTCCAGCCGCCCTTCTGCAGCTCCTTCACCACGATGCGCGGATCGAGGCTGATCAGCGTCGCCTCCTGCTTCGCGCCGTAGATCACCGCGGGAACATGTCCCGCCCGCCGGGTCGCGCGTGCCGCCCCCTTACCTGCCTGCTCGCGCGCCGCGGCTTCGATCCGGATGGTCTGGACCATGGCCGTTATTCCTTGGGATGTCGTGAAAACACGAATGTCGTGAAAAACAGATCGCGCGCCGGCCTCCAGGGGTGCCAGCGTGCGCGCCTCTCCTACCCCACACATCCCGCCCGCGCAACGCCGCACTCCGCATGGGTGCCACCACCCCGGGGTCCCGGCCCGAGGAAACCTCCCCCGCCCGAACCCGCTTTCCAGGGCAGCGGCGGCCCGGCCGCCCGATCCCCGAACAGGAGAGCGACGCATGAAGAAGCACGGATCCGCCGTCTGGCAGGGTGGGCTGAAGGACGGCAAGGGCACCATCTCCACCGAGAGCGGCGCCCTGAAGAACCAGCCCTACGGCTTCAACACCCGCTTCGGCGACACGCCCGGCACCAACCCGGAGGAACTGATCGGCGCAGCCCATGCCGGCTGCTTCTCCATGGCGCTGAGCAACATCCTGGGCGAGGCCGGCTTCAAGGCGGACGAACTCGCCACCGAGGCCGAGGTCACGCTCGACAAGCAGCCCGACGGCTTCGCCATCACCGCCGTCCGCCTGACCCTCAAGGCGAAGATCCCCGGCATCGACGACGCGAAATTCCAGGAGCTCGCCGCCAAGGCCAAGGCCGGCTGCCCCGTCTCCAAGCTGTTGAAGGCCGAGATCAGCCTCGACGCCAGCCTGGCCTGAGCCGCCCCACCGGGCCCGGGCGGGACGATACGATACGGGACCCATATCCCGGTTGACGTCCCCCCCGGGTCGGCTCTCTTTCCTGTCCCGGAAGACAGAGGGAGCCGCCCGTCCTTGTTCCGCCCCATCCCGTTCCCGCGAATCCATCCGCCGCGGACCATCGCCCGGGCCACCACCACCCTGGTCCTGCTCCTGGCCTCCACGGTGCCCCACGCGGCCCGGGCCGCACCCTCCTGCCAGGTCGTCCGCTTCGACCGTGGCCAGAACGGCATCGAGATCGCCGGCATGGCACCGGCCCGCGACACCCTCTGCTACGCGCTGACCACCGCCCCGAACCAGACGGCGAATCTCCGCCTCACCGCCTCCCCCAACATCGTCCTGGACATCCCGGGCGTCGCGGAGGATCAGCGCGAGGTCACCTTCCGCACAGAACGCCGCACCTACCGCATCCAGGTCGGCCAGCTCGCGCGCGGCGCCTATGCCGAACCCTTCCGCCTTTCCATCTCGCTGGACTGACCTGGCTTTTCCCGGCCACGCAAGCCCTGGCCACCGGCCCCGGGGGAGAGGCGCCGCCTCTCCCGCCGGACCCCCTCTCCGCCGGGGACCGAAGCCGGTCCCCGGACCCCGGGCCCGAGTTGGCTCTGCATGGTTGCCGTCGGTCTGCGGCCTGATCCCCGGAAGCAAGTGGCAACGCAGGGCTCCCGAAAGGAAGAGAAGACACCGTCTCCGTGCTGGTGGCAGCGGCAGTCCGCCGGAGAGCGTCGCTCTCCGGCGCGATCCGAACCCAGCAAGGGCCAACTCATCGGGTCCAGGGCGCGCAGCGTCCTGGCGGATAGGGGGTCCGGGGGAAAGGCAGAGCCTTTCGCCCGGGACGGTGCAACGCCGGACCTTGGGGCGCGCCGCCGCCCCTACCCCGCCAGTTCCGCCGGGGTGAAACGCCAGGCATCGCCGCCGCCCAGCGGTGGCTCCACCCAGAGCGGCAGCGCATTCGGCGTGCGCACATTCGCCTCCAGCCCGGCCGACTGGCGGAAGGCGCGCCACAGCGCCCCATGCGCCACGACCAGCACCGGCCCCGGCAGGGCCAGCGCCCGGTCGATCGCCCGCACCGTGCGCGTCCGCAGAGACGCGAAGCTTTCCGCCCCTTCCGGGGTGAAGCGCCCCTCGACCCAGTCGTCAAACCAGCCGGCCATCGGCTGGCCTTCCTGCACGCCGAAGCCCACCTCGCGCAGTTCCTCGTCGGTGGAGAAGTCCAGCCCCAGCGCCTCGGCCACGATCCGCGCCGTATGCTGCGCGCGCCCCAGCGGCGAGGCCACGATGGAAACGATGCGCCGACCCTCGCCCGGCTCCTGCAAGGCCAGCGCCGCGCGCCGCGCCTGCTCCACGCCCACGCCGTTCAGCGGGATGTCCACATTGCCCTGGCTCAGGCCGCGCGCATTCCAGTCCGTCTCGCCGTGGCGCAGGAACCAGAAGGCCACCCGCCGCTCCGGCACCGCGTCCGAAACCTCCGTCATGGCGCCAGTCCCTCCGTCTCCATCACCCGCGCCACCGCCGGCCGCGCCGCCATGCGGGCCTGGTGCTCGCGGCATTCCGCCGGCAGCTCCAGCCCGAAGGCCCGCGCCGCCCAGCGCTCCTGCATGAACAGGTAGTAATCCGCCAGCCCCGGCCGTTCGCCGCCCAGATGCCCGCCGCCACGCGACAGTGCCCCGGCCGCCTGCCGCATCGCCTCCGCCACGCGCCCGATCGAGGCCGCCCGCAGCTTCGCCGCCTCGGCATCGCCCTCGATGAAGCGCTGCGGCATGAAGCCGGGAAAGAAGCTCTGCGCCTGCCGGAAGGAGCACCATTGCAGCCAGGACAGCGCCAGCGCCTTCTCCAGCGGATCGGCCGGCAACAGCCTCGCCGCGGGATTCGCCTCGGCGATGAAGACGCAGATGGCCGGGATCTCCGTCACCACCCTCTGCCCCACCACCAGGGCCGGCACCTCGCCCTTGGGGTTCACCGCCAGGTATTCCGGCCTCCGGTGCTCCCCATCCTTCAGGCTCAGGAACCGCACCTCGAACGCCGCCCCCGCCTCCGCCAGCAGCAGATGCGGGATGGTGGAGGTGGTCCCCCGGGCGCCCCAGAGGACCATCCGCGGCACCATCCCGTCCCCGCTCCGGCCTTCCGCCAGCGTCACGCCGGCAGTCCCTCGGCTTCCAGTGCCCGCTTCACCGCCGGCCGGGCCAGCATCCGCTCCAGATGCGCGGCGAGCTTCGGCGGCAGCGTCTCGCCCACCCGCTTCGCCCACCAGTACTCGACAAAGAACAGCGCCGCGTCCGCGATGGAATAGCCGCCGGGCACCGCCCAGTCGCCGCCCTTCCATCCCTTCTCCAGCGTGTCGAAATACTTCACGGCATTCGCCTTGCCGGTCTCCAGCACCTTGGGATGGTCCGCCTCGCTGGGCGCGAAGCGCGCCGGGCCGAAGATGCGCGAGAAGGCCTGCGGATGCACCGTGCCGCAGACATAGTCCACCGTCTCCAATACCCGGACCTGCGCCTCCAGTTCCGCCGGCCACAGCGCCTTCTCCGGGTTCGACCCCGCCAGAAACAGCGCGATCGCCGGCCATTCCGTCACCACGGAACCGTCGTCCCGCTGCAGCGTCGGCACCTTGTGCTTCGGGTTCACCGCCAGGAACTCGGGCTTCATCTGCGCCTGTTCCTTCAGCGACACCACCACGCCCTCATAGGGCTTGCCGATCTCTTCCAGGATCACGTGGATGCCGAGGCTGCAGGCGCCGGGCGAATAGTAGAACTTCATGTCGGGCTCCATTTCCCGGGCAGCCCCGCGCGCCACCGGCGCGGCGCGGCCACCTCCCCACCGGCCCGGAAGGACCCGCGAGGCTCCAGAGCCCCGCCAGCCGCCCCCACGGCCCATGGCGCGGAGCATCGGCGGCGGCGCCAGCCCGCGCAAGGCCCCGGCCAGCACGAAAACCGCACCTTCACGCCCCCGCAACACCCAGGTGCAGGCTCCGGGCGCGAGACGCTGGCGCGGGAGGCCGGAGCCGCCCGCGAGGCAGGGCAGGACAGCGCGCCGCCCGTCCCTCACCCTTTCCAGCGCGCCGCCGTCTCCGCCGCGAAGTCGCGATAGCGCCGCCGCTTCCGCCCGAGGATCGCCTCCACCCTCTCCCCGGCCCCCGCCGCCGCGGTCATTCCCTCTTCCTGGAAGCGCCCGAACATCCGCCGCATGTCATAGGCCATCCAGCCCGGCATCTTCCCGGCCGAGGCCCGCTCATAGGCATCGAGATCGTCGCCCGCATAGCGCACCGCCCGCCCCAGCGCCTCCGCCCAGGCCGCCGCGATCCCTTCCCCGGTCAGCGCCTCCGGCCCCGGGATCTCCACGACCTCGCGCGGCAGCGGCTCCGCTGCCGCATCCCGCCGGCGCAGCTCCGCCGCCGCGACCCCCGCGATGTCCTCCGCATCCACCATCGCCACCCCGCGCGAGCCCACCGGTATGGGATAGACCCCCTGCTCCGCGATCGGCTGCCGCAGCTGTGCGTCGTTCTGCATGAAATAGGCCGGGCGCAGGACCGTCGCCGCCATGCCGCGCTCGGCCAGCATCCGCTCCGCCGCGAACTTGCCCGCGAAATGCGGCACGTCGCTGCTGCTCTCCGCCTTCAGCACCGAGAAATAGATGATCCGTTCGATCCCGGCCTCCCGCGCCAGGCCCAGCACCATCAGCGCCTGGGTCAGCTCGTCCGGCACCACCGCGTTCAGCAGGAAGAGCGTCCGCACCCCCTTCAGCGCCGCCCGCACCGCCTCCGGATCGCCGAGGTCCCCCGCCGCCGTCTCCACCCCGGCGGGGAACTTCCCCTTGGAGGGATCGCGCGCCATCGCCCGCACCGGCGCCCCCGCGCCATGGAGGACCTCCACGATCCGCGCCCCGATCGTGCCCGTGCTGCCTGTCACCAGGATCGTCATGCCATGCCCTTTCCATCCGGAACCAGGCTGGCAGGTGGCGGCGGCGGGACCACGGATCAGGACGGGTGCGGATCACGAAACGGCGTGCCGCCTAACCTCGGGGCGCCCCCGTCCCCGGGCGCCGTGGCCGGCACCCGGTCCGCCACCACGGGCACCCAGGCCTCCGCCCCGGCCCGCCGTACATACAGCCGCTGCCGGGCATAGGAGATCCAGAAGCGCCGCGGCACAGGCCCCCACCCAGCAGGCCCAGCGGCCACAGCGCGGTGACCGTCCGGCCAAGCTGCTGCATCACCGGGCGGAAGCCTATGAACCGCAGGTTGCGGAACCGTCACCTCCGGTTCCGCAACGCATGTCAACCCCAACAGGCCAGCCCCCCGGCCCATCGGCCCGCACCCAACCCGGCGCGGGCCATTCGTCCCGGTCGTGCCCGGTCCTCAGTTGAACAGCGTGGAAACCGAGCTTTCCTCGCTGATCCGCCGCATCGCCTCGGCCAGCAGCGGCGCCACGGTCAGCTGCCGGATGTTGCTCGACACCCGCACCGCCTCGGTGGCCTGGATGCTGTCGGTGATCACCATCTTCTCGATCGGCGCCGCGCCGATGCGCGCCACGGCCCCGCCGGACAGCACGCCATGCGTCACATAGACGCTGGCCGAGTTCGCGCCGTTCTTCAGCAGCGCCTCGGCCGCGTTGCACAGCGTCCCGCCGGAATCCACGATGTCATCGACCAGGATGCAGTCGCGGCCCTGCACGTCGCCGATCACGTTCATCACCTCGGACACGCCCGCCTGCGGCCGGCGCTTGTCGATGATGGCGAGGTCCGTGTGCAGCCGCGTCGCGATCGCCCGCGCACGCACCACGCCGCCCACATCGGGGGAAACCACCATCAGGTCGCGGCCCTTGTAGCGCTCCAGGATGTCCCGGGCGAAGAGCGGCGCGGCGAAGAGGTTGTCCACGGGGATGTCGAAGAAGCCCTGGATCTGCCCGGCATGAAGGTCCAGCGTCAGCACGCGGTCGGCGCCCGCCTCGGTGATCAGGTTCGCCACCAGCTTGGCCGAGATCGGCGTGCGGCTGCCGGACTTCCGGTCCTGCCGGGCATAGCCGAAATACGGGATGACTGCCGTGATACGCCGGGCGCTGGCGCGGCGCAGCGCGTCCAGCGTGATCAGCAGCTCCATCAGGTTGTCGTTCGTGGGAAAGCAGGTGGACTGCACCACGAAGACGTCCTCGCCACGCACGTTCTCATGGATCTCGACGAAGATCTCCATGTCGGCGAAGCGGCGCACCGAAGCCTGGGCCAAGGGCAGGTTCAGGGATGCAGCAACGGCCTCTGCGAGGGGGCGGTTGCTGTTGCAGGCAATGATTTTCATGAAGGGCAGCCTTGGAGGGGGGAGGCGCGCTGCGGGATAGCAACCTCACCGAAGCGTGTCCATGCATGAGATGCAGGACAGCAAAATTGGACGCCGGCTGATGCTGCAAAGCCGCATGACCTACGCCTTCCCCCACCCGCGATTTGGCCGCCCCCACACCCATGGGCCCCGTGCCCGGCAGCGCCCGCCATCCCCGGAGGCGGACATGCGGGCTTCACATGGCACCCATCCGCCCCGGCACCTTTTGCGCCGCAGCAAACGGCCCAACTCCCCTTCTCCCGCGGCAATCCCGCCACGGGCACCAATAGGGAACCGGCCGATGCCGAGCCTCTTCGATCCCCTCCGCCTGGGCGACCTCACCCTGCCCAACCGCGTCGTCATGGCCCCCCTCACCCGTACCCGCTCGCCCGGCCATGTCCCCAACGCCCTGGTCGCCGAATACTACCGCCAGCGCGCCTCCGCCGGGCTGATCATCAGCGAAGGCATCCCCGTCTCCCCCATGGGTGTCGGCTATGCCGATGTTCCCGGCCTCTGGAGCGAGGAGCAGGTCGAGGGCTGGAAGCCCGTCACCCATGCCGTCCACGGGGCCGGTGGCCGCATCCTCGCCCAGATCTGGCATGTCGGCCGCATCTCCGACCCGTCCTTCCTCGGCGGCCGCGTCCCCGTTGCCCCCAGCGCCATCGCCGCGAAGGGCCATGTCAGCCTGCTCCGCCCGCAGCGCCCCTACGTCACCCCGCACGCGCTGGAGACGGAGGAAGTCGCCGCCATCGTCGAACAGTTCCGCCAGGCCGCCGCCAATGCCCAGCGCGCCGGCTTCGACGGCGTGGAGCTGCACGGCGCCAACGGCTACCTGCTCGACCAGTTCCTGCAGGACAGCACCAACCGGCGCACCGACCGCTACGGCGGCTCCATCGCCAACCGCGCCCGCCTGCTGCTGGAGGCCACCGACGCCGCCATCTCCGTCTTCGGTCCGGGCCGCGTCGGCGTCCATCTCGCCCCGCGCTGCGACACGCACGACATGGGCGACAGTGACCCCGTCGCCCTCTTCACCCATGTCGCCCAGGCCCTCGGCGAGCGGCGGATCGCCTTCCTCTGCTCCCGCGAGGCCCAAGGCCCCGACAGCCTCGGCCCGCAGCTCAAGCGCGCCTTCGGCGGCGCCTACATCGCCAACGAAGGCTTCACCCGGGAAAGCGCCGAGGCCATCCTCGACCGTGGCGACGCCGATGCCGTGGCCTTCGGCAAGCTCTTCATCGCCAATCCCGACCTGCCGGAACGCTTCGCCCACAACCTGCCGCTGAACACGCCGGACCCCTCCACCTTCTACGCCCCCGGTCCGCACGGCTACACCGACTACCCCGCCCTGGCCGAGGCCGCCTGAGGCGCCGTCCCCGGGAGAGGCCCCGCGCCTCTCCCGGCCCCATCCCGGGCCTCCTCCCGCGGCCTTCACGCCTGACCGCCTGCGCCCTTGCCCCCGTGGCCCGGCAAGGCTAGCCGTCCCCTCCGGCCACCCCCCGCCTGCAACCGCGCCCCGCGGCCGGCGAATGCCTGCCCACAGCATTGCGACTCAATATCAGCGTCATAGGGTTGTAACCTGCCGCGGCCTGATCCGCGTTCGGGGATTCGCCCCGCCACACCGCCGCCCCGGGAACTTGGCTGACCCGCCGCGCAGGAGGACAAGACACCTCATGAACCACACCACGACGAATGCCCCCGCCGCGGCCGCCTCCCCACAGCAGACCTTCGGCACCGAGGGCATGGCCGCGATGGACCGGCCCAGCCGCACGACACGGTTCTTCATGACCATCGTCGCCGGGGCGGAGCGGCTGAACCTCCGCCACTCCAAGGTCGGCAACCCGCCCGTCTACAACAACGCCACCTTCCCCTGGGCGGCGGAGATCGAGCGCGAATGGCCCGCCATCCGCAAGGAGCTCGACCGCGTCCTGCTCCGCCAGGAAGACCTGCCCGGCTTCCACGAGCTCTCCGCCGATGTCCGCACCATCAGCACGGACCGGGCCTGGAAGACCTTCTTCCTCACCGGCTATGGCCTCTCCTCGAAGCAGAACATCGAGCAGTGCCCCGAGACCTGGCGCATCGTGCAAAAGATCCCCGGCCTCAAGACCGCGATGTTCTCGATCTTCGAACCGGGCAAGCACCTGCCGCCCCATCGCGGCCCCTACAACGGCGTGCTGCGCCTGCATCTCGGCCTGATCGTGCCGGAATCGAAGGACGACCAGCTCGCCATCCGCGTCGACAAGCAGGTCTGCCACTGGCAGGAAGGCAAGGCCCTGATCTTCGACGACGCCTACGAGCACGAGGCCTGGAACCATACCGACAAGACCCGCGTCGTCCTCTTCGTGGACTTCGTGAAGCCGCTGCGCTTCCCCGCCCGGCTGGTGAACTGGCTCCTCCTCAATCTCGCCCCCTTCACCCCCTTCATCCGTGAGGGGCTGGAGAACCAGAACACCTGGGAGAAGCGCTTCTACGCCGAGGCCGAGAAGCTCCGTAACCAGCCCGGCTGACCCGCCGGACCGGCAGCCGGCGCGCCCCAGGGCGCACCGGCCTCCACGTCACATCGCCGCCCGGCGGGACAGGCCAAAGCCTGGACCATGACGGAACATGGTTTCTGGCCCGGCAGCTTTCTGGCGGCCCTGGCCCGCGGCACCCACTGTGCCCTTCCGCTGCCGTTCGCGCAGCACCGCGCCGGAACGCTCCCGTCCGGCACCGGCGGGAGCCTCCGCGCGGGAACGCCCCGCCCGTCCACGGCAACGGCCGGCCCCACCCTGCCCGAAGCCCGGCTGGAAACGGGGGGCTCCCGAGAGGAAGGAAAACACCGTTTCCGCACCGGTGGCACCGGCAGTCCGCCGGAGAGTCATGCTCTCCAGAGTCATGCTCTCCGGCGCGATCAGCCTCGGCGAGAGCCAACCCATCGGGTCCAGGGCGCGCAGCGTCCTGGCGGATAGGGGGCCGGGGGAAAGGCAGCGCCTTTCACCCGGGGACGGAGCAGCGGCGGACGGCGCAACGCCCACGCCACCAACCCGCCCGCGTCATCCCCCGCGCCGCCGGTATCCCGACACCGCCTCTCCCGCATCCCGCGGCAGTTGCAGGCACGGCGGCAGCGAAGCCAGCACCACTGCCGCCACCGCAACGAAGGCCAGCGAGAAATCCCCCAGCGCCGGCTCGCCATGCCCGTGCAGCGCGGTGGAAGCCGCCAGCACGGAGGAGCCCATCACCACGCCCAGCGCCATGGAGAGCTGCTGCGCCGTCGAATAGAGGCTGGTGGCGGCGGAGAGCGCCTTCTGCGGCAGCTCCGCATAGGCCAGCGAGTTCAGCGAGGTGAAGTGCAGGGAGCGGAAGATCCCGTTCACCGCCAGCAGGATGAACACCCCCCAGAGCGGCCAGCCGGGCGAGAGCGTCGCCAGCAGCAGGATGATCGCCCCCTGCAGCACCGTGTTCCAGACCAGCGTGCCACGATAGCCCAGCCAGCGCAGCACCCGGTGCACCAGCGGCTTCATGCCGAAGGCCCCTAGCGCCGAGGCCAGCGTGATCAGCCCCGAGGTGGTGGCCGAGGCCCCGAAGCCCAACTGGATCGCCAGCGGCACCAGGAAGGGGATCGCCCCCGCCCCGATGCGGAACATCGTCCCCGCCGTCACCGTCACCTGAAAGGCCGGGATGCGCAGCAGGCTCAGGTCCAGCGCCGGATGCTCCGCCCGCAGGCAGTGCCGCACCGCCCACACCACCAGCCCCGCCCCGGCCACCAGCGCCACCCAGCTCCAGGCGGGCTCCACCACTCCGCGCCCCACCGTCTCGAAGCCGAACATCAGGCAGGCCAGCGACAACCCGACCAGCGTGATCCCCGGCACGTCCAGCTTCGGCGGCCGCTCCTGCTCCGGCGCGGTGATGAAGCGCCAGGCCAGGAACAGCCCCAGCATCCCGATCGGCAGGTTGATCCAGAACACCCAGCGCCAGGAAAGCTGGTCGGTCAGGAAGCCCCCCAGCGGCGGTCCCATGATCGGCCCCAGCAGCCCCGGCATGGTCAGCCAGGTGGTGGCCCGCACGATCTCCTCCTTGGTCACCCGGCGCAGCAGCAGCAGCCGCGCCACCGGCACCATCATCGCCCCTCCGATCCCCTGCACCACCCGCGCCAGGATCAGCTCCGTCAGCCCCTGCGCCAGTCCGCAAGCCACCGAGGAGGCGACGAAGACCGCGATCGCCCAGAGGAAGACCCGCTTCGCCCCGTACCGGTCGGCCACCCAGCCGCTCACCGGCACGAAGACCGTCAGCGCCACGAGATAGGAGGTGATCGCCGCCGAGAGATGCAGCGGCTCGCTGCCCAGGTCCCGCGCCATGGCCGGCAGCGCCGTCGCGATCACGCTGCTGTCCAGGTTCTGCATGATCAGCGCGCTGGCCACGATCGCCGCGGTGAAGCGCGGGTCGTCCACCCAGCCGCGCCCGCCGGCGGCCTTGCCCGGCGCGGCGGGCCGCTCCGTCACCTCTCCGCCCGGACTCTCCCGCCGCGAACCTGTCTCCGCGTGCCCGCCCGCCGCCATGCACACCCCTCCCCTTGCCGCAAAGCCCGCCGGCACGGCCCCGGGGAGGGCACCCGACCACGCCCCTTGGACACGCCAGGGAACCCTGCGCGTGCCCGCCCGCTTCCCCCGGTTTCCGTCACCGCGGAATCCCGACGCCAGTGCAATCCTCCCTTGCGCCGCATGTCCAAGCCTTGCAAGCCACGCGCCGCCGCCGCATTTTCGCCTTCATGGAACAGTCAGCGGGCGAGGCGCGGCGGATACCGCTGCATGGGCCGGAGGATTTCGAGGGCATGCGCAAGGCCGGCCAGCTGGCCGCCGCCTGCCTGGACATGATCACGCCCCATGTGGTGCCCGGCGCCACCACCGAGGCGCTCGACAAGCTCTGCCACGACTTCATGCTCGACCACGGCGCCGTCCCGGCGACGCTGGGCTACCGCGGCTACCCGAAGAGCTCCTGCATCTCCATCAACCACGTCGTCTGCCATGGCATCCCCGGCGAGCGGCGGCTGGTGGAGGGCGACATCCTCAACATCGACGTCACCCCCATCCTCGACGGCTGGTACGGCGACACCTCCCGCATGTACGTGGCCGGGGAGCCGAGCCGGAAGGCCGCCCTGCTGATGGACGTGACCCACGAGAGCCTGCTCCGCGGCATCGCCGTGGTGAAGCCCGGCACCACGCTCGGCGACATCGGCCACGCCATCCAGAGCTACGTGGAGAAGCAGCGCTTCTCCGTGGTCCGCGACTTCTGCGGCCACGGCGTCGGCCGCACCTTCCACGCCCCGCCCAACATCCTCCATTTCGGCCGCCCCGGTGAAGGCCCCAAGCTCAAGGAAGGCATGTTCTTCACCATCGAGCCGATGGTGAATGCCGGCCGCCCGGAGGTGAAGGTGCTCGACGACGGCTGGACCGCCGTGACCCGCGACCGCTCCCTCTCCGCCCAGTTCGAGCACATGGTCGGCGTCACCGCCACGGGCTGCGAGGTCTTCACCTACTCCCCCGCCGGGCTGCACAAGCCGCCCTACAGCCTGCCCGCCTGACCCCGCCCCCAAAGCACATGACCGGCCAGCCGAAGCCACCCCCCGCCCTGCCCTCCCGCCTCGTGGAGGGCTACCGGGGCTTCCGCTACACGCGCTTCCGGCGCGAGCGCCACCACTACGCCCAGCTCGCCCAGGCCGGGCAGCACCCGCGCATCCTGATGATCGCCTGCGTGGACAGCCGCGTCGCGCCCGAGGTCGTCTTCGACGCCGATGCCGGGGAGATGGTCGTGGTCCGCAACGTCGCGAACCTCGTGCCCCCCTACCAGCCCGACGCCAACTACCACGGCACCTCGGCCGCCATCGAGTTCGCCGTCCGGTCGCTGGAGGTCGAGCACGTCGTCGTCCTCGGACATGCCTCCTGCGGCGGCATCAACGCCTTCCGCAGCAACCAGCGCGATCGTGTGGACGCGGCGCATGGCGACTTCGTCGCCCGCTGGATGGACCTGATCGCCCCCGCCCGCGACCACGTCCTGCGCTGCGAGGGCGTGGACCCGCTGGACGACCAGCGCGCCATGGAACATGCCGCCATCCGCCAGTCCCTGCGCAACCTCCGCACCTTCCCCTGGCTGGCGGAGCGCGAGGCCGCCGGCCAGCTCGGCCTGCACGGCCTGTGGTTCGACGTGGCCGACGGCACCCTCAGCGCGCTGGACGAGGCCGAGGGCCGCTTCCACCCCGTCCCCGCCGGCCCCCTCACCCAGGACTGACCCGCACCTTCTCCCGGCCGGGAAGATGAAAGGGAGAACAGAATACTCCCTCGTGCCCCCGTATGGCCTGTGCGTGGCGCTTAATGCTGGCATAATCTCCTCCAGCAGCATACATGCGCGGTTGTAAGCACGGGCAGCGGATGGGCGGGGGAGTGGCAAGGCACACAAAGGCTCAGGCAGAGCAGACACGCGAGGCGATCCTCGATGCCGCCGAGAAGGTCTTCTACGAACGCGGCGTGGCCCGCTCCACGCTGGAGGAAGTCGCCCGCGTCGCCGGCGTCACCCGTGGCGCCATCTACTGGCACTTCCGCGACAAGCTCGATCTCTTCCTCACCCTGAACGAGCGCGCCGAGCTTCCGCACGAGGATCTGGTCACCCGCCTCGCCGAGAATCCCGACCTCGATCCGCTGGAAGAGCTCGACACCGTCATGGCCGACACCAAGCGGCAGTTCGAGCAGGACGAGCGCCGCCGGCGCCTCCTCACCATCTTCTACCAGCGCTGCGAATACGTGGACGAGATGGCCCCCGCCCTGCACCGCCTGCAGAAGGCGGACGAAGACCTGCGCGCCAAGTTCCGCGAGCTCCTGAACCTCGCCGCCCTGCGCTACCCCCTCGCCCCGCCCTGGACGCCGGACACCGCCGCGGACGCGCTCTTCGTGCAGATCCGGGGCATGATGCAACTCTGGCTGCGCGAACCGGAGGTCTACCGGCTGAGCGAGGAAGGACTGCGCCTGGCGCGGGCCTTGCTGGCCTCCTTCCAGGGCAAGTCCCTGAAAACAGACCAGAAGCCCGACAGTCCCGGAACCCTTTCCCCATCGACGGGGTGAACGCGGCAGGGCCGGTTAAACGGCCCGCAATGAAAATCAACGAAGAGTGTCTGTCATACATTCTCGTCAGTACGTACCTCCGCGGCGCACCACCGGCCTCCCATGCGGCCGGAATCGGGCGCGCATGGATCTGAGCAACGAGGTAGTTCGTGGTTGATCGGCAGCAGGATGAAACGCATCCCCCCACTCATCCGGCCGATCCCCAGCACGTCCGGGCCGCCCATGCGGAGGAACCCGCCCGCGGCCGCGCCCGCATCCGGCGCGACCGCGCGGATGACGGCGGCGGCAAGTCCGAAGGCGGCGAGGAACGCAAGGACCAGCCGCAGCAGAAGAACGGCAAGAACGGCAACGGCAAGGACAACGGAAAGGGGAAGACCAGCCGCCTGCCGCTGATCATCGGCGGCATCCTGCTCGTCATCGCCATCCTGGGCGGTGCCTGGTACTGGTGGACGACGCGCAACCTCGCCTCCACCGACGACGCCTATACCGAAGGCCGCGCCATCACCATCGCCCCCCAGGTCTCCGGCTACGTCACCGAGTTGCGCGTCCGGGACAACCAGTTCGTCCATGCCGGCGACGTGATCCTGCGCATCGACCCGCGCGACTACATCGCCCGCCGCGACCAGGCCGCCGCCAACCTCGAACTCGCCGAGACCCAGCTCCACAGCGCCGAGATCGACCTGGAGATCGCCCGCACCCGCTTCCCCGCGGAACAGAAGAGCGCCGAGGCCCAGCTCTCCTCCGCGCGCGCCAGCCAGACCCAGGCACAGTCGGACTACCGCCGCCAGCGCTCGGTGGACCCGCGCGCCACCACGCAGACCAACATCGACACCGCCACCGCCACGCTGCAATCCGCCACCGCCCAGGTGAACCAGGCCCAGGCGCAGCTGCAGATCGCCAACCTGGCGCCGCAGAACATCGACCAGGCCGAGGCCACCGTCCGCCAGCGCCGGGCCCAGATCGATGAGGCCAGGGCCAATCTCGCCCAGGCCGAGGTCACCCTCTCCTATACCGAGATCCGCGCCCCCCAGGACGGCCGCGTCACCCGCCGCAACGTGGAACAGGGCGGCTTCCTGCAACAGGGCCAGTCCGTCATGTCCCTGGTCACGCCCGAGGTCTGGGTCGTCGCCAACTTCAAGGAGAACCAGCTCGACGGCATGCGCCCCGGCCAGCGCGTGGCGATCGAGGTGGACGCCTATCCCGGCCTGGAACTGCACGGCCACATCGACAGCATCCAGATGGGCAGCGGCGCCCGCTTCAGCACCTTCCCCGCCGAGAACGCCACCGGCAACTTCGTGAAGATCGTCCGCCGCGTGCCGGTGAAGATCATCATCGACAGCGGCCTGCCCGCGGACATGCCCATGCCCCTCGGCCTCTCCGTCATCCCCACGGTGACCCTGGAATGACCCCCGCCGGCAGGGCCGCGGCGGCGGGCAGGGGCGGCCGGGCATGAGCGGCAGCGCCGAGAAGTCCGGTAGCGGCTGGAAGCCCCGCTACAATCCCTGGCTGGTGACGCTGGTCGTCACCATGGGCGCCTTCATGGAGGTGCTCGACACCACCATCGTCAACGTCTCCCTGCCGCACATCGCCGGCAGCATGTCCGTCTCCAACGACGAGAGCACCTGGGCGCTCACCACCTACCTCGTCGCCAACGGCATCGTGCTCACCATCTCCGGCTATCTCAGCCGCTGGCTGGGGCGGAAGCGCTACTTCACCATCTGCCTCGCCGCCTTTACCGTCGCCTCGCTCGCCTGCGGCATCTCACAGGAATTCTGGCAGCTCCTCGTCTGCCGCGCGCTGCAGGGCTTCTTCGGCGGCGGCCTGCAGCCGACGCAGCAGGCCATCATCCTCGACACCTTCCCGCCGGAGAAACGCGGCACCGCCTTCTCCGTCACCGCGCTCGCCATCATCGTGGCCCCCATCCTGGGCCCCGTCGTCGGCGGCTACCTCACCGACACCTATTCCTGGCACTGGATCTTCCTGATCAACGTGCCCATCGGCATCGCCACCGTCTTCGGCGTGATCGCGGTGGTGGAGGACCCTCCCTCGGTGGAGGAGCAGCGCAAGACCACGCCGCCCTTCGACTTCATCGGCCTCGGCTTCATCGTGCTCGCCCTGGCCGGGCTCGAACTCGCCGTGGACCGCGGCGAGGACTACGACTGGCTGGATTCGAGCTTCGTCCGCATCGCCGCCCTGGCCTCCATCACCGGCTGGGTCGGCGGCGCCTACTGGTTCGCCTATGCCAGGCGCCCGATGGTGAACCTGCGCGTCTTCCGCGACCGCAACTTCACCCTGGGATGCGCCCTGATCTCGGTGATGGGCTTCGCCCTCTACGGCAGCGCGGTGATGATCCCCCAGCTCGCGCAACAGCAGCTCGGCTACACCGCCACCTGGTCCGGCCTCGTCCTCGCCCCCGGCGCGGTGCTGCTGGTGATGCTGATCCCCGTCTCGAGCCGGCTCATGGGTATCATCCCGGCCAAGTGGATCATCGTCTTCGGCGGCCTCTGCCTGGCCACCTCCTTCTGGTACTCCAGCCACCTCACCCCGGATCTCAGCTTCCGCAGCCTCGTCATCATCCGCGCCTCGCAGACCATCGGCCTCGCCTTCCTCTTCGTGCCGATCAGCACCATCGCCTACGCCACCCTGCCACCCGAGCTGAACGGCGACGCCACCGCGCTCTTCTCCATGTTCCGCAACGTGCTGGGCTCCACCGGCATCTCGGTCTCCACCGCGCTGATCACCGACCACGAGCAGATCCGGCAGGCCCACCTGGTGCAGCACCTGACGCCGCTCTACGAGCCCTACAACACGACGATGCAACAGGTGCAGAACGCGATGATCAGCCACGGCATCCCCGCCGCCGAGGCCATGCAGCAGGCGGAGGGATGGATGTTCCAGCAGCTCCGCACCCAGACCGCGATCCTCGCCTATTCCGACGTCTTCATCATCACCGCCGCCATCGCCGCCTGCATCATCCCCTTCGCCCTGATGCTGTCGGGCGTGAAGGTCCAGGGCGGCGGCGGAGCCCACTGAGCCCCATGCATCCCACACGCCATTCCCGCCCCGCCCCGCCCGCCCTCCCGCTCGCTCTTCCCCTGGTCCTCTCGCTCCTCGCCGGCTGCACCGTGGGCCCCGACTTCACCCCGCCCAAGGCCGAGGCGCCGCCGAGCTGGAACGACCCCGCCCGCGCCCCCACCCAGGCGGTCACCCTCAGGGCCGATCCCGACCCGCGCTGGTGGACCGGCTTCAACGACCCCGTCCTCACCTCGCTGGTGGAACGCGCGATCAGCGGCAACCTCGACCTGCAGCAGGCCGTCCTGCGCGTCGTCCAGGCCCGCCAGAGCGAGGCCGCCGCCCGCGCCGCCGGCCTGCCCAGCCTCAACGGCACCGGCAGCTACACCCGCCAGCAGCTCGGCCTGCAGGGCACCATCCGCCGCAGCGGCCTCGCCCAACGCCTCGACGGGCTGGGCGGCGAGGCCGCCTCCGCCGGCGACGCCCTGGTCGACAAGCTGAACGGCCCCGTCGACCTCTTCCAGGCCGGCTTCGACGCCTCCTGGGAGCTCGACCTCTTCGGACGCGTCCGCCGCTCGGTGGAACAGAGCCAGGCCCAGACCCAGGCACAGGCCGAAGCGGTCAACGACGCCCTCGTCACCCTCCAGGCCGAGGTGGCCCAGGCCTATGCCGGCCTGCGCGGCGCCCAGGCCCTTGCCCAGTCGCAGCGCGAGAACGTCCAGACCGCCCAGGACATCCTCGACCTGACCCAGCGCCAGCGCCGCCAGGGCCTCGTCACCGAGCTGGACGTGGAGAACCAGCGCACCCAGCTCTTCAACCTCCGCGCCCAGTTGCCGACCTACGAGAAGCAGGTCCGCCAGGCGATGAACCGCCTGGCCATCCTGACCGGCCAGCCCCCCGGCGCCCTGGATGCGGAGCTGGAGGCCGCCCGCCCCATCCCGCCGACGCCGCCCGCCGTGCCGGTCGGCCTGCCCGCCTCCCTGGCCCGCCGCCGCCCCGATATCCGCCAGGCCGAGGCCCGGCTGCACGCCGCCACCGCCGGCGTCGGCGTCGCGGTGGCGAATTTCTACCCCGACATCTCGCTGACCGGCAGCCTGGGCGCACGAGGGCTGGAGGCCAGCTCGCTCACCAACTGGTCGAACCACTTCTATTCCTTCGGCCCCAGCATCTCCCTGCCGATCTTCCAGGGCGGCCGCCTCACCGCCAATCTCCGCACCGCCCGCGCGCAACAGGCCGAGGCCGCGCTCGCCTATCGCGGCACCGTGCTGAACGCGCTGGGGGAGGTCGAGGACAGCCTCGTCGCCTACCGCACCGACCGTGCCCAGCTCGAAAGCCTCGACCAGTCGGTCCGCTCCGCCGACACCGCCCTCTCCCTCGCCCGCAGCCGCTACAACAGCGGCCTCTCCAACTTCATCGATGTCCTCGACGCCCAGCGCACCCTCGTCCAGGCGCGCCAGCAGCGCCTCCAGGCCACGCTCTCCCTGACCACGGACCTCGTCTCGCTCTACAAGGCCCTGGGCGGCGGCTGGCAGGACGTCGCTCCGCCGCAGGTGGCCTCCATCCCCCCGCCCCCCTCCGCCCGCGGGGGCCCCTCCACCCCCATCGAATCCCTCTCGCCCGACAGCCTCGCCGGCATCGACAAGCCGGGCACCATCGTCCCCCTCGCCCCGGCCACCACCCCCGCCGGCGGGCGCTAAGGCCTGCCGCCGGGGGGACACGGCCACCCCGCATCGGCTACCCTCCCCCGGCCACCGCCAGGGACGAAGCCGATGCACCGACGCCTGCTTTCCGCGCTGCTGGTCCTGCCGTTCCTCTGCTCCACGGGCCAGGCCGACCCGGCCGGGCGACGATGGCAGGCCATCAGCAACACCGCCGCCTCCATCACCGGCGACATCACGGTCACACTGGACCGGATCACCTTCGCCGGCGGCCACGCCCTCACCCTGTCCGAACCCACCGCCCTGCCGCGCTTCCTGGCGGAAGGCAGCCCCGTTGCCGCCACGCGCTACCGCGTCGCCAGCCCGGCCGACCCACCCCTCCTGAACGGCAACCGCCTCTGCGGCGGCAAGACACCGGCCCCCGTGACCTACATCGTCCTGTGGACACCCCAGGAACTCGCGGGCGACACCGCCCCCCGTAGCCTCGCCGCCTTTTCCGGCCCAACCCCGCCCACCGGAACCGACAGTCCCGGCCTCTGCGGCACCTTCCGCTACGAGGCCGGCCCGGCCGCGCGCTGATCCATTCGGTCCGCCGGGCCGCGACAGGAGCCAGCCGCCGGCAGGTCCAGGAGCCACTGGCTCCTGGCGGATGGGGGTACGGGGGCAAGGCGGAGCCTTCCCCCCGGGCCACGGGCGCAACACCCCGGAAAAAGCGCCGCCCAGGCCTCAGACCCGGGCGCGTGCCCCGGCCAGGCTCACCGCCTTGTCCTTTGGCAGCATGAAGTGGATCAGCGTCACCGCGACCACATAGGCCCCGGCGCCCACGAAGAAGACCAGCGTGTAGTTGTTGTTGGTCGCATCCAGCACATGCCCGACCACCACGGCCGAGAAGCCGCCCAGGATCGAGCTGATGCAGCCGCCCAGCCCGACCGCCCCGGCCACCGCCTCCTTCGGCATGGTGTCGGAAACCAGCGTGAACAGGTTGGCCGAGAAGCCCTGGTGCGCCGCCATGGCCAGGCCGATCAGCAGCACCGCCACCCAGATCTGCTCCGTCATCGGCGCCAGGAAGACCGGCACGGTGCAGAGCGCGCAGGCCAGCAGCGCCAGCTTGCGCGCCGTGAACACCCCGAAGCCCGAGCGCATCAGCCGCCCCGAAAGCCAGCCGCCGCCGATCGAGCCCACATCCGTCATCAGGTAGATCACCACCAGCGGCAGGCCCAGCGCCATCAGGTTCACGTGGAACTTCGAGAACAGGAAGCTCGGCACCCAGTTGTTGTAGAACCACCAGACCGGGTTGGTCAGGATGCCGCCCACCAGATAGACCCAGGTGCCCGGATAGCGCAGCAGGTGCGACCAGGGCACCTTCCGCGACGGCGGCGCCACGTCGTGGTCGCTCTGGATGTAGCGCAGCTCCGCCGGGTTCACCTTCGGATGCTCCTCCGGCGCCCGGTAGGTCGCCAGCCACACCGCCACCCAGACGAAGCCCACCAGGCCGGTGATGTAGAACGCCGTCTGCCAGCCCCAGTGCACGGTGACGAAGGCCGCGATCAGCGGCGCCAGCAGCCCGCCGATATTGCTGCCGGAATTGAAGATGCCCGTGGCCAGCGCCCGGTCGCGCACCGGGAACCAGGTCGCCACCGACTTGATGCAGGTCGGGAAGTTGCCGCCCTCGCCCAGCCCCAGCATGACGCGGGCCAGGATGAAGCCGCTCACGGAGGTCACCAGCCCGTGCGAGGCCGAGGCCGCGGACCAGATCATCGCGGCGATCGCCAGCCCCCAGCGCACGCCCACCTTGTCGGTGAAGGCGCCCATCCCCGCATAGCCGGCCGCATAGGCCATGCTGAAGGCGAAGACGATGTTGCCGTACTCGCTTTCGTTGAACTGGAGCTCACCCTGGACGGTCGGCTTCAGCACCGCCAGCAGGTTGCGGTCCATGTAGTTGATCGTCGTGATGACGAAAAGTAAACCTATAATGAACCATCTGTAATTTCCGGCGGGTGCCATGCCCTGCCCAGGCGGTTTGCTGCCCATGTTCCGTTCCTCCTGCACGGCAATTTCCCAGGTGGAAAACCCTTCTTGCCGAGCACTTGGCTTCTGCTTTCGTTCACCGCCCCCGGTAGCGTCAAGACTCTTTTGCTCTGTGATATGTCAGATGTCATGGGAAAGGCCCCGCCGAGCCAGAAACAGGCCGTCAGCCGACCCTCCAACGTTGGGCTGAACACCCGGCATTCGAGGCAAAGGCGAAAGCCGGGAAAATCACACTGGCGAAACAAAGCAGGTCATGTTCAACTTATGCGAGAAAAATCACTTGGTTCGCTCCCATCGCGCGCAAGATCACAACCCGCACTGGTCACACATCCGGTCCGCCACCCGGGCAGCCTCCTGGTCACTCCCCCGGCCAGCCCTCGCTGCTCGACCTTCCGTCCCTGCCGGACCGGCCGCCCGCCGCCGCCGCCACGCCGCCCGAGGGCCCGGCTGGCCACCGCCACCGCCTGCGCCAGCGCTTCCTGCGCGGCGGCGCCGAGGCGATGCCCGATTACGAGCTGCTGGAACTGCTGCTCTTCGCCGCCCTGCCGCGCGGCGACACCAAGCCCCTGGCCAAGACCCTGCTCGCCCGCTTCGGCAGCTTCGCCCGCGCCATCACCGCCCCCGAGGCCGAGCTGCGCGCCATCCCCGGCGTCGGCGATGCCGTGCTGGCCTCCCTCCGCCTCGCCCGCGCCGCCGCCCTGCGCCTGCTGGCCCAGGAGGCCCGCCAGGGGCCCGTCCTGGACAACTGGCCCCGCCTTACCGCCTATCTCTCCGCCGCCCTGTCCCGGGAGGATGTGGAGCAGTTCCGCATCCTCTTTCTCGACAGCCGCAACCGCCTCCTGGCCGACGAGGCCCAGGCACGCGGCACGCTGGACCACGCCCCGGCCTATCCGCGCGAGGTCGTCCGCCGCGCCCTGGAACTCGGCGCCGCCGCCGTGATCCTGGTGCATAACCACCCCAGCGGCGACCCGACCCCTTCCCGCGCCGACCTGGCCACCACCGAGGCCATCCGCGCCGCCACCACGGCGCTGGGCATCCTCGTCCACGACCACCTGATCGTCGGCCGCGACCGCACCCTCTCCTTTCGCCAGGAAGGACTGCTCTGAAACGGTCCCGGGATCGCGTCCATGGCCACCCCCGGGGGAGGCTCCGCCTGCCCCCCAGGCGGGGAAGCCTCCCTCAGCTCCGCGAGGACCCTCCGGCCCGCAGCGCCGCGCCGACCTCGCGCGCGAAGCGCGGCGCGTCCACGCTGGCCGCCCCCCCATCCGCCGCCATCGTCAGCTGCGTCCGCAGGAATCGCCCGCCCACCGTGCCGACGCAGAGATGCCGCTCGATCCGGGTGCGTCCCAGCCGTCCCTCCAGCAGCGCGCAGCGCAGCGGCCCGCCATTGGCCAGCGGCACCTGGCTGCGCGACACCTCGCGGAAGCTGCGCCCGGTCACTTCGGCGTCGATCGAGGTGGACTCCCGCACCAGCGAGGCCAGCTCCGCCTCCACCGCGGCGCCATTGATCGCCGTCAGCCCCCGGTCATAGAGCGTGACCTGCGCCGCCACGGTGCGCGAGGGCGTGGCATAGTCCACTGTCCGCGCATCGGCGCCCAGCGTGGGGGCGGCCACGTTCCCGCCCCGAAGCATCCCCGATGCCTCCGCCGGAAGCCGCTTCAGCACCTCCGCCATGGCCGGCCGTGGCGCACCCGCCTCGACCGAATCTGGATCGTCCCCGCCCGGCTGGGCACAGGCACCGGCCAGCAGCGCCAGCAGCGCCAGCGCGAGGCTGCCCGCCCGCAGTGCCTTCGGCAGCACCCGGCTCACGAATGCCCCTCCGCCGGCAGGGGCAGCGGCAGTCCGAGGTTCAGAACGAGATTGGCCGACACCAGGCCCTCCCAAAGCAGTTGCAGGCCCACATAGAGGATCAGGAACACGCCCAGATAGGCGATCCACCGCCAGCGATCGAGCAGCTTGGCCAGCAGCCCGCCCAGCACGCCCATCATGATGATGGAGATCAGCAGCCCGACGACCAGCAGCGGCAGGTCGTTGCGCGCCACCGCAGCCACGGCCAGCACGTTGTCCAGGCTCATCGACACGTCTGCCAGGATGATCTGCCACAGCGCCTGCCAGATCGTCTTCTCGGCGGCCTTGCCGTGCCCTTCCTCCTCCTCGTCCTTGCTGCGCAGCTCCCGCCAGAAATTCCAGGCGATGTAGAGCAGCGCCGCGCCGCCGAGCAGATCGATCCACCACAGCGACAGCAGCAGCGTGGCGAAGACCGAGAAGACGATCCGCAGCACCGCCGCCGCGATGACGCCGAACAGCACCGCCTTGGCGCGCTGGTGCGCCGGCAGCCCCGCCGCCGCCAGTCCGATCACCACCGCGTTGTCGCCGGACAGGATGATGTTGAGCCAGATGATCTCCAGCAGCCCGGGCAGCATCCCGGTCAGCGATTCCATATCCGCATTTCCTCACCGGACGCGTGCGGGATCCCTCCCGGCGAGGTGCAGCGCCCTTCCCAGATGACGGCGAAGCTAGACCGGTTCCATGCGGCCTGGAATGCGCCCCGGCGTGAAAAGCCGCACCGAATCAAGGAGACAGGATTGCCCGGCCAGCCTCGGCCCCGCCTGCGCCAGCCCGGCGGCGTCATTTTCGCGCCCTCTCCGGCACGCTCCCGCATGAACGGCCGGCAAGGATCGGGCCCGCCCTGGCCGTGGCGGCGCCCCTGCGCTCCAGCCTTCCCCGCCCGCCCCTCCCCGCGGCACGGACAGGCGCCGGAACGGGGAAGCGGAACGGAAAAAGGGCGGGATGCACCGGCACCCCGCCCCTCGGAATCCATCTCCGTCAACAGGCCGGGGCCATACCGGGGCGCCATCCTCGCGGCACGCCCCACCCCCGCCTCACGGCCTCAGCGCGTGGCGGCGCCCCCGCCGAACCAGGCCGAGACATGCGGTCCGACCTCGTGCCAGCCCTCGTAGATCATGCTCAGCGCCACGTAGAGGATCACCAGCAGCCCGATCCAGGCAATCCAGCGGAAACGCTCCAGCAGGCGTGCGATGAAGCTCGCGGCCAGTGCCATCAGCACCACCGAGATGGCGAGGCCGATCACCAGCACGTCCAGGTGCTCCTTCGCCGCGCCGGCCACCGCCAGCACGTTGTCGAGGCTCATGGACACGTCCGCCACCAGGATCTGCACGATCGCCTGGCCCAGCGTCTTGCGCGGCGCCCCCGAAGCGGCACCCCCCTCTCCGGACACCGCTCCATGCGCGGCCTCGGCGCCCTCGTGCTGCTCATGCCCCGCCCGCAGCTCGCGGTACATCTTCCAGCAGACCCAGAGCAGCAGCAGGCCGCCCATCAGCGTCAGGCCGACGATCGCCAGAAGCTGCGTGGTGATCGCCGCGAAGCCGATCCGCATGATCGTCGCGGCGCCGATGCCCCAGAGGATCGCCTTGCGCCGCTGGTCCGGCGGCAGCCCGGCCGCCGCCATGCCCACCACGATCGCGTTGTCGCCGGCCAGCACCAGGTCGATCAACAACACCTGCCCGAGGGCCAACAACCAATCCAGACTCATCGGCGTTTAATCGCTCCCCTCGCGGCCGAACCGGCCCGGCCAGAATCCCGCCGGGCGTCGCCACCCGCGGCGCCGCCACTTAAACACTAAGCAATCTTACGGCAACAACGCACAATATCCACGGATCGCGGCGGACGGCCTCAGCCCCGCAGCCAGCCCTCCATCACCTTCGCGCAATCGCCCGCCACCCCGGCACGGACGGCCCCGCCCTCGCGCCACGCCCTCGCCCGCAACAGGCTCGCCCGCCCCATCTCCACCCCCTGCCGCACCGTCAGCGACAGCCTCTCCTCCCCGGACAGGTCGAGCAGCAGCGCCGCCACCGTCGCCGTGGCGCTCCCCGTCGCCGGGTCCTCGTAGAGCTCGCGCGTGAACATGCGCGAACGCAGTCCGCCCTCCGCCAACCGCACATAGGCATAGATCGAACTGGCCCCGTCGCGCGGCAGCGTCCCGCCCCAGGCCACCGGGTCCGGCCGGACCCGCCCCAGCGCCTCCAGCCCCGCCAGCTCCGCCACCAGAAAGGGCGCCCCCACCGAGACGACCTGCGGCGCATGCCCCGTCACCACCACATCCTCCGCCCGCAACGAGAGACAGGCCGCCACCTCCGCCGCCCCGCAGCCGCCAAGGCGCGACAGGGCCTGCGGCGCCTCCAGCGAAGCCCCGGCCACCACGCCGCCCTCCAGCAACGGCCGCACCGGCACCAGCCCGGCGATTTCCTCGAAGAGCAGCACCTCCGGCACCGCCTCGCCCCGCGCCGCCATCTCCGCCGCCAGCACGAATCCCGTGCCGATATTCGGATGCCCGGCAAAGGGCATCTCCCGCGTCGGCGTGAAGATCCGCACCCGCGCGCCGTGCCCCGGCTCCTCCGGCGGCAGCACGAAGGCCGTCTCGGACAGGTTGAACTCCCGCGCGATGCGCTGCATCGCCGCCCCGTCCAGTCCCGCCGCCTCTGGCAGCACCGCCAGCGGATTGCCCGCGTAGCGCTCCGAGGCGAAGACATCCACCGTCACGAAGCGATAGCGCCCGCCGCTCATGACCGGCGCGCCCGCTCGGCGACGATCCCGGGCGTGTCGTCCCAGAACGGCCTGCCCGCCTCCATCGCCGCATCCATGGGCGTCAGCCCGATATCGGCCAGCTCCCGCTCCGGAAGCTCCCGCAGCACCCGCCGCGTCTCCGCATTGCGGTGCCAGACGGCCAGCCGCGCCAGCACCCGCCCTAGCACGCCCCGGGCCGGCGCCGCGTCCAGGCCGCCAAAGGCCGGATTGATCCGATCAACCCTGGAAATTGATCCGAGCATCTGAGAATCGCACCTTATTGCACCGAATCACTTTCTGGCACGCTATCGATTTCCGCTTCAACGACACAATTGTTCTCGGTACAATATTCCCGTGACCGACTTCCGCGACCTCGCCGACCGCTTCGCCCAGGATCTCGCGGCAGACCTCGCCGCCGGCCGCCGCCAGCCGGGCGAACGCCTCCCTCCCAGCCGCGACTACGCCCATCGCCAGGGCATCGCCCCCTCCACCGCCTCCCGCGTCTATGCCGAGCTCGTCCGGCGCGGCATCGCGGTGGGCGAGGTCGGGCGCGGCACCTTCCTGCGCACCGCCCCCACCCCGCCCGGCCTCCCGGCGCGCGAACTCCACGCCGACGCCATCACCGACCTGGAGGTGAACTTCTCCGTCCTCCCCGAGCAGGGCACCATCCTCGCCCCCGCCCTCGCCAGCCTGTCGCGGCCGGAGGCGCTGCAGCCCCTGCTTTCCCGCGCCGGGGCCGCCGGCGATGCCGCCGCCCGCACCGCCAGCGCCCGCCTCCTCGCCCGCACCGGCTGGACCCCCAGCCCCGATTCCCTTCTCTTCGCCGGGCGCGGCCAGCAGGCCCTCTCCGCCTGCTTCACCGCCCTCATCGCCCCCGGCGAGCGCCTGGGCTTCGAGGCCATGACCTATCCGCTCGCCAAGGGCATCGCCCAGCGCCTCGGTCTCGTCCCCACCCCCATCGCCATGGACGCCCAGGGCCTGCGTCCCGACGCCCTGGCCGCGGCCCATGCCGCCCACCCCCTGCGCCTGCTCTACCTGCAGCCGGACCTGCACAACCCGCTCGGCCCCAGCATGCCGGAGGCCCGCCGCCGCGAGATCGCCACCCTCTGCCGCAGCCTGGACATCCTGGTGGTGGAGGACTCCGTCTACGGCTTCCTCGCGGAGGACATCCTCCCGCCCCTGGCCGCCCATGCGCCGGAACGCGTGGTCCTGGTGGACAGCCTCTCCAAGCGCGTCGCCCCCGGCATGACGCTGGGCATCCTCGCCGCCCCGCCCGCCCTGCGCCCCCGCCTCGCCGCCGCCCTGCGCGTCGGCGGCTGGGCCGCCCAGGGCTTCACTCTCGCCGCCGCCACCGCCTGGATGGAGGACGGCAGCGTCGGGGAACTCGTCCGCCGCAAGCGCCAGGACGCCCGCCGCCGCAACGCCCTGGCGCGCGGCCTCCTCGGCGGCGCCGGCCTTTCCCTGCGCGGCGATCCGCGCGCCTACCACCTCTGGCTCGAACTGCCCGATCCCTGGCGCGCCGAGACCTTCGTGGCCGCCGCCGCCCGCCGCCGCATCGCCGTCTCACCCGCCGCCGAATTCGCCGCCGGCCCCGGCCACGCCCCCGACGCCGTCCGCCTGGCCCTCGCCGCCCCCGCCGAGGCCGCCTTGCGCCCGGCCCTCGAAACCCTGCTGGAACTCGCCCTCAACGGCCCCGACGCCGCCATCATCGGCTGAGGCCGCGGCGCCGCTCCCCCGGGGACGATTCATCCCCATGACGGTCATCACCCGCAGTGATGGCCGCGCCGCGCCGCCCATCCCATATCCCCGGCAACCGGCCCGGCCCCGCCGCGGCGCCCGGCCAGACCACCCTCACGCAAGGGGCGCGCCCCGTCCCGCCCCGCCGGACGACCTGAACCCATGAAGAAGATCGGCTTCCTCTCCTTCGGCCACTGGACGCCCTCGCCGCATTCCGGCACCCGCACCGCCGCCGACGCGCTCCTGCAATCCATCGACCTCGCCGTCGCGGCCGAGGAGCTGGGCGCGGACGGCGCCTATGTCCGCGTCCACCACTTCGCCCGCCAGCTCGCCTCCCCCTTCCCGCTGCTCGCCGCCATGGGCGCGCGGACGAAGCGGATCGAACTCGGCACCGCCGTCATCGACATGCGCTACGAGAACCCGCTCTACATGGCGGAGGATGCCGGCGCCGCCGACCTGATCTCCGGCGGCCGCCTCCAGCTCGGCCTCAGCCGCGGCTCGCCCGAGCAGGTGATCGATGGCTGGCGCCACTTCGGCTATGCCCCCGCCGAGGGCGAGACGGATGCCGAGCTGGGCCGCCGCCACGCCGAGGTCTTCCTCGAAGTGCTGAAGGGCCAGGGCTTCGCCCGCCCCAACCCGCGCCCGATGTTTCCCAACCCGCCCGGCCTGCTGCGCCTGGAACCCTTCTCCGAGGGCCTGCGCGAGCGCATCTGGTGGGGCTCCGGCTCCAACGCCACCGCCGCCTGGGCGGCGAAGTTCGGCATGAACCTGCAAAGCTCCACCCTCAAGGACGACGAGACCGGCGAGCCCTTCCACATCCAGCAGGCCGGGCAGATCCGCCTCTACCGCGAGGCCTGGAAGGAAGCCGGCCACAGCCACACCCCCCGCGTTTCCGTCAGCCGCAGCATCTTCCCCCTGCTCGACGACCGGGACCGCGAGTATTTCGGCCGTGGCGGCAAGGAGCAGGACCAGATCGGCCTCCTCGGCGGCAACACCCGCGCCATCTTCGGCCGCGGCTACACCGCCGAACCCGAGGCCCTGATCGCCCAGCTCCGGGAGGACGAGGCCATCGCCGAGGCCGACACCCTGCTGCTGACCATCCCCAACCAGCTCGGCGTCGAGTACTGCGCCCATGTCATCGAGGGCATCCTGAAGCACATCGCCCCCGCCCTCGGCTGGCGCTGAGCGGCTCCCTGGGGAGGCGCCGCCTCCCCAGACCCCGCCTTTCGCTGGCACTGCGCTGCAAGGCCGGTCCCGGGCCTGACCCCTGAGCGCAGGTGGATCAATGAGGCCCCGAAAATGGAAAAACACCCTGCCCGCACTCGCGGCACCGGCAGCCCGCCGGAGAGCATGGCTCTCCGGCGAGATCCGGCCGCGGCAAGCGCCAACGAACCGGGTCCAGGGCGCGCAGCGTCCTGGCGGATGGGGGGCCGGGGGGAAAGGCAGCGCCTTCCCCCCGGAACAGCGCAACGCCCGAACTGAAGCGCCTTACGACGCCTCCGCCGGCACCTTCACCTCGCTCGTCCAGCCATGGGCATCCGGCGCGGTGCCGTACTGGATCGCCACGATCGCCTCGTACAGCTTCTGCGTCAGCGGCCCGGTCTCACCGCCGTTGATGACCACCTTCTCGCCCTTGTAGCCCAGCAGCCCGACCGGCGAGACCACGGCGGCGGTGCCGGTGCCCCACATCTCCCGCAGCGTGCCGTCGCGGCCCGCCTGCATCACCTCGTCGATGGTGACCGGCCGCTCGCTGGCCTTCACGCCCCAGTCGCGCAGCAGGGTCAGGATCGAGTTCCGCGTCACGCCGTCCAGGATGGTGCCGGCCAGCGGCGGGGTGATCACCTCGTCGCCGATCTTCACCATGATGTTCATGGTGCCCACCTCGTCGAGATAGCGCCGCTCCACGCCATCCAGCCACAGCACCTGGGTATAGCCCTGCGCCTCGGCATCCTGCGCGGCGGCGAGGGAGGCGGCGTAGTTGGCCGCCGTCTTGGCCTCGCCCAGCCCGCCCCGCACCGCACGGACATACTTGTCCGTGGCCAGGATCCTCACCGGCTTCATGCCTTCCTTGTAGTAGGCGCCGACCGGGGAGCAGATCACGAAATAGGTCAGCCGGTGCGCCGGATGCACGCCGAGCTGCACCTCCGTCGCCACCACGGTCGGCCGGATATACAGCGACGTCCCGGCCCGGCGCGGCACCCAGTCATGGTCCACCGCCACCAGTTCCTCGAAGGACCGGCGGATCAGCTCCGGGTCCATCGGCGGGATGCAGAGCGCGGCGCAGGACCTGTTCAGCCGCTCGGCATGCCGCTGCGCACGGAACAGGCGCACCGTCCCGTCCTGGCCGCGAAAGGCCTTCAACCCATCGAACACCGTCTGCCCGTAATGCAGGACGGAGGTCGCGGGGTCCATGCTCAGCGGCCCATAGGGAACGATGCGCGGGTCGTGCCAGCCCTTCCCCTCCTCGTAGTCCATCAGGAACATGTGGTCGGTCATGACCTTGCCGAAGCTCAGCTCGGCATCGTCGGGGCGTTGCTTCGGCGCCTGGGTGCGGGTCACTCGGATGTCGGGGATGGTCATGGACACCAGCTCTTGTGCGTTTCGTTGCTTCTCATGACCTTGTAGCGCAAGAAACGACCCCGGCGGACCCTCACGCCTGCACGATCTGGTTTTGCCTGCCTTGTGCGGAGTGCGGGGCGGCCCATGCAACACTTCCAGCCCGGCGCCCTGCGCGGCCGCATCCGCATCGCCCCCGATGTCGGCACGCGCGCCTGCGTCCCGCCGCCCCCGTTCCGCGGGCGGAGCCTCCTGGGACAGCGCCGGACGTGGCGGGCAGCCGGCCGCCCCGGGCCGGCAGGAACCCCTTCGCGATCAGACCCCCGCCGCAGGCCCCGGCCGGAGGTAGGCGAATATGTGAGGCACGTAGTCGGCCTTCCCGATCTCGACGCCCTGGCTCCGGAGAATCGCGTAGGCGGTGATGACGTGGAAATAGAACTGGGGCAGCGCCCAGTCGCGGGCATACCGTTCGCCCGTCATGTCGAAGGCGATACCCCCGGGAAGCTCGATGGCGATCGGCAATCCGGCTCCGGCATCGAGCGCGTCCGGGGCCAGGCCATCCAGAAGCGACAGGGCCTCATCGATCCGCTTCCGGGCATCCGAGATCAGCCCAGGCACCTCACCGGCATGACGCCCCTCGGCCGCCAACTCGTCCAGCGAAGGCGGCATCGGCTCCCCCCGCAGCCGGAAGACCGCCTCCTGCGCCTGGAGCGCCGCGAACCTCAACTGCGTCGCCAGGGGATACATGTCGGCCGCCAGCCGCGCCGAGAGGAAGGCCTCCGCCTGCCCCGGCATCTGCCGCTGCGCCTTGTCCAGCAGGCCGCCCAGCATGCGAAGCATCTGCCTGTAGGTGGGAACGAGAAGCTCGGTCAGCGACATGGATGCTCCCTGGGGCCAGCCTGGCGCCGCCCATCATCCGTTGCGGGAGGCCCGATTAAACAACCGGCCCGCCACACCCGGTAGAGCCCCGGCCCCCGCACCCCCTCGCACCCCAGCCCCGCACCGCTTTCCCTTGACGAACCCGCCCCCCTCGCGCCAGGGGGACCGCGCCGTTCAGGAGTTCCCCGCCATGGTCCCGCGCTACGCCCGCCCCGAGATGACCGCGATCTGGTCGCCCGAGACCCGCTACAAGATCTGGTTCGAGATCGAGGCCCTGGCGGCCGAGGCCATGGGCAACCTCGGCACCATCCCGGCCGAGGCCGCGCGCGTGATCCGCGAGAAGGGCGACCAGCGCACCGCCGAGATCACCGCCGCCGATGTCGGGCACATCGACGAGATCGAGCGCGTCACCCGCCACGACGTCATCGCCTTCCTCACTTGGCTGGGCGAGGGCATCGGCCCCGAGGCCCGCTTCATGCACCAGGGCATGACCTCCTCGGACGTGCTCGACACCTGCCTGAACGTGCAGCTCACCCGCGCCGCCGACCTGCTCCTGGCCGACATGGACGCCCTCCTCGCCGCCCTGCAGCGCCGGGCCGAGGAACACGCGCTGACCCCCACCATCGGCCGCAGCCACGGCATCCATGCCGAACCCACCACTTTCGGCATCAAGCTCGCCGGCCACTGGGCCGAATTCGCCCGCTGCCGCAAGCGCTTGGCCGCCGCCCGCGACGAGGTCGCGACCTGCGCCATCTCCGGCCCCGTCGGCACCTTCGCCTCGGTGGATCCGCGCGTGGAGGAATTCGTCGCCACCCGCCTCGGCCTGCGCGCCGAGCCCGTCTCCACCCAGGTCATCCCCCGCGACCGCCACGCCGCCTTCTTCTGCGCCCTGGCCATCACGGCGAGCGCCATCGAACGCCTGGCCACCGAGGTCCGCCACCTCCAGCGCAGCGAGGTGCGGGAGGCCGAGGAATACTTCCACCCCGGCCAGAAGGGCTCCTCCGCGATGCCCCACAAGCGCAATCCGGTGCTGAGCGAGAACCTCACCGGCCTCGCCCGCGTCATCCGCGGCTACGCCACCCCGGCCCTGGAGAACGTCGCCCTCTGGCACGAGCGCGACATCAGCCACAGCAGCGTCGAGCGCTTCATCGGCCCCGATGCCACCATCACCCTGGACTTCGCCCTGGCCCGCGCCACCTCGATGATGGACAAGCTGACCGTCTATCCCGACCAGATGAAGCGCAACCTCGAAGCCCTGGGCGGCGTCGTCCACAGCCAGAAGGTCCTGCTCGCCCTCACCCAGGCCGGCATGAGCCGCGAGGCCTCCTACGCCGCCGTCCAGCGCGCCGCCATGGCCACCTGGACCGCGCTGGGCACCCCGAACGGCCGCTCCTTCCGCGACGAGCTCCTCGCCGACCCCGAGGTTTCCGCCACGCTCGATGCCGCGACCCTCGACGCCGCCATGGACCCGGCCAAGGACTTCCGCCACGTCCGGGCCACCCTGGCCCGCGTCTTCGCCAGCCAGGGCGCCTGACCGCAGCGCGCACGAAAAGACCCGCGGCGCCGCACCGGCACCGCGAGTCTCCCAACCCTCACCGCACTGACAGGGGTTTCCGCGTCTCGCCAAGGCAGACAGGAACACCCCGGCTTCCGAAAGCAACCCGCGTGCGACACGGCCCGGAAGGAAGCGGACCGAACCGCCCGCCCCTTCCTCGGCCCTATCAGCCGGTCATCCCGGACGAGCCGGCCTCAGCGCCGCGTCCCGTCCGGATTGGTCCCGCTGGTGTTCGAACCCGTGGCCTTGTCGAAGCCCCGGCTAGCCATCGTTCCCTTCGGGTTCTCCGGCGTGCCGTCCGACTGCCCCGGATAGGCCCCGCTCAGATTGGTCCCCGCCGCGCGATCCGCCGCCCGCGTCGCCGCCGTGCCGGGCGGGTTCCCAGCCGTGCCATCCGGCGCCGAACCCGTCCCGCGCCCGGATTCCAGCGTGTTCAGGTCGTCGTCCCGATACCCGCTCCAGCCACCCGCGCGGTAATCCGCCTCCCGCGTGGCGACATCGACCGGCCCGTGACTGGCCATGATCCGCTCCGCCTCGTCGATGCGCGCATCCTCGCTCCGCACCGTCACCAGCGTCCCGCCCCGCCGCACGCCCTCGGCATAGGTCCCGGCCTCGTTCTCGCTCACCCCGGCCCCCGTCAGCGCGCCCAGCAACCCGCCAGCCGCAGCACCAGCGCCGGCCCCGGTCAGCGTCGCCACCAGCCAGCCCGCCGCCACCACGGGCCCCACGCCCGGAATCGCCAAGGCCCCAAGCCCGGCCGCGAGCCCCGCGCCGCCACCCAGTACCGTCCCCAGCGTGGCACCGATCCCGGTCCCGGACTCGGCGTTCTCCGCAGTATCCGTGTGGTCCCCGGCACGCCCCCCGGGCGCCGTGGCAACATCACTCCGCTGGCCCTCGGCATTGTTGGCGAGGATGCTCACATCCTCATGCCGGAAGCCCGCAGCCTCCAAGTCCCGCACCGCCGCCATCGCGTGGTCGCGGGTGTCGAAAAGCCGGGTAATGGTCCGCATAGCCATGGTTCGCGTTCCTCTCGTTTCGTTCTCTCGTCATCCGCCGCCCTGCCGCCGCACCCTCCGCGGCCATCCCCGCGGGAACGGCCCCTGCGGGAACGACCACGGGACGCCGGCCTCAGCGCGTGGCGGAAGCGGCGCCCGTCACCACGTTGCCGCGGAAATCCAGCCCCACATCCACGGTCTGCCCGTTCCGCGTGGCCTTGCCGCGCCAGACACCCGCATCATCCTTCTTCAGCTCCGAAACATGCGAGTAGCCCGCCGCCTCGATCCGGCTCTGGGCCTGCCCCTCGGTAAAGCTGTTCGCCCCGGCTTCCGGCGTCGTCGTCACCGGCGTCCCCGAAGCCTGCGGCCTGGAACCCGCCTCGCCCGCCGGCCGCGGCGCGGTCATCGGCGTCGCCGTCCCGGGCGTGGTCCCAGAGGTCGTACCCGGGGTCGTACCCGGGGTCGTCCCCGTCGTGGCCCCGGGCGTGCCCTGCGCCATGGTCGATCCGCCGCCACCCGGCATCGTCGGCGTCCCGATCGTGCCCTGCGAGCTGGTCCCCGTCTGCGCCATCGCCGCAGGCACGAAACCCGCCGATCCCAGCACCAGCCCCGCCGCCACCGCGAAACCACCGATGCCGTTCATAAGACTGCCCCGCATGCGCGCTCTCCTTGTCCATCTGCGGCGTTGTCCAACCGGGCACTCCGGCCCGTCCGCCTGTGCCCGTGTTAACGACCCATCGCCGCTTCCGTTGACAAGCACCGTCGCAAAAGTTGACAATGGCCGTTCACGCGGCGACCACGCCCGCCCGGACCACGGCGCGGCAGGCCGACCGGGAGGCCGCCCGCTTCAAGACCAGCCGCCCTCACGGCCACGCGGGTCAGCCGGCACACCCTGGGCGGTGGAAGAACCCCCCACCCCCTGCTATACCCACCCACCACAGGCTGCCCGACCCCGGTCCCCCACGACCCATGGTCCGGCGGCCACGACGGATTTCTGGACGACGATTGACGATGGCCCGACGGCGGCAACTCTACGAAGGCAAGGCGAAGATCCTCTTCGAAGGTCCGGAACCGGGCACCCTCGTCCAGTACTTCAAGGATGACGCCTCCGCCGCCAACGGCGCGAAGAAAGGCATCATCACCGGCAAGGGCGTGCTCAACAACCGCATCAGCGAATACCTGATGACGCGCCTCTCCGACATCGGCATCCCCACCCACTTCATCCGCCGCCTGAACATGCGCGAGCAGCTGATCCGGGAGGTCGAGATCATCCCCCTCGAACTGGTGGTCCGCAACGTCGCCGCCGGCTCCCTCTCCACCCGCCTCGGCATCCAGGAAGGCCAGCGCCTCCCCCGCTCGATCATCGAGTACTACTACAAGAACGACGCCCTCCAGGACCCCATGGTCTCCGAGGAGCACATCACCTGCTTCGGCTGGGCCTCCACCCAGGACCTGGACGACATGGTCCAGCTCGCCCTGCGCGTGAACGACTTCCTCACCGGCCTCTTCCTCGGCATCGGCATCGTCCTCGTGGACCTCAAGCTCGAATTCGGCCGCTTCTACGAGAACGAGGAGGTCCGCATCGTCCTCGCCGACGAGATCTCCCCCGACAATTGCCGCCTCTGGGACAGCAAGACCGGCGAGAAGATGGACAAGGACCGCTTCCGCCGCGACCTCGGCAAGGTCGAGGAAGGCTACCAGGAAGTCGCCCGCCGCCTCGGCATCCTCCCCGAGGCCGGCGTCCGCGACCTCAAGGGCCCCGAACTGATGCAGTGACGGCCCCGCCAGGCCCTCACCCGCCCACCCCACACACCCCCTTGGGAGACCCCACCCCGTGAAAGCCCGCGTGACCGTCATGCCCAAGCAGGGCGTCCTCGATCCCCAGGGCAAGGCCATCGCCCACGCCCTCGCCAACCTGGGCTACGACGCCGTCCACGACGTCCGCGCCGGCAAGGTCATCGAACTCGACCTGACCGAGACCGACCCGGACAAGGCCAAGGCCCAGGCCGAGGACATGGCCCGCAAGCTCCTCGCCAACACCGTCATCGAGAGCTTCCGCGTCGAGGTCTCCCCCGCGTGATCCCCAGGGGGAGAGCGGCGGAGGGAACCCCGCCCATGCCGCGCCCCCACCCCATGGGTCATCCCTTTGGCGGGGCCCCGCTCGCATGATCAAGGCCTCCCTCCTCCTCATGCTGGGCCTCACCGTCCTCGTCGCCATGACCCTGCGCTGGCGGGAACGCCACCACCCCCCCGCCCCACCGCCCCAGCCCACGGCACGGCCCCGCCGCGCCCGCCGCCCCTCCCTCCTCCGGGAAGGCAAGCGCACCCTCGACCGCTGGGTCACCGCCGCCGCCATCGCCGCCTGCCTCACCATCGTCCTGATGGGCGGCCTGCACTACCTGAAGCTCTGGCAGAACTGACCTCCACGGAAAGGCACCCCCCATGAAGGCCGCCATCGTCGTCTTCCCCGGCACCAACCGCGAGCGCGACATGGCCCTCGCCCTCAGGCGCGCCTCGGGCCACGAGCCCCTGATGCTCTGGCATGGCGAGCACGCCCTCCCCCCGGGCCTCGACCTCGTCGTCCTCCCCGGCGGCTTCTCCCATGGGGACTACCTCCGCTGCGGCGCCATGGCCGCCCAGTCCCCCATCATGCAGTCCATCAAGGACTTCGCGGCCAGGGGCGGCCACGTCCTGGGCGTCTGCAACGGCTTCCAGATCCTCACCGAGGCCGGCCTCCTCCCCGGCGCCCTCCTCCGCAACGCCGGCCTCCGCTTCCTCTCCATGGATTGCGTCCTGCGCGTCGAACGCGCCGGCACCCCCTACACCGCCCGCTGGCAGCAGGGCGAAACCTTCCGCGCCCCCATGGCCCATGGCGACGGCAACTACTTCGCCGATGACGCGACGCTGGACCGGCTGGAGGGCGAGGGCCTCGTCGCCTTCCGCTACGCCGACCGCAACCGCAACGGCGCCGTCCGCGACATCGCCGGCATCCTCTCCCCCAATCTCCGCATCCTCGGCATGATGCCCCACCCCGAGAACTACGCGGATCCCCTCACCGGCGGCGAGGACGGCCTGCCCCTCTTCCAGAGCATCGCGGAAACCCTGGTCGGGGCCTGAGGGTCGGGCGTCGCAGCGCAGGGGCCCTGCCCCTGCACCCCGGCAGGAACCTGAGGTTCCTGCACCTCCCGGGATTTTTTATTCACTACCAAGCGATAAGTAGCCGGCAGTCTATTCAAATCTTCCAACATTACTGAGGAAGCTCAGATGGTCTCCGTAAATATTTCTGATTTTTCTTGTATCAAGGACGCTAACTTGCAATTAGCGCCCGTCAATATAATTATTGGGCCTCAAGGTAGTGGCAAAAGTGTCACCACGAAAGTTTTATATTTCTGCAACGACATTATTGTTAATTCCATACAGTCCGCTGAGAAGGGTGAATCTATCGAGGATTTCAAAAAATCTTTAGCAAAGCAGTTTTCCCTATGGTTTCCTCCTTCCGCATGGGGGCAGGAAAGATTCACTATAAATTACGCAGCCGGCGACTTCACCGCCAGAATATTGCGCCGCCGCAGCAAAGGGCGAGTCAGTGATGAAATTTCCATCACATTTTCGGAGTGGTTTGCGGATTTTTATAGCTCAGCTCTCACCCTATTTGAGAAATCCAGGACAAATAGTGATGATGAAATCAAATCTAGCGCACAGGCAACTCGTTTCCTTGATCAATTTTGGAGAATTAGGGACATTGTTAGCCGTCGCCTTTTGACAGAACTTAAAAACGACTACTTTGCTCAACAAACATTTATTCCTGCTGGCAGAGCATTTTTTACCAGCATTGGCCGCTTGGTCGCCGGCTTTGAGCAAGCCGGAAATTTAGATCCCGTCACTATTAAATTTGCGCGTCTATTCGCCACCATCAGAGATAGAAATTCGCGCAGATATGTATCTAGGCTGCACCGCCTTGGTCCTGATTTTTTAGAAAAACGCCGCGTTTTTATGGAAAATTTCTTTGGGGGAGAGCTAAACTTTAAAGATGATCTGGAATTCGTTGAAACCCAAGATGGAAGAAAAATCCCATTCAGTTCGCTCTCAAGCGGCCAACAAGAACTTCTGCCAATGTGGTCATTGATAGACTATTTTAATGAAATGGATTCCTACCGTCAGGAAGCAGGCGTAAAAGTACCTCGAGGACCTCGTGAGTTGATATACATTGAGGAACCTGAAGCACATTTGTTTCCATCAGCACAAAGCTTGTTAATGGAATTTCTAATTGGTTCGGTAACACCAGACAAAAGCAAAAGATGCTTAATCATCACCACACACAGCCCATACATAATGGGCAAACTCAATGTATTTCTTAAAGCCGGCCAACTAGCGCGACGAAAAAAGAAAAATCAAGAAATCAATGACGTTGTACCGAGAGAATGTTGGTTGAATGACAAGCAACTCTCTGCTTTTGCCATAGAAGACGGCAAGCTTAGATCGCTACTTGATGAAGACTCACTGATTGATGGTCGCTATCTAGATCAGATCTCCGAAGACATCTCAAGGGATTTTTCCAAACTTTTGCGTATTGAAGCGGAAATCTAGCTTATGTCCAAGCAGTGCATCAAAACGAACAAGTTTCCTCTTGTTTCAGTTAAAGAGAACAAAAGGCAAGCAACCTTCAAAAATCCAGAAAGAAAACCACATAAAATTGTTGAAATTGACGGATGTCTTATTGACGGCAGTGAAGAAATAAAATGCGATTACTTGGTTTCAGAGATAGGCAGCTCATCGGTGTTAATTGAATTAAAAGGGGGGGACGTTGAACATGGTTGCGAACAACTTCTTGCCACTGCCGAGCATGATGCGATTAGGCCCCTGCTCGAAAAGCGCGTCGCATTCCTTATGATATGCAGCAAATATCCGAGATTCGATTCGTTTGTTGCAAAAGCAAAACAAAAATGCGCAAAAAAATACAAGACAGGATTCCACGTATTATGCGATAGGCGAGAGTTAGAGATGCATCGAGTTATGGAGATCGACGGACCTTACTAATCGTGTGTGGGGCGAGAGGGCTTTCATTTTCATAGGAAAACTTGCCTATTTCCCACCCCCATGCTACACTCCCGCCCATGCCCTCCTCCCGCCTCTCCCCACCCCAACCCTTCCGCCCCCTCACCGACGACGACCCCCCATGCCCCCCCCCCGCCTCTCCCCACCCCAACCCTTCCGCCCCCTCACCGACGACGAGTGGCTCGCCCTACTCCCCCACATCCTCCCGCGCTCCCCCGCCGGCCGCCCCATCGCCGACCTCCGCCTCCGCATGGACGCCATCTTCCACCTCGCCCTCACCCCCGACCCCTGGCGTGCCCTCCCGCCCCACTACGGCAACCCCGCCACCATCTCCCGCTACTTCCGCCGCCTCACCCACAACGGCCTCTGGACCCGCCTCCTCACCCTCCTGGCCGAAACCCACCCCAATCACCCCCTCCGCGCCATCGAGCACCGCATCTGCCGCGCCGCCCGCCGCGCCTACCGCATCCTCGGCCTGCGCCTCATCCTCCTCGCCCGCCGCCTCGGCCTCCGCTCCGCCCTCCCGGGCCCGCCCTGGCTCCTCCCGGACCCGGATTTGTCCGAAACCCTGCGCCAGACAAAAATCCCGCCCTTTCCAACGCGCTACGGCACCCTCACCGCCTATCGTGACCTGCTGAAAACCCTCGCCGCCCTCCACCGCGCCGCCGCTGGCTGCGCCCGCCTCCCCAACCGCCTGCGCCACGCCTGGCCATGACCACCCCCATCTCCGAACCCGGCGGATACCCGCCCTGCGCCCATTCCCCTTGCGGCCGGGGCCAGCCCGCGCCTAATCCGCGCGGCATGAGCGATGCCCTCCCGATCCGCCGTGCCCTTCTCTCCGTCTCCGACAAGGGGGGGCTGATCGACTTCGCCCGCGCCCTCGTCGCCCACGGGGCCGAACTCCTTTCCACCGGCGGCACCGCCGCCGCCATCCGCGCTGCCGGCTTGGCCGTTAAGGATGTCAGCGACCACACCGGCTTCCCGGAAATCCTCGATGGCCGCGTGAAGACGCTGGTGCCCCAGGTCCATGGCGGCATCCTTTTCCGCCGCGACCTGCCGGAACATCAGGCCCAGGCCGACCGGCACAACATCGCTCCGATCGACCTCGTCTGCGTGGACCTCTACCCCTTCGAGGCCACCGTCGCGAAAGGCGCGCCTTTCGAGGACTGCATCGAGAACATCGACATCGGCGGCCCGGCCATGATCCGCTCCGCCGCCAAGAACCACGACCACGTCGCCGTCCTGACCTCCCCGGCCCAGTACACGGAAGTCGCCGGGGCCCTGTCCTCCGGCGGCACCACCCTGGCCCTGCGGCGGAAGCTGGCTGCCGCCGCCTATGCCCGCACCGCCGCCTATGACGCCGCCATCGCCGCCTGGTTCGCCCGCCAGGAAGGCGAGGAATTCCCCAACCGCCTCAGCACCGCCGGCACGCTGAAGCAGACGCTGCGCTATGGCGAGAACCCGCACCAGCGCGCCGCCTTCTACATCGACGGCACGAACCGCCCCGGCATCGCCACGGCGCGGCAGGTCCAGGGCAAGGAACTCTCCTACAACAACCTGAACGACACGGACGCCGCCTACGAGGCCGTGGCCGAGCTCGACGGCCCCGCCATCGTCATCGTCAAGCACGCCAACCCCTGCGGCGTCGCCCTGGGCTCCAACCTGGCCGAGGCCTGGGACAAGGCGCTCCGCTGCGATCCCGTCTCCGCCTTCGGCGGCATCGTCGCCGCCAACCGCCCGCTCGACGCCGCGGCGGCGGAAAGGATCGCGGCCATCTTCACCGAGGTCGTCATCGCCCCCGACGCCTCGGACGAGGCCAAGGCGATCTTCGCCCGCAAGAAGAACCTGCGTCTCCTCCTCACCGGCGGCCTGCCTGACCCGGCGGCCCCCGGCACCCTCATCCGCTCCGTCAGCGGCGGCTTCCTCGCCCAGTCCCGCGACGCCGGCCGCATCACCCAGGCCGATCTCAAGGTGGTCACGAAGCGCGCCCCGACCGATCAGGAACTGGCCGACCTGCTCTTCGCCTTCCGCGTCTGCAAGCATGTGAAGAGCAACGCCATCGTCTATGCCAAGGATGGCGCCACCGTCGGCATCGGCGCCGGCCAGATGAGCCGCGTGGACAGCGCCCGCATCGCCGCCTGGAAGTCCGAGGAAGCCGCCAAGGCCGCCGGCCTCGCCACCCCGCTCGCCCCCAAAGGCTTGGCAGATGGTTCCGTGGTCGCCTCCGACGCCTTCTTCCCCTTCGCCGACGGCCTCCAGGCCGCGGCGGCGGCAGGCGCCACGGCGGTGATCCAGCCCGGTGGCTCGATGCGCGACAACGAGGTCATCGCCGCCGCCGACGAGGCCGGGCTGGCGATGGTCCTCACCGGCATGCGGCACTTCCGCCATTGACCCGGCGGGCCTCCCCACCCATCCCGAGCGGGCTGGACGCTGGCGTCCAGCCTTCCGAACAGGGCAGGGGAGGCCCCCGATGACCGCCGAACACGCCGAATCCCTCCTCGCCTTCTGGCGCGAGGCCGGTCCCGAACGCTGGTTCGCCAAGGATGACGGCTTCGACGCCGCCTGCCGCCATCGCTTCGAGGCGCTGCACCTCGAAGCCTCGCGCGGTCCCGTCGCGCCCTGGACCGAGGCCCCGGACACCGCCCTGGCCTTCATCCTGCTGACCGACCAGATCCCGCGGAACCTCTACCGCGGCTCCGCCCACGCCTTCGCCACCGACCCGCTGGCCCTGGCCACCGCGAACCTCGCCATCGCCCGCGGCCACGACCAGGCGACCGAGCCCGTGCTCCGCCCCTTCCTCTACCTTCCCTTCGAGCATTCGGAGGACCCGCGCGACCAAGCCCGCTCCGTCCAGCTCTTCGCCCATCATGCGGAGCAGACGGGCGACACCCATTCGCTCCACTGGGCGCGGCTGCACGACGACATCATCCGTCGCTTCGGCCGCTTCCCCCATCGCAACGCCGTTCTGGGCCGTGCAACCACGCCGGAGGAACAGGCTTTCCTGGACGCCGGAGGCTTCTCGGGATGACCCCGCCGCGATCGCTGTCCCGCCCCCATGCCGGAGCCCACCGCATGCCGAAAGCCCGCCCCGCCCCCCGGCTCCCCGGAGCCCTGGTCCCGCGGGTCCTTCTCCCGGCCGGCCTGCTTTCGGCGGCCATGCTGTCCTCCGTCCCGCTTGCCCCCGCCCAAGCCGCCGACCCGCCGCCCCCGCCGCTGGCCACCCAGCAGATGCTGCCCGCCACCGACACGCTCCGCGTCTTCGGCCGCGACGTGAAGAGCGCCTCCGGCACCGTGGTCGCCCAGATCGTCAACGTCCTGGTCAACGAGGCCGGCGAGCCCCGGGCCGCGATCCTCGACTATGGCGGTTTCCTCGGCGTCGGCCGCCGCCGCATCGCCGTGACCTGGGAAACCCTTTCCTTCACGCCGGACGGCATCACCTTCCTGCTGACCCGCGACCAGCTGAAGGGCTTCCCGGATTTCGTGGAAGGCAAACCCATCCTCGCCGCCGCCCCTCCGCCGGAAACTCCCGCCGCCCCCGCCGAGGCCGTTCCCGGATCCGCTGCCCAGCCCGCGCCCGAGGCGGCCCCCGCCCCGGCGGGGACCACTCAGCCCGCGCCCGCCCAGGCTCCCGCCGCCCCGCCTGATCCGGCCTCGGCGAACACTCCTCCATCAGCCGCCCCAGCCCCGGACAATGCTCCCGCGAGCAGCGTCCCACAGGCCACGGGCGCGCAGGACAACGCTCCTCCGGGGAACCTTCCCCAAGGCAGCGGCGCACAGGGCGCCGCCCCCGCGGGCAACGCCCCCCAGCGCGATGGCACGCAGCGCGATGGCGCGCAGGACAATGCCCCACCGGGCAACCTTCCCCATGGGACGGGCGCCCAGGAAGGTGGCGCCCAGGAAAGTGGCACCCAGAATGATGCCACCCAGAATGGCGCCACCCGGAAAGGCGAGGCCGGGAGAGGCGACGCGAAGGGCCATGACACGGGGAGCGGCAGCTCCGGGGGAGACGCCGTCCAGGGCGGCACCACCAGCCCCGGGGCCGTGACGCCCACGCCCCGGCCGGCCTTGGCCGCCCCCGGCACGACCCTGGCGCCACAATCGCCACCCTCCGCGCCGGCCCCCGCAACCCCCGGCGGCAAGCCGGATTAAGCGCCCATGGCATCCGGTCTGACCGGGTCGGCGCGCAGCGCGCGCGGGCTCGACCTGCTCAATTTCTTTGTCGCGAACATCCAGACCGGCTTCGGTCCCTTCATCGCCGTCTATCTGAGCGCCCAGGCCTGGACCGAGTTCGAGATCGGCATGGCGCTCAGCGTCGGCACCTTCACCGCCATGGTCAGCCAGCTTCCCGCCGGGGCGCTGGTGGATGCCACGCCGCGCAAGAAGCTGGCGGCCCTGGTCGCCATCCTTTGCATGCCCGTCAGCGCCCTGCTGCTGGTGGCGGTGGAGCCGCGCCAGCTCCCGGTGATGCTGTCCGAGGTTCTGCACGGCATCGCCAGCTGCGTCCTGGCGCCCGCCATCGCGGCCATCAGCCTGGCACTGGTCGGACGCATGGCGCTGGGGGAGCGCCTGGGCCGCAACGCCCGCTTCGCCGCCATCGGCAACGGCGCGGCCGCCGGGCTGCTGGGTTTGGCGGGCACCTACATCTCCAGCGCGGCGGTCTTCTGGCTGACGGCGGCCTTGGCCATTCCCAGCCTGATCGCCCTGGCCATGATCCGGCAGGCCGACCTTGTCACGGTGGTCCAGCGGGAACAGGCATCGAAGGGGCAGGGCGGCCTGATGACGCTGCTCCGCAACCGGGGCGTCCTGATCTTCTCCGGCTGCTGCCTGCTCTTCACCCTGGCGAATGCCGCCATGCTGCCGCTGGCCGGTTCGGAAGTGACCCGCAACAGCGGCGACGAGGCCAACCTCATCATCGCCGCCTGCATCGTCGCGCCACAGCTCGTGGTGGCGGCGATCTCTCCCTGGATCGGGCGGCTGGCCGAACGGCGCGGCAGGCGTGTGGCCCTGATGATCGGCTTCGCCGCGTTGCCCCTGCGCGGCCTGCTCCTCGCCGTCGTGTCCGACCCCAAGGTCCTGATCCTGGTCCAGGCCCTGGACGGCGTCAGCGCCGCGGCGCTGGGCGTGCTGCTGCCGCTGCTTTCGGCGGACCTGACGCGGGGCACGAACCGCTTCAATCTGTGCATGGGCATCTTCGGCCTTGCGGTGGGCATTGGCGGAACGCTCAGCACGACGGTGGCAGGCGCGACCGCGACATGGTTCGGTTCCGGCGCTGCGTTCGGCCTGTTGGCCGTCGTCGGCCTGCTGTCGTTCCTGCTGGTGCTCTTCGTGATGCCGGAAACCGGGACGGCCGATCCCGATGGCGTGATTCGCAAGCCAGCTTCCCCGGCCACGACGTCGTCAGGCCTGCGCGAATCCATGCGGACGGGGCCGAAACTGGTGGAGAATGACCCGGAGGGGGTTGGGCAGCCGTGGAGCGGCTAGCACAGGGCGCAAGTCATGCGAGTTCTTTGCTCTTCATGAGCGAAAGAATCCCAGGAAAGCAACCCCTAAGTGTTGGAAACAGTCTCTCAGAACCGCGCCCCACCCTGCACTGAGAGAAGATGCCTCACGGATAATTGTGTTCGGGGCGCGACTGTAAGAACCTGCCGCTTTCCATGACGGCAAGACGCCGAATGGCACCGGAAAGCAACCGGGGTGGCGGGAAGGCAGAAGGTTCACGGTACAGCCGCGGGGCCGGCAGGCATCCGTCACCCGAAGGGGACGAAGCCGCTTGAACTACAGCCTGCCCGGACAACCCGGACCGGAATACCCCGGCGGTCTTTCCCCCCGCCCCACCTTCCTCCGCAGTGGCACGCGCACCGGGCTGATCTGTGCAGCGCTGGTGCTGGCGGCCCTTGGGCTGATGCTCTTCGTGCTGCTGCGCACGCCCATGAAGGACGACATCGCCTGGCTGCTCTGGGTGGCGCGGCAGTGGCTGAAGGGGAAGCGCCTCTATGTCGATGTCATCGAGGTCAATCCGCCGCTGATCGTCTGGATCAGCGCCATCCCGGTGCTGGCCGGCGACATGCTGGGCGTCTCCGCGAAGCCCCTGGCCCTGCTCCTTTTCGCGGGCGCCGCCCTGGGCTCCGCCTGGACGACGGCACGGCTGCTGCTGGGGCTGGGGCCGGCCTTCCGTTGCCTGCCCGCCACCTTCGCGGCCATCGCCTGCGTCCTGATCCTGATGCCGGGGATCGAGTTCGGGCAGCGCGAGCACCTGCTGACCATCGCCGTGCTGCCGCATCTGGCGATCCTGATCCGCTCCCTGGAAGGCCGGGCCACTGGCTGGCGCATGGCCACCGGCAACGCCGTGCTGGCGGGTCTGGGCGCGGCGCTGAAGCCCCGCTACCTGCTCTGCCTGGGGGTGGTGGAACTGGTGGGCTGGCTTCAGCGCGGCTTCCGTCTTCGCCTGTCGCCCTTTGTCGCCTTCGGCGTCGCGGGGCTCTATGCCGCGGCCATCCTGTTCCTCTATCCCAGCTTCGTCGATCGCGCGGTGCCGCTCGCCCTGACCCTTTATGGCGGCACCGATGCCGGCTTCCTGTCCTTGCTGGCGGATTCCTGGCGCCTGATGGTCGGCGTCATTCTGGCCGTTGCCCTGACCTTCACGACGCCGCGCGGCAGCACGGCACGGCGGGTGATGGCGGTGCTGTCGGGCTTTGCCGTCACGGCCACGGCGGTGATGTTCCTGGACGGCAAGAACTGGTTCTACCACCGGATTCCGGCCTCGATCGTGGTGACGCTGTCCCTCATCTACTGGTGCGCGGAGGCGGCGGCCCTGCGCCGCTGCGGCGGCCTCCCGGGCTGGCGCTTTCCCGTGCTGATGCTGGTGGCGCTGATGCCCCTGGCGATCCAGGCGCAGAGCCTGGCCGGACGGCTGCAGGACCGGCTGGTGCTCGCGATGGAGCCGGAGCTTTCCACCGAGGTGAAGCTGGAGCGCCTGATCCGGCAGGAGAAGGCCCGGACCTATGTGGCCTTCTCCGAGTGGATCGGGCTGGGCTTCCCGATCGTGGACGACACCGGCGTCACCTGGGCGAGCCGCTTCGATTCCATGTGGGCGCTGCGGGGTGAGCTGTGGCGGGCAAGGCTGGACGGACGGCCACCGGCGGAATGGCCGATCCATCTCTGGGTGGCGCAGGACTTCATCCGGGGCTGCCCGGACCTGGTGGTGGTGGACAGCCGCCGCGGGGCGGAGGACATCAACTATCCCAGCGTCCTCGCACAGGCCGACCCGGATTTCGCGGCGGTCTGGGCGCTCTACCGCCAGATCGCCGTGGTGGACGGGCTGCAGGTGTTCAAGCGTGGCGGGGGGAGCTGCCAGCCCGCGGCGCCGGCCGGCGCCGCGGGTTGAGGCGGAGGGCGGCTGGACCCTCCACGCGTCACGGGAGGCCGCCGCAAGCCCGCGTAGCGGCGGTGGCATTCATGCTGCGCTGCCGTATCATGCGGCCCGGCCAAGGAACGAGAGGGCGCGATGACGCTGGAGCAGCTGCGTGTCTTCGTGGCCGTGGCCGAGCGCCAGCACGTCACCCGGGCGGCGGAAGCGCTGCACATCGCCCAGTCGGCTGCCAGCGCGGCGGTGGCGACGCTGGAGGCGCGCCATGGCGTACGGCTGTTCGACCGGCTCGGGCGCGGCATCACCCTGACGGGGGCGGGACGGATCTTCCTGGCCGAGGCCCGCGCCGTGCTGGCCCGGGCGGAGACGGCGGAACGTGTCCTGGCGGAACTGGGAGGGCTGGAGCGAGGCGTGCTGACCGTGCAGGCGAGCCAGACCATCGCCAGCTACTGGCTGCCGCGGTATCTGGTGGCCTTCCGGCGCGCCTATCCGGGCATCGAGATCCGCCTGGGGATCGGCAATACGGCGCAGGTGGCCGCCGCGGTGCATGACGGGCTGGCGGAGCTGGGCTTCGTCGAGGGGCGCGTGGAGGATTCCGCACTCGCCAGCCGCGACGTGGCCACCGACCAGCTCGTGCTGGTGGTGGCGCCCGGACATCCCTGGACCGGCGCCTTGCCGGGGGATCTGGCCGGGCTGGTGGCGGAGGGGGAGTGGGTGTTGCGCGAGCCCGGTTCCGGCACCCGGTCGGCCTTCGAGGCGCTGCTGACCGGAGCCGGCCTGCGGGAACGCCTGCGCGTGGCGCTGGAACTGCCGTCCAACGAGGCGGTCCGGGCGGCGGTCGAGGCGGGCATGGGCGCGACGGTGATCTCCGCCTCGGTGGCGGCGCCCAGCCTGGAGGCGGGGCTGTTGCAGCAATTGCCCTTCCCGCTGCCGGAGCGTGCCTACCACGTCCTGAGCCATCGGGAGCGGCGCTACAGCGGCGCGGCGCGGAGGCTGCTGGATCTCGTGACCGGGGCGGCGCACCCGACCGCGGGGATACCTGCCGACGCCATGCCAGGGTGATGTGCCCAGGCCATATGCGGCGAGGCCCGGCAGTGTCCTGCCGGGCCTCTCGCGAATGGTCCCGGGGAAGGCCATCTTGCGGATGGCCTCCGTGGCGGTGGGGCCCGCGCTGCCGGGCACCATGCCCGGCAAGCGGCCCGCCACGGCCCTCTTCCCCCCGGGTGAGGTTCCTCAGTAGCGGTACTGCTCGGCCTTGAAGGGGCCGGCCTGCGGCACGCCGATGTAGTCGGCCTGCTGCTGGCTCAGCACCGTCAGCTTGGCGCCGACCTTCTCCAGATGCAGGGCCGCGACCTTCTCGTCCAGGTGCTTGGGCAGGGTGTAGACCTGCTTCTCGTACTTCGCGCCATTGGTCCAGAGCTCGATCTGCGCCAGCGTCTGGTTGGTGAAGGAGGCGCTCATCACGAAGCTCGGGTGGCCGGTGGCGTTGCCGAGGTTCACGAGGCGGCCTTCGGAGAGCAGCGTGATCGCCTTGCCATCCGGGAAGGTGATCTCGTCCACTTGCGGCTTCACGTTGCTCCACTTCAGGTTCTTCAGCGCGGCGACCTGGATCTCGCTGTCGAAGTGGCCGATGTTGCAGACGATGGCGCGGTGCTTCATCGCGCGCATGTGGTCGATGGTGATGACGTCCACATTGCCCGTGGCGGTGACGAAGATGTCGGCGCGCGGCGCGGCATCCTCCATGGTCACGACCTCATAGCCCTCCATCGCCGCCTGCAGCGCGCAGATCGGGTCGATCTCGGTGACCATGACGCGGCAGCCGGCGTTGCGCAGCGAAGCGGCCGAGCCCTTGCCCACGTCGCCATAGCCGGCGACGCAGGCGATCTTGCCGGACATCATCACGTCCGTGCCGCGGCGGATGCCGTCCACCAGGGACTCGCGGCAGCCGTAGAGGTTGTCGAACTTCGACTTGGTGACGCTGTCGTTCACATTGATGGCGGGGAAGAGCAGCTTGCCTTCCTTGGCCATGGTGTAGAGGCGATGCACGCCCGTCGTCGTCTCCTCGGAGACGCCCTTGATCGAGGCAGCGAGCTTCGCGAACCAGCCCGGCTTCTCGGCGACCAGCTTCCGGATCAGCGCGAAGAAGACGGTCTCCTCTTCGTTGCTGGCCTTGTCGAGGAAGGCGGTGTCGCCCTTCTCGGCGCGCAGGCCGTAATGGACCAGCAGCGTCATGTCGCCGCCGTCGTCCAGCAGCATGTTCGGCACGTCGCCGTTCCAGTCGAGCGTGCGGTACACGTAGTCCCAGTATTCCTCCAGCGTCTCGCCCTTCACGGCGAAGACGGGCACGCCGGTGGCGGCGATGGCGGCCGCGGCATGGTCCTGGGTGGAGAAGATGTTGCAGGAGGACCAGCGGACCTCGGCGCCGAGCGCGGTCAGCGTCTCGATCAGCACGGCGGTCTGCACCGTCATGTGCAGGCAGCCGGAGATGCGGGCGCCCTTCAGCGGCTTCTCGGTGCCGAACTCGTGGCGTAGCGCCATCAGGCCGGGCATCTCGTCCTCGGCCATCGCCAGTTCCTTGCGGCCCCAGTCGGCCAGGGTGATGTCGCGGACCTTGTAGTCGGTGGCGGGCACGTGGGTATCGGGCATGGGTCGTCCGGGACTCCGGCTTGTGGGCGGGCCAGGGCACCGGCGGAACCGGCCCTGGTCAGGTATCAAGATATCTTTATGTTATGCGAAGGGATTTGGGAAGCACGAAGCGCCCCTCCCGGCATGGGGTGTCCGTGAAGAGCCGAAGACAGGCCCCCGGTGCGGTGCCGGGGCGCTCCCCCACCCGCGCCCGGCCGCAGCCGTCCCGTGTGGGGGGGCGACGTGGGCCAGAGGCTGATGGTGGCGCTGATCGGCGCGGTGCAAGCGATCCTGGCCGGCTTGAAGGTGCGGGTGACGCAGACCTTGCCGGCGCCGAAGGGGCCGTTGAAGCGGCCGAGCCTCAGCTTCGCCAGTCGGCGCCTTCCTCGAAGTTCAGCACCAGCTCCTGGATGCGGCCCGGGTCCGACTGCTCCATGACCCGGCGGGCGAAGCGGGCGCAGTCGTCGATGTTCAGCGCCCGCACGGCCTGCTTCACCCTGGGCACGGCGGAGGCGTTCATCGACAGGCTCCGCAGGCCGAGGCCCAGCAGCAGCGGCACCAGGCGGGGATTTCCCGCCATCTCGCCACAGACCGAGACCGGCATCCGCAGCCGCAGCGCCGCCTCGGTGGAGAACTGGATCAGCCGGAGCACCGCCGGGTGCAGCGGGTCGTAGAGATGCGAAACCTCCGCCTCCGCGCGGTCCACCGCCAGCGTGTACATGGCGAGGTCGTTGGTGCCGATGGCGAAGAAATCGGCCTCCAGCGCGATGGCGTCGGCGGCCAGGGCGGCGCCAGGCGTCTCGATCATCGCGCCCAGCGGCGGCAGCTTGTCCGGCAGGGCGATGTTGCCGCGGCGGCGCAGGCGCTTGGCCACGCGCTCGTAGATCTCGCGGGCCTGGCGCACCTCCTGCGGCACGGTGACCATGGGCAGCAGGACCCGCACCGGGCCGAGGGCGGCGACGCGTAGGATGGCGGCGAACTGCACCTCCAGGATCTCCGGCCGCCGCAGTAGCATGCGGATACCGCGCAGGCCGAGCGCCGGGTTGGCGCCGCCCTGGGCGAAGTCGATGGTCTGGGCGAGGGCCTCCATGTCCTTCTCGCCGCCCCAGTCGAGGACGCGGATGGTCACGCCGTCGCCCGCGATGCTTTCGACGATCTGGCGATAGACCTCGAAATGCGCCTCCTCGTCGGGCGGCACGTCGCGGTTCATGAAGAGGAACTCGGTGCGCAGCAGGCCGATGCCGTGCGCGCCCGCGCCGGCGATCAGCGGCAGCTCGGCCGGGATCTCCATGTTGGCCTGGAGGTCCACCTCCTCCCCATCCGTGGTGACGGAGGGCAGGCGGCGCAGCTTGTTCAGCCGGGTGCGCTCGCGCGCATAGCCGGCCAGGGCCTCGCGCCCCAAGGCCAGGGACTTCTCGTTGGGGCGGACCACCACCGTGCCGGCGCCGCCGTCCAGCACGCAGAGATCGTCGCGGCGCGCTGCCTCGGTCAGCCCCTCGCAGCCCAGCACGGAGGGGATGCCCAGGGCGCGCAGCATGATGGCGGTATGGCCGTCGGCGCCGCCTTCCTCGGTGGCCACGCCGGCGATGCGGGAAGGGTCGATCAGCGCCGCATCGGCTGGGGTCAGCTCCTGCGCCACCAGGATCGAGCCGGCGGGCACGTCCTTGAAGGAGCGAAAGCCGGTCTGCGTCAGGTTGCGGGTCAGGCGGCGGGCGATCTCGCGCACCTCGCCGGCACGGCGGCGCAGGCCGGGCTTGTCGTCGTCCTTGGCGGCCAGGATGGCGGCGGCGATGGCTTCCGCCTCGTCGGCCACCGCCGTTTCCGCGGAGAGCAGGCCGGCCTCGATGCGCTTGCGGGCGCCGCGCAGGAGGCGAGATTCACCCAGCATCATGGCGTAGGCGTCGAGCAGCGGCTCCAGCTCCTCCTGCGCCTCCTCCGGCAGGACGGAGAGGCGCTTCTTGAGCTTGCTGACCTGCTTGCGGGAGGTCGCCGCCGCCGTG
>NZ_JHWD01000001.1:0-428592 GCF_000622225.1 Roseomonas mucosa ATCC BAA-692 | reverse complement strand
CCCTCACCGACGACGAGTGGCTCGCCCTACTCCCCCACATCCTCCCGCGTTCCCCCGCCGGCCGCCCCATCGCCGACCTCCGCCTCCGCATGGACGCCATCTTCCACCTCGCCCTCACCCCCGACCCCTGGCGCGCCCTCCCGCCCCACTACGGCAACCCCGCCACCATCTCCCGCTACTTCCGCCGCCTCACCCACAACGGCCTCTGGACCCGCCTCCTCACCCTCCTGGCCGAAACCCACCCCAATCACCCCCTCCGCGCCATCGAGCATCGCATCTGCCGCGCCGCCCGCCGCGCCTACCGCATCCTCGGCCTGCGCCTCATCCTCCTCGCCCGCCGCCTCGGCCTCCGCTCCGCTCTCCCCGGCCCGCCCTGGCTCCTCCCGGACCCGGATTTGTCCGAAACCCTGCGCCAAACGAAAATCCCGCCCTTTCCAACGCGCTACGGCGCCCTCACCGCCTACCGGAACTGGCTGAAAACCCTCGCCGCCCTCCACCGCACCGCCGCCGGCCGTGCCCGCCTCCCCAACCGCCTCCGCCACGCCTGGCCATGAGCACCCGTCCCGGCAACCCTCCCCCGATACGCGAACCCCTGGACATCGCGCCCGCGCCTTCCCACAAGGCGAACATGTCCAGCCCCGCCCCCCTCGCCCCGGCCCCACTGGCGCCGGAGCGTGCCAAGCAGCTCGCCGCGGAATTCGGCCTGAAGCCGGATGAGTTCGAGCGTGTCCTCGCCATCCTCGGCCGCCAGCCCTCCATGACCGAGCTCGGGATCTTCTCGGTGATGTGGTCGGAACACTGCTCCTACAAATCCAGCCGCGTCTGGCTGAAGGAGCTGCCGACCAAGGCCCCCTGGGTCATCCACGGCCCGGGCGAGAATGCGGGCGTCATCGACATCGGCGAAGGGCTGGCCGCCATCTTCAAGATGGAATCCCACAACCACCCCAGCTTCATCGAGCCCTACCAGGGTGCGGCGACCGGCGTGGGCGGCATCCTGCGCGACGTCTTCACCATGGGCGCCCGCCCCATCGCCAACCTCAACGCCCTCCGCTTCGGCTCGCCGAGCAACCCGGTCACGAAGCGCGTCCTCGACGGCGTCGTCCGCGGCATCGGCGGCTACGGCAACTGCGTCGGCGTCCCGACCGTGGGCGGCGAGGTCAACTTCCACCCCCGCTACGACGGCAACCCCCTGGTCAACGCCATGACCGTGGGCATCGCGCCAAAGGACCGCATCTTCCTCTCCGCCGCCGCCGGCATCGGCAACCCCGTGGTCTATGTCGGCAGCAAGACCGGCCGCGACGGCATCCACGGCGCCACCATGTCCAGCGCGGAATTCAACGCGGACAGCGAGGAAAAGCGCCCCACCGTCCAGATCGGTGACCCCTTCGCGGAGAAGCTGCTGATCGAGGCCTGCCTCGAACTCATGGCCACCGACGCCATCGTCGCGATCCAGGACATGGGCGCCGCCGGCCTCACCTCCTCCGGCGTGGAAATGGCCGGCAAGGGCGGCGTGGGGATCGAGATGAACCTCGACAACGTCCCGCAGCGCGAGGACGGCATGACCGCCTACGAGATGATGCTCTCCGAATCGCAGGAGCGCATGCTGATCGTCCTCCGCCCCGGCGCCGAGCACATCGCCGAAGCTATCTTCCGCAAGTGGGAACTCGACTTCGCCGTCGTCGGCCACATCACCGACACCGGCCGCATCGTGGTGAAGCACAAGGGTCAGGTCGAGGCCGACATCCCCCTCGCCCCCCTGGAATCCGAGGCCCCCCTCTACCGCCGCCCCACCGCCGAAACGCCGAAACAGCCCACGCTGAACGCGGCCGACATCTCCAACCCCACCACCATTGGTGAGGCCCTGCAAACCCTCGTCGCCAGCCCGGACCTCTGCTCCCGCCGTTGGATCTGGGACCAGTACGACGCCACCGTGGGCGGCAACACCACCCGCCGCCCCGGCGCCGCCGATGCGGCGGTCGTCCGCGTGGGCGAAGGCACCCGCGCCCTGGCCATCACCACCGACTGCACCCCGCGCTACGTCCTGGCCGATCCGGAGATGGGCGGCACCCAGGCCGTGGCGGAGGCCTGGCGCAACCTCACCGCGACCGGCGCCCTCCCCCTCGCGATCACCGACAACATGAACTTCGGCAACCCCGAGAAGCCGGAGATCATGGGCCAGTTCGCCAGCGCCGTCCGCGGCATGGCCGCCGCCTGCAAGGCGCTGGACTTCCCGGTCGTGAGCGGCAACGTCTCCCTCTACAACGAGACCGAGGGCCGCCCCATCCTCCCCACCCCTGCCATCGGCGCCGTGGGCGTGCTGGAGGACGTGGCGAAGGCCACCCGCCTCGGCGCCCCCGCCAACGCCACCCTGGTCCTCCTGGGCGCCACCACCGGCCACCTGGGCCAGTCCCTCTGGCTGCGCGAGATCGCGGGCCGCGAGGACGGCGCCCCCCCGCCCGTGGACCTCGCCACCGAGCGCCGCACCGGCGACTTCCTCCGCGCCCAGATCACCGAAGGCCGCATCCAGGCCGCCCATGACTGCGCCGATGGCGGCCTCCTGGTCACGATCGCGGAAATGCTGATGGAGACCGGCACCGGCCTCCGCCTCCGGGACGTGGCGGGCTCCATCCCCGCCCACGCCTTCTGGTTCGGCGAGGACCAGTCCCGCTACGTCGTCGCCACCGCCGACGCCCAGCCCCTCCTCGCCGCCGCCCAGTCCGCCGGCATCCCCGCCACGATCCTGGGGGAGACGGGCGAGAAGGACTTGGTTCTCCCGGACGGCACCGCCATATCCGTGGCTTCGCTGCGGGCCGCCAATGAGGCTACCCTGCCCGCACTGATGGAGGGGAACTGACCCATGGCCATGGAGCAAGCCGAGATCGAGGCGCTGATCCGCGCCGCCATCCCGGACGCCCGCGTGACCATCGAGGACCTGGCGGGCGACGGCGACCACTACGCCGCCACCGTCGTGTCCGAGGCCTTTCGCGGCAAGTCCCGCGTCCAGCAGCACCAGCTCGTCTACGCCGCGCTGCGGGGCCGCATGGGGGGCGAACTCCACGCCCTCGCCCTGCAGACCTCCGCCCCCGATTGAAAGGAACCCCATGAGCGACGCCACCAGCGCCCGCATCCAGCAGGAGATCACCGAGAACCCGGTGGTCCTCTACATGAAGGGCACCCCGGCCTTCCCGCAGTGCGGCTTCTCCGCCCGCGTGGTCCAGATCCTCAGCCATGTGGGCGTGCCCTTCAAGGGCGTGAACGTTCTGGCCGATCCCGAGCTGCGCGAGGGCATCAAGGCCTTCACCAACTGGCCGACCATCCCCCAGCTCTATGTCCAGGGCGAGTTCGTCGGCGGCTGCGACATCATCATGGAGATGTTCCAGTCCGGCGAGCTCCAGACCCTGCTTCAGGACAAGAACATCCCCACCGGGCAGGCGGCCTGAAACCTCCCCGGAAAGCCGGAAGTCTCACTCATCCCGGCGCCAAAGCAAACCCCGGCAGGGTCCGCCCTCGCCGGGGTTTCTTTTGTCCGGATACCGCCTCTCCCACCGGCTCCGTAACCAACACGGAACGAAAACCCCGCTCCGGCAACGCACCGGCACCCGGCGGGGAAACACGCCCCGTCCAGGCCGCCCTCCATCCCTTCCGTGTCCTGCGGCTGGAGCGCCAGCACCTTCCCTCAGGCGCCGAGCTGCCTGCCCCGCCGCCCCGGCACCCGCCGGGTCCAGGCCACACCCACCACCAGGGCCAGCATCACCGCGGCCGCCAGCGCCGCCAGCACATCCAGTTGGTTCGCCCCCAGGTTGGCCACCACCACGGCCACCAGTGCCCAGCCGACGCCGCCCAGGTACCAGACGCTGCCCTTGGCTGCCCAGACCACCGCCGCGGCGAAGCCTCCGGCCGCCAGCAGCAGCAGTACCGCCGCCACCGTGGCCACCATCCCCTCCACCGGGATGATCCCCGCCACCCGCGCGGCCCCGGAGATGTTCGCGAAGCAGGCGGCCGTCAGCCATCCCGCCATCAGACCGGTCAGCGGCAGCACCAGCCAGCGCCCGCTGCGCGAAGGCTCCACCCCGCGCCGCGCCAGGAAGAAGGCGGCCAGGGCGCAAACGACGTTCAGCAGCATGATCGCCACCAGGAAGAACCCGTTCCGCCCGCTGAACTGCGCCACCGCCTCCCACAGCGTGTTCAGCGCGAAGACCCCGACCAGCGGCCAGCCGACGCGGCTCAGCAGCGGGTCCGCATGGTTCATCGGCAGGATCTGCCAGACGCCATAGGCCAGCGAGAGTGCGAAAAGCACCGTCCACATGATGGGGAAGGCATAGTTCGCCGGCACCACTGGCGTCTGGCTGCTCCCCGACACCACCGCCATGGAAGTTCCCACCCCTACCAGCGGCAGGAGCCCCACGACGATCTGCACCAGCGGCAGGATCAGGGCCAGAACACGTCGGGTCTGCTCACTCGGCACAGGCGATTCTCCCGGGAAGGCACAAAGCTTACTCCAGAAACGCGAAACGCCGCCCCCGGGGGTTCGTTCCCAGGGGCGGCGTTCGGCAGGAGGCCCGAAAGGGTTACCTGTGAGGCGAAAGGATCAGCGCGAGTAGAACTCGATGACCAGGTTCGGCTCCATCTGCACCGGGTACGGCACATCGCCCAGCTTCGGCGCGCGGATGAAGGAGCCCTTCATCTGGCGGTGGTCGATCTGCACATATTCCGGCACGTCACGCTCGCCGGACTGCGCGGCGTCGAGCACGGCGGTCAGCTGCTTGGACTTCTCCTTCACCTCGATGACGTCGCCGTCCTTCACGAGATAGGAGGGGATGTTCACGCGCTTGCCGTTCACCAGCAGGTGGCCGTGGTTGACGAACTGGCGGGCCGCGAAGGGCGTCACCGCCAGCTTCATGCGGTACACCACGGCGTCCAGGCGGCGCTCCAGCAGCTCGATCAGGTTCTCGGAGGTGTCGCCCTTGCGGCGCACGGCCTCCTCGTAATACTTGCGGAACTGCTTCTCGCCGATGTTGCCGTAGTAGCCCTTCAGCTTCTGCTTCGCCATCAGCTGGATGCCGAAGTCGGTCGGCTTCTGCTTGCGGCGCTGGCCGTGCTGGCCGGGGCCGTACTCGCGCTTCGCGATCGGGGACTTCGCACGGCCCCAGAGGTTCACGCCGAGGCGGCGATTGATCTTGTACTTGCTTTCCGCGCGCTTCGTCATGCGGCGGGTCCTTTCGTCTTCGATGGCCCGGTGGGCCAGTTTTGTCCCGGTAGTCCCCCGGCCCCGAAAGGCCGGAAGCGGGCGCGCGGCAGAACGCCACGTCCACATTCCCAGGAAGGAGGGCGCCCCTTAACGGCGTGCCACCCCCTTGTCAAACCCCCGCTTGTCAAAGCGGCAGGCTTCCTGCACCTGCTGGGATACGATGGTGAGACGCGAAGAGATCCTGATCCTCGGCCTGACCGCCGGGGTCCTCGGCTGCCTGACCGGCGGGACGATGTTCGGCATCGGCCTCGGCATGGTGGTGCAGGGCGCCCATATCGGCTGGTTGCTGGCCCTTCCGGCCGCGCCGGTCGCCGGCATGCTGGGCTATGCCCTGGCCCGTCGCCTCGCCACTCGGCTGGAGCCCATGCGCTAGACATCCGGAGATACGATCGCTGGTTGGGGCGCCAGGATTCGAACCTGGGAATGGCGGTACCAAAAACCGCTGCCTTACCGCTTGGCTACGCCCCAGTAGCAGGCCCTTGCGAGCCGGGCTTTCGCGTGGGGAGGGAGATAATCGGAGCCCAGGGGGTCCGTAAAGACCTCCCGGCCCGGGTTTCTTTCCACCGCGTCGCAGCAGCAGGCCACGACTCAGCCTTCTGCGGGCGCCCCGCCCCAGCGCCACCAGGCGGAGGGCAGGCTCTCGGCCGCCGCCTGGGCCATGGCCGGATCGGGAAAGAGGCCGAAGCAGGTCGCGCCGGAACCGCTCATCCGCGCCAACAGACAGTCCTTCCGGCTGGCGATCGCCGAGAGCACCTCCGTCACGGCGGGGCAGAGCTCTCGTGCCGGGGCCTCCAGATCGTTCGTGCAGCGCCGGAGATCCTCGGCCATGGCCCGGGCACTGGACCAGGATGCGGGCAGTTCCGCCGGAGGCGTGAAGCCGGTCGCCCGGGCACGGAACACGGCGGGCGTGGACAGGGGGATGCGCGGATTGGCCAGCAGCAGCCCATAGGCCGGGAAACGTGGCGCCGGCGCCAGTTCCTCGCCGATGCCGCCCATGCGCGCGGCCCGGGACGCGACGCAGACGGGCACATCCGCGCCCAGCCGCGCCACCGCCGCCTCGGGCGGCAGGGGCAGGCGCCACTGGCGAGCCAGCAGGCGCAGCGCTGCGGCCGCGTCAGCCGAGCCGCCGCCGATGCCGGAAGCCACCGGCAGGCGCTTGGTCAGCCGCAGCGCCGCGCCGTGGGAGACGCCGTGGCTTTCCGCCAGCAGGCGCGCCGCGCGCAGCACCAGATTGTCCGGCTCCGCGACCAGGGCGCCGCCTTCCGGCCCGTCGATCTCCAGCGTCAGCGCCTCCGCCGGCGAAGCCGTGAGCTCATCGCCCACCCCCGCGAAGACGGCCAGGCTGTCGAGCAGGTGATAGCCATCCTCGCGTCGCCCGGTGACATGCAGGAAGAGATTGACCTTGGCCGGGGCGAATTCAGCCGCCTCAGCCCCTGCGGCCTGGGGCCGGTTCGTCGTGATATCGGACATGGCTCAGCGCATAGCGGAAGCGGCGGGAGAGGTCTGCAACCCATCCCGCAGCTTGGCGGAAAGCCGGGGCCCGTCCTCGGAAGCCGGGACGAGATCCAGCGCCCGGCGCCACTGGTAGCGCGCCTCCGTCCGCCGGCCGACCGCCCAATAGGCGTCCCCCAGATGCTCGTTGATCGTGGAGTTGCGCGATTCCAGCTCCACCGCCCGCTCCAGCGTCTGCACGGCCTTCGGCAGATCCCCCTGGCGCAGCAGCACCCAGCCCAGGCTGTCGGCGATGTTGCCGTCCTGCGGCCGCAGCGCCGCAGCCCGCTCCAGCATGCGCTTCGCCTCCGGCAGCCGCTCGCCCCGCTCCGCCCAGGAATAGGCGAGGTAGTTCAGGACGCTCGGCTGGTCCGGCGCCAGCGCCAGGGCACGGCGGAAGGAGGCCTCGGCCTCGGTCCAGCGTCCGTCACGCTCCATCGCAATGCCCTGGGCATAGTAGAGCGGCCAGCCGACGGACCCGTCCGCGCGGGCCCGGGCCAGTGCCTCCCCATAGGCCGCCGAGGCCTCGCCGAAGCGCCCCCTCGTGCGGAGCATGTCGCCGAGCTGCGCCACGGGCTGCACGGCCTGGGGATGGCTCTGCGCCAGATGGCGCAGCAGCGCCTCGGCCTCGGCAGTCCGGCCCATGGCATCCAGCAGGGAGGCACGGCGCAGCGCCACCAGCGGCGCCAGCGGATCGCGCTCCGGCACCGTTTCCAGCATCGCCAGGGCGCGGTCGGTATGCTTCTGGTCCGCCAGGGAATCGGCGGCGAGAAGCAGGGCCGGGGCGAAATCCGGCCGCAGGCGCAGCGCCAGGCGCGACAGCATCAGGGCGAGGTCTGGTCCCCCCTGGGAGCGGAGCGCCGCCCCGAAGGCGACCTGGGCCTCCGCCATCCCCTCGGTCGCACTCGCCACCGCGCGACCCTGCAGCGCCTTCTGGCGCAGCGCCGGCGTGACGGCCATGGCGATGTCGTCGTTCCCCCGGGCCATCACGTCGAAGAGCCGCGCGCCCTGCGCCTCCTGACCGGCCCGGGCAAGGATGCCGGCACCGATCTGCGCCAAGCGGAGGTTCGGCTCCTGGGTATCCGCGATCGCCAGGCGCAGGTAGCGCGCGGCATCCTGCGGCTGTCCACCCAGATCGGCGATCATCGCGGCATGCAGCGCGATCACGCCGCGCAGCCGCCCGTCCTCGATGAAGGGCCGCAGCAGCGCCAGGGCCTGCGCGGTGTCGCCCCGCCCCGCCTGGGCCCAGGCGACCAGCAGGGGCTGGAGCAACTGCGCCGAGCCCCGGCGTGGCAGGGTGCGCAACCTCTGCTCGGTGCGGTCCCACCGCCCCGCCTGGGCATCCGCCCCGGCGAGAAGCAGGTTCGCCAGCTGGTCCTCGGGCAGGCGCCGGGCGAGGCGCGTCGCATCGGACTGGCCGTTCATCACCGCGGCGCCGAAAGCCTGTTGCAGCACCTCGATCTGGTCGGGGTCCTGCCGCAGTGCCTCCCCGAGTTGCGCGGCAGCCATGGCACTGTCCGCCTCGGAAGAGGCGAAGCGGCCCGCCAGATAAGGTCCGAAGGCACCGCGGGGCGCATCGCCTGCGGTTCGCGGACCATCGCCCGCCGCGCATCCCGCGAGGAGCGCGGCGGTCAGCAGGACCGCGCGCAGCCCCGGCTCCAGGGAGAATGGCATCATGCAATGCAGCGTAGGCGGCATGGCGAGGCTCTTCCAGAGCAATCGCGATCCGGTGAGCAAATCTTCCGCCTCCGGATCGCGGCCGCCACAGCCCCGTGGAGCAGGCCGCGCGGCGTCTCTCCCGCCGCTTCAGCCCTGGGGAGGCGGCAGGGAATCGTCCTCGGGCAGGAGGAGCGGCGCGGCCATGGAGGCCGCGTCCCCCGCCGGAGCCGGCGGCGCCACGCCGGCCTGCGGCTTGCCGCCGGGCGCCTTCGTGCCGGTCCCGCCGGGAGAGGTGGGCGGCGGCCCGAAGCCGCCGGCATTGTTGATGATGTCGCGCACGCCCTGCGCCGCCTCCTGGCTCACCACATAGGCGACGTCACCCCAAAGCCCGTTCAGCGTCCCCTGCGGGATCTGGTTCATCTGGATGGCTCGCCCGATCTCCTGGCCGTCCTTGCGGGTCACGATCCACTGGATCTCGACCCGCTGCTGCCGGTCGGGAATGGGCACCATGTTCACCCGCCCCTCCAGGCTGAAGAGGGAACCCTCCGCCTGGGGCTGCACCAGGAAGCCCTTGTCGGCCAGGAAATCGGTCATGCGCGTGGTCAAGGCGGCGTCGCCGTCGCCGGGCGCGCCCTTCACGCCGATGAAGCGGAGGCGTGGCGGGCCGTTCGCCACCAGCGTCGCGGGGTCCGCCGCGCGGCGGGCGGCATCGGCGCGCGCCAGCAGCGTGGCCACGGTGCCGGCATCGCTGGTGGCCACGCGTTGCAGCATCTTCGGGTCCTCGCCCGCCCATTCCTCGATCCGCACCGGGTTGCCCCGCGCCTCGACCACGGATTGCGCGTCGGCATTCTCCAGCGTGTAGCGCGGCACGATGGTCTGGCCCTCGCGGCTCGCCACCACCTTCAGCCGCCAGTCGAGCGGCCAGGGCTGGCTCGCCACGGCCGGCACCTCGGCCGCCACCAGCGCATCCGCGAGATCGGAGGCGAAGCGCCTGCTGCCTGCATCGGTCAGCATGGCCGCGTCCGGCGGCGGCACGGCGATCCGGTAGGCAGGCGGCTGCACCAGCTTGGCCGCCATGCCACCCGGCTGCCCGCGATAGGGCTGGGGCAGGTCCCCGCACCCGGCCAGGGGGAGGAGCAGGAGGAGAAGCGCCGCCAGGACGCACCGTTCAGCCGACAACACAGGAGGCCAGCGCGGTCAGGAAGATCAGGAACACGAAGAAGACCATATAAGGCATCGCAGGCCGCTTATCGCGTGCGGCGCTTCCCGTCGAGCATCGGTTTTCGGCGCCCCGGCCTCCCGGCCCTCGTCGCGGAAAACTATTCTCGCCATCGCGGCGGAGGGAGAGGACTGTGCTGGAGAAGCGCGGCAGTTTGAAAAACCCGCCCATTTCACGATGCTGGCGGCGCCCTAAAATGTGTGCCGAGAGATGGATTTCCCTGTGAAGGAGACGCCCGCCATGCCCGACGGCACGATCGCGAAGACCCCTGCCCAGGCCGGCCAGGCCCCGGCCAGCGAAGCCCAGGATTGGCGCAACAACGGCATCAAGGTGGTGAAGGCCGGTGCCCGGAGCTGTGACACGCCGGAAACGCTGGGCATGAACCGCGAGGTCGCGATCAGCGGCAGCCGCAACGGCTCCCAGCATCTCTGGGCCGGAACCAACCTCATCCGGCCGGGCCATCCGACTGGCCCGCATCATCATGGCGCGCTGGAAAGCATCATCTACGTGGTGCGCGGTCATGCGCTGATGCGCTGGGGCAGCCGGCTGGAATTCATCACCGAGGCCAAGGCCGGTGACTTCATGCTGGTGCCGCCCTATCTGCCGCATCAGGAGCTGAACGCCTCCGACACCGAGGACCTGCATTGCGTCCTGGTCCGCTCCGGGACCGAGGAAGTGATCGTGAACCTCGACGACCTCGACATCGTCGACGAGCCCGAGTGGATCCGGCCGGAGTAAGCACCGGCCACGGCGCAATCCCAGGCGGCGGGCTGGACCTCCGGAGCCTTCCCGCCGCTTATCGCTTCTTCGCCTCATCCTCCCGCCGCAGCGCCTCGCGCGGCCGTTCCGCCACTCCGCGGCTCCACCATCCCTCGCGCACCACCACCATCGGCGGCTCGGCCGGCGTTTCCTCCGGGGCGGGTTGTCGCGGAGTCTCCGCCGGTTGGTCCTGGCCGGGTGGCTCCGCTTCCAATGGCGAGGGTGCTTTCGGCGGGCTTCTGGCTGTCATGGATCGGTCCGGCTCCGGTGGCATGGGACATGTTGGTGCCCAGTGTCAGTGCCACCAGGGCCGTGACCAGCAGGACGGAGCAGAGGATCGCCAGGGCCGCCCTGGTTCGCCGCGTCGCCCGGCGCCGGTTGATGGCCCGGTTATTGTCCACCGCCATGGCGTATTGCGCCACCAGCGTCGCACGGAAGCTGGCGAGGGCAGCGGCGGAAGCCTCGGTGGCCTCGCGGCCGGCTGCCCGCTCCTGCTCGCGCAGCGCGCCGGCATAGCGCAGCAGCTCGGTCTCCCGGGACAGGTAGCGGAACTCGGCGGGGGCGATGGACTGGGCCAGGAAAAGCAGGCCCAGCGCCGTCGAGCCGCCGGCCAGGACCAGCAGCCCGATGGCCACGAGGGCGGTGGTTCCCTGCATCGCCAGCAGCCAGTCGCGCGCCTGGGCCAGCCCGGCGAATTGCAGGGCGAAGGTCGCGGCGAAGAAGGGCAGGCTGCGCCAGACATTCTCCTCCGCCTCGATCTCCCGCTTGTAGGAGTCGGCCAGGGTCCTTTCGAGCTGTTCGAGCAAAGGATCGGGGGGCATCCCCCGATCCTAGACCGATTCTAGGAACAAAAGGAGAACTGAATCCTCCTAAGAGGATTTCAGTCCTCACATTTGCCCGATCTCGCGAGGAGGTCGCGCGATCTTCAACCCCGAAGGGCGATGGTCGAGAGCTGGTGCCCTATTGGGCCACCGCCGGCCAGGGTGCGGCGGCGATGGGAGAAGAAGCGGCCGGCATCGGCCTGGGTGTCGGCGTCGATCACCTGCACCAGCCCGGTGCCGGCCCTTTGCAGCCGGGCCGCGATGTAGCCCGCCATGTCGAACTGCCAGTGGCCGTCCCGCGCGCCCGGCTGGAAGAATTCCGGCTGGCCCACCGCCTCGAAGAGATCGCGCCCGACCTCGTAGGAGGCCTGGCGGATGCAGGGGCCCAGCGCGGCCACGACACGCCCGCGCTGGGCCCCGATTCCCTCCATGGCCTCCAGCACCGCCTCGCAGATCCCGGCCACGGCCCCGCGCCAGCCCGCGTGGCAGGCACCGATCACCCCGGCCTCGGCATCGGCGAAGAGCACCGGGCCGCAATCCGCCGTGACGATCCCCAGGGCCAGGCCGGGCCGGTCGGTGACGATCCCATCCGCGCGCGGCCGCGCCGTGTCGGGCCAGGGCTCGCGCGCCACCACCACATCGGGGCCATGGACCTGGTGCAGCCCCACCAGCGCGGCGGGCGGCAGGCCCAGCGCCTCCATGGCCAGGGCGCGGTTCTCCGCCACCCGGGTCGGGTCGTCGGCGCCGGAGAGCGAGCAGTTGAGCGAGGCGAAGGTGCCCTCGGAGACACCGCCCCGCCGGGTGAAGAAGCCATGCGGCAGGCCCGCCAGACCGGCGGCAACGAGGAACTCGGCGGTGCTCATGCGTTCTCGAATCCGGGTGGAATGGGAAAGCCGGGCGGCGTGATGGCCAGGGCCTGGAAGAGCAGGCCCATCGCCTCCTGCGCCGTCAGGCGGTTCGCCGCGGCCAAGTGCGCCTGGGCCTGCCGGGGATTGGCGGCGGCCAGCATGGCGGCGCGCTGCCCCAGGCCCAGGCGGCGCAGGAACATGCCCTGCGGCACCGGTCCATGCGCGGCGGCACCACCAGCCCGGGCCGCGCCGGCCAGGGCCTGGAAATCCACATGCGCGGTCAGGTCGGCAGTGCCGGGGCCGGCCAGGGGAGCGACCGGCTCATGCCGGCGAACGGCCTGGAGGCTGTCGCCACTGCCACCCGCGGTGTGGCCATAGTCGATGAAGAGCGCGGCGCCGCCCTGCCGGGCCAGACGCCCCGCGAGCCATCCGGCGAGGGAAAGGGCGGGAGCGCAGACCTCCCGGACCGTACCGTCCGGCATGCCTTCGGGAAGGTCCGTTACGGGGGGCTCCACGATCTCGCGGAGAAGGAATGCGCCGTCCTGCACCCAGCGCTCCCGCCAGGTGCCGTCCTGCCGCACGAACTGCCGGATCGGCAGCGCATCGAGGAACTCGTTCGCCAGAAGCAGGAGCGGCCCTTCCGGCAGGTCCTCTGCCCGGTCGTGCCATTGCGCGTCCGGCAGCTTCGCCCGCTGCGCCGCCCGGAGCACGGGCGAGGCTTCCACCAGATGCGGCTCGGCCGCCTGGGCGAAAGCGGGCAGCACCTCCCGCACCGCGCGCAGGGCATCGGCCATCAGAGTGCCGCGCCCGGGGCCGAGCTCCGCCAGGAGGATGCGCGGCGGCGCCCCCATCATCTGCCAGCAGACCGCCGCCCAGAGGCCCAGGCACTCGCCGAAGGCCTGGCTGATCTCCGGCGCGGTGATGAAATCGCCGTCGCGGCCCAAGGGGTCGCGGCCGGCGTAGTAGGCGGCCACGGCCCGGGCCATGAAGCGGTCGAGCCGTTCGGCCCCCGCCATGTCAGGCGCCCTCGTGCCGCATGGCGCCCTGGGCGGGGGCGGTCGCGGGCCGGGCCCTCCACATCAGCCAGGCGCCGCAGAGCACCATCGGCAGGGACAGGAGCTGCCCCATGGTGATCCCGGCGAAAAGGAAGCCGAGCTGCGCGTCCGGCTGGCGGAACAGCTCACCGACGATGCGGGCGACGCCGTAGCCGGCCAGGAAGGCGCCGGACACGAAGCCGTACCGGGCCCGCAGCGCCGGGCGGTGGATCAGGACCTGTAGCAGGACGAAGAGAATCACCCCCTCCATGCCCGCCTGATAGAGCTGCGAGGGGTGGCGGGGCTCCGGCCCGCCGGTGGGAAAGATCATGCCCCAGGGAACGTCGGTGACGCGGCCCCAGAGCTCTCCGTTGATGAAGTTGGCGATGCGCCCGAAAAACAGGCCGACCGGCACCACCGAGGTCACGCGGTCGGAGAAGCCGAGGAAGCTCAGCCCCTGCGAGCGGGTGAAGAGGTACAGCGCCAGGATCACGCCCGCCGCGCCGCCATGGAAGGACATGCCGCCCTGCCAGAGGTAGAGCGCCTCCAGCGGATGGTCGATGTAGTGGCCGGGGCGATAGAACAGGACGTAGCCGATGCGGCCGCCGAGCACGATGCCCAGCGTGGCCCAGGTCACGAAATCGTCCACCTGTTCCCGCGTCGCGACCTGCGGCGCCAGTTGCACCAGCCGGCGCACCAGCCCCCAGCCGATCAGGATGCCGGTGATATAGGCCAGGGCGTACCAGCGGATCGCAAAGGGGCCGAGCTGTATGGCGACCGGGTCGAAGGCGGGAAAGAGGATGGCGGGGATCATGCCCGGTTCTGTGGCTCCAGCGGGGACTCGGCCATGAGCTGGCGGACGTAGCGGCCCACGCCGTCCTCCAGCTCCGTGGCCAGGTGGTTGAAGCCGAGTTGCCGCAGCCGGTCCATGCGCGCCTCGGTGAAATACTGGTATTTTCCCTTCAGGTCCTCGGGCATCGGCACGTAGCGGATGTCGGGCTCCCGCCCCATCGCGGCATAGACGGCCAGGACCAGGTCCCGGAAGCTGCGCGCCTTTCCGGAGCCGCAGTTGAACAGGCCGGAGACATGCGGGTGGTCCATCAGCCAGAGCATCGCCGCCACGCAATCGTCCACATGCACGAAGTCGCGCATCTGCCCACCATCGGCGATGCCCTCCCGATCCGAGGCGAAAAGGGTCGCGGCCTCACCCCCGGCGATCTGGCGGAACTTGTGCAACACCACCGAAGCCATGCGGCCCTTGTGCGCCTCGTGGGGGCCATAGACGTTGAAGAACTTCAGCCCGGCCCAGTGCGGCGGGGCGAGGCGATGGCGCGCCAGCAGGTCCACCACCCGCCGGTCGGTGGCGTGCTTGGACCAGCCATAGAGGTTGAGCGGCCGCAGCTTCGCCAGGGCCTCCGGCGCCATGTCGTCGTCGAAGCCGGCGGACCCATCGCCATAGGTGGCGGCGGAGGAGGCATAGACCAGCGGCACCCGGTATTCGGCGCACCAGTCCCAGAGGCGCAGGGTCAGCGACAGGTTGTTGGCGGCCACCAGGTCGCCGTCCCGCACCGTGGTCGCGCTGATGGCGCCCAGGTGGAAGATGCCCTCCAGCCCGGAGGCGCCGTCCAGCCAGCGGTCCAGATCCTCCGGCGGCACGATCCCGGCGATGGGGTAAGGAGCGATGTTGTGCCACTTCCCGCCATCGCGCAGCCGGTCGCAGACCATGACCTCCTCCCCCCGGGCGCAGAGCGCGGCCAGGAGGTTGGAGCCGATGAAGCCGGCGCCGCCGGTGACAAGGAACATGGCGCTGCCTTTCCGCTCTGGCCGTCCCGGGGAAGCTCCCTTGGGGAGCCCATCGGGTGGCCCGTTGAAGGAAATTGGACGAAGGGGGCGTCCTTCCCCATATGGGGCCCATATGGGCTGCGTGATGGCAGCGCGGACCAGGCCCGGCAAGGGAGACAGATGATGGATCAGGACGGCGGCTTCGGCGGGGCCAATGGCCCCAAAGGTGGGCCCGGTGGCGGCGGCGCCGGTTTCGGGCGCGGCGGCAAGATCTTCGACGACCTCGCGGGCGTGGCGGGCGGAGCCTTCTCCGCCCTGACCGGTCTGCGGAACGAGGCCGAAGCGGTGTTCCGCGCCCAGGCCGAAAGCATGTTGCAGCGCCTGGACCTGGTGCGGCGGGAGGACCTGGACGCCGCCATGGAACTGGCGCGCCGGGCCCGCGAGGAGGCCGAGGGCCTGGCCGCGCGGGTGACCCTGCTGGAGCGGCTGGTGGCCGGCATGGCCCCGGGCGCCCCGGCCGCCTCCGCACCGCAGGAGAAAGCGGGCGCTTCGGTGGCCGACGCCGACACGCTGAAGGGCAGCGGCGGCGCGGGCACCGGCCCCGCCTGGCCGGGACAGGGCGGCACGGCCGGCGCCAGCGAGGCGGAGGCCCAGCCGAAGCCCGACGCGCCGAAGGTCCGGCCCGGCGAGCCCGGCTCGCTCGACTGAGGCCTTTCCCCGGCGGCACGCGGAATGGCGGCGGCGCCACACATCCCCGGTAGCGGATGGTGGCGCCGAAGAAATCCCTTGCCGTGCCGGGGTTATGGCAACGCAATATCAAGCTCTAGGGGCTGGGTCCGCGAGTCTGGACTAGACTCAGTGGTCAGGGCCCAGCCAGGACGGGAAGGAGGTGCCACATGACCGCTCCGCTCGCCCTCGGACGCCGGGAGAAGGCGTCCAATCCCCTCGACGTGATGGAGCAGATCGTCGTCGCCAACGACTGGGCGTTCGACCGTCGCTCCTCCGGCGAAATGGCCGCCGAGGCCCCGGGGAAGTGGTGCGACTACGGGTTGCATTTCGCGTGGTCTTCCGAAATCAGCGCCATGCACTTCACCTGCGCCTTCGACATGAAGGTGCCGCCGGAGGCCCGCGGCAAGCTCTTCGAGCTGCTGGCCCTGGCCAACGAGAAGCTCTGGATCGGTCATTTCGGGATCGAGGGCGACGACGGCACCCCGGTCTTCCGGCACTCGGTGCTGCTGCGCGGCGCCCCCGGTGCCTCGGCGGAAAGCCTGGAGGACATGGTGGACATCGCCCTGACGGAGTGCGAGCGTTTCTTTCCGGCCTTCCAGCTCGTGCTGTGGGGCGGCCGTGGCGCCGAGGATGCGCTGCAGGCCGCCATGCTCGACTGCCTCGGGGAGGCCTGACGCGATGTGAGGAGGTTCCATGAGCGAGGCGCTGCCGCCCGTCCTGCTGGTTGGCTATGGCAAGATGGGGGGGGCGATGCTGACGGGCTGGCTGGCCCGCGGCATCGAAGAGGCCATCGCCGTGGACCCCCATGCTTCCGAGGCTCCGGCCGGGCTTCGCCTGCTGCCGGAGCCCGGCGCCCTGCCGCCGGAATTCCGCCCTGCCGCAGTGGTGCTGGCGGTGAAGCCGCAGATGGCGGCCGAGACCCTGCCCGCCTATGCCCGCTTCGCGAAGGCGGGGGCCGTCTTCGTGTCCATCATGGCCGGCCAGACCGAGGCCGGGATCGAGCGCCTGCTCGGCGGCGAGGCCGCGGTGGTGCGCGCCATGCCCAATACTCCGGCCGCGGTCGGCCAGGGCTTCACCGCCGGTTTCGCCGGGGCGCGGGTGACGGGGGCGCAAAAGACCCTCGCGGATGCCCTGTTGCGCGCCGTGGGCGAGGTCGCCTGGGTGGAGGAGGAAGCGCAGCTCGATGCCGTCACCGCCGTCTCGGGCGGCGGGCCGGCCTATGTCTTCCTGCTGGCGGAGCTCCTGGAGAAGGCGGCGGTCGAGCAGGGCCTGCCCGCCGACCTGGCGCGGCGCATGGCCCGCGCCACCGTCTCCGGTGCGGGCTCCCTGCTGGCGCGGAGCGATGAGGATGCCGCCGTGCTCCGGCGCAACGTGACCAGCCCGAAGGGCACCACGGAACGGGCCCTGGCCGTGCTGATGGCCGAGGATGCCTGGCCTGCCCTGGTGTCCCGCGCCATCGCCGCCGCGACGACACGCTCGCGCGAGCTCTCCGCGTGAGCGGCTGCCTCATGGCCCAGGGGCTTTCGCGGAGGCCTTCACGACTGCACGGGCCGGCATGGCCCGGGCTTGGCGCGCCCGCCACGCAGGACAAATTGTGGTCCCATGCAGAATCCCGCTGACCCCCCCTTCCCGCCCGCCGGCCCCGCCTTCGACGAGGCGCGGGTCCTCGATGCGCTCTGGCAGGTCGTGGCCACGCGCGGCTGGCACGACGTGACCTTCGCCCGCATCGCCGCCGAGAGTGGGGTGGGCCTCGATTCGCTGCGGTCGCGCTATGGCACGCCGATGGCGCTGCTGGCCGCCCATGCCCGCGCCGTTGACCGGCAGGTGCTCTCCACCACCATCCCCGGCCAGGGCGGCTCGGCCCGCGACCGAATCTTCGACCTGCTGATGCGCCGCTTCGACGCGCTGCAGCCGCATCGGGCCGGCATCCTGCGACTCCAGGCCGACCTGCGCCGGCATCCGCTTCTCGCCCTCTCCCTCTCGCCCCTGCTGATGGCCTCCATGGCCTGGACGCTGGAAGGGGCGGAGGTCGATACCTCCGGCGTGCGCGGGCTGATGCGCGTGCAGGGGCTCGCCGGCGTCTGGCTCGCGGCCTCCCGCAGCTGGGCGGACGACAACAGCCTGGATCTGGGGCCGACCATGGCGGCGCTGGACAAGGCGCTGGACCGTGCGGAGCAGATCGCACGCACGCTGCGCCTGGATGACGGCGATCTTTCCGCGGCCGGCCATGGCGGAATCGTTCCGGGCCAGGATGCAGCACCATCGCCACCGGCCGGCACGGACCCTATGCTGGGTTAGCGCGATCCCTGGGCGGACCTGGCTGTCGCGCTCCCTTTCCGAAGGAGGAACCACAACATGGCTAAGTCCCCCACCCCGCCGGGCGATCTGGATCCGTTCCGCGAATCCATGAAGATCTTCTCCGACATGCGCTTTGGCGCCATGCCCGACCTGGAGGGCCTGGCGGCGGCGCAGCGGCGCAACCTGGAAGCCCTTTCCGCCGCGAACCGCGTGGCGCTCGAGGGTGCCCAGGCCGTGGCCAAGCGGCACATGGAGATCATGCAGCAGTCCATGGCCGAGATGACGGACGCCATGCGCTCCGTCACCGAGCAGGGCGACCCGAAGGAGAAGGCCGCGCGGCAGGCGGAGATCCTGAAGGCCACCTATGAGCGGGCGGTCTCCAACATCCGCGAGCTGGCCGACCTGATCCAGAAGTCGAATGGCGAGGCGCTGAACCTGCTCAACCGCCGCTTCACCGAAGCGATGGACGAGGTCAAGTCCATCATGTCCAACAAGGGCTGACAGCAAGCGAAGCCGCCCTTCGATGGGGAAGCGACCGGTCCTGGCATGGAACAGGGCCGGTCATGCGGTCGCGCCGCACCGCGCGCGGCATCATTCCGGACGCCTGGGTTCCTCCCGCCGGACGCCGTCCAGCAGCGCCTCCCGCTTTTCCCGGGCCAGCCGGTCCGCGGCCTTCTGGGCGCCGGTGCGGCCGTGGCGGATGCGGTTCTCCGCAGCCTTCGCCTCCTTTTCCGTCTTGTCCCTGGCCTTCCGGACCTGACGGAGATTCACGACATCGTCCATGACACCAGGTTAATGCATGCGGGGGCGCCGTGGAATCACCCGGGTCCACGACAACCGGGCTCGTGACAGGCGGCCCGAAAGCACGCAAGACTGGCAGTGAATGGCGCCACGCAGCGTGGCACGGGCATCCGGCCCAGCGACAGGACCGCACAGCATGCAGATCGAACTGACCGCCAGGGATGGGCACCGCTTCTCCGCCTACCGCACCGGCCCGGAGGATGCCGCCCGCGGGCTGGTGGTCGTGCAGGAGATCTTCGGGGTCAACGGCCATATGCGCCATGTCAGCGACCATTTCGGCGCACTGGGCTATGCGGTGATCTGCCCGGCGCTGTTCGACCGTGCCGAGCGGGGCGTGGAGCTCGGCTATGCCAAGGAGGACGTCCAGCGCGGCCTGGCCCTGCGCGCACGGATCGCGGAGGACGCCGTTCTGGCCGATATCCAGGCCGCCGCCGATGCCCTGCCGACGGGGGCCCGGCGCGGGATCGTCGGCTATTGCTGGGGCGGCACCATCGCCTGGTGGGGCGCGACACGCATGACAGGCTTCTCGGCCGCGGTGGGCTATTATGGCGGCGGCATCGTGGCGAGCCGCGAAGCGACGCCGAACTGCCCCGTGCAGCTGCATTTCGGGGCGGAGGACCATGGTATCCCGCTCACCGATGTGGAGGCCATCCGGGCCGCGCAGCCCGGGATCGAGGTCTTTGTCTATCCCGACGCGGGCCATGGCTTCGCCTGCGAGGAACGCGCCTCCTTCAGCGCGCCCAATGCCTCGGTGGCGGCGGAGCGCACCCGGATCTTCCTCGACAAGGCCCTGCCCGCATGATCATGCGCTTCGTCCTCTGCTTCGCGCTGCTCGGGCTGCTGGTCTGGATTCCCATGGCCTCCCCGCAAGGCTTCGGCGACGCGCCGGTCCTCATGGTGGGCGTGCTTTTCCTGGCGACGCTGCTGCTCGCCTGGCGGCGGCACCCCACGGACGATTGATGCGGGAGGCGGCGCGGCCGGGGTCTGGCCACCGCGCCTGCTGGTTTCCCCGGGAAGGCACCCCTCGCCCACGGCACATGGCGGAACCGCCGCCGTGCGCCGGGGGCGAGCCGGATCGTCAGCTCAGCACGCGGTGGAAGCGGATCGATGAGTTCTCGAATCCCAGCGCGCGGTAGAAGGCATGGGCGTCGTCGCGGCCCAGCCGCGTGGTCAGCTCCAGCCGCCCGCAGCCCCAGCCCCGGGCGGTGTCCAGGGCGGCATCCACCAGCCTGCGGCCGATGCCGCGCCCACGCGCACCCTCGTCCACCACCAGGCTGGTGATCCGCGCATCGGGGGTCGGACGGTGCAGCATGGGGGACTGGTTCATGGCCATGACGCCCAGCACCTGCCCCCCCTCCTCGGCCACCAGCACGGCCTGTCCGCTTTCCGGCGCGATCAGCCCGGTGATCGCCGTGGGGGTGATCTCGTTGCCGCTGAGCTGGCGCATCAGCGCGACCAGCACCGGGACATCCCCCGGCACCGCGGGCCTCACCGCGATCACGCGACCTTGCCCAGCACGCGCCCGGCCACGGCGTCGAGCTTCGCCATCAGCGCCGGATCGCGCTTCTCCGGCGGGGTCACGAGCGCCATCTCCAGCGCCCGGTCGCAACCATAGGGGCAGGCGCCGCGCGGCGCGCCCAGCGAGGGGATCACCCGCTTCACCAGGGCCCGCGCCTTGTCGGCGTTGCCGTGCATGATCTTGACCACCGCATCGACGGTGACATGGTCATGGTCCGGGTGCCAGCAGTCGAAATCCGTCACCATGGCGACGGTGGCGTAGCAGAGCTCCGCCTCGCGGGCGAGCTTGGCCTCCGGCATGTTGGTCATGCCGATCACGTCGCAGCCCCAGGCGCGGTAGAGCTCGCTTTCCGCCTTGGTGGAGAATTGCGGCCCCTCCATCACGAGATAGGTGCCGCCGCGCTTGTGCGGGATGCCGATCTCCCGCGCCGCCGCCTCCATCGCGTCGCCGAGCCGGGTGCAGACGGGATGCGCCATCGACACATGTGCGACGCAGCCGGTCTCGAAGAAGGTCTTCTTGCGGGCGAAGGAACGGTCGATGAACTGGTCCACGATCACGAAATGCCCGGGCGGCAGGTCGCCGTTCAGGCTGCCCACGGCGGAGACGGACAGGATCTCCGTCACGCCGGCGCGCTTCAGCACGTCGATATTGGCGCGATAGTTCAGCTCGCTCGGCGGCACGCGGTGGCCGCGGCCATGGCGCGGCAGGAAGACGCAGCGCACGCCGTCGAGGCGACCGAAGAGCAGCTCGTCGGAGGGCTCGCCCCAGGGGCTCTCCACCCGGCGCCATTCGCGCTCCACAAGCCCGTCGATGTCGTAGAGGCCGGAGCCTCCGATCACGCCGATCACGGGTTCGATCAGGTCGGACATGCTGCATCCTCTCGGAAACGGGCAACGGCCGCGCAAGGCGGCCGTGAGGGATTCCCGGAACACGGGCTTGCCCCCACCATGCCCGTTTCCCGGCATGGCGGGTATCGCCCTCAGTGCAGGTCGGCCCAGACCCTGCGCTTCACCGCATAGGCGAGCCCGGCCAGGACGACGAGGAAGATCAGGATCTTGATGCCCATGGCGCGGCGGGTTTCCAGGTTGGGCTCGGCGGCCCAGGCCAGGAAGGTGGCGACGTCGCGCGACATCTGGTCCTCGGTCGCCTTGGTGCCGTCCGCGAACTCGACCTGCCCTTCGTTCAGCGGCTTGGGCATGGCGATCATGTGGCCGGGGAAGTACTTGTTGTAGTGCATCCCGTCCGGCAGGTTCACGCCCTCGGGCGGATCGGCATAGCCGACCAGCAGGGCATGGAGGTAGTCCGCCCCGCCTTCCCGCGCCTTGGCGATCACCGAGAGATCCGGCGGCAGGGCGCCGTTGTTGGCGACGCGCGCGGCGTTCTCGTTCGGGAAGGGCGCGCGGAAGCGGTCGCTCGGCCGGCCGGGACGAGGGTTCACCTGGCCGTTGTCGTCCGGCGCGCCGGGCACCTCCACCGAGGCGGCGGCCGCCTGCACCATGGCTTCCGGCAGGCCGATCTGGGTCAGGTTCCGGTAGTAGAGCTGGTGCAGCGAATGGCAGTTGGCGCAGACCTGCATGTAGACCTGCGCCCCCCGCTGCAGCGCCGCGCGGTCGAAGGTCCCGATCGGGCTGCTGAAGGAGAAGCCCGCCTTCGGGATCTCGACCTCGCCTTCGGCCGCCCGGGCCAGCGCCGGGGCAAGCACCGGCCCCAGGGCGAACAGGGATGCCAGGGCGGCGCGCCCGGCCAGAGGCTTGAGGCGACGGATCATCACGCCTTCTCCATTGGCTTGCCCGCGGCCCCGGCCGGCAGCGGCCCGCCGCCCCGCCGCAGCACCGGCCGGCTGATGCTTTCGGGCAGCGGCAGGGGCTTCTCCAGCCGCGACAGCAGCGGCAGGATCACCAGGAAGTAGAGGAAGTAGTAGGCCGTCGCGACGCGGCCGATGGTCACGTAAGGCTCCTCCGGCGGCTTGCCGCCGATCCAGAGCAGCACGAAGAAGCTTACCACCCAGACGAAGAAGAAGGGGCGCGCCAGGGGCCGGAAGCGCATGGAGCGGACCGGCGAGGCATCCAGCCAGGGCAGTATGAAGAGCACCGCGATGGCGCTGAACATCATCAGCACGCCGCCGAGCTTGCTCGGAACCGCGCGCAGGATGGCGTAGAAGGGCAGGAAGTACCATTCGGGCACGATATGCGCCGGCGTCACCAGCGGGTTGGCCGGGATGTAGTTGTCCGGGTGGCCCAGGTAGTTCGGCGCGAAGAAGACCAGCACGGCGAAGACGATGAAGTAGACGACCAGCCCGACGCTGTCCTTGGCCGTGTAGTAGGGGTGGAAGGGGATGGTGTCCTGCGGCCCCTTGGGCTGGATGCCCAGCGGATTGTTCGAGCCCGCGATGTGCAGCGCCGCGATGTGCAGGAAGACCACGCCCACGATCACGAAGGGCAGCAGGTAGTGCAGGGCGAAGAAGCGGTTCAGCGTGGGATTGTCCACGGAGAAGCCGCCCCAGAGCCAGGTCACGATGTGCTCGCCCACCAGCGGGAAGGCCGAGAACAGGTTGGTGATGACGGTGGCGCCCCAGAAGGACATCTGCCCCCAGGGCAGCACGTAGCCCATGAAGGCCGTGGCCATCATCAGCAGGAACAGCACCACGCCCAGGATCCAGAGCAGTTCCCGCGGCGTCTTGTAGGAGCCGTAGTAGAGCCCGCGGTAGATGTGGATATAGACCACGATGAAGAACATCGAGGCGCCGTTGGCATGGGCGTAGCGCAGCAGCCAGCCGTAGTTCACGTCGCGCATGATGCGCTCGACGCTGTCGAAGGCTAGGTTGGCGTTGGGCGTGTAGTTCATCGCCAGGAAGATGCCGCTGGCGATCATGATCACCAGCGTCACCATGGCCATGGCGCCGAAGTTCCAGAGGTAGTTGAAGTTCCGCGGCGTGGGGAAGGAGCCGTATTCCTTCTCCATCATTGTGAAGATCGGCATGCGCTGGTCGATCCACCGCAGCACCGGATTCTTGACGTCGCTCTCGATCAGGCCAGGGGCGGCCATGGGATCCTCCTCAATCCTGGACAGGCGGTGTCGCCGGGTTCGTCCCGGCGTACAGCCCCTCAGCCAATGCGAATCCGGGTGTCGTTGGTGAAGGCATAGGGCGGCACCACCAGATTCGTCGGGGCCGGCCCCTGCCGGATCCGCCCGGCGGTGTCGTAGACGCTGCCGTGGCAGGGGCAGAACCAGCCGCCATAGGCGCCCCGCTCATCCGTCGGCTTCTGCCCGAGCGGCACGCAGCCCAGATGCGTGCAGATGCCGACCACGACCAGCCAGGGCTCCTTGCCCGGCTTGGTGCGGCTCTGGTCCGTCGCCGGGTCCTTCAGCGCCGACATCGGCGTGTCCACCGCGGCCTTCACCTCCTCCGGCGTGCGGTGGCGGATGAAGACCGGCTTGCCGCGCCAGACCACGGTGATGGCTTGGCCCGCCGCCACCGGCCCCAGGTCCACATCCGTGGTGGAAAGGGCCAGCGTATCCGCCGCCGGGTTCATGGAATTGATGAAGGGCCAGGCGATCGCGCCCGCGCCCACCAGGGCGAAGGAGCCGGTGACCAGTGTGAGGAAGTCGCGCCGTCCCGTGGCGTGGCCGTGGGAAGCGCCCCCTTGCGGCGGCAGCCCCGGACGTTCGCTCTGGGTCTTGCCCGATCCCGTCAGTCCGGGAATCGACCCCGATACACCCGCGGTCGCCATCTGCTCGGCCATGCGTCTTGTCGTCCCACGTCGCCAGATCTTGTGCCCCGGCCATCCGGTCCCGTGACACCCGATTCAGCGACATGCCCATTCTGGGACACGCCCACCCCGGAAGGCATGGAAACCAGACAGCCGTTCGTCCTCCCGCCATGCCGGCCCAGGGAGGACCGGGTCCGGCGTCGGACCTTGGGGAGACGCGAAAGGTCGCCATTCCGGCCACCGTTTCCACCCCCTTGTTGCGACCATATAAGTCTGTGGCGCGACGGGTGGCAACGCCACCTGTCGCGCCCGACACATTCGGGGTGCCGAAATGACACAGATCCCGCCTGACAGCCTTCCCGCCGGCACGGCCGGTGGCGGCGCCCGCGACGATGCCCGGGCGGAAGCCCCCGGTGCCGCCCCCGATATCTCCCTGGCGCGCCACCCCCTCGCCGCCCCGGCCCGCGCCTGGTTCGAATCGCTGCGCGACCGGCTCTGCGCGACCTTCGAGGCGATCGAGGACGAGCTCTCCTCCACCCCCCATGCCGGCCTGCCGCCCGGCCGCTTCGAGCGCCGTCCCTGGCAGCGCCCGGAAGGCGGCGGTGGCGTGATGTCGGTGATGCGCGGTCGGGTCTTCGAGAAGGTGGGGGTGAACGTCTCCACCGTCTGGGGCGAGTTCTCGCCGGAATTCCGCCGCTCGATTCCCGGGGCCGAGGAGGACCCGCGCTTCCTGGCCACCGGCGTGTCGCTGGTGGCGCATATGCGTTCCCCCCGCGTGCCGGCGGCGCACATGAACACCCGCTTCATCACCACGACGCGAAGCTGGTTCGGCGGCGGCGGCGACCTGACCCCCATGGTGCCCGAGGCACCCGAGGCGCGGGAGGATGCGGCGGGCTTCCACGCCGCCTTCCACGCCGCCTGCGATCGGCACGATCCGTCCTACTATCCGCGCTTCAAGGCCTGGTGCGACGAGTACTTCTTCCTGCCGCACCGCAACGAGCCGCGCGGGCTGGGCGGGATCTTCTACGACTGGCTGGGGCGGGACGACGCGGAGGACAGGCTGGCGGACCACTTCGCCTTCACCCGCGACGTGGGCGAGGCCTTCCTCGCCGCCTATCCGGCCATCGTGCGGCGCCGGATGCATGAGCCCTGGACGCCGGAGGAACGGGAGAACCAGCTCGTCCGGCGCGGCCGCTACGTGGAGTTCAACCTGATCCACGACCGCGGCACGCTGTTCGGGCTGAAGACGGGCGGCAACACCGAGGCGATCCTGATGTCCCTGCCGCCCGAGGTCCGCTGGCCCTGACCTATTGGCCCTGGCTCACTGGCTCCGACCTTCGGCCCTGAGCCGCCAGCCCCCCGAAGGCCCGGGCCGCCTATTTCAGGCGGCGCGCCAGCTCGGCCAGCTTCTCCAGGTGTTCGCCCAGGAACTTCCGTGTGCCCTCGTCGGTCAGCCGCCCTTCCGCGTCGAACTTGCTGCCGGCGCCGCCGACCAGGACCTCGCCGCCGGGCAGCACGTGGCAGCTCATGATCGAGAGCACCTGCCGGAGCTGATAGTTGGCGAGCGCGGTGCCGAGCACACCGGGTCCGGCGCCGATCACCGAGGCCACCTTGCCGATGGCGGGCGGCGCGGGCGGGCGGGACACCCAGTCCAGCGCGTTCTTGATCACGCCGGAGAAGGAGCGGTTGTATTCCGGCGTGGAGATGAGCAGCGCATCCGCATCCGCCACGGCGAGCCGCAGGGCCTCGACCGGGGCGGGATAGCCCTGGGTCCGGACGTCGTCGTTGTAGAGCGGGATCTCGCCGAGGTCGAAGACCCGCACCGTGACACCCGCAGGTGCCAGTTCCGCGGCCGCATGCAGCAGCGCCGTGTTGTAGGAGCCTTTCCGGAGACTGCCGGACAGGGCCAGGATCTTGAGGGAGTCGCTCATCGGGCCTCTTGGTCAGGAAAATGCAGGCCGGGACGAAGCCCCGACCCGCCGCCCCTGACTTAGGCCCCGCCGACGGCCGCGGAAATGGCGCAGTGCAACAGCGCCATCACCACCCGCTATCGCCGCTATTTCCGGCGCGGATCGGAACTGTGGTGGCGGTCCGCCTCGCCTCCGCCGCCGGATACCTGGCTGCGCGAGGTGCTGGTGGCCTCACCGGGCCGGAGCTCCTCCGCGTGGCGGGTGGAATGGCCGTGGTTGCCGCCCTGATGGCTGCTGCCGGGCCCTCCGCCGGACCGGTCGGCCTCCTCGGTCTTCTTGCTGGTGGACATCCTCACCGGTCCTGCTGATAGCCCTGGTGGGTGGTGTTCTGATGCGTGTTGCCCTGGCGGCCCTGCTGCGCCGGGTCGCGCTGCGTGGCGTTGGCCTTGGCCTCCTTCGGCGAAATCTCGCCTTTTCCGGCGTTGCTGCCACCATGCGGGCTTCGGTTCTCCGGCGGCACGGGAGGGAGATGGGCGTTGCTCATGGCGTCTTCCTTCTTTCCCTTGTTCTGGTCCCGCCCCTCCTAACGCTTCCGGGCCGGGCTCCGTTGCCCCTCGCCGGGCCAGCCCATCACGGCGCATGGTGCCAGCCCTGCCTTTCCGCCCGGGCCTGCCGCTTGTCCTGGCCCGGACGCGACGCCATACCCCTGGCGTGCCGAAAGATCCCTCCACCCCCGCTGGGCGCCGTGCCGCCTGGGCGGACAGCCTCCTGCACGACCACTCCATCCTGCGCATCGGCTGGCGGAACTGGGGCGCGGTCGAACCGGGTCGCCTGTACCGCTCCAACCACCCCCAGCCCTGGCAGCTCGCCCAGGCGGCGCGGCGCTTCGGGCTGCGCTCCGTGGTCAATCTCCGCGGGCAGCGGGTGGAATGCGGCTCCGACGCCCTGTCGCGTGAGGCGGCGCTGCGACTCGGGCTGGCGCATTACGACGCCCCCTTCGAGAGCCGGGGCGCCCCGCACAAGGACCGCATCCTGCGCCTGGCGGAACTCTTCGGGCGGATCGAGGAGCCCGTGCTGATCCACTGCAAGTCCGGCGCCGACCGCACCGGGCTGGCGGCGGGGCTCTGGCTGCTGCTGCAGGGGCGCCCGCCCGAGGAGGCGGTAGCGCAGCTTTCCCTGCGCTGGGGGCATATCTCCGCCAGCAGGACGGGGATTCTCGATGCCTTCTTCCGGCTCTATGCCAGGGCCTGTCGGAGCGGGGCCTCCCCCAAGCCCTTCCTCGACTGGCTGCGCGAGGATTACGACGAGGCCGCGCTTCGCCAGTCCTTCACCTCCCGCCCCTGGGCCGACCGCATCGTGGACGGGCTGTTGCGGCGGGAGTAGGCCACCCCCTTATATCCTCCCGCCTGTCGCGGAGACGCCATGCACCCGTTTCACGATCACTGCCGCCGCGAACTGGCCCAGATGAAGGCCGAAGGGCGCTACCGGACCTTCGCCGACCTCAGCAAGTCGCGCCACGGCTTCCCCCGCTACACCATGCCGGATGGGCGGGAGGTTCTGGTCTGGTCCTCCAACGACTATCTTGGCCTCGGCGGCTCCGACATCCTGGCCGAGGCCGCGAAGCGGGCGGTCGAGGAGCACGGCGTCGGCTCCGGCGGCACGCGCAACATCTCCGGCAACACGCCCTACCATGTCGCGCTGGAGGCCGAGCTGGCCACGCTGCACCGGAAGGAGGCGGCGCTGGTCTTCACTTCCGGCTATGTCGCCAACCAGGCGGCGCTGGGCACCATCCTGGCCAGCATGGGCGGCAACTGGCAGGTCTTCTCCGACGAGAAGAACCACGCCTCCATGATCGCGGGCATGAAGAACGCCCGGAAGGCGATCTGGCGCCACAACGACGTGGCCCATCTGGACGAGCTGCTCGCCCGTGCCGAACCGGGGGTGAACAAGCTGGTCGCCTTCGAATCCGTCTATTCCATGGACGCGGATATCGGCCCGCTAGCGGACATCATCGCCGTTGCCCGCAGGCACGGCGCGCTGACCTATCTCGACGAGGTCCATGCCGTCGGCATGTACGGCGAGCACGGCGCCGGCGTGGCGGAGCGCGACGGGGTGCTGGACGGCATCGACATCGTCCAGGGCACGCTGGGCAAGGCCTTCGGCTGCCATGGCGGCTATGTCGCGGGCGATGCGGCGGTGATCGACTGGCTGCGCTCCTCCGCCTCGGGCTTCATCTTCACCACCTCCATGCCGCCCTGCATCGCCGCCGCCGCCCTGGCCTCCGTCCGCCATGTGAAGGGCGCGACGGCACTGCGGGAACGACACCAGGAACGGGCTGCGCGGCTGAAGGCCGCGTTCCGCGAGGCGGGCGTGGAGCCCATGCCCTCGATGAGCCATATCGTGCCGGTGCGCGTCGGCGACGCCGCCCTGTGCCGCGAGGTCAGCCGCCTGCTGCTGGAGGACCACGGCCTCTATGTGACGCCGATCAACTACCCCACCGTCCCACGTGGAACGGAACGCCTGCGCTTCACCCCCACCCCGCTGCATGGCGATGCGGAAATTGCCCAGGCCGCGCGGGCCGTGGCCCAGGTGCTGCGCCAGCTCCGGGCCGCCTTCGCCGCCTGATCCGGGCGGCGGCTCTCCGCGCCGGGTCGCGCTTCTGATCCGGCGTTGCGCTCTCCCCGAGGCGAGAGGCGCCCCCCCGGCGGCCAGCCACGGGGCACAACGCGGCCAGAGGCAGCCACTCCGGGCGTGGCCGGGGGGCAACGTCCCCGCCGCGCATCGAACGCATGGCGCGGGCGATGTTTCTCCAGCTTGGTGCGCGCGGCGGCGCGACCTATCTCTCCCCGGATGACCCGCATCCTTCCGCCGACATGCTGCGCCTGACCGAGCTTCGCCTGCCCCTGGACCATCCCGAGCCCGCCCTGCGCGCCGCGCTGCTGCGGCGCCTTGGCGTGACGGAGGCGGATCTGCTGGGCTTCACCGTGGCGCGGCGCGGCCATGACGCGCGCAAGAAGTCCCAGATCCTGCTGGTCTATACGCTGGACGTGGAGCTGCGGAACGAGGCCGCGGTGCTGCGCCGCTTCGCCCAGGACCGCAACATCGCCCCGGCGCCCGACACGCGCTACCGCTTCGTGGCACGGGCGCCGGAGGGCTTCGCCAATCGTCCGGTGGTGATCGGCGCCGGCCCCTGCGGGCTGATGGCCGGGCTGGTCCTGGCGCAGATGGGCTTCCGCCCCATCATCCTGGAGCGCGGCAAGGTGGTGCGGGAACGCACCAAGGACACCTGGGCGCTCTGGCGCAAATCGGTGCTGACGCCCGAGAGCAACGTGCAGTTCGGCGAGGGCGGCGCGGGCACCTTCTCCGACGGCAAGCTCTATTCCGGCATCAAGGACCCGCAGAACCTGGGCCGGAAGGTGCTGGAGGAATTCGTGAAGGCCGGGGCGCCGGAGGAGATCCTCTTCGTCTCCAAGCCGCATATCGGCACCTTCCGCCTCGTCACCATGGTGGAAAGCATCCGCGCGACGGTGGAAGCCCTGGGCGGCGAATACCGCTTCGGCGCGCGGGTCGAGGACCTGGAGATCGGGACCGCTCCGGACGGCACGCGCCAGGTCCGCGGCGTGGTGCTCCAGGACGGCGAGCGCATCCGCGCCGACCATGTGGTGCTGGCCCTGGGCCACAGCGCCCGGGACAGCTTCGCCATGCTGCACGAGCGCGGCGTCTACATGGAGCCCAAGCCCTTCTCCCTCGGCGTGCGGATCGAGCATCCGCAGTCGCTGATCGACCGCGCCCGCTTCGGCCCCTTCGCCGGACACAGGACGCTGGGGGCGGCGGACTACAAGCTGGTCCACCACGCCGCCAACGGGCGGGCGGTCTATTCCTTCTGCATGTGCCCCGGCGGCACGGTGGTGGCCGCGACGTCGGAGCCCGGACGCGTCGTGACCAACGGCATGAGCCAGTATTCCCGCGCCGAGCGGAACGCCAATTCCGGCATCGTGGTCAGCATCACCCCGGACGACTATCCGGGTGGGCCGCTGTCCGGCATCGCGTTCCAGCGCCACTGGGAATCCCTGGCCTTCGAGGCGGGCGGCGGCACCTATGCCGCCCCGGCGCAGCGCGTCGGCGATTTCCTGGCCGGACGCCCCTCGACGGAACTCGGCAGCGTCATCCCCTCCTACAAGCCGGGGGTGACGCCCACCGACCTCGCCCTCTGCCTGCCGGATTTCGCCGTGGCGGCGATCCGCGAGGCCCTGCCCGCCTTCGCCCGGCAGATCCCGGGCTTCGCCATGGAGGATGCGGTGATGACGGGGGTGGAGACGCGCACCTCCTCCCCGCTGCGCATCCGCCGCGGCGAGGACCTGCAAAGCCTGAACACGCGCGGCCTGTTCCCGGCCGGCGAGGGCGCGGGCTATGCGGGCGGCATTCTGTCCGCCGGGGTGGACGGCATCCGCATCGCCGAGGCGGTGGGGCGGAGCCTGTTGGGGGCTGTGGAAACGCGGGCCGCCGCCTGAGCCACTGCGACCCGGCCTCTCCACCGGCCCAGGCCGCCCGAAACGGGGCCAGGGCACGGAAATCACGCCTTTCTCGCTCCTCCAGCGGGAACCGGCCATAATCCTGCCGCCTGGCCCGCCTAACCGGCCGGGCCCGGGAAAACGCCCCGGGAAAAGCCAGGAGGACCGCATGCCCATCCCGCCCCCCCTCGTTGCCCATGCCCCGGCGGCCACGATCGACGAGCTGGAGAGCATGAGCCTGCGGCTGGCGGACGAGGTGGTCCGGCTGCGCATGCAGGCCAGCAGCCAGAAGGACGAACTGGCCGCCGGAAAGACCCGTACGGCGGCCCAGACGCGCGAGATCGCCGCGCTGCGGGAGGAACTGGCGAGGATGCGGGAGAAGCTGGGCGAGGCGGAAACGCGGCTGAGCGTGGAGGCCATGCATGCCGAGGGGCTGCGGGCCCAGGGCCTCTATCTGGTTTCCCTGGGAACCGAGGCGCCCCGCGCCAGCGAGCCGAGCGGCCAGCACTACGCGGATGGCGAGGTGAAGACCCGGCTCGCGGTGGTCTACGAGGAAGCCTTCGACCGCAAGGGCCACGAGATGGGCATTTCCGACCCGACCCAGTTCCGGGCGGATTGACCCCCGCGCGCCACAACCATAACTGGTACGGGTTGGGGCCGGTGCCAGTCACGGCCGGGGCGGCCCTACGGCACAGGGCTTCCGCAATGCAAAACGGACTGCCTCCAGCCGCGTTAGGGCCTCGGTCCGGATATGGCAGGTGGCTTGCGGGTGGGTAACATCAGGGCGATCAGGCGCTGGCGTCCAGCGATGCTGTCAGGGCGTGCGGCGCTCCTCCAGCCCGGCCGCAACCTTTGGCGGCTGGCGCAGGCGGAACGGGCCACGCTGCTGCCGGATGCCGCGCCCTACTACGACGCGCTGCGGAAGGCGCTCCGCAATGCCCGGCACAGCATCCAGATCGTCGGCTGGGACATCGACAGCCGCACGCCGCTGGCCGGCCCCTCCGGCCGGGTGGAGGACGGGCTGCCGGAAACGCTCGGCCCCTTCCTGAGCGCCCTGGCCGAGCGCAATCCGGACCTCAGGATCCGCCTGCTGCTCTGGGACTATTCCGTCCTCTACGCCATGGAGCGCGAGCTGCTGCCGGTACTGGCGCTGCGCTGGAACACGCCTCCCAATGTCGAGCTCTCCCTGGACGATACGGTCCCCTTCGGCGCCTCCCACCACCAGAAGATCGTGGTGGTGGACGGCGCCATCGCCTTCGCCGGCGGGCTGGACCTGACCATCCGCCGCTGGGACACGGCGGAGCACGACCCGGACAACCCGTTGCGCGTCGATCCCGGCGGCGCGCCCTACCCGCCCTTCCACGACGTGCAGATGCTGGTGGACGGCCCCGCCGCCGCTGATCTGGCGGAGCTGGTGCGCCGCCGCTGGGCCCGCGCCGCCTGCGAGGAACTGCCGCCCGCCCCGCCCGCCCCGCACGATCCATGGCCGGAGGGCGTGGCGCCGGATTTCCATGACATCGCCGTGGGCATCGCCCGCACCGAGCCCGCCACGGAGGACCGCGACGGGCACCGACAGCCCCCCATCCGCGAGATCCGGCAGCTCTACCTCGACACCATCGCCACCGCGGAGTGCTGGATCTACGCGGAGAACCAGTTCCTCACCTGCGGCACCATCGCCCGCGCCTTCATCCGCCGGCTGAAGGAGCGGCCGGAACTCCAGATCCTCCTGGTCTGCCCGAAGACGCACCACACCTGGCTGGAGCACCGCACCATGCTGGCCGGGAGAATCCGCTTCATGCGCGCCATCCGCCGCGCCGGCATGGGCGGGCGCGTCCGGCTGGTCTTCCCGCATGTGCGCGGGACGCGGACCGAGCACGAGGTCATGGTGCATGCCAAGGTCATGATCATCGACGACCGGCTGCTGCGCGTCGGCTCCTCCAACCTCTGCAACCGGTCCATGGGCACGGACACGGAATGCGACCTGATCCTAGAGGCTGGGGACGAGGCCGGGCGCCGGTCGGTGCGGCGCGTCCTGGGCCGCCTCCTCGGCGAGCATCTGGGCGTTTCGGGCGAGGCGGCGACGGAGGCCCTCGGCAGGCACGGCGCGCTGTTCGCGGCGGTGGATGCCCTGAATGGCGGGGACCATTCCCTGCGCCCCATCGAGGATGGCGAGTTGAAGCGACACGAGCGCGTGCCCACGCTGGAAGCGGCAGCCGACCCGCACCGCCCGATCGGGGCGGAGGAATTCTTCGCCGACTTCGCCCCCGGCAATCCCGGCGGCAAGCCCTGGCCGCTGCTGCTGAAGGCGCTGCTGGTGCTGGTGCCGGTCGTGGCCATCGGCCTGCTCTGGCGCTACACGCCGATGGCGGACCTCGTCTCGCCCTCCGCCATCCGCGCCATGCTGGACGAAGGCGGCGGCTGGGGCCCCTTCGCGGCCATCGGCCTCTTCCTGCTGCTCGGCCTGCTGGCCTTTCCGGTCAACGTGCTGATCATCGCCACCGCCGCCGCCTTCGGCACCTGGCCGGGGCTGGGCTATGCCACCGGCGGCGCCATGCTCAGCGCCGCCGCCATGTACGGCCTGGGCCGCCGCATGGGGCCGGACCTGCTGCGGCGCTTCCTGGGCCCCCGCATCAACCGCGTCAGCCAGAGCGTGGCCCGCAACGGCATCATGGCGGTCACCGCCATCCGCCTGCTGCCGGTGGCACCCTTCACCCTGGTCAACCTCGTCGCCGGGGCGATGCGCATCCGCTTCTTCGACTACATGGCCGGCACCTTCCTGGGCCTGCTGCCGGGCGTGGTGCTGATGTCGGCGCTGGGCGACCGGATGACCCGCATCCTGGAATTCCCCACGGTGGAGAACGTGGCGCTGCTGCTCGGGCTGATGGTGCTCTGGGCGGGCGTCACCTGGGGCCTCCAGCGTCTCGTCCGGCACCTGCGGCACGAGGGCTGAGCTTGCCGCACCGCAAGGCCCTGCCGCCATCACCCGCGCCGCCATCACACAAGCCGCCATCACACAAGCCGCCGGGCGGCCTGCGCGTCATGAGCTGGAACATCCATGCCGGGATCTGCCCCGCCGGGCGCTACGACCTCGGCCGCGTCATCGCCCTGGTGCGGCGCCACGCGCCCGACCTGGTCGCCTTGCAGGAGGTGGAGGGCCGCAACCGCCATGATGGCGAGCAGCCCTTCCGCCTGCTGCGCGAGGCCCTGGGCGGGCAGGCGGTGGAGGCCCCCACGATGCGCGAGGCCGGGGGCAGCTACGGCCACATGCTGATCAGCCGCCTGCCCCTGCGCGAGGCGGCGGTACACGACGCCTCCCTGCCGGGGCGCGAGCCGCGCGCGGTGATCTCGGCGGTGCTGGACCTCGCCGGCGGCCCGCTGCACGTCTTCTCGGCGCATTTCGGCCTGCAGGGACGCGAAAGGCGGCACCAGGCAAGGGTCCTGGCCGGGCTGGCGCGACAGGTGGAAGGCCCCGCCCTGGCCATGGGCGACTTCAACGAATGGAGCTGGCGCGGCGCCGTGGACCGCGCCTTCCTCGGCATCCTGCCGGTCCGCACGCGGGAAAGGACCTTCCCCGTGCGGCGCCCGCTGCTTTCGCTGGACCGGATCTACGGCCGCCCGCGCCAGCTCCTGCGCCGGAGCTGGACCGACCCCGCCGCCCGGGAAGCCTCCGACCACCTGCCCGTCCTGGCGGAAATCGAATGGCCGGGCGGGTAGCCCGCCGTCGCGCGTAGCGGCCGGCCCCGGGGGAGAGGCGCTGCCTTTCCCGCCGGCCCCTCTCTCCGCCAGGGAAGCGCAACGCCGGACAGGACCGTCAGCGTTCCTCGGACACCCGGTCCCGGGTCTCGTCGGCGATGCGGAAGGGCGGCTCGGGCGTCGCGGTCACGTAGCGCATCTCTGCCGTCTCCCCGTCCTCCCCGTCGTCCTGTTCCGCCACCACCTCCCGGGAGGGCAGCCGGTCGCCGGCCAGCCGCTCGAAGCGGCCCACCAGCTGCGGCGCGTCCAGGATCATGCGCTGGAAATCCGCGGCGCTCAGCTCCAGCAGGTGGCAGAAGCTGGTGGCCCGCGCGCGGGCCTTGCGGCGGCCGCCATGGATCAGCTCGTGCTCCCCGAAGAACTCGTTGGGGCCCAGCCGGACTTCCTGGCCGTCCTGCATGAATTCGACTTCGCCGGAACTGATGAAATAGACCGAATGCGCCTTCTGCCCGGGGCGGTAGATGCGCTCGCCCGGCACGGTGAAGCGCACCGTCATGCTGATGGCAATGTCGTGCAGCACCGCCTCCTGCAACCCGATGAAGACGGGAAAATCCTTGATCCGCATGTCGAGCCCGGATTGCAGGTTGAACTTCAGCGGCCGGCCGATATGGCGGCGCGCCTGGTCCAGCGACCGGGACAGCTCCTCGTAGAGCTCCTCCCCGATCAGCGATTCACTGCGCAGGCTGGCATACTCGTCCGCCTCCTGCCGCAGCCCGATCTGGCGCAGCATCCGACTCTCCAGCGCCTCGGCATAGCCAGGGTATTGCAGGCGCAGCGTGTCCATCGCGTCGGCCAGCAGGTCCTCCCGCCGCGCGACGATGTCGCTCACCACCTCGGTCACGCGGGCACCCAGCACCGGCTCCATGCGGCGGCGCATGAAGCGCGACATGGCGACGGACACCAGATGCGTGAGCAGCAGGGTCTCGAAACGCTCGGCCATGCAGTGCATCAGCGGCGTGTCGATGCGGAAGTTCCGGTGCAGCCACTGCGCCGCCTGGAAGCGCAGCGTCGGCCGCAGCCGCCGCCGCGCCGCCTGGATGTAGCCGAGCCGCCCCTCGGAGCGGGCCCCGTCGATCATGCTCTCCGCGGTCCAGAGCAGGTTCTCCATGACACGGCGGGAAAGGCCATGGTCCTTGAAGATCTCCAGCAGGACGGCGCGTTCCTGCGAGGCATAGGTGATCAGGCCCAGCGTCACGCGGTCGCGGTCGCCGATCGCCGTGTCGAAGGTGTTGGCGGCGGTCTCGACCTTCACCCGGCGCTCGTACATGTCGAGGACATGGGCGCAGGCCTGGGGGGAGAAGCCGAAGTCGCGTGCCGTGTCGCGCAGCCGGTCCCGCACCTCGCCGAGCCCGATGGCCACCACCTGGTTGCGCAGCGCCTGGTCGGTGGGCGAGAGCTGGTCGAGCTTCAGCGCCCGCACCAGGAAGCGCAGCGTGGTGCCGTTCACCAGCAGGGTGAAGAGCACGTAGCCGGTGGCCAGGATGGTGATGAAGCGCTGCGTCGCCGCCGGCACGCCGACATGCTCGGTCACCGACAGCGCCAGCGCCAGGGTGATGGCGCCGCGCAAGCCCCCCCAGAGGATGGTGACCTTGAAGCGGATCGGGATACGCTGCGAGATGCCGACCCAGCGCAGGACCGGCAGCAGGCCAAAGAGCACCACCGCCCGGGCCAGCGTGGCGGCCAGCACCACCGCGCCGACCAGCACCAGGTCCCACCGTGTCATGCCGAGCAGCAGCCGCGGCACCAGCATCGAGGCCAGTACGAAGACCAGCGAGCTGGCCCAGAAGGCGAGCTGTCCCCAGACATCGGTGAGATAGGACCAGCTCTGCGGCCGGAAGGTGGAGGGGCCGATGGCGCTGACCGTCAGCCCCGCCGCCGCCGCCGCCACCACGCCGGAGGCGCCCAGGACCTCGTCGCAGAGGATATAGGCGAAATAGGGCAGCGCGAGCGTCATCGTCACCTCGGCCGCCCGGTTGCCGCCCAGCACGGGCATGACGAAGAGCATGGCCCGCGCGAAGACGAAGCCGACCGCCAGCCCCTCCACGAAGGAGACCACCAGCGTCACGCCGCCGGCCAGCCAGTCCGGCTCGTGATGCCCCACGATCTGCGCCAGCAGGATGGTGAAGATCGAGATGGCCGCCGCGTCGTTCAGCAGGCTCTCGCCCTCCACCAGCCGGGTCAGCCGGCTGTCGGCGCCGATGTCGCGGAAGACGCCCACCACCGCCGAGGGGTCGGTCGTGGCGACGATGGCACCCAGCAGCAGGCAGGAGGCCAGCGGCACGCCCGCGATGGGAGCCAGCGCGAAGCCGATCGCCGCCGTGGTCACCAGAACCGCCACCACCGCCAGGACCAGCACCGGCGCGGCGTCGCGCGCCAGGCGCCGCACGTCGATGGAGAGGGCGCCGTGGAAGACCAGCAGCGGCAGGAAGATGAAGAGGAAGACCTCCGCGTTCACCGGGAAGTTGATCAGCGTGCCGGCGACGTCGTCGATCGCCTTGTTCACCCGCTGTTCCATCAGATAGGCGGCCCCGCCGCCCAGCACGGTTCCCACCACCGCCAGCAGCACCGTGTCGGAAACCATCAGGCGCTTCGCCAGGGGCTGCACGGCGCTCACCACCACCAGGAGCGCGGCGATGGCCAGGAGGATATGGGGAAGGTTGATCAGCATCACCGGCAGCTTCTACCCGATGCGGTGAGGAAATGTGACGGAATGCGGCATCGGCATGGCGCGGGGCACAGGCCCGCCTCCCCGTTGAAGGAGGCATTATCGTACCCCCAGGTCTCCGGAATGTGTCGCGATCCTTGCCGATCCGCGCATTCCGTCGCACCGGGGCACGTCCGCCGCTCTCCGTTGCGCGGCGCGGGCCCGTGCGGACGCGGCCGGGCCATGCGTCCGCGGAGGCGCCGTCCGGCTTGCGGCCCGGGGCCGGGTGGCACATGTAAAAGCCATGCTCCCAGCCTCGTGGCACCGGCCGGCCCTGGCCCCCCGCCCTGCGTCCGCAGGACCGCGCCTCCCCCTGTCCCCGGGCCCCGCGCCCTCCCTGTCCCCACGGCCATGAAGCTCCCTTCGGACAGCCGCTCGGCCCGCCAGCTCCTGCGCCGCATCCGCGATGCCCGGCGTGGGCCCCGGGCTGTGCACCATCCCCATCCGGGGGAGGCGCCGGGCGGCGTAACCCTGCGGGTCGCCTCCTACAACGTGCACAAATGCGTGGGCCGGGACGGGCGCTTCGACCCGCAGCGCATCGCGGCGGTGATCGGGGAGATGGATGCCGACCTGGTGGCGATCCAGGAAGCCGACCGCCGCTTCGGCCGCCGCTATGGCCTGCTCGATGCCGCCACGCTGCGGCGGGAAAGCGGGCTGCACCTGCTGCAGGTCTCCGACCTGCCGGACGGGCATGGCTGGCACGGCAACGCCATCCTGCTGCGGGAGGGCACGCCGCTTCGCCTGCACCGGCTCGCCCTGCCCGGGGCGGAGCCGCGCGGCGCGGTGATCGCGGAGCTGGACCTGCCGGGGGGCCGGCTGCGGGTGGTGGCCGCCCATTTCGGCCTTCTCCGCAACTGCCGCATGCGCCAGGGCGCTGCCATCCTGCGCAGCATCGCGGAGGGTGCCTCCATGCCCACCCTCATGATGGGGGACCTGAACGAGTGGCGGCCCGGACGGCGTTCGGCGCTGCGGTCGCTGGAACCCTTCTTCGGCCCCATGAACGAGGGACCGGCCAGCTTCCCGACCCGGATGCCGGTGCTCTCGCTGGACCGCATCCTGGGCTGGCCGAACGGGCTGGTGCATTCGGTGGAGGCGCATGACACCGCCCTCTCCCGCGTCGCCTCCGACCACCTGCCGCTGAAGGCCCTGCTGCGACTCGACCTGCTGGATGGTGCCGCCGAGGACGCCACGCCCCGGCTCGCCAGCGTGGGCTGACCCTGGCCATGGAAACCGCCAAGACCCTCCGGCGGCCGCACAGGCGCCTCCTGCCGCGCTGGCGCGCGGCGCAGCCGACGCTGGACCAGGCGGTGGACGAGGCGCTGCGGCGGATCGGCGCCGACACCGGCACGACGCTGGTGGCCAACGGGCTGGAGGCCTTCGGCCTGCGCGCCGCCAGCGCCCGCGCCGCCACACGCAGCCTGGACCTGCAATACTATGCCTGGCACGACGGCATCACCGGCCGCCTCCTGGCGCGGGAGATCCTGAACGCCGCCGACCGGGGCGTGCGCGTGCGCCTGCTGCTGGACGACAGTTGCGTGCTGGACGACCAATCCGCAGCCCCGCTGCTCTGCCGGCTGGGGGCGGAGCATCCGGGCATCGAGGTGCGGGTCTTCAACGCGCATCGCTGGCGCTTCCTGGGCAGGCTCGGCTTCGGGCTGGAGCTGCTGCTCAGCCGCGGGCAGCTCAACCACCGCATGCACAACAAGTCCTGGATCGCCGACGGGCGCCTGGCGATCCTGGGCGGGCGCAACATCGGCGACGAGTATTTCGACGCCTCGGGCAGCTTCAACTTCCGCGACCTGGACATCGCCGTGGCCGGCGGGGCCTCGCAGCAGGCGCTGACGCAGTTCGAACGCTACTGGAACCACCGGTTGGCCCGGCGCGGCCAGTGCTGCGACACGCCGGAAAGCCTGGACGCGCTGCGTCGCCGCCTCGACGCGGATGCGCGATCCGGCGAGGCCCAGCCCTATCTCGAACGCGTCCGCGCCTCGCTGGAGCGTGACATCCTGCACGGCTATGCAGCCCTGCTGCCCACCCAGGATGTCGAGGTCGCTGCCGACCCGCCCGACAAGGCGACCGGCGAGGAGGTGCCGGGCCGGCTGGTCACCGCCATCGATGCGGCGCTCCAGGGGACGGAGCGCGAGGCGATGTTGATCTCCCCCTATTTCGTGCCGGGCGAGGCCGGCGCCGCGGCGCTGATCGGCCTGCTACGGCGGGGCGTCCGCGTCCGGGTGATCACCAACTCCCTGGCCGCCACCGATGTTGTGGCGGTGCATGGCGGCTATTCCCGCTATCGCCGGCGGCTGCTCAAGGCGGGGCTGGAGCTCTACGAGCTGAAGCGCAGCGGGCGGGAGGACGCCGGCGTGCTGGGCTCCAAGGGCGCCAGCCTGCACACCAAGGCCTTCGTACTGGATCGCGAGCAGCTCTTCGTCGGCTCCTTCAACCTCGATCCGCGCTCGGCCAACCTGAACACCGAGATGGGCGCCTTCATCCGCCACCCCGAACTGGCGGAAAGGCTGCGGCGGGAATTCCGCCGCCTGTCCTCGCCCCAGCGCAGCTACCACCTCAGCCTCCGGCGCGGCCTGATGGTCTGGACCGACGAGAGGCCGGACGGCCGACGCCGCGTCCAGCACAAGGAGCCCGATGCGAGCTGGCAACGCCGCCTCCTGGCCCAGCTCGTGCGCTGGCTGCCGGTGGAAAGCCAGCTCTGAACCGGCCCCGGAGCCGGGGCTAACGCAGCCGGACCACCCGGCGGCTGGGCGTTTCCCGCAGGGTCCGGTCGGCATAGGTGCCGCGCACGGCCTCGCGCCCGCCATGGCGCAGCAGGTCTAGCACCATGGCGCTGTGCAGGAAGCCGAGATGGCTGAAGGCCTGCGGGAAATTGCCGAGGAAGGTGCCGTCCTCGGCGATCTCCTCGGGAAACAGGCCGACATCGTTGGCCAGGGCGCGCAGCGCGTCGAAGCGCTGCCGCGCCTCCTCCTCCCGCCCCAGCCAGGCCAGGGCATCGACCAGCCAGAAGGCGCAGAGCAGGAAGGTGCCCTCATGCCCGGGCAGCCCGTCCTCCGTCTTGTAGCGGTAGACCAGGGCGCCATGGCCGAGCTGCCGGATGATCTCGTCCACGGTGCGGTTGAACACCGCCTCGTCCACGGGAAAGCCCAGCATCGGCGCCAGCAACACCGACGCGTCCACGGCATCGCTGCCGAAGCTCTGGGTCAGGTAGCCGCCATGCGGATGCACGCCGGGCCCGTTCACCTCCGCCACGATGGCGTCCCGCGCCGCGCGCCATTCCTCTCTCTCGCCGAGCAGGTGGATGGCGCGGTCCAGCGCCACCCAGTTCATCAGCACCGCGTGCAGGTAGCGCGTCGGCGGCAGGCGCGGTTCCCAGAGGCCGTTGTCGGGCTCGCGCCAGACCTTGGTCACATAGTCGGCCATGCGGGCGATCTGCGCGCGGGCCTCGCCATCGATCTCGCCGCCGAGCCGGTGCCGCAGATGGACGAGGTCCAGGAGCTGGCCATAGACATCGGCCTGGTGCTGGTCCGCGGCGCCGTTGCCCTCGCGCACCGGCGCACTGCCGCACCAGCCCTCGAAATGCGCGATCCCGCGTTCCTCCAGCCCCTCGCCGCGGCCGTCGATGGCATAGAGCGGCCGCAGCCCGCCATCGTCGCGCAGGGAAAGGTGCCGGACGAAGTCGAAGAAACGCTCGGACTCCCGCACATGCCCGAACTTCTTCAGGGCGTAGAAGGCAAGGCAGGAATCCCGCAGCCAGCAGAAGCGGTAGTCCCAGTTCCGGATGCCGCCGATCTCCTCCGGCAGGGAGGTGGTGGGCGCGGCCACCAGGGCACCGCTGGGCTCGTAGGTCAGCGCCTTCAGCACCAGCGCGCTGCGCACGAGATCGTCCTGCAACGGGCCGTCATAGCTGCGGATGCCGGACCAGGAGACCCAGCCCTGCCGCGCCCGTTCCAGCCGGTCATAGACATCCTCCCGGTCCTCCTCCGTCGCGGCGCCGGCGCGGAACAGGCGGAAGGCGGCATGGGCGCCCCCCGAGAGCGTGAAGCGGGCCGTCGCGCACCCTTCCTCCAGGCTGAGCGGCTCGTCGGACAGCAGGCTGGGGCAGCCCTCCGCCGCGGCAAGGTGCCTTTCCACCCGCAGGGGCGGGAAGGCGGTGGCAAAGCCCGGCAGCGGCCGGAAGCGGAGGCGGAAGCGCAGCCGGCCGGACACGCCGCTCAGGATCCGCACCAGCTCCGGCCCCGGCGGCCCTTCCGGCGGCGGCGGCAGCATCAGGTCGATCAGTCGCGCCATGCCGGAGGCGGTGGCGAAGGTGGTCTCCAGGATATTGGTCTGCGGCAGGTAGGAGCGGCTGACCTCGAAATCCTCCTCGGGGCGCAGTTCGAAGAAGCCGCCCCGGCGCCGGTCCAGCAGCCGCGAGAAGACCGGCGGCGCGTCGAAGCGTTCCAGGCAGCACCAGTCGATCGCGCCGTCCCGCGCCACCAGCGCCGCGCCGTGGCAGTTGCCGATTAGCGCATAGTGCTCGATCGGCTGGTAGGGACGGGTCCCTTCGGGGCTCTGGAGCGGAAGCGTGGGGCTCAAGGGGCGGATCGGTCCTCGCGGCACGGGGTTGGCCCGGACCACCCCGGCCCGGCGGGCATACCCAGCCGGAGGGGCCGGATCGCTCCAGGTCAACGGGACCATGCTCGCGCCGCTGCCCATTCTCGCGGGTAGTTGATGCCGATCCCACGCTCTGGATGGCAGCTTCCATGCCCGTCACGATGGCCGCCATCCCCCGGGACCGGACACAAACGCGACGCCACACCCGAAAGAACCTGCTCCGGGCTGGAAGGCGCGCCTCAGGCCCCTTCGCGCCGCCAAGCCAGGACGGCCACGCCGAGCACCATGGCCAGGGCCAGCCAGGGCGGCAGCAGGGCCGTCGCGGAGAGGCCCGTCACCGTATGGTCCTCGTTGCGGCGCAGGCCGATCCAGCCCGGCCCGGCGGTGTCGCGCCCGGCGGCGACGCGGCGGATATCCGGCAGTTGCGGCTCCGCCCCCGTGCCCAGCCAGCGCGCCGCCCCACCCGTGGCGCGGGCCAGCGGCTCCACCGGTCCGGGATCGGCGCGCAGGTCGGCGATCTCCATGGGATTGGGCGCGGCGGCGGCGGCATAGGCGGTGCGCTGCCCGTCGCTGGCCTGCCAGACGCCCGGCTGCTCCGCCGGCATCTCCACCGTGGAACGGCCGCCGCCCGCCGCGCGGGCCGGATGGCGCGTCACCGTGCCGTCCGGCGCGGTGACGGCGATCTCGGGCGGCGGCGCATCGGCCACGCTGCGGCGGGTCACGGTCAGCCGCCCCTCGGACACGCTGGCGGTGAGGTCCTCCTCCTCCAGCTCCGGCTCGCGCATCGACCAGTGGGCGACACGGCGCAGCAGCTCCGCCTGCGGCCCGCCGCCGTCATGGCCACGCGCCCAGAGCCAGATATGGTCGGAGAGCAGCAGCGCCACCCGGCCCTCGCCCACCCGGTCCAGGATCATCAGCGGGCTACCGCCCGGCGCGTCCATCACCGTGGTGCCGGAACGCGGCTCCGCCCGCATGTAGCGGTACCAGCGGCCCCAACTCTGCGGCCGGTCGCCGGCATTGGCACCGGGCAGGTCCTCGGTCACCGGATGGCGCTGGCCGGCATCGGTGACATGGGCGCGGAAGGGGCCGTCCACCTCGGCATCGTTGCCGCCGCGCGGTGGCGGGGCGAAGCCGAAGTTCAGCCCGTTGCCGAAGCCCGCCCCGCTGCCCAGGGGCGGCCGCACCGGCAGGACCTGCCCCAGCGGCGTCAGGGCGAGGCTGGTCGGACCGCTGAATTCCGGCCCCACGGACAGCAGCAGCGCGCCGCCGCCGCGCACATAGTCGGCGATGTTCCGCAGGTATTGCGGCGGCAGGAAGCCGCGGTTGCTGAAGCGGTCGAAGACGATCAGGTCGAAGTCGCGCAGCCGCTGCTGGAACAGCTCCCGCACCGGGAAGGCGATCAGCGCAAGCTCGTTCAGCGGCGTGTTGTCGTCCTTCTCCGGCGGGCGGAGGATGGTGAAGTGGACGAGGTCCACGTTCGGATCGGCCTTCAGCAGCCGGCGCCAGGTACGCTCCCCGGCATGCGGCTCACCGGAGACGAGAAGCACGCGCAGCCGCTCCCGCACGCCGTTGATCGTCACCACGGCACGGTTGTTCAGGGTGGAGACCTCGCCCGGCCGTTCCTCGGCCGCGACCTCGACCACCGTGGGGCCGCCGCGCTCGATCGGCACGGCGATGCGGTGCTCGCGGCCCAGCGGCACGCTTTCCACGCGCGGCGCGGCGCCATCGCGGCGGATGGTCAGGCGCACGGCGCCGCCGTCGGCCGCCCCCGCGGGCACGCCCAGATCCTCCGCGACCACGCGCAGCTCCACCGAGCGGCCGACGATGCCGAAGCCCGGCGCCTCGATCACCCGCAGCCGCCGGTCCACCTCGCCGGGCCGCCCGGCCAGCAGGGCGTGGAAGGGCGCGTCCAGGGCGGGGCCGCCGGCGCCGCCGGGCGGGGGGATGTCATGGACCTGCCCATCGGTCAGGGCGACGATCCCGGCGAGGCGCGCGCGCGGGATCTCGGCCAGGGCGGTCTCGATGGCGCCGTAGAGCCGCGTGCCCCGGTTGCCGCCTTCTTCCACGGTGATGCTGCGGAACTCCAGGTCCGGGATGCGGCCGAGGCGCTGCTCCAGCACGTCCCGCGCCCGGGCGAGCTGCGCCTCGCGCCCGCCGATCCGCGTGCTGGCGCTGTGATCCAGCACCACCAGGGCGATGTCGGGCCGGGTCTCGCGCGTCTCGGTCACGAGGCGGGGATTGGCCAGCGCGCCCAGGATCAGGGCGAAGGCGGCGGCGCGCCACCAGGCGCCGCGCGCCCGCCGCCAGACGGCCAGCGCCGTGGCGAGGACGGCCAGCACCGCCAGCGCGGCCAGCAGCCAGGGCGGCAGGATCGGGGCGAGGTCGATACCGGAAAGGGTCTGCTGCATGCGCTACTGCCCCAGCCGTTCGAGGATGGCCGGGACATGCACCTGGTCGCCCTTGTAGTTGCCGGTCAGGGCATAGATCACGAGGTTCACCCCGAAGCGGTAGGCGAGCGTGCGCTGCCGCGCCCCGCCGGGCACCACGGCATAGGGGTTGTTGCCGCGCGCATCGACCGCCCAGGCCGAGGCCCAGTCGGCGCCGCCGATGATGGCCGGGCTGACGCTGTCATTGGCGCGCTCCACGTCGCGCGCCACCCAGACCGTGCCGCCGGCCCAGCGCCCCGGAACCTCGGCCAGCAGGTAGAAGGCGCGGCGCAGCACATGGTCCTCCGGCAGCGGCGCGAGCGGCGGGATGTCCAGGTTCCGCGTCACCCGGCGCAGCGCCTCCTTGGCACCGGGCGCCATGCCCTCGCCGGAACCCTCGTCGCGCGTGTCGAAGAGCACGATGCCGCCGTTGCGCATGAAGCCGTTCACCGCTTCCGCTGCCCGGTCGTCGAGGTCGCCCGCATCGGGCGAGACCGGCCAGTAGAGCAGCGGATAGAAGGAGAGATCGTCCACCCCCGGGCGCACCGCGGCGGGCTCGGCCAGGGTGGCGGCGGTGCGGCGGTTCACATAGTCCGACAGCCCCGCCAGCCCGGCGCGCGAGACCTCGTCCAGCGCCGCATTGCCGGTCACCACATAGGCGAGGCGGGTGGCCAGGGCCGGGGCATCCTCGGCGGGCACGGCCCCGCTGTTCCGCGACGGGGCCTGCCCTTGGGCATGGGCGGCGCCGGCGAAGCCCAGCGGCAGGAGCAGGGCCAGCAGGGCCACCCGGCGGGGGGCCACCCGGCGGGACAGCCCGGCGGCCCCTGACCCGCCACCGCGCCCGAGCAGCCCGCGCTGCACCAGCGACAGCACCAGATCCGCCAGCAGCAGCAGCATCGCCGCCGCCAGCAGCCAGGGGCCGAGGTCGCGTTCCACCGGCACGCCGCCCAGCACCACGGCGCGCGCCCCGGCGGGCGGCGGCGGCGCCAGCACGGGGGCCGGGACATGCGCGGACAGGTTCAGCGCCCGGCGCTCGCCGCTCTCGCCGGGGGTGCCGTACCAGCCCGGCGGATGGGCGGGGCCGGGCACCGTGGCCGCGAGGTCCCGCGCCACGATGGCGGTGGCGGTGGCCGGGGCGGGGCCGAGATGGCCGAAGCCGTCCATGCTCTCGATCGGGGCGAGGCGCGCCGCGCCCGCGGCCTCCGCCACGCCGGAGGACAGCGCCACCAGCCGCCGCAGCATGTCCACGAAGAGGCCCGAGAGCGGCAGGTCGGACCAGTCGGCATTGGCGGTCACATGCACCAGCACGATCCGCCCCGCGCCGCGTCCCAGGCCCGTGACCAGCGGCGTGCCGTCGGCCAGGGTCGCCCAGGTCCGCTCGCTCAGCCGCGGGGCAGGCTCGGCCAGGACCTGGGTGCGGATGGCGACCTCGGGCGGCACGGCAAGGCCGGCGAAGGGGGACGTGTCGGGGAAGGTGGCCAGGGGCTGCGGCTTCTCCCAGGACAGCGAGCCGCCGAGCTGCCGCTCCCCGGCCCGCAGCGTGACCGGCAGCAGCGGGTCCGGATGTTCCGCCATGCGCGGCCCGGCGAAGCGCAGCAGCAGTCCGCCCTCCTCCACGAAGCGGGTGACGGCCTGGATCTCCCGCGCCTCGGTCAGCGGATAGTCGGCCAGGACCAGCACCGCCAGCTTGCGGGACAGCAGCGTTTCCAGCGAGCCGCGCCGCACCTCCACGAAGGGCTGCAGGGCGCGCTCCAGGTAGAAGAGCGAGCCGGTCAGCGGCGTGTCGGCGGCGCCGTCCCCGGCCAGCAGGCCGACGGGGCGGCGGCGGAAGCGCTCGTCCAGCAGCACGGAGCCGGCGGCGCCGGTCTCGCCCTCCAGCTCCAGCCGCACCACCTGCTCGCGGATCTCCAGCGGCAGTTCCAGCGCGCCCTCGGCGCTGCCGGCACCCGCCGGGATGGCGATGGTGGCACGGGCCAGGGTGCGGCCATCGGCGGTGCGCGCCAGCACCGCCGCCTCGCCCGGCGTGGCCGAGGGGGTCTGGCGGACGGTCAGGCGCAGCCGGTCGGCCTCCGCCGCCGGCGGCGGCAGGATGCGCAGGGGCAGGGCCGGGTCGCGCCCCGCCACGGTCAGCGGCCCCATCTCCGCCAGCGTGGTGGCCAGCACCGAATCCCCGCTGGCATGGGTCAGCCCGTCGGTGATGAAGAGCGAGGCGGCCTGCCCGCCATTCGCCTGCCGCCAGGAGGCCAGGGCCGTGGCGGCGGCGGCGCGGTCCGGCGCCCAGGGCAGCGGCCGCAGCGCGGCGAGGCGGGTCGCGGCCTCCGGCGCCGGCAGGGGCGGCGTGGGCGCGGGCATCTGCCCATCCGGCGCGGGCGCCGTGGCCAGCAGGGAGACCGGCCGGCCGTCGCGTCCCGCCGCCTCCACCGCGGCGCGGGCGGTGGCCATGCGCTGCGGCCAGTCGGCGGCCGAGGCCCAGCCATTGTCGATGGCGAGCAGCAGCGGCCCCTGCCCACCCGCCCCCGCCGCCGCGTCCCAGACCGGCCGCGCCAGCCCCAGCACGATCAGCGCCGCCGCGGCGAGGCGCAGCAGCAGCAGCCACCAGGGAGTGCGGGCCGGTGTCTCCTCCGCCACGGGCAGGTCGCGCAGCAGCCGGGTGGGCGGAAAGGACTGCCGCTTCGGGGAAGGCGGCGTGACCCGCAGCAGCCACCAGAGCAGCGGCAGGGCCGGCAGGGCGAGCAGCAGCCAGGGCGCGGCGAAGAGCAGGGGACCGAGATTCATGCGCCGCCCCGCCCCCCACGGGCCGGGGCCAGGGCCTGCCAGAGCGCGAGCAGCGCGGCCTCCGGCGGCTGGTCCGTACGATGGACGAGCAGGTTCCAGCCGGCGGCACGGGCAATGGCGCCCAGGCCGTCGCGATGCGCCGCCAGACGCTCGGCATAGAGCTCGCGGATGCCTTCGACGCGCGGGACCAGCGTGGCGTCACCTCCGGACAGGGCCTCGAACCGCACCCGTCCGGCGAAGGGCAGGCTTTCCTCCGCCGGATCGAGCACCTGTACCAGATGGCCCTGCACGCCCTGTGCCGCCAGGGCCGAGACGGCGCTTCGCGTGTCCTCCAGCGGCGCCAGGAAATCGCCCAGCAGCACGGCGCGGGCATGGCGCGGCAGGCGCTGGTCGCGCGGGGGATCGGTGTGGCGCCCCAGCGCCTCGGCCAGGGCCGGCAGCGCGCCGCGCCCGGCCAGGGCCCGCCCGTCGCCGAAAAGGCGCAGCCGCTCGCCGCCCCGCAGCAGCAGCGCCCCCAGGGCCAGGAGCAGGAGCTCCGCCCGCTCCCGCTTGGTGGCGCGGCCAGGGCTGCCGGACCAGTCCATGCCCGGCCCGGCATCGCGCCAGAGGCCCACGGTCTGCGCCGCCTCCCACTCCGTCTCGCGCACGAAGAGCCGGTCGGTCTTGGCGCTCTGCCGCCAGTCCATGCGCGCCAGGCTGTCGCCGGCGACAAAGGGGCGGAACTGCCAGAAGGCATCCCCCTGCCCTGGCCGGCGGCGGCCGTGCACGCCCTGCATCACCGTGGCGGCCACGCGTTCGGCGGCCACCAGCAGCGGCGGCAGCGCCCCGGCGGCGGCCTCGGCCCTGGCGGCACGGTCGATGGCGGTACCGCTGCCCTGGCCGGGGTTCCGGCCTCCTGCGACGGTGCTTCCGGCGCGGAACAGGCCGAGCGCCACCCGGTCAGCCGATCCCGCCGCGCAAGGCGGCGATCACCTCCGGCAGCCGCACCCCGTCCGCCCGCGCGGCGAAGCTCAGCGCGAGGCGGTGCCGCAGCACCGGCTCGCAGAGCGCCGCCACGTCGTCCAGCGAGGGGGAAAGCCGCCCGTCCAGCAGCGCCCGGGCGCGGGTGGCCAGCATCAGCGCCTGGGCAGCGCGCGGGCCGGGGCCATAGGCGAGATGGCGGCTGGCCTCGCCGCCCTCGGGGCCGGGGCGGGCGCCGCGCACCAGCGCCAGGATGGCGTCCAGCACCTTCTCGCCCACGGGGATGCGCCGCACCAGCGCCTGGGCGGCCAGCAGCTCGCCGGGCGAGAGAACGGCCACCGCCTTCTCCTCCGCCGCACCGGTGGTGGCGAGCAGCATGGCGCGCTCGGCGGCGGCGTCGGGGTAGCCGACCTCGACCTCCATCAGGAAGCGGTCGAGTTGCGCTTCCGGCAGGGGATAGGTGCCCTCCTGCTCGATCGGGTTCTGCGTGGCCAGGACGTGGAAGGGCGATGGCAGGTCCATCACCTCCCCGGCCACGGCCACCTTGCGCTCCTGCATCGCCTGGAGCAGGGCGGATTGCGTGCGGGGCGAGGCGCGGTTGATCTCGTCGGCCATCAGAAGCTGGCAGAAGACCGGTCCCCGGATGAAGCGGAAGGCGCGGCGGCCGCGGCTCTCCCCCTCGTGGGATTCCTCCAGCACCTCGGAGCCCAGGATATCGGCCGGCATCAGGTCCGGGGTGAACTGCACCCGGCGGGCATCCATGCCCAGGACGGTGGCCAGGGTTTCCACCAGCCTGGTCTTGCCGAGCCCCGGCACGCCCACCAGCAGCACATGGCCGCCGGAGACCAGGCTGGTCAGCACCTGCTCCACCACCTGTTCCTGGCCCAGGATCACGCGCCCCACGGCGTCGCGCGCCCGGCCCAGCCGGTCGGCCAGCATTTCCGCCTGCGCCATCAGCGCGGCGCTGTCCTCGCCATTTTGCGAGCGGGGATCGCCGAGCACCACTTCCACCATGCCTTCCCCTCTCCCTATATGCATCCCCGTCGGGCAAGGTTGGACGGACCTTCCCGGCTGTGGATGTTCAGTCGTCACGGCATGGATCAGCCTATGACCCTAGCGGCGCGCGAGGAAACAACGAAACCGCTACCCCCGGTGACATTCCGTAAGCGGGATTGCGGCGATTTCGACATGAGGATCGCCCGCGACGGCACCTGGCATTATCGCGGATCGCCCATCGGGCGGAAGGAGCTGGTCTGCCTTTTCGCCAGCGTTCTCAAGCGCCTGCCCGATGGCGGCTATGTCCTGGAGACCCCCGCCGAGCGCGGGCGGATCGCGGTGGACGACGCCCCTTTCGTGGCGGTCGAGATGTGCTGGCGGGACTGTGACTGCGAAGGCCACGGCGTGAAGCTGCAATGCGTGAGCTTCCGCACCAACCTGGACGAGGTGGTGACCGCCGGGCCGGAGCACCCGATCCGGGTGGAGACCGACCCGGAAACCGGCGAGCCCAGCCCCTATGTGCTGATCCGCCCCGGGCTGGAGGCCCGGATCAGCCGCCCCGTCTTCTACGAGATGGTCGCCCTGGCCGAGACCGAGGTGATCGACGGCCGCCGCGTGCTTGGCGTCTGGAGCAAGGGCATGTTCTTTCCGGTGGGCGACCATCCGGAGGAGGAAGCCGGCGACCTGGAGGATGTCTGGGACGAGGACAGCCCCGCCGGGTGATGCGCGACGGCCCGCCCGGCCTGCCGGCCCCGCTTCCGCCCTCCCTTTCCGCCCGGCAGATCGCCCACCGCCTGACGGCGTCCCTGGCGCCGGGACACGCGCCCTCCCTCTATCCCAGCACCACGCCCGACAGCACCGGCCTGCCCGAGGAGCTGGACGCGCCGCCCCCACCCGGGGAGACGGAGGCCGGGACCGGCCTGCGCCGCGCCGCCGTGCTGGTGCCGGTGGTGCTGGGCGAGGCGCCCGCGGTGATGCTGACCCTGCGTGCCGCCACGCTGTCCGCCCATGCCGGGCAGGTGGCGCTGCCCGGCGGGCGGATCGAGGCGGGCGAGACGCCCGAGGCGGCCGCCCTGCGCGAAGCCGCCGAGGAGGTCGGGCTGGACCCGCGCCTGCCGCAGGTCCTGGGCCGCCTGCCGCCGCATGTGACCGGCACCGGCTATCATGTCGTGCCGGTGGTGGCCCTGCTGCGCCCGCCCTTCACCGTGACGCCGGACGCCGCCGAGGTGGCGGAGATCTTCGAGTACCCGCTGGCCCGCCTGCTCGACCCGGCAGAGCCGCAGCGGCTCACCCGCCTTGTCGAAGGGCGGGAGCGTACCTTCTGGGTCTGGCCGCACGAGCAGCATCTCGTCTGGGGCGCCACCGCGGCGATCCTGCGCAATCTCGCCCTGCTGCTGCGCGGCTGATGCTGCTCCGCCTCGTTCCCGTGCTGCTGTTCCTGACGCCCTTCGCCGGCTTCCTGCTCTGGCGCCGGTTCCGGCCGCGTCCCGCGCCGGGGCGGCCGGGCGAGGAGGACCTGCCGTGGCCCTTCCTCGCCCTGGCGGGGGCCGGGCTGGCCCTGGCGGCGGCGGGCCTGGCGGCCTATGGCCTGTCCCGCCGGATGGAACAGGGCAGCACCTATGTGCCGGCCCGGCTGGAGCCGGATGGCCGGATCGAGCGCGGCCATGCCGGGCCGCCATGATGGCGCCCCATGACAGCATCCGGAGAGACCGGAGACCCGATGCGCCCCCACGACGTGATCCCCGAACACCCTGACGGCGCCCCCCACGCCCGGCTGGCTCCCCCGGAACGGCTGACGCGTGGCGCCCCGCTGGCGGTGTTGCGGGCGCTGCCGGGCTCGCGCGCCGTGGGTGGCTGCGTGCGCGACGCGCTGGCGGGGCGGCCGATCGCCGATGTGGATGTCGGCGTGCCGCTGCCGCCCGGGGCCGCCGTGCCGCTGCTGCGCGCCGCCGGGCTGAAGGTGGTGGAGACCGGCCTCGCCCATGGCACCGTCACCGCGATCGGCGATGGCGAGCCGGTGGAGGTGACCAGCCTGCGCCGCGATGTCGTCACCGACGGCCGCCATGCCGAGGTGGAATGGACCGCCGACTGGCGCGAGGACGCGGCCCGGCGCGATTTCACCATCAACGCCATGTCCATGGATGCGGAGGGCAATCTCTGGGACTGGTTCGGCGGGCGGGGGGACCTGGCCGCCGGGGTGGTGCGCTTCGTGGGCGACCCGGCGACGCGGCTGCGGGAGGACTATCTGCGCGCCCTGCGCTTCTTCCGCTTCCAGGCCCGCTACGGCACCGGCGCGCCGGATGCGGCGGCCCTGGCCGCGATCCGGCAGGCGGTGCCGGGGCTGGCCCGGCTGTCCGCCGAGCGGGTCTGGAGCGAGACGAAGCGCCTCCTGGCCGCACCCGCCCCCTCCGGCGCGCTGCGGCTGATGCTGGATACCGGGGTGCTGGCCGCGATCCTGCCCGAGGCTTTGTCCGGCATCCCCGAACCGGCGGCCCTGGCGGAGCGCATCGGCGCCCTGCGGCGCGGCATCGCCGCCGGCCTGCCCCCCGACCCGGTGCTGCGCCTCGCCGCGCTGCTCCCCCCCGGTTCGCGCGGTGCCGGCGGACGGATCGCGCGGCGCCTGCGCTTCTCCAACGAGGAGCGGGAGGTGCTGGAGGGGCTCACGGACCGGGACATCCTGCCTGACCCGGCGCCGGACGACGATGCCCTGCGCCGCTGGCTGTCCCTGCGTGGCGATGCCGGAGCGCCGCCGCGCGAAGCCTGGCTGGCCGAGTTGCGCGACGGGCGCGACCGCTCGGCGCTGCGGGCACGGATCGCGTCGATGCCGGTGCCGCGATTCCCGCTCCAGGGCCGCGACGCCCTGGCCATGGGTGTGCCGCCCGGGCCACAGCTGGGGCGAATGCTGCGGGCGGTGGAGGCCTGGTGGCGGGAGGACGGCTGTCGGGCGGATGCCGGAGCCTGCCGTGCCCGATTGACGGAACTGATGAAGGATATCACGGAAGGCCACTGGCCGACCGGCCAGGGGCGCGCATAAGCGGCCCTCCACCGTCAGAGAGCCTCTCATGCCCCAGGACGACGTCTTCGCCCCGAGCTGGGCCCCCCGTATGCTTTCGGTGCTGCGGATCATGACCGCACTGCTTTTCCTGGCGCACGGCACGCAGAAGCTCTTCGGCTTCCCGACGCCCCAATACCAGCCGGACTTCCTGACCCTGAGCTGGTTCGCGGCGGCGATCGAGCTGGTCGGCGGCGTGCTGCTGACGCTCGGCCTCTTCACCCGCGCCACGGCCTTCGTCTGCGCTGGCGAGATGGCCTTCGCCTATTTCATGGCGCATTTCCCGCGCAGCTTCTTCCCGGCCGTGAACGGGGGCGATGCCGCCGTGCTGTTCTGCTTCGTCTTCCTCTACCTCTTCGTGGCCGGCGGCGGCGCCTGGTCGGTGGACGCCGCCCGCAACCGGGTCTAGCAGGCCGCCCGTCCTGGCTGTTCCCACGCGACGCCTTGCCCCCGGGGGCAAGGCGTCTCCGCGCAGAAGGGCGATACCGTTCGGCGCCGATCCGCTCTAATCCCCCTGCCGACATGGCCCGTCCCAAGCATCCCCCGATTTCCGCCGAAACCACCCGCGCCCTGACCGGGCGGCTCTGGCGCGACTATGTGCGGCAACATCCGCGCGGCATCCTGGTGGCGATCCTCTGCACCGGGGCAGTGGCCGGGCTGACGGCACTGTACCCGGTGGTGATCCAGCAGGCCTTCGACCTCTTCACCAGCGGCGACCCGCGGATCACCTGGCTGGTGCCGCCGGCCATCATCCTGCTGACCTGCCTCAAGGCTCTGGCGCAGTACGGGCAGGCGGTCTCGGTGCAGGCCGTGGTGCTGCGGGTGATCGAAGCGGTGCAGAACGACCTGTTCCGCGCGCTGACCCGCGCCGACCTGGCCATCGTGGCGCGGGAGGCCCCGGCCCGGCACGCTGCCCGCTTCACCGCCGATGCCCAGGCGATCCGGGAGGCGCTGACCAAGGCGATCAACGGCGTGGCGGACCTGCTGACCGTGGTCGGGCTGGTCGGCTCCATGGTCTGGCTGGACTGGCAGATGACACTGGTGGCGGCGCTGCTCTATCCGGTCGCGGTGGTGCCGGTGCTGCGCCTGGGCAAGCGCATCCGCCGCGCATCGGGCGGCATGCAGGACCGGGTGGGGGAGCTGGCGGCGACGCTGACGGAATCCTTCTCCGCCGCCCGCGTGGTCCGCACCTACCGGCTGGAGGACAGCGAGGAGGCACGGGCGCGCGGCGCCTTCGCGCAGCTCCGCGCCGCGCTGATGGGCATCAACCGCATCCGCTCCAGCCTCGACCCGATGCTGGAGGCCATCGGCGGCGTGGCGGTGGCCGCCATCCTGGCCGTGGTCGGCTGGCGCGTCTCGCAGGGCGCCGGCACGGTCGGGCAGTTCACCGGCTTCGTCGCGGCGCTGCTCATCGCCTCCCGCCCCGTGCGGGCCCTGGGCTCGCTGAACGCGGCGCTGCAGGAGGGGCTGGCCGGGTTGTCGCGGGTCTTCGCCGTGATGGACACCAAGCCGCGCATCGCCTCCCCCGCCGGGGCACCCGGTCTTCCGCCGGGCCATGGCCGCGTGGAATTCGCCGATGTTGCCTTCGCCTACGAGGGCGGCGGCGACACGGCGCTGCGCGGGGTGAGCTTCGTTGCGGAACCGGGGCGGACCCTGGCGCTGGTCGGTCCCTCCGGCGCCGGCAAGTCCACCGCCCTGGCGCTGCTGCCGCGCCTCTACGACGTGACCGGCGGCCGGGTCACGCTGGATGGCGCGGATGTGCGGGAGGTTTCACTCGCCAGCCTGCGCGACGCCATCGCCTATGTCGGGCAGGATGCGGTGATCTTCGACGACACCGCCTTCAGCAACATCGCCAGCGGCCGCCCCGGCGCAACGCGGGCGGAGGTCGAGGACGCCGCCCGCGCCGCCGCCGCGCACGGCTTCCTGTCGGCGCTGCCGCAGGGCTACGACACGGTGCTGGGCCCAGGCGGCTCGCGCCTTTCGGGCGGGCAGAAGCAGCGCGTTTCCCTGGCCCGCGCCCTGCTCCGCAACCCGCGCGTGCTGCTGCTGGACGAGGCGACCAGCGCGCTGGACGCGGAGAACGAGGCGGCGGTGCAGGACGCCATCGCCCGGCTGCGGGCGGGGCGGACCACGCTGGTGGTGGCGCACCGCCTTTCCACCGTGCGGGACGCCGACCTGATCGTGGCGATGGAGGGGGGCCGTGCCGTGGAACAGGGCACGCATGCCGAGCTGATGCGGCGGGACGGGCTCTATGCCCGGCTGGTGCGGACCCAGAGCTTCGTGGCAGCCTGATCCTCCGGCGCCGCCGGGCCAGGGGGCGGGGGCCCCTGGGGTGGAAGCCTCTTTTCCTTGTCCCGGCGCGCTCTATCTTGAGATCGTCATGAAACGCCTCCTCCTCGCGCTCCCCCTGCTTGCCACGGCCTGCGCCGCGCCGGGGCCCACCCTGGCGCAGCGGCTCTCGCCGCTGGTGGGGCAGTCGGAAGGAAAGCTGGTCTCCACCCTGGGCGTGCCGGTGCGGACCTATGAGGCGGACGGGCGGAAGTTCCTGGAATTCCAGAGCCAGCGTTTGACCGCGCTGCCTGGCGATCCCTTCTGGGGCGGCGGCTTCGGCTATGGCGGGCGCCCCTTCGGCTGGGGCGGGGTCTGGGGGCCGCCCACCACGGTCTGGGCGCCGGTGACCTGCAGCATCACCTTCGCCCTGCGGGCCGACCGGGTGGAGGACTTCACCTATCGCGGCGAGGGCTGCGCCTGAGGGACACGGGGCCGGCCCCCCCTTCACCGGCCCGAACGGAGCCCGCCCCATTTCCCCGCTGGCAGAAAGCCGCTCTGCCCGCTAGACAGGCACGCATTATGCGCCGCCTGCTCCTCGCCAGCCTCGCCACCCTGCTGCTGCCTGTCGTGGCCGCACAGGCGCAGTATGATCCGACCCGCCCGCGCGGCCCGCTGCAGCCCAATACCCCGGGCGCGGCGCCAGCGGTCGCGCCGCCGCCCCTGCCCGGCGCCGGCAACGGCCCCGGCGGCGCGATCCCGTCGGACAAGCCCGTGTCCAGCATGTCGCCGAACGACGAGCTCTTCGACGCCATCACCCGGGGCGACATGGCCGCCGCCCGCGACGCCGTTTCGCGCGGCGCCGACCTGGAGGCCCGCAACGTCCTGGGCCTGACGCCGATCGACGCGGCGGTGGACCGGGGGCGCAACGACATCGCCTTCTACCTGCTTTCGGCCCGCGCCTCGTTCCGCCCCAGCAGCCCTTCCTCCGCCCCGCCGCGCGAGGCCGCCGCGCCGCGTTCCGGCCCGTCCCGTCCGGCGGCCTCGCGCGAAGCCGCGCGCGGGCGCAGTCCGGCCGGCCCGCGCGAGGCCGCCAGCCCCCGCCCGACGCGCACGGCCGAGCAGGCCCCCACCGGACGTGCCCCTGCGGGCAATGGCGGCACGCCCCGGCCGGAAGCAGGCTTCCTGGGCTTCGACGGCCGCGGCGGCTGATCCCGCTCATCCGGCGAAACCCACAGGCCCGGGCAGGCTTTTCCCTGTACCGGGCCTCGGCCCGTCTCCGGCTGCAAGGAAGCGGACCGCATGAAGGGCACACCGATGAGTCTCTGGCTGAGCGCTGCCAGCCGCACGGCCGGCTGGTGGCAGGGCCATTTCGCCAATGCCTGGCGCCAGCAGAGCAGCAAGGCGATCCGCGCCGCCTTGTCCGCCCCGGCGAAGCCTTCCAGGACGACCCGGACACGGCGGCATACAAAGAAGACCTGAATTCCCCTATCCGTGCGGCCCGCCGCAGGACCGCACGGCCGCCCCCATCGTTCGGACCGGCATGCGGCACGGGCGCATCACACCTCAGGCATCCGCGGGGTCCCTGAGCCTCCAGGTGGATTGGCGTCCGGGACCCGTTGACGTACATCCATGTATGTAATGCCCCGTCCGAGCAAACCCGATGTGCTGATTCTCGGTGCCGGCGCGGCCGGCCTCGCGGCGGCGCGCGCCTGCCTCGCCCGGGGACTGGCTTGCACCGTGCTGGAGGCGCGGGACCGGGCCGGCGGCCGGGTGCTGACCGATCACAGCCTGGGCTGGCCGGTGGACCTCGGCGCCACTTGGCTGCACGCGGCCGCGCGGAACCCGCTGGCCGCGCTGGCACGGGAACTGGGCTTCCCGCTGCTGAACCATGACGATCAGCGGCTCCACCGCCTCTACCTCGACCGCCCCGGCGATGCCCCAGGTGCCGGGCGCTGGGCGACGGAGGCGGAACAGGCGGAATTCGACGCGGCCTATGACCGCTGGATGGAGGCCGTGCGGGCCGCTCCGCGGGAACCGGACCCTGCCCTGGCCGCCGTGGCGCCGAGTGGCGGCCCCTGGGATGCCAGCATCGCGGCCTGGGAAGGGCAGACCATCGCCGCGGCCGAGCCGCGCGACATGGGGGTGGCGGACTTCCTGCGGAACCAGCTGGAGCCGCCCAACCTCCTGCCGGAGCCTAGCTTCGGCACGCTGCTGGCCACCCTGGCGCGAGGCCTGCCGATCCTCACCGGCTGGCCCGTGGAGCGCCTGCGCTGGTCCGGCGGCGGCATCCGGGCCGAGGGGCCGCGTGGCGTGCTGGAGGGGCGGGCGGCCATCGTGACCCTGCCCGCCAGCCTGCTGGCCGCCGGGGCGCTGCGCTTCGACCCGCCCCTGCCGCCCGGGCATCAGGAGGCGCTGCACGGCCTGCCGCTGGGGCTGCTGACCAAGTTCATCCTGCCGGCCAGCGGCGGGGACCGGCTGGACCTGCCGCCCTTCGCGGGTGCCGAGCGGCGCGTCGTGGAAGGCGAGACCCGCATGACTTTCGTGGCCTGGCCCTTCGGCCGGCCGCATCTGGAGGGCTTCCTCGGCGGCGACCATGCCTGGGCGCTGGAGCGCGAGGGCCAAGCGGCGCAGGTCGCCCATGCCCGGGAGGAGCTGGTCCGGCTCTATGGCGCAAGGGCGCGGCGGGCGATCGACTGGGACCGGGCCCTGGTCAGCCGCTGGGGCAGCGACCCCTTCTCGCTCGGGGCCTACAGCTATGCCCGGCCCGGCGCGGCCGGGGCGCGCGCCGTCCTTTCCGCCCCGCTGGCGGACGGACGCCTCGTCCTGGCCGGTGAGCATTGCCACCCGGACCTCGCCGGCACCGTTGGCGGCGCCTGGGAAACCGGCGAGGCCGCCGCCGCGGCGGTCGCCACGGCCCTGTCGCCGGGGAACGGCTGATGGCGGGCGGGACGGAAGCCGGAGCGCCCTCCTTCATGGTAGAGGGCGAGACGCTGCGGGTCTCGGGCGACCTGACCACGGCAACGGTGGCCCCGGTCTGGGACCGCCTGCCCGGCGAGGCCCAGGGGGTGCGGCGCGTGGACCTGTCGGGTGTCGAGACGATCGATACCGGCGGCGCCACGCTGCTGCTGCGCGCCGCCGGGGCCTGCGAGACCTTCGAGGGCGCGAGCCGCCCGGTCGCCGCCGTGCTGGAGCGGGTGCGCGTGGCGCGGGAGCAGCCGGAGCCCCGGCCGAACGGGCCGCGCCTGCCGCTGGTGTCGGCGCTGGGGGCCTGGGGCGTGGGCGTGTGGCGGGCGATGCTGGTCCGCATCGCCTTCCTGGGCGAGGCCGCCGCCACGCTGGTGAATGCCTTCCGGCGCCGCCGGCAGCTGCGCGCCTCCGAGGCGATGCGCCATCTCGACGAGGCGGGGACGCGCTCCTTTCCCCTGGTGATCCTGCTCGGCGTGCTGATCGGCCTGATCCTGGCCTTTCAGTCCGCCGCGCCGCTGCGCCAGTTCGGCGCGGAGACCTTTATCCCCCGCATGGTCGGGATCTCCCTGCTGCGCGAGCTCGGCCCGCTCCTGGCCGGGGTGATCCTGGCTGGCCGCACCGGCTCGGCCTATGCCGCCGAGCTCGGCACCATGACGGTGAACGAGGAGGTGGACGCGCTCCGCATCATGGGCATCGACCCGATGGTGATGCTGGTGCTGCCGCGCCTGCTTGCCGGCCTGGTGGTGATGCCGGTGATGACCCTGCTGATGAACCTGTCGGGGCTGGTCGGCATGACCGGCGTGATGCTCAGCCTGGGCTATCCGCTGGTCTTCACCGTCAACCAGGTGGCCGAGGGCGTGGTGATGAGCGACCTGCTGCAGGGGCTGTTCAAGGCGGCGGTCTTCGGCCTGGTCATCGCCGGCATCGGCTGCCGCGCCGGGCTGACGGCCGGGCGGGGGCCGCGCGCGGTGGGCGATGCCGCCACGGCAGCGGTGGTCGGCGGCATCGTGGCCATCGTGGTGCTCGACGGCCTCTTCGCCATCCTCTTCTACCGCCTGGGGTTCTGAGCGATGGCGGAACAGCCGGCGCGGGACGCGCCATCCCACCGGGGCGACCGCGCGGACCCGCCGCCGGAGGCCATGGGCGGTGCCGGGGACGGCGAGGCGGTGGTCCGGGCGCGGGACGTCGCCATGCAGTTCGGCAGCAACCTGCTGTTCCGGGACGTGAGCTTCGACGTGCGGCGCGGCGAGGTCTTTGTGATCCTGGGCGGCTCGGGCTGTGGCAAGTCCACCCTGCTCAAGCTGCTGATCGGGCTGATGCCGCCGAGCGACGGCCGGATCGAGATCCTGGGCACGGACATGCTGGCGACCGAGGGCGCCGCGCGCCGGGCGCTGCTGAGCCGGCTCGGCGTGATGTGGCAGTCGGGCGCCCTGTTCGGCTCGATGACCCTGCTGGAGAACGTGATGCTGCCGCTGGAGGCCCATACCGATCTGCCGCCGGAGGGCCGGGCGGAGATCGCCCGCACCAAGCTCGGCCTGGTCGGGCTCAGCGAGGCGGCGAACCGGCTGCCGGCCGAGATCTCGGGCGGCATGGCCAAGCGCGCCGGCATCGCGCGCGCCATGGCGCTCGACCCGCCGCTGCTCTTCCTGGACGAGCCCTCGGCGGGGCTCGACCCGATCACCTCCGCGGGGCTCGACCAGCTCATCAAGGACTTCGCCCGCGATCTCGGCACGACCTTCGTGGTCGTGACGCACGAGCTGCAATCCATCCTGAACATCGGTGACCGCTGCATCATGCTGGACAAGGCCGCGAAGGGCGTGATCGCGCAGGGACGCCCCGGCGACCTGCGCGCCGACCCGCCCAACGACACCGTCCGCCACTTCTTCCGCCGGGAGGCCGAGTAGATGGCCGCGCCCGGGCGGGGCTCCGGCCTCTACCTGCGGGTCGGGCTGCTGATCCTGGCGGGAATCGCGCTGGCAGTCGGCTTCGTGATGTTCTTCACCGCCGGCCGGCTCAACCGCCATTCGGAGATCTTCGAGACCTATTTCCGCGAAAGCGTGCAGGGCCTCGATGTCGGCGCCCCGGTGCGCTACCGCGGCGTGCAGCTCGGCCGCGTCACCGAGATCACCCTGGTCAACTCCGTCTACCGCAACCCGGAAGGGCGGCCTTTCCAGGCGGCCTTCCAGCTCGTCGTGGTGCGCTTCGCCATCGAACAGAACCGGTTGGGGCCGGAGGGCACCGGTCCCGAGCGCGCGGTCGGCTTCGGCCTGCGGACCCGCCTGTCGAGCGCCGGCCTGACCGGCGGCTCCTATATCGAGATGGACTTCGAGAACCCCGAGCGTTTCCCGGTGGAGAAGCTGCCCTGGGCGCCGGCGCATCCGGTGATCCCCTCCATCCCCTCCACCGTGGCGCAGGTGCAGGATGCCGCGCAGAACCTGCTGAGCCGCCTGCAGGGCCTGCCGCTGGAGGACATCATGAACAACCTCGACGGCGTGCTGGCGGATGTCCACCGGCAGACCAGCAGCGGCGACCTGGCGAAGACCCTGGCCGATGTCTCGGCCATGGCCGGCACCCTGCGCCAGACGCTGGACAGCACGGATATCCAGGGCATGGTGAAGGACATCCGCGGCGCGGTGGCGGATCTGCGCCGCACCGTGGCGGGGCCGGAGATGCAGGCGACGCTGCGATCCACCCGCGACGCCGCGGCGCAGCTCAATGCCTCCATGCAACGGCTGCCGGCGGTGATCGGCGCGCTGGAGCGCACGGCGCGCACGGCAGGCCATACGACCAGCGACGTGAACGCGGACCTGCAGCCGATCCTGCGCGACCTGGGGGCGGTGGCCGCCAACCTGCGCGACACGACGGAGACCCTGCGCCGTGCGCCCTCCCAGGCGATCCTGGGCGCGCCGCCACCACCGCCCGCCTGGGCCACGGAGCGCAACCGATGAACGGTCCCACCCGACGCCCTCTGTTGATGCGCCGGCCGGTGCTGGCCGCGCTTCTGGCCCTGCCCGGCTGCTCCGCGCTGCAGAGCCGCCCCTATGTGGAGCCGCTGCGCTTCCGGCTCGACCCCGTGCGGCCCGGGCCACCCCTGCGCGGCTTCGGCGGGCAGACGGTCCTGGTCCGCCTGGCGCGCGCGGCACCGGGGACGGAGGGGCGGATGCTGCGCTCCATCAACCCGGACGGCACAGTGCATGTCGAGTACTACGCCGAATGGGTCGCGCCGCCCGCCGAGGCGATGGACGAGGCGCTGCGCCGCTGGCTCGTGGCCTCGGGCCTCTTCGCCGCGGTACTGGCGCCCGGCACGCGGGCCAGCAGTGATCTGGTGCTGGAGACGGAGCTGACCGCCCTGCATGCCGATCTCGGCCAGGGTCTGGCGCGGGCCAGCCTGTCGGCGGTGCTGTTGCGGGAAGGCGCGCTCGACCGCCGCGCCGTACGCCAGTTCACCGTTTCCGGAACCGCGCCCCTGCCGCCGGAACGGCCGCTGCGGCCGGAACCCCAGGCCCAGGCGATGGTGGCTGCCCTGGCAGGGGCCTTCATGCAGCTGGAACAACAGATTTTGATCGCGTTAAGGTAGTAATCTTCTATTAATACAACTTGCAGTTAACTAAGCATGGCGGTGTTCACGAATACCTAGACAACCGTCAACCTTCGGCCAGGATGGCGCGTTGAGGCGGTTGCTTCAGGGGTCACCCCAATGCCGTTCGATGGCCCGGACAGAGACGACGACTGGAACGACGTCTGGTCGGAATACGACCACCGCCTGCATGCGGCGTGCGCCCTGCCGGCCGGCACCACCGGGAAGCCACTGCCAACCCGACGGAACAGGCGCCACCTGCTGCTCCTGCTGCTGGTCCCGCTGCTGCTGGTCTTCGGCGCCGGGCTCGTCGCGCCGTCCTGGATGATGGCGCAGGACTTCGCCGCGAGGCTGCGGCACATGGATGGCGACGCGCTGTTGCAGATGGCCGACCGGCCCAGCCTCCAGAGGAACCTGCGGCGGGAGTTCGCCTCCCGGACCGATGTGGAGGGCCTTTCGCCCACGGCCCGGAACTGGCTCTCGGACATGGCGGAGGAGATGGCGGATGGCTGGAACGACCCGCAATCCGTCGGCGCCTGGCTGCAACTGCGCCGCTCGCCTCCCTTCCTGTCCCAGCACGTGCTGCGCTCCCTCGGCGATCCCATCGGCACCAGCCATCTCCGCTACGCCGCAGCACGCCTGAACTATGCCGGCGGGATTGCCTTCGACCTTTCCTGGGGGGGCGGGCAGGTGCGGCTCCAGGGCCTGCGCTTCCCGGGCGGCTGACCCTATCCGGCGATACCTTTCCCGTCGGTAAAGGTGCCTTCGGCCGGCCGGCCTGTCATCGAACCTTCATAAAAGTGAAACATGTCCGACGCCTTGGGGGACTAGGGAGCAGCCGGCGGCGGGAGAACATGTCCTGCCGGCAATAACAAATCGCTCCGGAGACCACGCACGGTGTACAGACGCTCCCTCGCTCTCCTCACCGGCCTCGCGCTGCTGACCGCCGCCGTGCCGCACGGCGCCCTGGCCCAGACGGCCGACATCACCGGTGCCGGCGCGTCCTTCCCCAACCCGGTCTATCAGCGCTGGGGCGAGGGTGCGAAGGCGGTCGGCATCCAGCTGAACTACCAGTCCGTGGGTTCGGGCGCCGGCATCAACCAGATCCGCAACCGCACGGTGGATTTCGGCGCTTCCGACGCCCCGCTGAAGCCCGAGCAGCTGACCGAGGCCAAGCTGGTGCAGTTCCCGGCCGTGATGGGCTCGGTGGTTCCCATCGTGAACCTGCCGGGCGTCGAGATCGACCAGCTGAAGCTGACGGGCGAGATCCTGGCCGACATCTATGCCGGCAAGATCACCAAGTGGAACGACCCGAAGCTGGTCGAGCTGAACCAGGGCGTGACCCTGCCCAACGTCGCCATCGCGCCGGTCTACCGCGCCGATGCCTCCGGCACATCCTTCGTCTTCACCTCCTACCTCTCCGCCGTCTCCTCCGACTGGCAGGGCAAGGTCGGCGCCGCCACCTCCGTGAAGTGGCCGGCCGGCGCCGGCGCGCGCGGCAACGAGGGCGTGGCCGGCACGGTGCGCAACACCCGCGGCGCCATCGGCTATGTCGAGAACGCCTATGCCACCCAGAACAAGCTGACGACCGTGCAGCTCCGCAACAAGGCCGGCAAGTTCGTGAAGCCGACCATGGAGAGCTTCATCGCCGCCGCCGGGAATGCCGACTGGTCCGCCCCCGGCATGGCCGCCAGCATCATCGACCAGAAGGGCGACAGTTCCTGGCCGATCGTTTCGCCGACCTTCATCCTGCTGCCGGCCAATCCGGAGAACGCCGACCGCTCCCGCGCGGTGATGCGCTTCTTCGACTGGGCCTTCACCCATGGCGGCGACGCGGCGCGCCAGCTCGAGTACATCCCCCTGCCGGAGAACGTGCAGGCCAAGGTGCGCGAGACCTGGAAGCAGGTGACCGTGGACGGCAAGCCCGTCTGGAACCGGTAAGGTCCGGAACCGGAACATGACCGGAGGGGCCGCGAGGCCCCTCCGGCACTTCTGACCCCAGGAAGGCCCGACCTTGTCCCAGACCGCCTCGCACCTCGCGGGCGCCGCCATCGGCGCCGACCCGGTCCCCCCCCGTCCCAGCCGCGCCACGAGGCGCGCCACCGGCTTCGGCGACACCATCTTCGCGGCCCTCTGCCAAGGGGCCGGCATCCTGGTGCTGCTGCTGCTGGGCGCCATCATCGTGGAGCTGTTCCTGGGCGGCCTCCCGGCCTTCCGGGCCTTCGGCCTCGCCTTCGTCGCCTCGACGGACTGGGACCCGGTGCAGGAGGTCTTCGGCGGCGGCGTGCCCATCTACGGCACGCTGCTGACCGCGCTGCTGGCCATCCTCATGGCCGTGCCGGCGGCCTTCGGCATCGCCTTCTTCCTCACCGAGCTGGCGCCCGACTGGATGCGCCGCCCGGTCGGCGTGGCGGTGGAGCTGCTGGCCGCCGTGCCCTCGATCATCTACGGCATGTGGGGCTTCTTCGTGATCGTGCCCTTCATGGCCACCACCATCCAGCCGCCGATCATCGACACGCTGGGCGAGGTGCCGGTCATCGGCGCGCTCTTCTCCGGCGCGCCCTTCGGCACCGGCCTGTTCACCGCGGCGCTGATCCTGGCGATCATGATCCTGCCCTTCGTCGCCGCCACGATGCGCGACGTGTTCGAGCAGGTGCCGCCGGTCTTCAAGGAAAGCGCCTATGGCCTCGGCGCCACGACCTGGGAGGTGATGCGCGGCGTGGTGCTGCCCTATACCCGTACCTCCGTGGTGGGCGGCATCATGCTGGGCCTGGGCCGCGCCCTGGGCGAGACCATGGCCGTCACCTTCGTGATCGGCAACGCCAACCGCATCTCCGCCTCGCTCTTCGGCCCGGGCAACACCATCGCCTCGCTGGTCGCGCTGGAATTCGGCGAGGCCGGGATGGGCAGCCTGAAGCTTTCCGCGCTGCTGGCGCTGGGCTTCGTCCTCTTCGTCATCTCCTTCGCGGTGCTGGCCGTCTCGCGCTGGCTGCTGCGGCCCCGGCTGAAGGGCTGAACCGATGAGCGCCACCACCTCCCGCCCGGGGCATATCGGCCCGCGCAAGGACCCCGCCGTGGCCCGCGCGCTGGGCCGCAGCCGGCACCGCAAGGACCTGCTGATCCGCGCCTTCTGCATCGCCGCCACGCTGCTGGGCCTGTTCTTCCTCGCCTCCATCCTGCTCACCCTGCTGCTGCGCGGCATGCACGGGCTGTCGCTGCAGACGCTGGTCACGGTGACCCGCCCGCCCGGCAGCGGCGGCGGGCTGCTGAACCCGATCGTGGGCAGCCTGATCCAGGTGTTCCTCGCCACGCTAGTGGGCACGCCGATCGGCATGCTGGTCGGCACCTACCTCGCGGAATACGCCCGCGGGTCGAAGCTCGGCGGCGCCGTGCGCTTCGTCTCGGACGTGCTGCTTTCCGCCCCCTCGATCCTGATCGGCCTCTTCGTCTACCAGCTCCTGGTGCTGCCCTTCGGCGGCTTCTCCGGCTGGGCGGGCGTGGTGGCGCTGGCCATCATCATCATCCCCGTCGTGGTCCGCACCACCGAGGACATGCTGAGCCTGCTGCCCGACACGCTGCGCGAGGCGGTGATCGGCCTGGGCTCGCCCAAGTGGAAGATGGTGGTGCTGGTGGGCTGGCGCGCCGCCGCCTCGGGCATCATCACCGGCGTGCTGCTGGGTGTGGCCCGCATCGCCGGCGAGACCGCGCCGCTGCTCTTCACCTCGCTCGGCAACCTGAACTGGTCGGTCAGCCTGAACCAGCCGATGTCGAGCCTGCCGATCACCATCTACGCCTATGCCGGCTCCCCCTATGAGGACTGGGTCACCCTGGCCTGGGCCGGGGCCCTGATCATCACCCTGGGCGTGCTGGGCCTGAACCTCGTCGCCCGCACCGTGCTGCGCGCCAAGCGCTGAGAGGCTCCGCCATGAATGGAAACGCCACCAACTTCAGCATGCCGAGTGCCTCCTCCAGCAGCCTGGTGGACACGTCCCGCCCCTCCGTGCCGCTGAACGAGGCGGGGATGAGCGTGCGCGACCTGAACTTCTGGTACGGCGACAAGCATGCGCTGAAGGGCATCAACCTCGACCTGCCGCACCGCCAGGTGACCGGCATGATCGGCCCCTCCGGCTGCGGCAAGTCCACCCTGCTGCGCATCCTGAACCGCATGTACAGCCTCTATCCCGGCCAGCGGGCCGAGGGGCAGGTGCTGCTGGACGGGGAGAACATCCTCGAATCGGGCGTGGACATGAACGCGCTCCGTGCCAAGGTCGGCATGGTGTTCCAGAAGCCCACCCCCTTCCCCATGACGATCCGCGAGAACATCGCCTTCGGCATCCGCCTGCACGAGCGGCTGGGCCGGACGGAGATGGCCGAACGCATCGAATGGGCCCTGGCCCGCGCCGCGCTGTGGGACGAGGTGAAGGACCGGCTGGACACCAATGCCGCCGGCCTTTCGGGCGGGCAGCAGCAGCGCCTCTGCATCGCCCGCACCATCGCGGTGCGGCCGGACGTGATCCTGCTCGACGAGCCGACCTCGGCGCTCGACCCGATCAGCACCGCGCGCATCGAGGAGCTGATCGACGAGCTGAAGCAGGACTTCACCATCGCCATCGTGACGCACAACATGCAGCAGGCGGCCCGATGCGCCGACCAGGTGGCCTTCTTCTACCTGGGCGAGCTGGTGGAGGTGGCGCCCGCGGCACAGCTCTTCACCACCCCGCGCGAGCGGCGGACCCAGGACTACATCACCGGCCGCTTCGGCTGAGACAGGGGAAGCGGCCATGGCCAACCAGCCCGAACACATCGTCAAGTCCTACAGTGACGACCTGCGCCGGCTGCGCGAGCTGGTCGCCCGCATGGGCGGCCTCGCCGAGCGCCAGGTGGCCGATGCCGCCTACGTGCTTACCCGGCGCGACGCCACGGCCGCCGCCGAGGTCGCCGCCCGCGACGCCCCGATCGACGGGCTGGAGCGCGAGGTCGAGAGCTTCTGCGTCCGCCTCCTCGCGCTGCGGGCGCCGATGGCGGCGGACCTGCGCTTCATCGTCGCGGCGATGAAGATCAGCCAGGAACTGGAGCGCATCGGCGACTATGCCCGCAACGTCGCCAAGCGCGTCATGGTGATCGCGCAGCAGCCCAATCTCGTCGGGCTGGGCACCTTCGAGGCCCTGTCGCAACTGGTGCAGCGCAACCTCAAGGACGTGATCGACGCGCTGCTGAACGAGGATGCCGAGGCCTGCCGCCGCGTCTGGGCCAGCGACGTGGCGGTGGACGACGTCTATAACGGGCTCTTCCGCCAGCTTCTGACCCACATGATGGAAGACCCGCGCAACATCACCGCGGCCACCCACATGCACTTCATCGCCAAGAACTTCGAGCGGATCGGCGACCACGCCACCAACATCGCCGAGACGGTGTACTTCTCGATCACCGGCCAGAACCTTCCCGACGACCGGCCGAAGGTGGAGGCTCCGGGCGACCTGTCTCCGTCCGACGAATGAGTGCCGCGATCGAGACCGGCACCCGCCCCACCATCCTGGTGGTGGAGGACGAGGCGCCCCTGCTGACCCTGCTGCGCTACAACCTGGAGCGCCAGGGCTTCCGCGTCGAGGAAGCGGCCGACGGGCAGGAGGCGCTGCTGCGCGTCTCCGAAGGCCGGCCCGACCTGGTGCTGCTGGACTGGATGCTGCCCAGCCTGTCCGGGCTGGAGGTCTGCCGCCAGCTCCGCCGCCGCCCGGCGACGCGCGACCTGCCGATCATCATGGTCACCGCCCGCACGGAGGACCAGGACGCCGTGCGCGCCCTGGACACCGGGGCGGACGACTACATCGCCAAGCCCTTCACCGTGGAGGCACTGCTGGCCCGGATCCGCGCGCTGCTGCGCCGCTCCGGCCCCGGCTCGATGCGCGAGGCCCTGGTCTGGCGCGAAATGGTGCTGGACCCGGAAGCGCATCGCGTGACGCGCAACGGCCGGCCGCTGCATCTGGGCCCCACCGAGTACCGCATCCTGGAATTCATGATGCAGCACCCGGGCCGCGTCTTTTCGCGCGAGCAGCTGCTGGACGCGATCTGGGGCCGCGACATCCATGTCGAGCTGCGCACCGTGGACGTGCATATCCGCCGGCTGCGCAAGGCGGTGAACGGGCCGGAGGAGGAGGATGTCATCCGCACCGTCCGCTCCGCCGGCTACGCGCTGGACGTGGAGGGCTGAGGGCGTCGCCCCTCAGCCGTTGTCGCGGAAGCCGGGATAGAGGCACATGCCGCCATCCACGGTGATGGTGGTGCCCACCACATAGTCCGACATGTCCGAGGCCAGCCAGACAGCGGCGTTGGCGATGTCCTCCACATCGCCGACGCGGCCATAGGGGATCAGCTCCAGCAGCCGCTTCCCGGCCTCACCCTGCGTGTTCTCCGCATTGATCCGCGTGGCGATGGCGCCGGGCGCGATGGCATTGATGCGGATGCGCTGCCCCGCCAGCTCCTGCGCCAGGGTGCGCATCATCAGCGCGATGCCGCCCTTCGAGGCGGCGTAGTTCACATGCCCCGCCCAGGGGATGACCTCGTGCACCGAGCTCATGTGGATGATCTTGCCCAGGGCGCGGGACAGCTTGCGGTCGCCCTGCTTCAGGAACTGCCGGATGCCCGCCTGGGCGCAGAGGAACTGGCCGGTCAGGTTGGTGTCGATCACCTTGCGCCAGTCCTCGACCGTCAGCTCCGTGGCCGGCGCATCCTTCTGGATACCCGAATTCGCCACCACGATGTCGATGGCGCCCATCGCCTCCGCACCCCTCGCAAAGAGCGCCGCCACGGAATCCGGGTCGGAGACATCGGCCTGCAGCGCCACGGCCCGGCCGCCCCTGCCCTCGATCTCCGCCACCAGCGCCTCGGCGGGCTCACGGCCGGAATGGTAGTTCACGATCACCGCCGCCCCGGCCGCCGCCAGCCCGCGCGCAACGCCCGTGCCGATGCCGGAACTGGCGCCGGTGACCAGCGCGACCTGTCCATCGAGACGACAATCCATGGCTGTCCTCCTGCCTGTGCCGCAGCGCGGCGGCCCTGTCCCCGGCGATGCCCCGAGGGGCGGAACAGACGGCGGCGGCGAGAGTTGCGGGGCGGCGAGCCAGGCCGGACCGATCCGGACGGTTGACGGAACGGACCGGTTTTCGCCAGCCTCCTCGCCCCGGGGGCCGTCACGGACCACGAATCCTGCCTTTTCCCCGGCCGGAACCAGCCAGGATGCCCACCATGCCGCCGAGCACGCCCTTCACCCGACGGACCCTCCTGGCCGGTGGCGCCGCGCTGGGTCCGGCGGCCGCCCTGTCGCGCCCGGTCCTGGCACAGGGCGATGCGGCGCGGGTGCTGCGCTTCATCCCGCAGGCGGATGTCACCATCCTCGATCCGCTGGCCACCACCGCCTATCCAACGCGCAACCACGGCCATATGTGCTGGGACACGCTCTACGGCATCGATGCCAGCTTCAGGCCGCAGCCACAGCTCGCCGAGGGTCATGTGGTGGAGGATGACGGAAAGCGCTGGGTGTTCACGCTCCGTGAGGGCCCGCTCTTCCATGATGGGGAGAAGGTGCGCGCCCAGGATGCCGTGGCCTCCATCAGGCGATGGATACCGCGCGACACGCACGGCCAGACCCTGACGCAGCGGCTGGACGAGATCCGCGTGCTGGACGACCGGCGCTTCGAGATCCGGCTCAGGCGGCCCTTCGGCCTGATGCTGGACGCGCTGGGCAAGGCCTCCTCCTATCCCTGCTTCATCTATCCCGAGCGCTTCGCCACCCAGGACCCGACCAGGCCCTTCACCGAGGTCGTGGGCTCCGGCCCCTACCGCTTCCTGGCCAATGAGCGTGTCTCCGGCGCCCAGGTCGTCTATGGCCGCTTCGACCGGTACGTGCCGACGCCGGTGGGCACGCCCAGCATGATCGCCGGCCCGAAGCTCGCCCGTTTCGAGCGGGTGGAGTGGAAGGTGATCCCCGACCCCGCCACCTCCGCCGCCGCGCTGCAATCGGGCGAGGTGGACTGGTGGGAGGTCGTGCCCTCCGACCTCAACCCGGTGCTGAAGCGCGCCCGCGACGTGGTGCTGGAGCGCATCGACGATTCCGGAACCTATGCCAGCTTCCGCTTCAACCACCTGCAGCCGCCCTTCGATAAGCCCGAGGCCCGCCGCGCCCTGCTCGGCGCCGTGCTGCAATCCGACTTCATGGCGGCGGCGAACGGGGACGATCCGCGCCTGTGGCGCGACAAGGTCGGCTGCTTCCCGGTCGGCAGCCCGCTGGCCAACGACGCGGGGCTGGAGGCGCTGACCGGCCCACGCGACTACGGCAAGGTGAAGGCCGACCTCGCCGCCGCCGGCGTGGCGGGCGCCAGCGTGACGGCGCTGCACGCCACCGACGTGTCGAACCAGAACGCGCTGATGACGGTCGGCGTGGACATGCTCCGCAAGTCCGGCTTCCAGGTGCAGGACGCGACCTCGGACTGGGGCACACTGCTGCAGCGGCGGCAGAATCGCGGCCCGGCGAATCAGGGCGGCTGGAACGCGCTGGTCGCCCTGTTCAGCGGCATGGAGTTCAGCACCCCGGCCGGGCACCTGCTGCTGCGCGCCAATGGCGAGAATGCCTGGTTCGGCTGGCCGACCTCGCCGAAGCTGGAGGCGCTGCGCGAAGAGTGGTTCGACGCGCCGGACCTGGAGGCGCAGAAGCGCCTGGGACGCGAGATCCAGGCGCAGTTCTTCGTGGACGTGCCCTATATCCCGCTCGGCCAGTATTTCGTGGACAGCGCCTATCGCCGCGGCCTGACCGATATCCGCCCCGGCCTGCCGATCCCGCTGAACGTGCGCCGGGGCTGAGGCAGGCCGCGGCCCCTCCCTGGCTGCTGTTGCGCTTCATGGCTGGCCCCGGATGGCTGGCCCCGGGGGAGAGGCGCCGCCTCTTTCGCCGGCCCCCTCTCCGCCGGGGACCGAAGCCGGTTCCTGGACCCGGGCTTGAGTTGGCGCCTGCCTTGGCAGGGGCGAGCCGTGCTTGTTGCATTGCGAGAGGGTTGCTATCGCAGGCTTCCGTGTTCCTGGGCTGGCCGCGATCGGTGCCCGGGTTCCGGCAAAGGAGAACCCTGCATTGGCGCTCCGGCACAAAGGGCTGGCCTTCACCCTCTTCCTGGGTGCGCTCTCGGCCCTGCCGCCCCTGTCCATCGACATGGGCCTGCCGGGTTTTCCGGCGCTGGAAGCCGATCTGGGCGCCACGCCCAGCCAGGCCACGCAGACGCTGAGCATCTTCCTGCTCGGCTTCGCCTGCGGCCCGCTCCTGCTCGGCCCGCTCTCCGACCGCTTCGGCCGGCGGCCGGTGCTGCTGGCGGGACTGGTGGTCTTCGCCCTGGGCGGGCTCGGCTGCGCCCTGGCCGGATCCCCCGGAATGCTGCTGTTCTGGCGGCTCGTGCAGGGCATCGGCGCCGGGGCGGGCGCGACCCTGCCTTTTGCCATCGTCCGCGACCTTTTCGACGGCGTGGAGGCACGGGTCCGCATGTCCTATGTCACGCTGGTCCTGGGCATCGGCCCGATCGTCGCGCCGATACTGGGCACGCTGGTGCTGGCACTGGGCGGCTGGCGGGCGATCTACGGCACGCTGGGCCTCGGCGGGCTAATCCTGCTGCTGGTCACCGCCTGGGGCTTCGCGGAATCGGCACCGGATGGCCAGCACCACAGCCTGCACCCCCGCCAGATCCTGGCGCGCTACGGCGATGTGCTGCGGCGCCGGGTCTTCCTTGGCAATGCCCTGTCCAATGCCGCCTGTTTCGGCACGCTCTTCGCCTACATATCCGGATCGCCAGCGGTGCTGATGGGCCAGTTCGGGGTGGAGCCGGGCCGCTACAGCCTGCTCTTCGCCTGCTCCGCGGTGACGCTGATGCTGGGTTCGGCGCTCAGCGGCCGTCTGGCCGCGGCGCATGTGCCGGGGCAGCTGGCGTCCCGCGCCGCCCTGTCGCTGACGCTGTGCAGTTCACTGCTGGCCCTGGTCCTGACCCTGTCCGGCAGCCTCGGCTCTGCCAGCCTCGTGACCTTCGCCGCCATCGGCAGCTTCGGCTTCGGCCTCCTGGCGCCGAATGTCACCCATGGCGCTTTGCAGCCGATGGGGCGGATGGCCGGGGCCGCCTCGGCGGCGCTGCGCAGCCTGCAGATGCTGTTCGGTGCCTTGGCGGGCGCGCTGGTGGGGTTGTTCTACGATGACCACAGCGCCCTGTCTCTCACGGCGACGATGGCCGGCTTCGCGCTGCTGGGCTTGGTGCTGCAACTCGCCCTGCTGCCGGGCCGGGAGCCTATGCCGGAACACGCGCCCCCGCACAGCTGACGGGGCCCTCCGGTGTCTTGAATCTGGCATCCTGGAGCAGAGCCAGGCGGCCGGCCTCGCCCCGCTCCCGGTCCGGCGCTTCAGCGCGCGGGCGTCGCCGGAACCTTGGGCGCGCTTTCCGCAGCGGCGGCGATCGCGCGTGCGACAACCAGGAGGCCCTGGCGCTGGTGCTCGTTCATGGTGGTAACCAGGCGTTGCAACTCCGCCTGGAAGTTGTGGTTCGAAGACTGCACGTCCTGATGCCCCTCCAGCGTACTCGAACCGGAAACAAGTTTATCGGCATAAATCGCATTTTTTGGATGTTTGCAAGCACCTTTACCATTCCGTCACGAACCGGGCGACAGGCACGGCAGCAAAGGGCAGGAACCTTGGCTTCTTGCAGTTGCGAGATGGAGAATGCCTCCGGAGGCGGGCCGGCCGGGAACTTTCATTCTCGGCTAACAATAAATTTCGTGTGACCGCCTCATCTGCCAGACCATGAAACCATCGCCGCGCCGGGGTGCGCAGCGATCCGGCCGGGCCACTCCTCGAACCCATGTTTCCGTGCCGTGGCGATGCGGCGCCTTACCCGGCGCCGGTGGCCTCTTTCTCCGCCTCGTTCTCCCCTTCCGCCATGGGGTGCAGGGGCGCCACCGCCGGGGTGGTGCCGGGCAGGCCCTGATAGGGATGCTGCTGTTCGGCGGGCAGGGTCGCCCGGGCTGTCAGGCGCCACAGGCCGAAGCCGAGACAGGCCAGCGACACCAGCCCCGCATAGAGGAACAGGCCGCTGCGTCCCACCAGACTCATGCCCGTGGAGGCCAGGACCGGCCCCGCCGCCGCGCCGAAGGAATAGGCCAGCACGAGGCCGCCGCTGGCCGCCACCCGGTCGCCCGCCCCCAGCCAGTCATTGGTGTGCGAGACGCAGAGCGGATAGAGCGCGAAGACCAGGCCGCCGAAGAGCGCCCCCGTTGTCAGCAGCCAGGCGGTGCCGTGCGGAGCAGCCAGGAGCACCAGGATGCTGGAGGCCGTCAGCGCGGCCAGCGTCCCCAGGATCACCAGCCGCCGGTCGAACCGGTCGGACAGGCGCCCGAGCGGCCATTGCAGTGCCATGCCCCCCAGGATCAGCGCGGTCATGAACAGCGTGGTCCCTGCGAGGTCGAGCCCGCTGCCCCGGGCGAAGAGCGGCGCCAGGGCATAGACGGCGCCCAGCAGCAGGCCGCTCGTCACCGTGCCGACCATGCCGAGCGGCGAGATCCGGTAGAGCTGGCGCAGGCTCAGCGAGGCCACGTCGGGCAGTGCGGTGGGGCTCTTGCTGGTCATCGAGATGGGCAGCACGGACAGGCCCATCAGGATGGACAGCAGCAGGAAGGGCCGCAGGTCCCCCGCCCCGCCGATGTTCAGCAGCCCCTGCCCCGCCGCCTGGGCGCCATAGACGCAGACCATGTAGGCGGCGAGCAGCGCGCCGCGCCGCGCCGGTTCCGCCCGGTCGTTCAGCCAGCTCTCGATGCAGATGAACAGCCCGGCCATGCAGAAGCCGTCCACCAGCCGCACCAGCGCCCAGAGCGCGGCGTTCTGCCACAGCGCATAGACCAGGCCGGTGGCCGAGACCGTGGAGGCGAAGACGGCGAAGGCGCGGATATGCCCAACGCGCAGGATGACACGGAAAGCCTGCAGGGCGCCGAGGGTCAGGCCGAGGAAATAGGCCGTGGCGACGAGGCCCGTCAGCGTCGGCGACGCACCGGCCGCGTTCAGGCGCAGGCTGATCAGCGTGGTGAGCGGCCCGTTGCCGAGCATCAGCAGCACCACCGAGAGCAGCAGCGCGCCGACCGGCCGCAGCAGCGGGGGAGCGGTGGTCACCAAGAGTGTCTGTCTCCCTGCTTCCGCCCTTTCCGCGGCGGGCATGGATAGGGCGCGGCGGACGTGACGCGGCAAAGGGGTGGAACGCAAGCCCCCGCCGCTTCGCGTCCTCGCGAGGGCAACGCCGCGCGTGATATCATTTTCCGCCATGGAAGGTTTTTTTGAGCCTTGTGCCGCCAGGGCAGGGCTTCCGGCGTTGACCCGACACGCCGCAACCCCCCGGATCATCCGCAGCTCCTTGCATTTCGATACGGATGCCGATTTTTGAGTGCTAGGGTCGCCCATGATCTTTCCGCCCCTGCATGCCCCGACGCTGCTCGTGGCGACGGCTCTGGTGATCGCCTTTTCCGGGCTGGTCCTCCTGCTGTCTCGTGGCCGCGGCCGGGATGCCGGTCCGCTCGCCCTCTGGGGGATCGCCCTGATCCTGGGAGCGGCCGGCCTTGCCCTGACGGCGGTGGCGCATGATGGCGGCGGTGCCTGGGGCGGGGCGGCGATCCTGCTGGCGACGGCCCTGTCCTGGACGGCGGCGCGGCGCTTCGCCGGCCGGCAGGCCCGCCCCGGCCTGATCCTGCTCGGGCCCGCCGCGTGGCTGCTCTGGGCGGGGCCGGTCGGGGATGGGCTGGAGAGGGCCGGGCTGGCGGGACCCTGGCACGCCACGCCGGTCTTCGCGATTGGCGCCGCCTATACCATCGCCACCGCGCTGGAACTCCGCCGCCGGCGCGACGAGGCGGGGGATGCCGGACGAATCGCCACCCTGCTCCTCACCCTGCACGCCGTGCTTCATCTCGCCCGCGCCGCCTCGCTGGTGCTGGCCACGGAAGGAAGCTGGCTGCTTTCCCCGGACATCGGCATGGTCCTGGTCGCCGAGGCCCTGCTGCACACGATCGGCCTCGCCTTCCTGTTCCTGGCGATGACCAGGGAGCGCGCGGAGCGGCAGGCGCTGGAGCCGTTGCGGCGCCTCGCCCTGTCCGACGGGCTGACCGGCCTCGCCAACCGGCGCCGCCTCGACGAGACCCTGGCGCGGGCGGTGCGGGAGAACGACCGGATGGCGCTGCTGATGGTCGATGTCGATCACTTCAAGGCCTTCAACGACACCTATGGCCACCAGTCCGGCGACGATTGCCTGCGCGCCATCGGCAAGGCGTTGAGCCTGTCCGTCCGGCTTCCCGGCGAGATGGCCGCGCGCTACGGCGGGGAGGAATTCATCCTGCTGCTGCCCGGGGCCGACGAGGCCGCGGCCCTGGCCCGGGCGGAGGATATCCATGCCCGGATCGCTGCCCTGGCCATCGCGCATGGCGGCAGCCCGCCCGGCCGGGTGACGGTCAGCATCGGCATCGCCACCCGGCGGAGCCATGACACCGCTGGGGAGGCCGGCGCGCCGGACCGGCTGCTGCGCGACGCCGACGCGGCCCTCTATGCCGCCAAGGCCGAAGGGCGGAACCGGACCCGGGGCCCCGGATCGGTCCGGGGGCCGGTCCTGCGCCCCAGCCTCCCGGCGCATCTCCATCCCGCCCTGGAGCGGGCGCGCTCCGCCTGACGGCACCGGCCCTTCCGCCCCGCGGGCGCGGCTGGCAAGCGGGGCGGCATGGCCTCCATCCTCCTCTACCTCCTGGCCGCCCTGGCGGAGATCGCCGGCTGCTTCAGCTTCTGGTCCTGGCGCCGCCTGGGACAGAGCCCGCTCTGGCTGCTGCCGGGCATGGCCTCCCTCGCCGCCTTCGCCTTCCTGCTGACGCTGGTGGACAGCAGCGCGGCAGGCCGCGCCTATGCGGCCTATGGCGGGATCTACATCGCCGCCTCGCTGTTCTGGCTCTGGGGCATGGAAGGCGTGGCCCCCGACCGCTGGGACCTTGCCGGCAGCGCCCTCTGCCTCCTCGGCAGCGCCGTGATCCTCTTCGCGCCACGCAGCGGCTGACTGGGAGCGCTGCGCCTGGCGGCGGCCCCCAGGAGGGGCAAGAGGCCGGGGAAGAGGCGAAGGTGTCCCCCGGGACGCGAAACGGCAGCAGTGACGCCTGGATCAGTCCAGCGTCGCGCCCGAGGCTTCCACCAGCCGGTGCCAGTATTCCGCCTGCGTCTGCAGATAGGCCGCGAAGGTGGCTGGGCTGTCGTCCCAGACAGGGGTCAGGCCCTCCGGCACCACGCGGTCGCGGAAGGCTTCCGAGCGCACGAGGCCGGTGAAGGCCGCGAAGAGGCGGCCGATCCGGTCCGGGGCGGTGCCGGCGGTGGTCAGCACCGCATACCAGGCCTGGGCGTCGATGCCGGAGCCCGGCAGCAGCTCCTCCATGGACGGCACGTCGCGCAGCTCCGGCACGCCGGTCACGCGCCTGGCCGAGCCGACCGCCAGGGCGCGGAACTCGCCGCTGCGCAGGTGCGGCAGGATCGCCGGCGCCACGTCGAACATCATGTCCACGTTGCCCACCAGCAGGTCGCGGATCGCCAGGGCGCCGCCGCGATAGGGCACATGGGTGATGTCCACTCCGGTCGCCTTTTGCAGCGCCGCCAGTGTCAGGTGGCTCACCGTGCCGGTGCCGGAGGAGCCCATGGTGATCTTCCCGGGCGCCGCCTTCGCCGCGGCGATGAGGTCGGCGAAGCTCTTCCAGCTGCGGTCGGCCCGCACCACCAGCACCAGCGTTCCGGACGCAACACGGGTGATCGGGGCGAGGTCCTTCAGCGGATCGAAGCTCATGGAACGGCGGTACAGGAAGCGGTTCGCCGCCAGGATCGTGGCCGAGCCGAGCAGCAGCCGGTAGCCGTCCTTCGGCGCGCGGACCACGGCCTCCGCACCCAGGTTGCCGCCCAGCCCGCCACGGTTCTCGACCTGGACCGGCTGGCCAAGGGCGGGCTGCACCTGTTCCGCCAGGAGGCGGCCGAGGATATCCACCGCACCGCCGGCCACATAGGGCACGATCATCTGGAGAGGGCGGTCCGGGAAGCTCTCCTCGGGCGTGGCGGGCGGCGCCGACGGGGAGGCCGCGTCCCGGGACGCTTCCGGAGCACCCCCCTGGGGCGCCCTCTGGTTCACCTCCTGGTTCACCCCTTGGGCCAGGGCGCCGCCGGGGCGGGGCAGCAGGGCCGCCAGGGGGATCAGCATGGCGCGACGGCGCGGGGTCATCGCTCGGCTCCCGGGGTTCATGCGGCTTCCTCCTCGCAGCAGCTCGGCCCGCCTGCAAGACCCGTACCGGCCGCGGCCACCGCGCACGCGGCAGGGGGACGGCAAGGGGACAGGTCAGCGCGCCGAGAGGCTGTGGATCAGCACCGCCGCGGCGACGGAGACGTTGAGGCTTTCCACCCGGCCGGAGCCCGGCAGCGTCACCCGCGCGGCGCAGGCCCCGGCGGTGACCGGGGCGACGCCCTGTTCCTCGTTGCCCAGCACGAGGGCGATAGGCCGCCCGCGCGGCAGTTCCCCGGGCGGAACGCCGCCGGCCGCGACCGCCGCCACGGTCAGCACCTGCGCCGCGATGGCGCGCAGCGTCCCCGGCAGGTCCGGCGCGGCATGGAGGGCGAGCGCCTCCAGCCCGCCCTCGGCGGTGCGGAAGGCGGCCTCGCCCAGCCAGGCCTGGCGCGGATCGCCGGACAGCACCATGCCGGCGCAGCCGAAGAAGGCCGCCGAGCGGGCGATGGCGCCGAGGTTGTGCGGGTTGCCCACACCGTCCAGCACCGGCAGGACCGGCGCGGCGAGGAGCGGGGCCGGCAGGGGCACGGGCAGCAGCGGCAGGCGGCGCGGTACGGCGATGGCCACGATGCCGCCGTGATGCGTGGTGCCCGCGACACGCGCCAGCTCCTCCGGCCGGACCTCGCGATAGGGGCGGCGTTCCCGCGCCAGGGCGGCGCAGACCGGACCGGCCTCCGCACGCATGGCCGGCAGGTAGAAGAGGCGCAGGATATCGCCTGGGCGATGCCGGAAGACGGCCTGCACGGCGGCGCGGCCGCAGATGCGGTCGGGATCGGGGGGACGCGGCATGGCGGATGGCTGCTCCAGGCGCCGCGGGGCTAGAGCTTGCGCCCCGCCAGCCCTTCCAGCATCTCCAGCGTGGTCGTGGAAATCTCCATCCCCTCGGCCTCGCTGCGCGCCTCGGCGGCGAAGCGGCGGCCGCCCGGCAGGCGCACGCCCTCGTCCTCCAGCATCGCGGCGACCAGCGTCTCCACGCGGTCGAGGAAACGGTCCTGCCCCGCCAGCGCGCCGGGGTCGATGACGATGAAGGCCTGGCCCAGCGTCGGCCTGTTGCCCTGCTCCTCGAACAGGCTGTCCGCCTCCACGCTCAGCGCCGCACCGGTCAGCGCCACGCAGAGCAGTTCCACCACCATGGCCAGCAGCGCGCCCTTGGTGCCGCCCGCCGCCAGCATCGTGCCCGCCAGCGCCGCCTTGGCGTCGGTCGTCGGGCGTCCCTCGGCATCCAGCGCCCAGCCCTCGGGGATCGGCTCGCCATGCTGGGCGGCCTTCATGATGCGCCCGCGCGCCACGCTGCTCAGTGCCAGGTCGATCACCAGCGGCGGGGCGTCGCGGCGCGGAAAGGCAGCGGCGATCGGGTTGGTGCCGAAGAGCGGCCGCTTGCCGCCAGGCGCCGGGATCGAGGCCGGGGCATTGGCGAAGGCCAGCGCCACCAGCCCCTTCTCCGCCATGCGCGCCACCGGGATGCCCATGGCGCCGGAGTGGTTGCTGTTGGTCACCCCGGCGAAGCTGATGCCGTGCTCGCGCGTGCGGAGCATCGCCTCGGCCTCAGCGATCTCCAGCGCCGGATAGGCGAGGCCGTGGCGCGCATCGACCAGGACGGTGCCGCCGCGCTCGGCGCGGATCTCCGGCACCGCCTTGCCATCGGCCCGGCCGGTGCGCAGGAAGCCCGTGTACATCGGCACGCGGGACAGGCCGTGGCCGGACCAGCCGGCGGCCTCCGCCCCGACCAGGGCGCGAGCCGTGGCACCGGCCATGATGCCGGAGGACCCGGCATTGACGAGGGACTTGCGGACCAGGAGATGCGCCTGGGCGGTGTTGATGCGCGGCATGTCCCCCTAGGGCCGCGCGCGGCGCAGCACGTCAAGGGGCTTTGCTCGCGGGCCTGCCTTCGTGGCCTCCGGGGGCCTTGCGCGAAGATCCCCGGGGAACGCCCGGAGAAGTCCCGGTGGGCCCAGGCATGTCCAGGGCCGGTCCGGGGCGGCGCCGGGGACGGAATCCGCCGTGGACTCCCGCGAAAAGGGAAAGACATCCCCCGGAAGCCCCTCGTCCGGGGAATGGCTCTCCCGCAATCGCCGGGCGGGCCTTCACCCCCCGCTCCCGGCATGGCAGGCTCGCCACCTTCCTTACAGCATGACGCGGGAGTTCGGCGCATGGCGGGCGTGTTCTGGTACGACGGGCAGTGGAGCACCGAGGAGCCGAAGGTTCTGGGCCCGATGGACCACGCCTTCTGGCTGGGCTCGATCGTCTTCGACGGCGCCCGCGCCATCCGCGGCCTGGTGCCGGATCTCGACCTGCACTGCCAGCGCGTGATCCGCTCGGCCCGCAACATGGGCATGGACCCGAAGATCGCCGCCGGGGAGATCGAGGAGCTCTGCCGCGAGGGCGTGCGCCGCATGGGACCGGATGCCGAGCTCTACATCCGCCCGATGTTCTTTATCCGCACCGGCATCGGCGCGGCCTTCCCGGATCCGGCCTCCACCACCTTCATCCTGTCGATCTACGACGCGCCGATGCCGGAGCCGAAGGGCTTCTCCGCCTGCATGGTGCCCTACCGCCGCCCCGCCGCCGACATGGCGCCGACCGATGCCAAGGCCTCGGCCCTCTACCCCAACTCCTCCCGCGCCGTGCGCTGGGCCAAGGAGAAGGGCTTCGAGAACGCGGTGATGAGCGACCCGGACGGCAATGTCGCGGAATTCGCCACCTCCAACATCATGATGGTGAAGGACGGGGTGGTGATGACGCCCACGGCCAACGGCACCTTCCTGGCCGGCATCACCCGCTCCCGCATCATCTCCCTGCTGCGCGAGGCGGGGCGCGAGGTGCGCGAATGCACCGTGACGCCGCGGATGCTGGCCGAGGCGGACGAGATCTTCGCCACCGGCAACTACGGCAAGGTGCAGCCCTGCACGCGCTTCGAGGACAACCAGATGCAGCCCGGCCCGGTCGCCGCCCAGGCGCGCAAGCTGTATTTCGACTGGGCCGAGGGTTCGCGCATCCTGCCGGGGAAGGCCGCCTGAGGGAGAGCCGCGCCAGCTGCGCTGCGACCTGCTCCGGCCAGCGGAGGACCGGGTCCTGAGCCGCCGGCAGCAAGGCAGCGGCGTCACCCACCCGCGCCCTGCCCCGTCGCGGGACGGACCGCGCGCCGGGGCGAAGCCGGGCCGGGGACAGGATGGGCGCGCCCGTGCCGGAAGCGACCGGGACACGGCGCGGCCCCGGTCCTCCGGCGACGGCCCGCCGTCTTGGCTGGCGCAACGCATCCTGCACCAGGATGGCGAGGTGCTGATCCTCGACAAGCCGGCCGGCCTGCCGGTCCATGCCGGGCCGCGCGGCAAGCCGAGCCTGGAGGACTGGCTGCCCCTGCTGCAACAGGGCAAGCGGCATCTGCCGCAACCGGCCCATCGGCTGGATGCCGACACCGCCGGGTGCCTCGCCCTGGGCCGCACCAAGCCGGCGCTGGCGGCGCTCGGCGCGCTCTTTGCCGCCGGACGGGCGGAGAAGACCTACTGGGCCGTCGCGCTCGGCAGCCCCCTGGCCGAAAGCGGCACGGTGGACGCGCCGCTGCGCAAGGTCAGCACCGCCCGGGCCGGCTGGCGCATGGAGCGGCATCCGGAAGGCCAGGCCGCCCGCACGGCCTGGCGTGTGCTGGGGCGCGGCCCTGGCCTGACCTGGCTGGAGCTCCGCCCCGCCACCGGCCGCACGCACCAGCTCCGCCTGCATTGCGGGATGATCTGCGGCCCCATCCTGGGGGACCCGCTCTACGGCCAGCCGGCCCCGGGGGGTCTGCACCTGCTTGCCCGCGCCCTGCGCCTGCCGCTGGAGCCGCCGCGCGCGGCCGAAGCGCCGCTGCCTGGGGCCATGCAGGCGGGCTTCGCCGCCTGCGGCTGGACGCCGGGCAGCGCCTGAGGCCGGGGCCGATGCCCGCTCCGTGCCCTCCAGCCCGATGCTCGCGAGGGTTTGCGGTGGGCACGATCGCGAAGCCCTCGACGTCCTGCGGCGTCGCTGTCATTCCATGCGCGCATGGGTCCCGCATGAGCACGGAGAGCTGAGGTTGGACGGGCAGGCGAGATCGCAGCGCCTCGGCCATGGCTGGACCAGCGGGCAGCGCCTCGCCGCGCTCTATGGCGGCTATGCGCTGCTGGTCCTGCTGGTCGTGCTGGCGCAGCTTCGCTGGACGGACGGCGAGAGCACGGGGCCGGTGCTGCTGTCGGGCCTGCTGCTGCTGCTGGGCCTGGGCGGAGTGGCCTGGGCCTCCCGCACGCTGGTCGTCCAGCCGGTGGCCGCCGCGGCGCGCCGGCTGGAGGAAGGCGGCCCCTTCCCACTCGCCTCCGGCCTCGCCGGCGACGACTACGACGAGCACCAGGCCCCGGCGGAGATCGCCGAGCTGGTGCAGCGCCTGGGCGCTGCCCGCGCGACCCAGGAGGAAGCGGTGCGCCTGCGCGACCTGCTGCTGCGGGAATCGCACCACAGGCTGAAGAACCACCTGACCCTGCTGGGCTCCTTCCTTCGGATGCAGGAGCGGCAGATCGACGACCCGGCCGCCCTGGCGGCGCTGCGTGCTGCACAGGGACGGATGATGGCCATCGCCGCCACCTATGACCTGATGCACGAGGCCGGGGCGGCGGAGGTCTCGCTCGACGGCATGCTGGAACGCCTTGCCCGGGCGTTGCCGGAGCGCGAGGGCTCGGCGGTTCCCATGGATACCGAGCTGGCGCCGGTCTCCGTGCCAGCCGACGTGGCGGTCAAGCTCGGCCTGGTGGTGAACGAGCTGGCTACACACGCCCTGCGCCATGGCCCGCCCGGGGGCCGGGTGCGGATCGTCCTGCGGGCCGAGGGGGATGGCCTCGTGCTCCTGGTCAGCGACGAGGGACAGGGGCAGCCGGAGGGTCCCAAGGGGCTGGGCATGACCATCGCCGAGGGCCTCGCCCGGGCGCTGGGCGCGCGCCTCGGCCGCCTGCCGCCGCCGCAGAACAGTTGGGAGGTCGCCTGGTCCCCACGCCGGGATCCGGCCAGGAATCAGGGGCAGGCCGCGGCCTCGTGAGGATCCCTGCCCCTGCATGATCGCTGGCCAGGGGCCGCCGAGGATGTTAACAATCGTTCATGATGGATGAATGGACCGCCGCCTTCGAGGGCTGGATGCGCGCCAATGCCGCCTGGGTCGGCCCCGCCACCTTTCTCGTCGCCTTTCTGGAATCCTTTCCCGTGGTCAGCATCGTGGTGCCCTCCACGGCGCTGCTTCTCGCCATCGGCGCACTGATCGGCGGCGGACTGGCGGACCCCTGGCCGGTGCTGGCCGCCTGCGCCCTGGGCGGCATGCTGGGCGATGCCGCCGGGTACTGGCTGGCGCGGGCGGTGGGCCCCTATGCGGTGCGGCGGCGCCTGCCGGCTTCCTGCCGACGGGTCTATGCCTGGTCGGTCACGGTGTTCCGGCGCTGGGGCTGGTGGGCGGTCTTCGCCGGGCGCTTCCTCGGCCCCATGCGGGCGGTGACGCCGCTGGCGGCCGGCGTGACCGGCATGCGCAACCGCGCCTTCCAGAGCGCCAATATCCTGTCCGCCCTCCTCTGGGCGCCGCTGGTGCTGATGCCCGGCTCCATCGGTGGCTGGCTGGCGCGGGAACTCGGGCAGGAGCCCGATCCGCTCCTCCTGGCCGCCACGGCCGGCGGCGCCCTGCTGCTCTGGCTGAGCTACCTGCGGCTGAGGCCCGTGCTGAGCGGTGCGCTGAAGGCAAGGCGCTGAGCCGTCACACTTCCGCCCGGAGGGCGAGGTCCTACCTGGCCTTCGGCGTCGAGGCAGTGCCTCGACCCCCGATACCCCCTATCCGCCAGGAACCCGGTCAAACGCATACGTTGGACCCTGGACCTCCCACTCGTTGACGCTCTCTGACGCCGGATCGCGCCGGAGAGCCTAGCCCTCCAGCGATATCGGTGCGGACAGGGTGTTCCACTCGTTTCCCGAGCCCCATCTGTCCGTTCAGCCCCCGGGGATCGGGGCATAGGCCAACGCCCGCCACGGCTGCCAGCACAGGGAGCCCAGGGCGCGCAACGTCCTGGCAGGAAGGGGATTCCGGGGCGAGAGGCGGCGCCTCTCCCCCGGGGCTGGCCACGGAGGCCCCGCCGACAGTTCCTTCTACCCGGCCAGCCCTGCCATCAGGCCGAGCCTGCGCGGCACCGCCGGTGGCGGCATGACGGACGGCACGGGCCTCACGCCAGCCAGTCTGGCGGGCGCGGTGGCGTAGCGAAGGTCGTGACCCTCGGCGAGCATCTGCCGGAACAGAGCCGCCATCGAGAGATCCTGACCGCCGCGCCGCTCCAGGCGGTTCAGCACCTGCCGGAACAGCGCCACGGAACGGAGGCGGTACAGGCCAGTGCCGCAGAGCCGGGACAGCCCGCGCTGCTCGGACAGTTCTTCCAGCCGCCCCACCGCATCCCCCTGGACGAAGCCGCGAAAGGGGCGGCCGTTCTCGCCGCATTCCAGCCAGCCATCCGCCCCGGGGACCGGCGGCAGATGGCACAGGTCCGCCAGCGCCTCCGCGCCCAGGACCGTCAGCGGCGCCTCGACAGGGGCGCCGATGGCGCCGAGGCCGAGGCGCACCGTTTCCGCCTCCCCGCGTGTCGGCCGGGACAGGGCGACGAGTTCCGCGGCGGTGCCATAGGCCGCCAGCCGGCCGTGCAGGAACTCCGCCACGCCCGGCCGGTCGAGATGGATGATCAGCAGGCTGGAAGTGGGGCCACTGTCCGGCAGGCCCGCGAGGAAGCGGTCCAGCAGGGACGGGCCGCCCTCCGCGCCGCGCAGCCATTCGGGCGGGATCTCGTCGTTGCGTCCCGGACGGCCGACAGCAGGGACCACGATCATGTCGCCGGTTCCCGGTCCCCAAGGGGGGATAGGGAGGGGACGAGTGAAGACGGGGGCATAGGGGTCATGATCGACTCGGATCGGCTCCGGGCAGGGCAAAGGCGTGAAAGGAAAATACATCCATAGAGTGTATCACTTCCAAAACAATCAACCCTAAGTCAATGCCCAAAGTGAGTGGTGGGCGATTCGATGTTCCCATATTGTTCTTGACCTGACGGTGCCCTGAACCCCATATTCGGCAGGAACGAAGAAAGAACGCGGCCACGTTTCCCCCGTGATCCCCCACGGGGACCCCACCGTGGCCGCCCCGGACGGAGCTTCGTGTCATGCCCGATGGCAGCCTGGGCCGCCCCCTCGCCCTGACCGGGTCCCCCCTTCCCGGTGTCCGCAGAGGCCGTGGTGCCTCCGCGAACCCTGCCATCCGCTACGAAAGCTCCGTCCGGGACCCCTTCGACGACGGCTGGAACACGCTGCCCGAGGCACTGGCGGAACTGCCGCCCCTCGCGACCACCCTGACACGGGATGTCACGCGCAAGGCCCTGGCCTGGAACGACAGCCCGGATCTCGGCTTCGACCGCAGCATCAATCCCTACCGAGGCTGCGAGCATGGCTGCATCTACTGCTATGCCCGCCCGACCCATGCCTGGCTGGGCCTCTCGCCGGGCCTGGATTTCGAGACGCGGCTGGTCTTCAAGCCCGAGATCGCCACGCTGCTGGAGAAGGAGATGCGCCGGCCCGGCTATGTGCCGAAGCCCATCGCGCTCGGCTCCAACACCGATCCCTACCAACCCGTGGAGCGGCGACTGCAACTGACCCGGGCGGTGCTGGAGGTGCTGGACCGCTTCAACCACCCGGTTTCCATCGTCACGAAATCCGCCGGCGTGCTACGGGATATCGACATCCTGCAACGGATGGCGTCCCGCAACCTCGTCCATGTCTGCCTGTCCGTCACCACGCTGGACCACAGGCTGGCCCGGCTGATGGAGCCCCGCGCCGCGGCCCCCATACGCCGCCTCGCCGCGCTGCGTGCGCTGACCGAGGCTGGCATCCCCACCGCCGTCCTGGCAGCGCCGATGATCCCCGGGCTGAACGATGCCGAACTGGAGCGCATCCTGGGCGCCTGCCGCGAGGCCGGGGCGAGCCGGGCGGGCTATGTGCTGCTCCGCCTGCCGCTGGAAGTCGCGGAAATGTTCGAGACCTGGCTGCGGAACCACTATCCGGATCGTGCCGCCCGCATCCTGGCGCTGATCCGCGAGACGCGCGGCGGGCAGAGCTACGATTCCCGCTTCGGCATCCGGCAGGTCGGCACCGGGCCCTATGCCGACACGCTGCGCCAGCGCTTCCACCTGGCCCTGAAGCGCTTCGGCTACGGCCAGACCTTTCGCGGCGCCGGGGGGTGCGGCGACGATCCCCTGGACTGCTCGCGCTTCACCGTGCCGCCCTCGGAGGCCGCACCGCAGCAGCTCAGCCTGTTCTGACCCACTCCCGAACGGAAAGGGCCCGCCGGATCGCTCCGGCGGGCCCTTTCCATATTCCCGTGGGGATCCGGCTTTTCAGGCCGCCCGCAGCGCCTTGGGCAGCTCGGCCACGGAACGGTCCACCAGCGCGGCATCGGCCCGGGCGTCGAACTTCTCCGCGATGACGTCGCGCGCGGCCTGGGTGGCAACCTCGGCGGCGGTGCGGCGCACCTCGGCCACGGCGCTCGCCTCGGCGGCGGCGATGCGGTCCAGGGCCATGCGCTCGCTACGCTTGGCACTGGCCTCGGCCTCGGCCATGGCGGCCTTGGCGAGGCGCTCGGCCTCGGCCTTGGCGCGGGCGATCATCTGCCCGGCCTCGGCGGCGGCGGCGGTGCGCTCGGCCTCGGCCTGCTGGCGCAGCGCCTCCGCCTCGGCGCGCAGGCGTCCGGCCTCATCCAGCTCGTTCCGCACGGCCCTGGCACGGGCGTCGAGCATGCCGGCGAGGCGCTGCCAAAGCATCCGCCCGGTCAGCACGACGAAGAGGACGAAGGCGACGCCGACCCAGAACTTCGGGTCGAGCCAGAAATGCTCGTAATGGTGTGCCATCAGGCCTGTCCTCGCGCCGCGATCTGACGGTCGACGGCCTGCGCCACGGCCGCCTGGTCCTTGATGCCGGAAAGGGTCTCGACCAGCGCCGTGGCGGCATCGGTCGCGACCTCGCGCAGCGCGCCCATGGCGGCGTCGCGGGCCTGGTTGATGCGCGCCTCGGCCGAGGCGATCTGCTCCTGTAGCCGGGCATTCAGCGCCTCGGCCCGTGAGGCGGCCTCGGCATTGGCGGCGGCCACGGCGGCGCTGATGCTGTCCTGCGCCTGGGCGCGGGCCTGCTTCGTCGCGGCCAGATGCGCGGCATTGGCCTCGTCGGCCTCGGCCTTGGCCGCGCGCGCGGCCTCCAGGTCGGCACCGATGCGCTGGCGCCGGCTGGCCAGGACCTCGCCCACCGGCGGCAGCAGCCACTGGTAGCAGACCAGCACGAAGAGGCCGAAGATGACGAAGAGCCAGACGACCTGGGCCGTGGTCAGCGGGTTGCCGAAGTCGAGCTGCGGCATGCCGCCCTTGCCTTCGGCCTGGGCCTTGGCATCGTGGTAGTCGGCGCGGTCCTGGGCAGAGCCGATGGCGTGCGCGCGGTCGGAATCGGAAAGCGGGGCCCCCGTCGTCTGCGGCAGCTGGCTGGGCAGAGCCACGGTGCCGGAGGGGGTGGAATGGGGCGCGGCGGGCGCGGAGGGAACCTGTGCAACGGCGAGCACCGGCAGGAGAACCAGCGCCGCGGCCAGCGCGGTCGTCTTGCGGCGGATCATCACGGCTCCTGAAGGAACCGGTGCCGCGGGGACGGGCCCCGCGGCACCAGGGGGTGTCAGGTGAAGAGGATCAGGAAGGCGATCAGCAGGGCGAAGAGCGCCACGGCTTCCGTCAGGGCGAAGCCCAGGATGCCGATCGGGAAGACGGTGTCGCGGGCGCCGGGGTTGCGGGCCACGCTGCTGATCAGCGAGGAGAAGATGTTGCCGATGCCGAGGCCGACGCCGAAGAGGGCGATGACCGCGAGGCCGGCGCCGAGGGCCTTGAAGGCGCCGAGGTAGGCGACAGGATCGTTCATCGAGAAGTTCTCTTTCCTTGTCTCAAGGGGAAGGGGACGCGCTGTCTTTAGTGCAGGTGCACCGCGTCGTGGAGATAGATGCTGGTCAGGATCGCGAAGACATAGGCCTGCAGGAAGGCGACCAGCACCTCGAAGCCGATCAGCGCGACGTTGACCGCCATCGGCAGCAGCGCACCGAGGAAGCCCAGCGCACCAAAGGAGCCGATCAGCACGACGAAGGTGGCGAAGACCTTCAGCATCACGTGCCCCGCGACCATGTTCGCGAAGAGACGGATGGAGAGGCTGATCGGGCGGGACAGGTAGGAGACGATCTCGACCGGGATGATGATCGGCGCCAGCCAGAGCGGCGCGCCCTCGGGGAAGAAGTAGCCGAAGAACTTCCGGCCATGCAGGACCAGGGCGATGATCGTCGTGGTCAGGAACACCAGGACCGCGAGGCCGAAGGTCACCGCGATGTGGCTGGTATAGGTGAAGGCATAGGGGAACAGGCCCAGCATGTTCCCGAACAGGATGAACACGAACAGTGCGAAGACGAAGGGGAAGTAGCGGCGCCCCTCCTGCCCGACCTGTCCGATCACGAGCCCTTCCACGAATTCGTAGAAGATCTCCGCCAGCGCCTGCAGCCGTCCCGGCACGACCGCACGGCGGCGCATCCCGAACAGCATCAGGGCGGAGATCAGGCCGACCGCGAGCAGCATATGGGCGGTGGACTGGGTGAACCCGACAGCGCGGCCGACAGGCCCCAGCACGGGGATGAGCTCGAACTGGCTCAGCGCGTCGATCGTCTTGCCTTCAGTCGCCAAGGCCCTGCCCTCATTCAGCGGTCGCGCCCACGCCCCGGGGAAAGAACGCGGTAAAGATTCAGCACCCCGGCGGCGCCGCCCACAAGGAAGAAGACCAGCAGAAGCCAGGGGGACGTGCCGAACCACCGGTCCAGCGCCATGCCGATCACGGTGCCGACAATCAGGGCCGAGACCAGCTCGGCACCGATCCGCAGCCCCAGACCCCACACGCCTGCCGGCAGCCCTCCCTTTCCCTTTTCAGGGTCGGGATCCAGGCCCTGCTGGGCCCGGGCTTTCCGCAAGCGGTCGTCGAAGTCGCCGTGCTTTACCACCCTCGCTCCCTGCGGGCCTAACCCCCGGAAGGCAATGGGCTCGTAAGGAACCGTTCACACGGTGTCAAGCTGAGACGAAACCGCCGGACTGCCGCTCCCACAAGCGCGCATAGGCTCCGCCGCGGCCCAATAATTGCGCATGCGTGCCCATCTCCGCGATGCGCCCGTGTTCCAGCACGACCAGACGATCGAGCCGCGCGATGGTGGACAACCGATGCGCGATGGCGATCACGGTCTTGCCCTGCATCAACCGCTCCAGCTGTTCCTGGATCGCCGCCTCCACCTCCGAATCGAGCGCGCTCGTCGCCTCGTCCAGCACCAGGATCGGCGCATCCTTCAGCAGCACGCGCGCGATGGCGATGCGCTGCCGCTGCCCGCCGGACAGCTTCACGCCGCGCTCGCCGACATGGGCGTCGTAGCCGGTGCGGCCGCGCCAGTCCTCCAGCCGCGCGATGAAGCCATCCGCCTGGGCCTGCCGTGCCGCCGCCGCGACCGCCGCGTCATCCGCATTGGGGCGGCCATAGCGGATGTTGTCGCCGACCGAGCGGTGCAGCAGCGCGGTGTCCTGTGTCACCACGCCGATGGCTGAGCGCAGCGACTCGGCTGTCACCGCGGTAATGTCCTGTCCATCGATCAGGATGCGCCCCGAATCGGGCTCGAAGAACCGCAGCAGCAGGTTGATGGCCGTGGTCTTGCCGGCGCCGGAATGGCCGATCAGCCCGATCCGCTCGCCCGGCGCGATGGTCAGGTCGAAGCCGTCCAGCACCGCCTGCCCTTCCCGCCCATAGCCGAAGCGGACCTTGTCGAACCGCACCTCGCCGCGCGTGACCACGAGCTCCTTCGCCTCCGGCGGATCGGGCGCGGTAGGCGGCACGGCGATGGAGGCCATGCCCTCCTGCACCACGCCGATATTCTCGAAGATCGAGGAGACGTTGAAGGCGACCCAGCCGGAGATGTTCACGATCTGCCAGGCCATGGGCAGCGCCGTGGCCACGACGCCGAGCCCGATCTCGCCCCGCGTCCAGAGCCAGATCGACAGCGCCGCCATTCCCGTCATCAGCAGCGCGTTCAGCGAGGACAGCAACAGCCCGTTCAGCGTGACGATGCGGGTCTGGCGCTGGAAGCGGTCGGTGAGCTGGTTCAGCCCCTCGCCCACGAAGTCGTCCTCGTCCCGCGCCCGGGCGAAGAGCTTCACGGTCAGGATGTTGGTGTAGCTGTCCACCACCCGCCCGGTGAGCAGCGAGCGCGCCTCCGAGGCCCGCCGCGCCCGTTCCCGCAGCCGCGGCACCACGAGGCGGAGCTGCACCACGTAGAGGCAGAACCACAGCAGAACTGGCAGCGCCAGCCGCCAGTCCGCCGAGACCAGCCAGAGCACCGCCCCGCTGGCATAGACCAGGATGTACCAGACGGCATTGACGCCGGAGACGATGCTCTCGCGCAGCGCCGGCCCCGCCTGCATCACCCGCGTGGCGATTCGGCCAGAGAAATCCTCCTGGAAGAAGGCCCAGCCCTGCCGCACCACATGCCAGTGCGCCTGCCACCGGATCATCCCGGTGAAGCCCGGCACCACCGCCTGCTGCACCACGAGGTTCTGCATCAGGATGGAGGCCGGCCGCACCAGCACCAGCACCAGCGCCATGCCGAGCAGCGGCCCCCAGGCCTCGGCGAAGAGCCGCTCCGGCGGATGGGCCTGCAGCAGCGAGATCACCCGGCCGATGAAGATCGGGATCAGCGCGTCCAGCAGCGCCACCCACATCCCCATCACGAAAAGCAGCAGGAAGACGAGCTTCGCCTGCCTGGCATAGTGCCAGTAGAATCCCAGCAGCGAGGGCGGCGGCGCCCCCTCCGGCACCGGCACGCCCAGGAAGCGCGCGGCCTTCTCCCCCGGATTCGCGGCCGGGTTCACCAGGCTTTCGAAGAAGCGGAACATCGCGGGAACAGGACGCCCGCGCGGGGAGTCGGGTCAACGCACAAGGCGTTCATGTTCCCCAGGGGGTGCCTGTGGCCCGGGCGGGAAGGCGCCGCCCTCCCCCCGGGCCTGAGGCGCAACGACCGTTCAGGCCGTCGCCTGGGCCACCATCTCCACCGCTCGCGACAGGTCCACGCTGAGCAGGCGGGACACGCCGCGCTCCTGCATGGTGACGCCGTAGAGCCGGTGCATGCGGGCCATGGTCAGCGGGTGGTGCGTGACCACCAGGAAGCGGGTGCCCCCTTCCGCCATCGCGTCCAGCAACCCGCAGAGGCGCTCGACATTGGCGTCGTCCAGGGGGGCGTCCACCTCGTCCAGCACGCAGACCGGGGCGGGCTGGCACCTGAACACGGCGAAGATCAGGGACAGCGCGGTCAGCGCCTGCTCACCGCCCGAGAGCAGCGAGAGGGCGGCCAGCCTCTTGCCCGGCGGCTCGGCGAAGAGTTCCAGGCCGGCCTCCAGGATATCCTCCGACCCGACCAGGGCCAGATGCGCCCGCCCGCCGCCGAAGAGCCGGGTGAAGAGCGCCTGGAACTCCGCGTTCACCTTGTCGAAGACGGCGCGCAGCCGCTCCCGCGCCTCGCGGTTCAGGTGGCCGACCGAGCCGCGCAGCTTGTGGATCGCGGTGGCGATGCTGTCGCGCTCGGCATCCAGCCCGGCGAGGCGTGCCTCGATCTCCGCCACCTCGCCCTCGGCGCGCAGGTTGACCGGACCCATCTCCTCGCGCTCCCGCGCCAGGCGCTCGGCCTTGCGGCGGGCGCGTTCCTCGGCGGCTTCGGACAGGTCCTCGGGTGCCTCGGGCAGCACCGCCTCGGGGCCCAGCCGCTCCGCGATTCGGGCCATCAGGGCGCGGGCGGCGTCCTCGGCCCGCTGCACTGCGGCATCGGCGGCGAGGCGGGCCTCGCGGGCGGCGGCATGGGAGGCTTCGGTGCGGTGCCGGGCCTCGGCCGTGTCGCGCACCGCCTGCTCCGCCTCGGCCAGCTTGCGGGCGGCCCCGGCATGGGCGGCTTCGGCCTCGGCCAGGATGCGGGCGGAGGCCTCGCGGCGGGAACCGGCGGCTTCCGGCGCCTCGGCGGCCTCGCGGCAGAGGCGGCGGGCCTCCTCGGCGCGACGCTCCAGCTCGGCGAGGCGATGGCCCGCTTCGGCGGCGCGATCCGACCAGCCGGCGCGCTCGGCTCCCAGGGCCTCGCGCCGGGCGCCGATCCGCGCGGCCTCGGCGTGCAGCGCGGCCGCCGCCTCGCGCAGACGGGCCTCCGTGCCGCGCGCCTCGGCCAAGGTGGCGCGGGCGGCCTCCAATGCGGCGCGGGCGGTCTCCACCGGCACCTCGCCGGCGCGTCCCGCGATCTCCAGCGCCGCCTGAGCCTCGGCCTGCTCGGCCAGGGCGCGCTCGATCTCCGGCAGCAGCGCGGCGAGGCGGCTTTCCGCCCGCGCCGCATCGGCGGCCAGCCGGTCGCGGGCGGTGCGGGCGGCATCCAGGCTCAGCCCGGCCTCGCGCCGGGCGGCGCGGGCACCGGCCTCGGCGGCCCCGGCCCTGGTCTCGGCGGCACGGGCGGCGTCGCGGGTGCGGGCAGCCTCGCCGGCATCCGGCAAGGCGGCGAGCGCCGCTTCGGCCACCGACAGCGCGGCCTGGGCGGCGTCCAGCTCGGCGGCGGCCTGTTCCAGCCGCGGCGCCAGCGCGGCCTCGCGCCCGGCCACGGCGGCGGTCTCGGCGGAAAGACGGGATTCCCCGGCGCGCGCCCTGGCCAGCCGGGATTCGGCGGCGCGGCGCGCCTCGCGGCTGCCGTTCTCGCGGGCGATCGCCTCGCGCTCGGCCGCCTCGGCCACCAAACGGGCCTCCCGCGCACCGGCGGCCCGGTCCTGGGCGGTGGCGAGGTCGGATTTCAGCGCCCGCAGGCGGTTGCGGCGCTGGAGGCGGACCGCGGCGGCGCTCGGCGCCCCGGCGCGGACCGTGTAGCCATCCCAGCGCCAGAGCCCGCCCTCGGCAGAAACCAGGATCTGCCCGGGAGCCAGCGCGGGTTGCAGCGCCGCCCCATCCGCCCCGTCCGGCAGCAGCCCGACCTGGGACAGCGCGCGGCGCAGCGAGGCCGGTGCCTCCATCAGACCGTCGAAGCCACGCACCCCGACCGGCAGAGGCATGGAGCCCGAAAGCGGCGGCAGCTCGCGCCAATGGCGCGGCGCCCCGGAGCCGGCGGCGGCTTCCAGCGCCTCGCCCAGCGCGGCGCCCAGCGCCACTTCCAGGCCGGGCGGCACGGCGGTCGCGTCTAGCAGCGGCGTGTCGCCCTTGCCGGCCTCGGAGCGCAGCAGCGCCTCCAGCCCCTGCGCCTCCGCGGCGAGCAGCGCCTGCCCCGCCTCCGCCTCGCTGGCGGCCTCCCGGGCGCGGGCCAGGGCGGCACGGGCGGCCTCGCGGGCGGTCTCGGCCTCGCGCGCCGCCTCGGTGGTGGCGGCATGGGCGGCCTCGGCCCCGGCGAGCTCCTCCCGCGCGGCTTCCAGCACCCCTTCGGGCAGGCGGGCGGCGGCGATCCGCGCCTGCTCGGCGGCGAGCTGCTCCGAATCCCGGCGCGCCCGGTTCAGCCGCGCCAGGGCGGCGTCGCGGTCGCCCGTCGCGCGCTGCAGGGCGGCGGCGGCAGAATCGGCACGAAGCCGGGCAGCGGCATGGGCCTCCTGCGCCGTGACGCGGGCGGCTTCGGCCTGCTCCAATGCGGCATCGGCGGCGGCACGCGCGGCCTCGGCCTCGGCGAGCCTCGTCTCGGCAGCCGGCAGCGCCTCGGGCGGCGGGATCACGGCCTCGGCCTCGCCGCGTTCGGATTCCAGCCGCGCCAGGGCCCCGGCGGCCCGGTTGGCGCGCGCCTCGGCGGCCTCGCGGGCGGCGCGGCGATGCGCCTCGTCCGCGGCGGCGGCGGCGGCTTCCTCGGCGGCGCGCTCGGCGGCGCGGCCGGCCTCGTCCAGCGCGGCGCGGGCCGCTCCGGCCTCCGCCTCGGCCGCTGCCAGCCGGGCGGGCATCGCCCCGGCCTCGGCCGCGAGCCCGGCCTCCTCGCCGCCCAGCCGGGCCAGCGCCTCGTCGGCGGCGCGGGCGGCCATGGCGGCGCGTTCCAGATCCTCCTGCACCTGCCGCAGCCGCGCCCCGGCGGCTTCCAGCGCGGCGCGGGCGCGGGATTCCTCGGCGGAAAGCCCCTCGGCCTCCACCCGGCGGCGTTCCAGCAGCGTGCGGGCCAGGGCCTCGGCCTCGCGCGGCGCCGGCAGGGCGTTGGTGGCGGTATGGGCAGCCACGGCGGCACGCGCCGCTTCCGCCTCGGCCGCCTGCAAGGAGGCCTGGGCCTGGGCGCGCTGGCCACGCGCCAGATGCAGCTCGGCCTCGCCGCGCCCGGCCAGGATGGCCAGCCACTCGGCCTCTGCCTCGCGCGTCAGGCCGGACAGGTTGCGGTAGCGCGCGGCCTGTTTCGCCTGCCTGCGCAGCCCCTCGCGCTGGCGCTCCAGCTGGGCGCGCAGGTCCTCGGCGCGGGACAGGTTGCCCTCCGCCTGGCGCAGCTTCAGCTCCGCCTCGTGGCGCCGGGCGCGCAGCCCGGCGATGCCGGCGGCCTCCTCCAGCACCTGGCGGCGGTCCTCGGGCCTGGCGCCGATCAGCGCCGCGACCTTGCCCTGGCTGACCATGCCGGAGGCGCGCGAGCCAGTGCCGAGATCGGCGAACATCGTCGCCACGTCGCGCCCGCGCACCTCGCGCCCGTTGATGCGGTAGCCGGTGCCCTCGCCGCGCTCGATGCGGCGGATGATCTCCAGCTCCGTCACCTCGGCATTCGGCGGCGGGGCGAGGCCGGCGGCATCCTCCAGCCAGAGCGCGACCTCGGCATGGGAGCGGGCGGCGCGGGTGCTGGTGCCGGCGAAGACCACGTCGTCCATCCCGGCGCCGCGCATGGCGCGGGCGTTGGATTCGCCCATGGCCCAGCGCAGCGCCTCCACGACATTGGACTTGCCGCAGCCATTCGGGCCGACGATGCCGGTCAGGCCGGGCAGGACCTCGACCGTCTGCGCCTCGGCGAAGGATTTGAAGCCGGCGATGCGCAGGCGGGTGAGCGTGGCGGAACGCAGGGCGCGTTCCGTCGCCTCGCTGTCCCGGGAAGAGGTGCGGGTGGTGCCGCCCTCCTCCCCGTCACCCCCTTCATCGCCGGGCAGGGCGCGCGGCGAAATGGAGTCCATCCAGGAAACGATCCTTGATCTCTGGGACCTGTGGTCCGTCAGCCGGGCGTGGCCTGCTTCACCAGCTCGGCGAAGCGCTCGAAGGGAATCTCGCCCGGCACGGACTTGCCGTTGAAGACGAAGGTCGGCGTGCTGTTCACGTTGAACTCCTTCTCGCCCTGCTGCCGCATCTCCATGATGGCGCGCTGCAGGTTGCGGTCGTTCACGGCGGCGTCGAAATCGGCGCGCGACATGCCGGCCAGCGCGGCGATCTTGGCCACTTCGCCCAGGTTGTCGATGCCGCGCGCGAAGGCCCAGCGGTCCTGGTTGGCGAAGAGGGCGCTGACGAAGCCCTCGTAGCGGTCCACCGGCAGGGCGCGGGCGGCACAGGCGGCGGCGAGCGCCAGCTGGTCCAGCGGGAAGTCGCGCCACACCATGCGGGCCTTGCCAGGTTCGACCAGGTCGGCCTTCACCTTCGGCCAGACCTCGTTGTGGAAGCGGGCGCAATGCGGGCAGGTGAGGGAGAAATACTCGATCACCGTCACCGGGGCATCCGCCTTGCCCGCGCCGCGCTCGGCCATGCGCGGGTCCGGCGTCGCCGGGGCGGTGTTGGCGGGGGCGCCAGCGGGGGCCGGCGTCTGGGCATGGGCCGGGCGGAGCGCCAGCAGGACCGGCGTCCCCAGGGGGATACCGATAGCCGTGGCCGCGAGCATGCCGCGTCGGGAAATCGTCATGATGGATCGCTCCGCTTGCCGTCAGCGCTTCCGATAGACGCCCTGGGCCATTCTTTCCAGCGCCGCCCGGAGATCCGGATCCTGCACCCCCGCCAGGCGCTCGGCCAGCTCCCCCGGCAGGGCGGCCGGATCGCGCGGGGTGGCGGGCCGCGCCGCCCGCCCCGCCGGGGCCTGCTGCACGAAGCGCAGCGCCTCCACGGCGATGCTGCCCAGGGCGGCATTGATGCGGCCCATCAGCTGCGGGCCGAGATGCTGCAGCTCCATGGCCATGGGGCCGGAACAGGCGATGGTCAGCGTGCCGCGGGCGAGGCGCAGCGGCTGCGTCACGGCGGCGAGCTGCGGGCCGACGATGGCGGGCCAGTCCGAGATCAGGCTGGCCCCGGCGGGGCTGCGGCGGCGGAAGACCGGGCGGGTGATGGGCGGCAGGACGTTGCCCAGGGGACGCAGCCCGGCTTCCGGCCGGCGCGGCGCGAAGGGGCGGGCCGCTGGCCCGGCAGCGGCCTGGGGGGGCGCTCCCCCGGGGATGGCGGTGCCCGCCGGCGTGTTGCCTGGCTCCGCCTTCTGTCCCGCCGGCGGACGCGCCCTCGGAGCCGCTCCCATCTGGGCCACTCCCATCTGGGCCACTCCCTGCCCCGCCGCCTGCACAGCCTTGGGCTGACCATCCTTCACGCCCCGCCGGGCCGCCGGCTTAGCCCCCTCGGGGCTTGATCGTCGGCACGTCCCACCCTCCTTTGCCACCCGATGCATCCCCCTGCCCCTGAACTTCTCGACTGGTACGACCGCCACCGGCGCAGCCTGCCCTGGCGTGGCGAGCGTGATCCATACCGCATCTGGCTCTCGGAGGTGATGCTGCAGCAGACCACCGTGGCCGCGGTCGGCCCGCGCTATGCCCGTTTCCTCGCCCGCTTCCCCGATGTCGAGGCCCTGGCCGCCGCGCCCTGGGAGGCGGTGGCGGCGGAATGGGCGGGCCTCGGCTATTATGCGCGGGCGCGCAACCTGCACGCGGCGGCCCGGGCGGTGACGGCGCGCGGCGGCTTTCCGGACACCGAGTCCGGCCTGCGCGCCCTGCCCGGCATCGGCGCCTATACCTCGGCCGCCGTGGCCGCCATCGCCTTCGGCCGCCCCACCGTGCCGGTGGACGGCAACGTGGAGCGTGTGGTGGCCCGGCTCTTCGACATCCGCGACCCGCTGCCCGCGGCCCGGTCCCGCCTCGCCAGCCTGGCCCGCGCCTTCATGGAGCAGCCCGCCGCCCGCGCACGACCGGGGGACTTCGCCCAGGCGCTGTTCGACCTGGGCGCCACGATCTGCACCCCGCGCCGCCCGGCCTGCGCCCTCTGCCCCTGGCGCGGGCATTGCGCCGCCCAGGCCGCCGGGGTGCAGGACAGCTTGCCGGTCAAGGCGCCGAAACCGGTGCGGGGGCTGCGCCAGGGCATGCATTTCCTGCTGCGCGACGGCGGCGGGCGCCTGCTGCTGCGGCACCGCCCGCCGCAGGGGCTGCTGGGCGGCATGCCCGAGATCCCCGGCACGCCCTGGCGCGAGGGGGAGGCCTGGAGCGAGGCCGAGGCCCTGCCCCACGCGCCGCCGCTCGCCGCCGAATGGCGCCTGCTGCCCGGCGTGGCCCGGCACGGCTTCACCCATCTGGAGCTGGAGATGCGCCTGCTCTCGGCGCGGCTGGCCGCCTCGCCCCCGGCGCCGGAGGGATTCTTCTGGCTGGCGGAGGAGGAGGCGCGGCGTGCCTTGCCCAGTGCCATGGGGCGGCTGCTGGCCCTGGAAAGCCTGGCCGCCGCCATTACCGCCCCGGCTTCGGCCCCGATCGCGGCTCCGCTTGCGGGCGAGGCCCCGGCCGTGGCACCAAGGGCGGTCCCGGCCCGGGGGCGCCCGCGCGGCGCCGCCGGGACCGGGCTCCCGAAACGCCGGACGAAATCATGAACGCTCTTCTGACCCAGGCCCGGTCGCGCGGCGGCCTTCTCTCCTTCGCCCGCTTCCTGGGCCTCGCCCTGATCGGCTCTGGCATCCTGGCCGCCTCGGCGCAGGTCACCGTGCCGATGTGGCCGGTGCCGGCGACGCTGCAGTCGCTCGCGGTGCTGCTGCTCGGCGCCCTCGGCGGCTCCCGCCTCGGCGCCGCCAGCGTGGCGCTCTACCTTGCCGAGGGCGCGATGGGCCTGCCGGTCTTCGCCGGCGGCGCCACCGGCCTCACCGCCTTCGCCGGGCCGACTGCCGGCTACCTGCTGGGCTTCCTGCCCGCCGCCTGGATCGCCGGGCAGGCTTCCGGCTCCTGGCTGCGCGGCGCCCTGGTGCTGACCGTGGCGCATCTCGCGCTCTTCGTGCCGGGCGTCGCCTGGCTGGCCGGCTTCGCCGGCTGGGAGAAGGCGCTGATGGCCGGCTTCGTGCTGTTCATCCCCGGCACGCTGGTGAAGACCGGCCTCGCCTTCGCGGCGCTGCGGCTCGCCCGCCGCCAGGGCTGACCGCCACGGAACGGCCTCGTCCGGGAGCGTGCATCCGCGCTCCGGACCGGGGCATTCGCGGTGAACGGATGGGAACCGGGAATGCCCCCGGTCTTCCGCAAGGGCGCCGGGCAGGGAGATGTTGCCCGGCGCCCCATACGGACCGGATGTGGGCCCGTCCACATCCGGCCGGGCCGCGCGCCCGGGGAGGGGAGCGCGGCCTGCCGCCCCGGGATGGAGTTCCTCCACCCCGGGGCGATCCTGCGGCGCCGGCATGACCGCGCCCGCGGCCACCCGGCGCCCGTGATCCGAGGCGCCGTCAGCCCGGCAGGCGTTCCCGCACCAGCGCCATCAGCCCGCCCACATCCGGCACCTGCGCCGCCGCCTCGGGCGGGATCTCGACGCCGAAGGCGTCCTCCAGGTCCATCAGCAGGTTCACATGCGCGACCGAATCCCAGCCGGCGACGTCGGCGGCGGCCAGCCCCGCGTGGAAGGCGCCGCGGAAGCCCGGGAAGGCCCGGCGCAGCACCGCCTCGAAGCGCGCGGCCAGATCGGCCTCCGCGGTTCCAGCCATCATCGCGTTCCTCTCATGGCGCGCCCTCGCCGCCGGCCTGCAGGAAGGCCGCACGGTTGAGCGCGCGGCTGATCTTGCCGCTGGTGGTCTTGCGCAAGGCGCCGGGGGGCAGGCGTCCGACATGCACCGGGTTGACGGCGAAGCGCTCGCCCAGCACGGCGCGCACCGCGCGACCGGTGGCCACCTCGTCCTCCGGCACGCCGTCCGCCGCCTCGTAGAGCACCACGATCTGGTCGCTGCCGATGCGCTCGTCGGGGATGGAGAAGACCACCGCGCGCCCCGGCTTGATCGCCGGCACGGCGGCCAGCGCCGCCTCCAGGTCCGGCGCCACCAGGTTGCGGCCGCGATAGATCAGCACGTCGTCGAGGCGGCCCAGCACATAGAGCTCGCCGTCATGGAGGAAGCCGAGATCGCGCGTGCGCAGCCAGCCATCGGCGAAGCGCTCCTCGCTCAGCGCCGGCTCGCCGTAATAGCCGTCGAAGAGGCAGTCGGAAACGATCAGGATCTCGCCCAGATCGTTGCCGGCATCCCCCACCGGCAGGAAGCGCAGCGCGCAGCCCTCGATCGGCCTGCCGCTCGACACCAGTTCCACCGCGCCCGGCATGCCGGGCAGGACGGGCACGACATGCCCGGCATCGAGCGCCGCACGGTCCAGCAGCAGGCGCGCCGGACCCGCGGGGCGCGATGCCCCATCCTCCCGTCGCGGGCGCAGCGGGCTCTGCGTCACGGCGAAGACGTTCTCGGCCAGGGCGTAGCAGGTGTGCAGCGCCTTCGGCGACAGGCCATGCGGGGCGAAGGCGTCGAGGAAACGGTCCATCGAGGCGGCGCGGCAGACTTCCGAGCAGTTGACCACCGCGCGCAGGCCGGACAGGTCCAGCGCCGCGCCGCGCAGCCGCCGCGCCGCGCCCGCCAGGTGATCGAAGGCGAAGTTTGGCAGCCAGAGCAGCGTGGCGCACTCCGCTTCCGCGAGGCGCAGGACCGAGAGAGGATCGGCCAGCCATTCGAAGGGATCAAGCGCCAGCACCGGCATGGCCGCGACGAAGGGCAGCACGGTGCAGGCGATCAGCCCCATGTCGTGATAGAGCGGCAGCCAGCTCGCCACCTTGTCGCCCGGCTGCAGGTCCAGCGCCGCGCCATAGGCCTCGGCCTGCCGCACCAGCGCGTCATAGCCGAGCATCACGCCCTTCTTCAGCCCGGTCGTGCCGGAGGAATGCTGCAGCAGCGCCAGGTCCCCCGCCACCGGCTGCGGCACGGGCCGCCGCGCGGTGTGGTCGTCCAGCGCCGAGAGCGCGCCGAAATCCAGCGCCGGCACGCCGGTCTCGCCCAGCGCATCGATCGCGGCACCGAGGCCGCAGACCAGCCCGGGCCGGATGCGCGCCACCAGTATGCGGTGCGCCTCGCGCCAATGGGCGGCATCCTGCTTCGCGGTGGGCGGCGGCATCACCGAGGGCACGGCCCCCAGGAACTGCGCCGCGAAGAAGCTGACATAGAGGTCCGCACGCGTGTCGGAGAAGATCAGCACCACCTGCCCCGGCCGTAGCCCGGCGCGGCGCAGCGCCACCATCCGCGCGGCGATGCGCCGGCCCAGCTCGGCGAAGCCCAGCGCCTCCGTCCCGGAAGCGCGGTGGAGCAGCAGCGCCGTTTCCCCGGGGCTTTCGTCCAGCGCCAGGAGGAAGCCGGCGAAGTAGAGGGCCCGTGGGGAATCCGCCACCGCCTGCGGGTCGGGTGACATGGCCGGCTGCACGCCCCTCATGTGAAATACGGCCGCCAGCGGATGTAGTCGACGATGTAGTCGCGGAAGCTCAGCGCGCTGGCATTCACCAGCACCCGTTCCGCCGGATCGTGCCAGCGCAGGCCGAAGTGCCGCGCCACCAGCGGGTTGACCGGGATCTGCGCGAAATGCTGGCCGTGATAGGCCTCCGTCAGCGCGCGGACCTCGCCATGGGCCCGCGCGGCGTCGATCTCCAGCAGCCCGGCCGAGACCTCCAGCATCTGCCGCAGGATCTCGCGCAGCAGCGGGCCGGCGATGTGCATGTAGTCGTGGAACAGGCGCTCCTCGCGGAAGCGGCCGGCGACGAAGGGCGCCAGGGCGATGTCGCTGTCCTTGTCCCGTGCCTCCGCGCGCGCCAGGTCGAAGCCAAGCCGCCGGTCGAGGCGCGGCAGCTCCGCGGCGCAGCGCTCCAGGTACAGGTCGAAGAGCGCATCGTCCGGCAGCGCCACCGCCTCGCCATCCACTGCCAGCATCATGGCGATGCGGTCGCCCAGGCGGTAGCGCTCGCCCTCCGGATAGTCGCCATCCTCCGGCCCGCCCTTGCGCGGGTCCAGCGCCTCGAAAGGCCAGAGCGCGGTGATGTTCTGCGGCGGGAAGCGCAGCACCGGCGTGCCTTCCGGCATGCGCGCGCGCAGCGCCGCGCGCTCCTCGACGAAGGCGTTGTCGAAGACCTGCTCCCACAGCACCGCCGGCGCATCGCGGAAATCGGGATAGCTGTCCCACCCGCATTCCGGCCGGTCGAAGACGTGGTAGCCGACATGGATCACGTCGCAGCCTTCGAGGCTGGGGATGCGTCCCAGCACCTCCGCCATCTCCTGCCCCTGGCAGTTCGCGCCGATCACCAGGCGCATGCGGGCCTCGCTCATCCTGCCCTCCCCTTCGCCCGCCTCAGCGCGCCCATGGCTGCCACCGGATGTAGCGGAGCATGTATTCCCGGAAGGTCCAGCGGTTGCCGAACCAGGCGAAGCGCGTGTCGCCGTCGCACCAGTCGAGGCCCAGGCGCCGCGCCACCTCGGGATGCAGCGGCGTCTGCCGCGTGCAGGACAGGCCGAGCCAGCCGCGGCTTGCCTGCCGGTATTCCTCCAGCGCCGCCTCGCGCACCGATGCCCCCAGCAGCGAGGTCCGGCGCAGCAGCGCCTCGGTCACGAGGTGGAAGGGCGCCCCGGTCGGATCGTGCGGCGTGTTGAACAGCGGCGCGCGGCGCATCATCGCCCGCATCTCCGCCGCGACGCGGATCTCGCAGCCCGCCTCGGCCTGTTCCCAGGCGGCGAAGCCGGAGGCCGCCCAGTCGCCGGCGATGTCCAGCGCCTCGCAGGAGGCGGCGAGGTAGCGGCGGTACAGGTCGCCATCCTTCAGCCCCGGCGCCTCCGCCGCGAGGCCGGCGGCGATCCGGTCGTTATAGAGCGCGCCGCCGTAGCGCCCGCCGGGCCAGAGCGGCTCCGGCCGGTTGCGCGGATCGGACGCCAGCAGCGGCCAGTGCAGGTGCCCCTGCAAGGCGGGGAAGCGCAGCCCTTCGGCCTGCGAGCCCTGCGGGGCCGCCGCGCCGGAGGACGGCTGGGACCAGAGCGCCACCGGCCCCTCCTCCCCGGCCGCGGCCAGGGCGGCGGCGAGGTCCTTGCCCTCCCCGACATGGCGCGGCACCAGACGCCCCGAAAGGCTCCGCAGGCGGCCCAGATTGCGGGCGAGCTGCCGCGCCTGGTGGTTGCCCATGATCAGCAGGGTGATGGCGGCGTGCGTGCCCTGCGCCGGGGCGACGGCGGCGGCCACGCCCGGCACCGGAAAGAGGCGCAGCGTCTGCCAGGCGAAGGCCAGCCGGCGCGTGTCGCCCGAAGGCGGCTGCCCGGGCCGCGAGGGCGGGCGGGAGGCGTCGGGCTGCTCGAAGACGAGGTCGTTGGCGACATCCGTCCGCAGCAGTTCCGGCGGCAGGTCCAGCGTGAAGCTGCCGGTGGCCTGCGCCACGATCTCCGGCAGGACCGTCCCGTTCAGGACCGGTCGCAGCCGTTGCACGCGGTGGCCGCTCTCATGGTTCAGTGCGGGAAAGCCCCGTGCCTCCAGCCGCAGCGGCACGCCCGGGCGCAGGGGGAGGAGTTCCGGGGAGAGTTCCAGGCGGCAGCGATCGTCCATGCTCCAGACGATCTCGGGCTCCTGATGCGACCAGCCTTCCCGGCGGAACAGATGGCTGTTCCCGTCCGCCCCGAAATAGATCAGCAGCATCTGCGCCGCCATGCACCAACCCCCGGTGAACCGTTAACAATATCTACCAGGGGTTGCGTTACCGCAAGAAATTGCACTGCAACAGAGTGCCATGACGGCTGGCACTCGTTTTTGTTTGGAAGGTGGCGTGAATCCCCGGCCCGCGGGCCGGTCCATGACTGGCCGGCCAGGCAGAGGGGCCGCGACGGCGGATCAGGGCCGGCGGAAAGCCGGTGCGGCCCTCAGGCCTGCCCGGCAAGTTCGGTGCGGAACTCGTCCAGCAGGCGCAGCGAGCCATCGCGGCGCTCCACATGCCAGAAGAGCCAGCCGTTGCAGGTCGGCGCCTCCTGCACCTCGGCGCCGACCTTGTGGATCGAGCCGAGCGCCTTGCCGCAGCGGAGCGTACCATCCGCCCCGACCTCGGCCCGCCAGCGGCGGTGCCGATCCACGAGGCGCGAGCCGGGCGGCACGAGGCCGCGTTCCACCAGCGTGCCGAAGGGAATGCGCGGCTGCTCCCGCCGGGCCGGGAGGCTGAGCGCCAGGCTTTCCGGCAGCGGCTCCACCGCCTCGATGCGTGCCCGGGCGGCCTCGGCATAGGCCTCGTCGCGCTCGATGCCGATGAAGCGCCGGCCGAGGCGCCGCGCCACCGCCGCCGTGGTTCCGCTGCCCATGAAGGGGTCGAGCACCACCTCACCCGGCGCGGTGCAGCTCAGGATCACCCGGTGCAGCAGCGCCTCCGGCTTCTGCGTCGGGTGCAACTTCTTGCCCTTTTCGTCGCGCAGGCGCTCGTTGCCCGTGCAGAGCGGGATCAGCCAGTCCGAGCGCATCTGCACGTCGTCGTTCAGCGCCTTCATGGCGGCGTAGTTGAACTTGTATCGGCTCTCCGGCCCGCGCGAGGCCCAGATCAGCGTCTCATGCGCGTTGGTGAAACGGCGGCCGCGGAAGTTCGGCATCGGGTTCGACTTGCGCCACACCACGTCGTTCAGGATCCAGTAGCCGAGATCCTGCAACGCCGTGCCGAGGCGGAAGACGTTGTGGTAGGCGCCGATCACCCAGATCGTGCCATCCTTGCGCAGCACGCGGCGGCATTCGGTCAGCCAGGCACGGGTGAAGGAGTCATAGGCCGGGAAGCCGTCGAACCGGTCCCAGGCATCGTCCACGCCGTCCACCAACCCGCCTTCAGGCCGCACGAGGTCGCCCTTGAGTTGCAGGTTGTACGGGGGGTCCGCGAAGATCGCATGCACCGAGGCCGGCGGCAGTTGACGCAGCATGTCGAGGCAGTCGCCGACCATGACCTGGTCGAGCGGAAGATCCAGCCCGGTGCCCACAGCAATCCCCCTCTGTCGAGTCGGCAAAGTGATGAAGCCGAGTCGCCTCGTCAAGCGAGGGGGACTCACGCGGGAACTCGCGTCAGCCGCGAAGTTCGCGCGGCGCCGTTGTCAACGGGATCAAAGGCCGAACAGAACCCCGGCGATGTCATGCCCCTCCGAATCGGTGGCGGTGCCGCGCCGCGGCATCTCCCGATTCGCGCGCCGGTACCAGTAGCCGGCATTGCCGAGGTCCCCCTCGATTCGGTGCAGCCAGGCATGGACCCAGGCGGCCTCGCGCCCCGGCTCGTCCTGCACAAGCGCATGCGCCGCCTCCCACTCCCCTCGCAGACCATGCCACACCGCCCGCAACGCCGGCGAAACCCCCTCGGGCACCGCATCCGCCGCCAGCATCTCCTCCGCCGTCATGCCTCCGCTCCTGCTGCCGCTGCGTGATCGACCGGGGCGCTCCGGGAGGCTCTGCCTCCCGGACCCTTTGCTGAAGGAGGGGCCGCTCAGGGGGATAGTATCCCCCCGAGACCCCGCCATGAGCGCTCCGCGAGGAGGGGGTTGTTCCGCCGGTATGCCATCCGGCGACCGGTGTCCTGTCCCCCCTCCTCGCGGAGCGCCCACAGGGTTCCAAGGGACTAACGTCCCTTGGCGGGGTGTCCAGAGGGGCAGAGCCCCTCTGGCCCCAGCCCGATCACGCAGCAGGCTCCAGCAGCAGGAGAGCCTGATCGACCGGGGCGAAGCCGCGGCGGTGCTGGGGGCAAGGGCCGAGACGTGCGAGGGCGGCGCGATGGGAGGGGGTGGGGTAGCCGGCGTGCCGGGCAAAGCCGTAGCCGGGGTGGCGGGCGTCGAGGCGGGCCATGGCGCGGTCGCGCAGCACCTTCGCCACGATCGAGGCGGCGGCGATGGAGAAGGAGAGGCCGTCCCCGCCGATCACGCAGCGAGTGGCGCAGGGCAGGCTGTGCGGCGCACGGGGCGCCATGTTGCCGTCGATCAGCGCGAGGTCGGGCACGGGGCCGAGGCGGCGCACGGCGCGCAGCATGGCGAGGTGCGTGGCACGCAGGATGTTCAGCGCGCCGATCTCCGGCGCCGTGGCGGCGCCCCAGCCTACCCGGGCGTGGCCGGCGCGCGCGGCCTCGCGCAGCGCGGCGAAGGCGGCCTCGCGCCGGGCGGCGTTGAGCTTCTTGCTGTCGTCGAGAAGGCGCGCGAGGGCGAGCGGCGGCTCGGCGGCGAAGATCACGGCGCCAGCCAGGACAGGGCCGGCCAGCGGGCCACGCCCGGCCTCGTCCACGCCGGCGACGCGTCCGCCGGCGGCCAGTTCCAGGCTGTAGTCGGGCATCAGAACGAACGCGTCTCCCAGACATCGTGCGGGTGCAGCAGGTCCGGCGCGCCTTCCCGCAGGAAGCGCGCCGCCGCCGCGTCGCCCAGCAGGGTGGCACGCAGGAAGGCCGTGGCAAGCCCCGCAGTGCGGCCGTGATAGGTCGGGTCGCTCCAGCGCGCGCCGGCACCGGGCTCATCGGCGAAGGAGGCGTGCACCGCGGCGTTCAGCACCGCCAGCGCGCCGGGATTGCGCGCCGCCTCGAAAGGCTCGCGCCGCTGCGCCGCGCGCACGCCCTCGATCCAGCCGTCGTCGTTGCTGCCGGTGACATGCAGCATCGGCGCGACGAAGCCGGCATAAGCCAGGCGCGGCGGCAGGCCCTGGGCGGGGATGGGGGAAAGGGCGATTCCCGCTTTCAGGCGCGGATCGGGCAGGTTCAGCCCGCGATCGCCGCCCGGCAGGCGCTGGCCCAGCATGGCCTGCACCGTCCAGGCACCAAAGGAATGCCCGGTGATGGCGAGGCGCCCCGGGTCCGCCTGGGGCGGCAGATTGTCGAGGGCGAAGCGGACATCGTACAGCCGGTCCAGCGCCACGTTCACATCGAAGGCCGCTGCCGCCAGGGCCATGCGATCCCCGCCATGGCGCCAGAGGCTGTCGTCGCTGCCCGGATGCTGCAGGTGGATGGCCAGGAATCCCGCCCGCGCCAGTGCCCCGCCCAGATAGGCGAGGCCATGCCGCGAGCCGCCCAGCCCATGACTGAGCAGCACCGTGGGAAAGGGGCCCCGCCCCGCCGGGATGCGCAGCAGCACCGGGATCTCCCGGTCGCGCGCCGGGTCCCGCCAGTGGGCCTCGCTTTCCGCGGGCGAGGGCGGGGCGGCCTCGCCCGGCGCTGGCCGCAGCAGAGGCGCGGCCGCCAGCGCCCCGAGCAGCGCGCGCCGCCCGCCTGTCGTGAGACCTTCCCCCGTCATGGAAGCCCGGGGAGAGTGTCGTCGCTGTGCCATGCCGTGAGCACCGCCACGCGGCCTGCGCCGCGCTCCTGGAGGATGGGGATGGGCAGGGCGGGCGCCATGGTCCTGGCCGGCCCGTCCCGGATGATGCATCTGGGGACGGGTGGCGGGATCGTCCAGGAATTCCGGCACGGGCCGACACGAAGCCTTAACACTCGAACAGCTATTCATATGTTGACTGTGTAACGGGGCCTCGCTATCGCCCCTCTCCCAGCAGGGAGGAGCCATGTCCCCCGCCATCCGCCTCGCCCTGGGCAGCATCCTGTTCGGCCTCGTGGTGCTGGGCCTGAAATTCGCCGCCTGGCGGGTCACGGGCAGCGTCGCACTCTATTCCGACGCGCTGGAAAGCATCATCAACGTCGCCACGGCTGGGACGACGGCGTTGGCCCTCTGGGTCAGCCAGCGCCCCGCCGATGCCGGGCACCCCTATGGCCACGGCAAGGCGGAATACTTCTCCGCCGTGCTGGAGGGCGTGCTGATCGTGCTCGCCGCGCTTTCCATCCTGCGCGAGGCCTGGTTCGGCTTCCTGTCGCCCACACCTGTCGAGGCGCCGCTGCTCGGCCTGGTCATCAACGCCGCCGCCACGCTGCTGAACGGCGCCTGGGCGACGGTGCTGCTGCGCGCCGGGCGGGCGCGGCAATCCCCTGCCCTGCTGGCGGATGCGCGGCACCTCTTCACCGACGTCTTCACCTCTGGCGGCGTGCTGCTGGGCTTCGTCCTGGTGCCGTTGACCGGCTGGCCGCTGCTCGACCCCGCCCTGGCGGCGCTGGTGGCGCTGAACATCCTCTGGAGCGGTGCCGGGGTGGTGCGGAGCTCCGTCGGCGGCCTGATGGACGCGGCGCCGGACAAGGAGGTGATGCGGCGGCTGCGCGGGATCATCTCGCGAAACGCCGATGGGGCGCTGGAGGCCCACGATCTGCGCGCCCACCGCGTCGGGGGCCGGCTCTTCCTGGAATGCCACCTCGTCCTGCCGGGCGACATGCCGCTGCGCGAGGCTCATGCGGTCTGCAACCGCGTCGAGGAAGCCCTGGGGCGGGAAATGGGGGATATCGTGGCGACCATCCACCCGGAGCCGGAAGAGGAAGCACAGCGGCACGGCGTGCTGGTGCTGTGAAGCCTAGCCCCCGGAGGAAAGGCGCCGCCAGCGCGGAAACGGTGTCATTCCTCTTTTCGGGAGCGCCGCCGATCCACCCGCTCTCAGGATCAGAAGGGAGTCCGGCCTCGCCACCGGGCGCCAACGGAAGGCGGGGTCCGGGGACATACGCTGTCCCCGGCGGGGGGGGGGCCGGGGGAGGCGGAGCCTCCGCCCGGGGGTGGGAGCAAGCGCAACGCAGGATCAGAAGCGCAGGCGCCCCGCCGCGCGCAGGCAGAGCAGCAGCGCGGAAACATGCATGACCTGCGGCAGGATGCCCTCGTCAAGCCGCGCCAGCACGTCCTGCCAGGGATGCAGCTCCACGGTGATGTCCTCGCCCGGCTCCAGGCGCGGCTCGGCGATCTTCCGCACGTCCAGCGCCAGGAGGTTATGGCTGCGGTTGCGGTGCGAGGCCGGGTTGGGCGAGAGGCTGGAGACGAGGCGCAGCGAGCCGGCGGCGTAGCCGGTCTCCTCCAGCAGCTCGCGCGCCCCGGCGGGCACCGGATCGGTCTCGCCAGGGTCCATGCCGCCCGCAGGGAGCTCCAGGCAGAAATCCTGCGCCCCGTGCCGGTACTGGCGGATCAGCACCAGCTCGTCCGAGGGTGTCAGCGCCACGACATGCACCCAGTCGGGATATTCGAAGGTGTAGAAGGGATCGAGCAGGTTGCCGCGCGCATCCTCCACCGCCTCCGCATTCACATGGATCCAGCGGTCCTTGAGGACGGTGCGGGATCGCCGCACCGTCCAGGGCTTGCGCGTCATTCGGCGGCGATGCGCATGTCCTGCGCATAGGCTTCGAGTGGCGCGCAGGTGCAGGCGAGGTTGCGGTCGCCATAGACGTTGTCCACGCGCTTGACCGGCGGCCAGTACTTGTGCGCGGCGACCCAGGGCGCCGGATAGGCGGCCTGCTGGCGGGAATAGCCATGGGTCCATTCCGCCGCCGTCACCTCCTCGGCGGTGTGAGGCGCGTTCTTGAGCGGGTTGTCGGCCCGGTCGAGACGCCCTTCCGCCACCTCGGTGATCTCCGCGCGGATGGCGACCATCGCCTCCACGAAGCGATCGAGCTCCGCCTTCGGCTCGCTCTCGGTGGGCTCCACCATCAGCGTGCCGGTGACGGGCCAGGACATGGTCGGCGCGTGGAAGCCGAAATCCTGGAGGCGCTTGGCGATGTCCTCCACCGCGATCCCGGCCTCCGCCTGGAAGCCGCGGCAGTCGAGGATGCATTCATGCGCCACCATGCCCTGGCGGCCGCGATAGAGCACCGGATAGTGCCCCTCCAGACGCTTCGCGACATAGTTGGCCGAAAGGATCGCCACCTGCGTCGCCTTCCGCAGCCCCGCCGCCCCCATCATGCGGATATAGGCATAGGGGATCGGCAGGATCGAGGCGGAGCCGAAGGGCGCGGCCGAGACCGGGCCGAAGCCCGTCTCCGGCCCCGCCTCGGCCAGCAGCGGGTGGTTCGGCAGGTGCGGCGCGAGATGCGCCGCCACGCCGATCGGGCCGACGCCCGGCCCGCCGCCGCCATGCGGGATGCAGAAGGTCTTGTGCAGGTTCAGGTGGCAGACATCCGCGCCGATGCTGGCGGGCGAGGTCAGCCCGACCTGCGCGTTCATGTTGGCCCCGTCCATGTAGACCTGGCCGCCATGCCGGTGGATCAGCGCGCAGATCTCGCGGATGCCTTCCTCGAACACGCCATGCGTCGAGGGATAGGTGATCATCAGCGCGGCGAGATGCGCGGCGTGCTCCTCCGCCTTGGCGCGCAGGTCATCGAGATCGACGTTGCCGTCGTTGTCGCAGCGCACGACCACGACGCGCATGCCCGCCATCGCCGCCGAGGCCGGGTTGGTGCCATGGGCCGAGGACGGGATCAGGCAGACATTGCGCTGCTGGTCACCGCGCGCATGGTGCCAGGCGCGGATGGCGAGGAGCCCGGCATACTCGCCCTGGCTGCCCGCATTCGGCTGCAGCGACACGGCGGCGAAGCCGGTGACGGTGCAGAGCCAGCTTTCCAGCCGCCGCACCAGCGTCAGGTAGCCCGGCACCTGCTCCGCCGGGGCGAAGGGATGCACGTTGCTGAAGCCCGGCAGCGTGATCGCCATCATCTCCGCCGTGGCGTTCAGCTTCATCGTGCAGGAACCGAGCGGGATCATGCTGCGGTTCAGCGCGACGTCGCGGTCCTCCAGCGACTTCAGGTAGCGCAGCATGCCGTGTTCGCTGCGATGCGCGGAGAAGACCTCGGCGGCGAGGATCGCGCTCTCGCGCTCCAGCGCGGCGGGGATGCCGCCGGCGGCCTCGATCGCCCCAAGTTCCGGCGCCGACACGCCGCCGGCCTCGGACAGCGCCCCGGCCAGCTTCGCGAGATCGTCGCGCGAGACGGTCTCGTCGAGGCTGACGGCGACGCAGCCCGCATCGACGCGGCGCAGGTTGAAGCCGTGCGCCAGCGCCGCCTGCATCAGCGCATCCGCCTTCGCGCCCGCCTCGATGGCGATGGTGTCGAAGAAGCCCTCGTGCCGCAGCGCGAAACCCGCCTTGCGCGCCGCGCCGGCCAGCAGCCGCGCCTGGAGATGCACACGGTCGGCGATGCGGCGCAGCCCGTCCGCGCCATGCCAGCAGGCATAGAGCCCGGCCATCACCGCCAGCAGCACCTGCGCGGTGCAGATGTTGGAGGTCGCCTTCTCGCGCCGGATATGCTGCTCGCGCGTCTGGAGCGCGAGGCGCATGGCCGGGCGCCCGGCGGCATCCACCGAGACGCCGACGATGCGGCCCGGCATCAGCCGCTTCAGCCCGTCCTTCACCGCCATGAAGGCGGCATGTGGGCCGCCCCAGCCCATCGGCACGCCGAAGCGCTGCGAGGAGCCGATGACGATGTCGGCGCCCATCTCGCCCGGCGGCTTCAGCCGCACCAGGGCCAGCGGGTCCGCCGCGACGATGGCGGTGACGCCCGTGTCATTGGCGAGCTTGATCTCCGCCTCCAGCTCCGCGCGCAGCTCGCCGGTCGTGCCGGGATAGGAGAAGATCGCGGCGAAGGGCCCCTCGCTGCGGATCGCCCCGGCCATCTCGCCGGGGGCGTACGGGCGGATCTCGATGCCCAGTGGCGCGCCGCGGGTGCGCAGCACGGCCAGTGTCTGCGGGTGCAGGTCGCGCGAGACCAGCATCACGCGCCGGTTGGTGGCACGCGGCCCCTTCACGGCGGCCAGCGCCATGGCCATTGCCTCCGCCGCCGCCGTGCCTTCGTCGAGCAGCGAGGCATTGGCGACCGGCAGGCCGGTGAGGTCGGCGACCATGGTCTGGAAGTTGACCAGCGCCTCCAGCCGCCCCTGCGCGATCTCCGCCTGGTATGGCGTATAGGCCGTGTACCAGCCGGGATTCTCCAGCACGTTGCGCAGGATCACCGGCGGCACATGCGTGCCGTGATAGCCCATGCCGATCAGCGACTTCACCGCGCTGTTCTGCGCGGCAAGCGCGGCCAGCTCGGCCACCACCTCGGACTCGCCGATGGCGGGCGGCAGCGCATCGAGCGTGTCCCCCAGGATGGCGGCGGGCACGGTACGCGCGGTCATGGCGTCGAGGCTGTCCGCCCCGATCGCCTCCAGCATCGCCGCGATCTCCCCCTCCGAGGGGCCGAGATGACGGCGCACGAAACCGCCCTGGTCCTCCAGGGCGGCAAGCTGCTCAAGGGTGCTCATCGCGGCATCAACCGGCGGCGGCCACGGCCTCGTAGGCCGCTTCGTCCAGCAGCCCGTCCACCTCCGCGGCATCCTTCGGCCTGATGCGGAAGAACCAGCCCTCGCCCATCGGGTCGCGGTTCACCAGGCCGGGATCGTCGCCCAGCGTCTCGTTGGCGCCGGTGATGGTGCCCGCCACCGGGGCATAGATGTCGGAGGCGGCCTTCACGCTCTCCACCACCGCGATGGATTCGCCGGCCTCGACCTCGCGCCCCACCTCGGGGAGATCGACGAAGACGATGTCGCCCAGGGCTTCCTGGGCGTGGCTGGTGATACCGACCACGGCATCCTCGCCCTCGGGGCGGACCCATTCATGGCTGGCGGTGTAGCGGATCTGGGACATGGGGCGGGTTCCTGCAAATCGGTCTGGAGAGATCGGTCCGGGCAGATCGGTCCGGGCGCGCCCGCCACTTCCCGGGCGGGCACGGGGGAAAAAGCGATCAGGCGCGGCTGGCGCGCTTGTAGCGGTGTGGCACGAAAGGCGTGGGCGCGACCTTGGCCGCCACGGCCTTGCCGCGCACCATCAGGTCCAGCGCCGTGCCATCCGTGGCGAGGTCAGGGCGGACATAGCCCATGGCGACGGGCGCCCCGAGCGTCGGGCCGAAGCCGCCGCTGGTCACCTCGCCCACCACCTCCGCGCCGGACTGGATCGGGGTATGGGCGCGGGCGGGCTGTCGCCCCTCGACGGCGAAGCCGACGCGCAGGCGCTTCGGGCCGTGGTCCAGTTCCTCCCGCACCCGCTCGGCGCCGCGGAAGTTCCATTCGGTGCGGCGGCGCTTGCCGATGGTCCAGTTCAGCGCCGCCTCGACCGGGCTCGTGGTCTCGTCCAGGTCGTTGCCGTAGAGGCAGAGCCCGGCCTCCAGCCGCAGGCTGTCGCGCGCGCCCAGCCCGGCCGGTGTGGCACCCGCCGTGACCAGCGCCCCGGCCAGCTTCGTGGCGTTCTCCGCCGGCACGCTGATCTCGTAGCCGTCCTCGCCCGTATAGCCGGAGCGGCTGACCAGCGCGGAGCCACCCGCCAGCGTCACCTCGGCCACGCCCATGAAGGGCAGCGCCGCCACCTCGGGCGCCAGGGTGGCGAGGATGCGCTCGGCCGCCGGCCCCTGCAGCGCCAGCAGCGCGCGGTCGGGCATCGGCGCCAGGGTGACGGAAGGCGGCAGGATGGCCCCGATCGCCGCCTCGTCCACCGCCTTGCGGGAAGCGTTCAGCACCAGGAACATCCGGTCGCCGAGATTGGTGAACATGAAGTCGTCGAGGATGCCGCCCGCCTCGGTCATCAGGACGCCGTAGCGCTGCCGCCCGGGCTTCAGCCCCTGCACGTCGGCGGGGGTCAGCGCCTCCAGCGCCGCCGCCGCGCCCTCGCCCCGCAGCTCCGCCTGCCCCATATGGGAGACGTCGAACAGCGCCGCACCCTCGCGGCAGGCCTTGTGCTCGGCGATGATGCCGGCGGGGTAGTGCACCGGCATCATGTAGCCGGCGAAGGGCACCATGCGCGCGCCCTGGGCGCGGTGCCAGTCGGCCAGCGGGGTCTCAAGCATCGTCTCGGCGGCGTCAGCCACGCATCCTCCTTCGCCGCTCAGGGCGGCGGAACGGAACGTGGCCCCCCTCTGTCCATGGACCTGAGAGATTCGGCCGGGCATGGCGCCCGCGCCTTACTCCGTCGGTGCCGGAACGCCCGTTTCGGGGCGGGCCGGGCTTTCCAGAGGCCCCTTCCCCGCGCGGTCCATCGGGCCTGAGCGTTTCCGGGGGCCGGTTGCGCCTTCGGCGGAGGCCGGCCGGTTCGGCACCGGACGGCCTCGCTCTCCCGCGCGGGATCAGCGGGTACGGGCTGTTATGGCATTGCGGCATGGGCGCTGGCAACGGCGGCGAGTGGGCGGGAGTCCCGACTTTCGCTCCATCATAGGATTATATTCCCCCTCAGGAGGGCAGAGGCCTTGCGCAGAACCGTCATCACCGAAGACAGCTTACGGCGCGCCATGCGGGACGACCGTTACTGGCAGGTCCAGCACCCGGAACGCGGGGCCTATGCCGGCTGGGTCACCAAGGGCTGGCAGGCGCTGGCCACCTCCCCGCTGCGCACGGCGGCGGGGCAGAGCATGGTCTCCGCGCGCGTGCCTATGAACGGCAGCGCAACGGCAGGCCGGAGCATGTCTCCGCCCATACCCGCAGCAGGCGGGCCGGACAGGGAAACACCGCCGCCACGCCCCGCCCCGGTATCGTCCCGGTCCAGCCAGCTCGGGCCCTTCCTGTTGGCGCCCAAGCCGCCGGGCTACATCGTGCCGAGGCCGCAGGAAGCCGCGCCTGTTCCGATGAAGCGGGTCCCGAGGCAAAGCGGCAAGGAAGGCGCGAAGGACACGCCGAACTGGGCCAAAGGCTTTCCCCGCTATCAGGGGGAGAGCTCGACCCAGTACGCCGAGCGGCTTCTGGATCAGAAATACGGGGGACGGCAAAACTGGGACAAACTTCCTTCTGACCGAGGGAGCAAAAGCGAATTCAGCAAGATCAGGAAATTCGGCGAGCGCTCTTTCCAGGAGATGTTCTGGGACATGATGCTGGGAGAACACGAGGCATGACCGGGGACGGCATGGAGTTCTGGGTTGTCTACCATTACAAGATGACCGCCGCCGACGACGAGATCGACGACGATGAATTCGAGATGTCCCGGAAGACCGTGGGCTACTATTCGTCCGAGGAAGAGGCTCATAACGCCATCATCCGCATGCGGAACCTGCCTGGCTTCCGTGACTGGCCTTACGGCTTCAGGATTGTTGGCAGCCGCGCGAACCACGATGTCTGGCACAGTGGCTTCGGGTTCGATGACGACGATCCCGATGTCTGAAGCCGTCTCGCACGGAACACGATGGGCATTGATGGCCGCAGCGTCCGGAAGACACCCGGCTACCGAAAGAGGATGACAGGCTGATGGCAAAAGCACCTCTGTGGGAGGCATTGCATTATCGTATCCAGGCCGGCGACGACGAGGGCGCCGATCCGGCCACCAAGATCTCCGCCAAGCTTGTCGGCACCTACTCTACGCGTGAGAAAGCCGAGGAAGCGATTGCCCGCCTGCTTCCTCTGCCCGGCTTCCGCGACTGGCCCGGCGGCTTCCGCATCTATGAGGTGACGCTGGACCGGGACCTCTGGCCGGAGGGCTTCGCCGGCACGGAGACGGGAGAGCGGCCCAGGCCATAGTGCAGATGTTCCGCGCAAGGCCGCGATGGCCTCGCGCGGAAGCGTCATCGCCGGCAGGCGCTGGCCACCTCCCCGCTGCGCACGGCGGCGGGGCAGAGCATGGTCTCCGTGCGTGCCTATGAGCGGCAGCGCAACGGCAGGCCGGAGCACGTCCCCGCCTATACCCGCAGCAGGCGGGCCGGACAGGGAAACACCGCCGCCACGCCTCGTCCCGGCATCGCCCCGGCATCGTCCCGGTCCAGTTCGGGCCCTTCCTGCTGGCGCCCAAGCCGCCCGTGTCCTCTGCCACGAGCACGCGTCGCGCCCCGGGGGCCACGGAGACACCCGAAACAGGCAGCCTTCCGAAAGATCCCGGACCGCCAAGACAGAGGAAACCGGGGTTGAGCGGCAAGGAGGCGGCCAGCGATGTTGCGAGCTGGGCAAGGGGTATCCCACGCGGGCAAAACCAGACAGCCGAGGAATACGCCACGAAGTTGATGAACGACCAGTATGGCAAAGGGAATTGGGAACGAACAGGAAAAGGGAGGCCAACCAATAGTGAATATAGCAGAATAAAAAATTATGGTGAGCGTGCATTCATTGAATGGATGCTTGGGATTGATACCGGAGGAAATATCATATGACCGGAAAAAGCGAAAACTTCTGGATCGTCGAGCATCACGAAATGGATGCGGACGGTGATGAAACGGAAACGGACGAGATCGAAATGTCGATGAAGCTCATAGGCATCTATTCGTCCGAAGAGAAAGCGAGACAGGCGATCGGACGCATGCGTCAGCTCCCCGGCTTTCGCGACTGGCCCGATGGCTTCCGCGTTTTCCATTACTGCGCGCCGTTGGATGACACCAGTTGGACGGAAGGCTTCGGCTTTGATCCCGATGATCCTGAGTGAATCGATCAGGGAATAGCACAGCCACCACACAGCGCGTGGCACCCGATATCGGACAAGGTAGGTGTCATGACGAAGATATGGCTGCTCTCTCACTACAAGCTCCAGGCCCACGAGGATGAGCGGATCAATCCGCGCAACCTTCTCTCCATGAAGAGCATCGGCATGTATTCCAGCCCACAGACGGCGGAGGAGGCCATTGCGCGACTGCTCGATCAGCCGGGCTTCCGCGACTGGCCCGGCGGCTTCCGCATTACCGAGGTGGTGGTGGACCGGGACCTCTGGCCGGAGGGCTTCACCGAGGCCGGCTAACCCGCCGCGCCGCCGCCTCTTCCAGCATCGCCACCAGCGCCGCGTCGCCGCTGCCTTGGGCCAGGGTCAGGGCGGAACTCCCCTCCGGGTCCTCGCGCGCCGGATCGGCCCCGGCATCGAGCAGGATCTCCGCGATCTCCCGCTGCCCGAACATGGCGGCGAACATCAGCGGCGTGCGCCCCGCCCCGTTCGGCGCATCCGGCTCCGCCCCGGCGGCGAGGAGAACGCGGGCGATCTCCGCCTCCCCCTTGAAGGCCACGCCGGCCAGGGCGGTGCTGCCCTTGGCATCCGGCGCATCCACCGCCGCGCCCCGGGCGAGCAGCAGCGCGGTGGCGTCCTTCTGCCCGTTGTAGGAGGCCAGCACGATCGGCGGAAAGCCGCGCGCATCCGGCCGGTTGGGGTCCGCCCCGCCATCCAGGAAGGCGGCGAGCAGGTCCAGCCGTCCGTCGCGGACAGCGCCGTAGAACAGCGCCTCCAGCTCCTCGGGACCGAGGGTGGGCGGCGGGGGGATGGGGCGGTCGCTCATGCCCGCCCATCTTCCGGCAGGAGGCACCACCCCCGCAAGCGCCCCCTCCCCCGTTCTCCTCCCCGGGCCATGGCCTCAGCGGCGCGGGCCGCGCTGCCGGTTCAGCGCCAGTTCCTCGGGCGAGAGCTGGAAGCCCAGCAACACCTGCCGCTGCGCCGCCTCTCCCGGGGTCGCGGCGGGGATGCGGATGGAGATCTCCTCGCCACTGGTCTGCACCCGGTTCACATTGGCCGGGAATTCCACCGCGGCGGTGTAGTTCGCCTTGGCCAGGATGCGCCCTTCGTCCGCCGTGGTGACGGCCACGAAATAGGGCAGCGACGCCGTCCGGGTCGTGGCGGCGGGCCCGCGCTCGGCCGCCATGGCCAGGCGCAGCGTCACGTCCAGCCCCTTGTGCCCCGGCGCATAGTCGCACTTGGCCTGATAGCCGGTCAGCCGCGCGTCCAGCACCATGGAGGGGATGTCCCGCCCCGGGCCGCGATAGCGGGTGAGGTCCGCCGCCTCGCCCAGCAGCGAGACAGCCGGGCAAGGCGCCATGGCATTGGCCAGGGGATTCTTCGAGTCCGTGCTGCCGCAGCCGGCCAACGCCAGGGCCACGAGAAGGGCGGGTGCCCCCCGGAAAGCCACGCCCCCGAAAGACAACCCCGGGCGCCCTGCGTGAAAAGCCATGCTATACTCCCCCTGTCCCAGGCGCCCGGGGATCGCTAGGTTGCGCCTGCCCCCGGCCGGGTGACCATCTCCCGGTGCCTGCCGCCACGAACTGGCACGAGAGACGCCCGACGCCAACATGCCCCACGACATGCCCGCCCACGCCCCCCTCTCCCCGCCGGTCACGGACCGCCCCGCCGCTGCCGCCACTAGGCCGCCCCTGACCGTGCTCCTTGCCGGACCACGCGGCTTCTGCGCCGGGGTGGACCGGGCCATCAAGATCGTGGAGGAGGCGCTGATCCGCCGCGGCGCCCCCGTCTATGTGCGCCATGAGATCGTGCACAACCGCTTCGTGGTGGAACGGCTGGAGGCCCTGGGCGCCGTCTTCGTGGAGGAGCTCTCCGAGATCCCCGACGACGGCCAGCCGGTGGTCTTCTCCGCCCATGGCGTGCCGAAATCCGTGCCCGCCGAGGCGCAGCGTCGCGAGATGTTCTTCCTCGATGCCACCTGCCCGCTGGTGAGCAAGGTCCATCGCGAGGTGGAGCGCCATTCCGCCACGGGCCGCCACATCCTGCTGATCGGCCATGCCGGGCACCCGGAAGTGGTCGGCACCATGGGCCAGCTCCCCAAGGGCTCGGTGACGCTGGTGGAGGATGCCGCCCAGGCCCGCACGGTGCAGCCGCCCGTGGGCGTGCCGCTCGCCTTCACCACCCAGACCACCCTCTCGGTGGACGACACGGTGGAGATCGTGGCGATCCTGCAGGACCGCTTCCCGGACATCTCCAGCCCAACCAGGGAAGACATCTGCTACGCCACCACCAACCGGCAGGCGGCGGTGAAGGCCATCGCCCCGCGTGTCGAGCTGATGATCGTGGTGGGCGCTCCGAACTCCTCCAACTCCGTGCGGCTGCGGGAGGTGGCGGAGCGTGCCGGCTGCGCCCGCGCCATCATGGTGCAGCGTGGCCACGACCTCGACCCGGCGCTGGCCGAGGGCGTCGCCTCAGTGGGCGTGACCGCGGGCGCCTCGGCGCCGGAGGTGCTGGTGGACGAAGTGCTCGACCGGCTGCGCACGCGCTTCGACCTGAAGATCGAGGAAGTCGTGGTGGCGCGCGAGAACATCACCTTCAAACTTCCGGCTGCGCTGAAGGACTGATGGCCGTCTACACCGAAGTGACGGAGGCGGCGCTGGCCGCCTTCCTCGCCGGCTATGCGATCGGCGAGCCCCTCTCCCTGCGCGGCATCGCGGAGGGCGTGGAGAACAGCAACTTCCTGCTCGACACCACCCATGGCCGCTATGTCCTGACGCTCTACGAAAGGCGCGTGGACCCGGCGGAACTGCCCTGGTTCCTCGGGCTGATGCGCCACCTCGCCGCACAGGGCGTCGCCTGCCCGCAGCCCGTGCCCGGGCGCGACGGGGAGGCGCTGCGCGAGCTCGCGGGCCGCCCGGCGGCGATCTGCACCTTCCTGGAGGGCGCCTGGCCGCGCCAGGTCGCCCCCGCCCATTGCGCCGAGCTTGGCCGCGCCATGGCCGGCCTGCACGCGGCGGGCCGTTCCTATGCGGCGGAGCGGCCGAACGCCCTGGGGCCCGCCGCCTGGGCGCCGCTGCTGGACCGCTGCCGCGACGGCGGGGACGCGGTGCAGCCCGGCCTCTGCGACGAGCTGGCGCAACATCTGGGCCTCATCCTGCGCGAATGGCCGAACCTCGCAGAGTACGGCACCCTGCCGCGCGGGCAGATCCATGCGGACCTCTTCCCAGACAACGCCTTCTTCCAGGGCGGGCACCTGACCGGGCTGATCGACTTCTACTTCGCCTGCACCGATCTGCTCGCCTACGACCTCGCGATCAGCCTGAACGCCTGGTGCTTCGACGCGGATCTCCGCTTCGTGCCGGAACGCGCGGCGGCAATGCTGACCGCCTACGAGGCCCTCCGCCCCCTCACCCCGGCGGAGCGCGCCGCCCTGCCCGTGCTCTGCGCCGGGGGGGCGATGCGCTTCCTGCTGACGCGCCTCTACGACTGGACCCACACGCCGCCCGGCGCGCTGGTGACGCGCAAGGACCCGCTCGAATACCTCGCGCGGCTGCGGCACTTCATGGGCCACAGGGCCCTTCCGGGGATCTTCGCCCATGCCGGCTGACAGCGCGACGATGGAAGACACCCAGGAGGCGTCCCAGGGGACCGAGGTCGAGATCTGGACCGATGGCGGCTGCAAGCCCAATCCCGGCCCGGGCGGCTGGGCCGCGATCCTGCGCTACAACGGCCATGAGCGGGAGCTGAGCGGCGGCGACCCGGCCACCACCAACAACCGCATGGAGCTGACGGCGGCGGCGCAGGCGCTGGAGGCGCTCCGGCGCCCCTGCAAGGTTGTGCTGCACACGGACAGCGAATACGTGCGCAACGGCATCTCCCGCTGGGTGCATGGCTGGGTGCGCAACGGCTGGAAGAACGCGGCCAAGGAGCCGGTGGCGAACTACGAACTCTGGCAACGCCTTCTTGCCGCTGCCAAGCCGCACGCCATCGAATGGCGCTGGGTGCGCGGCCATTCCGGTGACCCGATGAACGAGCGCGCGGACGTACTCGCCACCGCGGCGCGGAAGGCCATTTCCGGCAAGGGCTGAAGCCGCCTCGCCGGAAGGACGCCTTCCGCCTCAGCCGTAGCCCTTTTCCTCGCCCCGTCGGCGTTCCGCCTCGGCCTCCGCGGCGGACTTGTCGGTGACGGAAGCACCGGCTGCCGCATCCCCGGACGTACCCTCCCCGGCCGCATCCGTGGAAGCGGCAGCCGCCCCGCCCTGCCCTTCCTCCGCCGGGTGGAAGTCGAACTCCCCCCGGCCGCTCTGCCACTGCTGCACCGTCAGCACCCGGGCGCCGCCCTCGCTGCCATGCGGGCCATGCACCACCCCGGCGGCGAAGGTCAGGAAGCCGCCAGGACCGAAGCTCTCGCCATTCTCGGTCAGGTCGCCCTCCAGCACGTAATGCATCTCCGAACCGGCCTCGTGGAAATGCGCCGGGATGCGGCCGCCGGGCGGCAGATGGATAATGGTGGTGACGACGCCTTTCTCCTGGTCCTCGTTCAGGATCTGCACGCGGAACTCGCCCTCGGCGCCGGGGATCTCGAAGACGACCGGCGCGGCGGCATCGGCCGCGAGCTTCAGGGGACTCTGTGACATATGGCTTCCTCCGCCTTGGGTCGCCGGAAGCTGGTCACGGATCGCCATCGCGCCAGACGGAGGGCGGCTTCACGGTTGCAGGAGAAGGCGGGCCGTTCAGCCCCCCGCCAGATGCTCCCGCAGGCGCGGCATCAGCTCCACGAGGTTGCAGGGCTTGTGCCGGGCGTCGAGCTGGAAGCGGAGGATGTCGTCCCAGCCGTCCTTCACCGCCCCGGTGCTGCCCGGCAGGGCGAAGAGATAGGTGCCGTCCGCCACGCCGCCGATGGCGCGGGACTGCATCGTGGAGGTGCCGATCTTGGCATAGCTCAGCATCCGGAACAGCTCGCCGAAGCCGGCGATCTCCTTCTCCAGCACGCGGGCGAAGGCCTCCGGCGTCACGTCGCGGCCGGTGATGCCGGTGCCGCCGGTGCTGATCACCACATCCACATCCGGATCGGCGATCCAGCGGCGGAGCTGCGCCTCGATGGCATCGGCCTCGTCGCGCAGGATCTCCCGCGCCACCAGCCGGTGCCCCGCCGCCTCGACCCGCGCCGCCAGCGTGTCGCCGGACCGGTCGCTGGCGCGGTCGCGCGTGTCGCTCACCGTGAGCACCGCGATGTTCACGGGCAGGAAGGTCAGGCTCTCGTCGATCGGCATGGCGGCATCCCCATCACGTCACTCTCCGGCCCCTGCTTACAGGCTTCCAGGCTTCGTTCCCATGCGCCGCCGCGCCGTCACCCCCGCTGGCCCGCCCCGAACCGCCACCACAGCAGCAGGGAGGCCAGAAAGGCGCCCAAGGCGAGAAGGGTGCCGAGGCCCATGGCCCAGCCCGCGCCCAGCCCCTCGATGACCGGCACATAGGCCAGCGGCGCGACGGCGGACAGCAGCAGGCCAGGGGTGATCAGCGCTCCGGCGATCCGCCCATAGGCACGATGGTCGAAGAGAACCAGCGGCAGGGCACCGCGCGTGATGGTGGTCAGCCCGTTCGCCGCCCCGTAGAGGAGCGAGAAGAGCACCGCCACCGTGGCCGAGGTGCCGCTCCACAAGGCCAGCACGAAACCGAGGGCGAGGCCGCCCGTGGCGAGCAGGTTCAGGCTCAGCGCGCCCATGCGGCTGCCCGACAGGATCTCCGCCAGCCGCGCGGCGGACTGGCCGATGCCGCGCAGCGTGGCCACCCAGACCGCCGTTGCCAGCCCCAGGCCCAGCCCGGAGAGCAGCGTGATCATATGCGCCGACATGGCCGCGTTCAGCACGCCGATGAGCAGGACGATCGCGGCGTAGAGCGCCCCGGCGAGGCGGCGCTCGCCCCCGTCCCGTGCCAGCGCCGGGGCGGCGGGGGCATCCGGCCCGGCCCGGAAGGGACCGGCGCGGCCGCTGGGAATCAGCAGGTGCAGCGGCAGGGTCAGCAGCGCCGCCCCGGCATAGGCGAGGCACGCGCCGCGCCAGCCGAGATGCTCCGCCAGCAGGTGGCCCAGCGGCCAGAAGACCGTGGAGGCCAGACCGCCCAGCAGGGTGATCTGCGACATCGCCCGGCGTGCGCCCGCCCCGCCGATCCGCGCCAGGGTGGCGAAGGCGGCGTCGTAGAGGGTCAGGCGCATGGCCAGCCCCAGCACCGCCCAGGCCGCGTAGTAGCCCACCACCTCCCGCGCCAGGGCCAGGCCGAGGCAGCCCAGAGCCAGGAGGACGGAGCCGAGGCCCATCACCCGGCGCCCGCCCTGCCGGTCCATCATCCGCCCGGCCAGGGGGGAGACGAGCCCCATCACCAGCAGGGACAGAGCGAAGCCGCCCTGCACCCTCGCCATGCCCCAGCCGAGATCGGTGGCGATGCGCTCACCCAGCACGCCGATCAGGTAGTAGCTGACACCCCAGGCGATGAGCTGCGACAGGCCGAGCGCCCAGACGGTGCGCCGGGGGACGGCAGGGGGAACGGCGGCGGCCAGGGTCACGGGCGCGGCGCCGGGGCATCGGGCAGGCGCACGGCCCCCGGCCCCAGGGCGCGCTGCATCAGCACGGAATCCAGCCAGCGCCCGTGCTTGAAGCCGACATCGGCCAGGATGCCGATGGTGCGGAAGCCCAGCCGCTCGTGCAGGGTGCGGGAAGCCTGGTTGCCGCTGTCGCCGATCACCGCGACCATCTGGCGCCAGGGACCCGCCTCGCAAAGGGCGATCAGCCGGGACAGCAGCGCGCGGCCTGCCCCCTGCCCCTCGCGCCCAGGGGCGACATAGATGGAATCCTCCAGCGTATGCCGGTAGGCCGGCCGGGCGCGGTAGAGCGAGGCATAGGCATAGCCCGCCACCTCCCCGTCCCGCTCCGCCACCAGATAGGGCAGGCCCAGCGCCAGCACGCCCTGCCGCCGCGCCGCCATCTCCTCCAACCCAGGCGGCGCTTCCTCGAAGGAAGCGCAGCCGTGCAGCACATGTTGCGCGTAGATCGCCTGGATCACGGCGAGATCGCCGTCATGGGCGGGGCGGACGAGGAAAGGGAGGGGCGTCATGCGGCGGTGGTCCGAAGGAACATGGCCGGACTCTTCCATCCCCCGGCACCATGAGGGAAGCTTTGCCCTCTCATGCAGAGCATCAGGAAAACTTTGGGATGCGCGATCTCAGCCTCGACCAGCTCCGCAGCTTCACCGACGTGGTGGAACTGGGCAGCTTCTCGGCCGCGGCGGAACGGCGCGGCCTGACCCAGCCGGCGATCAGCCTGCAGCTCCGCCAGCTCGAACGCCGCCTCGGCGTGCGGCTGATCGAGCGCGTGGGCCGGCGTGCCGGGCCGACCGCGGCCGGAATGGCCCTGATCGCCCATGCGCGGCGCATCGAGCGGGCGGTGGGCGAGGCGTTGGAGGAACTGGCGCCGCATGCGGCGGGCGTCGCCGGGCGGGTTCGCATCGGCACCGGCGCCACCGCCTGCATCTACCTGTTGCCGGATGTGCTGCGCGGGCTGCGGCAGCGCTTTCCGGCGCTGGAGATCACCGTCCGCACGGGCAACACGGCCGAGGTGCTGAAGGCGATCGAGGAGAACGCGCTGGATCTCGGCCTCGTCACCCTGCCCGCCCCTGGCCGCGCCTTCGCCGTCACCCCGGCCCTGGCGGACGAGTTCCTGCTCTTTTCGCCCCTTGCCTCACAGCCACCCGCCATCCCGCTGACGCCGGAGGCCGTCGCCGCCCTGCCGCTGGTGCTCTACGAACCCGGCGGCCATACGCGGCGGGTGGTGGACGAATGGTTCGCGGCCGCCGGGCTGCACCCCGTGCCCAGCATGTCCCTGGGCAGTGTCGAGGCGATCAAGGAACTGGTCGGCGCCGGGCTGGGCCATGCCATCCTGCCTGGCATGGCCTGGCGGGACAGCGACGCTCCGCGCCTCTCGGCCCGCTCCCTGGCGCCACGCCTGGAACGCCAGCTCGCCCTGGTGCTGCGCCGGGACAAGCCGCGCCATCCGGGGCTGCGGGAGATGCTGCGGGCGCTGGAGGCGTGTTTCGCCAGCCGGGGTGGCCGGTAGCGGCAACCGGTCAGGCTCGCACCTGCACCGCTCGCCAATTCCGCGTCAAAGGCGGAGCGGCGCCAGCCTATTCGGGCTCGATGCCCGCTTCCTGTGCGATCCGCGCGTTCCGTTCGGCTTCCACCCCGATGAAGCGGACGAAGGCGGCGCGGTCCTCCGCCAATGGCTCGGCCCCCTGTTCGGCGAGGCGTGCCCGGATATCCGGGTCGCGGGAAAGGGTCTGGACCGTGGCATTGAGCCGGTCGGCTTCCGCGGCCGGCCATCCCTTCGGCGCCCAGAGCGCGTACCAGAGTGTGAAGTCGAGCCCTGGCATGCCCTGTTCCGCGATGGTGGGGATGGCGGGAGCACGCGCCACCCGGTTCGGGCCGAGGATCGCATAGGCGCGCAGGCGCCCGGCCTCCACATGCGGCCAGGCGGAGCCGAGCGGCGCCACCATCAACGCCGTGTTGCCGGACAGCACATCCGTCAGCGCGGGCGCGGTCCCGCGATAGGATACGACCAGGGCATCGGCCTTGGCCTCTCGCTTGAAGCTCTCCGTCGCGAGGTGGCCCATGGAGCCCAGCGCGGAATTGGCGAAGGAGAAGCGATCCGGCTGCTTCCGCATGGCGGCCACCAGGGCCGCGACGCCACCCTCCGGCGTGATCCGGGGATTTCCGACCAGCACCATCGGCGCGGCGGCCAGCCGCGCGACAGGCGTGAAATCCGCCACCGGATCGTAGGGAACCGACCGCATCACGCGGCGGGCCATGAGGTGGATATCCGCGTTGACCAGGAAGGTCTGTCCGTCCGGGCTCGCGCGCGCGACCTCGGCGGCACCGAGGGTGTTGTTGGCACCTGAGCGGTTCTCCACGACCCAGGTCTGATCCGTCATCTCGGCCAGCCGGGTCGCGTAGATCCGCCCGATCACGTCGATGGCGCCGCCCGGCGCGGCCGGGACAATGAGGCGCACGGTGCGGCGCTGGGCCCGCACCGTGCCGGGGAGAAGGGACAGGAGGGCAATGGCCCCGAGAGGGCGGCGTGCGATCCGCATGATGCGTCCTCCCTCAGATGCCGCCGAAACCGGCGCGGGCACGGAAATAGGCCCAGGCACGGTCCAGCGGTCGCTCGCCCATCAGCATCCTGGCCGTCATCTCCGTCTCGCCTTCCGTCAGGAAGCGCGGCGTGCCCATGGCCATGGCGCGGGACTGCAACTCGGCATTGTCCTTCATGCGGACACAGACGAAGACCACGGCAGGCAGGGACTGCGCGGCGCAGGTCGCCCCGTGGTTCCGCAGCAGCACCGAGGTGCCGCCACCCAGGGCCCTGGCGAGGCTGTCGGCGCGCGGAACATCGTCGATCAACATGTTGGTGTCGCCGAACTCGTCACGACTGTCCCAGACCGGCACGGGACCGCCAAGAAGGGCGGCCATATGGAAGACGGGCCGCAGTGGGACATCCGTCACCGTATAGGGCAGCACGGCCGGGCAGTGGTGATGGACGGTGGCCTGCACATCCGGCCGCGCGGCGAAGACGCGCGCGTGCAGCACGCTCTCCAGATAGGGCCGCAGGCCCCTGGGATCGACCGGCACGCCATCCAGCGTGAACTCCAGCAGATCGTCGCGCGTGACGATTTCGGGCGAGCGCGAGCGTGAAAGGAAGAAGCGGTCGGGACGATCGGGGTGGCGGACCGCGACATGGCCGAAATCGTCCAGCACGCCCTCATGGGCGAGAATGCGGTTGGCGATCACCAGATCACCCAGCAGAGCGTGTAGGTCCTGCGCCATATCGGACGTCCCTTCCCTGTTCCCGTCGGCCAGTGACTGACCGACGATCCTTCCGGTCACCCTGTCCGATCTTTGAAATAACGTATGCATAAATTAAGTACACTGTCAATCCGTCGGCGTTCCGGTATTTCCCTCGGGCAAACGGCCCGCCAGCCAAGGGCGTGCAGGCGCAGGGAAGGCGGATGTCCGGCACCGGTGATGCGGACCACGATCGCCGAAGCCCTTATCGCAGCACAAAAGGTGCAGGCGAACTCCGCCATCGGACCGGGGATGGCCCCTGACGGCACTCGCAGAGGCGCTGGGCCGTTACGGGCCGGCAGCCTGGATCACCATCGCCATGAGGTGCCGCAAAAGACCCGACCGCCACCTCCGGCAGCACTCACGGACTGGGGAATGCGCCGCGTCCGTCAGCGCGGCCCCGCGGGCAGGAATAGTGCCATGGCCCTCAGCGCGCCGAGACCTTCCGCAAGGCGGCACCCCCGGCCGGCGCGGCGCCCGCGCCGGGAAAGCGTGGGAAGGCGCCCGCGGCCAGCGCCTCCAGGCTTTCCGCCGGCAGGCCGAGGCGGCTGGCATAGATCCAGGAATAGGCCAGCACACGCTGCACGTAGAGCCGCGTCTCGGGGATCGGGATGGCCTCGATGAACAGGAAGGGATCGTCCCGGTACTGGGTGTTGGGCTGCCAGCTCTGCAGGCGCCCCGGCCCGGCATTGTAGGCCGCCAGCACCCGGATCAGCCCGCCCTGCGTCGCTTCGTGCGAAGCCAGGTGCAGCAGGTAGCGCTGGCCGAGCTCCAGCCCGAAGGACGGGTCGTGCAGCCGCTGTGCCCCGGCGACGGTGCCGAGCGAGGAATCGCCGGTGATGAAGGAGGCCGTGGCCGGCATCACCTGCATCAGCCCGCGCGCGCCCACGGGCGAAACGGCACCGGCATCGAAGTTCGATTCCTGCCGCGCCATGGCATAGACCAGCGCCGGATCGACCCGGAAGCCGCCGAGCGGCTTCAGGTTCGGCACCGGGAAGCGGGCGAGGTCGCGCGGCCTGCCATCCGCCGTCTGCGCCAGCCCGGCGAGCTGGGCGGCGAATTCCGTCATCCCCGCCTGCGTCGCCACGGCGAGCGAGGCGCGCGCCAGGGTCGGGTTGCCCTGCACCGCAGGCCAGAGGCGGCGCAGCTCCTGCTCCGCCCGCTCCTTCTGCCCGATCTGCAACAGCGCCAGCGCGCGCCAGCCGCCGGCGGTCTCGGCCAGGGCGGCGGACTCGGCCTCGCCGTTCACGTCCTTCTCCCAGGCGAAGTCGGTCTTCAGGCCCAGGGCGCGGCGGGCCACGAGGCCGTAGAAGGTGCGGGGCTCCTGCGCCGCCTGCAGCATCCAGGAGACATAGAGCTGCGGCTGTCGCGCCCGCACGGCAGCCCGTGCCGTCCAGAAGGCGGCGGCGGATCGCAGCACGGCGGGCGCATCGTCGGCCCGCGCCGCCGCCTCGAAATAGGGCAACGCCACGTCGAAGACATTGCGCCCCCAGGCGGCCAGCCCGGCCACGAAGGCGGCCTGGGCATGGCTGGGGCTGCCGCGCACCGCCTGGGCGGCGATGCGGAAGGCTTCCTCGTCCTGCCCCGCCTGGAACAGCGCCAGCGCCACATCGGCCTGGAGCAGCGCGGCATAGGCCGGGGTCATGCCGCGGGTGCCGTTGATCAGCCGCAGCGCCCCGCTGGCATCCCCGGCCGCCGCGCGGTCGCGCACGCTGCGGTCCAGCGCCGGGTTGCGCGCCACGTTGCGGGCGGCGGGCATGCTTTCCTCGGGCACGATGTCGGTGGCCGAGGAAAGCGTGGCATCGGGCGGCGGCGGCGGCAGGCTGGCGCCGCGCGGGCTGCGCTCCACCAGCAGGGCATAGACCCGCGGTGCCTCGGGGTGGTCCGCATGGGCGGCGAGCCAAGCCTGCAACTCGGCCGGCTCCGGCACCGGGCCGATCCGGCGCAGCCAGCGGTCGGCCAGGACATGGCCGACCAGCCGCCGGTCCTGCAGGAACTCGGTCTCCACCCCCGCGCTGGCGGCATCGCCGCGCGCCTGGAAGTCGAAGATCCGCCGCAGCCGTGCGGCGTCGGAGGCGGCCAGCGGCTCGGGCAGGCCGATGGCGGTGCCGGGACGGACCGCGGGAGCCAGGGCCACCTCACGGTTGCCGGGCAGCGGTGACGAGGCGCCGGTGCGGGTCTTGCGCTGGCCGCCGGCCTCCTCCCGCGCCGAGGCGGCATGGGCGGGCTTGGCGTGGAAGGCCACCGGCACGCCGATGGCGGTGGTGGCGAAAAGCAGCAGGCCCAGGTGAGCCATACGCTGGGCCACACGCCGGGCCATGTGGCGGATGCTGTGCCGGGGACGGTGGCGGGCGGCGCCGCGAGCGCGCCGAGGTAGGTCGGAAAGGCCCTCTTGTTTCAAGGTCCGTCGGCGATGAACTCCCATGCCGGAGCGGTTAACGGAGGCGTGAGGCCAGTGACAACCCTCTTTCGATGAGAAACGTCTCATTAATTGAGACGTTTGGCCGGAAATCCTTTGCCGCACTGGGCTTTCCGACTTCACAAAATCGTTATACGAGCTTCGCCCCGCAATACGCGAATCGAGTCGTTCCGGTTTTGCCCGGCTCTCAGAACCCCTTGGGGACTTCGCCATCCAGGGCGCGACGCAGCGTGAGCAGGTCCTGCCAGGCCTCCCGCTTGGCCGAGGGCTGCCGCAGCAGATAGGCCGGGTGCAGCGTCGCCAGGGCCGGCACCGTGCCCAGCCCCTCGATCTCCAGCCGGTGCCATCGGCCCCGCAGGCGGGTGATGCCCTCCCGCGCACCCAGTAGGGCCTTGGCCGCCGTGCCGCCGAGCAGGACGACATGCCGCGGGCGTGCCAGGGCGATATGCCGCCGGGCGAAGGGCAGGAAGAGCGAGACCTCCGCATCCGTGGGCGTGCGGTTCCCCGGCGGGCGCCAGCAGAGGATGTTGGTCAGGTAGAAGTTGCGGGTGCGGTCGAGGCCGATGCTCGCCACCATGCGGTCCAGCAGCCGCCCCGAGACGCCGACGAAGGGCTTGCCCAGCCGGTCCTCGTCGGCGCCGGGGGCTTCGCCGATCAGCATCAGCCCGCTTTCCGCCACGCCGTCCGAGAAGACGATGTTGGTCGCCGTGTCGCGCAAGCTGGCGTCGAAACGCTCCATCGCCGCCTTCAGCGCCTCCAGGCTGTCCGCCCCGGCCGCCAGATCGGCGGCGCGCAACGCGGCGGGGGCCAGCACCTCGGCCGGGCGGGGCGCCGGGCGGCGCGGTGCCGGGGACGACGGCGCGGCATCGCCGGGGAACAGGCCGCCACTGGCTTCCTCCCTGGCCCCCGCGCTGCTCCCTGCGTCCCGGACCGCCCCCGCCACCCGTCCGGGCGCGGACCAGGCGGTGGAGCTGGCCGCCACGCCGGGCGTGGCCGCTTCCGGCCTGGGCACGGTCCGGTCCCGGGGCGCCGCCTCCAGCGCCTCGTCCACCCCCCAGCCGAGTTGCAGCGACAGCGCCGCCAGCAACGCCTCGCGTAAGGCGTTCCCGTCCTGCTGGGTATCCGCGGCGTCATCCATGGGGGCTGATATCGGCCCGGGACGGGGTTCCGTGCAACCGGAGGCGAGGCTACACCCTTGCCTCTGGATATAAAGAGAGCGGAGGGCGCGGAACCTTGGCCGAACGCGAGGCAATGGAATTCGACGTGCTGATCGTGGGCGCCGGGCCGGCCGGGCTCGCGGCGGCGATCCGGCTGAAGCAGGTGGCGCCCGATGCGACGGTCTGCGTGGTGGAGAAAGGCTCCGAGGTCGGGGCGCATATCCTCTCCGGCGCGGTGATCGAGCCGCGCGCCCTGGACGAGCTGCTCCCCGACTGGCGCGACGACCCGCCGGCCCTGGCGACACCCGCCGCCGACGACCGCTTCATGCTGCTGACCGCGAAGCGCGCCTTCAAGCTGCCCACGCCGCCGCAGATGAACAACCACGGCAACTACATCGTCAGCCTGGGCAATGTCTGCCGCTGGCTGGGGGCGAAGGCCGAGGCGCTGGGCATCGAGATCTATCCGGGCTTTGCTGCTTCCGAGACGATCATCGAGGATGGTCAGGTGAAGGGCGTGGTGGCCGGCGTGATGGGTATCACGCGCGACGGCGAGGAAGGCCCGAACTACCAGCCGGGCATGGAGCTGCGCGCCACCTACACGCTGTTCGGCGAGGGCTGCCGCGGATCGCTGACCCGCAGGCTGGAGGAGGTCTTCGACCTGCGTGCCGAGGCCATGCCGCAGACCTATGCGCTGGGCATCAAGGAGCTGTGGGAGATCCCCAGGGAGAAGCACACGCCCGGGCTGATCTGGCATTCGGTCGGCTGGCCGCTGCCCAAGGACACCTATGGCGGCTCCTGGCTCTACATGCTGGGCGAGAACCTGGTCTCGATCGGCTTCGTGGTCGGGCTGGACTATCCCAACCCCTGGCTGGCCCCCTTCGAGGAGTTCCAACGCTTCAAGACCCATCCCGAGGTGCGGAAGTTCCTCGAAGGGGGCAAGCGCATCGCCTATGGCGCCCGCGCGCTGAACGAGGGCGGCTGGCAGGCCGTCCCGCGGCTCGCCTTCCCCGGCGGGCTGCTGATCGGCGATGGCGCGGGCTTCCTGAACGTGCCCAAGATCAAGGGCACGCACCTCGCCATGAAGAGCGGCATGGTGGCGGCGGAAGCCGTGGCGGAGGCCCTGGCCGGCGACCGCCGCGCCGTGCTCGACGCCTATCCGCGCGGCATCCGGGAAAGCTGGATCACCGAGGAGCTGAAGGGCGTGCGCAACATCCGCCCGGGCTTCGCCAGGCTCGGCTTCTGGGGCGGCATGGCCAATGCGGCGCTCGACACCTACGTCTTCAAGGGCAAGGCGCCCTGGACGATGAAGCACCATGCGGACCACGAGACGCTGCGCGACGCCAGCAAGTCCGAGCGCATCCGCTACCCGAAGCCGGACGGGGTGCTGAGCTTCGACCGGCTTTCCAGCGTCTTCCTGAGCAACACCAACCACGAGGAGGACCAGCCGGTCCACCTGAGGCTCAAGGACCCGTCGCGCTGGAAGGCGATGAACTGGGACCGCTTCCGATCCCCCGAAAGCCGCTACTGCCCCGCCGCGGTCTATGAGGCCGTGGGGCCGGAGGCGGAGCGCGAGCTGGAGGGCGAGCCCGACCCGCAGGCCGTGGAAGGCCCCGGTGGCCAGAACGCCGAGGTCGAGGCCGGGGATGCCAATGTGCGCCTGGTGATCAACGCGCAGAACTGCGTCCACTGCAAGACCTGCGACATCAAGGACCCCACCCAGAACATCGTCTGGACCACCCCCGAAGGCGGCGGCGGCCCCAACTACATCGGCGGGATGTAGGCCACCCGGGCGTCACGCTTCCACCAGCCGGGTTGGGCGTCACGTCCGGCGTTGCGCCGTCCCGGGTGAAAGGCGCTGCCTTTCCCCCGCCCCCCTATCCGCCAGGACCCTGAGGGTCCTGGACCTCCCCTTCGCTGGCGCCTGTTGCCGGCCGGATCGCGCCGGAGAGCCATGCTCTCCGGCAGGATGCCGGCGCCTTCCGCGCGGACATCGTATCCTGCTTTCCGGGAGCCCCGCGTTTCCACCTGCTTCCGGGGACCGGCCCACAGACCAACGGCCATCACGGGCGCCGGCGAACCGGGTACAGGGCACGCAGTGTCCTGGCGGAGTGGGGGTCCGGGCGGAGAGGCGGCGCCTCTCCACCCGGCGGCCGGCCCCGGAGGACAACGCCGGAACGGGTGGATCAATCCACCAGCGGCAGGGGCAGGTCGCGGAAGGCCTTCCAGTCCTCGGGCAGCCGGGCGACGGCTGCCTCGCGCCGTGCCTCGGCCCATTGCGCCAGCCCGGCCATGGCGGGCGCCAGTTCCGTGCCACGGCGCGCCACCAGCTTCTCCGCCATGGCGATGGCGGTCACGGCGTCGTTCAGCCCGCCCAGATCCTCCTGCAATTCCTTGCAGCCCTGGAGGTAGCGCCGCAACGCCTTCTCGGGGCAGAGACCGGACAGGAACTCCAGGCCATAGCGCAGCCGCTTCAGTGCCTTTCGCAGAGAATGCAGCTCCTCCATCGAGCGGTGCCGGATCTTCCTGCCGCGCCGGCGGACCTTGCGGGCGACCCCTTCCAGCAACCCGGGCGCGACCTTGGCCAGCGGCTTGCCCACCGCCACGCCGCCCAGCACGGCAGGGTCCTCCGCCCAGCCGGCGAGGCCCAGCACCAGCGCGCCCAGCGCCGGCCGGCGCAGCTCCTCCAGCATGGCGGCATGAGCCTCCACCCGGCATTCCTCGGCGGCCGGACGCAGCAGGGCGACCCACTCTGCCGTGCCTTCTTCCTTGCCGGCCTCGGACAGGGTCTCCTCGCAGAAGACGTCCCAGTCCCGTGCCGCGCCCAGGACTTGGCCCAGCCGCCTCAGCTCGTCCTCGAACCGGGCCGTGGCATGCGGCTCCAGCAGCGGGCCGAAGAGGCGCAGCGCCGCCCGCAGCCGGCGGATGGCGACGCGCATCTGGTGCACGCCCTCCATCCGGCTGCCATCCGCCGTGCCGGTCCGGGCCAGCGGCTCATTGGCCATGAGCTGGCGGAGGCAGGAGCCGATGATGGCCCGCACCGCCTCGGCCACCGTCATCTCCGGGCGCAGCACCACCTCGCCCGCCTTTTCCGCCCGGCGGCGCGGCGCCCTGGCGGCGATCTGCCATCCGCGCGCGGCCTTGCTCTCGGTGGACAGCAGCGCACCTGGCACGGCGAGCAGCACCTCGGAGGCCAGCCGATAGAGCGCGATGGGGGAACCCTGCTGGAGTTCCATCTCCATTTCGCGGATCGGCTCGCGGCGCTTTCCGGCCCGGATCTCGCCCAGGTCCAGCACCGCCTCGATCCGCACGTCATCCGCAGGGGAGAGGTCGCAGCGCAGCCGCCGCACCCGCGTCTCGAAGACCGGCCTGAGGGCCGTCCCATCCGGCAGCAAGGGTTCGGCGGGCGTGCCGCGCAGCAGGGCGAGGTCCGGCACCTTCCCCTCGACCGACGCTTCCCATTCGCCGCGTCCGAAGGTGCTGCCGTCGCTGGCGGTCTTCAGGGTCTGCAGGGTCCGCGCACCGCCCTGGCGCAGGCGCAGGGCCATGCCTTCCTTCAGCAGGCGGCGGTCCGCGGTGTCGAAATATGTGGTGATCTGGTGACGCTCGGCCGGGACCAGGCCGCGGAACGCATCGAGATCCGGAAAGGTGTCGCCATAGCCATCCGGCAGGAGGAGCTTGATCTCCAGCTCCCGCGGATTTTCTTCATCATGATCTGCCATCGTCCTGGCAGAATGTCATGGCGGCCACAAACGACCGAGGCCGTCTTCAAAATTTCAATAATCTGTCATCAAAGAGACGCACGGTTGTGCCCGTGCGTCTCTTTTCGCGGCTGTCAGGCCGCCACGGCTTCGGCGGGGCTGTTGCGCTTCAGCACCGCGACGGCGAGGCCGGTGATCACCGTGCCGACCACGATGGCCACGAGATAGCCCAGCGGGTTGCCCACCGCCCCAGGGATGCCGACCACGAAGATGCCGCCATGCGGTGCCCGCAACGTGCAGCCGAACAGCATCGACAGCGCGCCCGTCACCGCCGAGCCCGCGATCAGCGCCGGGATGACGCGCAGCGGGTCCTTGGCCGCGAAGGGGATCGCCCCCTCGCTGATGAAGGCGAGTCCGAGCACGAACGCCGCCTTGCCCGCGTCGCGTTCCTCCTGCCCGAAGCGGTTGCGGGCGATGAAGGTGGCCAGCGCGATGCCCAGCGGCGGGGTCATGCCGGCGGCCATGATCGCCGCCATGGGGGCATAGGTCTCGGTGCCCAGCAGGCCGACGCCGAAGGCATAGGCCGCCTTGTTCACCGGCCCGCCCATGTCCACCGCCATCATGGCACCGAGGATCAGGCCCAGCAGCACCGCGTTGGTGGTGCCCATGGAGCGCAGCGTCTCGGTCAGCCAGGCGAGCAGCGCCGCGATCGGCGTCCCGACCACGTAGATCATCAGCATGCCGACGATGATCGAGCCGATCAGCGGGATCACCAGGACCGGTTTCAGCCCTTCCAGGCTTTCCGGGAAGGGCAGGCTGTCGCGCAGCCATTTCGCGACATAGCCGGCCAGGAAGCCCGCCGCGATGCCGCCCAGGAAGCCGGCGCCTACGAGGTTCGCCAGCATGCCCCCGACGAAGCCCGGCGCCAGTCCGGGCCGGTCGGCGATGGAGAAGGCGATGAAGGCCGCCAGCACCGGCACCATCAGCGCCAGGGCCGACTTGGCGCCAATGTTGAAGAAGGCCTCGGCCAGCGAGCCCGGCTCCTTGAAGGCCTCGATGCCGAAGGCGAAGGAGATGGCGATGCAGAGGCCGCCCGCCGTGACCAGCGGGATCATGTAGGACACGCCGGTCATCAGGTGCTTGTAGGCACCGCGCCCGGCACCCTTGCCCGTGGGCTTGGCCGGGGTGGGCGCCGCGCCCGAGGCCGCCGCGCCACCCTGGGGCTCGGCGACAAGGGCGCGCCGGATCAGGTCCTGCCCGCCGCGCAGCGCCTCGTTGGTGCCGGTGACGACGATGCGCTTGCCGTTGAAGCGGGCGGTGTCCACGCCCGTGTCGGCGGCGATCACCACCGCGTCGGCGGCGGCGATCTCCTCCGGCGTCAGCTGGTTCTTGGCGCCAACCGAGCCCTGGGTCTCCACCTTGATCTCGTGGCCCAGTGCCTTGGCCGCCTTTTCCAGCGCGGCGGCGGCCATGAAGGTATGGGCGATGCCGGTCGGGCAGGCGGTGATGCCGACCAGCTTCCTCGGGCCGGCGGCCGGGGACGCCCCAGGGTTTGATCCAGGGTTTGATCCAGGGTTTGACCCAGGGGCTGCGACAGTTCCCGGCGCGGCAACGGGCGGCGCGGGCGGGCGCGGCAGGCTGCCCAGCGCCGAGGCGGAGCGCAGCGCCGTTTCCGGATGGCGGATCGCCTCCACCACGGTGGTGGCGATCAGCGGCTTGCCGGCGAAGCGCGCCGCCTCGGCCGTGGCATCCCCGACCAGGAGGATGGCATCCGCCTCCCCCGTCGGGCTCCCCTCGCCCGTATCGAGCGACAGCTCGACATGGCTCCTCTCGGCAGCCTCGCGCAGCGCCTCGGCCGCCATGGCGGCGTGGGGCGGGCTGGCGGCATGCCGGATCACGGCGGTCAGCCGGGTCATGCAGTTGTCCCCCTCAGGACTGAATGGCGCCGGACAGGCCGCCTCCAGCCGGTACCGCCCGGTGGAGAAAGCCTGCCCGTGACACCTGGATTACAGCTTCTCGATCCGCACGGCTTCGGCAAGCCGTTCGATCATGGAACGGTCCGGCATCCCGCCTGGGGGGCGGGAAACGGCGGCGGCGGCGCAGGCGGTGGCGAGGCGCGCCATGGCCTCCGGCGCCAGCCCCTGGGCCAAGGCGGCGGACAGGCCCGCCACCATGGAATCGCCCGCCCCCACGGTGGTGGTCAGCGGCACCTTCGGCGGCGTGGCCCAGAGCATCCCTTCCGGCAGGGCGAAGAGCGCCCCCTCCCCGCCGGCGGAGACGATGACACGGGCGATGCCCCGCCCGCGCATTTCCGCCGCCGCGGCGACCACCGAGTCGCGATCCGCCAGCCTGCGGCCGAGCAGCGCGCCCAGCTCGTCGCGATTGGGCTTGATCAGGTCCACCCCGGCGGCCAGCGCCGGCTCCAGCGCGGCGCCGCTGGTGTCCAGCAGCACCGTCCGCCCGGCGGCGCGCTGGGCCTTCGCCAGCACCGCCCAGGCATCGGGGCCGAGGCCGGGCGGCAGGCTACCGGACAGCACCACGATGGCCGGGGCGATGGCGTCGAGCCGCGCCAGGACGCCTTCCAGCGCATTCGCCGGCGCCTCGGGCCCCGGGGTGTTCACGTCGGTGACGCGCCCGTCGCCGCTTTCCACCAGCTTGACGTTGATGCGCGCCCGGCCCGGCACGCGATGGAAGGCGTCCTCCACCCCCATCCCGGCGAGGTAGCGGGCATAGGCATCCGCATCGAGGCGCGGCATCAGCCCCGTCGCGGCGCTGCGCTGCCCCAGCACGGCATGCATGGCGGACACGTTCACGCCCTTGCCCGCCGGGCGCATCTCCGCCCCCCGGGCACGGTTCACCTCGCCCGGCTCCAGCCGGCCGAGCGTCACGGTGAAGTCCATCGCCGGGTTCAGCGTGACGGTGGCGATGGTCTCGCCCTGGCTGGCTTCAGGCGGCATGGGCCATCTCCCGCGCCACGGGCAGGGCCCGGACCTCGGCGGCGGTGGCGCAGTTCAGCGCGGTGCGCGCCAGGCGCTCGGCCTCGTTGCGGCTCAGCCCGCGGATCTGCGCCTTCAGCGCCGCCACGTTGGGGATGGAGACCGACAGCTCGTCCACCCCGAGGCCCACCAGGATCGGCGCCGCCACCGGATCGGCCGCCATGTTGCCGCAGACGCCGACCCAGCGGCCCCGGGCATGGGCGGCCTTCACCGTCATGTCGATCAGCCGCAGCACCGCCGGGTCCAGCGCGTCCGAGCGCGCGCCCAGCGTCGGGTGCAGCCGGTCCACCGCCAGCGTGTACTGGGTCAGGTCGTTGGTGCCGATGGAGAAGAAATCCGCCTCGGCCGCGAGCTGGTCGGCCATCACCGCGGCGGCGGGGACCTCGACCATGATGCCCACCTCGACCGGCGGGGCGACCAGGGCGCGGCGCTCCTCCTCGATCAGCGCCTTGGCGGCGCGCAGGTCGGCGAGCCCGTCCACCATCGGCAGCATGATGCGGATGTCGCCATGCCTCGCCGCCCGCAGCGCGGCGCGGATCTGCGGCCGGAACAGCTCCGGATTGGCGAGACAGAGGCGCAGCCCCCGCAGGCCGAGGAAGGGATTGGCCTCGGCCGGATGGCGCACGAAGCGCAGCGGCTTGTCGCCGCCCGCATCCAGCGTCCGCAGCACCACCGGCAGCCCGCCGAAGCCCTCGGCCAGCTTGCGGTAGATCTCGAACTGCTCGTCCTCGGTCGGCGGCTCGGCGCGGTCGTCGAACAGGAACTCGGAACGCACCAGCCCCGTCCCCTCCGCCCCGGCGGCCACGGCCTCCACCGCCTCCTCCGGCTTGCGGCAATTGGCCGCGACCTCGACCCGGTGCCCGTCCCGCGTCACGGCGGGGCGGAAGGCGGCGGCCTTGGCGGCGGCGGCACGGTCACGGCCGCTGGCGATGGCCTTCTCCGCCGCGGCGAGCTGCGCCGCATCCGGATCGGGGCGCAGCAGACCGCGGTCGCCATCCACGATCACCGGCGTGCCGTCCGGCAGCGCCATCACCGACGGCCCGGCGGCGACGATGGCCGGGATGCCCAGGGCGCGCGCCAGGATGGCGGTATGCGCCGTGGGCCCGCCCGCCGCCGTCACCAGCCCCACCACCCGCATCGGGTCGAGCCCGGCGGTCTCGGAGGGGGTCAGGTCCTCGGCCACCACCACCGCGCGCTCCGGCAGCGGCACGGAGATGTCGGGATCGCCGCTGGCGCCGGTCAGGCGGCGCAGCACGCGGCGGGAGACGTCCTTCAGGTCGTTGGCACGCTCGGCCAGCAGCGGGTCGCCCAGCGCCACCAGCGCCTCGGCGCGCGAGGCGGTCGCGCCATCCCAGGCGGCGGGGGCGGAGGCGCCCTTCTCGATGCGCATCCGCGCCTCGGCCAGCAGTTCCGGATCGTCCAGGAACTCCTCATGCGCGCCGAAGATCGCGGCGTGCTTGGCGCCGATGCGGGTGGTCATGTCGGCCGCCACCTGACGCAGCTCGGCCTTGGCCTCCACCAGCGCGCCGTCCAGCGCCGCGCGCTCGGCGGCCGGGTCTGCGGCGGTCTCGGCATAGCCCGCGCTCTCGGAGCGGTGGCGGAAGATCACGCCGATGGCCACGCCCGGGCTGGCGGGCAGGCCGGCGATGGCACCTTCCTCGGCCACCGGGGCCATGGCCTCCGGCGCGCGGTCGGCGGGGGCATGGTCGTCGTCCCCCTCCCCCAGCCCGGCGACGAAGCCGGCCCGCACAGCCTCCAGCGCCTCGGCGGCCTGGGGGCCGCGGGCGGTGACGGTGAGCTGGGCATTCGCTCCGGCGCCGAGCTGCAGCAGCGAGATCATGCTCTTCGCATCCGCCCGGCGGTCGCCGTGGCGGATCTCGATGGCGGCGTCATAGCGCTTGGCGATGCCGGCCAGGGCGCGGGCCGGACGGGCATGCAGCCCGGCGGCGCCGGGCGCCTGCACGCCGATGGAGAAGCCCTCGCCCGAGGCTTCCAGGGAACCTGCCGGCGGCATGGCGGGGGCGGTGGCGGCCGGGGCCGCATCGGGGTCCAGCGTGCGCAGGATCAGCCCGGGATCGCGCGTGGTGGCGAGCCGCTCGGCCAGGGCGCTGTCGCCCAGCACCTCGGTCAGGCGGCGCAGCACCTCGATATGCTCGTCGCCCTGGGCGGCGATGGCCACCACCAGCCGGGCCTTGTCCTCCCCCCAGTCCACGCCCTTCGGCACCTGGAGCACGGAGATGGCGGTGCTGTGGATCAGGTTCCGGTCGTTGCGCTGCCCGTGCGGGATGGCGATGCCGTCGCCCAGATAGGTCTCGGCCTCGCCTTCCCGGCGCAGCATGCTCTCCACATAGGCGGGCGCGATGGCGCCCGTGTCCACGAGGAGCTGGGCGGCCTGCCGGATGGCCTCGTCCTTGGACCCCGGATTCGCGTCGAGGCGGATGCGTTCGGCGGAAAGGATCACGTGTGCTGGCATCCCTTGGTCACGATGTGGCGCCCGGAATCCGGCAGAGGTCCCGGGGAACCCGGTTCACCAGGTCCGCCCGTCCGCCGTCCCCGTCGCCTGAACATGTCCTAAATGGCGGCACCGCGACAGGCAATTGGGACAATGCGCCACGGCAACGGGCGGCAGCTTTCCCCGCCCGCCCCGCTCCGGCGTTTCACGTCCTGGCCGCCCGTGGGGGAGGCGGAGCCTGGTCCCTCGGGACGGCGCAATGCCGGAGACGGCGCGCGTGGGCCGGGCGGCTCTGGACGCCTCCCTGCCAGGCCTGCCACCCTGGCGGTCCCGGTGCGGCGTTCCGCCCGGCCTGATCGCGGAATGGAGGACCGGATGCGGCGCCGCAGGCTCCTGGCAGGCTCCCTGGCGGCGGGGTTGGCCGCGCCGTGGCTCTCACGGGCGCGGGCCGCCTCGCCGGGCGGGTCCGTGCTGCGCTTCGTGCCGCAATCCGACCTTGCCGTGCTCGATCCGGTCTGGAGCACGGCCTATGTCACGCGCAACCACGCGATGATGGTCTTCGACACGCTCTACGGGCAGGACAGCGCCTTCCGCGCCCGGCCGCAGATGGTGGCGGAGCACGAGGTCTCGCCGGACGGGCTGGCCTGGCGCCTGACACTGCGGGACGGGCTGCGCTTCCATGATGGCGAGCCGGTGCTGGCGCGGGACTGCGTCGCCTCCATCCGCCGCTGGGGGGCGCGCGACGGCTTCGGCCAGACGCTGATGGCGGCGACGGAGGAGCTTGCCGCCGAAGGCGACCGGGTGATCCGCTTCCGCCTGAAGCGCCCGTTCCCGCTCTTGCCGGATGCGCTGGGCAAGGCGGGCTCCGCGATCTGCGCCATCATGCCGGAACGGCTGGCGCGGACCGACCCCTTCACCCAGGTCACGGAGATGGTGGGCAGCGGTCCCTTCCGCTTCGTGGCGAGCGAGCGGGTCGCGGGCTCGCGCGTCGTCTATGCGCGCCACGAACAATACGTGCCGCGCCCGGAGGACGAGGTGGGCGGCCCCGCCGATTTCACCGCCGGGCCGAAGCGGGTGCATTTCGACCGCGTGGAATGGCATGTCCTGCCCGATGCCGCGACCGCAGCGAATGCCATGCGGGCGGGCGAGATGGACTGGTGGGAGAACCCGACCGCAGACCTGCTACCGATGCTGCGCCAGGATCCGAAGCTCAACGTCGCGCAGCGCGATGTCGCCGGCTATGTCGGCTGCCTGCGCTTCAACCATCTGAATCCGCCCTTCGACAACCCGGCGATCCGCCGCGCCCTGCTCGGCGCCGTGTCGCAGGCCGACTACATGACCGCCGTGGCCGGTACCGATCCGGCCAACTGGAACGAGGGCGTCGGCTATTTCCCGCCGGTCTCGCCGCTGGCGGGCGATGCCGGGATGGCGGCGCTCACCGGCCCGCGCGACATCGCCGGGGCGCGCCGGGCGCTGGCCGAGGCGGGCTACAACGGCCAGAAGGTGGTGCTGCTCTCGCCTTCCGATTTCCCGACGCTGAAGGCTCTGGCCGACGTCACCGCCGACCTTCTGCGCCGGCTCGGGATGAACCTGGACGAGCAGGCGATGGACTGGGGGTCGATGGTCCAGCGCCTGCCCAAGCGCGATCCGGTCGAGGCGGGCGGCTGGAGCATCTTCGGCACCTTCTGGTCCGGCATCGATCAGATCAATCCCGCCGTGCACAGCTATCTGCGCGGCAACGGCACGGCCACCGGCTGGCCGCGCAGCGAGGCGCTGGAATCGCTGCGCGACGAATGGCTCGCCGCGCCGGACGCGGCGGCGCAGAAATCCATCGCCGTCCGCATCCAGGAGCAGGCCTTCCGCGACGTGCCCTATATTCCACTCGGCCAGATGATCGCCTCCACCGTCTTCCGGCGGGAGATCGTGGATGTCCCCAAGGGCTTTGTCCTGTTCTGGAGCACCCGCCGTGCCTGACGCACCACCGCTGAACCTGATCACCGACATCGCCGGCATCACCGTCGGCCATGCCACGGACCTCGCCCTCGGCTCCGGCGTCACCGCCATCCTTTTCGCCGGCGGCGCCACCGCCGCGGTCAGCATGCGCGGCGGCGCCCCGGGCTCGCGCGACACGGAGCTGCTGGCGCTCGACAAGTCAGTGGAGAAGGTGGACGGGATCGTGCTCTCCGGCGGCTCCACCTTCGGCCTCGATGCCGGAACCGGGGTGCAGGCGGCGCTGCAGGAGCTGGGACGCGGGCAGAGCTTCGCCGGGATCACCATCCCGCTGGCACCGCAGGCCATCCTGTTCGACCTGCGGAATGGCGGCAGCAAGGACTGGGGCCGCTTCCCGCCCTATCGCGAACTCGGCTACGCCGCCGCGATGGAGGCCGCCGGGCAAGGCTCCGGCCATGGCTTCGCGCTGGGCAGCGTCGGGGCCGGGACGGGCGCCACCACGCCGCTGGTCAAGGGTGGCCTCGGCTCGGCCAGTCTGATGAGCGAAAGCGGCCATGTCGTCGCGGCCATCGTGGCGGTGAACGCGGTCGGCTCCCCCCTGGTCGGGGAAGGTCCCTGGTTCTGGTCGGCCCCCTTCGAGCGGGACGGGGAATTTGGCGGGCGCGGCCTGCCGGCCCGCTTCACGCCGGACCACGTGCTGCCGCGCTTCAAGGGCGGCCCCGGCACCGCCACCACGATCGGGCTGGTCGCCACCAACGCCGCATTGACCAAGGCCCAGGCCGCGCGCCTCGCCAGCATGGCCGATGACGGGCTGGCCCGCGCCATCCTGCCGGCCCATGCGCCGAATGACGGTGACACGGTCTTCGCCGCCGCCACGGGGGAGGTGCCGCTGGCGAACCCGCTGCGCGACCTGACCCTGCTCGGCCATGCGGCGACCGTCGCCATGGCGCGGGCGGTGGCACGCGCGGTCTTCGAGGCGGCGGCCCTGCCCTATCCGGGGGCGCTGCCATCCTGGCGTGACCGGTTCGAGGGATAGCCCTCCGGCGGAAGCCCGGCGGCGTCAGTCGTGCGCGGCGTCCATCATGTGCCGCGCCGACAGCAGGGCCTGGAGCTGCGCGGCGCGGCCCTGCAACCCTTCGATCAGCGGCAGGGTCTGGGCGACCTCCCGCAGGCGCCCCATCTGTGCCGGGCAGGCATGGAACCGCTTCTCCTCCACATGCGGGAGCAGCGCATCCACCAGCAGCGCGACGAGGCTGCGGTAGCGCGCGGCCGTGCTGGCGCCCGGCCCGGCCCAGGCCGGCGCCGCGCCCCACCAGAGCACGTCCAGCAGCCGCTCCGGCGGCGTGGTGGCGAAGACCGCGCCGGTGACGGCGGTGACCGCGGCCAGCAGGGCCTGCTTCACCGTTCCCGGCGCGCCCTCGGCACCATCCACCACCTGGCGCAGATGCCGCAGCTCCTGCGTCAGCACCGCATCGGGCACCGCGCCGACGCGGGCGCCGACCATGGTGCCGCTCCGGTCGGTGAAGCCCTGTGGCGCCTCCAGCGCATTGACCAGCGGGTGGTACTCGTAGAGGCCGCTCCAGTCGAACTGGCCGCGGTAGAAGGATTCGTCGTAGCCCTTCGGCACGCCCAGGAAGCGCAGGCCGACATCGCGGCCGCTGCGCCGGATCTGGAACAGCGCGAGATCCAGCGTGTTCACCGGCCAGCCGAGATCCACCGCGCTCCAGAAGCCATCCACCGGCCCCTCGCCGGCCAGCGCGGCGGCATTGACCAGGAGATGCGTCGCCTGCCGCAGGTTCTGCACGTTGAAATGCCGGTCCGGCCCGTGCAGGCCGATCATTCCGGCCTCGATCCCCGCCTGGATGTCGGCGGCGATGATGCCGTTCTCCAGCACATGGGTGAAGCGCGTGACGGCAAAATGCGTCGCCTCCGCCCCACCTGCCCGCCCGGCCGCGGCATGGCGGGCGGCGCGCATCCACTGCGCCTCGGCCAGCTTCTTGGTGGCGGTGTAGACGTGGTCGGTCACATAGGCGAAGCACTTGCCGGTCGAGGAATAGACCGCCACCCGCACGCCATGGCGCTGGCAGGCCTCGATGACGTTGCCGCTGCCGAAGACATTGGTTTCCACCGCCTCGCGCACCACGGCCTCGGCTCGGCCGGGCTCGCGGATCGCGGCGAGGTGGAAGACCACGTCGGGCCGCGCCTCGCGGAAAGCGGCATCGAGGGCCGCCATGTCGCGGATATCGGCGGTGATGCCGGTGCCCTCGCCATGGTGCGGGGCGATATCGAGGTTGAACAGCGCGGCAGGCCCGAAGCCTTGCAACAACTGGCGCAGCCGCGTGCCGACGGAGCCGGAACCGCCGGTGACCAGGATCCGGCGCCCGGCCAGCCGCGCCGCCGCCGCGTCGCGGTGCAGCTCCACGTTGCGGGTCATGGCGAGTTCCAGCGGGTCCTCGTCCAGCCCGCCCTCGGCTGCCCTGGCGGCCAGGAGACGGCGCGTCAGGACCTTCAGGGCCTCCGTCGTCGCCGCGTCCAGGCCGGCGCGGCCATCGGGCGCCAGGGCGATGATTTCTTGAATCAGGTCAGCGCTGCTTTGCGGCATCGAATCAATCGCCCTGCTGGAGCAACGTGTCATGCACAAGGACAGTGCGGCACGAAGACTTTGTAACGCTCAGTTTCCGCAGTGCAGCATACATGGTCTCACCAAGTAAAGTCGTATTAATTAGATTTAGGGAATCGCACGAAACCGGGCGGACACAGCGGCCATTAACCGGGATCATTCCCAAAATGATCTTCACTTTCCCGTTTTCTGGGATAAAAAACCTTTCTCCGGCCGCGTTTCCGCGACCGGAAGCGAAAGGCGGATCGTCAGGCCTTCGGCCCGGTCCAGGCGGAGAAGCCTTTCTCCAGGTTGAACAGCCGCCCGGGATCGTAGCCGGCCGTGGCCAGGGCGCGGATGACAGCCGCGCTCCGCATGCCGGACTGGCAGTAGACCAGCACGTCGCGGTCCCGTGGGATATCGCCCAGCACGCCGGCGGCGGCGGTGCCCTGTTCCCGCAGCGCGCCGATCGCCTCGTCGATCAGCGGCTTGGGGATGCGCAGGGCATCCGGCAGGGTCCCGCCCATCCATTCCGGCGGATTGCGGACGTCGAGCAGCACCATCTCCGGCCCCGCCTCCAGGCGGGCCAGGGCCTGGGCGGCGGAAAGCCCCTGCCCGACCACGGGCGCGGAGCAGACCATCTGCACCTCCCGCAGCACGATCTCGGAACGCGGCTTGCTGCAACAGGGGCAGTCGGGCGCCTTGGCCACGGTGACGGTGCCGAAGCTCAGGTCCAGCCCGTCATAGACCAGCATCCGCCCGATCATCGGCGTGCCGATGCCGGTGAGCAGCTTGATCGCCTCGGTCGCCTGCAGCGCGCCGATCACGCCCGGCAGCACGCCCAGCACCCCGGCCTCGGCGCAGTTGGGCGCGAGTTCGGTCGGCGGCGGCTCGGGGAAGAGGCAGCGGTAGCAGGGGCCGACCCGGGCATCGAAGACGCTGAGCTGCCCGTCGAAGCGCAGCACGCCACCATAGACGTTGGGGATGCCGAGCCTGGTGCAGGCATCGTTGACGAGATAGCGCGTCGGGAAGTTGTCGGTCCCGTCGATCACCACGTCATAGCCGGCGATCAGGTCCAGCGCGTTGTCCACGGTCAGGAAGACGTCGTGCCGCTCGATCACCAGGTCCGGGTTCAGGTCGGTCATGCGCGCGGCGGCGCTTTCCGTCTTCTGCCGGCCCAGGGTGGAATAGCCGTGCGCCACCTGGCGCTGGAGGTTGGTCTCCTCCACCACATCCGGGTCCACCAGCCCGATGCGGCCGACGCCCGCGGCGGCGAGGTAGAGGGCGGTGGGGCAGCCCAGCCCGCCGGCGCCGATCAGCAGCACGCTGCCGGCCTTCAGCCGGCGCTGCCCCTCGATGCCGAATTCCGGCAGGATCAGGTGACGACCGAAGCGCCGCAGCTCCGCGGCGCTGAGGTCCGGCAGCGGAGCATCCGCGAGGCGCGCGCTCATCCGCCGGCGATGCTCGCCAGGATGCGGATCTCGTCCTTGCCGTCGACCGGCGTGTCCAGCCCGTTCAGCAGGCGGATGTCCTGCCCGTTCTTGAAGACCATCACGAAGGGCCGGAGCCGATTCGCGGTGAAGAGATGGCCCCGCATCTCCGGCAGGTCGTCCACCAGGCTGTCCAGCACCGACTGGACGGTGTCGCCCTCGACCGTGACCTGTGCCTGCTGGGCTGTGTATCGGCGGAGCGAACTCGGCACCAGGATAACCGGCATGGAACCCCTTTCGGAACGTGCCAGGGTCCCTGCCGGCCGCTGCACGGCTTCCGGCGGCGACGCCTCGCGGAGAGGCGCCAGGGCCACCGGCATTCATGCCGGGCGGGCGGGGACCCAATGATCAGAAGCACCTATAGAGCGACGGCGTGTCGAAATCTGCAACCAAAATCTCGATTAAATTGACACATAACCACTTGATACGAATTAAGAATAATTAACGACGCCGTCGCTCCGGGTCATCCATGGCCCGGTTCAGGATCGGCCCAGGGTCCTCACATTCGCCGCGACACGGCGGCGGACGGGGGCCATCGCGGCATTGGCGATCTGCCGCGCATCGGCACCCTGCAGCGCCTTGCGGCCCGCATCCATCCAGCCCTGGGTGAAGGCGCGCTGCTTCTCCAGCGCCATGGCCGTCAGGGCCGGGGCGGCCGTGGCGGGTTCCGCCCAGAGGCTGGCCGAACGGAGGGTGAAGACCCACCCGGCCTGCCAGGCGAACAGGCTCCAGCGTGTCATCTCGGCCAAGGCCCCGATGGGGTCCGCTGGGTTCGGTGCGATTTTGGGCATGGGAGCCTTCCTACAGGTTCGGCTACAGCGCCGCCAGGATCGTTTCGGCCTTGCTGGCCTCGAAGGCGCCCGGAGCCTCGATCCCCACATGCGCCACCTTGCCGTCGCGGGCGATCAGGGCGAAGCGCTGGCAGCGCACCCCCATGCCGCGGGCGCCCAGGTCCATCTCCAGCCCCAGCGCGCGGGTGAAGGCGGCGGAACCGTCGGCGAGCATGGCGATCTCCTCGCCCAGGCCCTGGTCGCGGGCCCAGGCGGCCATGACGAAGGCGTCGTTCACCGCCATGCAGGCGATCGCATCGACGCCCTTGGCGCGCAACGCCTCCGCCTGCTCCTTGAAGCCCGGCAGGTGGCGGGCGGAGCAGGTGGGGGTGAAGGCGCCGGGGACGCCGAACAGCACCACCGTCCGGCCGGCGAAGAATTCCGCGGTGTCCTGCTCCTGGGGTCCGTCCGGGGTGGCGCGCATGAGCCTGACCGAGGGGATCGTGTCGCCGGGCTGAATGGGCATGGGCTTCCTTTCCTGCGGGATGCGCCCCGATGGGACTGTGGGGCGCCTGTGCGGATGCGGCGCGAGCGGAGCCGGGCTGTCAAGCGCCAGCCCCCCGGCGAAGCTGTGCCGCCAGCCTTCCGGAACCGCCCGGAACGCCGCCCCGGAGGCGCCTTCGCCCGCATCCGCCAGGACCGTGCTGAAAACACGATGGCGGAGACGGCTTGTCGCCACAGGCCGCTTGCGGGCGACCGGGGAGCCCGCCACATTCAGGGGCGATGGCGAGGCACGCACGAGACGACGACACCCCCGATTTTCCCGAGGACGCGCCCGAGGGAGGCAAGGACACGCCTGCCCGCCGCCCGGCCCGGCGGCGGAGCCGGAAGGACCGCGACCAGGGCATCCGCCTGCCCGACAGCACCTCCCTGACCGGGCAGGTCCTGATCGCCATGCCCAGCATGCAGGACCCGCGCTTCGCCCGCAGCGTGATCTGCCTCTGCGCCCATTCCTCGGACGGCGCGATGGGCATCGTGCTGAACAAGGCCATCGAGAACCTGTCCTTCGACGACCTGCTGAAGCAGCTCGACGTGGCGCCGGTGCCGCCGCAGCGGCGCATCGCGCTGCATGCCGGCGGGCCGGTGGAGGGCGGGCGCGGCTTCGTGCTGCACACGGCGGACTGGTCCAGCGAGGGCAGCCTGCAGGTCGATCCCGAGCTGGCCCTGACGGCGAGCGTGGACATCCTCAAGGCCATCGCCGGCGGCGGCGGGCCGCGCCGGGGCCTGCTGGCCCTGGGCTATGCCGGCTGGGGACCGGGGCAGCTGGAGGAGGAGCTGCAGCAGAATGCCTGGCTCAACGTGTCCCCGGACGAGGCCCTGATCTTCGAGGAGGAGGAGAACGACGCCAAGTGGCGCCGGGCGCTGGCCAAGCTCCGCGTGGACCCGCTCCTCCTGGTGAGCATCGCCGGGCGGGCCTGACCGCGCCAGGGCGGGCCGCTGCGCGGCATCCGGCCCCGGCCCGTTCCGCCACACCCGACAGGAACCGGCGCCGCCGCGGGCCGATGACACCCCGTTCATGTTGTGCGGCCATGCCAAACGTGGAAAACCCCCGTCCCCGGGGGGGCATTCCTGGGAGGGAGCCACGCTCCTTGCCCCCCTCCCGCCCCTGACGTGCCCCTGACATGAAGGAGCCGCGCCGCCCCATGGCCCTCGCCCCACGCCGCCCCGTCCTGTCCCTGCTCCGTGACTTCCTGGACCACAGCGCCTCGGGCGGCCTGGTCCTCATGGCTGCCGCCGCCCTGGCGCTGATCGTGGCCAATACCGGCCTGGCACCGGCCTATTTTCACGCGCTGCACGCCTATATCGGCGGCCTCAGCCTGCTGCACTGGATCAATGACGGGCTGATGGCGGTCTTCTTCCTGCTCGTCGGGCTGGAGATCAAGCGCGAGATGCTGGACGGCCAGCTCGCCAGCTGGGGCCGCCGCACCCTGCCCGGCATCGCCGCCCTGGGCGGCATGGCGGTGCCGGCGCTGATCTATGTCGGCTTCGCCCATGGCGATCCGGAGGCGCTGCGCGGCTGGGCCGTGCCCGCCGCCACGGATATCGCCTTCGCCCTGGGGGTGATCTCCCTGCTGGGGCAGCGCGTGCCGGCCTCGCTGAAGATCTTTCTCGCGGCCCTCGCGATCCTCGACGACCTCGGCGCCGTGGTGATCATCGCGATCTTCTACACGGACAGCCTGTCGCTGCTGGCGCTGGGCGCCGATGGCGTGATCCTGGTGCTGCTCTTCCTGCTCAACCGGGCCGGGACACGGCAGCTCTGGCCCTATCTGCTGCTTGGCGCGCTGCTCTGGTTCTTCATGCTGCAATCGGGCGTGCATGCCACGTTGGCGGGCGTGCTGCTGGCGCTCTGCATCCCCCTGCGCCACCGCCCGGGCGGCGCCGACGACACGGCGAACTCGCCGCTGCACCGGCTGGAGCACGGGCTGACCCGCTGGGTGAACTTCCTGATCCTGCCCATCTTCGGCTTCGCCAATGCCGGCGTCTCTTTTGTTGGTATGAGCCCGGAGGCCCTGCTCGGCCCCGTCTCGCTCGGCGTCGGGCTGGGCCTCTTCATCGGCAAGCAGATCGGTGTCTTCGGCGGGGCCTGGCTGGCCGTGAAGCTCGGCGTGGCGGAACGCCCGGCCGGGGCGACATGGCCGCAGATCTACGGCACCGCCCTGCTCTGCGGCATCGGCTTCACCATGAGCCTCTTCATCGGCCTCCTCGCCTTCCCCACCCATCCGGAAATGCAGGACGCGGTGAAGATCGGCGTGCTCGGGGGTTCGGTGGTCTCCGCCCTCTGCGGCGCCGCCCTGCTGCGCGTCACAGGACGGGCGCTGGATGCGCGGGGCGAGGCGGTCCGGGTCTCCTGAGGCGCCGCTCCCCTGACCCGGGGGCAAGGCCCTGCCCCGCCCCCGATACCCCCGCTCCGTCAGGACCCTGAGCGTCCTGGGCCTCCTCTCCGTGGGCATTCGCCGAATCCGCGCGGCGCCCGCTCCAGGCGGGGTCCCGGGGAGGTGCTTGCCTCCTTGAGCGGAGAGGGTGTGGGAGAGGCAGCACCGGATCAGGCGCGGCGCAGGTTCCACAGGTACGGGTTCGGCCCCTGCAGCACGCCGGAAAGATCGGCGCGGAAGCCGGTCTGCAGCACGAAGATGCCGGTGGGCGCGAAGGGCACGCTGTTCCAGCTCGTCTCCTGCACGCGGCGGAGCGCCAGGGACTGCGCCTGGGCATCCGGGGCATAGAGCCAGTGGTCGATTGCCTCCTCGGTGGCCGGGTCCTCGGGCCAGCCGAACCAGGCCTTCTCCCCATTGCCGCGGATGGCGAAGTTCACCGCCGGGTTGGCGATGGAGCCGGAGGGGGCGTTGGTGGGCAGGATGTTCCAGCCGCCCTCGCCCGGCTTCGCCTTGCTGGTCCGGCGGGCGAGCACGCTGGCCCAGTCCGTCTCCACCAGATCCACGTCGAAGCCGAGCTGGCGCATCAGCTGCGCGGCCAGTCGCCCCTGCGGCGCGATGGCGGCGAAGTCGGAGGCGTTGATGATCACCACCTTCGCCCCCTCCACCCCGGCGGCGCGGATGATCTTCCGGGCCGATTCCAGGTCCGGCGCCACGGGCGCATGGCTCTCCACACCCGGCAGGGTGCAGGGGAGCATGGCATGGCATTCCGCCCAGTCGCCCGGGGCGGCGACGGAGGCCATGAAATCCGGCTGCGCCACAAGGTCGCGCACGGCGCGGCGCACCTCCGCCTTGTTGAAGGGCGGGTGCAGATGGTTGAAGCGCATGATCCCGAGGAAGCCCATCGGGTCATAGACCTGGAAGGCCAGCCTCGGGTCCTGCTTCAGGGACGGGATCAGGTCCGGCAGCGGGTATTCCACCCAGTCCACCTCCCCGGTCTTCAGCGCCGCCGCCGCGGTCGCGCCATCGGGGATGATGTGCCATTCGAGCCGGTCGAAATGCACCAGCTTGCCGCCCGAGGCGCCGTCGGCGGGCTCGGCGCGGGGCACGTAGCGCTCGTTGCGGGCATAGGCGACGCGGCTGCCGCTGTTGAACTCGTCCGGCAGGAAGCGCCAGGGGCCGGAGCCGGTGATCTCGGTGATGGGCTTGTCGCCCGGCGTCTTCGCGATGCGCTCCGGCATGATGAAGGGCACCACCGAGGCCGGCTTGGCCAGGGCATAGAGCAGCGCCGGGAAAGGCCGGTGCAGGCGGATCGACAGGGTGCGGTCGTCCGGCGCCGTCCATTCCGCCACGCTCTGGCGCAGGATCTGCCCGAACTGGTCGCGCGAGGCCCAGCGTTCCAGCGAGGCGATGCAGTCGCGCGCCCGCACCGGCTCCCCGTCATGAAAGCGCAGCCCCTCGCGCAGCCGGATGGTCCAGCGCTTCCCGTCCTCGCTGGTCTCGTGGCCTTCCGCCATCTGCGGGTGCGGCCGCAGCTTGGTGTCCGTGGCGTAGAGCGTGTCGAAGACGCAGAAGCCGTGCGTGGTGCTGATCGTGGCGCTGAGGAAGACCGGGTCCAGCACCGTCAGCGCCGCCTGCGGTACGAAGCGCAGGGTGCGGGCACGGGTGGCGCCGGAATTCCCCCCCTGGGCCAGGGCCGGGCGGGCCAGGATGGGGGTGGCCAGGATGGGTGTGGCCAGGATGGGGGCGGTCAGCCCGGCCTTCAGAAGGTCACGTCTTTGCATGCGGGAAGTCCTCTCTCGCTGGTCCCTGGATGCGAGGCGAGGTGCAGGGCCACGGCGCCTGCCGGGGCGCCCGGCGGGGCAGGACGTTCCGGAAAGGGCCGCCCTTCCGTGGCATGAGGTGCACCGATCCCTTCGCCGGTCCTAACCGGGGCAGGTTCCAGGGGTCGCGGGCCGCCTTGCCCGCCTCTCAGCCCGGTATGGGCTCCCCCCGATGTCCGCCCCAGCTATGGGCCAGGGGCGGAACGGCGGCAAGACGCCCGCGCCGCGACGGCGGAGCGATCCTTTGCGCCACCCCCTGGAACCGCCATGGCAGCGGGGCCTATGCTGCGGGCAAAGCCCGACAGGCAACGAGGAAACCGACGCCATGGATGCCGTGACCCAGCCGCCCGTGATCCGCCTGCATCCCGAGGACGGGGTGGTGATCGCGCGCATGGTCCTCCCCCCCGGCACCACCGTCGCCCCCGGGGTGCGAGCGGAGAAGCGCATCCCCGCCGGCCACAAGGTCGCCATCCGCCCGCATGCGAAGGGCGAGGCGGTGCGGCGCTACGGCCAGGTGATCGGCTTCGCCACGCGCGACATCGCCCCCGGCGAATGGGTGCATGTGGAGGAGATCGCGATGGGCGACTTCTCGCGCGACTATGCCTTCGGCGCCGACCTGAAGCCGACCGAATATGTGCCCGAGCCCGCGACGTTCCTGGGCATCCGACGGCCGGACGGGCGGGTGGCGACGCGCAACTATGTCGGCATCGTCACCAGCGTGAACTGTTCCGCCCATGTGGCGGAGCTGATCGCGCTGGCCTTCCGCCGCAACCCGATCACCGGCGAGGACCCGCTGGCCGCCTGGCCGAACGTGGATGGCGTGGTGGCGCTGACCCACAAGACCGGCTGCGGCATGGCGCAGGGCGAGCCGCTGTCGCTGCTGCGCCGGACCATCGGCGGCTATGCGCGGCACCCGAACTTCTCGCATGTCGTGGCCATCGGCCTGGGCTGCGAGGTCAACCAGATCGGCGGGATGATGCAGGAGCAGCGCCTCGCCGACCGGCTGCGCAGCATGGACATCCAGGAGATGGGCGGCGCCCGCAAGACGGTGGAGGCCGGCATCGCCTTCGTGCGCAGCGTGCTGGACGAGGCCAATGCCGTGCGGCGCGAGCCGGTGCCGGCGGGCGAGCTCTGCGTCGCCCTGCAATGCGGCGGCTCGGACGGCTATTCCGGCATCTCCGCCAACCCGGCGCTGGGCGTGGCGAGCGACCTGGTCGTGCGCCATGGCGGCACGGTGATCCTGAGCGAGACCACCGAGACCTATGGCGCCGAGCACCTGCTGACCCGCCGCGCGGTGAGCCCCGAGGTCGGGCAGAAGCTGGTGGACCTGATGCACTGGTGGGAGGACTACACCGCCAAGGAGGGCGCGGAGATCAACGCCAACCCTTCCCCCGGCAACAAGGCCGGCGGGCTGACCACCATCCTGGAGAAGAGCCTGGGCGCCATGGCCAAGGCGGGCCACACGAACCTCGTGGAGGTGTACCGCTATGCCGAGCCGGTGGCCGCCAGGGGCTTCGTCTTCATGGACACGCCGGGCTACGACCCGGTGGCGGCGACCGGGCAGGTGGCAGGCGGCGCCAACCTCGTCTGCTTCACCACCGGCCGCGGCAGCGTCTTCGGCGCCAAGCCGGCACCCAGCCTGAAGCTCGCCACCAATTCCGCGATGTACGAGCGGATGCAGGACGACATGGACATCAACTGCGGCACCATCCTGACCGGCGAGGAAACGGTGGAGCAGTGCGGCGAGCGGATCTTCCGGCAGATCCTGCGCGTGGCCAGCGGCGAGCGGACCAGGAGCGAGGAATTCGACTTCGGCGCGGCGGAGTTCGCGCCCTGGCAGATCGGCGCGACGGTCTGAGGAGCGGGCGGCGGCCTTTCCTGGTCGCGTCCCGCTTTGCGGTTGCCCACCGGGGACCGGAGCCGGCTCCCGAACCCCGGAGTTTTCATCGGTTCCGGAGGATGCCCTACATCTCGTTCAGCCGGATCGAGCCCTGGGCGACCCGCAGCGCCCAGGGCAGCGGCAGCAGGCGCGAGGCCAGCACGATCAGCGAGGCCCGCGCCCGGCCCTTCAGGCTGCGCGCGGCGGCCGCGGCGGCGAGTTGCGCGGCGAGGCCAGGACCCCGGCGCCCCTCCATCCGCGACAGCAGCCCCTCCAGCGTCTGGATGCGCCAGTTCCGCGTGGCCCAGCGGGTTTCCTGCGGCTCCAGCCGGAGTTGCCCGGCCGTGCTGGACAGGCGCTGCACGCGGGTGCGGTAGCCATCGAGCCACACGGCGATGTTGGCCCGGTTCAGCCCCTTCACCGCATCGCCGAAGGAGCGGCCATGAACGCGGTAGAAGGCGACCGTCCTCTCCGCCACCGCCACCCGGCCGAAGAGGGGCACCGAATCCATCAGGTAGGTGTCGGCGCCGATGCCCTGGACGGTTTCCGGCAACGGCATGATCCGCTCCAGCACGTCGCGGCGCCAGGCATTGCCCGAGGTCGGCGCCGAGACGACGGCGCCCGGGCCGGTGGCCAGGATGCGCGCGCCGAGATCGCCCTGCGGCGCGCTCCGCCCCGGCAGGCGCCGGCCGAGCTCCTGCCCCTCGGGGCCCACCACCGTCATGTAGCCCTGGGAACGGACGACGGCCGGGTCGCGGAAGGCGTGCAGATGCGTCAGCACCGCATCGGGGGCCAGATAGTCGTCGGCGTCGAGGAAGATGACGATCCCGCCGCGGCTGGCGGCGAAGCCCTGGTTGAAGGAGGAGATCTGCCGTCCTTCCTCCTTCAGGATGACGCCGATCCGGTTGCCGTAGCCGGCGATGATCTCGCGTGAGCCGTCGCTGGAATAATTGTCGACCACCAGCACATCCAGGCCGAAATCCCGGCCCGCGCCCTCCTGCTCCAGCGCGCTGTCGATGCACTGGCGGATATAGGCCGCGTAGTTGTGGCTGGTGATAATGACACTGACATGGGACCCCGTGGCCCGGCCCGTGCCCATCCACGCAGCCGCCGTCGCAGCGCCCCCCTGGGAGGCATCTGCGCGGGGGATGGCCAGCCGGTCTTTCATCGGGCCTGCTTTCTGCACCGACCTGCCCTTCTTCCAGAGTAGCGGCCGAAAATTACCCGAAAGCCATATTAAAAAATAGTTCATTCCAATGAAAAGGAGACAGGCGGATGCGTTCCCGCATCCGCCCGCGCTCCGGCCGGGAAGGCGATCAGCGGGCCGGGTTGGCCGCGTTGAACTTGTCGATCAGGGTCGAGGCCGCGGCCACGCAGGCCTGGGTCGACTCGTTCTCGGCGCAGCGGATGCTCATCTCGGTGCCGTTGCGCTCGATCCGGAAGGACGCGGCGCGCGAGGGCGGCGGGCCCATTGGCCGCATCATCGGCGGGCCGCCGCGCCAGCCATGGTGGGGGCCGGGGCCACCCTCGGGCCCGCCCGGGCCACCGGGTCCACCAGCCCCCTGGGGCCGCTCGGCCTGCGGGCCGCCCGGAGGCGGCGGCGGGGTCTGGGCGATGGCCATGCCCGCCGCGCCGAAGAGAGCCAGACCGGCGCCGAGAAGCAGGATCTTCTTCATGGGAAATCCTCACCGTGTTCCTACGGCAGGTCGGCGATTCCCGACCCATCCGTGGAATCGGAAATAAGCACCCTCATCTCTTCTGTCCCGGCCAAAGTTGCGACAGATTGTTTCTGTTCCGTTCTACGTAAACACCCTGGATTTCCCATGCGGCTTTTCGAGGAAATCTTTGCCTTGCTTTCGCCATGCCAGGGAGTTTGCTTCGTCACGACATGAGAGCATGGTCATGCCCAGGATTGAAGCGAAAGCATGCCCACCCGCGTTCATGCCGTCACCTCAAGGGAGCAGCAGACGGTGAAACACCGGATCACGGCCCATACGATGGCGCTGGGTCTCGGACTGGGGCTGGCGCTGGGCGTCGTGGCGCCCGCCTCGGCGGCCCCCGGCTACGCCACCGGCGATGTCAACCTGCGCGCGGGGCCCGGCACCGCCTATCCGCGTGTCGCCACGATCGGCGCCGGGGCACCGCTGGAGATCTTCGGCTGCCTCGACGGCTACAACTGGTGCGATGTCGGCGCCGGCGGCATGCGGGGCTGGGTGTCCGGCAGCTACCTGCAATATGCCTATCAGGGGCGGCGGGTGCTGATCCCGGAATACGGGCCACGCATCGGCGTGCCGATCGTCACCTTCGACTTCGGCGACTACTGGGGCCGCTACTATCGCGGCAGGCCCTGGTACAGCCCACATGACCGCTGGGGTGGCCCGCCCCCGCTGCCCTACCGCCCCGGCCCGCCGCCGGGCCCGCCGCCCGGCTGGTACGGGCACCCAGGCGGCGGGCCCGGTGGTGCGGGCTGGGAACGTCCCGGGCACCCGCCCGGTCCCGGCTATGGCCCCGGGCCCGGTGCCGGCCCCGGTGGCGGCCCCGGCCCTCGCCCCGGCCGCCCACCCGGGCCGGAATGGGAGCGCCATGGCCCCGGGGGACCGGATGGGGAGCGCCGCGGCCCTGGCGGGCCGCCGCCCTACTGATGCGCCCCGCGCGTGGGGCAGGTCCTCGCGCGCGGCAGGCGATCCTGGCTCTTGCCACGCCCGCTCAGGAAAAGGTCCTGGGTTCCGCGCGGTCCGCTCTTGCCCGCTCCCCCTGACGGCCGGCTGCCAAGGGCGGCCCCCCGGGTTGCGCCCAAAGATCACGCCAAGCGGCCATCCCGGGCCGGCGACCTCGCGCCTGGGTTCCGGCCGGCAGTTCCGCCCCTGGCCCGTCCCTGCCCCGACTCTCCCTCCCCGGCTCCATCCGGCCCTGGGCGCCTTACCCCGGCGCGGCTATAAGCGCCCCTCGCCAGCGCCCCGTCCGGCCCCCGCCCCTGGCGCTTTCCCCCCCACCCGGATCGAGGAACCCGTCCCGGCATGACCATCGCGATCGACCTCGGCACCACCACCGCCGGCTCGCCCGCGACCCTCGACCTGGAGGAGCTCCTCGCCACCCGCCTGCTGGTCCAGGGCAATTCCGGCTCCGGCAAGTCGCACCTGCTGCGGCGGCTGATGGAACAGTCCGCCGCCTGGGTGCAGCAGGCGGTGATCGACCCGGAGGGGGATTTCGTCAGCCTCGCCGAGAAGTTCGGCCATCTGGTGATCGACGCCGCCGCCCAGACCGAGCGCGGCCTGCAGGCCGCCGCCGAGCGGATGCGCGAGCACCGGGTCTCCGTGGTGCTGAACCTGGAGGGGCTGGATGCCGAGGGGCAGATGCGCCAGGCGGCGGTCTTCCTGAACGGCATGTTCGAGGTGGACCGCGACCTCTGGTCCCCCGTGCTGGTGGTGGTGGACGAGGCGCAGATCTTCGCCCCCGCCGCCGCGACCGAGGTCTCGGACGAGGCCCGGCGCGCCTCGCTCGGCGCCATGGCCAACCTGATGTCGCGCGGCCGCAAGCGCGGGCTCGCGGGGATCATCGCCACGCAGCGCCTGGCCAAGCTGGCCAAGAACGTCGCTGCCGAGGCCTCGAACTTCCTGATGGGGCGCACCTTCCTCGACATCGACATGCAGCGCGCCGCCGACCTGCTGGGCATGGAGCGGCGGCAGGCGGAGCAGTTCCGCGACCTGCCGCGCGGCAGCTTCGTGGCGCTCGGCCCGGCCCTGTCCCGCCGCCCGCTGCCCATCCGCATCGGCGTGGTGGAAACGCAGACCCGCTCCGCCGGGCCGAAGCTGACGCCGCTGCCCAATGCACCGGAGGAGGTACGGGAACTGATCCTCACCCCGCCGCCCGAGCCCGTCCGCCCCGCGCGCCGCGCGCCGCCCCCGCCCGCGCCGGACATCCTGGCGCAGCTCGCCGCCGCCCGCCCGCCCGCCGTGCACAGCCGCGCCGAGCCCGCCCCGCCCAGCCCGGAGGAGCTGGCGGAGCGCGAGCGCCGGCTGGAGGAGGTGCTGCACGCGCTGCTGGAGGACCCGGAGGCAGCCTTCCGCCCGGTCAGCGTGCTCTATGGCGACTTCCTCGTGCGCTGCCGCATCCGGGCGGTGGCCGGCAAGCCGATGGAGCTGCCGGAATTCCGCGCCCGCCTCGCCGTGGCACGCGCCGGGGTGGATGCCGGCACCGCCGAGAACCCCGAATGGGACGCGGTGCGGAGCCGCGCCGCGGCGCTGCCGGAGGATGTCCAGGGCGTCTACCTGATGCTGGCCCGTGCCGCGCTGGAGCGGCGCCCCTGCCCCTCCGATGCCGCCATCGCCCAGGCCTATGGCACCCGCTCCCTGGGCCGCGCCCGCCGCGTGCTCGCCTATCTGGAGGAGCAGGGCATGGTGGTGCAGCAGCAGGATCGCCAGGGCCGCCGCGTCGCGCTGGTGGAGCTGGGCTGGGAAACCGCGCCGGGCGATGCCAATGCCGAGGCGGCCTGACCGGCCCCCGGCCGCCCATCCCTAACCGCCCGGCCGGCCCTGCGGGAAGCGCGGCAGGCCATCCGCCGCCAGCGCCCAGGGCAGGGCCTGGGAGGTCCAGAGATGCAGCTCGGGCGGCACCACGCCCGGATCGTCCAGCGTCGCGGTGGCGACGTCGATCTCGTCCGGCGAGTCCTCGCTGCGGAAGGTCAGGCCGGTGCCGCAATCCGCGCAGAAGCCGCGCAGCGCGGGCGGGCTGGAACGGTATTCGCGCATCTCTCCGCGCAGCAGCCGGAACTCCTTGAGCCGGACACTGAACCAGGCGACCGGCGAGGCCCCCAGGACCCGGCGGCAATCGATGCAGTGGCAGAGGCTGGCATGGAAAGGCGTGCCCTCCGCCGCATAGCGGACCGCGCCGCAGGCGCAGCCACCTTCCAGGGACAGGGTCGTCATCGGTGACCTCGCGGGCTTATCGGCACGGGAGCGTAGCGCGGTTCAGGCGAGATAGCCGCCCCCATTCACGTGGAACACCTGCCCGGTGATCCATTCCCCCAGGGGCGAGGCGAGGAACAGCGCCATGCCGGCAATATCCTCGGGCCTGCCCATGCGGCCCAGCGGCACGGCGCGGCCCATCTCCGCCAGTTCCTCCTCGGTGTTGCCATGGCGCGGCTGCGCCGTGTCGGTCAGGCCCGGCGCGATGGCGTTCACCCGGATGCGGTGCGACGCCAGGGCGATCGCCATGGAGCGCGTCAGGCCGACCAGTCCGGACTTGCTGGCCGCGTAATGCGCGCCCACCGGCGTGCCGCGCATGGCGGTGGAGCTGAGGTTGACGATCGCCCCCGGCCGCCCCGCCGCGACCATGCGCCGGGCCGCCGCCTGGGCACAGAAGGCGCTGCCCTTGAGGTTGATGTCCAGGGTGCGGTCCCAGACCTCCTCGGTCATCTCCAGGAAGGGCGCGCGCGGGAAGATGCCGGCATTGTTCACCAGCACGTCCAGCGGCCCGAGCGCCTCCTCCGCCTCCGCCACCAGGCCAGCGGATCGTGCCGGCGCGGCGATATCGGCCTGGAGCGCCACGGCGCGGCGCCCCAGTGCCCGGATGGCCTCGCAGACCGCCTCCGCCGCCACGGCATCGTCGAGATAGTTCACTGCCACATCGGCCCCCGCCCCGGCACAGGCCAGAGCGATGGCGCGCCCGATCCCCTGCTGCGCGCCGGTCACCAGCACCACCTGTCCCGTCATCTCCATGGCCGATCCCCTTTCCCGTGCCGCCATCCGCCACGACAGGAGCATGGCCCCGCCGCCCTGGCCATGCCGCCCGGCCCGTTCCGCTGCGTCCGGATTGCGCGTTCTGTCCAATTCCCAGGCATTCCAGACACCTCAAGGACAATAAAAGCCAGAGCTGATGCACCTGCATGCATTCAAACCCCGGGGACGATAGGTCTAGCGTCCCTGCCTCGCCTCGCATTGCGGAAGGAGCGTGCCATGGACCTCGGAGTCTTCATCCCCATCGGCAACAATGGCTGGCTGATCTCCACCACCTCGCCGCAATACATGCCGAGCTTCGACCTGAACCGCGAGGTGGTGCAGAAGGCGGAGCGCTTCGGCTTCGACTTCGCGCTTTCCATGATCAAGCTGCGCGGCTTCGGCGGCCCGAGCGAGTACTGGGACCACAACCTCGAATCCTTCACGCTGATGGCCGGGCTGGCGGCGGTGACGACGCGGATCAGGCTCTTCGCCTCGGTCGCCGTGCTGACCATCCCGCCCGCCATCGTCGCGCGCATGGCCGTCACCATCGACAGCATCTCGCATGGCCGTTTCGGGGTGAACATCGTGTCCGGCTGGCAGAAGGCGGAATACGAGCAGATGGGCATGTGGCCCGGCGCCGAGCATTTCGAGCGGCGCTACGACTACTGCTCCGAATACGTGCAGGTGATGAAGGACCTCTGGAGCACCGGCCGCTCCGACTTCAAGGGCCGCTTCTTCCAGATGTCGGACTGCCGCCTCGGCCCCATCCCGCCCAAGCCGATCGAGATCGTCTGCGCCGGGCAGAGCGGGCGCGGCATGAAGTTCGCCGCCGAATACGGCGACTACAACTTCATCAGCGGCGGCGGCATCAACACGCCGCAGACCGTGGCGCCCTTCGCCGCGAAGCTGCGGGAGCAGAACGCGCAGACCGGCCGCGAGGTCGGTGCGCTGGCGCTCACCATGATCATTGCCGACGAGACGGACGAGGCCGCCATGGCGAAGTGGGAGCACTACAAGGCCGGCGTGGACCTGGAGGCGCTGGACTGGCGCGACACCCAGGCGGCGGCGGATGTGAAGGCGGAGAAGACCTCCACCGTCGGCCGCATGGTGCATGCGCCGGAAAAGCTGCCGACCAACATGCTGCGCCTGATCGGCTCCTACGCCAGCGTGGCGAAGCTGCTGGACGAGATGGCGGAGATCGAGGGGCTGCGCGGCGTCATGCTGACCTTCGACGACTTCCTGGTCGGCATGGAGCAGTTCGGCACCCGCATCCTGCCGCTGATGAAGTGCCGCGCGGAACGTCCCGCCATCGCCGCCTGAGGCAGCCCGGCAGGGGCCTCTTCCCGACCGCGTTGCGCTTCGTGGCCAACCCCGGGGGCAAGGCAGCGCCTTTCCCCCGGGGACGCACGACGCCGGCCGTGATGCGGAACCGGCGGTCGTCTCAGCCCTGCCCGTCGAGCCAGGCGAGGACTTCCGCCACCGGCAGCACATCCGCGTATTTCACCGCCATGTCGTAGAGGCTGGCGAAATGCGGGCTCTCGTGCTTGTCGGCCACGCATTCCTCCGGGACGATCATGCGGAGGGAGCGGGAGAGCCCGTCCACCACGGTCGCGCGCACGCAGCCGGAGGTGGAGCCGCCGGTGACGACCACCGTGTCCACGCCGTGGAAGGCGAGCAGCGAACCGAGGCTGGTCTCGAAGAAGGCCGAGGCCATGCGCTTGTGGATCACCACGTCGCGCGGGGCGATGTGCAGGCGCGGATCGAATTCGGCGCGGGGCGAGCCGTGCCGGATGTTCTGCAGGGAGTCCGGCGTGTTCGTGCGCGTACCCCAGATGCCGCAGTCCTCGCCGCTGTCGAGATAGGCGACATAGGTCCAGACCACCGGCCAGCCGGCGCGGCGGAAGCGGTCCGCGAGGGCATTAGTGTATTCCATCTGGCGCGGATCGGTCTCGTAGGCGGTGCGGAAGCGCGCGGGCTCGGTATAGGCGCGCTGCGGGTCCACGTTCACCAGCGCGGCCTTGCGCCCGAAGCCGAAGCGCGGCCGGGGCGGGGCGGCCTTGAGCGCGAGGTAGATCTCGCGCGCCGTCATGTCCGATCGCTCCATCCCGCAGGGCTCCTGTCCTGGCCGGGGGGCGGGCAATCGCCGTGCCATCCCCGCCCAAGGAAAACGTGGCCGCCCCGCGCCGTTAGACGGGCCAGAGCGACCGGAAGCGAGCGACCGGGAACCGGCAAGAGGATACGGATCATGCGCGACTTGAAGGGGGCGGTGGTGGTGATCACCGGCGCATCCAGCGGCATCGGCCGCGCGGCGGCCCAGGCCTTCGCCGCGGAGGGGGCCAACCTTGTCCTCGCCGCGCGGCGGGAAAGCGTGCTGGACGAGGCGGTGGCGGAATGCGGCCGGCTGGCCCGCCCCCATGGCGCCCGTGCCATCGCCGTGCCGGCCGACGTGACCGAGGCCGGGGCGGTGCGGCGTCTGGCCGAGGCTGCGGTGCGCGAGTTCGGCCATGTCGATGTCTGGATCAACAATGCCGGGGTCGGCGCGGTGGGCGGCTTCGCCGAGGTGCCGGCGGATGCGCATGACCAGGTGGTGCGGACCAACCTGCTGGGCCACATGCACGGCGCCCATGCCATCCTGCCGCATTTCCAGGCGCGGCGGCGGGGCGTGCTGATCAACACCAACTCGCTCGGCGCCTGGGTGCCGACGCCCTATGCGGCTTCTTACAGCGCCAGCAAGTTCGGGCTGCGCGGCTTCTCCGGGGCGCTGCGGGGCGAGCTGTCGCGCTGGCCTGGCATTCATGTCTGCGACATCTTTCCGTCCTTCGTCGACACGCCCGGGCTGAGCCATGGCGGCAACTACGTGGGACGGGAGCTGAGCGCGCCGCCGCCGGTCCACAGCCCCTTCGACGTGGCAGAAGTCATGGTGTCCCTGGCCCGCAACCCGCGCCCCTCGGCCACGGTGGGGAAGGAGGTGCATCTGCTGCGCCTCGCGCAGGCCATGGTGCCGGGGCTGCTGCGCCGGGGCATGGCGCGGCTCATGGAACGGCAGTTCCGCCGCGCCCGTCCGGTGCCGGTGACGGACGGCAATCTCTTCGCGGCGCCGACCCGGAGCGGCGGCTTCCACGGAAGCGCGATCTATGGCGGCCTGCGCCAGCCCTCCGGCGGACACGCGCTCCGCACCGGCCTGATGCTGGGCGGGGCGCTGCTGGTGGGGGGATGGCTGTTGCGCCGCGCCCGGGGCTGAATGACACCTGCCGTCGAAAGCGGCAGAGAAACACCATTTTCCAGGCATTTGACGTTCTTTCAGGCAAACAACATTCCGCGACCGGCCCCTGACGGGTTTCCGGAAAGTGGCACTCCCGTTGCTACACCGTTGCGTGACCGCCGCCACCCGGCGGCGCGCCGGCCTGGCCCATGGAAGCGGCCGGCTGGCGCCATAGCGATCGCCTCTGGGGGAGTTTCCGCATGACGTCCAACCGACAGGCTCCGGGCGAGCCCCGGCCGGAACAGGCCCCCCTGGGTGGGTCGCCGGGTGTGCCGTTGGGCCGGCGCCAGTTCGGCCGCCTCGGCGCGCTGCTGGCTGGCGGCGCCGTACTGGGCGCGCCCGCCATCCTCCGGGCGCAGCCCGCCGGGCCGATCAAGCTCGGCATCCTGCATTCCCTTTCCGGCACCATGGCCATCAGCGAGACGACGCTGAAGGACGTGATGCTCATGCTCATCGAGGAGCAGAACAAGAAGGGCGGCGTGCTCGGCCGCAAGCTGGAGGCGGTGGTGGTCGATCCGGCCTCCAACTGGCCGCTCTTCGCCGAGAAGGCGCGCCAGCTCATCGCGCAGGACAAGGTCGCCGCCTGCTTCGGCTGCTGGACCTCGGTGTCACGCAAGTCCGTGCTGCCGGTCTTCGAGGAGCTGAACGGCATCCTCTTCTACCCCGTGCAGTACGAGGGCGAGGAGTCGAGCAAGAACGTCTTCTACACCGGCGCTGCGCCGAACCAGCAGGCGATCCCGGCGGTGGACTACCTCATGAAGGAAGAGGAGGTGAAGCGCTGGGTTCTCGCGGGCACGGACTATGTCTATCCGCGCACCACGAACAAGATCCTGGAGGCCTACCTCAAGACCAAGGGCGTCGCGCAGGGCGACATCCTGATCAACTACACCCCCTTCGGCCACAGCGACTGGCAGAACATCGTCAGCGAGATCAAGAAGTTCGGCTCGGCCGGCCAGAAGACCGCCGTGGTCTCGACGATCAACGGCGACGCCAACGTCCCCTTCTACAAGGAGCTCGGCAACCAGGGCGTCAAGGCCACCGACATTCCCGTCGTCGCCTTCTCGGTGGGCGAGGAGGAGCTTGCGGGCCTCGACACCGCGCCGCTGGTCGGCCACCTGGCCGCCTGGAACTACTTCATGTCCATCGACAACCCGGACAACAAGGCCTTCATCCAGAAGTGGCAGGCCTTCACCAAGAACCCGAAGCGCGTCACCAACGATCCGATGGAGGCGCACTACATCGGCTTCAACATGTGGGTGAAGGCGGTCGAGGCGGCCGGCACCACCGACAGCAACCCGGTGATCGACGCCATGCTCGGCGTGGCCGTGCCGAACCTGTCGGGCGGCACCTCCACCATGATGCCGAACCACCACATCACCAAGCCGGTGCTGATCGGCGAGATCCAGGGCAACGGCCAGTTCAACGTCGTCTCGCAGACGCCCGGCACGATCGTGGCGCAGGAATGGTCGCCTTATCTGGAGGGCTCCCGCGACCTGATCGCCGACTGGCGCAAGCCGCTCTCCTGCGGCAACTTCAACGTCAAGACCGGCAAGTGCGGCGGCGCGGGCGGCTGATCCCGCGCACCGCCACGGACGGGGCCCGGCGCCCCGTCCGCCTGTCCTTTTCCCGTATCCCTGAGGAGGGCACGATGATCCGGCTCGCCGGCCTCATCCTCCTGCTTCTGGCCCTCATGCTCTCGCCCCTGCGGGCGCAGCCTGCGGGGGCGGATCTGCTCGCTTCCAGCGCCTTCGACGATGTCCGGCGCGGCGTCGAGACCCTCGCCACCTCCGGTACGCCGGAGGCCGCGACCATCCTGGGCGCGCTGGGCGAAGGGCGGCTCTTCGTCCTGCCCGACCGCAGCCTCGCGATCCGCGGCGCCGATGGTACCTATCGCGACGCCGCCGGCGGGCAGCCGGTGACGCCCGCCGGGACCCCGCGCGCGGTCCGCGTCAACAACAGCATCCGCCGCGCCGTCGAGGCGGCGATGGGCGGGCTGCAGCTCATGGCCATGGACAACGGGATCCGCGCCAATGCCGCCGCCGCCGTCTTCCGCGCCCGCGACGCCGCCATCCTGCCGGTGCTGGAGAAGGCCCTCGCCGCCGAGCGCGACCCCGGCGTGCGGCAGGTGATGGAACAGGCCCGCGCCGCCATCCTGCTGAACGACCCGGCGACGCCCGAAGCCGGCCGCCTCGCCGCCATCGCCACGCTGCGCGGCCGGGGCGACATCGATGCCCGTGCCCTGATCGCCGGCCTGTCCAACCAGCCGCCCGCCGTGGCGGAGGCCGCCGCCGCCGCGGTGAAGGCCATCGACTGGAACCTGCGGCTCTGGGGCTGGGCGCAGAACGCCTGGTACGGGCTGAGCCTGGGCTCCGTCCTGCTGCTCGCCGCCGCCGGACTCGCGATCACCTTCGGGGTGATGGGCGTCATCAACATGGCCCATGGGGAGCTGGTGATGCTCGGCGCCTACACCACCTTCCTGGTGCAGGACGCGATCCGCGCCCATGCGCCCGGCCTGTTCGGCGCCTCGCTCTTCATCGCCGTGCCGCTCGCCTTCCTGGTCACTGGCGCGGTCGGCGTGGCCATCGAGCGCGGGCTGATCCGCTTCCTCTACGGCCGCCCGCTGGAAACGCTGCTCGCCACCTTCGGCCTGTCGCTGGTGCTGCAACAGGCGGTGCGCTCCGTCTTCGGCCCCACGAACCGCGAGGTCGGCACCCCCGCCTGGATGAGCGGCGCCTTCGAGCTTGGCGGCCTCACCATCACCATGAACCGCCTCGTCATCATCCTCTTCGCCTTTCTGGTGATCGCGGCGCTGATGGCGGCCTTCCGCTACACCTCGCTCGGCCTGCGGATGCGGGCAGTGACGCAGAACCGGCGCATGGCGGCGGCGATGGGCATCCGCACGCCCTGGATCGACGCGCTGACCTTCGGCCTGGGTTCCGGCGTCGCCGGCATGGCGGGCGTGGCGCTGAGCCAGATCGACAACGTCTCGCCCAATCTCGGCCAGGGCTACATCATCGACAGCTTCATGGTCGTGGTCTTCGGCGGTGTCGGCAATCTCTGGGGCACCGTCATCAGCGCCCTCACTCTCGGCGTCGCCAACAAGTTCCTGGAGCCGCTGGCGGGCGCCGTGCTGGGCAAGATCGTGGTGCTGCTGGCCCTGATCCTGTTCATCCAGCGCAAGCCGCGCGGCCTCTTCCCGGTGAAGGGGAGGTTTGTCGAATCATGAGCCGCATCGCGAGCATCCTCACCCTCACCCTCCTGCTGGGCGGCGCCGCGCTGATGGCGGCGCTGAACCTGCTGACCGACCCCGGCAGCGCCTGGCACGTGCCGACCTATGTGGTCTCGCTCACCGGGAAGTATCTCTGCTACGCGATCCTCGCCCTCTCGGTGGATCTCGTCTGGGGCTTCGCCGGCATCCTGAGCCTGGGCCACGCCGCCTTCTTCGCCCTCGGCGGCTATGCCATGGGCATGTACCTGATGCGCCAGATCGGGGCGCGCGGCGTCTATGCCAACGCGAACCTGCCGGACTTCATGGTCTTCCTGAACTGGGATTCGCTCCCCTGGTACTGGTGGGGCTTCGGCTCCTTCCCCTTCGCGCTGCTGATGGCGCTGCTCGTGCCCGGCCTGCTCGCCCTGGCCTTCGGCTGGCTCGCCTTCCGCTCGCGCGTCACCGGCGTCTATCTCTCGATCATCACCCAGGCGCTGACCTACGCCCTGCTGCTCGCCTTCTTCCGCAACGACATGGGCTTCGGCGGCAACAACGGCCTCACCGACTTCAAGGACATCCTCGGCGTCCCGCTGCAGCTCGACGGCACCCGCTGCGCCCTGTTCCTGGCCTCCGCCATCGTGCTCGCCGGCTGCTTCCTGCTGTCGCGCTGGCTGGTGCGCTCGCGCTACGGCAAGGTGCTGATCGCCGTGCGCGACACGGAAAGCCGCACGCGCTTCCTGGGCTACCGGCCAGAGGCCTACAAGCTCGTCGCCTGGACGGTCTCCGCCGTCATGGCCGGGCTGGGCGGCGCCCTCTACGTGCCGCAGGTCGGCATCATCAACCCGGGCGAGTTCGCCCCCGCCAACTCGATCGAGGCCGTGGTCTGGGTCGCGGTCGGCGGGCGCGGCACGCTGGTCGGGCCGATCCTGGGCGCCATCCTGGTCAATCTCGGCAAGACCGTCTTCACCGGCGCCTTGCCCGAACTCTGGCTCTTCGCCCTGGGCGGCCTCTTCATCCTCGTCACCCTGTTCCTGCCGCGCGGCATCGTCGGCCTCTTCGCCCGGCGCCGCTCCGGCGGCGTGCCCCTGCCGGCGGAACCGTCCTCGCCCGCCGAGGCGGCGGCGCGGGAGGCGGCCTCGTGAGGAGCGTCGTGTTCAGGCCCCGGGCGGGAGGCTCCGCCTCCCCCCGGTCCCCCCTCCGCTGGGGGAATAGTATTCCCCCAGACCCCGCCAGGAGTTTTCCGGCGCTGGCGGACAGGTGGGTCGCGCCGGAGGGCCTCGCCCTCCGGCGAATGGCGGTGCCGCCCGCGCGGCCAATCCTATCGTCCCAGGCTTCCACCTTCCCACCGCTGGAACACACCGCCCGCGCCCTTCCACCCGCACCCACTCCTGGCGGGGTCTGGGGAGACACTGTCTCCCCAGCGGGAGAGGGTCCGGGAGAGGGCGGCGCCCTCTCCTGGCCACGGCAACACGCCGGAACCACACCATGATCATGGCCAGCACGACCCCTGCCGGGCGCCCCGCCACGAGAACCGGCGCCTTGCTCTATCTCGACGGCGTCAATGTCAGCTTCGACGGCTTCCACGCACTGCGCGACCTTTCGCTGGTGCTGGAACCGGGCGAGATGCGCGCGGTGATTGGCCCGAACGGCGCCGGCAAGACAACGATGATGGACGTCATCACCGGCAAGACGCGCCCCGACACGGGCGATGTCCTGTTCAACGGCACGACCGACCTGACGGGGCTGGACGAGCCCGCCATCGCGCGGCTGGGCATCGGGCGGAAGTTCCAGAAGCCCACGGTCTTCGAGCCGCATACGGTGCGCGACAACCTGCTGCTCTCCCTGGCCGGGCCGCGCGGCCCGCGCTTCGCCCTCCTCGCCCGGGAAACGGCGGAGGAACGGCGGCGGATCGAGGAGATCCTCGCCACCATCCGCCTGTCGGAACATGCCAACCGCGTCTCCGGCAATCTCAGCCACGGCCAGAAGCAGTGGCTGGAGATCGGCATGCTGCTGGCGCAGGAGCCGCAACTCCTCCTGGTGGACGAGCCCGTGGCAGGCATGACCGATGCCGAGACGGCGCAGACGGCGGAGCTGCTGCGCGAGATCAACCGCACCCGCTCCGTCGTGGTGGTGGAGCACGACATGGATTTCGTCCGCGCCCTTGGCGTGAAGGTCACCGTGCTGCACGAGGGCCATGTGCTCTCGGATGGCTCTATCGACCATGTCAGCAGCGATCCGCGCGTGATCGAGGTGTATCTTGGCCGCTGAGCTCCGCGTCGAGGATGTCTCGCTGCATTACGGCGCGGCGGTGGCGCTGCGCGGCGTTTCGCTGGAGGCGCGGCGTGGCGAGGTGACCTGCCTGCTCGGCCGCAACGGCGTCGGCAAGACCTCGCTGCTGCGCGCCATCACCGGGGCGCACCCGGTCTCGCGCGGGAAGATCCTCTGGGAAGGGCAGGACATCACCCGCCTGCCGCCCTATGAGCGCGCGCGGCGCGGCATCGCCTGGGTGCCGCAAGGGCGCGACATCTTCCCGCTGCTGACAGTGCGGGAGAACCTGGAAACCGGCTTCGCCGCCGCGCCCAAGGGGCAGAAGACGATCCCCGAGGATGTCTTCGCCATGTTCCCGGTGCTGAAGACCATGCTGCATCGCCGCGGCGGCGACCTCTCGGGCGGGCAGCAGCAGCAGCTCGCCATCGGCCGCGCCCTGGTGATGCGCCCGCGCCTGCTGGTGCTGGACGAGCCGACCGAAGGCATCCAGCCTTCCATCATCAAGGATATCGGCCGCGCCATCGCCCTGCTGCGCCAGCGCGGCGACATGGCGATCCTGCTGGTGGAGCAGTATTTCGACTTCGCCCACGAGCTCGGCCAGCATCTCGCGGTGATGGACCGGGGCAGCATCGTCCTCGCCGGGGCGCGTGATGCGCTGGACCGCGAGGACGTGCTGCGCCGCGTCTCGGTGTGACGGTGCCGGGTGGCGGTGGCTAATCCGCCGCCACCACCTTCTGCTCCTGCTCGCCGAGGCCCTCGATGCCCAGGCGCATGCTCTGCCCGGGCCGCAGGAAGACCGGCGGCTTGCGGCCCATGCCCACGCCCGGCGGCGTGCCGGTGGTGATGATGTCGCCCGGATGCAGGGTGATGAACTGCGAGGCATAGGAGACGATCTTGCGCACGTCGAAGATCATGGTGCGCGTCGAGCCGTCCTGCATCCGCTGCCCGTCCACCTCCAGCCAGAGGGCGAGGTTCTGGGGATCAGGAATCTCGTCCTGGGTCACCAGCCAGGGGCCGACCGGGCCGAAGGTATCGGCGCCCTTGCCCTTGTCCCAGGTGCCGCCGCGCTCGATCTGCCACTCACGCTCGCTGACGTCGTTGCAGATGGTGTACCCGGCCACGTGGTCCATCGCCGCATCCGGGGAGACGTTCTTCGCGCGGCTGCCGATGACGATGGCGAGCTCGACCTCCCAGTCCGTCTTCACGCTGTTGCGCGGGATCACCACCTCGTCGTTCGGCCCTTGCAGCGAACCGAGCGACTTCAGGAACATGATCGGCTCCTTGGGGATCGGCGCCCCGGTCTCCGCCGCGTGGTCGGCGTAGTTCAGGCCGATCGCCAGGAAGTTCCGCGTCCCGGCCACCGGCGTGCCCAGGCGCGGGCTGCCCGGCACGGCGGGAAGGCCGGCGGCATCCAGCGCGGCGATCCGCGCCAGGCCCTCGGGCGACAGGGCCTCGCCGGCGAGGTCGGGCACCACGCCCGACAGGTCGCGCAAGGTGCCGTTGCCGTCGAGCAACCCGGGCTTCTCGGCCCCGGCCGGGCCATAGCGGAGCAGCTTCATCGCGTGTGTCCCCCTCTTCGTGCCGCGCAACTTCCCCCGCTGGCCCGGCGAGGGCAAGACATCCCGGCCTGAACTTGCTGGCCCGCGCTCCATTGCCCGCCTCTCGCCGGATGGCTTATGTTGCGAAGCGAAAACAAGGACGGAGCGGGCATTGCGGTTCGGCTGGGCGTTTTCCCGGTGGCCTGCGGTGGAACGCTGGCTGCGCCCCTGCCTTGCCCTCTTCTTCGTGGCGGCGGGGGGCGCGAAGCTGCTGGGGATGCCGGAGGACGGCGAATTGTTCCGCCAGCTCGGCTATGCGCCCTGGTTCATGTGGCTGACCGGAGCCGTGCAACTGCTGTCCGGCCTGGGCCTGCTGCGTTCCGCAAGCGCGGCCGTCGCGGCCGCCATCCTCGCGGCCAGCTTGGCGGGCGCGGCAGGCAGCCTCCTGTCCAGCGGCGATCCGTGGATGCTGCCGGTGCCCCTGGGCCTGCTCCTGTTGCTTCTGGCCGTCGGCTGGCACAACGCGCCCGTCTGGCTGCGGCAGCACCACGCCCCTTCGGCGGGCCTGGAAGGCGGCGATCGCCCCGGCATGGGCAACGGGTTCCTGCCCGGTGGGCCGGGACTCGCCGGCAATGCGGCCCTCGGCAGCCTCGCCCCTGGCGGCCCCGGCCAACAGAACCAAGGGCGTTCCTACAAGCCTTGGGCGGATCAGTAGTTCTTCCAGAGGCCGGGCGTGGCCAGTTCCACCAGATTCCCGTCCGGGTCGCGGAAATAGACGCTCCGCCCGCCCTTCGGCCAGGACACGCCACCTTCCAGGGGGATGCCGTGCCGGGCCAGCCGCGCCACCCAGGCGTCCAGATCCTCCGGTGCGATGGAGAAGGCGAAATGGATCCGGCCCATGGCGTCGTGGGGCGGGATCATGCCACCCGGCAGGATGGCCGGCTCCGTGGCGGCGCCACGCCGGAACAGCAGCAGCACGCTGCCGGGCCCAGCCGGATAGGCGACCAGCCGGTCGTCGAGGAACATCGGCTCCAGGCCGAGCACCGCCTCGTAGAAATGCCGGGCCCGGCCCAGATCCTCGACATAGAGGCCGGTCTCCAGCACGCTGCCGAGGGGCGGCACCTTGTCCTGCTCCGTCATGGGCCTCCTTTCCTCGATCTCCGTCCGCCTCGGGTCAGTCCGTCACGGGCCGGTCTTCTGCCGGACCATAACAGCCTCTCGCCGGAAGGAACGCCGCCCTTGCGGCGGGGGTGTCTCAGGCCGCCATGCGGCCGCATTCCTCCGCGCAATTGCGGCAGGTCTCGGCGCAGTGGCGCATATGCTCGTCCGCCTCGGAATGGTTGCCGCAGGCCTCGGCGCATTCCCGGCAGATCTCCGCGCATTCGCGGCAGAGATGCGCCATGTGGCGGGAGCCGCGGATCATGAAATCCGCCGCCGTGAGGCAGATCTGCGCGCAGTCCATCATGATCCGCATATGATCCAGCGCGGCATGGCTGCCACCCTTGCCCAGGCAATGGGTGATGCAGCTGAGGCAGGTCCGGTGGCAGTCCAGGCAAGCCTGGATGCAGGCTTCGAGCTTCGGATCGGTCTTCATCGCACACTCCCGTCGTTACGGCCGGTTAGCGCCCTTCCCCCAGGGGAAAGTTTCGCCGAACCGGCCTCCACGCGGGCCGGAGATGCAGAAGGCGCTATGCCTCCCCATCCCGCCGCACCGCGCGGCTGCGCCAGGCGATCGCCAGGCAGGTCAACACCAGCAGGCACAGCGCCAGGCGCAGCCCGGAAAGCTGCGCCAGGAAGCCCAGCAGCGGCGGTCCGCCCAGCAGCCCGCCATAGCCCATGGTGGCCACCATCGCGACGCCCATGCCCGGCGATACGCCCGGGATGCGCCCCGCCGCGCTGAACAGCACGGGAAAGACATTGGACAGGCCCAGCCCGACCAGCACCAGCCCGGCGATGGCGACCTCCGGGCGCGGCACCGCCAGCATCAGCACGAAGCCCGCCGCCGAGAGCAGCGCCCCCAGCCGCAGCACGGATGCGCCACCCAGGCGCCGCACCACCGCGTCGCCGCCCAGCCGCCCCGCCGTCATGGCCAGGGAGAAGCCGGCGAAGCCCAGCGCCGCCACGCCGGCCGGGGCCGCCGCCTCCACCGCCAAGTACAGCGCCGACCAGTCCCCCACCGCCCCCTCCGTCACCAGGGCGAGCAGCGCGATCAGCCCGAGGCCGAAGGTGGCGCGGTTCGGCAGGGCAAGTCCGTGTCCGCCCTCCTCCGGGGCCGCCGGGGCATGGCCCCCGGCATGATCCCTCCGCACCCGCAGCCAGGGCATGGCCAGCAGCACGCAGGCCGCCACCAGCGCCCCGGACACGGCGAGGTTCAGCGGCGCCGCATGGCCAGCGGCGAGCAGCAGCCCCGCCAGCCCCGCCCCGGCCAGCCCGCCCAGGCTGAAGGCCGCGTGGAAGGAGGACATGATGGCGGCGCCCCAGCCGCTCTCCACCACCGTCGCATGGGTGTTCATGGAAACGTCCATCACCCCGTTGCCCGCCCCCAGCAGCACCAGCCCGAGCACCAGCGTGACCAACCCGCCCGCCTGCGGCACCAGCGCCAGCACCAGGGCGAACAGGAGGCCGGAGGCCACGGTCAGCCGGTCGCTGCCCCAGCGCGCCGAGACCTGCCCGGTCAGCGGCATGGCCAGGATGGCGCCGATGGCCATGCCCAGCAGCGCGAGGCCCAGCGCCGCGTCGGACAGGCCGAGGCCCAGCTTGATCGAGGGGATGTTGCCGGCCCAGGCGCCATAGCCGAAGCCGTTGGCGAAGAAGACCAGGGTGGTGGCCAGCCGGGGGCGCGCATCGCGCGCCCGGGCCGCGGCGAAAGGGGCCTCGGGCATGCAGGACTTCTCCCCGGCCGCGCCGTCACGGGAGGCGGCGAGGGCGCCGCCCGTCCCCCGCTACCGGCGCAGCTCCATCTTGATCGGACCCTCGCGATCGCCCCGGGCGAACTGGTCCACCATCGCGTTGCCGGTCTCGCCCAGCGTCGCCGCCGGGCCGGTCCAAACCATCCGCCCCTGATAGATCATCGAGGCCTGGTCGCCGATCCGGCGGGCGCTGTGCATGTCATGGGTGATGGTGATGGCGGTGGCGCCGAGGCGCTTGACGCAATCCACGATCAGCCCGTCGATCACCGCGCCCATGATCGGGTCGAGTCCGGTGGTCGGCTCGTCGAAGAACAGGATGGCGGGCTGCGAGGCGATGGTCCGGGCCAATGCCACGCGCTTCTGCATGCCGCCGGACAGTTCGGAGGGGGACAGGTCCCCCACGCTGCCGGCCAGCCCGACCTGGGCCAGCACCTCGGCCGCCTTGTCGCGCGCCCTGGCCCGGGTGATGCGCTTCTGCTGCAACAGCTTGAAGCAGACATTCTCCCAGACCGGAATGCTGTCGAAGAGCGCGCCGTTCTGGAACAGCATGCCCATGCCGTCCAGCACCGCGCGCCGCTCCGACCGGTCCATGGCCAGCAGGTCCCGCCCGTCCAGCTCGATGCGGCCGGAATCCGGCTGTATCAGGCCCAGGATGCACTTGATCGTGACCGACTTGCCGGAGCCCGAGCCGCCCAGGATCACCATGGACTCGCCCGGCATCACGTCCAGGTCCACGCCGTCCAGCACCTTCTTGGCGCCGAAGGCCTTGTGCAGCCCGCGCAGGCGCAGCTTGGGGGTGGCGCCGCTCATCGGGTGAAGAAGGCCTGGGTCAGAATGTAGTCCAGGAACAGGATCAGGATCGAGGATGACACCACCGCCGAGGTCGTGGCCCCGCCCACCCCCTCCGCGCCGCCGCGCGAGGAATAGCCGCACCAGGTGCCCATCAGCGCCACGACGAAGCCGAAGGCCGCCGCCTTGATCAGGCCGGAAACCACGTCGAAGGCCTGCAACGCGTTCAGCGTGTCGCGGATATAGGACTGGGACACGAAGCCGAGATTGTAGGTGGCCACGATCCAGCCGCCCATCACGCCCAGCGTATCGGCCACCGCCACCAGCAGCGGCATGGCCAGCGTCGCGGCCAGCAGGCGCGGCGCCACGAGGTACTTCATCGGGTCGGTGGACAGGGTGGTCAGCGCGTCCACCTGGTCCGTCACGCGCATCGTGCCGATCTCGGCGGCGAAGGAGGCACCGATCCGGCCCGCCACCATCAGCCCGGCCAGCACCGGCCCCAGCTCGCGCGTCAGCGAGATCACCACCACCGTGGCCATGGCGCTCTGCGCGTTGAAGCGGGAGAAGCCGGTATAGGACTGCAAGGCCAGCACCATGCCGGTGAAGATCGCCGTCAGCGCCACCACCGGCAGGGAGAAATAGGCCACCTCCACGAAGGCGCGGCCGAATTGCCGCAGGTGGTAGGGAGGCCGGAAGAGGTGCGACACGCCCTCCAGCGCGAAGAGCGCGACCGACCCCACCGTCCGGCACAGCCCCAGCACCATCGCGCCGAGCCGCGCCACCGCATCGAGAAGAAGATTCAAGCCGACCGCCGATCCTGCAAACAAGCCGCCATCCGCGAGAGCGTTGTGGAAGCCCGTCCCAGGGGGCTCCCAGGGGGCGGGCCTGTGGGGGCAAGGTCGTCCGGTGCCGCCCAGGGAACCGTCCAGATAGCCGCCCCCTCGCCGCACCGCAATGGCGACCGTCTTCCGGCGGCGGCCCCGGCGGATCACAAGACCCTGGCCGCCCCTCCCCCGCACGGCCCTTGGCGGCACCGCCGGAACGGCGCGTCTCCCTGGGCCGCCGCGACAGCAACGGCCGAAGGCGAGGCGCCCGGTCAGGATGGCGGCACGGTGCAGGCCACCGGGCGGAACTCCACCCTCCGGTCCAGCAGGTCGCTGGCATCGTCCGCGCCGCTGCCGATGATCGGCTCGCTGGCCCCGGCGCCCCGGCTGGCCAGGCGGCCGCCCAGGCCCGGCTGCATGGCGACCAGCCGGTCCCGCACCCGCTCCGCCCGTTGCTGCGACAGGCGCAGATTGGCCTCGGCCGGGCCGCTGGGGCTGGCATGGCCGATCACCTCCAGGCAACCCGGCCCGGCCGCCGTCTGCCGGGCGATCTCGCGCAGCCACATCTCATAGGCGCCGCTCACCGCCGGGTCGCGCCAGAATTCCGCCGAGCCCGGCCGGAAAACGAAGCGCACCGAAAGCCGTCCGCTGGCCAGGCCCAGCTTGACCAGCCCCCGGAAGGCGGCCTCCGCCCCCAGCGGCTGCCGCAGCGCCCGGTTGGCCAAATAGAGCCCGTTATAGACGCGGATCTGCTCGCCCCCCGGCAGGCGGCTCGCTTCCTCATAGGCTGCCAGCGCCTGCCGGTAGCGCCCGGCCTCGTAGGCGCGGATGCCGTCGTTCACCAGCGCGGCCACCCGGAGCTGCCGCAGGTATTCCGGGTCGATGGGGTCGCCGATCCGGCTGCCCACGGTGCGGGCATAGCCCTCCGCCCCCTGTTCCGGCACCCAGGCGGGACTGTTGCGGAAGAAGGGCGTGGGGCGGAGGTTCACCCCGTCCGGCCAGGTCCAGACCTCGGCCTGGGACACGATGCGGCCGCTGCGCAGGTCGCCGATCACCGCCCGGATGCGATAGCCACCGGCCCGGCCGCCCTCCGCCTCCGGAACGGGCGCCAGGGCGCCGAGCAGCACCAGGGGCTGCCGCGCGAGGCCGGCCGCGCCGAAGGACAGAAGCTCGACCTGCGGATAGGAGCGCCGGAGCTGCGCGGCGATCTGCGCCTCGATCGGGCGCGTGGCCTCCACCGGCATACCGCTCCCCTGGTCGATCCAGGGGTCCACCATCATCGGATAGCGCCCGCCCGCATCCGGCGCCCCGAGCTGGGCATTGGCCAGCAGGGAGACGGTAAGGGCCGGGACCGCCCGGCTGAAGGGCAGGGCGATCCGTGCCGGCCCGGTGGACGGTGCGGCGGGTGGCGCGCTGGCGCAGCCCGCCAGCCAGGGCAGCGCCATCACCAGCACCAGCGCCAGCACGCGGGACAGGGCGCGGCGCCGCTCAGCCCGGGCAGTGGCCACGCAGGAAGCTCCGATCGGCAAAACTCAGCCCCTCCCCCAATTGCCCGCGCAGGATGATCGAACGGCAACGCGCCGGATTCGCTGCGGCGGCGCGCAGGCTGGTCGGCTCGGCGCGCAGGGGCCGCGGCGGCGGCTTCGCGGCCCCCCGTTCCATTGGCAGGACCGGCGGAGAAGCAGGCGGCGGGAGGGGCAACGCCTGCATGGCGAGCGCCGGCGCCAGCTCGTCGGAGGCCGGCGCCTCCCCCGCTGCCCCGGCGGGCGCCCGGCTCTCCGGGGATGCCACCAATGGAGATGCCGCCGATGGGGCTTCCGGCAGCGGCGCGACTTCTGCCCCATCCCCCACCGCGGAGAAACCCGGAGGCGGCGGCCCCGCCATCGCCGTCCGGAAGGGCTGGGTCCCGTCCGGAGGGAGAGCTGGCAGTTCCGGCGGCAGCGCGGCGGCCATCGGGGGCGAATCGCCGCCTGCCTCGATCCCGGCGCGGCGCATCTCGATCCGGGACAGTCGATCCAGGGACTGGCGGCGCAACGCGCTCAGCGCCTCCAGCCGCCGCGCCGCGGCGTCATCCACCGCCCGGGCCTCGCCATAGGGCCGCAGAACCGACAGCACCCCGTTCAGCATCCGGTCCATGGCCTGGTCGATCTGTGCCAGCCCTTCACGGATCTGTGCGCCCTCACGCTCCAGCGCCGGCAGGGAATCCGGCAGGGGCGCATCGGCGGGCGGCAGGTCGGGGAGCGGTTCAGGCCCCGCCCCGACCACGGCCGGTTCCCGACCGGACACAGGCCCAGGCGGCGCGGCAGGTTCCAGAAAATCCATGAAGCCCGCCCGGAACAGGGCAAGCAGCATCATGGCCAGCAGGCCACCCATCAGGATTCGCCGCATTCCTCCCGCCTCCCATGCCTTGGCCTGGGTGATCGCCGGACGGATCGTTCCGGGCCCGGCCGCACCACCATCGGGGGAGCGGGGAATTCATGCAAATCGCCGTTGGGCGAGGCCCGCGGTGCGGGGCACCACCCCCCCCGGTTCAGCCCCGGAACCGGGGCCAGGGACCGGGAGGGGGGTTCAGCCCGGCCGGTCACCCGCCATGCGGGTCGTCATGCACCATGTCGAGGTCGCCGAAGCGGGTGAACTCGCCCTCGAAGAACAGCGGGATGGTGCCGGTGGGGCCGTGGCGCTGCTTGGCGATGATCAGCTCGGCCTTGTTGTGCGCGCGTTCCATATCCTGCTGCCACTTGTCCATCGCCTCGGCGTATTTCTCCGAGTTGTCGAAGTTCAGCTGCTTGGGTGCGCGCTGCGCCAGGTAGTACTCGTCGCGATAGACGAACATCACAACGTCGGCATCCTGCTCGATCGAGCCGGACTCACGCAGGTCCGCCAGTTGTGGCCGCTTGTCCTCGCGCGACTCGACCTGCCGGGAAAGCTGGGACAGGGCGATCACCGGCACCGACAGTTCCTTGGCGATGGCCTTCAGCCCCTGGGTGATCTGCGAGATCTCCAGCACGCGGCTTTCCGGCCGAGACCCGGCGGCGGGGCGCATCAGCTGCAGGTAGTCCACCACGATCATGTCCAGCCCGCGCGTGCGCTTGAGCCGGCGGCAGCGAGTGCGCAGCGCCGAGATGGTGATGGCCGGCGTGTCGTCGATGAAGATCGGCAGCGTCGCCAGCTCGCGCGATGTCTCCACGAAACGGTCGAAGTCGCGCTGCGAGATCTCGCCGCGCCGGATGCGGTCGCCCGAGATCCGCGAATTCTCCGACAGAAGACGGGTGGCGAGCTGGTCGGCGCTCATTTCCAGCGAGAAGACCGCCACGCCGCCCTTGGGCACGGCGTTGGGATTTTCCGCCTGGGCCTCGCGCAGGATGGCGCGGGCGGCGCCGAAGGCGATCTTGGTGGCCAGCGCCGTCTTGCCCATGGCCGGGCGCCCGGCCAGGATCAGCAGGTCCGACGGGTGCAGCCCGCCCATCTTGGCATCCACGTCGCGCAGGCCGGTGGAGAGGCCGGAGACGCCGGAGCCGTTGGTGAAGGCCTTCTCCGCCATCTCCACGGCGCGGACCATGGCGCGCTCGAAGGTGATCAGCGCACCCTCGTTGCCGCCTTCCTTGGCGAGATCGAAGAGCGCCTGCTCGGCGGCCTCCAGCTGCTCCTTGCCGTCCAGCTCGGCCTCGACCCCGAAGGCGCGGTTCACCACCACCTCGCCCAGGTCGATCAACTGCCGCCGCAGCCAGGCGTCGTGGATGACCTTGGCGTATTCGCCGGCATTGATGATGCCCACCATGGCGGAAAGGAGCTGCGCCAGGTAGGCCGGGCCGCCCACCTCGTCGAGCTGGCCTGAATGCTCGAACTCGGCCCGCAGCGTCACCGCGTCGGCGAGCTGCCCCGCCTCGATTCGCCGTTGGATGGAGGCATAGATCCGGCCATTCACCGGATCGGCGAAATGCTCCGATGCCAGGAATTCCGAGACCCGCTCATAGGCCTTGTTGTTGGCCAGAAGGGCCCCCAGCAAGGCCATCTCCGCCTCCAGATTCTGCGGAGGCAGGCGCTGGGACAGGCCCAGCAGGCCGCTGTTCTGGTCGAGCGCGTTCATCCCGCCAGTCTAGCCTCTTTCCGTTTCCGCCGTCCCCTCCCGCGCCGCTGTGGACAAGTGTGGATTCTGGGGATGATCCATGGAACCCATTGAAAAAGTTCTTTTATCCTGGAGAATGAGAATGGCTGGCGGTCCGGGCCAAGCCACCCCGGCCGTCCCAGCCTCACCGCTGGCCTCACTGCTGGCCTCACTGGGGCGTGAACGGAAAGCGGGCCGCCCCTGGCGCTCCAGGGGTCCACGCCCCCGCCCCCGGATGCTAGCCCCCTCCCCCATGGCTGACTTCTACCCGCTGCCGCCCTTCTTTCTCGGAATGGGGCTGCTCCTGGCACTGGCCGCCACCCCGCTCTGCCGCCCGGCGGATGCCCCGCCGGGACAGGCGGCCAGCCGCATGCCGGCCCTGGACGGGCTGCGCGGCATCCTCGCCCTGGCGGTCTTCTTCCACCACGCCGCCATCTATCCCCGCCTCCTGGCCGGACAGGGCTGGGGCCTGCCGCCAGCCCATGCCTATGCGGTGATGGGCAAGGGGGCGGTGGGGATGTTCTTCATCATCACCGGCTACCTCTTCTGGGCCAAGCTGCTGCGGAAGGAAGGGCGTCCCTCCTGGCTGGCTCTCTATGCCGGGCGCCTTTTCCGCATCGGCCCGCTCTACCTCGTCGTCATCCTCGCCATGCTGGCCCTGCTGTTCGGCCGGGATGGCGGGGAGCTGCGGGAGCCCGCCACCCAGGTCGCCGGCCAGGTGGGCGAATGGCTGCTGCTCGGCGCCGGCAACCGGCCCGACGTGAACGCCCATGCCGGCACCAACCTGCTCACCGCCGGCGTCACATGGACCCTGCAATACGAGTGGATCTTCTATGCCAGCCTGCCCCTGGCCGCCCTGCTGGCCCGCACCGGGCGGCGGGAGACCTGGCTCACCCTGGCGCTGCTGCTGCTCTGCCTCGCCTGGGCGGGCGGGCATCTGGGGCCATGGGCCGGGGCGGACGAGCCCGGCTTCGTGACGCTTTTCCTGATCGGGATGAGCTGCGCCTCGCTGGAGGCCCGCGGTCTCGGCCGCACGCTTTCGGGCCCCGGCACCTCCCCCCGGGCCGACCGTGCCGCCTCGGTGCTGGTGGTGGGGCTGGTCGCCATCTGGTTCGGCGCCGTGCCCCTGCCGAACGACGCCATCGCCCTGGCCGTCATGGGACTGGTCTTCTGGCTGGTCCGCTCCGGCTGCACCGTCTTCGGCCTGCTCACCCTGCGCGCCACGCGACGCCTCGGCGATGCCAGCTACGGTATCTACCTCCTGCACGGGCTGGTGCTGGCCCTGGCCTTCGCCTTTCCCTGGGTGAAGCAGGCCGCCGCCACCCCGCTCGGCTTCTGGTCGGTGGTGATCGCCTGCGGCATCCCGCTCATCGCCCTGGCCACCCTGCTCCACGCCCTGGTGGAACAGCCCGGCATCCGGGCCGGCCGCCGGGTCGCCCGCTGGATCGGCAATCGGCGCTTCCGGACCGCTCCGGCGAAAGGCTGAGGTGGCGCGGCCTCCCGGCTACGTTCCTCCTTGTGGCCGGCCTCGTGGGAGAGGCGCCGCCTCTCCCACACCCTGTCCGCGCGGATGGCAACGGCAATCCGCCGGAGAGCATGGCTCTCCGGCGCGATCCGGCCACAGGGAGAGCCAGCTCATCGGGTCCAGGGCCCGCAGGGTCCTGGCGGACAGGGGGTCCGGGGCGAAAGGCAGCGCCTTTCCCCCGGGAACAGAGCAACGCCGGACCACAGCGGCCAGGGAAAGCCGCCTGTGACGTCAGGCCAGTTGCGCCCTGATCCCCTCCGGCATCGGCTGATGTTCCGCCTCGTACATGTAGTCCCGCGACAGCGGCAGGGCATCGACGCTGCGGGTGAGCTGAAGCTGCCAGTTCATGTGCCCCATCCGCCGGAAGGCGAGTTCGGAACCGACGAGGTAGAACTCGAACATGCGGCAGAAGCGTTCGTCGTAGAGGGACTGGATGGTGTCCCGGTTCGCGGCGAAGCGGCGGCGCCAGTGGGCCAGCGTCTTGGCATAGTGCAGGCGCAGGATCTCGATATCCGTGGCCCAGAGCTTCTCCTTCTCCACCGCCGCCATCACCTCGCTCAAGGCGGGCGAGTAGCCGCCGGGGAAGATGTACTTGGCGATCCAGGGGTTGGTGGAACCCGGCCCGTCGGCCCGGCCGATCGCGTGGATCAGCGCCGCGCCGTCCTCCTTCAGGATCTCGCGCACCTTGCGGAAGAAGGTGCGGTAGTGGCCGACGCCCACATGCTCGAACATGCCCACCGAGACGATCCTGTCCATCGGCCGGTTCCAGGCGCGGTAGTCCATCAGCTCGAAGCGGACACGGTCGGCGAGCCCGGCCTCCTCGGCCCGCTTGCGTGCCTCCGCCAGCTGCTCGGTGGACAGGGTCAGCCCGGTCACGCGGGCACCGTATTCCTTCGCCAGGGTCAGGGCCATGCCGCCCCAGCCGCAGCCGATGTCCAGCACCTCCAGATCCGGCTGGTCCAGCTTCAGCTTGGCAGCGATGTGGCGCTTCTTGAGAAGCTGCGCCTCCTCCAGCGTCTCGTCCCCCTTCGGGAAATAGGCGCAGGAATACTGCCGGTCGCGATCCAGGAAGAGGCTGTAGAGCCGGCTGTCGAGATCATAGTGGTGGGCGACGTTGCGACGGGAGCGTCCGGCCGGGTTGAGCTGGTCGAAACGGCGGCGCAGCCACCGGACCCGTTCCAGAACCATCTCGGCCCCCGGCGGGGTCTCGATGTAGTTCATGGCCAGCACGTCCATCAGCTCGAAGAGGCTGCAGCCCGCGGGCTCGATCTGCCCGTCCATGAAGGATTCGCCGACGCCCAGGCCCGGGTTCAGCACGATGCGGCGGATTGCCGCCATGTCGTTGATCCGCATCCCGGCTTCGGGGCCGGGTTCGCGCCCCTGGAAGACCGTGGTCCGGCCTCCCGGTTCGTGCAGCACCAGACGTCCTCGTCTGATCATCCGCGACAGCATTGCATGCAGCATCGCCGCATATCCTCCGCTGGCATGTGTACCGATGGCGGAAGCTGAAGACGCCGAGGCATGGCTGTCCAGCACCCGGTTGCATGGGACCATGGCACCACTGTCGCCTGAAAGGCACGATGAGATAAATTTAATGCAACATGCAGGCTAACTATTTCTGTACCGAAAGTTTAACGCACTGTTTCATGACACTTTTTCGTCAGGAAACATGAAAAACCCTGTCTCTGACAGTTTCGGGACGGGTCTTCCCGCACACGCAAACATGAAAATGGCGGCGTTGCCGCCGCCATTTTCAGCCGAGGGACTCCAGCGCCCGCCCAGGGCAGTCACCCGGGCGGTTGCACGAGGGGCCGTTACTCGCGGGCGGCGCCCAGCTCGGACAGCTCGGCGGCCAGCTCGGCCTCCAGGCTCTCCTCCTCGGCCTGCTGCTCGGCGTGCAGGTCCTCGCCACGGGCCTGCTTGTCGGCCTCTTCCACGGTGCGGGCGACATTCACCGTCACCGGGAAATCGACCTCCGGATGAAGGGCGACATGCACGATGTGCAGGCCGGTGTCCTTGATCGGGTGCTGCAGCAGCACCTGGTCGCGGCCCACCGTCAGGCCGGCATCCTTGCAGGCATCGGCGATGTCGCGGGAGGTGACGGAACCGTACAGGTTGCCGCCCTCGCCCGCCTGACGGATCAGGGTCACGGAGAGCCCGTCCATGCGCTCGGCGACGCGCTCGGCCTCCTCGCGCCGCTTGAGGTTCTGGGCCTCGAGCTGCGAACGCTCCTCGTCGAAGCGCTTGAGGTTGGCGGCATTGGCGCGGATCGCCTTGCCCTGGGGGAGCAGGTAGTTGCGGGCGTAGCCCGGGCGGACGGTCACGCGCTCGCCCATCTGGCCGAGATGCGGGACCCGCTGCATCAGGATGACTTCGATCATCGGGTTTGTTCTTTCAGGATTGAGGGGGCTTGCGCCCGAACTGTTCGAACAGGCCGAGGCCGACCACGAGGGCCGCGGCCGGAACGGAGAAGAGGACAAGAACGAGATAGAAGAGCACCAGCACCGGACCGCGTGCCCGCCTGTGCACCGCCGCCAGCCCCTGCAGGAACAGGGGCGTCAGCAGTGCCGTCGCCACCACGCTGGCCATCAGCCCCGGCGCCATCCAGGCGGCGGCGAGCGCCGCGACCGGCAGCACCGGGTACCAGGAGGGCAGCCGGGCCGAGGACCAGTCGGGGGCCGGGCGCAGCGCCAGCCGCCGGCGGGACAGCCAGGCCTGGGCGCCGATGCCGCAGAGCATCAGCGGCAGGGCCAGCGCCGCGCTGGCGAAGGCGATGCCCATGCGCACCAGCGCCGCGACGGTGGCATCGTCGGCGGTGATTGCGGCCTCCTGCAGCACCGGCTTGATCTGGTCCACGATCGCCTGCTCCAGAACCTCCCCGGTGACGAGGAGGGAGGCGACGCCGGTGATCGCGGGCCAGATGCCCAGCAACGCCAGGGGCAGCGACAACTCCAGCCGGTCCGGCCGTCGCAGCGCGGCGGCGAGGATGGTCACCGCCGGCAGCGCTGCCACCAGCAGGAAGACCACCGCGCCGTGGAAGCCCACCACCAGCAGTAGCGCCAGCGCGGCCAGGGCCGCCCCCAGCGCCGCCGAGAACTGTCCCAGCGAGAGCCCCGCCAGGAAGAGCGGTAGCGACGACGCCCAGAGCAGCAGCGTGCCGAGCGGCAGGCCACGGAAGGCCCAAAGGCAGGCGGCCGCGCAGGCAAAGCCCGCCGCGCCGCCCGCCAGGATCCGCGGGTCGTTCAGGACACCAGCCGTGGGGCGCATCGCCGCCACCTTTCCCTATCCCGTTCCGTTCTCTGTTCCGTGCCGTCCGTCAGTCGTTGATGACGTAGGGCAGCAGCGCCAGGAAGCGGGCGCGCTTGATGGCGTTCGCCAGCTCGCGCTGCTTCTTGGCGGAGACCGCCGTGATGCGGGAGGGCACGATCTTGCCGCGCTCGCTCAGGAAGCGGCTCAGCAGGCGCACGTCCTTGTAGTCGATCTTCGGCGCGTTCGGGCCGGAGAAGGGGCAGGACTTGCGGCGGCGATAGAACGGACGGCGGGCGCCGACGGCCGGGCGGCGGGCGGCGGGCGTCATGTCGGTGTTCGTGTCGGACATCGTGTCTTACTCCTCGCCCTGCGGCTGCTCGATCTCGTCGCGCGGACGCGCACGGAATTCCTCGCGGTCGTCGCGGTCGCGGCGGCCCGAGGAGAAGCGGCCGGCCGGGCGCGGGCCACGGAAGCCACGGTCGCGCTCACGATCCTCGCCACGGCGGGCCAGGATGGCGGAGGGCTCGTCCGTGATCTCTTCCACGCGCAGCGTCATGTGGCGCAGCACGTCCTCGTTCAGGCCGAGCTGGCGGGCGACTTCCTGCTCGACGGCGGGGGCGCAGTCGAGGCCGAGGAGCATGTAGTGCCCCTTGCGGTTCTTCTTGATGCGGTAGGCGAGGCCACGGAGGCCCCAGTACTCGCGCTTCTTCACCTCGCCGCCAGCCTCGGTCAGGATGGCGGTGACCTGATCGGCCACGGCCTCGACCTGCTGCTGCGTGAGCTCGTTACGTGCGATCAGCACGGTTTCGTAAAGCGGCATGAATTCTCCCTGCGGATGTCTCAGCCCATGGCCGTCATGGCGGGATGCCATGGGCGCGAACAGGCATAGCCGGGCGCGATGCCTCACGCCCGGCAGGGTGCGGCGCGTTTAGACGGGTTTGCGCGGGAAGGGAAGGCGAATCCGCCCCCTCCCCCGCGAGCCAGCCATGCGGGCCGGCAGGTGGTGTCAGCCGTGGGGCCTGAACACCACCTTGATGCAGTTGTCCTTCTTCTCGCGGAAGGTGTCGTAGAGGTCCGGTCCGTCCTCCAGGCTGCTGGAACGGTGGGTGATGATGAAGGAGGGGTCGATCTCCCCCTTCCGGATCCGCTCCAGCAGGGGCTTCATGTAGCGGTGCATATGGGTCTGGCCCGTCCTCATGGTCAGGCCCTTGTTCATGAAGGCCCCCATGGCCACCGGGTCGAAAGCCACATAGACCCCCGGCACGGACACGATGCCCCCCGGACGGCAGGCCAGGATTGCCTGGTTCAGGGCGAAGGCGCGCTCCATGCTGATGGTCTTGCTCATCACCGCCGAGGCGACCTTCTGCACCAGCGTGTCGGCGCCATGGCTTTCCATGCCGACCGCCTCGATCACCGCGTCGGGGCCCAGCCCCTTGGTGAGCTCCAGGATGCTCTCCTGCACCTTGCCCTCGGCATAGTCGATCACCTCGGCCCCGGCCTCCCGCGCCATGGCGAGCCGCTCCGGCACCGTGTCGATGGCGATCACCCGCGCCGCGCCCAGCAGGAAGCACGACTTGATGGTGAGGATGCCGACCGGGCCGCAGCCCCAGACGGCGATGGTCTCACCGCCTTTGATGTCGCAATGGTCGGCAGCCATGTAGGCCGTGGGGAAGATGTCGGAGAGAAAGAGCACCTGCTCGTCCGACAGATCCTCCGGCACCTTCAGATGGGTCACGTCGGCATAGGGGATGCGCAGATACTCCGCCTGCCCGCCCGGGAAGCCGCCGGTGATATGCGAGTAGCCGAAGAGCCCGGCGGTGGCGTAGCCGAACTGCTCCGCCTGCATCTTGCCGTTGGGGTTGGTGCGCTCGCAGAGGCTCCAGTTGCCCCATTGGCACTGCCGGCAGGCGCCGCAGCAGATGGTGAAGGGCACCACGATCCGGTCGCCGACCTTCAGCGCCGTGTTCTCCTTGCCGACCTCGACCACCTCGCCCATGCATTCATGGCCGAGCACGTCGCCCTTCTCCATGGTCGGGACATAACCGCCCATCAGGTGGAGGTCGGAGCCGCAGATGGCGCAGGCCGTCACCTTGATGATGGCATCGCGCCCGTCCTGGATCTGCGGATCGGGCACGGTCTCGCAGCGGATGGTGCCGCGGCCCTGCCAGGTGAGTGCCTTCATGACCGGTTCTTCCCGAATGACGTGGACCGGCCAGAAACGTTCCGGGGCGGTGCGCTGTTGCGTACCGCCCGATCAAGTCATTCGTGAAAACAAGGATCTGGACGTTATAACATCGCCCTCGGCCTGCTGCCGGTCAGGCGGCCACGGCCTGCCGCACCGCCGCCAGCGCCTCGTTGGCCTTGCCGGCCTCCGGCCCGCCCGTCTGCGCCATGTCCGGCCGCCCGCCGCCGCCCTTGCCGCCCACGGCGGCGGAGGCGGCGCGCACCAGTGCCACGGCATCGGCCCGGCCCTTCGCCGCCTCGCCGATGCCGACCACGATGCTGGCCTTGCCCTCGGCGGTGGAGACCAGCGCCACCACATCCGCCGTGCCGCCCTTCAGGATGGCATCGGCGATGCCCTTCAGGTCCTTGGCCGGGGTGTCGCCCAGGTCGCGCAGCGCAAGGCGGAGGCCGTTCACCTCCTCCACCTCGGCGGCGGCCCCGCCGGTGGCCAGCTTCTTGCGCAGCTCGGCCACGTCGCGCTCCAGCCTGCGCCGCTCCTCCAGCAGGGCGGTGACGCGGGCCGGCACCTCGGCGGTGGTGCTCTTCAGCGCGGCGGCGGCGTCGCGCAGCGTGCGCTCGGCGCCCTCGACCAGGGTCAGGGCGGACTGGCCCGTCACCGCCTCGATGCGGCGGACGCCAGCGGAAACGGCACCCTCGGAAACGATCTTGAACAGGCCGATATCGCCGGTGCGGGCGACATGCGTGCCGCCGCAGAGTTCCAGCGAATAGACGCCGTGCTTCTCGGTGGCGGCGGGGTCCTCGCCCATGCCGACCACGCGGACCTCGTCGCCATACTTCTCGCCGAACAGCGCCATGGCGCCCGCCTCGACCGCCGCCTCGGGCGTCATCAGCCGGGTGGTCACGGCGGTGTTCTGGCGGATGCGGGCATTCACCTCGCCCTCGACCCAGGCGAGATCCTCGGGCGTCATCGGCGTGGGCTGGGAGACGTCGAAGCGCAGCCGGTCCGGCGCGTTCAGCGAGCCCTTCTGCGCCACATGCGTGCCCAGCCGCCGCCGCAGCGCCTCGTGCAGCAGGTGCGTCGCGGAGTGATGGGCGCGGATCTCGCCGCGGCGGGCATGGTCCACCTCCGCCTGCACCGCCTGGCCGGGCTTCGCCTCGCCATGCGCCACGGTGCCGAGATGCACGAAGAGGCCCAGCTTCTTCTGCGTGTCGCGCACCACGATGCGCGCGCCATCGGCGGCGGTGATCAGCCCGGTGTCGCCGACCTGGCCGCCGCTCTCGGCATAGAAGGGGGTCTGGTTCAGGATCACCGCGACCTCGGTGCCGGCCGGGGCGGCATCCACCACCTTGCCGTCCGCGACCACGGCCAGGATCTCGGCCTCGGCGCTCTCGGTGGAGTAGCCGAGGAACTCGCTGGCGCCGATCTGCTCCTTCAGGTCGAACCAGAGCGTCTCGGTGGCGGCCTCGCCCGAGCCGGCCCAGGCGGCGCGGGCACGGCGCTTCTGCTCGGCCATGGCGGCCTCGAAGCCCTCGACATCCACCGGGCGGCCCTCGGCGCGCAGCGCGTCCTGTGTCAGGTCGAGCGGGAAGCCGAAGGTGTCGTAGAGGCGGAAGGCGACCTCGCCCGGCAGGGGCTGGCCCTCGCCCAGCCGGCCCGTCTCCTCGGCCAGCAGGCCCAGGCCGCGGTCCAGCAGGGTGCGGAAACGCGTCTCCTCCAGCCGGAAGGTCTCCTCGATCAGCGGCTGCGCGCGCACCAGCTCCGGATAGGCGGCGCCCATCTGGCGCACCAGCACCGGCACCAGCTTCGCCAGCAGCGGCTCGCGCGAGCCCATCATCTGGGCATGGCGCATGGCGCGGCGGAGGATGCGGCGGAGCACGTAGCCGCGCCCCTCGTTGGAGGGCAGCACGCCGTCGGCGATCAGGAAGGAGCCGGAGCGCAGGTGGTCCGCCACCACGCGGTGGCTGGCCTTGAAGGGTCCGTCCGCCGCCTGCCCCACCAGCTCGGCGCTGGCGGCGATCAGGGCGCGGAAGGTGTCCGTGTCGTAGTTGTCGTGCACGCCCTGCAGGATCGCGGCGAAGCGCTCCAGCCCCATGCCCGTGTCGATCGAGGGGCGGGGCAGCGGCGCGCGCACGCCCGGCGGCCCTTCCTCGTACTGCATGAAGACGAGGTTCCAGATCTCGATGAAGCGGTCGCCATCCTCGTCCGGTGAGCCCGGCGGGCCGCCCGGGATGGAGGGGCCGTGGTCGTAGAAGATCTCGGAACAGGGGCCGCAGGGGCCGGTATCGCCCATCCGCCAGAAATTGTCGGAGGTCGGGATGCGGATGATCCGCTGGTCCGGCAGGCCGGCGATCTTGCGCCACAGCGCCGCCGCGTCCTCGTCCTCGGAATAGACCGTGACGAGCAGCTTCTCCTTCGGAAGGGCGAAGTCCTTTGTCAGCAGGGTCCAGGCATGGGTGATCGCCTGTTCCTTGAAATAGTCACCGAAGGAGAAGTTTCCCAGCATCTCGAAGAAGGTATGGTGCCGGGCGGTGTAGCCCACGTTGTCCAGGTCGTTGTGCTTGCCGCCGGCGCGCACGCATTTCTGTGCCGTGGTCGCCGTGGAATAGGGCCGGCGCTCCTGCCCCGTGAAGACGTTCTTGAACTGGACCATGCCGCTGTTGGTGAACATCAGCGTCGGGTCGTTGCGCGGCACGAGCGGCGAGCTCTCGACCACCTGGTGCCCGTTGCGGGCGAAGTAGTCCAGGAAGGTGGCGCGGATGTCGTTGCTGCTGGTCATCGGCCGGCGCTGGTCTTCTCGGGCAGGGAATGGAACCCCTGCGGCATAGCGCGGCACGGCGCCCGGCGCAAAGGGGCGGCCACTTTTCCCCGCCACGGCCCCGCCTGCGCACCGCGCCTCCCCGTCCGGAGGCACCCCGGAATCCCCCTCCCGGATCGGGCCGTGCAGCCCCTCGCGGCAGCCCCTCGCGCACGGGGAACCCTCCGCCAGCGGAGGGGACCAGCGGCGGGGGAACGGGCCGGGAGCGGGGGTGACAGTGCCGCCCGCCTGTCGGATGATCGCCGCAGCAACGCCCCCGGCCCGGCCTCTCCCAGGTCCGGAAGCAAGAGGGCGGCGGGAGAAGACATCCATGCCCCATCCGACCCGGCGCCTCCTGGGTGCCGCCGCCCTGGCCGCCCTTCCGGCCCTTGCCCTGCCCGGCCGGCCCGCGCTGGCGCAGGCAAAGCCGGCCACGCCCTGGCCCGAGCGGACGACCCGCATCGTCGTGCCCTTCCCCCCGGCCGGCACCACCGACATCCTGGCGCGCATCCTGGCCGACCGGCTCGGCTCCAGGCTCGGCGTGGCGGTGGTGGTCGAGAACCGGGCGGGCGCGGCCGGGGTGATCGGCAGCGAGGCCGTGGTGCGCGCCGAACCGGACGGCACCACCCTGCTGATGACCACGATCGGCACGGGCGCCATCAACTACGCCCTCTACGGCAAGACGCTGACCTTCAAGCCGCAGGACCTCGTCGCCGTCTCCAACATGGCGAAGCTGCCGAACGTCATCATGGTGCCCGCCACCTCGCCGCTGAAGACGCTGCCGGACTTCGTCGCGGCGGCACGGAAGAGCCCGGGCATGACCTTCGCCAGTTCGGGCAACGGCACCAGCCTGCACCTGACCGGGGAGCTGCTGAAGCTGGAGGCCGGGATCGACCTGACCCATGTGCCCTATCGCGGCGCCGGGCCGATGATCACCGATGTCATCGCCGGGCGGGTGGACATGGCGGTGGACAACCTCCCCTCCTCGCTGGGCCATATCAAGGATGGCCGGCTGCGCGCGCTGGCCGTCACCAGCGCCGAGCGCAGCCCGGCCCTGCCGGAGGTGCCCACCACCACCGAGGCGGGGCAGCCGGGGGTGCAGGCCCTGGCCTGGTTCGGCATCCAGGCCCCGGCCCGGATGTCGCGCCCGCTGGTGGACCGCCTGGCCACGGAGATCCGCGCCGCGCTGGCCGAGCCGGCCACCATCGCCAAGGTGCGGGAGCAAGGCGCCGAGCCGGTGGGCGACACGCCGGAGGAGTTCGAGGCCTTCATCGCCTCCGAGATCACGCGCTGGGGCGAGGTCGTGCGGAGGGCCAAGGTGACGGTGGACTGAGCCGATGCCCATGCCGAGGGAACGTGTCCTGGTCACCGGCGGTGCCTCCGGGATCGGGCGTGCGGTGGCGGAACGCTGCCGCGAGGACGGCTACGAGCCGGTGGTGATCGACATCGAGGGCGAGGAAGGGGACGGCATCCTGCGCGCCGACCTGTCCGACCCGGCGCAGACCGCCCGGGCGCTGGAACAGGCGCTGCGGGCCGGGCCGATCACCCGGCTGGTGAACAATGTCGGCGTGGTCCTGCCCGGGCCGGTGGAGGAGCAGGACCTCACCACCCTGGACCGCGCCGTGGCGCTGAACCTGCGCTGCGCCCTGCAATGCCTGCAGGCGCTGCTGCCGGGGATGAAGGAGGCCGGCTTCGGCCGGGTGGTGAACGTCTCCTCCCGCGCCGCGCTCGGCAAGGAATGGCGCAGCGCCTATGCCGCGACCAAGGCCGGGCTGATCGGCATGACGCGGGTCTGGGCGCTGGAACTCGGCCCCCGGGGGATCACCGCCAACGCGGTCGGCCCCGGCCCGATCCGCACCGCGCTGTTCGACCGCGCCAACCCGCCCGGCAGCGAGCGGACCCGCGCCATCACCGAGAACATCCCCGTCCGCCGCATGGGCCGGCCGGAGGACGTGGCGCAGGCCGTGTCCTTCCTGCTCGACGCGCGCAGCGGCTTCGTGACCGGGCAGGTGCTCTATGTCTGCGGCGGCATGACGGCGGGCGCGGCGGGGGTCTGACCCCGCCCGCCCCGGGCGCAGATCTCCCGCAGCACCACGGCGTTGTTGTGGGCCACGTCCCGCGCCCCGAAGAGCAGCGTGACCCGCCGGTGCCGCGCCACCTCGGCCCGCAGGCTTTCCAGGGCGGGGCTGCCGCGCAGCTCCGCCCGGTAGCGGGTGCGGAACTCCGTCCAGCGGGCCGGGTCGTGCCCGAACCACTGGCGCAGCGCGTTGCTGGGCGCGACTTCCTTCAGCCACAGGTCGATCCAGGCTCCGTCGCGCCGCAGCCCGCGCGGCCAGAGACGGTCCACCAGGATGCGGAACCCGTCCGCCTCCTCCGGCGGATCATAGACCCGCCGGATCCGGACCTCCGGCACGACCCGGCGCCCGGTCATGCCGGAGGAACCTCCGCCAGCGCTTCCGGGGAACCATCCCCCGGCGCGCCCTCCATCCCCAGCCTCTGACGCAACACGGGGGCGGTCGGGCCCAGCATGTCGCGCAGCGTCCGCCCGTCCAGCACCGCCATGAAGGCACCCAGGGCCTCGGCCAGCGCGCCTTGGAGGCGGCAGGCCCCCGAGATGGCGCAACCCACGCCCGGCAGCGGCGTGCCGTCCGGGGCGAAGCAGGTGACCAGGGCCAGGTCCTCCTCCGTCGCCCGCACCACGTCGCCGATGCGGATCTCCTCCGGCGGACGGGCCAGGCGCAGCCCGCCGCCCCGCCCGCGCAGCGTCTCCACGAAACCCGCCTGGCCCAGCCGGTGCACCACCTTGGTCAGGTGGTTCTCGGAAATCCGGTAGGCCTTCGCGATCTCGGCGATGGAGACCAGCCGCTGCGGCCGCAGACCCAGGAAGATCAGCGTGCGCAGCGCGTAGTCGGAATGCAGGGTCAGGCGCATGGATAAGATGTATTCCCTTTACACCTTTTTGCCAGGAGATTATAAGATGCATATCGAATGCACCTTATGGAGCTGGCCATGCCCAGGCCCCTCGGCGAGAACACCATCCGCATCGTGAAGGCGACCGTGCCGGCGCTGGAAGCGCACGGCCTGGCCATCACCCGACGCATGTACGAGCGGATGTTCCAGAACCCGGAGATCCGCGACCTGTTCAACCAGTCGCACCACGGCGAGACGGGCTCCCAGCCCCGCGCCCTGGCGGCGGCGGTGCTGGCCTATGCGCAGAACATCGACAATCTCGGCGTGCTCGGCCATGCGGTGGAACGCATCGCGCAGAAGCATGTCGGGCTGAACATCCTGCCCGAGCACTACCCGCACGTGGCGACCTCGCTGCTCGGCGCCATCCAGGACGTGCTGGGCGAGGCGGCGACGCCGGAGATCCTGACCGCCTGGGGCGAGGCCTACTGGTTCCTGGCGGAGCTGCTGATCGGGCGCGAGGCCGAGATCTACCGCGACCAGGCCATGGCGCCCGGCGGCTGGAGCGGCTGGCGCGACTTCCGCGTCGCCGAGAAGCGGGAGGAGAGCGGGATCGTCACCTCCTTCGTGCTGGAGCCGGTGGATGGTGCCCCGGTGGTGCGGCACCGTCCCGGCCAGTACCTGACCTTCTGGCTCGACCTGCCGGGCCAGCATCCGCTGAAGCGGAACTACAGCATCTCCTCCGCCCCCGACGACCGGCGCTACCGGATCAGCGTCAAGCGCGAGCCGATGGGCGTGGTGTCCAACTGGCTGCACGACGTGGTCCAGGCGGGCACGGTGCTGAAGGTGGGCGTGCCGGCCGGCGAGTTCTTCCTGGAGACCCGCCAGCAAGAGCGTCCGGTGGTGCTGCTGAGCGGCGGCGTCGGGCTGACGCCGATGCTGAGCATGCTGGAAAGCATCGCGGCGGAACGGCCGGATCTGGAGGCGCACTACATCCACGGCACGCGCAACAGCGGCACCCACGCCATGGGCGCCCGCACGCGGGAGCTGGCGGCTGAAAACCCGCGCATCCACGTCACCACCTTCTACGAGGCGCCGCATTCCCATGACGTCGCCGGCCGCGACTACGACGTGGCCGGCTGCATCAGCCCGGAATGGCTCCTCGCCAACACCCCGGCGCGGGAGGCGGACATCTTCCTTTGCGGCCCACGTCCCTTCCTGCGCCTCTTCGTGAACGGGCTGGCCCAGGCCGGCGTGCCGGCGGACCGCATCCACTACGAGTTCTTCGGCCCGGCCGACGAACTCCTGGCCGCCTGAGGTCCGGCCCCTCCCCACGGACGGCCGTTCCCACGTTCCGCTCCGTGGCAGCCCCCCGGGGGAGAGGCCCTGCCTCTCGCCCCGGACCCCACTCCGCCGGGGACCGAGGCCGGTCCCCGGACCCCGGGCTTTGGTTGTCGCTGATGGTAATCGTCAGCCTGACGCCCGACCCCTGGGAGCAGGCGGCACCGTGGGGCTCCCGAGCAGAGAAAAACACCCTGTCCGCGCTCGTGGCACCGGCAGTCCGCCGGAGAGCGATGCTCTCCGGCGCGATCAGGCGCCGGCAGGGGCCAACTCATCGGGTCCAGGGCGCGCAGCGTCCTGGCGGATGGGGGGCCGGGGGTGAAGGCAGAGCCTTCCCCCCGGGACAGAGCAACGCCGAGGGTTCAGGACCAGGCGTCCTTCAGCCGGTAGTACGCGCCGACGAGGGGCATGAACCAGGGCGGGCCGAAATGCCCGGGCACCGGCTTCCAGTCCAGGCCGCGCAGGGGGTTGGCCTGTGGCTCCCCGGCCATGACGCGGGCCATCTGCTGGCCCATATGCACCGACATCTGGGTGCCATGGCCGCTGTAGCCCATGGCGTAGAACAGCCCGTCCTGCTCGCCCGCGCGCGGCAGGCGGTCGGCGGTGAGATCGACGATGCCGCCCCAGCAGTAATCGATGCGAGGCCGGTCGAGCTGCGGGAAGGTGCGGTGCAGCCCGGCCTGCAACACCCGGCCGCTCTTCGTGTCGGAACTGGGCGAGGACAGCGCGAAGCGCGCCCGCCCGCCCCAGATCAGCCGGTTGTCGGGCGAGATACGGAAGTAGTTTCCGACATTCAGCGTCGTGGTGGCGGTGCGACGCGTCGGCATGATGGAAGCGAGCTGCGCCGCCGCCAGCGGCTCGGTGGCGATGATGAAGCTGCCGATCGGGATCACGCGCCGGCGAAAGAAGAAGGGCATCCGCGGGCTGTAGCCGGTGGCGAGCAGAACCTGCGATGCCTCCAGCACTCCGCGCGGCGTGGTGATGCGGTGCGCCGTGCCGTTCAGCCGCTGCAGCGCGGTCATCGGCGCATCCTCGAAGATCACGGCACCATGGCGCTTCGCCGCATCCGCCAGGCCGGCGCCGAAGCGGCCCATGTGCATCTGCGCGCTCTTCCGGTAGAGCAGCCCGCCGAAGAAGGCGTCGGAGCCGACCTCGTCGCGGATGCGCTCGCGCGGCACCAGCGCCGTCTCGGCATCCACCTCGCGGTTCAGCAGGTCGAAGCCGCGCGCGATGGATTCGTAATGCGCCGGCCTGGCCGCCAGCTTGATCTTGCCGCCGCGGCGGAAGTCGCAGGCGATCTGCTCTTCCCGCACGATGCGTTCCACCGTGTCCACCGCATCGTCATAGGCGCGGTACAGCGCCCGCGCCGCCTCCAGCCCCAGCCGCGCGGCCAGGCCACCGATGTCGTGCGCGGTGCCGTTGTTCACATGGCCGCCGTTGCGGCCCGAGGCCTGCCCGGCGACCTTCCCGGCCTCCAGCACCACCACGCGCGCCCCGCGTTGCGCCAGGGCCAGCGCGGCGGAGAGTCCGGTGAAGCCGCCGCCGATCACGGCCACATCCGCCCGCCCTTCCACTGGCCTCATGGCCGCCCCGGCGAAGGGGGTGGCGGTGTCCTGCCAATAGGACAACAGCTTCATCGCCCGGCCCCCGCGCCGCCACGGGCACGATCCGCCTTGCCGGCCCGCCATCGCCTGGACCGGTTCCCTGCCTGTTCCACCGGGCTCGCGCTCCTGCCATCCGGCTCTGCGTCGTGACACCCGCGGGCGGCGCCGAATCGCCCCGGCCGTCATGCCAGAAATGTGCCGGAATTCCTCGCCCACGCCACGCGGCACGGGAAGTGCAACCGGGCTTTGCTTTCCCGCGACACGCCCCCAGATGCCGGTGCAGGGCACGATCGCGGGCCAACGGCCCTCCGTGCCCCCGGCAGGAGGAAACGCGCCATGACGCTCCATGATTCCCGCAAGCTTCCCGGACCGGACCATCCCATCGCCATCGAGCCCAACCCGAAGAGGGTGCAGGTTCGCGTTGCCGGGCGGGTGATCGCCGACAGCCGCCAGGCTCTGGTGCTGCGGGAGACCAGCTATCCGCCGGTGCAGTACGTGCCACGCAGCGACGTGGACATGGCGACGCTGGAACGCAGCCGCCACGCGACCACCTGCCCCTACAAGGGCGAGGCCAGCTACTTCACCCTGAACCACGCCGGGACGCGGGTGGAGAACGCGGCCTGGAGCTACGAGCGCCCCCACCCGGCCGTGGCCGCCATCGCCGGGCACCTCGCCTTCTATCCCGACCGGGTGGAGAGCATCGAGGAGAGCTGAGGCTGCCTAACCCACCGCGCCGGCCGTGTTCCCGGACGTATCCCCCTGGCCCCGGCCCGGCGCCCAGACATCGTCCGGCGCGGACCAGAGGTCCCGCTGCCGCGCCGCCTCCGCCACCTCCGCGGCCAGGATGTCGAGGATCGCCTCGCCCTTCTCCGCCGTGCCGGCGCGTGGGTCGCCGATCGTGCCGGTGACGGGCGCGCGCTCGGAGAAGCTCCAGAAGCGACTGTAGCCCGCGCGGCCCGCCACGGCGGGCGGCGCCTGCCGCACCGCCTCCTCCAGCCTGTCGCGGCGCACCAGGTCCGGCGTCATCGCCAGCATCAGCGAGGTCTCGGCCTCGCAGGCATGGTGCACGCCGTCCTGCCGCTCCAGCAGCGGGCCGATCGCCGCCTGTGCCACCGCCCAGGGCGTGCTGGCCACCACCGCGAGGCCGAATTCATGCGCCAGTTCCCGCGCCGCCACCGCCAGCGGGTCGACATTGCCGCCATGGCCGTTGACGATCAGCAGCCGCCGGAAGCCCAGTGCCCGCAGGCTGCGGGTGACGCCGCGCAGCACGCCGTGGAACTCCGCGAAGTTCAGGCTGATCGTGCCGCCGAAGGGCAGGTGGTGCTCGCTCATCCCCGTCCACATGCCCGGCAGGACCAGGGCGGGCGGCGCGCCGTCCAGCAGCCGCGCGGCGCGGAGGGAAACCTCGCTGGCGGTGCGCGTGTCGGTGATCACCGGCAGATGCGGCCCATGCTGCTCCAGCGACCCCACCGGCAGGATCGCCAGCGCCTCCGGCCCCGCCGCCACGGCGCGGATCTCCGGCCCTGTGAGCCGCGCCCATTCCACCTCGCGCATCATCATCCCTTTCCTGAACGGAAGGCCGGATGGTGTCCCGGCCGATCAGCGCGGCGCGACATCCATCGCCCGCGTCATCTCGTCGGCGCGCGGCGTGTGCTTCAGGTTGTCGCGCATGGCCCAGACATTGACCTGCGTGTGCAGCGGGATCCAGGCGACGTCCCTGACCGCGACACGCACGGCCTGCTGCCAGAGCTGCTCGCGCTTCTCGTCATCCACCGTGACCAGCCCCTGCTCCACCAGCCTGTCGTATTCGGCGCTGGAATAGCCCGCCTGGTTCACCGTGCCCCAGCCGCGGCTGACGTCGCGCGTGCCCAGCAGGCCACGCAGGCCGGACGAGGGCTCGCCCGTGCTGTTGCTCCAGCCGCCAAGCGTCACCGAGAAGTCCCGCCGCGCGCTGCGCTGCGCGTTCACCGCGAAGGGCACCGTGTCCACCTGCGTCTTCACCCCGACGCGCGACCACATCTGCCCGATGGTCTGCGCGATCTGCGCGTCGTTCACATAGCGGTCGTTGGAGGCGTTGAGCTGGATGGTCAGCCCGTTCGGGAAGCCCGCCTCCGCCAGCAGCGCCTTCGCCCGCGCGGGGTCATAGGGCGGCGGCTTGATGTCGGGCGCATAGCCATAGGTGCCGGGCGGCATGAACTGCCCCGTCGGCACTGCGGCGCCGGACATGATGCGGTCCGCGATCCCCTGGCGGTTGATGGCGATGCTCAGCGCTTCCCGCACCCGGTGGTCGAGAAGGGGATTCCGGTCCAGCTTCTCCCCATTCGGGCCGAAGACATAGGGGCTGGGCGCGTCGCTGCGGAAATCCGTGCGCAGATAGATCGAGCGCAGGCTGGTGGCCTCGGAGATCGCGATATGCGGCTCCTTGCGGATGCGCGCGATGTCGGAGGTCGGCACCGCGTCGATGATCTGCACGTCGCCCGCCTGCAGCGCCGCCACCCGCGCGCCGTCATTCGGGATGAAGCGGTAGTTCACCCGCGCCCAGTGCGGCTTGCTGCCCCAGTAGTCCTCGTTGCGCAGGAAGACAGCGCGGTTGCCGCTCTGGTAGCTCTCCAGCCGGAAGGGACCGGTGCCGATCGCGTTCCTGCCGTTGTTGAAGTCGCCCGTGGAGGGGTTCGGCCCCAGCCCGTGCCAGATGATCATCACCTGCGACATGTCCGCCACCATCAGCGGGTCCACCGCATGGGTGTGGAAGCGGACCGTGTGGGGATCGACGATCTCCACCCGCGCGATCGGCTTGGTGTAGAGCGCGTAGGAGCCGGGGCTGTTCACCACGGTCGGCACGCGGTCGATGGTATAGGCCACGTCCTCGGCGGTGAAGTCCTGGCCGTTGTGCCACTTCACCCCGCGTCGCAGCCTGAACTCCCAGGTCGTCTCGTCGATCGCCTGCCAGGATTCCGCCAGTCCCGGCAGCGGCTTGCCTTCCGGCGAGCGGTCTACCAGCGCCTCGAAGACGTGGTTGCCCAGAGCGATGTTCGGGGTCAGCGTGTAGTAGTGCGGATCGACGGAGTTCGGCGGCGCCGCCAGCCCCATCTCCAGCGTGGGCCCGGCCGGCTGCGCCAGGGCCTGGGGCGGCTGGAAGGTGGTGGCGGCGGTGAAGGCGGCCAGCACCAGCATGGCCGGCAGGATGCGCGGCGTGACGAACATCGGCGATTCTCCCGACAGGGAAAGTGCCGGCCGGAAGTCCCGCCCGCTGCTCTCCCGTTTCTGCAATGCCGTATGCCGCGACCCTGCCCCGGCCCACTCTCGCGGTGGGGTCCGGCGCCGGCCAGTGCAGCAACCCGGCACCGGATCGTCAACCGTTCTTCCCGGACCGGACAGCGCCGCCACCGGGACAGCCGGCCAAAGGCCGCGCAGCCGCGCCGGCCCGAAACGGAAAGGGGCCGCCCCCTTGCGGGATGCGGCCCCTTTCCGATGCTGCGCTGCGGGGAAAACCCGCCCGCCGTCACTCCGCGGCGGCGGCCGCTTCCTCGCCTTCGCTTTCCGGCGCCGTCAGCATGGTCTCGGCCACCTGGCCGGCCTGGGCGCGGATGCGCTGCTCGATGGAGGCGGCCATCTCCGGGTTGTCGCGCAGGAACTGCTTGGCGTTCTCGCGGCCCTGGCCGATGCGCTGGCTGTCGCAGGAGAACCAGGCGCCCGACTTCTCGACCACCCCGGCCTTCACGCCCAGGTCGATCAGCTCGCCGACCTTGGAGATGCCCTCGCCATAGAGGATGTCGAACTCGACCTGCCGGAAGGGCGGGGCCATCTTGTTCTTCACCACCTTCACGCGGGTCTGGTTGCCGATGACCTCGTCGCGGTCCTTGATCTGGCCGATGCGGCGGATCTCCATGCGCACCGAGGCATAGAACTTCAGCGCGTTGCCACCCGTCGTCGTTTCCGGGTTGCCGAACATCACGCCGATCTTCAACCGGATTTGGTTGAGGAAGATCATCATGCAGTTCGAGCGCGAGATCGAGCCGGTCAGCTTGCGCAGCGCCTGGGACATCAGGCGGGCGTGCAGGCCGACATGGCTGTCGCCCATCTCGCCCTCCAGCTCCGCCCGCGGCACAAGCGCGGCAACACTGTCGATCACCAGCACGTCGATGGCGCCGGAACGCACCAGCGTGTCGGCGATCTCCAGCGCCTGCTCGCCCGCGTCGGGCTGCGAGATCAGCAGGTTGTCGATATCCACGCCGAGCTTCCTGGCATAGCCAGGGTCAAGCGCGTGCTCGGCATCAATGAAGGCGCAGGTGCCGCCCTTCCGCTGGGCCTCGGCGATGGCATGCAGCGCCAGCGTCGTCTTGCCCGAGGATTCGGGGCCGTAGATCTCGATGATCCGCCCCTTCGGCAGCCCTCCGATGCCCAGCGCCACGTCGAGGCCCAGGGAGCCTGTGGACACAGTCTCGATATCGGCCATGTCCTGCTTGGCGCCCAGCCGCATGACCGAGCCCTTGCCGAAGGCGCGCTCGATCTGGCTCAGAGCCGCGTCCAGTGCCTTGTTCTTATCCATACTGCCCCCGATCGCCCCATACTGGGGCGGATGATCTGCCACCGAGGGTCGAGGACCGGGGGGCTTCCGCCCGGATCGCGCCGACCAATTCCGTCTTCGGGAGCCTAGAGCGGCTCCCCACCTCGCGCCACAGCCCAACGGAATGGCCCGTGGGTGGGTGCGCTTTTCGTTCCCTATATGTTCATGTTGGGCGGAAATTTCAACCGCTTTCCTCCACCACCCGCGTCAAACGTTGCCGCAACGTCTCGACCAGCGCCGCCGGGCGGTAGGGCTTGGCCAGGAAGCCTGTGATATCGGCATTCCGGCCGCCTTCTTCCAGCGCCTCCCGCTCCATCAGGTGCTCGGAATAGCCGCTCACCAGCACGGCCGGCAGCGACGGCAGGCGGCGGCGGATCTCCCGCAGCAGCGACACCCCGTCCATGCCGGGCATAGCAACGTCGGAGACCAGGATATCCGGCGCGAACCCCCCCGCCAGCAAGTCCAGCGCCTCCTCCCCATCCCCGGCGGCACGCACCTCCATCCCCTCCCGCCGCAGGACCTGTTCCGCCAGGCGGCGCAGCGGCGCCTCGTCCTCCACCAGCAGCACGCGCTGCCCGGCCAGCCCCTCGCGCCGCGCCTCCGCGGGGATGGACGCGGCGCCCCCATTCTCCGCCCGCGATGGAAGCAGCGCCGCCTCCTGGTGGCGGGGCAGGTAGATCCGGAAGCTGGCCCCCTCCCCCGGTCGTGACACCACCTGAAGCACGCCGCCCGACTGGCGGACGATGCCGTGCACCGTGGCAAGGCCCAGCCCCGTGCCACCTTCCGCCGAGCGCGTGGTGAAGAAGGGCTCGAAGATCCGCCCCAGCACGCCGGGCGGGATGCCCGGGCCGTTGTCGGAAACCGACAGCATCACCCAGCGGCCCGGCGGCAGCAGGTCCGGGATGCCCGGCTCGGCCTGCAAGGCCAGCCGCGTGCCCGTGGCGATGGTCAGGCAGCCCTCCGCCTGCGGCCGCCTCGCCATGGCCTGCATCGCGTTGCTGGCAAGGTTCAGCACCATCTGATCGAGCTGCACCGGATCGGCCAGGATCGCTCGCCCCGGCGCATCCAGCTGCCAGCGCAGTCCGACGCGCCGCCCCGTCATGGTACGCAGCAGGGGCTCCAGCCCCGTCACCGCCTCGTCCAACAGGACCACGCGCGGCAGCAGGGGCTGCCGCCCGGCCAGGGCCAGCAGGCGCCGGACCAGTGCGGCGCCACGGTCAGCGGCCGCGAGCAGCGCCTCCAGCGCCGCGTTGCGTTCCGCTCCATCGGCCTGGGCTTGGAAGCGCAGGTCCTCCGCCGAGGCGACGATGATGGCGAGGATATTGTTGAAGTCGTGTGCCACGCCGCCGGCGAGCTGACCGAGGGCGCGCAGCCGCTCCCCCTCCTCCGCCTGCCTCCGGAAGCGGTGGTGCTCCGCCAGATCCTGCAGCAGAAGCAGTCGCTGCCCGCCCGGAAGGAAGCGCAGGCGGCACGAGACCGGCCGCGGCTCCCGCCCCTCCCCGCCTTCCAGCATCCCCTCCAGCGGCACCAGCCCACCTCCGGCCAGCCAGGCGGCGAAGCGGACGGGCGAGGAGAAGAGCCGCGCGGCCGGCAGGTCCCGGCCCAGCGGCAAGGCAGCCAATGCGCGAAAGGCCGGGTTGGCCGCACGGACCGCCCCCTGCTCGTCGAGCAGGGCCACCGCCTCCTGGATCGCGCCGCACAGGGTCTCGATGGCACTTTCCCAGCCCTGGCCCGCCGCGGCCGGCCGAACCGTCTTCCAGGGAATCACATCCGGCCCTGTTCTGATTGCGGGACGATCATGATCAAATGGCCGTTATAAGCGCAATAGTTACATTACATCATTCAAACATAATCTTGGGTTGTGCCCATGCCGCCGCAGTGGGTGCGCCGGCCGAATGGGTGGCGAAGCGCCCTCAGCGCCCGCCGCGCCGGCGCCAGACGAAGGCGATGATCTCCGCCACCGCCGCATAATGGTCGGGCGGGATCTCCCGCCCCAGTTCCAGCTTGTAGAGCGCCCGCGCCAGGGGCGGGTTGGGCACCAGCGGCACGCCTGCCTCCCGCGCCGCCTCGCGAATCCGCCCCGCCATGGAATCCATCCCCTTGGCCACCACACGCGGAGCGCCGGAATCCTTCTCATAGGCCAGGGCCACCGCGTAATGCGTGGGATTGGTCACCACCACCGTGGCCCTGGGCACCGCCGCCATCATCCGGCGCCGCGAGGCCTGTTGCCGCAACTGCCGCTGCCGCGCCTTCAGGTGCGGGTCGCCCTCGCTCTCCTTGTGCTCCTCCTTGAGGTCCTCGCGGCTCATCCGCATGCGGCGGAGGTGCCGGAAGCGCTCCCAGCCGAAATCCCCCAGCGCCACGAGGCCGAAGGCCAGCACCGCCGCGGTGGCGAGGCCCCGCATCTCCTCGCCCGCCACCGCGAGCAGTTGTGCGGGTGAGGCCTGCATCACCGAACGCAGCCGCGTGGGATCGTCCAGGTTCCACCACAGGGCCAGCCCGACCAGCCCCAGCTTCAGCAGGGCCCGCAGGAGCTGCCCCGCCCCCTCCACCCCCAGGACGCGCTTCACCCCGGCCAGTGGGGAAAGCCGCGAGAGCTGCGGCACCAGCCCCTTGGCGCTGAACAAGCCGCCAGTCTGCAACAGCGTGGCCGCCACCGCCCCCAGCGCCGCCGCCGCCGCCACCGGCAGCACCGCCAGCAGGGCATCCCGTCCCAACCCGGACAGCGCCTCCGCCGGCAGCACCGCATGGCTGCGGGAGAGCAGGGCCTGCAGGCTGCGCAGCATCGACATGCCCGCCGCCGGCAGGGCCAGGCTGGCAGCCAGCACGGCGCAGGCCAGCGAGGCGAAGCCCGCCATCTCCCGCGATACGGCGACCTGCCCTTCCTCGCGCGCCTTCTGAAGGCGCCGCGGCGTCGGGGCCTCCGTCCTGTCCTCGGCCTCCTCGCTCATCCCGTCACAGCCCCGGCAGCCCGGCCCAGGAAGCGGCCAGCGCCGCCAGGAAACTGTCCAGCAACGGCCGCGCCACCAGCCCCAGCAGCACCATCCCGCCCAGGATCTGCGCCGGGCTGACCAGGATGTTCACCTGGAGCTGCGGCGCCACGCGGGCGAGCAGCCCGCTGGCGAGGTTCACCAGAAACAGGCCGAGCAGGAAGGGCGAGGCCAGCCGCAGCGCCAGGGCGAGCATCGCAGCCCCGGCTCCGGCCATGTCCGCCGCCGCCGCGCCGGCCGGCCAGGGCGCGCCGGGCGGCAGCACCTCGTAGCTGTCGGCCAGGGCGCGCAGGGGCTGTGCGTAGAGGCCGGTGGAAAGCACCAGCACCGCCGTCGCCAGGCTGCCCAGCCGCCCCAGGATCGCCGTCTGCGCCCCCATCTGCGCATCCGGGGCCAGCACCGAGGCGAGGCCCATCGCAAGGGCCACGATCTGGAAGGCGACGGACAGCGCCATCGCCACCACCCGCGCCAGGCCGCCGATCCATAGCCCGACCAGCAGCTCCGTCACGACCAGCCGCAGCGTGCCGGGAATGTCCTCCGGCTGCGGTGGAAGCTGCCCCGCCAGGAGTGGCAGCAGCAGCGGCACCAGCGCCAGCGCCACGGCGAGGCGGATGCGCACGGGCACGTCCGCCTCCCCCAGCCCCGGCGCGATCATCGCCGCCGCACCCAGCCGCGACAGCAGCAGCACCGACTGGAAGGCCAGCACCGGCAGGGAGCGCAGCAGCTCGGCCTCGGTCACGGCGGGCTTTCCCCGTCCCTCGCCTGGCTCAGTGCGCGCCGCCCAGCGCCACCATCTGGTCGAACAGCGTCGCGGCATAGTTCTGCAACGCATCGACCATGAAGGGGCCCAGGACCAGCAGCGCGCCGCCGCAAACGGCCAGCTTGGGCAGGAAGGCCAGCGAGGCCTCCTGCACCTGCGTCATGGCCTGGAACAGCGCCACGACCAGCCCGACCAGCAGGATGCCGCCCAGCAGGGGCGCGGCCAGCTGCACCGCGACCCACATGGACTCCCGCAGCGCGGCGGACAGGATCTCGCTTTCCACGATGTTCTCTTCCCTTCTGGAAAGGGGGGGAAGCGGATGCGTCAGATCGGCATCCGCATGATGTCCTGATAGGCGCTCACCATCCTGTCGCGCAGCGCCACGGTGGTCTGCAGCGATAGCTCCGCCTTGGAGACGGCGAGGACCACGTCGGTGACGTTGCCCTGTCCGCCGAGCGCCTGGGCCGAGGCCGCGTCGGCGCGGTGGCTGAGTTCCACCGCCCCGTCCATCGCCTGCCGCAGGGCCGCGCCGAAGCCGGACAGCGGGTCGCCCCCGGCCTCCGCCGCGCCCGGGCCGCCGGCGCTGCGATAGGCGGTGATGGCGAAATTCGCGGAAACCGGATCGCTCATCCGCGCAGCGCCTCAATCGTGCGGGACAGCATGCCGCGCGAGGTTTCCATGACGCTGAGATTGGCGCTGTAGGAGCGCTGGGCCTCGCGCATGTCCATCATCTCCACGAAGCTGTCCACGTTCGGCACGGAGACGTAGCCATTGGCATCCGCCGCGGGATGCGAGGGCTCGTATCGCTTCGGCAGTTCGCCATTGTCGCGGCCGACGCGCGAGACGCTGACGAGGTCCGTGCCGCTGGCGCGGTCGAGATGGTTGGCGAAGCTCACCGTCTTGCGGCGATAGGGTTCGGCGCCCGGCGTCAGGCCGGTGCTGTCCCGGTTCGCGATGTTCTCCGCCACCACCCGCAGACGCGTGGCCTGGGCATTCATGCCGGCGGCGGAAATCCGCAGCGCGCTGTCGAGATCCAAAGCCTTCTGCTCCTCTCAGCGGCCCAGGGCTCAGCGCCCCAGGGCTGTCTTGAACATGCCGAGCCAGGATCGGCGCAGCCCCGTCGCGAGCTGGTGCGCCGTTTCCGTGTCGGCGACCTTCATCGCCTGCTCCTCCAGCGACACGGCATTGCCGTCCGGCGTCTCCTCCACGGCGCGGCGCTCCGCACGCACCCGCGCCGGGCCGCTGCCGGCGCCCGGCGGCTGAAGATGGCGGGCATTGGTGCGCGCGAGCGCCGGGCCACCCTTGCTGGCCAGGAGATCGGCGAAGGGCGTGATGTCGCGGGCGCGGTAATGCGGCGTGTCGGCATTGGCGACGTTCTGCGACAGCACGGCCTGGCGCTGGTCGAGCCATTTCAGCCGCTGCTCGGACAGGGCGATGGGGTCCCGCCCGAGCGGGCCCGTGGCGGCGGTGTCGCGTCGCGTCGGTTCCATGGCGCGCAGCCTAGGCGGGAGGAGATGAAGACTCCGTCAACGCCGCCCGGCAGGCGCGCAACCCGCCGTTAAGGCATCGCCGCCAGAATGCGCCTCCGGAACTCCCCCCGCAGGCAAAAGGCCGCGCAAGACAATGCCTCCCTCCCTCTCCCCCTGGCTGCCCGCCCTGGCCGCGCTCGGCGCGGTGCTGCTGCTGCTCTGGCTGCTGGCGCGCGGCGCGCGGCTGACCGGCCTCGCCGCGCCCTCCGGCAAGCGCCTCGGCGTGCAGGAGGTGCTGGCGCTCGACACGCGCCGCCGACTCGTCCTGCTGCGCGTGGACGGGCGGGAGGTCCTGCTGCTGACCGGCGGCCCGCAGGACAGCGTGCTGGGCTGGCTGCCATGAGCCGCGCCCCGCTCTTCGCGGCGGCCCTCGGCGCCGCGCTGCTGCTGGCTGGGCCCGCTTTGGCGCAGTCGGTCTCGCTCGATCTCGGCCAGGCGGGGCAGCCCGGCGCCACCGCGCGCCTCGTGCAGCTCACCGCGCTGATCGGCCTGCTGTCGCTGGCGCCGTCGCTGCTGGTGATGGTCACCGCCTTCGCGCGCATCACCATCGTGCTGAGCCTGCTGCGCAGCGCCATCGGCGCGGCCAACGTGCCGCCGAATCCGGTGCTGATCGGCCTGTCGCTCTTCCTTACCTTCTTCGTCATGCAGCCGGTGGTGGAACGCGCCTGGGAGGACGGCATCCAGCCGATGGTGGAGGGAAGGATCGGCGAGATGGAGGGGCTGGAGCGTTCCGCCGAACCCTTCCGCAGCTTCATGGCCGCCAATGTGCGCGAGGGCGACCTGTCGCTCTTCCTCGACCTTGCCGGCCTGGCGCCGCCAGGGGGGGATGCCGGAAAGACGCCCGGAAAGGCGATCGAGGCGCCCTGGCGGGCGCTGGTGCCCGCCTTCATGGTCAGCGAACTGCGCCGAGGTTTCGAGATCGGCTTCCTGGTCTTTCTGCCCTTCCTGGTGATCGACCTCGTGGTGGCCTCGCTGCTGATGTCGCTGGGCATGATGATGCTGCCGCCCAGCGCCGTGTCCCTGCCCTTCAAGATCATCTTCTTCGTGATGGTGGATGGCTGGCGGCTGATCTCGGAAAGCCTGGTGCAGGGCTTCGCGAACTGACGGCGAATCATTTGTTCACCGAATGAGAATCGGTCTTAACGTTGGGTGTTGCGTCGCCCTTGCCTGCCGGGAAGGTAGGGCTGTACAGAATGTTATAATATAACCCAGGAAGTCCTATGTCCCCCTGCCTTCCCGCCCTCCATCGCCGGAGAGCCAGCCTGTCGCGGCTCTCCCTGCCACCGCTCCTGACCGCCCTGTTTCTCGCCGGCACCACGGCCGCTCCCGCCCGTGCGGACGATGCGCCGGGGCAAGAGACGCCGGGGACCAGGGAGCCGGCCTGCGAGGACGGGGCGAGCCTCACCCCCGGCGCCTGCCTGGAAGGGCAGGTGCTTCTGGACAGCTTCGCCAACACCCGGGGTGGCGTGCATCGCGGGGTCGCCGCGCTCGGCCAGCTCTCGCTGGGGACGGATCTCGATCTCGGCACGCTGGCGGGCTGGCAGGGCTGGACCGCCCGCGCCTCGGCCTATGGCATCGTCGGACGGCAGCCCTCGCCCAGCCTGATCGGCAGCCTCAGCTCGCTCAGCAACGCGGAGGCCGTGCCTACCTTCCGCCTGTCCGAGCTCTGGGTGCAGCGGGAGGTCGAGGGAATCGGTTCCCTGCGCATCGGCCAGATCGCGGCGGATACCGAGTTCTTCACCGCCGCCGCGGCAGGCAGCCTCACCAACGGCACCTTCGGCTGGCCGATGGGCATCTCCTAAGCCCTGCCCTCGGGCGGGCCGGGCTATCCCTTCGCGGCGCCGGGCATCCGCCTCACGCTGGGCGATCCGGAGGGCGGCAACGGCTTCCGGGCGGCAATCATGACCGGCGACCCGGGCGGCAAGTACGGCGCCGGCACCGATCCGCAGCGGCACAACCGCTACGGCACGAACTTCTCCTTCGCCGGCGGCACCTTCTACATCGCCGAGGGCGTGGTGGGCGCGGCGGCACCGGAGGACAGCAAGCAGCGCCCCTGGGTGGCGAAGCTGGGCGCCTGGTACCACAATGGCGGCTTCGACGATCAGCGTGGCGATCCCGGCATCTATTTCGCCGAGCCCACCAGCACCAATGCCTCGGTCGATCCCCTGACCAATGGCGGCGTGCCGCGCAAGCCGAACAACTACGGCCTCTACACGGTGGGGGAGGTGACGCTATGGCGGGGCGCGGCGTCGAACCTCGCCAGCTTCGCCCGCCTGTCCTTCACGCCCGGCGGGCGCAACCTGTTGGACTTCTACGGCGATGCCGGCCTCGCCTGGCACGGCCCCTTCGGGCGGAAGGACGATACGGCCTCGATCGGCCTCGCCTATGCCCAGACGGGCGCCGCCGGGCGCGACCTGGACCGGGCGCTGCGCGCGCTCACCGGCCTGCCGCCGACCCGGAACCGGGAAATGGTGCTGGAGGCGAACTACGAGGCCGCCGTCACCGACCACCTCGCGATCCGGCCCGGCGTGCAGTGGATCTCCCACCCCGATGCCGGCATCCCGGACGAGCGCTACCGCGACGATGCGCGGCTGCGTGACGCGGTGGTGCTGGAACTGCGCCTCGCCGCCAAGCTCTGACCGGGACGGGCCGCCGGCCGGCGGCCCTCCCCGGGATCAGGCGGGGATCAGCAGCGGCTCGGAACGGGGTCCAGCTTCTCCAGGGCCCCGTTCAGGGTGAACTCGCCGAAATCCATCTTCATGTCGTCGGCCACGCCATTGGCGTAGTAGCGAAGCCCCACCTCGTAGTCGGGCGAGGCGGCGCCGCCGGCATCCTTGCCGTCCGGCTTGCCGAAGAAGGCGATGCGCATGCGGCCGCTTCCCTGGTTGGCCAGCAGCGGAAAGCGTGGCTTCTCCTGGGGCTTGCCGTCCCAGTTCAGGATGAAGGTGGTGCTGTCCTGCGATCCGTCCTCGCTGGTGCCGTCCATCAGCGGGGCGAGCATCATGCGGCGGCCTTCCACCGCCGTGTCGATCGCCTTGATGGTGTGCATCATCGGAAAGAGCGTACCCGGCGGCATGCGGGCCTCGCTGGCCTGCGGCTGCTCGTAGCGGATGGTGCCCGAGCCGTCGGCCTCACGCGTCGCCTCGCCAACCACGCGCTGGCTGACCGCCCCGCCGCTGCTCTGGGTCATGGAGAAGCGGAGGGTATGGCCGTCCTTGCTCTCATAGGTCGAGTAGTCGGAGGCCGTGTCGATCTGCTGCCCGTCCCGGTTCAGGATGCGCAGGTTCAGCCGCTGGCGGGTGGTCCAGCCGTCGCAGGCGTCGAGCACCTCGAACAGCATGGCTCCCTGCACCCCGGCGACGTCGCTGTTCTCCCGCGTCTTCTCCAGGGTCAGTCGATAGGCCGCCCGGTGCGCCGCCATGTCCTGCACCCCCGGCAGATGGGCCGTGGCCGCGGCCGGGGGCTTCGGCGCCTGCGCCCCGGCCGGAAGGGCGACCAGGAGGCAGGGAGCCGCCAGCAGGGCCAGGGCCCCGAGGGGGGCGAGGCGCAGAACGGGGCGCAGACGCATCAGGCGGTTCCTTCGTACAGCATCTGCCAATCTAGGCCTTCGCCGCGCCGCCGGAAGCCTCCGCCGTGTCCTTCGATGTTTCCTTCTGTGTCTCCCCCTGGCCGGCGGGCTTTCCGGCGGGCTTGGCGGGCGGCAGGTCGAGCCTGATCGACAGCTCCTTCAGCCGAGCCGGCTCCACCGGGGCCGGGGCGTGCATCATCAGGTCCTCGCCCTGCTGGTTCAGTGGGAAGAGGATGACCTCGCGGATGTTCGGCTCGTCGGCCAGCAGCATCACGATGCGGTCGATGCCCGGCGCCGAGCCGCCATGCGGCGGAGCGCCGTAGCGGAAGGCGTTCAGCATGCCGCCGAAGCGGTCCTCGACCTGCTCGGCGGTATAGCCGGCGATCTCGAAGGCCCGGATCATGATGTCCGGCCGGTGGTTGCGGATGGCGCCCGAGGACAGCTCGATGCCGTTGCAAACGATGTCGTACTGGAAGGCCTTGATCTCCAGCGGGTCCTTCGAGTTCAGCGCGTCGAGCCCGCCCTGCGGCATGGAGAAGGGGTTGTGGCTGAAATCGACCAGCCCCGTCTCCTCGTTCAGCTCGTACATCGGGAAGTCGACGATCCAGCAGAAGCGGAACTCGTCCTTGGCGATCAGCCCCAGCTCCTCGCCCAGCTTCGTCCGCACCTTGCCGGCGAACTTGGGCGTCTCGTCCTTCTTGCCGGCGGCGAAGAAGACCGCGTCGCCCGGCCGCAGGCCACAGGCCTCGCGGATCGCCTCGACGCGCGCGGCCTCCAGGTTCTTGGCGATCGGCCCCTTGGCGCCGTCGGCCGCGAACTGGATGTAGCCCAGCCCGCCCGCGCCCTCCGCGCGCGCCCATTCGTTCAGCTTGTCGAAGAAGCCGCGCGGGTTGCCCGCCGCGCCCGGCGCCGGGATGGCGCGCACGATGCCGCCCCCGGCCACCACCTTGGCGAAGAGGCCGAAGCCGGAATCGCGGAACTGCTCGGTGACGTCGGTGATCCGGATCGGGTTGCGCAGGTCCGGCTTGTCGGAGCCGTATTCCAGCATCGCGGTGTCGTAGGCGATGCGCGGAAAGGGCGCGGGCGTGACCTTGCGCCCCGCCCCGAACTCCTCGAACACGCCGTGCATCACCGGCTCGATGGCGGCGAAGACGTCCTCCTGCGTGACGAAGCTCATCTCGAAGTCGAGCTGGTAGAACTCGCCCGGCGAGCGGTCGGCGCGCGCCGCCTCGTCGCGGAAGCAGGGCGCGATCTGGAAATAACGGTCGAAGCCCGCCACCATGGCGAGCTGCTTGAACTGCTGCGGCGCCTGCGGCAGGGCGTAGAACTTGCCCGGATGGTTGCGCGCGGGCACCAGGAAGTCGCGTGCGCCCTCGGGGCTGCTGGCGGTCAGGATCGGCGTCTGGAACTCGGTGAAGCCCTGATCGATCATGCGGCGGCGGATGGAGGCGATGACGCCCGCGCGCAGCATGATGTTGCGGTGCTGCTTTTCCCGCCGCAGGTCGAGGAAGCGGTAGCGCAGGCGCAGGTCCTCGGGGAATTCCTGGTCGCCGGCCACCTGGATCGGCAGCACCTCGGCGGCGGACTGGACCTCCAGCTCGCGCACCCGCAGCTCGATTTCGCCGGTCGGCAGCTTCGGGTTCACGGTGGAGCCCTCGCGCATCACCACCTCGCCGGTCAGCGTCACCACGCTCTCGGGGCGCAGCGCATCGGCGGCCTCGAAGACCGGCGAGCCCTGGGCCACGACGCACTGGGTGATGCCGAAATGGTCGCGCAGGTCGATGAAGAGCAGGCCGCCATGGTCGCGCTTGCGGTGCACCCAGCCCGAGAGCCGGGCGGTCTTGCCGGCATCGGCGGCGCGAAGGGCGCCGCAGTTGTGGGTGCGGTAGGCGTGCATGGGAGGAAAACCCTGGATCATTCGAGAAGGGGTGGCAGGAAGGGCGGCGGGGCGCGCCCTGTCAAGCCTCCCCGCCACCGCCGCCGCCGGGAAAGCCGGGCGGCAGGCCTGCCCCCCCGCCCCGGCAGTCCCCTCCGGCTCCCGTGGCGGCGACCATCGGCCGCCCCGGGGACTGCCCCCAGGCCATCCGTTGCCCCGCGCCGGACCGGTGTCCCCGCCCGGCCCCCATGCCGGAACCGCAACGCTTCCTGCCGATGCCCGGTGGACCTCGCCCGGGACCGCTCCTAGAAGGAGCCGATGAGCCGCCGTTCCACGCCGCCGGACCCCGCGCCCGTCCTGGTCACCGACACCGACGCCCTCGCCGCCCTCTGCGCCCGGTTGCGCGAGGAGGATTTCGTGACCGTGGACACGGAATTCATGCGCGAGAAGACCTACTGGCCGGAGCTGTGCGTGGTGCAGCTGGCGGGTGAGCGCGACGTCGCGGTGGTGGATGCCCTGGCCCCGGGGCTGGACCTCGCCCCGCTGGGCGAGCTTCTGGCCGACGAGCGGGTGGTCAAGGTCTTCCACGCCGCCCGGCAGGATGTGGAGATCTTCCTGCTCCGCTTCGGCAATACGCCGCGGCCCATGTTCGACACCCAGATCGCCGCCATGGTGGCCGGCTTCGGCGACCAGGCTTCCTATGACAGCCTGGTCCGCGCCCTGGCCCATGCGCAGATCGACAAGGCCCACCGCTTCAGCGACTGGGCGGCCCGCCCCCTGTCCGCGGCCCAGATCGCCTATGCCGCCGCCGACGTGACGCATCTGCGCCGGGTCTACCGCGCCCTGCGTGACCGCCTGCAGCGCGAGGACCGGCTGGACTGGGTGGGCGAGGAGATGGCCGCCCTGACCGACCCGGCGAACTACCGCACCGATCCGGAGACGGTCTGGGAGAAGCTGCGCCCCCGCACCAGCAACCGCCGCTTCCTGGCGGCCCTGCGCGCCGCCGCCGCTTGGCGGGAGCGCGAGGCGCAGCGGGTGAACGTGCCGCGCCAGCGCCTGGTGCGGGACGAGAGCCTGCTGGAGATCGCCGCCACCATGCCGCAGGACGCCGCCGGCCTGGCCCGGGCGCGCGGCGTGTCCGAGGGCTTCGCGCGCGGCAAGTCCGGCGCCGGGCTGCTGGCCGCCCTGGCCGAGGCCCGCGACCTGCCGGACGAGGCCCTGCCGGAGCTGGCGCGCGAGAAGCAGGGCCCGCCCGCCTCGCCGGCCCTGGTGGCGCTGCTCAAGGTCCTCCTCGCCGCCAAGGCGGAGGAGCACAGCGTGGCGCCCAAGCTGATCGCCAATGGCGAGGATATCGACCGCATCGCCTGCCGCGACGGGGAGCAGGTCCAGGCCCTGTCCGGCTGGCGCCGCAAGGTCTTCGGCGAGGATGCCATGGCGCTCTGCTCCGGCCGCCTCGCCCTGGGGGTGGACGGCAAGCGGATCCGCCTGATCCCGGCCCGGTAGAACCCCGCCGCACCGGCGGCGGGCCTGGTGGGCCGGCAAATCCGCCGGCCCTCATCCGCCCCGCCGGCACTCTCCCGGCCAAACCTTCTTCCACCCGGTGCGTTGGTCGCCCAGAGCTTGGGGAAGGCCCCTGGCATCAGGGAAGCGAGGTTCATGCCATGGATGAAGACCGGATCATCGGCGCCGCGAAGCAGGGCGCCGGCCGCCTGCAGAGCGCCACGGGCGAGCTGATCGGCGACAGCCGGATGCAGGCTCGCGGCGACTACTACGAGGCCGAGGGCCGTGCCGAGAACGCCCTGGGCGGCCTGGCGGACACGATCCGCGAGCAGCCGCTGACCTCCGCCCTGATCGCGGTCGGCATCGGCTGGCTGATCGGGCGGCTCCGCATCATCTGACACGGCGCGCCCCGGCGCTGCCTTACCAACGCGCGGCGACGGTCACGGCCGCCGCCACCGGAGGCAGCGCAAGGCGCCTCCCCCTCGCGGGGGAGGCCGGATCGCGGGACGTGGGGTCCCGCGCCGGCTTCCTGGCCCGGATGGCGGTGCGGGAGCCGCTCATCCGGGCCCTGCCGCCTGCGTTCCGTCCTGTTTTCGGCGCATCCTTGCCATTCTGGAGACACACCCTGCGGAACAGCGGGGTTGTTGCAGTTGTGAGAACGAGCCTGTGTGCCGTTCCGTCACATCACGCGTTGCAGGCCATACCTCACCATGATGTGGCCCGATGCCCGACCCGTCTTCCGCTATCCCTGCGTCATCCCCCCCGGCGCCAGCCATGGCTTCCAGCCCGGTCGGCCTGTCCGCGGCCCAGGGTGCCCGGCAGGTCCCTCCTCCCCCAGCCCAGGTTCCCCCGCCCTACAGCCCCGACCTGAAGCACCTGCTGACCATCGTGGTCGCCGTCGTGGTGGTCAGCGCGCTCTACTTGGCGCGCGAGGTGCTGATCCCGATCACCCTGGCCATCCTGCTGTCCTTCGTGGTGGCGCCGATCGTCGGCCTTCTCCGCCGCCTGGGCCTCTGGCGCACCCCGGCCGTGCTGGCGGCGGTGCTGCTTGCCATGAGCGTGATCCTGGTGCTGGGCAGCATCATCGGCCTGCAGATCGCCGGGCTGGCGCAGGACCTGCCGCGCTATCAGGTCACCATCCAGCGGAAGGTGGACACGGTGCAGGGCACCGCCCTGGGCTGGGTGAACGATTTCGTGCGGCAGATCGACCATGCCCAGCCGGGCACGCCACCCGCCGCCACGCCCGGCGAAGGCACCCGGCCACTGCCGGTGGAGATCCAGCAGGGCCCGCCCTCGCCCATGGAACTGGCGCAGCGACTGCTCTCGCCCGTGCTGGGACCGCTGGAGACGGTCTTCATCGTCTTCATCGTCGCCATCTTCATCCTGCTCCAGCAGGCTGACCTGCGGGACCGGCTGATCCGCCTCTTCGGCTCGGACGACCTGCACCGCACCACCGTGGCCCTGGACGACGCGGCCAAGCGCCTGTCGAAGTACTTCCTCGCCCAGCTCGCCATCAACGGCTGCTTCGGCGCCTTGGTGGCGGCCGGGCTCTTCTTCATCGGCGTGCCGAGCCCGCTGCTCTGGGGCATCCTGGCCGCGCTGTTCCGCTTCATCCCCTATGTCGGCGCGCTACTGGCCGCCGCCCTGCCCATCGCCCTGGCCGCAGGTGTCGATCCCGGCTGGAACATGGTGATCTGGACTGCCGCCCTCTTCCTGGTGACGGAACCCATCATGGGCCAGGTGGTGGAGCCGATGGTCTATGGCCACAGCACCGGCCTCTCCCCCGTCTCGGTCATCGTCGCGGCGATCTTCTGGACCTGGCTCTGGGGCCCGATCGGCCTGATCCTGGCCACACCCCTCACCCTCTGCCTCGTGGTGCTGGGCCGGCATGTGGAGCGGCTGGAATTCCTTGACGTCATGCTGGGCGACCGGCCCGCCCTGACGCCCGCGGAGAACTTCTACCAGCGGATGCTGGCCGGCGACGCGGACGAGGCCCAGGCGCAGGCCGAGAGCCTGCTGGAGGACCGGCCCCTTTCCTCCTACTACGACGAGGTGGCGCTCAAGGGCCTGCGGCTGGCGGCCAACGACGCGCAGCGCGGCGTGCTGTCCGAGGCCAAACTGCAGCAGATCCGCGACACGACCTCCGTCCTCGTGCAGTCCCTGGCCGAACAGGAAGACCGCGACCCGACGCCGCCCGAGGAACGCAGCGCTGTGGAGGAGCAGAGCGTGGCGGAAAAGGCCCTGCCCCGCCGCGCCGCTCCCGCCGTGGTGCTGCCGCCGCCGGAATCCTGGCCCGAGGCCTGGCGTGGCGAGGGCGCGGTGCTCTGCCTGCCCGGACGCGGGCCGCTCGACGAGGCGGCCTCCGCCATGCTGGTCCAGATCCTGGGCCGGCACGGGCTGGGCGCGCGCCTGCTGCCGCACGAGGCGGTTTCCCGCACCGCGATCGGGCGGCAGGATTTCTCGGGCGTGGCCATGATCTGCCTGTCCTACCTGGATATATCCGGTAGCCCGGCGCATCTCCGCTACCTGCTCCGCCGGCTGCGGCAGAAGGCCCCCGGCGCACCTGTCGTGGTAGGCCTCTGGGACGCGCAGGACGAGGTGCTGCGCGACGCCGCCCTGCGCGGCGCCATCGGTGCGGAGCACTACACCACCTCCCTCGCCGAAACCGTCACCGCCTGCCTGAAAACCGTTCGCGCCGCGAGCCAGGTGCCGGAGATGGCCCCGGCAGCGGAGTGAGGCGCAGGCGGTCTGGACGTTGCGCTTCCCGGCCGTCCCGGGAGCAAGGCTCTGCCTCGTCCCCGAGACCCCCACTCCGCCGGGGACCGAAGCCGGTCCCCGGACCCCGGGCTTTCAGTGGTTCCGGTGGCGGTTGTCAGCCTGCGCCCCGATCCCCGGGCGCAGGTGGATCGGCGGGGCTCCCGAAAAGAAGGACATCCCGGCCGCGCTTTTGGCGCCCGCAGTCGCCGGAGAGCCAAACTCTCCGGCGCGATCAGGCATCAGCGGGCGCCAACGAAAACGGATCCAGGGCGCGCAGCGTCCTGGCGGAGAGGGTTCGGGGAAGGCGGCAACTCCCCCGGAGAGCCACGGCTCAGAGAATGAACCGGCTCAGATCGGTACTCGCAGCCAGGGCGCCAACCTTCTCCCGCACATAAGCGGCGTCGATGGCGACCTCCTGCCCGGCACGGTCGGCGGCGGTGAAGCTCAGCTCCTCCAGCAGCCGCTCCAGCACGGTGGCGAGGCGACGGGCGCCGATATTCTCTACCCGCGCGTTGATGTCCGCCGCCATGTCGGCGATCGCGTCCATCGCATCCTCGCCGAAGCTCAGCCGCACGCCCTCGGTGCCGAGCAGGGCGACATACTGCTTGGCCAGCGAATGCTCCGGCTCGGTCAGGATGCGGCGGAAGTCGTCGCGCGTCAGCGCGCTCAGCTCCACGCGAATCGGCAGGCGTCCCTGCAGCTCCGGCAGCAGGTCTGAGGGCTTGGCGAGGTGGAAGGCGCCCGAGGCGATGAAGAGGATATGGTCCGTCTTCACCGGCCCGTGCTTGGTGTTCACCGTGGTGCCCTCGATCAGCGGCAGCAGGTCGCGCTGCACGCCCTCGCGGCTCACGTCGCCGCCACGGAAGCCCTCCGTGGTGCGGGCACAGACCTTGTCGATCTCGTCGATGAAGACGATGCCGTGGTTCTCGGCATGGGACACCGCGTCGCGGGTCAGCTTCTCCTGATCGAGCAGCTTGTCCGCCTCCTCCCGCACCAGCAGCGGACGCGCGTCGGCGACGTGCATCTTGCGCGGGCGCTGGCGGCCGCCGAACATCTTGCCGAGCATCTCCTGCATGTTCGCCATCTGCGCGCCGGGCGGCATGCCGGGGATGTCCATCATGCCGACCGGCGTGCCGCCGCCATCGGCGACCTGGATCTCCACTTCCTTGTCCTCCAGCGATCCCTCGCGGAGCATGCGGCGGAACTTCATGCGCGTCTCGCCCGAGGCGCCCTCGCCCACCAGGGCGGTGACGATGCGCTCCTCGGCGTTGACCTCGGCCTTGGCCTGCACGTCGCGCCGGGCGGTGTCGCGCACCTGCACGATGGCGGCCTCCACCAGGTCGCGCACGATCTGCTCCACGTCGCGGCCGACATAGCCGACCTCGGTGAACTTCGTGGCCTCGACCTTGAGGAAGGGCGCGTTGGCGAGCTTGGCCAGGCGGCGGGCGATCTCCGTCTTGCCCACGCCGGTCGGGCCGATCATCAGGATGTTCTTCGGCACCACCTCCTCGCGCAGCCCCTCAGGAAGCTGCTGGCGGCGCCAGCGGTTGCGCAGCGCGATGGCCACGGCGCGCTTGGCGTCGCCCTGGCCGATGATGAAGCGGTCGAGCTCCGAAACGATCTCGCGCGGAGACAGGTTCACGGGCTCGGCCGCGGCGGGGGAGTTGTCCAGCGGCATGGTCACAGGGTCTCCAGCACGAAGCGGCCATTGGTATAGACGCAGATATCGGCGGCGATGGTCATGGCGCGGCGGGCGATCTCCTCCGCGTCCAGCCCCTCCACCGGCATCAGCGCGCGGGCGGCGGCGAGGGCGTAGTTGCCGCCGGAGCCGATGCCGATGATCTGGTCCTCCGGCTCCAGCACGTCGCCCTGGCCGGTGATCAGCAGGGAGCGGTTGCTATCCGCCACAGCGAGCAGCGCCTCCAGCCGCCGCAGGTAGCGGTCGGTGCGCCAGTCCTTGGCAAGTTCCACCGCGGCGCGTTCGAGCTGGTCGGGAAACCGTTCCAGCTTGGCCTCGAGGCGTTCGAGCAGGGTGAAGGCGTCCGCGGTGGCGCCGGCGAAGCCGGTGATCACCCGGCCGCCGGCGATGCGGCGGACCTTGCGGGCGTTGTTCTTGACGACGGTCTGACCCATGGACACCTGGCCGTCGCCGGCCATGGCCACCTTCCCGTCCTTGCGGACGCAGAGGATGGTGGTGCCGTGCCAACCGAGGGGGTCACGAAGAGGGTCGTGGTTGGAATGCTGTTGCATGGACCGCGATGTGGCGATCCCCGCGCCGCAGCGCAATCCGGGGGGTGGGGCGGAACGCAGGGCAGGGTCGCAGTGCCGGAAGGGCTCGGTCTCCTCCGGCCAGGGCGCCGCCGGATTCCCCCCGGAACACCGCCGGAACTGTGCCGGGAACGCCCTGGGCGGAGCGCAGAAGGCGGGTGCGGAAGAGGCGCCGCTGTGCTTTGCTGCGCCCCCTGGCGGTGCCGGCACCCCCTTCGCCAGGCGGGCGGCCCTGGCCGTCGCCTTCGGGGACCAACCTTTCGGGGTGGCGCCGCCGACTGGCTTCCGGACGGACGCGGCGCGACAGGATGCCGGACAGGGTCCCGGATGGATCAGCCTGTGGGGTCAGGTCCGGCCGAGGGCGCCTTGATGAGAAGGCCTGGGGTCATGGATGTCCCCGGGCGGGTGGAATGGGGCACGATGCCGGGCAAGGTGAGCCGGAATCTCTTGGTCAGGACAGGCTGCGGAAGTTGAATCGCATGCGCGTGCAACGGCTCGCCCCGGTCCTGCCGGCCATGGCCCTGCGTCAGCCTCCCGGCCTGCTGCCCGCCCCGCCCCCGCTGCCACCCGGTGGCGGTCATGGCGCGCCGGCGCGACCTCCCGCGCCCGCCCGCCCGCCATCCGGCGGCAAGCGGCCGGAGGATCGTGGCTGGCGCCGCTGGCGGCGGCCGGCCTTTCTCGCCTCGGCCCTGCTCCATGCCGCCCTCCTTCTGGCGCTGCTGCTGACCTGGCAGGGGCGGGAACAGCCGACACCCTTGCCCGAGGCCGGCGTGCCGGTGATCTTCGAGGATGCCGGGGACGCGCAGCGGACCGCACGGCCGCAGGAGCCTCCCTCGGCCCCCATGCCGCCGCCGAGCCCCGAAAGCGCCGCCCCGCCGCCGCCCGCCCTGGCCGAGGCGCCGCGGCCGGAAGCCGCCCCGCTGGCCCCGCCGGCCGAGACCCCGCCCGTGCAGGCGCCGCAGCCCGAGCCCACCCCGCAGGCGCAGGAGGCCCCGCCGCCCCCCGCCCCGCCGCCGCCGCTTCCCACCCCGCCCCAGCCACGCACGGCCGAACCCCCGCCGCCGCAGCCGCCCACGGTCGCGGAGGAGCTGCCGCCACCGCCGCCTCCCGCGCCCCCGGCGCCGCCCCGCCCGGCAGCTCCCGCGCCCGCCCGGCCGCCCGCGCCGCATCGCGCGCCCTCGCCCTTCGCCGGGGCGCTGGACCTCAGCCGCGGCCCGGCGGTGAACCTGTCCCAGGCCGTGCCGCGCCCGAACATCCGGCCGAACGCCACCGGCCAGGGCCGCGGGCTCGACCTGTCCTTCAACACGCCCTCCCCGCGCGCGCCGCGCGCCGCCTCGCCCTCCGACCTCGGGACCTCGGTGAGGATCCAGGGCGCCAATCCGGGCGCCGACTGGATGGCCGCCTTCCGCGCCTGGCTGGACCGGAACGGCTACTACCCGCAGATGGCCGCCATGGCGGGGGAGGACGGCACCGCCACCGTGCGCTTCACCGTGCTGAAGAACGGGCGGGTGCAGGACCTGCGGCTGGTCAGCCGGTCCGGCTCCAAGTGGCTCGACATGGGCGCGCAGGCCATGCTGCGGGACAAGACCCTGCCGCCCTTTCCGGAAGGGACCAGGGCCGACAGCACGGAGATCACCCTGACCATCGACTACATCCTGATCCGCCGCTGAACCCATGCCGGCGCGGCCTCCTGCCGGATGCCGGCGGGCGGCGGCTTTCCCTGGCCGCGCCTCCCTCTTCCCCCGGTTGCCCCCTCGGGACTAAACGGACGCCATGAATGCCGTCCCCGCTCCCCTCGCCCCCCGCATCGCCGAGATCGCCCGCGAGACGGGCGAGACCGCCATCACGCTCCGCCTCGACCTCGACGGCACGGGACAGGCGGAGATCGCGACGGGCATCGGCTTCCTGGACCACATGCTGACGGCGCTGGCCCGCCACGCCATGTTCGACCTCAGGGTCGAGGCGCGGGGCGACCTGCATGTGGACTTCCACCACACCACCGAGGATGTCGGCATCGTGCTGGGCCAGGCGCTGCGCCGCACGCTGGGCGAGAAGCGCGGGATTCGGCGCTACGGCCATGCCGTGGTGCCGATGGACGAGGCACTGGCCGAGGCGGCGATCGACCTTTCGGGCCGCCCCTTCCTGGTCTGGCAAGTGCCCTTCGAGCGCCCGAAGATCGGGGAGATGGACACGGAGCTGTTCGAGGAGTTCTTCCGCGCCCTTTCCTCCAACGGGCTCTTCGCCCTGCATGTGATGCTGCGGCACGGGCACAACGCGCACCATGTCGCCGAGGGCTGCTTCAAGGCCGTGGCCCGCGCGCTGCGCCAGGCGGTGGAGCCCGACCCCCGCGCGGCGGGGGCGATCCCCTCGACCAAGGGAATGCTGGAGGCGTGATGCGGGTCTTCACCATCCACACGCCGCCCCGCACCTCCGTTCCCGTCACGGGCATGGCGCCCCGCGCGGCGGAGCCCGTGCTGGTGCCGGAAGGCTTCTCCTTCGCCGCCTTTCTGTTCGGCCCGCTCTGGTTCCTGTTCAAGGGCCTCTGGTGGGGCCTGCTCGGCTGGATCGTGCTGGCCGTCGCCATCGCCTTCCTGCCCGGTGCCTCATCCTCCTGGGCCGGCCTCGCCCTGGCGCTGCTGACGGGCTTCCAGGCCCGCGACGTGCAGCGCTGGACGCTGGCGCGGCGCGGCCTGCCGGAATCCGGCGTGGTGGCCGGGGCGGACGAGGAGGTGGCGCTGCTGCGCCTGGGTGGACGATCCCCGGCCGGGAGGCCCGCATGAGGATCGCCGTCATCGACACCGGGGCGGGCAACCTCGCCTCCGTGCTGCGCGCCTTTCGCCGGGCGGCCGGGGAGGCCGGCCTCGCGGCGGCGATCGACGTCACCACCCGGCCGGAGGATGTCACGGCGGCGGACCGCGTCGTGCTGCCGGGCCAGGGTGCCTTCGCAGCCACCCGCCACGGCCTGGACGCGCTGCCGGGCATGGAGGAGGCGCTGCGCGAGGCAGTGGAGCGGCGGGGCCGCCCCTTCCTGGGCATCTGCGTCGGCATGCAGCTGATGGCCGAGCGCGGGCTGGAGCACGGCAGCCATCCCGGCCTGGGCTGGATCCGGGGCGAGATCGCGCCGATGGACCCGGTCGGGCCTGATGCCTCCCCGCTGCCCCTGCCGCAGATGGGCTGGAACGGGCTGGACCTCGCGGCCCCTTCGCACCCGCTTCTGGCCGGGGTGGCGCCCGGGGAGCACGCCTATTTCGTGCATTCCTACGCGCTCCGCGGTGGAGCGGCCGGGGAGCTGCTGGCCAGTGCCGGCTATGGCGGGCCGGTCTGCGCCATGGTGGGGCGCGACAACCTCGCCGGCACGCAGTTCCATGTGGAGAAGAGCGGCGGCCTCGGCCTGCGCATGCTCGGCAACTTCCTGCGCTGGTCTCCGTGAACGGTCCCCTGCCCAACCCCATGCACGAGCTTTCGGTGGAGCGGGTCGATTCGCTGGACGAGGCCGACCTCGCCGAGCTCTGCGAGGCGACCGACGCCGCCATCGCCGAGGGCGGCGGCTTCGGCTGGATCATGCCGCAGGGGCGCGAGATCCTGGAGCGCCATTTCCGCGGCGTGATGCTGGTGCCGGAGCGGGAGCTCTTCGTCGCCCGTCTGGATGGCCATCCGGTCGGCAGTGCCCAGCTCATGCGCCCGCCCCGCAACAACGAGGCCCAGGCCTGGGCCGCCCAGCTCAGCCACGCCTATATCGCCCCCTATGCCCGCGGCCACGGCCTCGCGCGGCTGCTGATGCGGCGGGTGGAGGAACGGGCGGCGGCGCTGGGCCACCGGGTGCTGAACCTCGACGTGCGTGCGACGCAGCATACCGCCATCGCGCTCTTCGAGGCCTGCGGCTATATCCGGTGGGGAACCCACCCCGCCTATGCCCGGGTCGAAGGCGCCACCGTGCCCGGCCACTACTACTACAAGCTGCTGGAGCCCGGGCGGGGCCGACGCGGAAAGGACCGGATGTGAGCCTGACCATCTACCCCGCCATCGACCTCAAGGGCGGCCGTGTCGTCCGCCTCCGCCGCGGCGAGATGGACCAGGCCACCGTCTACAGCGAGGACCCCGCCGCCCAGGCCGCCAGCTTCGCCGGCGCCGGCTTCCGCTGGCTGCATGTGGTGGACCTGGACGGCGCCTTCGCCGGCCGCCCGGCCAATGCGGCGGCGGTGCGCGACATCCTCGGCGCCACCTCGCTGCCTGTGCAGCTCGGTGGCGGGGTGCGCGACATGGCCACGCTGGAATCCTGGCTGGAGGCCGGGGTGGCGCGGGTGATCCTGGGCTCCGCCGCCGCCAAGGACCCGGATTTCGCCCGTTCCGCCTGCCGCGCCTATCCCGGCTGCGTCGCCATCGGCATCGACGCCAAGGGCGGCCACGTCGCCACCGAGGGCTGGGCGGAGGTCGGCGAGATGACGGCGCGCGAGCTGGCGCTGCGCTTCGAGGATGCCGGTGCGGCCGCCATCATCCACACGGATATCGACCGCGACGGCATGCTGGGCGGCGTGAACGTGGAGGCCACGGCGGCGCTGGGCGCGCGGCTCACCACCCCGGTCATCGCCAGCGGCGGCGTCGCGGGGGTGGAGGACATCACCGCCGTGCGCGAGGCCGGGACGATCGAGGGCGTCATCGTCGGCCGCGCCCTCTATGACGGCCGCCTGACCCCGGCCCAGGCCCTGGCCGCGGCAGGCTGAGCGCCGCGCGCCAGCCGGTGGCGGACGCCCCGCCCGCCCCGCCCTACGCGCTGGCGGCCTTCGACTTCGACGGCACGCTTGCCGACAGCTTCCCCTGGTTCGCCGGCGTGTTGAACGGGGTGGCGGACCGCTACGGCTTCCGCTGCACCCGGCCGGGCGAGGCGGAAGGGCTGCGCGGCCTCTGGAGGCGGGCGCCATCCTCGACCACCTCGGCGTCGCGCGCTGGAAGCTGCCCTTCATCGCGCGGCACATGCGGCGCCTGGCGGCCCGTGACGCCGACGCGCTGCCCGCCCCGCAGCGATCCGCTGCTGGCGCGTCAGTCGAGGATGCGGATCACCGCCTCGATCTCCACCGGCACGTCGGAGGGCAGCGAGCCCATGCCGACCGCCGAGCGGGCATGGCGCCCGCGCTCGCCCAGCACATCGACGAACAGGTTGGAACAGGCGTCGATCACCTTGGGCTGGTCGCCATAGCCCGGCGCGGCGTTCACCATGCCGAAGACCTTCAGCACCTCCACCTTCTCCAGGCTGCCCGCCGCCGCCCTGGCCACGGCCAGGATATGCAGCCCGCAGAGCAGGGCGGCCTTGCGCGCCGCCTCCAGGTCCAGGACGGTGCCGACCTGCCCGGTGATCAGCGAGCCGTCTGCCAGCCGCGGCACCTGGCCGGAGATATAGACCGTGTCCCCCGCCCGCCGGAACGGCACGTAGGAGAAGAGCGGCTTGCCCAGCACGGGCAGCTCGTGGCCGAGTTCGCGGAGCTTCGCTTCGGCGTCCATCGTTTCTCTCCCGGCCTCAGCGCGTCATGCCGCGGGCCGGGATCGGCCAGGAGCCGACCACCTCGCCATCGCGGGCGAAGACCACCTCGTCATGCAGGTTGGTCACCACGCAGGTGTGGTTGGGGATGATCCGCACGCGCTCGCCGAGCTCCGGCTTCTTCGCGCAGCGGCTGACATCCACCGTGCCGTGCTCCTCGTTCACGCGGGTGATCACCGCATCCGGGTAGTCGGGCATCAGCCCGTAGCCCGGCCCGACCTCGGGCGCCACCATGTCGCTGGACAGGGTCTTGGAGCCGCAGTCGAGGATCGCGCGCCCCTCGGCCGGGCGGCTGATCACGGTGGCCCAGACCACCATGGCGCAGTCGTCCAGCGTCGCCGCGCCGGCGCCGACCATGGCGCGGTCGTTGTAGATGTAGGTGCCGACCCGCATCTCGTCGATCGGCGCGACCTCGTGCACCGCCCAGGCACCGGGCGAGCCGCCGCCGGAGAGCATCGGAATCTCCAGCCCCGCCGCCGCGAAGGCCGGCCGCGCCTCCTCCAGGAAGACCCTGGTCTGCGCCGAGGTCGGATAGGTCATCAGCCCGTCGAAGCGCAGCCCCGGCGTCGCCGCGATCTCCTTCGCCAGCACCAGCGCCTCGCCCACCGTCTCGACGCCGGTGCGCTTGTTGCCGCTGTCGAATTCCACCACCACGCCGATCTCGGCGCCGCTCTCGCGCGCCGCCTGCGCCGCCGTGGCCAGCGCCAGCGGGTTGTCCACCGCGACCCGCATCCGCACCCGCTTCGCCAGTGCCGCGAGCCGGTGCGCCTTGGCCTCGCCGATCAGCGGATAGGAGATGAAGATGTCGTCCAGCCCGGCATCGGCCATCACCTCGGCCTCGCCCAGCTTCTGGCAGGTGATGCCCTTCGCCCCCAGCTCCACCTGCCGCTGCGCCAGGCGCGGCAGCTTGTGCGTCTTGATGTGCGGGCGCAGCGCGATGCCATGCGCGTCGCAGTAGTCCTGCATCCGCTTCAGGTTGCGCTCCATCACGTCGAGATCCACCACCGGCACCGGGGTTTCCAGCTCTTCGACCCGCATCCGCCCATCCTTTCCGCAGCCCGCACCCGGAAGGGCCGGGAAGCGGCCGCCGGGATGCGTTCCCCGGGGATAGAGGGCCATCGCCCCGGCCTCAACCCCGCATCGCCCCGGAGGCAGCGCCTGCGGCAGGCACCCCGGCCCTGCCGCCTGTCGCGCGGATGCGATGGCTGGCATGGTGGACTCCGGTGCGCCGCCGGGCGAAGCCAGGCGCCGCGCCACCGGCCGCCCAGCGGCCACGCAACCACGGAGAAGGCCCGCATGGAGATCGTCACGGCCGATATCGGCGGCACCAATGCCCGCTTCGCCATCGCAGAGGTCGAGGGCGGCCGCGTCCTCTCCCTCGGCGAGCCGGTGGTGCTGAAGACCGCCGAGCATGCCAGCCTGCAGACCGCCTGGGAGGGTTTCGCCCGCCATCTCGGCCGCCCCACGCCGCCCGAGGCCGCCATCGCCGTCGCCTGCCCGGTGGACACGGAGGTGCTGAAGCTCACCAACAACCCCTGGGTGATCCGCCCGGCGCAGCTTCCCGCCCAGCTCGGGGTGGAGCACATCACCCTGATCAACGATTTCGGCGCGGTGGGCCATGCGGTGGCCGCGGTCGGGCCCGAACACCTCGCCCATCTCAGCGGCCCAGACGGGGGCCCGGACCAGCCCCTGCCGGAAAGCGGCACGATCAGCGTGATCGGCCCGGGCACCGGCCTCGGCGTCGCGCTGGTGCTGCGGCGCGACGGGCATGTCCATGTGATCGAATGCGAGGGCGGCCACATGGACTTCTCCCCGGTGGACCGGCTGGAGGACGGGATCCTGCAACGGCTGCGCGACCGCTTCCGCCGCGTCTCCTCGGAGCGTGTGGTCTCCGGCCCAGGCCTGCTCAACATCTACGAGGCCCTGGCCGCCATCGAGGGCCGCGCCCCCACCCATGGCACCGACACCGCCCTGTGGCAGGCCGCCACCTCCGGCGAGGACGCCCTGGCGGCGGCGGCGCTGGAGCGCTTCTGCCTCGCCTTCGGCACCTTCTGCGGTGATGTCGCCCTGGTGCACGGCGCCAAGGCGGTGGTGCTGGCCGGCGGCATCGTGCCCCGCATCGCCGACCGGCTCGCCGTCTCGGGCTTTGCCGACCGCTTCACCGCCAAGGGCCGCTTCGAGACCAACATGGCCGCGATCCCGGTGAAGCGCATCACTCACCCGCAGCCCGGCCTCTACGGCGCCGCCGCAGCCTTCGCCATGCACCATGCGCGGTAGGGGGTGCTTCCCCCGGTCCCGGGGGGCATCCCGCGGGGCCGCCCGCGCCAGGGCACGACAAGGCGGTTAAAACACGACATCAAATAGTGTTTTCCCGCAAAACACTTTCCGTGCCGCATCCTCCGGGCTATCCCGTTGGCACCATGATTCGCGCCCGACAGAACCTCGCTCCGGCGCGCCGCGCCGCCGCCCTTGCCGCCCTGCTGGCCCTCGCCCTGCCCGCCGCGCCGCTGCGGGCTCAGAGCGTCACCATCGCCGGCGCCAGCCCTGTCGCCTCGGCCGATCCGCATATCTCCAACACCGCCTCGAACAGCGCGCTCGGCCTGCATGTCTTCGACCGGCTGGTGCTGCAGGATGCCGCGGGCAACCTGCGGCCCGGCCTGGCGACGCAATGGCGCGCCGTGTCGGACCGGGTCTGGGAATTCCGCCTGCGCCCCGGCGTGAAGTGGCATGACGGGCGCGACTTCACCGCCGACGACGTGGTCTTCACCTTCGATCGCCTGCCGAATGCCCAGGGCGGCTTCGTCAGCGCGGTCCGCCCCATCGCACGGGTGGAGGTGCCGGACCCGCTGACCCTGCGCGTGGAAACGAAGCAGCCCTGGCCGCTGCTGCCCAGCGACCTCGCCAACATCGCCATCATCGCCCGCCACGCCGCGCAGGATGCGAAGCCCGAGGACTTCAACAGCGGCAAGGCGGCGATCGGCACCGGCCCCTACCGCTACGCCTCCTTCACCGCCGGCGAACGGGCGGAGCTGGTGCGCAACGAGGACTACTGGGGCGGCCGGGAACCCTGGGCGCAGGTGCATTACCGCTTCATCGCCAATGACGGCTCGCGCGTCGCGGCACTCCTGGCCGGCGACGTGGACCTGATCGACCAGGTGCCGAGCAACGACCTCCCACGCCTGTCGCGCGACCCGCGCCTTTCCGTCACCACGGTGCAGGGCACGCGGCTGATCTACCTGCAGACGGACTTTTCGCGCGAGGGCGACGTGCCCGGCGTCAGCGGCATCGACGGCCAGCCGCTCGGCCGCAACCCCTTCCTCGACCGGCGGGTGCGGCAGGCGCTGAACATCGCCATCGACCGCGAGGCGCTGGCCACGCGGATCATGGAGAACACCGCCACGCCGACCGGGCAGTGGCTGCCGCCCGGCACTTGGTCCTATGCGCCGGAGGTCCCGGTGCCGACGCACGACCCCGCCGCCGCGCGCCGCCTGCTGGCGGAGGCGGGCTTCCCGAAGGGGCTGCGCGTCACCCTGGCCACGCCGAACGACCGTTATCCCAACGACGCCAAGGTCGCCCAGGCCGTGGCGCAGATGTGGAGCCGCATCGGCGTCGCCACCACGATCGAGGCCCTGCCCTGGTCGGTCTATCTGGCACGCGGCACCAGGGTCGACCTGCCGGTCCGCCTCGGCGGCTGGGGCAGTAGCAGCAACGAGGCCTCCTCGCTCCTCCGCAACGTGGTGGCGACCTTCAGCCGCGAGGCCGGGCGCGGCCAGCCGAATTTCAGCCGCTACAGCAACCCGGCGCTGGACGGGCTGATCGACCAGGCCCTGGTCACGCTGGATGATGGGCGGCGCGAGGCTTTGCTGCGGCAGGCGACGAAGCTGGCCACCGAGGATGTCGGGCTGATGCCGCTCTTCCTGCTCAACAACAGCTGGGCCAGCCGGAAGGGCCTGCGCTACGAGCCGCGCCGCGACGAATACACCCTGGCCCAGGGGCTGCGGCCCACGCCCTGACGGGCAGTTCCGGCGGGCCCGTTTCCGGCAGGCCTCCGCAGGCCCGGGCCGGCGCGGCGCCCCGACTGGCGGCCGCATCCGGCGACCCGGGATCACATGAGCAGGATGCACGGGTCCCAGCTTGACCCGGAACAACTTCCGGCGCATCGCGGCCTTGTCACAGTCGCTCCCTTCCCGCCCCGGAGGAACCGCCGCCCTGCTCGCCCTGCGTGTCATTCCCTGCCTCGACGTCAAGGACGGGCGTGTCGTGAAGGGGGTCAACTTCGTGTCGCTGCGCGATGCGGGGGACCCCGTGGAACAGGCCCGCCTCTACGATGCCGAGGGCGCCGACGAGATCACCTTTCTCGACATCGGCGCGACGCATGAGAACCGCGGCACCATGCTCGACGTCGTGTCGCGTACCGCGGAGAAGGTCTTCATCCCCCTCACCGTCGGCGGCGGCGTCCGCTCGGTGGAGGATGTGCGCGCCCTGCTCCTCGCCGGCGCCGACAAGGCCTCGATCAACTCCGCCGCCGTGGCCGATCCCGGCCTCGTGCGTCGCGCGGCCGAGGCCTTCGGCTCCCAGGCCATCGTGGTGGCGGTGGATGCGCGCAACGTCGCGCCCGGGAAGTGGGAGGTCTTCACCCATGGCGGCCGCCGCGGCACCGGCATCGACGCCATCGGCTGGTGCCGCCGCGTCGCGGAACTGGGGGCGGGCGAGCTGCTCGTGACCTCCATGGACCGCGACGGCACCAAGTCCGGCTTCGACCTGGATCTGCTGCGCGCCGTGCGCGCCGCGGTACGGCTGCCGCTGGTGGCCTCCGGCGGCGTCGGCAACGTCACCCATTTCGTGGAGGGCGCGCGGGCCGGGGCCACCGGCCTGCTCGCCGCCAGCGTGTTCCATTACGGCGAGATGCGGATCGGGGAAGCCAAGGCGGCGCTGGCCGCCGCCGGCCTGCCGGTCCGCCCGCCCAGCGAGGCGGAGGCCGCCTGACATGGCCAAGGACAGCAAGAGCGCCCGCGAGGATCTCGCCAAGGGCAAGAAGAAGCGCGTCGCCATCCCGGCCGCGAAGGGCAAGCCCAAGCCGGCCGCCAAGGGCAAGAAGAAGGCGCCCGCCCTGCCGCTGCCGGAAACCCTGCCGGCCGTGCCGCTGCCGCCCGCCAAGCGCGCCCGTGCGGCGGAGAAGAAGCACCTCCAGCCGCTCGACGTGCCGGCGCGGGGCGATGTGACGATCCTCGAACGGCTCTGGCAGACGGTGGAGCAGCGCCGTGTCTCCGGGGATGTGACCGCCTCCCACTCCGCCCGGCTGATGGCGCGCGGCACCGCCAAGGTCGCCCAGAAGCTGGGCGAGGAAGCCGTGGAATGCGTGATCGAGGCAACGCTCGGCAACCGCCACGCCACCGTGCTGGAAAGCGCCGACGTGCTTTATCACCTGATCGTGGTCTGGGTGGATGCGGGCATCCGCCCCGAGGAGGTCTGGGGTGAGCTGACGCGGCGCGAGGGCATCAGCGGCATCGCCGAGAAGGCCGCCCGGCCCAAGGGCGTCCTGCGCGCGGCCCGTACCACCAAGCTGCCCTGACTGACGGCTGCGCCCCTCTTGCGTCCAGGCCGGACGCGTCCCAGGAAAGAGGGATATGTCCGGAGGAGCAAACCATGCCCGTCAGCGGCCTTCCGCCCTATGATGACGGCAACATCTTCGCCCGCATCCTGCGCGGCGAGTTGCCCGCCAAGACGATCCACGAGGATGAGTGGGCCGTCGCCTTCCACGACATCGCGCCGCAGGCGCCCGTGCACGTTCTGGTGATCCCGCGCGGCCGCTACGTCTCGCTGGCGGATTTCGCCGGCAAGGCCAGCGAGGCCGAGATCGCGGGCTTCTGGCGCGCCGTGGCCAAGGTGGCCAGGGATCTGGGCCTGGAGCAGCCGGGCTATCGCACCCTGTCCAACATGGGGGAGAATGCCGGGCAGGAGGTGCCGCATTTCCATGTCCATCTCTTCGGCGGCAGGCCGCTGGGGCGGATGCTCTCCCCGGCCGAAGGCTGAGCGGAGGCCGTGACCCCGCCGGCGCCCTTTTCGGCTGTTCCTCCGGCATGAGCGCCGCCGAGGCCCGGGCCGCGCTCGATGCGGCCGGCAGCCTGCCCGACCCGGAGCTGGACCTCGTCACCGTGGCCCTCCAGTTCGCGCGCATCGACGCGCCGGAGGCCGACTGGCAGGCCGCGCAACAGCTCCTCTCCGCCCTGGCGCGCGAGGTGGTCCAGGCCGCCATGGCCGATCCCGAGGCGGATGGCGGCGACCCGGAAGCCCGCCGCGCCCTGCTGGTGCGGGTGATCCACGGCGCGGGTGGCTATGGCGGCGATACCGAGAGCTATGACGACCTCTCCAACGCCAACCTGATCCGCGTCACCGAGCGGCGGCGCGGCCTACCGGTGGCGCTCGGCATCCTCTGGCTGCACGCGGCGGAGGCCGCCGGCTGGGGCGCGCACGGCATCGACTTCCCCGGCCATTTCCTGCTGGGGATCGAGGGCGGGCGCGGCCAGGTGGTGACGGACCCCTTCTCCGGCGGCCAGTCCCTGGGTCCGCGCGAGTTGCGGAACCTGCTCAAGGCCGTCGAGGGGGAGCGCGCCGAGCTGCGCCCCGGCCTGCTGGCGCCGATGGGCAAGCGCGCGGTGCTGCTGCGCCTGCAGAACAACATCAAGCTGCGCCGCCTGCGCGCCGGCGACGTGCCGGGCGCCCTCTCCTGCACCGAGGACATGCTGCGCCTCGCCCCCGATGCCGCCGGCCTGTGGCGGGAGGCCGGGCTGATGAACCAGCGCCTGGACCGCATCGGCGCCGCCATCGCCAGCCTGGAGCGTTTCCTGGAACTGGCCGGCGCGGGCGAATCCGCCGACCGCATCCGCCAGCTCATCGAGGAGCTGCGGCAAAGGCTGAACTGAGCGCGATCCCCCCTTTTGGCCGGTGCCGGGGCGCGCTTAGATGCGGGGAATGAGCGAAGTCGTCAGTCTGCGGCCCGCACAGGGTCCCTCCCTCCGCGGTTCCCCGGAAGACAAGATCTGGGCGGTGATCGCCTCGGTCGGCAAGACCAGCCGCATCGCGAACATCTACGCCAGCCGCGACGCCGCCCTGGCGGACCGCAGCTGGCGCGAGCAACAGGTCCGCGCCTACGCCACCTTCCTGCGCAGCAGCCAGCAGCCCGTGCCGCATTACAGCGTGGCACCAATCCGCCGCGCCGACCTGCCACGCAAATGGTCCCCCCTACCGGCACTGGGCTTCCTGCGCGGCGAGTTCGCCTGATCCAGGCGCGGCGGCCGCCGGCCCTGGGCGCCGCGCCTCGTGGCGGCCCGCCCGGGGACAGGGCGGCGCCCGAAACAGAAAGGGCGGCGCATCCGGCGATGCGCCGCCCTTTCCGAAATCGACCGGGGCACAAAGGCCCCGGCTGTTACGCCGCGGCGCTCTCCGAGCGGCGGGCGTGCTTCTTGCGCTCATGCGGGTCGAGGTAGCGCTTGCGCAGGCGGATCGCCGAAGGCGTCACCTCCACCAGCTCGTCCTCCTCGATATAGGCGATGGCCTGCTCCAGGCTCATCCGGCGGGGCGGGGTCAGGAGAAGCGCCTCGTCCTTGCCGGCGGCACGGATGTTGGTGAGCTTCTTCTCCTTGATCGGGTTCACTTCCAGGTCGTTGTCCCGGGAGTGCTCGCCGAGGATCAGGCCCACATAGACCTTCACGCCCGGATCGACGAAGAGCGTGCCGCGCTCCTGCAGGTAGAACAGGGCGTACTGGATCGCCTCGCCATCGGAATTGCTGATCAGCGAGCCGTTGCGGCGGCCCTCGATCGGCCCGGCCCAGGGCTGATAGCCCAGGAAGAGCCGGTTCATCATGCCGGTGCCGCGCGTGTCCGTCAGGAACTCGCCGTGGTAGCCGATCAGGCCGCGCGAGGGCATGTGGAAGGTGAGGCGCACCTTGCCGCCGCCCGAGGGGCGCATGTCCTGCATCTGCCCCTTGCGCATGGAGAGCTTCTCCACGACGACGCCGGAGAACTCCTCGTCCACATCGACGAGCACCTCCTCGAAGGGCTCCTCGCGCTCGCCGGTCTCCTCGTTCTCGCGGGTCAGCACGCGCGGGCGGCCGATGGTGAGCTCGAAGCCCTCGCGCCGCATGGTCTCGATCAGCACGCCGAGCTGCAGCTCGCCGCGGCCGGAAACCTCGAAGCTGTCGGCCTCCTCGCTGTCCTTCACGCGGATCGCGACATTGCCCTCGGTCTCCTTGAAGAGACGGTCGCGGATCTGGCGGGAGGTGACCTTCTTGCCCTCGCGGCCGCCGAGCGGGCCGTCATTGATGCGGAAGGTCATGCTCAGGGTCGGCGGATCGACCGGGATGGCCGGCAGCGGCTCCGTCACCTCGGGGGAGGCGATGGTGTCCGGGATGGTGGCGTCGGACAGGCCGGCGATGGCGATGATGTCGCCCGCCTGCACCTCCTCCACCGGCACGCGGTCCAGGCCGGAGAAGGTCATCAGCTTGGTCAGGCGGCCGGTCTCGACCACCGTGCCGTCCTGGCGCAGCACGCGGACCGGCATGTTCACCTTGGCGGTGCCCTGCTCGATGCGGCCGGTCAGGATGCGGCCGAGGAAGTTGTCCGCCTCCAGGATCGAGGCGTTCATGGCGAAGGGCTTGTCGAGATCGACCTTCGGCGCCGGCACATGGCTCAGGATCAGGTCGAACATCGGCGACAGGTCCTTGCGCGGCCCGTCCATCGTCAGGTCGGCCCAGCCCTGGCGGCCCGAGGCGAACATGGTGTGGAAGTCGAGTTGCTCGTCCGTCGCGCCGAGGGCGGCGAAGAGGTCGAAGACCTCGTTGTGCACCTCGTCCGGGCGGGCGTCCTGGCGGTCCACCTTGTTGATGACCACGATCGGCTTCAGCCCGCGGGCCAGCGCCTTGGTCAGCACGAACTTGGTCTGCGGCAGCGGCCCCTCGGCGGCGTCGCAGAGCACGATGGCGCCATCGACCATGGAGAGGATGCGCTCGACCTCGCCGCCGAAATCGGCGTGGCCCGGCGTGTCCACGATGTTGATCTTGACGCCCTTCCACTCCACCGCCGTGGACTTGGCGAGGATGGTGATGCCGCGCTCGCGCTCCAGGTCGTTGCGGTCGAGGGCGCGCTCGGCCACGGCCTGGTTGGCGCGGAAGGCGCCGGCCTGCTTCAGCAGGTTGTCGACGAGCGTGGTCTTGCCGTGGTCGACGTGCGCGATGATCGCGACGTTGCGAAGTTCCATGAGCAGGGATGTCCCGGTAGCGTTGCGCAAGCCGGAAATGCCCCGACAGCGCCATGTTGCGGCACACAAATAGGCGACCGTGCGGCAAAAAGCGAGGGTTGAAGCCTTGCACCGGGCTCGCCACAGACGCGCGCGCCTGTTCCCAAGGTCGGGAAAGGCGGGCTCCGGCCGTATCAGACCCCAGAAAGCGCGCCCTGGGAAGCCGGTCCGGAGCCCGCCATCCGGGAAAGATCACGAAAACTTCCCGGACAGCCGTTCGGGCGGAGGCCGGTCCGGGAACCTGCCCGGCCGGACCTCCCCAGCCTCAGCGCATCGGGGGCGGCATGCTGCCCGGAGACGGGGGCTGCATAGAGCCCGCAGGGGGCGGCGGTGAAGCCGGGCGCATGCCGGGCGGCGGCGCGGCCGGGCGGGAGAGCGCCGCATCGGCCTCGTCGAGCGCGGCCAGCGAGGCCCGGGCGTCACGCCGCATCAGCGCGGCCCGCGCCTGGGACAGCGCCCGCACCACCGGGCCCTCATAGGGCCGGGCCGCCCGGGCCAGGACCTCGGCATTGGCGGCGGAGGCGCTGGGCGCCGTCGCCGAAAGGCTGCGGGTCAGGATGCGGCTTTCCGCCCGCTCCACGAACTCGTTGGCCTGGCCGAACTGGCGCCGCGCCACGGCGGCACGGGCCGAGGTCAGGAAGCCGTGGATGTCGTTGATGTCGGCCTGATCCGCCTCATGGGCGATCCGGTCCTGCCCGGGCAGCGTGGGCATGGCGGACGGGTTTCCATGGGCGCGTTGCATCTCGCCGGCGGCACCCTGCGCCCAGGCCGCCATCGGAGCCGTCAGCGCCACTGCCGAGAGCGCCATCGCGCCCAGGGAAAGGGATAGGAAGCGCGTGGACATGATTTCTCCTCGTTTCTTCCGGTCGTCGTGTCGAGACCAGGGCGGAAAACCCGGCATGGGCCGGCTTCCGCGGAATCCGATCCGGCGAAGCGCAAGCTGGGCCAACAACGGATCGGAAGGAAGGGCCGGCCACGGTAGCGCGCCTCGCGCCAACGCCCCGGCTCTGTTCCGGCGGGCCGTCGCGGCCCGCCGGGCCCGCCACGGATCAGTCCGTGATCCGGGCCGGCGAATTGGCGTCCACCGTCGGCTCCATGCCGTCGCGGCTCGGGCGCAGGGAGCTCAGCGGGCGGTCCATGTCCCGTCCCGGCACGAGCTCGGTCGGGGCGAGGCCCGCCGAATAGGGCGCCGTCGCCGCCGCGGCCCCGGTGCCGGGCGGCCTGTCGCCGGCGCAGGCCGCCAGCCCGGCCAGCATGGCCGTGGCCGCGGCAAGGCGGATCAAGGCTCTGGGCATGGTTCTCTCCTCATCGGAGCTCGGGTTCGTCCGGGGGGACACGGGCGATCAACCACCCCGGCGCGGGAAGGTTGCCACCCTGTCCCCGTCGCATGGCCGCATGGGGGCGAAAGCATGGCGCTTCCGCGCGCCGGGGTGGCAGGGACGCGGGCGGCGCCCTGGGAAAGCCGCTTCCCGAGGGAGGCACCACCCCTTGGAAAAGGTCACCCCAGGCCGACCAGCGCCTTCAGGTCCACCTGCGGCCGGGCGCCGAAATGCGCGATGACCTTCGCCGCCGCGACGCTGCCCCAGCGGCCGCATTCGCCTGGCGGCAGGCCGCGCGTATGGGCGGCCAGGAAGCCCGCCGCATAGGCGTCGCCTGCGCCGGTCGTGTCCACCACCTGCGTCGGCACGGCGGCGACCTCGTGCACCTGTCCGTCCATGGCCACGATGCTGCCCTTCTCGCTGCGGGTCAGCACGGCCACCCGCACCTCGCGCTGCGCCGCCGCCAGCGCCTCCTCGAAGCTCTCCGTCTCGTAGAGGCTCAGGATCTCGGTCTCGTTGGCGAAGAGGATGTCGGTCCGCTCCTGCACGAAGGCGCGGAAGGCGTCGCGGTGGCGGCTGACGCAGAAGGGGTCGGACAGGGTGATCGAGACCTCCCGCCCCGCCGCCCGGGCGATGTCGGCGGCGGCGCGGAAGGCCTGCTGCGCCGCCGGCGGGTCGAAGAGATAGCCCTCCATGTAGGTCACCTTGGCCCCGCGCACGGCGGCCTCGTCCACGTCGGAGGGACCGAACTCGACACAGGCGCCGAGATAGGTGTTCATGGTCCGCTGCCCGTCCGGCGTCACCAGGATCAGGCAACGCGCGGTGGGCGTGCCGCCGGTCGAGGGCGCGGTCGGGAAGTGCACGCCGATGGCCCGCATGTCGTGCGCGAAGACTTGGCCGAGCTGGTCGTCGGCAACCTTGCCGAGATAGCCCACCTTCGCCCCGAGCCCCGCCGCCACGGCGCAGGTGTTGCCGGCGGAACCGCCGCTGCTCTCCGTCCCCGGCCCCATCACCGCGTAGAGCGCATCGGCCTCGGCGGTGTCGACCAGCCGCATCTCGCCCGGTGTCAGGCCCTGCCGCCGCAGCAGCTCCGGCTCGGCGCGGGCGATCACATCCACGATGGCATTGCCGATGCCGAGGATGTCGAGGGACGGGGCGGTCATGCGCGGACTCCGGAATGGGAGTGCGGGCGTAGCAGGCATGGCGCCGGACGTCAGCATGCCGGGGGAATTCCGCCTCCCTGGGCTGGGATGGCGATTCTGCCACACCTGCCGTGCCGATCAGCCACAATTGATGATCGTCACGCCAGCGTGCTAGCCGGTGGGTCCCGGAAGTGCGCGGCGGGGGCCGCGCCAGCCGGGACCGCCGGGCCGAGGGGAGACCGTTCCGGTGGGTGCTCAACGCAAAAAAGGGGGAGCAGCTTCATGTCCGTCTTCCGACGCAAGCGGGAGGATGCTGTTCCACCCGCACCCGAGGCTTCGTCGGCCGCAGTGCCTGTTGCCCGTGATCCAGAACTGACCGTGCCGCCCTTCCGCCCGGCGCCGCCGGCGGGCGCCGCCGCCAAGGACCCCGCCATGAGCCTGCCGCCGAAGCCGAACGCCATGCCGGGCCTGCCCCAAGGCATGAACCCCGGAGGGATGAATCCCGGAATGAACAACGCGCCCAACGCCCAGCCCAGCCCCTTCCCCGGCGCGCAGCCGCGCCCCGGCGCGCCGTCCGGCCCCATGGGTGGCCCGCTGCCCGCCTCGGCCGCGCCGCAGCGCCCGCAGGCGCCGCAGGAGGCCGAGCGCCGCACCCTCGTGGTCGGCAAGGGCATCAGCCTGCAGGGCACCGTCTCGGATGCCGAGCGCCTGGTGGTCGAGGGCACGGTCGAGAGCCAGATGATCCACGCCCATGAGCTGAACATCAGCGGCACCGGCGTGTTCAAGGGCGAGGTCGAGGTCGAGAACGCCGAGGTCGCCGGCGTGTTCGACGGCACCATCACCGCCCGCGGCAACCTCGTCATCCGCGCCACCGGCCGGGTGCTGGGCGTGGCCCGCTGCCGCCGCCTGCAGGTCGAGGATGGCGGGCAGCTTTCCGGCCGCATGGAGATGCTGACGGACAACAACCCGCCGCGCATGGGCGTGCCGGCCTTCCCCAGCGCCGAGCCCGCCGAGGTCTGATCCATGGGGCGGCACCGTGCCGCCGCACACCGGAAGCAAGGGGGCGGGCTCTTCAGGGCCTGCCCCCTTCTTCTTGCGCTCCTTGCGGCGCCCCTGCTGGCCGCCTGCGCGGGACCGGCGGACGGGCTGCCGGACCGCAGCGCGGTCCTGGACGAGGTGATGCGGAACTACCGCGCCAGCCTGATCGCCGTGTCCGGCGAGAACCCGCTTCCCGCCGGGGCGGCAGGCGGAAAGGCGGAACCGGCGGCGGTGCAGCCCGCCATGGCGCTGCGCCCCGGCGTCCCGCCCGCCAGCGTGGCGAGCCTGCGTGGCCAGACGGGCCCCGCCGTCCGCGCCGCCCTGGGCCAGCCGGTCTTCCGGCGGGTCGAGGGGCCGGCGGAAATCTGGCTCTACAGCGGCCAGCGCTGCCAGCTTGACCTGATCCTCTACCCGAGCGGGCGCGAGATGCTGGTTGCCTGGGCCGCGGCACGCGCCGCCGGAACCGGCCGCGTGACCGAGGAAGCCTGCCTGCGCGAACTCGGCTCCCGCCCGCCGGGCGCCTGACGCACCGTCACTGGCCCCCCGCCCGGGGGGGGGGAACCACAAGCGCAACGCGAGGCCGCAGCAGGCCCCCAACCATGGCGTCTGTGCACGGCGGATGACGGTGCGGATTGCACCCTGCCACTGTCCTGGCCGTTAGAGGGGAGCCTTCCGGAGCGGCCGGAAGGCCGGCGCGGGACGAGGCGGCATGAAGGCATTCCTGGATTTCGAGGCATCCTCCCTGGAGAAGGGCGGCTTTCCGGTCGAGGTCGGCTGGGTCCTGGAGGACGGCGCGGAGGAAGCGCACCTGATCCGCCCGGCCCCGGACTGGACGGTCTGGTCGGAGGAGGCCGAGGCGATCCATCGCCTGTCCCGCGCGCGGCTGGAGGCCGAGGGCGAAGCGCCCGGAGCGGTCGCGACGCGGATGATGGAGGCCCTGGCAGGGCATGAGATCCTGGCCAGTGCCCCGTCCTGGGACGGGCAATGGCTCAGCCGCCTGCTCCGGGCGGCTGGCCTGCCGCGCCATGCGCTGCGTCTGGGCGACACGGATGCCGCCGAGGAGGCCGAGGCCGACCGCATCCTCCGCGAAGCCGGCCTTGCCGCGGCGAAGCGTGCCGAACAGGTCCGGCGGATCGTGGCCGAGGCCCGGCAGGCGGACGAAGCGCTCGGCCCGCCGGAGCACCGTGCCCTGGCTGATGCACGGCGCGCCCACCGTCTCTTCGAGGCCGTGCGCCAAGCGGCCCGGGCCGGCGCGGAACAGCACAGGGCCGCCGCGACGGCGCAGGGGTAAGGGCGGGCCGTCAGCCGGTGCCACCGTCATCCGTCTTGTCGCTGCGGGCCTGCTCCCGCAGCTGTTCCAGCGTCAGCCCGGCCGGGGTGGAGCCGGCCAGTGTCCCGTCGCCGGCATCCTCATGGGCCTTGTCGGTCGGCGCTCCCTCGGGCGTGTGGCTGGAATCCTCAGCCTTGGTCGGGTCCTCGGCACCGCTACCCCCTGGCTTGCGTGCATCGCTCATCGGGCTTCTCCGGATACCGGGGCGACATGCCCCGCATTCGGGAGCAACGTTTGGGAGCCGCCCTCGTATGCCTCCGCCCACCGATCCGGCCCTCGTGGCGCGCGATCCGCCTTCCATCCGCCGGCCAGGCCAAGCCTATCCCGCCGCGATCCGCCGGAACGGCAGGCCGCGCGCCAGCCAGCAGCCGACGCGGATCTCCGCGACCTCGCCAGCGGCATCGCGCAGGGCACGCAGGGTCCAGTCGCCGGGTGGGGCGAAGTCCAGCGCGCGGGGACAGGGCAGCAACAGCATGTCCTGGGCGAAGGGCAGCAGCGGCTGCATCATCCCCTCCCCCAGCCGTCCGGAAAAGGCGCCGTAGAGCGCCCCGCCCGACGCGGCGATGGTCAGCTCCGCCGCCAGTTCCTCGCAGCGGAAGCGCCCCTCGAAGCCGGAGCCTGGCTCGCCACCGCGCGGCTCCAGCCGGGTCCGGAGATTATCACCGGCACGCTCCAGGATGACGGCATCGCCCTCGCGGAACAGGCGGCTCGCAGCACTGGCGGCACCGCCTTCCACGCAAGCCGAAAGGATCTCCGCCCCGCCCGAGAAGCCCAGCCGCAGGCGCCCGTCCGGCATCGCCTCCACCCGCGTCGCCAGCCCCGTCTCGGGCTCCAGGTAGCAGCCGGCCAGGGTTGCATCGACGGGCGCTGCCGCCGGATCGGCGGGCAGGTCCAGCAGCGCGCCGAAGAGCTCGGCGGCGGCGGCGCGGGGATCGGCCATGTGGTTGAACAGCACCACGACGGAAACCCGTTCCGCCGCCGCATGGGCGCGGAAGCTCCGCCAGCCGCGCAGCCCGCCGCCGTGGGCGGTGACCTGGCGCCCCAGCAGCGCGCCACGCCCCAGGCCGAAACCATAGGCGGCGGGCCTGCCGTCGCGGAAGGCGACCGGCGCGGAAAGCCGGTTGTAGAGCCCGTCCGCCTCGTCCCGGGTCGCGTCGATGAAGCGCTCCCAGGCGATCATGTCCTCCAGCGAGGCGGCGAGGCCGGCATCGCCCGTCCAGTGGATATGGTTCTCCGCCACGCGGAAGCCGCCCGCCAGGGAGCCCTCATAGCCGACCGTGCCGTCCCGCACCGCCGAGGTATCCGGGTTCAGCCCGGCCCGTGGCATGCCTGCGCGGTCGAGGATGCGTTCGCGCAGCAGCGCGGCGAAACCCCGCCCCGTGCGGCGCTCGATGATCTCGGACAGGAGGCGGAAGTTCTGGTTGACGTAGGAGAAGCGCGTGCCCGGCCTGAAATGCAGGCTCCGCGTCCGCCCGATCAGCCAGCGCGCCTCCTCCGGGCCGAAATGCCCCTCCACCGGCGCGCCGCAGAGCATCGCCTGGGCCCAGTAGTCCCGCAGCCCCGACTGGTTGTGGCAGAGATCGAGGATGCCGGGCGCTTCCCCCGCCAGATCCGGCATCAGCCGACGGATCTCCTCGTCCAGCACCGAAGGGTCGGGAAAGAGGTCGAGCAGCAGGGCGCAGGTGAACTGCTTGGTGATGGAACAGACCAGAAAGGGTGTCCGCTCCGTGAAGGGCAGGCGCTTTTCGGCATCCGCCCAGCCCCAGCAGCGGCTCGCCACCACCCGTCCGTCCCGCAGCACCGCCACCGCGCCCCCAGGACCGGCATAGCGGTCGGGCAGGCTGCCGAGGACTCGGTCGAGGCGGTGCGCGGTCTGGCTCATGCACGGCATTGAAGCCCCTCCCATCCGCTCCGCAAATCCCCTGGGCGACGGTCCTGGCCACCTCCACGCGCGACACCGGCCGGTGGGTGCCAGGGCTTCGGGCATTGCGCTTGGGTGGCTGCCCGCCGGAAAGCCATGCTCTCCGGCGCGATCCGGCATCAGCGAGCACCAGCGAACGGGAGGTCCAGGACCCTCAGGGTCCTGGCGGATAGGGGGTCCGGGGGAAAGGCGGAGCCTTGCCCCCGGGGACAGCGCAACGCCGGAACGGGAGGCACCGGCCGCGGTGCCCAGGGGCAGCCGTCCCTCCGGATCAGCCGATCGCCGCGACGATCTCGCCCACCATCGGCTTGAGGTGGAAGTTCTCGCCCGGCTGCATGGCGACATGGCCGCCAGCCTCTTCCACCGCCCGCGCCACCAGCGGGCCCACGGCGGCGATGCGGGTGCGGGCCAGGGCCTCGGCCAGCAGCGCTTCCTCGCCGCTGGCCTTCGCCACCTCGCGCAGGCGCCGCACCTGGGGGGAGGAGGTGAAGGCGATCAGGTCCACCGCCCCCGCCGCCATCTCGCGGATCACCGCCAGGACACGCCTGTCATCCTCCTTCGAGGCATAGGCATAGGGCACGACCGGATCGGGCCGGGCGCCACGGTCACGCAGGAAGCCCAGCAGCGCCTCGTTGGGATTGTCGGGATAGAGCTGCACCGCCACGCGCCGCCCCTCCAGCGGCAGGGGCTCCAGCGCGGCCATCACCCCGGCCGTGGTGGGCGTGGCCGCGGAGATGTCGGGCCCCAGGCCCAGGCTTCGCAGACGGGCCGTCGGCTTCGGCCCGCGCACGATGCGGCGCACCCCGGGCAGCGCGGCACGGAAGCCCTCCGTCAGCCCGGACCGTTCCGCCACACCCAGCAGGCGCGACAGTCCCTCTCCGGTCAACAGGATCAGGTCGTCCGGTGGCGTGTCGATGAAGCGCCGCAGCCAGGCCTCGGCAGGCGCCGTGTCCTCCAGGTCGAGGATGGCGACCAGCGGGCAGCGCAGCACCGAGGCGCCCTGGCGCTCCAGCATCCGGGACATGGTCTCCAGCTCGCGCGTTTCGGGCACCGCGACGCGGCGGCCGGCCAGCGGCCCGGCCACGCCCTGGTTCCCCGCCTCGCCGTCCACAGGGCTGTTCATGGGCTCTTCCTTCATTCCTCGTCGGGTGTTCCGCATCGGGGTGGTGCCCTGGTGAGGCGGCGAAACCCGGGCCGGACACGAACGTTTGGAGAACAATCAACACGAGGATGCCAGATCCATGGCTCAGAAGCACGGTCCACACGCCGAAGCCGCCCAAAATGCGGCCCAGGAAGCGGCGGAGAATCCCAAGACGGATCCCGATCCCGGCTCCAACACGGTAAAGGACCCGGACAACTGGACCACCGGCGACGAGGCGATGACCGGCGCCCAGGCGAGCTATCTCAAGACGCTGAGCGAGGAGGCGGGCGAGGAGTTCGACCCGAAGCTCAGCAAGGCGGACGCCTCGAAGCGGATCGATGCCTTGCAGGCCAAGACCGGACGCGGCCGCGACCATTAGGGCGGATCGCCGCGGGGCGGCATGGAGCGGGGGAAACTGGCCCACGCCCCGTCCTCGCCTCGGGGGGACCACAGCGCCCCAGGCGCCCAGACTAGCCTCGCCGCAGGCCCAGCTTCTCCGCCGCCTGCGCCACGCAGAGTTCGAATACGTCCAGCGCATCGAAGGCCCGGTCCCGCCCATCCGGCGGCAGCACCATCGGCAGCCCACCGCCATCCAGCACCGCGCCAGGGATCATCAGGTTGTCGGGCGCCCCGAAGCCCTCGATGGTGATGCCCTCCAGCGGGTCCGGCAGCGCCGCGACCTGTGTGCGGCTGCGCGTCTCGAACAGGCTGGCGCTGTTCGAATAGCCGAAGATCGGTTTGCCGCGCCCCAGGAACCAGCCGATCTCCACCAGCGTGCCCGAATCGGCGGAAGGACCGCGGAAGGGCGTGAGGTTCGCGATCACGATGTCGCATTCCTCCATCATCGCCACATCCTTGCGATAGATGCCGAGCCAGGTTGTCTCGGCCGCCAGCCCTTCCGCATCCTCGTTCAGCGGCGGGCGCCCGGCGATGCCATAGCGGGCGCAGATCTCGGTCTTGCGGCGCGCATGCTCACGCGCCTTCGGCAGGAACACGTCCGGCCCGGCCAGATAGGCCCTCATCCCGCATTCTCCCTCGGCTGTCCCGCCCTTCTGTCGCGCGGGCGCCGCCCGGCGTCCAGGGGATCGGTCCTCCTTCGGTGAAGGCCGCCGCCTTCCCCCTCTGGGTGCCGCCCCGGCGGAAGGGCACTCCGCCCCGTCCCGGACCCGGTGGCCGCGAGCCGCCTTGCCGCGAGCCCTGCACCGGTGCCATTGATCCTGGATGGCCCCCCGCACCCGCGCCTTCCCGGCATCCGCACCGCTTGGCCTGGCCCTGCTGCTGGCCGCCTGCGCCACGCCGCAGCCGCCGATCGTGCCGGGCCAGCCCTTGCCGCCGCAGGAGCCGGTTTCGGTGCAGGTCACGGACGAGCCGGGCCAGCCCTTCCTGGTCTACAGCGTCACTCCCAGGATCGAGGAATACCCGGACGGCCCACCCCTGCCCCGCGTCCTGACCGCGCTGGGCGCCGGGCGGGCGAGGCAGGACGCACGGGAAAGGGTCTTCCGCGCCACGGTGGAGGTGACCTATGCCGGCCCGGGGCGACAGCGCTTCGACAGCATCAGCATCGCCAACCATCCCCCCGCCCCGATCCGGGAGATCGACCACACGCTGCGCTGCGGCCAGGGCCCCTCGGGGCGGAGCTGCCTCTACACGGAAACCGTGGCCAGCTTCATCCCGGAGGTGGACCTGCGGGCGGCCGCGGCGGTGAACCAGCCGCTGCGCTTCCGGCTCAACGGCCCGCGGCCGATCGTGGTCTCGCTGCCGCCCGACCGGGTCCGCGCCCTGCTCGCCAGGATGGGTGCCGCCGGGACCTGATACGGGTGCCGGCCTTCCCGGGCCGCATCGCGCTTCGTGGCGGGCCGCCGGGGACAGGGCGGTGCCAGACGGGACATACGCCCCGCCTTGGCCCCGGTTGGTTCAGAACTCGGCTTCCAGGTCCAGCTCCGTGACATGCTCGGGCTCGGCCTTCGCTGCGGCGACCCACTCGGCCATGTCCGGCCAGGACATGATGGTGTCGGCATAGCGGGCCGCGGCGCCGTCCAGGCGGACGCCATAGGTCAGGAAGCGTGTCACCACCGGCGCGTACATGGCATCGGCGATTCCGGGCCGAGCGCCGAAGAGCCAGGGCCCGCCCCATTTTTCCAGGCACTCGTTCCAGATCGTCAGGATCCGATCGATATCGGCCTTCGGCCCCGACCACAGCGTGAAGTCCGGCACATGCGCCCGCAGGTTCATCGGCAGCGAGGAGCGCAGCGCCGAGAAGCCGGAATGCATCTCCCCCGAGATCGAGCGGCTGCGTGCCCGCGCCGCCCGGTTCTCCGGCAGCAGACCAGCCTTGGGGAAGGTCTCGTTCAGGTATTCGGCGATGGCCAGCGTGTCCCAGACCGTGACCTCGCCATGGATCAGGCAGGGCAGCAGGATGGAGGAGGAGCGCATCAGCAGTTCCGCCCGGGCCACAGGATCGTCCGCCGCCGCAACGGAAACCTCGACCTCCAGCCCCGCCAGGCGGCAGAGTAGCCAGCCGCGCAGCGACCAGGAGGAATAGTTGCGACTGCTGATCAGCAATCTGGCATCCGCCATGGCACCCGGCCTCCGGTCCTGAATCCGACACCACACAGCTTAGGCACTTCGGCACCGCCAGGGAATCGCGCACTTCCCAGGGCCGACAGCACCGGCCGCAACCGGCCCCGCCCCGCGTTCCGTTCCGCCGGGATGCGTTTCGCCTGGGCGTTCCGGTGCGGCTGCTATATGCTGCGTCGCAGCAAACCCTTCCGGCGGGTGCAGCCTGCCCCGGCCCGGCCCATGGTCCAGCGCGGAGACCGATCGGACCCATGAACTACGCGCTCTACCAGTTCGGGACCGATCTCCTTGCCCCTTGGCAGGGCCTCGCCCATGGGCTGGCGCCGCTGCTGCGCCCGCTGCATCCGCTGCAGCCGGGGGCACCCCTGCTTCGCCGCGCCTCGGCGGCGCTGGAGGTCCTGTCCGAGCTCCGCGTCACCCACAAGCGCCCGGCCTTCCACCTCGCTCCCGTCCGGGCCGGCAATGCCCTGGTGGCGATCGAAGAGGAGGAGGTCTTCGCCACCCCCTTCGGCCGGCTGCTGCATCTCCGCAAGGACAGCGACCTGCCGCAGCCCCGCGTGCTGGTGGTGGCGCCGATGTCTGGGCATTTCGCCACCCTGCTGCGCGGCACGGTGCAGGTGTTGCTGCAGGACCACGACGTCTACATCACCGACTGGGCCAATGCCCGCGACGTGCCGCTGGAAGCCGGGCGCTTCGACCTCGACGACTGCATCGAACATATCATCCGCTTCCTGGAGGAGATGGGCGGCGAGGAGCGTGCGCCCACCCATGTCCTGGCCGTCTGCCAGCCGGCGGTGCCGGTGCTGGCCGCCGTCGCGGTCATGGCGCAGGCCCGCAACCGGCACCAGCCGCGCTCCATGACGCTGATGGCCGGACCGATCGACACGCGGCGGAATCCCACCGGGGTCAACCGCCTCGCCCAGTCCAGGCCGATCGAGTGGTTCGAGCGCAGCCTGATCGACACCGTGCCCTGGCGCTTCGCCGGGCATGGGCGGCGCGTCTATCCCGGCACGACCCAGCTCAGCGCCTTCATGTCGATGAACCTGCACCGGCACGCCCGCGCCTTCGCCACGCAGTACGAGAACATCGCCGCCGGGGCGCTGGCCGCGATCGAGGCGCACAGGCGCTTCTACGAGGAGTATTTCGCGGTGATGGACCTCACCGCCGAATTCTACCTGCAGACCGTCCGTTCCGCCTTCCAGGAGAACGAGCTGCCGCGCGGCACCATGCAGTGGCGCGGCAGGAAGGTGCGGCCGGAGGCGATCCGCCGCACCGCCCTGTTGACCGTGGAAGGCGAGAACGACGACATCTGCGGCATCGGCCAGACCATGGCGGCGCTGGACCTGTGCAGCGGCATCCCCGTGACGATGAAGCGCCACCACCTGCAGACCGGCGTCGGCCATTACGGCGTCTTCAACGGCCGCCGCTGGGCGAACGAGATCTATCCGGTGGTGCGCGAGATGATCCAGACGACGAACTGACGCCGGGCACCGCCCGCGCCACGGCGATGCGGGCCGGGAGGAGGTGCGAGGTTCACAGGAGCAGCCGCCCCTCCACCTCCGTATCCAACGGCCGGATCGGGCGGGCCACCCTCGACCAGGGATAGCGGCGGTAATCCGTGGCCAGGAGCCCGTCGCCGGTCGCGTAGAGCACCGTGGCTGAGATCGGCGCGAAGGACGCATGGAAATGCTGGTTGGACTTCACCACCAGCAGCCGCTCGCCGAGCGGGTCGATTCCCATGTTCGAGAAAAGGTCATGGCCCATCGCCTGGCGGCGCCGGGACGTCAGCACGGCACCAACCCCTGTCGCGGTGCGTATCCCGACGGCATCCCCGAGATCGACCGGCCCGCCGGCAAAGCTCTGATATGCCTCGGGAACGCAGGACAGGACCTCCACCTCCGCATCCAGCGGCTGCCCCGAGGCCCAGCAGGCCTTGCCTCCGATCCGCAGGCGCATCCTCGCGCCGGGCCCGGCGTCGAAGGCCAGGCGGACCGCAAGCGGATCCCAGATCGGTCCGACCGAGGCACCAGCGATGCCACCCTCGGTCAGCAGGCGCAGGAATGTGGTGTTGTCCGACGGAGCACCGCCGCCGGCATTGTCCGAGGTATCGGCAATGGTCACGGGCGCTTCCGCCGTCGCGGCAAGCCGCAGCCCCTCGGCGACCGCTTCCGCCGGCTCCAGGAAGCGCTTCGCGGGGTGGGCATGAATCGCGGCCATGGCCTCGCCGAACTCGCGGGCCAGGCGGTCGCCCACAGGCTTGGCATCATCCGTGACGACCAGCACCCGCGCGCCGCTCTCCGGCACGTCGCCCGAAGGGAAGCCATGGCCCAGCGAAATGGAAAGCACGCCCGCCCGGCCTTCCAGCGCCATCGCGCGGTCGACCAGCCCGCGCATCGGCTGTTCGGTGGTGGGAAAGGAGGCGATCAGCCGGCAGTCCCAGAGCGACATCACCGGGCGGATCTGCCCGCGCAGGGTCGCCAGGACCAGGTCGAGCAGTTCCTCGCCACGCTCGACGAAATCGGTGTGCGGGTACTCCTTGTACAGGACGATGATGTCCGCGATCTCGCAGCGCCGGACGGTGAGGTGGCAATGCGGGTCGAGCTCGACGCCGATCACCGCCTCCGGACCGACCATGCGGCGGACATGCTCCAGCAGGTCGGCTTCGCAGTCGTCATAGTTCTGCGCCACCATCGCGCCGTGCAGGCCGAGCACCACGGCATCGACGGGCAGCGCTGCACGAAGCTGCGCCAGGATCTCCTCACGCATCCGCTCATAGGCGCTGCGGCCGGCCATCCCGCCTGGCATGGCCCAGAAGCAGGAACCAGGGATGAATTCGTACCCGTCGGCCGCCGCACGGCGACGGGTCACCCAGAAGGCGGCCGTCTGCATGGTCGGCTCAGCCGGATGCTCGCCAGGCCGCCAGGCCTGCTGGTCCAGGAAGTTCCGGTAGCTCGTCGGCATCGGCGAGAAGGTATTGGTTTCCAGGGCCAGACAAGCGGAGAAGATGCGCATGGCGAATCCTCGGGCGGAGATACACGGCGCGGCATGATCCCAGGCCATCGCCCGGATATACCATAGTGCAGGGACGCCATTTCCGTCCGTCGCGGCCCTCTTCCGCCAGATCGGCCGCCAGTCCTGTCCCCAGGGAGAGACTCGCCTCATGCTGGACCGGTATCGCCCCGGTTTTTCCTCCGCTCCCTCTGCGGACGCTTCCGCCGGATCCTTCCTGGCCCGAATCTCGACCAACCCGGTCAACGCCGCGCTGCTGGAGCGCCTGCCGGCGCTGGGCCTGCCGCAGGGTTTCCTGACGGCGGGCTGCCTGTTCCAGGCCGTCTGGAACCATCGCTCCGGCCAGCCCGCCGGCCAGGGCGTCAAGGACTACGACGTCTTCTACTTCGACGACCGGGACCTGTCCTGGGAGGCCGAGGACGCCGTGATCCGGCGCGTCGCGGAGGCCACGCGCGACCTGCACGACGGGATGGGCGCGGTGATCGAGGTGAAGAACCAGGCCCGCGTGCATCTCTGGTACGAGCAGCGCTTCGGCTCGCCCTATCCCCGCCTGACCTCGGCCCGCGACGGGATCGGCCGCTACCTCGTCGCCTGCACCTGCATCGGCATCGAGGCCGCCACGGGCGCGGTCCACGCCCCCGACGGCTTCGGCGACCTGGAGGCCGGCATCCTGCGCATGAACCCGCTGAGCGGGAACCGGCACGACCTGTTCCGGCGCAAGGCGGAATCCTACCGCGCCCGCTGGCCCTGGCTGAGCATCGCCGAGCCGGGCCCAAAGGGAGGCCCGCTCACCCCATGAAGCTCCCGGGCCCGAAACTGTCCGGCAGCAACTCGCCCAGGCGCCGCAGCAGCACGGTCTTCCCCGCCGCATCCACCATCCGCACGGTGGTCTCCGCCGTGCCGAATTCCCGCAGCTTCTGCCGGCAGCCGCCGCAGGGGGTGCAGGGCTCCTTCGCCTCGGCGGCCACCACCACCTCGGCGATGCGCCGGCTGCCATCGCCCATCACCATGGCGGCGATCGCCCCGGCCTCGGCGCAGGTGCCCTCGGGGAAGGCGGCGTTCTCGACATTGCAGCCGGCGAAGACGGCGCCGTCCTCCGTCCGCAGCGCGGCGCCGACCTGGAAGCGGGAATAGGGCGCATAGGCCCGCCCCCGCGCCGCCAGCGCCGCCGATACCAGATCATCGGGACCGGACATGCTCAGCGTTCCTTCACATAGGGCGTCCCGCTCGCCTTCGGGGGCACGGAACGCCCGACGAAGCCGGCCAGCAGGATCACCGTCAGCAGATAGGGAAGCGCCTGCACCGCCTGCACCGGGAAACTGCCGATCAGCGGCACCGGCACGCCCTGGAGGCGGATCGCCACCGCATCCAGCAGACCGAAGCCCAGGCAGGTGAGCAGGATCGGCCACGGCCGCCACTTGCCCAGGATCAGCGCCGCGAGCGCGATGAAGCCCCGCCCCGCCACCATGTCGCGCACGAAGCCCGCCCCCTGCGCGGTGGCGATCGTCGCCCCGGCGATGCCGCAGAGCAGCGCCGCGATGACCACCCCGGCATAGCGCAGCCCGGACACCGAGATCCCCGCCGTGTCCACCGCCGCCGGGTTCTCCCCCGCCGCGCGCAGCCGCAGCCCGAAGCGCGTTCGCCCCAGCACCCAGGCGGAAAGCGGCACCAGCAGCAGGGCGAGATAGGTCGGCAGGGTCTGCCCGCTGACCACCACGGCATAGAATCGCCCCAGCACCGGCACATCCGCCAGCGCCGCCGCCCCCGGCAGGGCGATGCCCAGGAAGCGTCCCGAGGCCGGCAGCGGCGGCGTCTGCCCGCCCTGCCGGAACCATGCCAGCGCCAGCACCGCCGTCAGCCCCGAGGCCAGGATGTTGATCGCCATGCCGGAGACCACCTGGTTGCCGCGCAGGGTGATGCAGGCCCAGCCATGCACCAGCCCCAGCGCCAGCGAGGCCGCCATGGCCACCAGCAGGCCCAGCAGCACGTCCCCCGTCACCGCCGCCGTGGCGGCGGCGGCGAAGGCGCCGACCAGCATCTTGCCCTCCAGCCCGACATCCACGATGCCCGAGCGTTCGGTGAACAGCCCCGCCAGCGCGGCCAGGATCAGCGGCGCCGCGGTGCGCAGCGTCGCCGCCAGCATGGAGAGGACCAGTTCCTCCATCAGAGCTCCCCCATCAGGCGCGCTCCGCCGGAAGGGCCGCGCGCGGCGCCAGCAGACGCGCCAGGGCCGGGCGGAACAGGTTGCCCAGCGCCCCGGTGAAGAGGATCACGAGGCCCTGGATCATGATCACCATCTGCGCCGGCACCTCCGGCATCTCGAAGGCCAGCTCCGCCCCGCCCTGGGTCAGCGCGCCGAAGAGCAGCGCCGCCAGCACCACGCCGAAGGGATGGTTGCGCCCCATCAGCGCCACCGCGATGCCGGTGAAGCCGTAGCCGCCGGTGAAGCCGATCAGCAGCTTGTGCTGCGCCCCCAGCAGCTCGTTCACCGCGACGCCCGAGGCCAGCGCGCCGGACAGCGCCATGACCAGCACGATCTGCCGCCGGGCATCGATGCCCGCATAGGCGGCCACGGCGGGGCTGACGCCCGAGACCCGCACGCCGTAGCCCCAGGGGGTGCGCCAGACCAGCAGCCAGACCGCCAGCGCGCAGAGCGCCGCCAGCGGCAGGGCGAGGTTCACCGGCACGTCGGGCGAGAAGCCGAGGAAGCCCAGCTTGGGAAGCCAGGCCGCCTGGGTGAACTCGCGCGTTTCCGGCGCCATGGAACCAGGCGCGATCAGCACGTCCACGATCAGGTAGACCATCAGCGAGGCGGCCAGGAAGTTGAACATGATGGTGGTGATAACGATGTGGCTGCCGCGATAGGCCTGCAGCCAGCCCGGCACCGCGCCCCAGGCGCCCCCGAAGGCCGTGCCCGCCAGGATCGCCACGGGGACCAGCAGCGGCGTGGGCAGGAATTCCAGGTTCAGCGCCGCCAGCGACACGCCCAGCCCGGCGATATAGGCCTGCCCCTCGCCCCCGATGTTGAACAGCCCGCACTGGAAGGCCAGCGCCACCGCCAGCCCGGCGAAGACCATGTCGGTCGTGTAGTAGAGCGTGTAGCCCAGCGCGTCGAAGGAGCCGAGGCTGCCCAGCACCAGCGCCCGCAGTGCCTCCAGCGGTGGCTGCCCCACCGCCAGGATTACCCCCGCCGTCACCAGCAGCGCCAGGAACAGGTTCACCAGCGGCAGCAGCACCAGATCCGCCCAGCGCGGCAGTTCCGCCGCCGTGCCTCCGCTCATGCCGTTCCTCCGGTCCCCATGCCCCGCGCGCCGTCCCCGCGCGCGGCGCCCGCCATCATCAGGCCGAGCACCGCCTCGTCGGCTTCCGCCGCCGGCAGCTCGCCCATCACCCGCCCGCCGCACATCACCAGGATGCGGTCCGACAGGCGCAGGACCTCGTCCAGCTCCACCGAGACCAGCAGCACCGCCTTGCCCGCCGCCCGCGCCGCCAGCAGCCGCGCGTGGATCGCGTCGATGCCGCCGATATCCACCCCGCGCGTCGGCTGCCCGACCAGGATCAGCTCCGGGTCGCGCCCGATCTCGCGCCCCATGATCAGCTTCTGCTGGTTGCCGCCGGAAAAGAGCGCGGAACGCAGCCGCGGCGCCACCGGCCGCACGTCGTGCTCGCGCATCAGCCGCTCCGCATGGGCCTCGATCCGCGCCGGGTCCAGCAGCCCGGCGCGGCGCCAGGCGGGATCGTGCTCATAGCCCAGGATCGCGGAATCCATCGCCGGAAAGCTGCGCACCAGCCCGGTCTTCAGCCGGTCCTCCGGCACATGCGCCACGCGGCGGCGGCGCATCTCCGCCGGGCCGGGCATCGCGCCGGGAAAGATGTCCTTTCCCCGCAGCCGAATGCGCCCCGAGCCCGGCACACGCATCCCGGCCAGCACCTCCAGCAGCTCGCTCTGCCCGTTGCCCGCCACCCCCGCGACGCCGAGGATCTCGCCGCCACGCAGGGCGAAGCTGACATCGGCGAGGCGCTCCACCCCGGCGGCATCGCGCAGGCCCAGCCCCTCGACCTCCAGCAGCAGCGGCCCCGGCCGCGCCGGCGGCTTGGAACGGTCGCGCCGCAGCCGGCGCCCGATCATCAGCTCGCCCAGCTCCTCCACCGAGGTCTCTGCCGTGGTCCGGTGCGCCACCATCTCCCCAGCCCGCATCACCGAGACGCGGTCGGTGACCGCCATGATCTCGCGCAGCTTGTGGGTGATCAGCAGCACCGTCTTGCCCTGGCTCCGCAGCGCACGGAGCACGCGGAACAGGTCGTCCGCCTCCTGCGGCGTCAGCACGCCGGTCGGCTCGTCGAGGATCAGCACCTCGGCGCCACGGTACAGCGCCTTGAGGATCTCCACCCGCTGCTGCGCCCCCACCGGCAGATCGCCGACCAGCGCGTCCGGATCGACCGAGAGCCCGTATTCCGTGGCGAGCCGCCCCAGCTCCGCCCGCGCCCTGGCCCGACCCTTCGCCAGCAGGGCGCCGCCCTCGGCGCCGAGCATGACGTTCTCCAGCACGGTGAAGCTCTCCACCAGCATGAAGTGCTGGTGCACCATCTCGATGCCGAGGGCGATGGCATCGGCGCTGGTGGCGATCCGCACCTCCCGCCCGCCGACCAGGATGTGGCCGGAATCGGCGGTGTAGAAGCCGTTCAGGATCGACATCAGCGTCGATTTCCCGGCCCCGTTCTCGCCGATGATGCCGTGGATCTCGCCGCGGTGGACAGTGAGGTCCACCGCCCGGTTCGCCTGCACCGCGCCAAAGCGCTTGCTGATCGCCACCAGCTCGATGGCGGGCGCCCCAGGAATTCTCCTGGAAATTCCCCCGGAGACTCTCCCGGGCGCGGCCCCGGCCATCGTCCCGGGGCGGTCCCCGCTCAGTTCGGGCACGAATTGTCGGTCATGTAGTCATGGACCTTGATCTTGCCGGCCACGATGTCCTGCCGCGCCTGGTCCACCTTCGCGCGCATCTCGGCGGTGACGATCTTCGCGTTGTTGTCGTCGAAGGCGAGCGAGATGCCGTCATCCTCCAGCCCCAGCACGCGCGTGCCGGGCTTGAAGCGGCCCTCACGCGCCTCCTGAAAGGCCTTCTGCACCGCGACGTCGAGGCGCTTGACCATGCTGGTCAGCACATGGCCCGGATGCAGGTGGTTCTGGTTGGAATCCACGCCGATGCCGTACTTGCCCGCATCCGCGGCGGCCTGCAGCACGCCGAGGCCGGTGGCGCCGGCGGCCTGGAAGATTACGTCCGCGCCGCGCTCGATCTGCGAGCGCGTGAGTTCCGCGCCGCGCACCGGGTCGTTCCAGGCGGTGGGCGTGGAGCCGGTCATGTTCTGGAACACCTCGGCCTTCGGGTTCGCCGCCCGGGCGCCCTGCCCATAGCCGCAGGCGAACTTCCGGATCAGCGGCACGTCCATGCCGCCGACGAAGCCGACCTTGCCGGTGCCCGAGCGCAGCGCCGCCAGCATGCCGGCGAGGTAGGAACCCTGCTCCTCGCGGAAGACGATCGACTGCACGTTCGGCGCCTCGACCACCGTGTCGAGGATCACGAAATGCAGCTTCGGGAACTCGGCCGAGACGGTCTTGAGCGCGCTCGCCTGGTTGAAGCCCACCGCCACGATCGGCGTCTGGCCGCGGCGCGCCAGGTTGCGCAGCGCCTGCTCCCGCTGCGTGTCGTTCTGCGGCTCGAACTCCCGCACCTCGATGCCCGTCTCCTTGGTGAAGGCCTGGGCGCCGTTATGGACGGATTCATTGAACGACTTGTCGAACTTGCCGCCCATGTCGAAGACGATGGCGGGCTTGATCTCCTCGGCCAGCGCCAGCACGGGAAGCGCGGCCATCACGGGAAGGGCGCAGAGCGCGCTCAGCAGCAGGCGTCGCATGGGCAGGGTCCTCGCTCGTTCGGGCGGGTTCATGGGAAACAGGACATGGCCGGGGCGCGAGGGCCGGGCGCCCCCCGTCCCCGCGGTGGCGGCGGGCACCGCGTCCGGGCCGCCGCGTCCAGGCGAAAGGGCGCTCAGCCGAAGGAGACCCGGAACTTCGCGAAGCCGCCCGGTGCATCGCCCAGCGGCTCCGCCTTCAGCCCCGCCGGCAGCGCGACCTTGGCCGCCGCCGGGGAGGTGACGTAGGAGACCACGGCATTCGCCGGCAGCGGCACGATGGACCAGTTTCCGTCGGCCTTCGGGTCCACGCTCTTCTGCTCGACGATATAGCGCACGATCACGTCGCGGTTCAGGTCCGGCGCGTCGAGCACGATGGTCTTGCCGTCCGCCCCGGGGAAGTTTCCGCCGCCCCCGGCGCGATAGTTGTTGGTGGCGACCAGGAACTCGGCCGTCTCGTCCACCGGCTGGCCGTCGAAGCGCAGGTCCCGGATGCGGTGCGCGCCGGGCGCCACCAGCTTCCCGTCGTTGTCGTAGCGTGATTCCTGCGTCACATCGATGCGATAGGTCACGCCGTCGATCACATCGAAGTTGTAGGATGGGAACTTCGCGTTGATCAGCTCCTGCTCGGCCGTCGAGGACGGGTCGATCCGGTTGAAGATGCCCGCCGAACGCTCCAGCCATTCCCGCACCTGCGCGCCGGTGACCTTCACCACGCGCACGGTGTTCGGATAGAGGTAGATATCCGCCATGTCCTTGATGGCGAGCGGCCCCGGCTTCACGTCGGTGTAGTAGTCCGGCCCCGAGCGCCCGCCCGCCTTGAAGGGCGCCGCGGCGGAGAGCAGCGGCAGCTTGTCCAGCCCCGACCCGGCGGCGATACCGCGGATGTACCAGGTCTGCGCGTTGCTCACGATCTGCACCGAGGGATCGTCGGCCACCAGCGCCCAGTAGCTGTTGATCGGCGCCTTGGTCTCGCCCACCGGCTGGCGCACATAGGCGAGCGTCGCCTCGTGCTCCGCCTTCGCCGCCTCCAGCACCACAGGCGCCGCCGTGGTCAGGGCCACGATGCTGCGGTCCGGCTTGCGCTCGTAGATCGGCCGCGCCTCGACCTTGAAGTCCGCCACCTTCCAGACGCCGTTCCGCCCTTCGAGCTCCAGGTCGATCACGCCCAGATGGCTGCCCCAGAAGCCCGCCATCACCGCCGGCACGCCGTGCAGCGTGCCGCGCGCGGCATCCACGCCGTCGATGTTGGCGAAGTCCTTGCCGGGGAAGACGAGGTGCTGGTGCCCGGTGAGGATCGCGTCGATGCCCGGCACCTTCGCCAGGTGCAGCGCCGCGTTCTCGTCGCCCTTCTGGTGGTCGCCGCCGGCGATGCCGGAATGGCACAGCGCCACCAGCAGGTCGCATTGCCGCCGCAGCTCCGGCACGTAGCGCACCGCCGCGTCCACGATGTCGAGCGTGGTCGCCTTGCCGTCGAGGTTGGCCTTGTCCCATTGCGTGATCTGCGGCGGCACGAAGCCGATCACGCCGATCCGCAGCAGGCGCCGCCCCCCCTTCTCGTCCACCATCTCGCGCTCGAAGACGCGGGTGGGGGCGACCAGCGGCGAACCATCGGCCTTGAACACGTTGGCGCAGACGCTGGGAAAGTTCTGCCCCGCCAGCGAGGTGCCCAGATAGTCCAGCCCGTAGTTGAACTCGTGGTTGCCCAGCGTGCCGCAGAGATAGTCCAGCCTGTTCATCGCGGCGATGATCGGATGCACCTGCCCCGGCTTCAGCCCGTGGCTATAGGCCATGTAGTCGCCCATCGGGCTGCCCTGGATCACGTCGCCATTGTCGAAGAGCAGGCTGTTCCTCGCCTCGGCCCGGGCCGCCGCGATCAGCGTCGCCGTCTTGGCCAGGCCCACCGTGTCGTCCGTCCGGTCCCGGTAGTAGTCATAGGGATAGACGTTCACATGCAGGTCGGTGGTTTCCAGCAGGCGCAGCCTGATCCGCGTCGGCTCCGTCACCGTGCCGGTGGTGCCAGCACTGGTCTGGGCCAGGGCCCCGGGAGCGATCGCCGCCGGGGCGGCCACCGTGGCGGCTCCCGCCAGCAGCAGGGAACGGCGGGAGAAGGGAGGAAGGCTCATGGGCACCTTGGGGTCCGTGCGGCGGCGCTAGTCTTCCCCTGCCACCGCGCGGCGATCAATCCCCGTCCCCGCTCACATTGGCCGGGCCACCACCCGGCCAGCGGACACGTGCCCTCAGAAGAAGCGTACCAGCCCGCGTTGGAGGCGATGTTCGGCCTGTTCCAGGTCTTCGGGGGTGGAGAGATGGAACCACACCCCGTCATGCACCAGGGCGAAGGCGCGCCCCGCCGCGATCGCCTTGTCGTAGAGGCGGTTCATGGACCAGGCCCCTTCCGGCGCGCCATCGAAGAGGCGGGGGTGCAGCACCTGCACCCCGGCATAGGTATAGGGCACCACCTCCCGCTCCTTCGGCCGTCGGATGCGCCCCAGCGGGTCCAGCGCGAAATCGCCGCGCCCGACATCGCCCTCCACCGTGGCGGCGCGCGCGACCAGCAGCAGCACGTCCATGGCCTCCGGATCGAAGGCCGCGAAGAGCCGCCGCAGCGCCGGCACCGGCCCGTTCAGCCAGTAGGAATCCCCGTTCACCGCCACGAAGGGATCGGGCCCCAGCTTCGGCAGGGCATTGCGGATGCCGCCGCCGGTCTCCAGCAGCTCCGGCTCCACGATCACCTCGCAGGCGGGCCTGTTCCGGGTGGCGCAGGCGGCCTCGACCTGCGGCGCCAGATGGTGCGCGTTCACCACCACGCGCCCGATCCCGGCCGCGTCCAGCTGGTCGAGGATATGGTCCAGCAGGCTTTCCCCCTGCAGCCGCAGCAGCGGCTTCGGCGTGGTCTCCGTCAGCGGCCGCATCCGCGTGCCAAGCCCGGCGGCCAGCACCATCCCGGTGCGCGGGCTGACACCCGGCGCCGGCAGGGTGAGGTTTGGCAGGGGGGGCTCCTGCGGGGCTGCCTTCTGGGGGGCCGGGGCGGCCGGACGGGTTGCGGAGGCGTCGTTCGGTTCGCTCACGCGGCCAATCCCTTCACGAGCCCCTCGGGGGCGGGTTCATCCGCTTCGCCAATGGCACATGCGCATCCAGGAAGGAAGCGAGCGGCCGGGCCGCCGGTTGCGCCAGCGACGCCGCCAGCAGCCGCCAGCAACGCGGCCCATGGGCGAGGTAGCGCGGCTTGCCGTCGCGGCGCGCCAGCCGTACCCAGAGCGCGGCGACGCGCAGGTGCCGCACCGCGCCATGGGCGGCCATGGCAGCCTCCAGGTCCGGCACGTCCCGCACTTGGCGATAGGCGGCGATGGCGGCCACGCGGGCCTCCGGCGCCACGTCGCGCCGGGCGTCCTCCACCAGGCTCAGCAGGTCATAGGCCGGGTGGCCCAGCGCCGCGTCCTGGAAATCCAGGATGCCCACGGCGCGCACGCCCTCCCGCCCCGGCACCGTGGTCAGGTTCGCCGGAAAATAGTCGCGGTGCACGATGCCGCGCGTGCCGGCGAAAGGATCGATCGTGTCGCAAACGGCGCGCCGGAACCCCTCGCGCTGCGCCTCGGAGGGCGCCTCGCCCAGCGCCGCGGGCCACCACCAGTCCAGGAAGGTGCCCGCCGCCGCCCGGGCCATCGCCGCGCCGTCCCAGGCCGGCAGGCCCGGCGGCGGCGGCACCGCATGCAGCGCGGCCAGCGCCTCGCCTGCCGCGGCATAGAGCGGCGCCGGGGCGGCGCCGGCATCCAGCAGGTCGGCATGGGTGCGCTCGCCCAGGTCCTCCACCAGCAGCAGCCCGGCGGCCTCGTCGCGCGCCAGGATGCGTGGCACGGAAAGCCCGGCCCCGGCCAGAGGCACCTGCATCCGCAGGAAGGGATGCAGGTCCACCTCCGGCTCGGCGGAGCAGTCCATCAGCAAGACCGGCGCGGGCCCGCCGCGCAGGCGGATATAGCGCCGCCGCCCGGCATCGCCCGGCAGGGGTTCGCGCGCCGCGCCGGCGAATCCGCTCGCGGCCAGGAAGGCGTCGATGGCCGGGAAGCCGGGGGCCGGGCCGACCGGGGCAGCGGCAGCCGGGACATCGGTATCCGGGGCGGCGGCGTTCAGGGCATCCATGGTCATGGGGAAAGTCTTTCGATTCGTCCGGGCCAGCCCCGCAGCGTGGCCCGCCGCGCCTCGCCCTCCAGCGGCGTCAGGCGGATGCGCAGCGCATCCTCCGGCGCCAGATCCTCCAGCCGATCCGGCCATTCCACCAGCACCACCCCGTCGCGCGCCTCTTCCCAGCCCAGCTCCGCCACCTCATCCGCCCCGCCGAGACGGTAGAGGTCGAAGTGATGGGCCATGCGGAAGGATGCAGCGTCCGGCAACTCGTAGCCCTGCACCAGGGTGAAGGTGGGCGAAGGCACTTCCAGCCCGGGATCGCAGGCCGCCGCCCGCAGGAAGGCCCGCGCCAGGGCGGATTTCCCCGCCCCCAGGGGACCGTCCAGCAGGATGGCGTCGCCGGGCCGGGCCAGCCGGGCCAGCCGCGCCGCGAGTGCCTCGGTGGCGGCGAGGTCAGGCAGCAGGATGTCGAGGGATGAAGCAGGCGCCATACGGGCGCACCATGCCCCGGCGCATCGCGCAGGGACAAGCGGCCCCAACCAGGATTGTGCCGGGATGACACCGGCCGCGCGCCGATGGCGGGGAAGCGGTGCCGCGATGCACCACCCCTCCCCCGCGCCGGGTCTTCAGACCACCGTCAACCCGACATCCACGTTGTTGCGCGTGGCGTTGGAATAGGGGCAGATCTGGTGCGCGGCCTGCACCAGCTCCTCGGCCTTGGCGTGCTCGACGCCCGGCAGGGAGATCTTCAGGTCGGCGGTGATGCCGAAGCCGCCCTCGGAACGCGGGCCGATGCCGACCGTGGCGGTGACCTTCGCATCGTTGGGCACGCGCACGCCCACCTTGCCGCTGACCGCCTTCATGGCGCCCAGGAAACAGGCGGAATAGCCCGCGGCGAAAAGCTGCTCGGGGTTGTTGCCCTCACCGCCGGCGCCGCCCAGTTCCTTGGGCGTGCTCAGCTTCACGTCCAGCGAGCCGTCCTCGGTGGCGGCGCGGCCGTCGCGGCCCCCGGTGGCGGAGGCGGTGGTGCGGTACTTGACGTCGACGCTCATTCTCTTCTCCTCGTCGCCGCAACGCCCTTCGCGGGGCCGGCGGTCATGGAACCGTGTGCGGGAAAATGGTCAGGCCGCCCGCAAGGCATCGCGCAGGCGAACCAGGTCGTCGCGCAGCCCGCCGATCTCGGCAGGGGAACGGTCGATCGCGCAGGCCAGGCGGTAGGGGATCTCCCGCGCCTTCTCCCGCAGGGACCGGCCTGCCTCGGTCAGACGGATGCGGACCATGCGCTCGTCCGACGGATCGCGCATCCGCCCCACCAGCCCGGCCACCTCCAGCCGCTTCAGCAGCGGCGTGAGGGTGCCGGAGTCCAGGAACAGCCGCCGCCCCAGTTCCTTCACCGACAGGCCGTCCTTTTCCCAGAGCACCAGCATGGCCAGGTACTGCGGGTAGGTGAGCCCGAGCGGCTCCAGCAACGGGGCATAGGCGCGGCCGAGCGCATTCATTGCCGAATAGAGGGCAAAGCAGAGCTGGTCATCCAGCAGGGGAATGTCCTGCGTTCCGCCCGACATGCCGCACCTCCATCGAAGGATTCATTTGGAGCAATATATAGTTGTGTGCAATGAAATCTTTCTCAATGAAATGCGAGCTCTACCATCCGTGACCTGCTCCCATCTCTGCCAAGCCACACCAGAAGTCACGAATTCGTGATAATAGGTACTTAACCTCTTGATTGTGCATCGAATCGTTCTCCGGATCACCCCATGCCGCTGCTATCTTCGCAATCTCCTCTTGTTTTCAGGGATGCACTTCCCCACTCTATGGCCCATCAAGTGTTTGGTTCGGCCTGCTCTCCGAGCTCGTGACGGAGCGCCGAGCCTGGTGTCTGCATCCTTTCCAAAGGCTTGGTCCGCCGTGCATGTCTGCGCGGCGGGGATTTCTGCCAAGGATCGGAAAACACCATGGCAACCGGCACTGTTAAGTGGTTCAACGCAACTAAGGGCTATGGCTTCATCCAGCCGGATGATGGCTCCAAGGATGTGTTCGTCCACATCTCCGACGTTGAGCGCTCTGGAATCGGCAACCTGAACGAGGGCGACAAGCTCGAGTTCGAGATGCAGCGCGGCAATCAGGGCAAGGTCTCGGCCGGCAACCTGAAGCGCGCCTGAACGGGCGTGACGGGACCGCAAGGTCCCGGCGGCCACTCCCCGCATCCGCCGGCCATGCCGGCCGCGGGGATGGTGGCGGCGACGGCAGAGGGGGCTACGGCCTCCCTCCGCAACACTGGAGCGGCAACCAGCCGTGACCGAGGCTTTCCGGCCGCCGCATGTGACAGCCGTCACGCGGCCACCACGCCAACCCGGTCCCTAACGCCAACATCGTTCCAGTGACATTCTTCCAGGCGAAGGCCGCCTGATTGATCGTCTCCCCCTTTCTTGCTGGCTTCGCCCGCGATGACGGATGACGATCTTCATCATGAAGTCACCGACTTCGGGCCATTCTCCACGTTAATCTTCGAAATCAGCACCGAACGGCTCCGATCCCGGAGGCCGCGGCCAAAGGAATACCATGAATACGCCTTCTCATAATCATTCCGGCCATCTGGCCGTCACCGCCAGCCTGCCCTTCCCGGCGGCCCTGGCTTCCACCCCTTCCCTGCCGGCGCGCCCGGAGGCTTCCGGCCTGAGCAGCGAGGAAATTCGCCGCATCGTGCGCGAGATCATGGGCTGACCCTCAGCGGGTTTCCCCTCTCGCCCCGGATCTTCCCCCACCGGATCTTCCCTTAACCGGGTTTTTCGCGATCCGGGCCACCCGGCGGGCCTCGCGCCCAGCCCGGCCTTTCCCATTCCCCGCACAACGCCCCGTCCATCCCTCCCGCGCAGGCGCTAATTTCCGCCCGTCGCCGGCAGGCGGCTTTGACCGCGGCGCGCTTGCCTGTATCACCCAGCCCCGGACTGGCCCGTATCAATGGGAATTGGGGAGACAGGGATGGCCGCGCGCATCGAGACCGACGTCGCCGTCATCGGGGCAGGGCCCGCCGGCCTGTTCGCCGTGTTCGAGTGCGGCATGCTGAAGATGCGCTGTACGGTGATCGACACGCTGGATGCCATCGGCGGCCAGTGCACGGCGCTCTACCCCGAGAAGCCGATCTTCGACATTCCCGCCTTTCCCCGCATCCCGGCCGGCGAGCTGATCGACCGGCTGGAGGAACAGGCGCGCCCCTTCACCCCCACCTATCTCCTCGGCCGTCGGGTCGAGAGCCTGGTGCGGGAGGGCGAGCACCTCGTCCTCGGCACCAGCGCCGGCGACACGGTGGTGGCTAGGGCAGTGATCCTGGCCGCCGGGGCCGGCGCCTTCGGCCCCAACCGCCCGCCTTTGGCCGGGCTGGAGGGCTATGAGGCTGGCGGCGCCGTCCGCTACTTCGTCGCCCGGCGCGAGGATTTCCGCGGCAAGCGCGTGGTGATCGCCGGCGGCGGCGATTCCGCCGTGGACTGGGCCCTGTCGCTGAAGCAGGTGGCGGCCAAGGTCACCTTCGTCCACCGCCGCCCCAAGTTCCGCGCCGCGCCGGAAAGCGTCTCCCAGATGGAGGAAGCCGCCGCGCGGGGCGAGATCGAGATGGCCATCCCCTACCAGCTGCACGGGCTGAAGGGCGACGGGCGGACGCTCACCCATGTCACCCTCGCGACCCTGAAGGGGGAGGAGTGCGACGTGGAGGCCGATCACCTGTTGGCCTTCTTCGGCCTCGCCATGGAGCTCGGCCCCATCGCCGAATGGGGACTGGGGCTGGAGAAGACCCATGTCGCGGTGGACCCGGCGACGATGGAAACCAGCATCCCCGGCGTCCACGCGATCGGCGACATTGCCACCTACCCTGGCAAGCTCAAGCTGATCCTGCAGGGCTTCGCCGAGGCCGCCGTCGCCGCCCATGCCGCGCATGGCCGCGTCTTCCCTGGCGAGGCGCTGCATTTCGAGTACTCCACCAGCAAGGGTGTCGCCGCCGTTCCGGCGGAATAAGGGAGCCAGTCCTATGTCCGAAGGCCGCCTCGTCATCGGCACCAAGCGCTACTCCTCCTGGAGCCTGCGCGGCTGGCTCGGCGTGCATCTCGCCGGGCTGAAGGTGGAGGAGGTGGTGATCCCCCTCGCCGGCGGCGGCGGGACGGCGGCCATCCACGAGGCCACCCCGGCCGGGCTCGTGCCCTATCTGGAGCATCGCGGCGCCCGCATCTGGGAAAGCCTCGCCATCCTGGAATACTGCGCCGAGCAGAGCCCCGCCCTCTGGCCCGCCGACCGCGTGGCGCGCGCCCAGGCCCGCTCCGTGGCGGCGGAGATGCATGCCGGCTTCCGCGCCATGCGCATCGCCATGCCGATGAACCTGGGCCGTGACTATGCCGGCCTCGGCCGCAATCCGGAGAGCCTGGCCGACATCGCCCGGATCGAGGCGGTCTGGGCGGAATGCCTCATCGACCAGAGCGGCCCGTTCCTGTTCGGCCCCGAATTCGGTGCGGCGGATGCGATGTACGCCCCGGTGGTCGCCCGCTTCCTGACCTACAGGCCGGAACTCTCCCCCCGCTCCCTCGCCTATCTGGAGGCCGTGCGCCGCCACCCGCTGATGGAGCGCTGGTATGCCGAGGCCGCTGCCGAGCCGAAGGAATGGCTGCTGCCGAAATACGAGAACCTGGGTTGAACGGCAGCACCGGCGGTGCCGGCACCGCCTCGGACCTCGACCATATCGGCGTCTGCACCCGCGACGGCCCCGCCCTCTGGGCCCAGTGGGAGCGGCTGGGCTTCGCCCTGACCCCCATCGCCCGGCAATCCGCCCCCCGCATGCCCGGCGGTCCGGCGGAGCCGCTGGCCACCGGCAACCGCTGCGCCATGCTGCGCCGGGGCTACCTGGAACTGCTGGCGATCCTCGACCCCGCCCTGCCGGATAACGGGCTGGGGCGTTTCCTCGACCGCTACGTGGGGATGCACATCCTGGCGCTCGGCACCGGGGATGCCGCCGCCAACCTGCCGCGCCTGCGCCGCGCCGGGCTCGACATCCGCGACGTGGCGATGCTGGAACGCCCGGTGGACGATCCCGAGGGGCCCCGCGCCCGCTTCGCCCGCGTGCCGCTGCCGGATGCGCCGGAAGGCCGTGTCCAACTCATCGAGCACCTGACGCCGGAGCTTCTGTGGCAGGCACGCTGGCTCGACCACCCCAACGAGGCCGTGGCCCTGGCCGAAAGCATCCTGGTGGCCGAGAAGCCCGCCGAAAGCGCCGCGTGCCTGTCCCGCCTCGCCGGCCTGCCGCTGGAACCCGACCCGGCGGGCGGCTACGTCCTTCCCCTTGCCGAGACGCGCGTCCGCATCCTGCCGGTGGCGGCGCTGGAGACCCTGCTCCCCGGTGTGGAACCGCCCTCCCTGCCCTTCCACGCCGCCATCACCGTGCTGACCGGCGACGGCAACGCCGCCGCCCGGCGCATCCTCGCCGGCATCGCCACGGAAACCCCGCTCGGCCTCACCGTCCCGCCCGAAGCGGCCGGCGGCGTCGCCGTTGCCTTCCGCGCCGCGGACCGCCACGGATGACACAGGCCGCGGCGATCGGCCGCTCGCTGCGGACCTACTACGCCCCGGGCCGGGCGGCGGCGCTGGACGCGCATCTGCGCCGCTTCCTCGGCCCCGGCGAGCTGGGCTTCGACCTCGGCGCCCATGTCGGCGACCGCACGGCGAGCTTCCGCCGCCTCGGCGCCCGCGCCCTGGCCGTGGAGCCGCAGCCGCGCCTCGCCCGGCTGCTGCGCCTGCTCTTCCGTGCCGATCCCGGCGTCGCCGTGCTGGCCGCCCTGGTCGGCGCGGCAGAGGGCGAGGCCGAGTTGCACCTGAACAGCGCCAACCCCACCGTGGCCACCGCTTCCGCCGATTTTGTCGCCGCCGCCCGCGATGCCGAGGGCTGGGAGGGACAGCGCTGGGACGGCACGCTCCGCCGCCCGGTCACCACGCTCGATGCGCTGATCGCCCGGCACGGCCTGCCGCATTTCGCCAAGCTGGATGTCGAGGGCTACGAAGCCGAGGCCCTGGCCGGGCTGAGCCGGCCCCTGCGCGGCCTGAGCTTCGAGTTCACCACCATCCAGCGCGACGTCGCGCGCCGCTGCCTCCAACGGCTGGCGGCCCTCGGCCCCTACCGCTTCAATGCCTGTCTCGGGGAGGAAACCCGCTTCCTCTTCCCCCGGCCACGCGGCGCGGCGGAGATGGCCGGCTGGCTCGATGCCCTGCCACAGACGGCCAACAGCGGCGACATCTACGCGAGCCTGGAACCCGGGCGCCTCCTCCCTTGACCCGACTCCTCTGACCCACCGGCCCTGATGCAGTTCCAAGCCTTCCTCCAGCACCTCGGCTTCGCCGCGATGCTCGCCCTCCTCTCGGCCGTGCTGGTCCGGGGAATGATCGCCTTCCCCATCCTCGACCGGCCCAATGCCCGCTCCGCCCATGTGGTGCCGACACCCCGCGGCGGCGGCGTCGGCGTGGTGGCGGCCTTCGTGGCGGGGATGGTCGTGCTCTATTCGGGTGCGCAATACGCCCGCATCGCCGATCCCCAGTTCGTCGGCGTGATCCTGGCGGCGGTGGCCATTGCCGCCGTTTCCCTGGCCGACGACGTGGTGAACTTCCGCTTCTCCCTCAAGCTCGCTGCCCAGGCGGGGGCTGCCATGGTGGCCATGGCCTGCGGCCTGGTGGTGCAGCGCCTGGCCCTGCCGCAGATCGGGCTGGTGGAGCTGGGGCCCCTCGGCCCGGTGCTGACCCTGTTCTGGATCCTTGCCTGCACCAACGCGGTGAACTTCATGGACGGGCTGGACGGCCTCGTCGGCGGCTCCCTCCTGGTCGCCTCCATCGCCCTCTGCGGCATCGCGGCGCTGCTGGGCGGCTGGTTCGTCTATGCCGCGGCGCTCTTCCTCGCCGCCGGACTGCTGGGCTTCCTGCCCTTCAACCTCACCCCGGCGCGCATCTTCATGGGCGATGTCGGCTCGCAGTTCCTGGGCTTCATGATGGCGGTGCTGGCCGTGGCCGCCGCCCGCTTCGAATACACCCAGGTCTCCTTCCTGATCGTGCCGCTGCTGCTCTTCGCCCTGCTCTTCGACAGCGGCTTCACCCTGCTGCGCCGCATGGCGATGGGCGAGCGCGTGGCCCAGGCGCACCGCACCCACCTGTACCAGATGGCCCAGCGCGCCGGCATGCCGACTGCCCGGATCGCCGCCGCCCATTGGGGCTTCGCCGTCTTCCAGGGCCTGCTCGCGCTGCTCTTCCTGTATCTCGCGCCCTGGGCCAAGCCGCTGGTCCTGCTGCCGGCCCTGCTGGTGCAGCTCGGCTGGCTGTTCCTGGTGGCGCGGCGGGTGCGGCGGGCAGGGCTCAGCTGGCGGGCGGCGTGAGGACCTCGATCACCATCGGGCGCTCCTCCCCGACCCATTGCTCGGAACGCCAGATCGCCCCGGTTTCCGGCACCGCCCAGTAGCGGTTGGTGAAGGACGCGCCGCCGCCGCAGCGTTCCTCCACCAACAGCGCCTCCCCGCTCCGCGCCGCCCGCAGCCGGCATTCCAGGCCCAGGCCGAAGCGCATGTGGTCTGGCGAGCGGTCGGGGCGCATCAGGTCCACCCAGCGGCGCAGCGTGGCCGGGCGTTCCGCCAGCGCCGTCGGATCGTCCAGCGGGTCCGGCCCGTCCAGCCGCGTGGCGGCCAGATAGGTCCGGGTTCCTGCCGTCGCCGTCACCCGTGCCCCGTCCGTCGCGACCACCAGCCCGTCCGGGCTGCGCCACAGCCGCCGTTCGCCATTCTCCTCGATCATCACCGCCACCACCCGGCGCGAGCCCTGCCGCACCGACAGCGCCGGCTCGGCCGGCAAGCCGTCCCCCGCCGGGGCGGGCAGGCGGCTGCGCGGCATCGCCTCCCCGGCCGGATCGTCCGCCGCCGGACCGCCGAGGACAGGACGCATGAGGTCAGCCATCACAGTGTCGCCACAGGCGGCGAGCAGCAGGAGCGGAAGCGCGAGGAGGAATCGCATGATTGTGACCATAGGTTGTTATTCCGGCCGCGTGGAGATCCTCCGGAACGCCGGTCACGTCTTGTGTCCGGCGTTGCGCTGTCCCGGGTGAAAGGCGCTGCCTTTCCCCCGGACCCCCTATCCGCCAGGACCCTGCGGGCCCTGGACCCGGTTCGTTGGCGCTCGCTGATGCCGGATCGCGCCGGAGAGCCAGGCTCTCCGGCGGACTGCCGGTGCCATGAGAGCGGACAAGGTGTCTTTCTTTTTTTCGGGAATCCCGCCTTTCTACCTGTTCCCAGGGATCAACCCGCAGACTGACGGCCACCACGCAGAACCCACGAAAGCCCGGCGGGGTCCGGGAACCGGCTCCGGTCCCCGGCGGAGAGGGGGTTCCGGGTGGAGAGGCAGCGCCTCTCCCCCGGCGACCGGCCACGAAGCGCAACGTCCGAAGCCGGAACCACCGGGAAAAGCGCCGTCCTCACCCCCTGGCGCGACGTGGTGCCCGCACGCTCAGCAGCATCAGCGCCCCCAGCCCCAGGAACACGCCGATGGTCGCCATGCCGAGCCGCTGGCTGCCGGTCAGCGTGGTCACCGCCGCCAGCACGGCGGGGCCGAGGAAGCCGGTGATGCGGCCCGACAGGGCGAAGAGGCCGAAATGCGCCGCCATCTCCCCGGGCGGCGCCAGCCGGGCCAGCAGCGTGCGCGAGGACGCCTGGGCGGGGCCGAAGAACAGGCCCAGCAGCAGTGCCAGAACCCAGAAGGCCGGCTTGGACGGCACCACGACCAGCGCCGCGCTCAGCAGCAGCAGCGCGGCCAGCGAGAGCAGCACCGTCCGCTTCGAACCCAGCCGGTCGTCCACCAGCCCGCCCGCCGCCGCACCGATCCCGGCCGTGACGTTGAGGGCGATGCCGAACAGCAGGATCTCCTGGATCGCCATGCCGTGCACCCCGGCGGCGAAGATGGCACCGAAGGCGAAGAGCGTGTTCAGCCCATCGGTGTAGAGCATGTTGGCCAGCAGGAAGCGCCACAGGTCCCGCCGCTGCGGCAGGCGGCGCAGCACGGAGACCAGTTCCTCCAGCCCGCCGCGCGCCGCCGCGGCCCAGCCCGGGCGTGGCCCCCTGGGGTCCGGCACGGCCAACAGCACCGGCCAACCGAAGCCGAGCATCCAGGCCGCCGTCAGCAGCGCCGCCGCCCGCACCGGCTCGGCGCTCGCCTTGTCCAGCCCGAAGAGCGGCGGGTCGGGCCGGATCAGCAGCACCAGCGCCAGGGCGAGGCAGGCCAGCCCGCCGGCATAGCCCAACCCCCAGGCCAGCCCCGAGACCCGCCCGATCCGCTCCGGCGGCGCCACCTGCGGCAGCATGGCGTTGTAGAAGACGGTGCCGACCTCGAAGGCCACGGTCGCGCCCCCGACGCAGGCGAGCAGCCACAGCGTCCAGGACGGGTCGGGCCGGGCGAACCAGACCAGCGCCGTCAGCAGCGCCGCCAGCAGCGTGCAGAGGCCCAGCAGCAGGCGCCGCCGCCCCCCGGCATCCGCCACGGCGCCCAGCACGGGCGAGAGCAGCGCGATCGCCACCGCCGCCGAGCTCTGCATCCAGCCCCACATCGCCTGTCCCTGCGCCGGACCGGGCGCCACGGCCTGGGTGAAATAGGCGGCGATGACGAAGGTGGAGACCATGGTGGGAAAGGCGCTGTTCGCCCAGTCGTAGAGCGCCCAGGCGAAAGCTCGTCGGTTCAATCCACTTCCCCTCTCCGCCCGCCCCTCGCGGGCATCACCCGGGGACGGAGGAGGGACAGGCGCCGCCCCTCCCCGTCCCGCCTCACCCCGGCAGCCGCGCCAGCACCCGCAGTGCCACCGTCACGGCGGCGAGGTCCGGCACCGAGGCCGCCTCGCGCGCCGTGGTCAGTGCCGCCTCCGCGCCCGCCGCCGGGTCGCGCCCTTCCAGCAGCACGCGGGCGAAGCGGGCCTGCAACCCGTCCAGCTCGTCCAGCAGCGCCGCCCGCGCCCGGGCGCCGAAGGCCCCGCCCGCCGGGGCCGACTGGGCGGCGCCGCGCAGCGCGTCCAGCCCCATGCGCCGCCCCGCCTCGGCCCACGCCCGGGCGGCCTCGCCCGGCGCGGCCCCGGCGGCGGCCGCCAATCGCAGCACGCCGAGTGCCGGCAGCAGCGCCGGGGCGGCCGCCACCAGCCGCGCGGGCTCGGGCGGCAGCAGCGGGTCCACCTCCCCCGCCGGCACCGCCGCCACCAGCGCCGCCGTGCCGGGCAGCAGCCCGTCCAGCGCCTCGTCCAGCGGCCGGCGCATCTCGCGGCCGGTGAGCAGCCCGCGCGCCGCCGTCTCCTGCAGGGTTCGCAGCGCCAGCAGCGCGTCGCGCCGCCGCGGCCAGGGGGCGGCGGAACGGTCGATGGCATCCGCCGCCGCGTCGATGCGGAACAGCGCGCCCGCCAGCCAGGCCGCCCGCGCCGCGGTGGCCGGGTCGGATTCCGCCGTCAGCCGCGCCAGCCCCGCCGGGCCGATCCGGTTGGCGACCAGGTTGCCCAGCACCGTCGCGATCAGCTCGCGCCGCAGCCGGTGCCGCTGCGCCTCGGCGGAGAAGCGCCGGCGCAGCGGCGTCGGGAAATATTCCACCAGCAGCGGCCGCAGCGCCGGGTCGTCCGGCAGCTCGCTGGCCTCGATGGCATCCGTCAGCCAGAGCTTGGCCACCGGCAGCAACGCCGCGATCTCCGGCCGCGTCAGCGCATCCCCGGCGGCGATCCGCGCCGCCATCGCCGCCGCATCCGGCAGGCCCGCCACGGCGCGGTCCAGCAGCCCGGCGGATTCCAGCCGTGTCATCAGCAGCGCATGCGCCGGCAGCGCATCGGCACCCGCCGCTTCCTCCAGGCTGACGGCGAGCGACTGCTCGACATTGTCGGCCAGCACCTGCCCTGCCAGCTCGCCGGTCATCTCCGCCAGCAGCGCGTCGCGCCCCTGCATGGTCAGCGCGCCGGAGGCGGTGGCATCGGCCAGCAGGATCTTGATGTTCACCTCGTGGTCGGAGGTGCTGACGCCGGCGGAATTGTCCAGCGCGTCGGTGTTCAGCCGCACGCCGGGTCTATCCCCATGGGCGCGCGCCGCCTCGATCCGCCCTGCCTGGGTGATGCCGAGATTGGCGCCCTCCCCCAGCACGCGGGCGCGCAGCTGGTTGCCGTTGACGCGCAGCGCGTCGTTGGCGCGGTCGCCCGCCTCCGCCTGGGTCTCGCCGGAGCCTTTCACATAGGTGCCGATGCCGCCGAAATAGAGCAGGTCCACGTCCAGCGTCAGGATCGCCTTCATCACCTCGGCCGGCTCGGCACGGTCCTTCGCGATGCCCAGCAGCTTCTGCGCCTGCGGGCTCAGCGGCAGGAACTTGGCGTTGCGCGGGAAGACGCCGCCGCCCTCGCTGATCCGCCGCGCCTCGTAATCCGCCCAGGAGGAACGCGGCAGGCGGAACAGCCGCTCGCGCTCGTCGTAGGACGCCTCCAGGTCGGGGTCAGGGTCGAGGAAGATGTGGCGGTGGTCGAAGGCCGCCACCAGACGCGTTTTGCGCGACACCAGCAGCCCGTTGCCGAAGACGTCGCCGCTCATGTCGCCGACGCCGGCCACGGTGAAGGGCTCGGCCTGGATGTCGTGCCCCATCTCGCGGAAATGCCGGGCGATCATCACCCAGGCGCCCTTGGCGGTGATGCCCATCGCCTTGTGGTCGTATCCCTGCGAGCCGCCCGAGGCGAAGGCATCGCCGAGCCAGAAGCCGTATTCCGCCGAGATGCCGTTGGCGATGTCGGAGAAGGTGGCCGTGCCCTTGTCGGCGGCGGCGACGATATAGGGATCGTCGCCGTCCCGCCGCACCACCCGGTCCGGTACCACCACCGCGCCATCGGCGCCGTAGTTGTCGGTGACGTCGAGCATGCCGCGCACGAGCTGGCGATAGGCCGCCTGCCCCGCCGCCATGAAGCCCTCGCGGTCGGTGGGCACCGCGCCCTTGAGCACGAAGCCGCCCTTCGCGCCGGTCGGCACGATCACCACGTTCTTCAGCCGCTGCGCCTTCATCAGGCCCAGGATCTCGGTGCGGAAATCCTCGCGCCGGTCGCTCCAGCGGATGCCGCCGCGCGCCACGGGGCCGGCGCGCAGGTGGCAGCCCTCCATCGCCGCGGCATGCACGAAGATCTCGCGCCAGGGCCGCGGCAGCGGCATCTCGCCCGCCGCGGCGCTGTCGATCTTCAGCACCAGGCGGTCGCGTTCCTGGAAGTAGTTGGTGCGCAGCACCGCATCCAGCAGGCGCCGCAGCCGGGTGAAGATGCGGTCCGCGTCCGGGTCCGCATTCGCCTCCAGCAGCGCGTCCCAGCGCCGCGCGAGCGCCGCCTCGGCCGCCTCGTCGCGCGGCCGCGCGGGATCGAAGCGGGCGTTGAACAGGTCCACCAGCAGCCGCGCCGCCTCCGGCTGCGCCGCCAGCGCGCCGGTCACCGCCTCCTGGCTGAAGGCGAAGCCCACCTGCTTCAGCCAGCGGAACATCGCCCGCAGCAGCCAGCATTCCCGCCAGTCCAGCCCGGCGCGCAGCACCAGCCGGTTGAAGCCGTCCGCCTCGGCCCGGCCGGTCAGCAGCGCCTCCAGCGCCGCCAGCAGTGCCGGGAAACGCTCCGGACGCGCCTCGCAGCCGGCCTCCAGCGTGAAGACATGCAGCACCGCCGGCGAGGCGCCCGCCGGGCTCAGCCGGTGCGGCACCTCCTCCAGCGCGCGCAGGTCCAGCGCCTCGAAGAGCGGCAGCGCATCGGCCAGCGGCAGCGGCCCGCCCGGCCGCACCAGCCGCAGCGTCAGCCGCCGCCCGTCATCGCCCGGCGCGCGCTCGATCCGCGCCGCCAGCCGCCCCTGGCCGATCGCCTCCTCCGCCAGCCGCAGGTCGGCCACCGCCAGCGCCGCCGGCGTCTCCTCGCGATAGGCGGGCGGGAAGCCCTCGGCCCAGCGGGCGAGCAGCCGCGCCGCCTCGTCCTCTCCCCGGTCGCGCGCCAGGGCATCGCCCAGCCGGTCGGCGAAGGAGCGCGCGGCCTGTGTCATGGCCGCCTCCAGCACCGCGTCGTCCACCTGGGGGACGGCACCGGCTGTGGTCGCGATGATGTAGTGGACCCGCGCCAGCGGCCCGTCGCCCAGCGCCACGCTGACCGAGGCGAGCCGCCCGTCGAAGGCGGCGGCCAGCAGCCGCCCCACCCGCTCGCGCAGCCGCGTGTCGAAGGTGTCGCGCGGCAGCCAGGCGATGGCGGCCACCGAGCGCCCGGAGGGATCGCGCCGCAGCATCAGTGCCGGGCGCGGCCGCAGCTGCAGGTCCAGCACCCGCCGCGCCGCCGCCAGGATCTCCGCCTCGCCGGCCTGGAACAGCTCGTCGCGCGGCCAGGTATCGAGGATGAAGCGCAGCGCCCGCTCGTCATGGCTTTCCGGCATGGCCCCGGCGGCATCGAGGATCCGCTGCACCTTGGAGGAGAGCCAGGGGATGGAACGCGGGTTGCGGTTGTAGGCCGTGGCCGCGAAGAGGCCCAGGAAGCCGTGGACGGCCACGACCCGCCCCTCCAGCACCACCGGCGTCAGGATCAGGTCGAGATGCACCGGCCGGTGGACCCGCGCCCGCGTCCCGGCCTTGGCCACGGTCAGGGCGGGGATCGCGGCCCGTGCCGCCTCGCCTTCCGGCAGGGGGGGCAGGGCGTCGAAGACCGGCAGGGCCGGGTCGCGCAGCAGCCCCAGCCCCTCATCCTCCCGCGTCCCGGCGGGCGTCGTTCCGCCCGACACGGCCCCGTCCGGGGCCTCCAGCCGCAGCCGGCGATGGCCGAGCAGCACGAAGTTGTCCTCGTCGAGCCAGCGCAGGAAGTCGCTGGCCTCCGCCCCCGAGGGCGCCCCGGCCACGTCCTGCGCCGCGAGGCGGAGCTGCGCCCGCATGGCGGGATAGTCGGACACGGCCTGGCGCAGGTCGGCCAGCGTCCGCCGCAGCGTGGCCTCCACCCCGGGCCAGTCCTCCGGCGGGGCGGCATCCTCGCCCAGCAGCCGCGCCGGGGCGGGCGAGATCTCGATGCGCATCATGCTCTCGGCCGGCTCCTGCGGGCCGAAGCCCAGCAGCCGCCCCCCGGCATCGCGCCGCACCGTCATCACCGGGTGCAGCAGCCGCCGCACCGTGCGCCCCGACAGGGTCAGCGCCGCCATGGCGCTGTCCACCAGAAAGGGCATGTCGTCCGTCACGATCTCCAGCAGCGCGCCGCCGCGCCCCGGCCCCGGCGGCTGCAGCCGCAGCTTCGCCTCGGCGGGCCGCCGCTCGGAGGCCAGGGACCAGAGCGAGATCGCCGCCGCGGCCAGCGCCTCGGGCGATTCGGCCGCCAGCTCGGCGGTCGGCAGGGCCTCGAAGAGATGGCGCAGCAGCACCGGCAGGTCTTCCGGCAGGGCCGGCGCCAGCCGCCGCGCCGCCTCCCCGGCGGCGCCGAGGATCTCCTCCCGCAGCCGGTCCGGCCCCGTCCCGGCCCCTGTCTGCCGGCCGGCTTCCTGTTCCACTCCACGTCCGGCGGGGCTGGCGTCCTGCGGCATGGTCCTTGTCCTTGTGCTCTGCCCTGCCTCCGGCCTGCTTGCTGCGGTCCGGTTGCACAGGGCGGTTCCTGGCGTCCCCGTTGGTATCGGCGCCCTGTCCTGGGGACGCAAGGCACGCGCCCGTGACGCTTCCGCGCACCGTTCCCCACCGCTCCGCTGGCCCCGGTCCACCGGTAGCAGGACGCCCTTCCGATGCAACCGCGCCACAGATGCCGGCGATGCGCGCCGCACAGGGTGACGGCCCCGGGGGCGGCGATGACGGCCGCCCGGCCCTCGGCTAGGCTGCGCGCCATGGCCCTGTCGCTCTCCGACCTGCTGTCGCCGGTCACGCCGGAACGCTTCTTCGCCGAGTTCCACGACCGGCAGCCGCTGCACATCCCGGGCGGGGCGGCGAAGTTCGCCGCCATCCTGTCCTGGCGCGCGATCGACCGGCTGCTGGACATGACCCATATCTGGTCCAGCCATTCGCTGCGCCTGATGATGGACACTCAGGCGGTGCCGGCGGAGGCCTATTGCATCCGCGCCACCGGCCGCGACGGCCAGCCGGTGCAGCAGCCCGATTCCCGCAAGCTGCGCGAATGGGTGGCGCGCGGGGCCTCGGTCGTGATGAACGACGTGGACAGCCTGAGCCCCGGCCTCGCCTCGGTGAGCGATGCGCTGGAGGATGCCGGGCTCGGCAAGGCGCAGGCCAACGTCTATATCTCCTTCCGCCAGCACAAGGCCTTCCCCGCCCATTTCGACACGCACGACGTCTGGGCCGTGCAGGTCGAGGGCGAGAAGGTCTGGAACATCTGGGCCAACCGGGCGGAATGGCCGATCAGCCATCCCTCCTTCCGTTCGCTCGGCCAGGCGCACCACGAGCAGGCCAAGGGCCCGCTGCGCGAGAAGGTGGTGCTGAAGGCCGGCGACCTGCTGTACTTGCCGCGCGGCTGGTATCACGACGCCATCACCGAGGCCGACACCTCCGTCCATGTCGCCTATGGCGCCAACGCGCCGCTTGGCCTGGACCTGCTGTCGATGCTCTTCGAGCGCGCCATCCAGGACCCGCTCTTCCGCCAGCCTCTGCCCCGCCAGGACGGCACCCCCGCCACACAGTTCGCGCTCACCACCCGCGCCGGGCAGCTCGGCACGCGCCTGTCGGAATACTGCCGCGAGCCGCGGGTGCTGGAGATGCTGGGCCGCCTCGTCGCCGAGCACCGCTTCCACCGCGGCGGCAACAACCTCCTCGCCACGCGGGGCCTGGCCGTGCCGGAGGCGGAGGGCACCCCCCCGGAGGAAACGGGCGAAGGCGGCTTCCGCGTCGTGGCCGAGGGCGCCAAGCCCGTGCGGCGCGGCAGCGAATGGCTGCTGAAGACCGGCGCCGGCACCCTGCCCCTGTCCCCCGCCGAGGCCGAGGCCGCCGGCTGGGTCCTGTCGCGGCGGGAGGTGGACGAGGCCGGGCTCAGCAGGGCGCATCCGGGCGTGGATGCCGCCGGCTTCCTCCAGCGCCTCGCCGGGGCCGGGCTGCTCGCCCAGGCGGCCTCGTGATGCTCCCGCTGCTGCACGGCCTGCTGGCCGCGATCCTCGCCCCCGCGATCCTCGCATTGGCCTCCGCCCAGGGCGCCGCCCAGGCCCCGCGGCGGGACTTCAGCTGCGTCGGGGCGGAACGGCTGGAGGACGATGTCTTCGCCATCCCCTTCCACTCCGGCAATGCCCAGGTCACGGATGCGGCGCGCAGCGGCCTCGCCGCCGCCGCCCGGCTGATCAAGGCGGAACCGGACCGCGATGTCTGCGTGCTGGGCCACAGCGACCGGGAGGGCGGCCAGACCAGCAATGTCCGGCTCGCGGCCAGCCGCGCGCGGGCGGTGGCGGAGGCTCTGACGGCGCAATACGGCATCCCCGCCGCGCGCCTGCGCACCGAGGCCCGCGTCGCCGGATTCAGCCGCAGCACCGAGAACCGCAACCAGCGCAACGTCACCATCGTGGTGCTGCCGGCCCGCGCGCCCACGCCCGAACCGGCGCCGAAGCCCCAGACAGCGCCCCAGACGGCGCCCCAAACGAAGTCTCCGGCGAAGCCCGAGACCCCGGCCGCGCCGCCCGCCGATTCCCGGCCGCCCGCGTCCCAGCCCTCGGCTGCCCAGCCCGCCGCGCCGGATGCCCCGGCCTCGCCGCCGGCCGCCGCGCCAGCGAAGCCGCCTGCGGAGAAGCAGGAGGCGCCGAAGCCCGCCGCCGGGCCGAAACCCGGATCGCCGGAGAGCCATCCGGAAAGCGAGAAGCCGGCCGCCACCCCGCCTGCCGCCGCAGGCGACGGCGCCAGGCCCCCGGCGGACGAGAAGAAGCCCGACCAGCCCGGCACCACCGAGGCTCCGAAACCGGCCCCCTGATGCCAAGGGCGAAGGGCATGGATCATCGGAGGCACCACGGTCCGGTGTTGTCTGCCCTGCGTGCCATCGGGGATTTTCAGGGCTTTAGGATTTTAGGGCTTTAGGATTTTAGCCCTTTATCCGCGTGGTTGGGGGTGGGGTCTTCCTTGCGGTGAAAGCGGATGCTGGCCGGGCTGCGCATTCAGAGGCCGGTGGCATCGTGAGGGGTGTTGACTTTATTCCTATAGCTTGAAGCGGGTCCGGGAAGCAAGGGCGTTGGGACCTGTGCCGCGGGATCGGACCTCCGGGCTGACGGTCAGCCTGCGGAGGACAGCCCGTCCCGGCGTTTCATCTGGCGGCGTCAGGCCGCGGCGGGCAGGCTGCGGGCGGTGGCGGCGGCCTTGGCCAGATCCTCCACGAAACGGTCGTATTCGCGGGCCTTCATGGCGGAATCGGGAATGCGGAGCAGGTAGGAGGGGTGGACGGTCGGGTAGAAAAGCCGCCCGTCCGGCGCGCGGAGCACATTGCCCCGCACCTTGGTGACCGGCATGGCGCGGCCGGTGACGGCGCGCAGCGCGGTGGCGCCGAGCGTGACCAGCAGGCGCGGTGCCACCAGGCCGATCTCGCGTTCCAGGAAGGGCCGGTAATAGGCGATGTCCCCCGCATCCGGCGTCTGGTGCAGGCGCCGCTTGCCGGTCGGGGTGAACTTGAAGTGCTTCACGGCGTTGGTGACATAGGCCTCGTCCCGCGCGACGCCCGCTTCCTCCATCGCCCGGTTGAAGAGCCGCCCGGCCGGGCCGACGAAGGGCCGGCCGGCGAGGTCCTCCTCGTCACCCGGCTGCTCCCCCACGAACATCAGCAGGGCCTCGGGCGGCCCTTCGCCGAAGACAAGTTGCGTCGCCTGTCCGGACCAGCCCGGCAGGTCGTTGCGGGTCTCGATCTCGCGCTTCAGAGCGGCGAGGGCGGCGGGGACGTCGCTGTCCGTCGGGGTTTCGGCATGGGGCATGGCGGGCGTTCCAACGCGCGAAGCCGCCGCCGGGTGCAGGCCATCCGAACGGCCGCCCGGCAGGGAGACGAGATGCGCCGTCCGCTGCCGGCGCAAGGCGGGCGGGGTGGCGCCGCGCTCCACCATCTCGGCGACCCGGGCCGGGGCCTCGGCGATCAGGCGCGGGATGTCGCGTGCCTCGGGCAGGTTGCGCCAGTAGCGGCGGGGCATCTCGGCCAGCATCGCGCCGGTCTTCAGCCGGGCCGGGTTGAAGATGGCGGCGAAGTAGGTGCGCCAGAGATCCTCCGCCGCATCCTCGGCCGGGGCATCGGCGCGGCGGGCGCCGGGGCCGAAGCGGACCTCGCCGCCTTCCGCCCCTTCCCAGTGCGCCGATCCACAGGGCGTCAGGATGCTCCAGCGCAGGGCCGCGAAACGCCGCCGGAAGAAGCCCGCCTCGGCCCGGAGGATGTGGTGCCCCGGCTCGAACCAGGCGACGAAGCGGGCGCCATCCGCCCCTTCCGCGACACGCATCTCCCGGAAGCGCACGAAGGCATGCATCTTGTGCGCGTCCCGCCGCACCGCGCGGGCCATGGCCTCGGCGCGCGCCACATCGGGGTCGGAGGCCACTTCCAGCAGCCCCCGCTCCGCCTGGAGCCGGTGCAGCAGCCGGTGCAGCAGCGCGAAGCGCTGCGGATCGCGGTGGCGGATCGCCAGGGCGGCCAGGTCCGGGAAGCCCCGCGGCACGCGTGGCGCCGGGGCGTCCTCCGGTGCCTCCGGCGGCGGCGGCCCGGCCAGCAGGGCGGGCGGATCGGCGGGGCTGGACCAGGAGACCCGTTCCGGCGCGATGCCGGCGATCACCAGAGCCCGCGCCGCCGCCCGCCAGCCGTCGAAATCGTCCGGCGCGGCCAGGGCGACACTATGCATGGGCGCTTTCCGGAACGGGACCGGCGGCGAAGAGCGAAAGCTGCCGCGGCCGCCCCGGAAGCGAGGCGGCCATCCCCCTTTCGGGCACCAGCAGGGCGCGCAGGTCCGCGCGGTCGAGCAGCCCGGCGCGCGGATGGTGCCCGGCGGCGATCAGGAAGGGCGCCACCTTCCGCAGCGGGATGTGCAGCCGCGCCAGGTCCTCCAGCCGCAGCGTCCGGTGCCGCCGCGCGGCGATCACGCGCTCCACCGTCTTCGCCCCCAGGCCCGGCACGCGCAGCAGCATCTCCCGCCCCGCCCGGTTCAGGTCCACCGGGAAACGGTGCCGGTTGCGCAGGGCCCAGGCGAGCTTCGGATCGATGTCGAGATCGAGCATCCCCGGCGCGGCGCCGTCCTCCCCGGCTGGCGCCACGATCTCCCCGGCCTCGAAGCCGTAGAAGCGCATCAGCCAGTCGGCCTGGTAGAGCCGGTGCTCGCGGACCAGCGGCGGCGCCGTGGGCGGCAGCAGGGCGGGCGCGTCGGGGATGGGCGAATAGGCGGAGAAATAGACCCGCCGCAGCCGGTAGGATCCGTAGAGCGCCGCCGTGGTGCCCAGGATCTGCCGGTCGTCCACGCCATCCGCGCCCACGATCATCTGCGTGCTCTGCCCGGCCGGGGCGAAGCGGGGCGGCGTGGCGCGGACCCGTCCGGCCTCGTGCTCCCGCCTGGCCTCCGCCGCGCCCTCGATCCGCAGCCGCAGGTCGCCCATGGCGCGCTTGATGGCGCCGCTGTCCTTCTCCGGTGCCAGCCGGGCCAGGCTCTCCACCTTCGGCAGCTCGACATTGATGCTCAGCCGGTCGGCATAGGCACCCGCCTGCGCCACCAGCGCCGGATCGGCATCGGGGATGGTCTTGAGGTGGATATAGCCCCGGAAGCCATGCTCCTCCCGCAGCGAGCGCGCCACGCGCAGGATCTGCTCCATCGTGTAGTCCGGCGAGCGGATGATGCCGGAGGACAGGAACAGCCCCTCGATATAGTTCCGCCGGTAGAAGTCGAGCGTCAACGCCACCAGTTCGGCCACCGTGAAGCGCGCCCGCGGCACGTTCGAGGAGGCACGGTTGATGCAGTAGGCGCAGTCATAGACGCAGGCATTGGTCAGCAGCAGCTTCAGCAGCGAGATGCAGCGCCCGTCCGGCGCATAGGCGTGGCAGATGCCCATTCCCTCGGTGCTGCCCAGCCCGCCATCGCGGCTGTCCCGCTTCTCGGAGCCGGAAGAGGCGCAGGAGGCGTCGTATTTCGCCGCGTCGGCAAGGATTTCCAGCTTCCGACGGAGGTCCATGGCACGGCTTTGCATGGATGTTCATATTGTGTTCCGGGCGGAACCCGCAAGCTCCCTCCGCCCGGCGGCGGAATGACCTGCGGGACAGGAGCAGGCAAATTTTCCGTAATCTCCCGGCCCATGTTTCCGCGGAGGCAGGAGGTCTAGCTGACACAAGACTGCCTGCTGGGAGCATACCCCCTTGCCCACCCCCACCTCCCGAAAAGACCAGATCAAGAACGTCTTCCGGGTTGCCTCCGGCAACTTCCTGGAAATGTACGACTTCACGGTCTACGGCTACTACGCCGCCGCCATCGGCCGGACCTTCTTCCCCTCGCAGAACCCCTTCGCCTCGCTGATGGCCTCGCTCGCGGCCTTCGGCGTCGGCTTCCTGATGCGCCCGCTCGGCGCGCTGGTTCTGGGCACCTAATATCGACCGCCACGGCCGCCGCAACGGGCTGCTGCTGACGCTGGCGATGATGGCGGTGGGCACCCTCTCCATCGCCGTGGTGCCGGGCTATGCCACGATCGGGCTGATGGCGCCGGTGCTGGTGCTGATCGGCAGGCTGCTGCAGGGCTTCTCCGCCGGCGTGGAGCTGGGCGGCGTCTCGGTCTATCTCTCGGAGATCGCGACCCCCGGCAACAAGGGCTTCTACGTCTCCTGGCAGTCGGGCAGCCAGCAGGTGGCGGTGATCTTCGCCGCCCTGCTCGGCGTGACGCTGGCCAGCCTGCTGTCCCCGGCGCAGATGGATGCCTGGGGCTGGCGCGTGCCGTTGCTGGTGGGTTGCCTGATCGTGCCCTACCTCTTCTACATCCGCACCTCGCTGCCGGAGACCGAGGCCTTCCTGGAGCAGACGCGGCACCGCCGCCCCACGGCGGGCGAGATCCTGCGCTCGGTGGCCGCCAACTGGCAGGTGGTGCTGCTGGGCATGATGATGGTCACGATGACCACCGTGTCCTTCTACCTGATCACCGCCTATACCCCGACCTATGGGCGGGAGGTGCTGCACCTCGCCTCCACCGACGCGCTGGTCGTAACCCTCTGCGTCGGCGTCTCCAACCTGGTCTGGCTGCCCGTCGGCGGCGCCATCTCCGACCGGCTGGGGCGCTTTCCCGTGCTGGTGGCCTGCACCGTGCTGGCCATCGCCACCGCCTATCCGGTGATCTCCTGGCTGGTGGCCGCACCTTCCTTCGACCGGCTGCTGCTGTCCCTCCTGTGGCTGTCCTTCCTCTACGGCTCCTACAACGGCGCCATGGTGGTCTACCTGACGGAGATCATGCCGGCGGAGGTCCGCACCTCCGGCTTCTCCCTCGCCTACTCGCTGGCCACGGCCACCTTCGGCGGCTTCACGCCGGCGATCTGCACCTGGCTGATCGAGGTCACCGGCAACCGCGCCATCCCCGGCCTCTGGCTCTCGGTCGCGGCCGTGCTGGGGCTGGTGGCGACCCTGCTGTCGCACCGCCGCGCCATGGCGGCGGAACGCGCCGCCGGCGTGCTGGTGCCCTGATCCGGGCGGCGGCCTTCCCCTGGCCGTCGCGCGTTACGTCCGGCGTTGCGCCGTTCCCGGGGGAAAGGCCCTGCCTTTCCCCCGGGCCCCCTATCCGCCAGGACCCTGCGGGCCCTGGACCCATTTTCGTTGGTTCTGTCTGACGCCGGATCGCGCCGGAGAGCATGGCTCTCCGGCGGATTGCCGGGGCCGCCCGTGCGGAAACGGTGTCTTTCTGTTCGGGCGCCCCCCGTTGCCACCTGCCCCCAGGGATCAACCCGCGGGCTGACGGCCACCACGTGGAGCCAACGCAAGCCCTGGGGTCCGGGGACCGACTTCGGTCCCCGGCGGAAAAGGGGTCCGGGGCGAGAGGCGGAGCCTCTCCCCCGGCGGCCAGCCATGAGGCGCGACGCGGCCAGGGCGGGATTGGCCACTCCATCCGGCCCGCGATTGGACCTCCCCGGAGCAGCCATCCAGGCGCATGGACGATTGCAGAAGGAGCCTCGCCATGCCGAGCCGTGCCAGCACCCCGTCCAGTACTCCGTTCCGGGGTCTTTCCGCCTTTCCGGTCACCCCCGCCGATGCGCAGGGCCGCGTCGAAGCCGGGGCGCTGGCGCGCCTCGTCCGCCGGCTGGCGGAGGCCGGGGCGGATTCCATCGGCCTGCTCGGCAGCACCGGCACCTATGCCTATCTGAGCCGCGCCGAGCGGCGCCGGGCCATCGAGGCCGCGCGGGAGGCCGCCGGGAAGGTGCCGCTGATCGTGGGAGCCGGCGCGCTGCGGACGGACGAGGCGGTGGCGCTGGCCCTGGATGCGGAGGCCGCCGGGGCGGACGGGCTTCTGCTGGCGCCGGTCTCCTACACGCCCCTCTTCGACGAAGAGGTGTTCGAGCATTTCCGCGCCGTCGGCACGGCCACCGCCCTGCCGCTCTGCATCTACAACAACCCATCGACCACGCATTTCAGCTTCGGCGAGGCGCTGCTCGAACGCCTCGCGGCCCTGCCCGGCATCGTCGCGCTGAAGCAGCCGGCCCCGCCGCCGGAGGAGGCCGCCGCCCGGCACCAGGCCCTGCGCGCCCGGCTGCCGGAGGGCTTCGCCCTCGGCTACAGCGGCGACTGGAACGCGCCTGCCTCCGTGCTGGCGGGCGGCGCGGCCTGGTACAGCGTCCTGGGCGGGCTGCTGCCGGTGCAGGCCCTGGCCCTGATGCGGGCGGCGCAGGCGGGCGATGTGGCGGAGGTGGCGCGGCTGGAGGCGAAGCTGGCGCCGCTCTGGGCCCTGTTCCGCCAGTTCGGCAGCCTGCGCGTGGTCTATGCCGCCGCGGGGCTCCTCGGCCTTTGCCGGGCCGAGCCGCCGCGCCCGATCCTGCCGCTGGCGGAAGCGGAGCATGGCCGGCTCCGGGCGGCGCTGGATCAGGCGGGCGGCGCACCGGCCTGAGAGCCCGCCGCCGATGGTGCCGGAGGACATCCCGATGCGCTGCCCGCCCGCTTTCGGGGCGGACACCCGGGGGATGGTGCCATCCTGCACAAGACGGCGCCAACCGGAGCCGCCACCGGCCTCGATGATGCCGGGGCACAGCCCTATTCCGCTGGCTTCCAGCGCCTTCGCACCGCCAAGCTCGGCCCGTGGCGATCCGGAAGGAGCGAGCGATGCGGCGCAGGCAGTTGCTGGCGGGCGGCGTGGCCCTGGCGGCGGGCTCCGGCCTGTCCCGTCCTTCCCTGGCGGCGCCGCCGGCCGGCACGCTCCGCTTCGTGCCGCAGGCCGACCTGTCGAGCCTCGATCCGGTCTGGACCACCGCGACCGTCGCCTTCAACCACGGGATGATGGTGTACGACACGCTGTACGGCATCGATGCATCCCTGACGCCGCGGCCGCAGATGGTGGCGGGCCACGAGGTTTCGGATGACGGGCTGAGCTGGACCTTCACCTTGCGGGATGGGCTGGTCTTCCACGACGACGAGCCGGTCCGCGCCATCGACTGCGTCGCCTCCATCAACCGCTGGGGCAGGCGCAAGGGCTTCGGGCAGCAGCTCCTCGCGCTGACCCAGGAGATCGCCGCACTGGACGACCGGCGCTTCCGCATCCGGCTGAAATCGCCCTTCCCGCTGATGACCTTCGCCCTGGGCGGGCCGGATATCTGCATGATCATGCCGGAGCGCCAGGCGAAGGTGGACGCCTTCGCCCAGGTCACCGACGCCATTGGCAGCGGCCCCTTCCGCTACCTGCCGGGAGAGCGCGTTTCCGGCTCCTTTTCCGCCTGGGAGCGCTTCGCGAAGTACCAGCCGCGGCAGGAGCCGCCCTCCTTCTGGGCCGGCGGCAAGGTGGCGAATGTCGCGCGGGTCGAATGGCGCGTCATCCCCGACCCGGCCACCGCCGCCAACGCGCTGCAACAGGGCGAGGTGGACTGGCTGGAAAGTCCGCTTTTCGACCTGCTCCCCACGCTGCGCCGGCAGCCGGGGGTGAAGCTGGTCTCCACCTCCTCCCTGCCCACGCCGGGCGTGATCGCGCTGAACCACACCCAGCCGCCCTTCGACAACCCGAAGCTGCTGCGCGCGATCCTGCCGGCCATCGACCAGGCGGAGTTCATGAGCGCCGTGGTCGGCGACCAGACCGACCTGATGACCGTGCCGACGGGCGTCTTCACCCCGGGCACGCCCATGGCCAGCGATGCGGGGATGGAGGTGCTGACGGGAAAGCGCGACCTCGCCCTGGCGCGGAAGCTGGTGGCCGAGAGCGGCTACAAGGGCGAGCCGGTGGTCTTCATGTCCGCCTCGGACCAGGCGGCGCTGGTGCCGATCGCCCAGGTGGGGCAGAGCCTGTTCCGGCAGATCGGGATCAACGTCGATTTCCAGAGCATGGACTGGGGCACGCTGGTCGGGCGGCGGGCCAGCGACAAGCCGGCCGCCGAAGGGGGCTGGAACGTCTTCTGCACCTCCTGGGCCGGGCTCAGCCTGAGCAATCCCGGCAGCCACTTCCCGCTGCGCGGCAACGGCAAGGGCGGCTGGTTCGGCTGGCCGACCAGCCCGCGGCTGGAATCCCTGCGCGATGCCTGGTTCGCGGCGCCCGACCTCGCGGAGCAGAAGCGTATCTGCGCCGGGATGCAGCGCATCGCGCTGGAGGAGGTGCCCTTCGTCCCGGTCGGCTCCTACAACCTGCCCGCCGCGATGCGCGGCAGCCTTGACGGGGTGGTCCAGGCCAGCGGCACCATGTTCTGGGGCGTGCGGAAGGGCTGAGGCGCCACGCGGGACGCCCCGGCCCTACCCCGCCGTGTCGAGCGGGAAGCCCCTGTCGATCGCCGCCGTGACGTCGATCCGCTGCTTCAGCACGCCGTACTCCACCGCCCGGTCAGCCGCCTGCTGCAGTTCCGCCAGCAGCGCCCCGTCGAGCGGCACGGCGCGGGTCTGCTGCTTCTCGAAGGCCAGTTGCACGGGCTTCTCCGGCAGGCGGGTCAGCTTCGCGTTGTAGGCGGCGTAGTCCGGCAGGTGCGCCGCGGCCCAGTCCCAGCCCCGGCGCTGCCGCCGCATCAGGTCGGCCAGCGCGTCGCGCCGGTCGCGCAGCGCGTTGCGGTGCGCGGCCAGGAAGCTGACGGTGGGGGTGAGGCCCGTGCCGTCCTCCAGCACCCGGGCGCCGAACTGCGCCACCTCGATGGAGACATAGGGCTCCCAGATCGCCCAGGCATCCACGGAGCCCGAGCGGAAGGCCAGCGCCGCCTCAGCGGGGCCCAGGAAGACATGCTCCACCGCATCCGGGGGCAGACCGGCCCGTTGCAGCGCGGCCCGCACCAGGAACTGGCCCCAGCCGCCGCGATTCCCCGCCACCCGCTTGCCGCGCAGGTCGGCCAGGCCGCGGAAGGGCGCGTCGCCGCGCACCAGGATGGCCTGGGAACGCGGATCGGCCCGGGTGGCGGCATAGGCCTGGAGCGGCGCGCCGGAGGCGAAGACCGAGAAGAAGGCGAGGTCGCCCATCGAGCCGACATCCAGCGCATCGGCGGAGAGCGCCTCCAGCAGCGGCGCGGCGGCGGGGAACTCGCTCCATTCGAGGCCGTAGGGCACGCCCTCCAGCGCGCCGGAGGCTTCCAGCAGCGAGCGCAGCCCGCCTTTCTGGTTGCCCACCCGCAGCACCGGCGCGGCCTTCGCGGCACGGGACAGGGCCGGGGCGGCGAGCAGACCGGCGGTGGCGGCGACCAGGGCGCGGCGCCCCAGGGGAAAGGGCCGGCGGCAGGAGGCCGGGGGGGCGGAATGCGTCGTCATGGCGCCATTCTGGACTGGCCGGGTTCCCATCCCGAGTGGTCCAGTCTGGCAAAATCCAGCCGGAAACGAGATGATTCCGCTCCCGCGCGGCACGGTTGGGGAAGGCTTTTCCGGCCTGCCCGGCGTCCCTCCGCGTGGATGTTCGATCCATTCCCCCTGCGCCTCGTTCCGGCACGGGCGCGGCGGCGGGCCGGCCGGCTTCCGCGCTTCAGCCCGCGCCGCCGCCCGTCTCCGCCCCGGCCTGCGGCTTGCGGCCGAACAGGCCCCCGGCCCAGGCCAGCACCGGCCCGCCCAGGTGTTCGGCGAAGGGGATCAGCAGGCTGCCCACCGCCAGCCCCAGCAGGCCGGACAATGCGGCCGTGACCATCCACGAGGCGGCGGCGGCCGTGACGGCGGGCACCAGCGCGGCGACGGCATGGGCGGCGGCCTCCACCCAGTGCTCCGGCAGCGCCAGGCCGAAGGTCTCCATCCCGTGCAGCAGGATGCCGCCGCCGACCCAGAGCATGGCGGCGGTGCCGACGATGCCGAGCAGCCGCAGGAAGGGCGGCATCCCCCGCACCAGCCCCCGCCCGATCGCCTGTGTCACCGGCGCCAGGGCATGGTCGGCACCGGAGGGCTCCCGTGTCTCCGGCAGCCGCCGCAGCCCGAGCAGGCTGGTGACCGGGCGCGGGTTGGCCGCCAGCGCCACGCCCACGTCGTCCGCCTTCACGATCAGCGCCACGCCACCATAGACCAGCGCCGTGAGCCCCAGCCCCACCACCGCCAGGATCACCGCCTGCGCCACCACGGAATCCGTGGTGAGGGAGGCCAGGGTCAGCGCCATGATCTCGGCGGAGAGGATGAAGTCCGTCTGGATCGCGCTGCGGACGCGCGCATCCTCGTGCCGCTTCGCCGCGGCCACGCCACTGGCCGCCGGCGCCCCGGGGGACAGTGGCGTGGCCGGGGATCCGGCCGGCGGAGCTGCGTTCCCGGGGGGCGGATTCCCGGGTGCGGGATGCCCGGGCACCGGCTCGTGCCCCTCCTCGCCAGGCGGCGGGTGGATGGCGTGCCAGACCTTCTCGGCGCCCTCGTAGCAGAGATAGGCGCCGCCCAGCATCAGCAGCACGGAGATGCTCCAGGGCGCCACGAAGCTCAGCACCAGGGCCAGCGGCAGCAGGTAGAGCAGCTTGTTCTTCACCGAGCCGACGGCGATCTTCCACACGATCGGCAGTTCGCGCGAGGCCGCGAAGCCCGTCACGTAGCGCGGCGTCATCGCCGCATCGTCCACCACCACCCCAGCCGCCTTGACCCCGGCCCGCGCCGCCTGGGCCGAGATATCGTCCAGCGAGGCGGCCGACATCCTGGCCAGCCCGGCGATGTCGTCCAGCAGCGCCAGCAAACCCGTGCTCACATCCGGTCCTTCCGTATGTCCGGCGGCGTTTCGGGCCGCTTCCCTGGCCGCCGTCCCTGGAACACCCTAACCGGCCAGGACCGGCGGGGATGCGCCCGCGCCGCCGGGACCGGGATCGTCCGCGCCGTCCAGCCGCAGGATGGCCCCGCCCAGCGCCACCTCCCCGGCCCGCAGCACGCGCGCGGTGATGCCGCCATGGCCGCGCACGGCGTTGTAGCCGCCGGGGCCCAGCACCTCCTCCATGCGGGAACAGGGATGGCACTCCCCCGTCATCTCCAGCACCGCCGTGCCGAGCCGGAAGCGCCGCCCCTTCAGCGCCAGCAGGTTGATTCCCGCGGTGACGACGTTGCGGCGCAGCTCCTCCGGCGCCACCCGCTCCCGTCCCAGGAAGGCGGCGATGGCCGCCAGGTGCTCCGCCTGGATCAGCGTGACCTGCCGCGCCCGGCTCTGCCGGTTGCGGTAGTGGTCCCCCGCCAGCCCGCCTTCCGGTTCCATCCCGGCCAGAAGCACCGGGCGCAGCACGGCGCGCCGGGCCGGGCGCAGGCCGATCCATTCCACCCGGCCCGGCCGCATTGGCGCATCGAAGAGTCGGGACAGGGTGGAGGCGGGGTTCAGCATCGGCGACGATGCTGAAGCCGCTGCCCGGCCGGGGATCAAGGGCGTGCGAGATTCCGTCAGCCCTTCTGACGGCATCCTGATCAGGACATGGCTGATTCCGCCAATCAGACGGTCGCAGGGCGGCGATCGGGACTGCCCTTCGGCGGTGCTCCGGCCTAGATATGCCGCACCGCGATAATCCGGAGGCTCTCATGGCAGACAAGAAGCTCTATTTCGTCTGGGGCGGCGTCTTCACCGATCCGAACTGGCAGGAACTCGAGCCCGGCACCGAGGAGTGCTACGGTCCCTACCACGACGCCCAGCAGGCCGAGCGCATCTGGAACGAGAAGGCCCGCCGCAACATCGACATCGCCGCGCACCGGCTCTTCGTGCTGTCGGTGGACCGCCCTGGCGCCTCCGCCCTGGCGGCCTGACCGGCCGGCTTCCAGGAAGAGGGCGCGGCGGGGCGGGCCCCGCCCGGCCTACCGGGCCTGCCGCGAGATCACGGCCAGGGCGGCGGCGCTGACGCTCACCTGGCCCAGGACCTGCGTGATGTCGCGGATGAAGCCCCAGGTCTCGTAGGGGCTGGGGTCCTGCGGCACCACCACGAGGCTGCCCGGCGGCACCGGCGGCCCGCCGCCCTGCCAGGAGCCGATGCCCGCCGGCACGGACTGCCCGTTCGGCAGCACCACGAAGGCGCGGCCGGCATCGGCGAAACGCTGCTCGCCCCCCGCCGCGCGGACATAGTCCACTGCCTTCTTTCCGGTGGTGAACTGCATGCTGCCCGGGTTCAGCACCGCGCCCACCACCGTCACCTCGTTCGGTCGCTTCGGGATGGCGATCAGGTCGCCCGGCTCCAGCAGCGTGTCCAGCTCCGGCCGGGCCGCGAGGATCGCCGGGTTGGCCTCCACCGACATGCGCCCTGCCGCCTTGGCCTCGCGCAGCGCGGAGGCCATCTGCCGCCCGGCGGTGATGGCGCCGCCAAGGTCGCCGCTGGCCCGGCTGCCCGCCACCGCCTGCCCCGCCGCGACCTGGAGCAGGCTGGATTCCAGCTCCCGCGCCGTGCGCTCGAAGCCGTCCTGCTGCCGCACCCGGACGCTTTCGCGCGTGAAGACGGTGCCATAGGGATAGGCCTGCGGCGTCAGCCCTCCGGCGCGGCCGATCAGCTCCGACAGCCGCTCGCCCCGCCGGATGTCATAGGTGCCGGGCCGCACGAACTCCCCCACCAGCGTCACCGAGCCGATCTCCCGGTCGCCGAAGCCGCGCGGGATGCGGATGCCGTCGCGCGGCGACAGGCGCACGGCGGCGAAGTTGCGCGAGCGCAGGTCGAGCCGCAGCCGGGTCAGCGGCACGGCCCCGGCCTGGTCCAGCGGCTCACGCGAGAATTCCACGGCGGCGAGGTCCGCCGTCTCCCCCACATCCCCCGCCGCCGCCAGCACCTGGTCCAGCCCGGTATCCTCCAGCACGGGATAGAGGCCGGGCAGTCCCACCTCCCCGCCCAGCAGCACGCTCTGGTCCAGCAGGAAGGGCAGCAGGGTGGGATAGTCGATGAAGACCTGCGGGCAGGGCGGGTTGCCCAGGTCCGGGAAGCCCGCGCCGCGCGCATGGGCATAGCGCATCGGGCTGCCCTTGGCCGCCACGGCCAGGGATTGCAGCGCCGGGCAATCCGGCTGCGCCGGCACCGAGGCGGGCAGCCCGGCGGAAACGGCGGTGTTGGCGGTGGGGCCGCCATCGGGCGGGCGCTGGGCGGTGCCGGCCGAGACCGTGACCGGCACCAGCAGGGGGGTCGGCATCTCGCCGCGCAGGGCGCGCTGCACCGGGGGCGAGGAGAGCCAGAGGATGTCGCTCTGCGCCAGGATGATCACCTCGTCGGCTTCGGCGAGGGACAGGTTGGCCTGCCCCTGCAGCACCCGGCCCAGGTCGAAGCCGACGAAGCGCCGCACCCGCGTCCGCGGGTCCACCCGCCAGACCACGCCCAGGCGCACATAGGGATCGGGCCTGATCTGCCGCGAATCGGCCAGGAGCTGGCGCAGCGAGAAGCCCGCCTTGCCGTAGCCTCCGCCCGCCGAGCGCATCACCGGCACCGCCACATGCCCGGCCAGCCGCAGCGCGTTGGCGGAAACGTCCGCCCCCGGCTGCACCAGCACCGCGTCGCCCCGGCGCAAGGGCGCGGCGGGGGCGATCTCGGCATAGGCCCGCCGCCCCCCGGCATCCGTGCCCTGGAGCAGGAAGCGGTTGCCGGAAGGGCGCAGCGCCTCCCCCGCCAGGCGCAGCACGAGGGCCAGCGGCTGCTGCGCTGCGCCGGGCGGCAGCTCGTAGATGCCGGGGCGCGTCACCTCCCCCGCCACCGCGACCACCCCGCCCAGCGGCGGCACCACCACGCGCTCGCCCTCCCGCAGGGACAGGTCCGGCGTGGCACCGGTGCCGGCGATGGCGCCGTAGAGATCGACGATCCGCGCGCCGCCCGGCCCCTCGACCCGGATGGCGCGCAGCGAGCCGGTGCGGCGCACCCCGCCCGCCAGGCTGAGCGCGTCGAGCACGCTGGTCAGCGCCGGCAGGGTTTGCAGGCCGGGCCGCACCACCTCCCCCGCCACGAAGACCGCGATCTGCCGCGTCTGGCCGAGGGAGACATAGGCCTCCGACCCGCCCAGCTCCCGCGCCACCCGCGCCTCGATCTCCGCGCGCAGCTCGCCCAGGCTGCGCCCGGCGGCGGGGATCGGGGCGAGGTCGGGCAGGGTCAGCATCCCGTCCCGTCCCACCCGCAGGGTGTAGGAGGTCCGCACCCGCCCGCGCACCGCGATGATCACCTCGTCGTCGCGGCCGAGCAGGTAGCCCTCCGGCATGGCGCCCGTGGTCAGTCCGGGCACCGCCGCCTGACGGAAGCTGTCATAGCCGAACTGGCGCAGCGGCGGCTGCTGCTCCGGCAGGCGGGCGGCGAAGAAGCTTTCGGTGTTGGAAAGCGGATCGGGAGGCGGCGCCATGCCGGGGAATGTGCCGGCCGTGGCGGCGGGCATCGCGGGGATGGGCGCGGCGGGCGGCAGAGGTGGCGGTGGCGAGAGGGTGGTGCTGCTGCGCCCCGAGGCGGCGTCGAGCAGGCGCTGCACCAGATCCCCCTGGGCTCCGCCCGCCAGCCCGCCGGACAGCGCGCCCGGCAGGGGCTGCCCGCCGGGCAGGGTGGAAGGCAGGGAGGGCGGCATCAGCAGGTTCGGCTGCGCCCGGGCCGCCGGGACGGCCAGGCACGCCAGCATGGGAGCGGCCAGCAGCAGCGACAGGACGTGGCGCGATCCGGAAGGGTGGAGGAGGCTCAATCTGGCGTATTCCCGATTCGGTGCGCACACCCTTGGCAACTCAGGTCATTCCATGGTCTTGAACTGCAACTTTAAGTGATTATTAACTTATTTTACAGCAATTTTAGGTTGTTCCATCACGGAGCGGCATGGTTTTCCGAGCGCTACCCTCCCGTACCGCCATGCTGCTCCGCTTCGATGCCGCCTGGCGGCTCGGCGCGCGGCCGGTGGGCCTGCTGCTGCGCCACCGCCTCCGGCTGGCGGCCGGTCTCGCCCGGCGTGCCCTGCCCGACCTCCGGCCTGCCGAAGGCCCCTTCCTGCCCGGCGGCCATTCCCCGCTTCCCGCGGCGCTGCGGGCGGAAACGCTGCCCGTGCTGATGGCGGTGGCGGAACTCCCGCCACCGGAGACGGAGCCCCGCGATGCCGCCCGTCCCCCTGCCTGCCCCTCTGCCTGCCCCCCTTCCCTCCCCTCGGGCCACGGCCCCTTCGCTTCCCACGCCCATGGGCTTTCGCTCGACCTCTTCGCGCCGGGCGATGTGCGGCCGGTCTGGGAGGCCAACCGCCTGGGGGAGATCCCCCTCCTCGCCCTGGCGCACCGGCTCGACCCGCAGGGAGGCCACCGCGAACGGGCGGAGGCGAGGCTCACCGCCTGGTGCCGCGCCAACCCGCCCTTCCGGGGGCCGAACTGGGCCTGCGGGCAGGAGGCCGCGCTGCGCGCCCTGCACCTGGCCCTGGCCCATGCCCTGCTGGGCGGCGAGGCGGCCAGCCCGGGGCTGCGGGCACTCCTCGCCCAGCACCGCCGGCGCATCGCCGCCACCCCCCGCTATGCCGAGGCGCAGGACAACAACCACACGGTCAGCGAACCCGCCGGGCTCTTCGCCTGCGACCTTCTTCTCGGCGAGGACCCAGCCCCTGCCATGGCCCGGCTTTCCGCCGCGCTGGACCGGCTGGTGGCGCCGGATGGCGGCTTCGCCCAGGTCTCGACGGGCTATCACCGCCTGCTGCTGGACGTGCTTTCCACCGCCGAATGGCTGCGGCGCAGCTACGGGGCCCTGCCCTTCCCGCCGCCCTTCGCCGCCCGCGCCGCCGCCGCCAGCCGCTGGCTCGCCCGGCTGCTGGACCCCGCGACCGGCGCCCTGCCGCGCCTCGGCCACCAGGATGGCTCCCACGTGGCGGACCTGTCGCTGGGCGGGCCGGGCGATGCGCGCGGCAGCGTCGAGCGCGCCGCGCGGCTCTTCCTGGGCGCCTCGGCCGGGGTGGCGGACGATCCGGGCTGCCTCTGGCTCGGCCTGCCATCCGCGCCCGTGCCGCGCCCCGAGGCGCGCTGGCAGGCCAGCGGCAGCCGCGGCTGGACGGTGGGCCGTGCCCGCGCCCTGCTGCGCACCGGCCCGCTGGAGTTCCGCCCGGGGCATTCGGACCTGCTGAACCTCGACCTCTGGGACGGGCCGGTGAACCTGCTGCGGGATGGCGGCACGCTGTCCTACAACCCCGCCCCCGAATGGCGGGCGGTGGCGCTGGGGCTGGAGGATGCCGCCGGGCACAACGCCATCCTCTTCGACGAGGCGGAGCCGATGCCCCGCGCCGGGCGCTTCCTGCGCGCCCGCTGGTGCCGGGGCGGATTGCTGGCGGATGGCGCCTGGGTGCGCGACCGGCACGGCAACCGGCAGGACCGGCGCGTGCTGGGCCAGGGCCGGCGCTGGAGCGTGCTGGACGAGGTCTCCGGCCCCTTCCGGCGGGTCACGCTGCGCTGGCGCCTGGCCCCCGCCGCCTGGGAACGCATCCCCCAGGGCGTCGCCTCGCCGCTGGGCCGCATCGCCGTCTCGGCGGATGTGCCGCTCGACATCGTTCTGGCGTCAGGATGGGAAGCTCCCCGCTATGGCGAGCTGCGCCCGGTTCCCGTTCTGGAACTCCGCGCCCGGGCGCCGGTCTCGCGCATCCTGACGGTGATCCGCCTGCCGGGCTGACCCAGCAGGCCCTCCCCACAGTGAGCGCAGCAGGGTTGCGGGCTTGGTTTCAATCCAGGGTTGAATATTTCGTTAACAAACTCGATAGTCACGGGAAGTCACGCTGGACCAGGGGATGCCGCTTCCGGAACTGCTGCGCGCCCTCTGGCTCTGGCGCTGGAGAATCCTCGCCACCTGGTTCCTGTTGCTGGCGGCCGGCATCGCGCTGGTGCTGTCCTGGCAGCGCCAGTACGTGGCGGAGGCGGTGGTGACCCCCGCCGAGACCACCGGCCTCGCGGTGTCCACGCTGATCCAGGCCAATGCGGTGTTGCAGGCCGGTGGGCTGCTGGACAACCGCTCGGGCGGGAATTTCGCGGTCTATCTCGCCCTGCTGCGCTCGCCCGAGGCGGCGGCGATGCTGATGCGCGACACCGCCCTGCCCGCCTGGCTCACGCAGCAGCGCGCCAGCGGCCCGATGGGCCTGCTGCGGCAATGGCTCGGCCTGCGGATCGAGAGCGATGCCGACGACCTGCAGACCTGGCTGGAGCGGAACTTCGCCGTCACCCAGTCGCTGCAAACCGTGACGGTGACGCTGGACCTGCCGCATCCCGACCGGGCCATGGCGCTCGACGCGCTGGCCCGCCTGCACGCCTTCGCCGAGGGCAAGGTGCGGGCGGATCTCGCCGGCCTGACCCGGAACCGCATCGCCCAGCTGGAGGAAAGGCTGGGGCGGGAGCCGGATGTCTTCACCCGCACGCCGCTCTACGACCTCCTGGCGCAGCACCAGCGGGCCGGGCTGGCGCTGCTGACCGACGAGGCGGTGGCGGCGCGGCTGGTCTCCGCCCCCAGCGTGCCGCTCGCCCCCACGCTGCCGAACCGGCCGCTGCTGATCGCGCTGCTGCTGGTTTCCGTGCCGCTGGCGGTGCTGCTGGGCGCGGCCTGCCTCGTCCTGCTGCGCCAGGCCCTTCCCTCCGGCGCGGGGCCGGGGGGCCGCATGGTGCTGCCGCCCCTGCCGCCCGTCGGCCTGCCGCCGGAGCTGCGGGGCGGCCCGATGGACGATCCGGGCCAGGAGCCGGGACGCCATGGCGGGCGCGACGCCCGGTCCGCCCCCGGAGGCAGTCCGCCGGACACCCCCTCCCCGGCGCCTGCCGGTCTTCCCCCGGGCGCGGCGGCCGGTCCCTACCCCGCCGCCCGGCCGGCACCTCCGCGGGGCATGGGGAACGCCCCCGCGATGCCCCTCGGCCAGCGCCGGGGCCATCCGGATTTCGCCCCCCTGCCACGCTCCCCCTCCCCCATGCCGGAAGGCTGAGCCGGTGGCACGGGTCGATGCCGCCGCGCCGGGCTCGCTGGCCGGGATGGCCGCGGCGGTGCTGTTCCTGGCCGGGGCGCTGAAATCCGTGCCGCAGACCGCCGCCCTGCCGGACATCACGGTGCTTTCCGCCGGCGCGTTGGCCGTCTCCTTCCCCTGGCTCCTGGCCTCGCGCCGCTGGACGGTGCTGCGCCCGGTGGCGCTGCCCCTCGCCGCCGCGGGGGCGCTCTGGCTCTGGATGGTGCTGGCCGCGACCTGGAGCAGTTCGGCCGAGATCCTGTCGCAGAAGCTGCCGGAGGCGGTCCTGCTCGGCCCCACCATGCTGGCGGCGGGCATGGCGACCGGGGCGGATGCGGCGGCCCGGCGCTGGCTGGTGGCCACGGCGATGCTGACCGGCCCCTTTGTCGCGGCGGGCGTGGCCTGGGGGCTCGCTTCCGGCGAGGTCGTCCTCGGCGGCCTGGTCGGGGCCACGGATGCGACGCGGGTGCAGTACCAGCTCGCCGGCCTCGCCATGGCCTGCGGCGCCGGGCTGGCGGCGGTGCGGCTGGTGGAGGCCGGCCGGGCCGGGCGGGTCTTCTGGGCGCTGCTGCTGCTGGGCCTTGCCCTGGGGGCGTTGCTGCCGGGCGGGCGGGCGGCGCTGCTTTCGCTGGGCGTGGCGGTCACGCTGGCCCCGGCGGCGCGGCTCTGGACCGGGCGGCGCCCGCTGGCCGCCGCCGGCTGGATCGGCGCGATGGCCCTGGCCGGGGGGCTTGGGCTGGGCCTGCTCTATGCCGATCCCGATCGCAGCCAGGGCCTGCGCACGCTGGAACGCTTCACCGGGGAGGGCATCGCCGCCTCGGCCCGCCCCGTGCTCTGGTCGGCGGCGCTGGGCTGGGCGGGGGAGGCGATGCCGCTCGGCCTCGGCGCCGGGGGCTTCACCGTCGCCGCCGGCTATGGCGAGCGACGCGGCATGTACCCGCACAACCACGCCCTGGAAGCCCTGGCCGAGGAAGGCCCGCTCGGCCTGCTGCTCTGGCTCGGCGCCTTCGGCGGCGGCGCGGCGGTGGTGCTGGTCCGGCTGCTGGCCCTGCCGGAGGATCTGGAGCCGGAGCGGGTGGGGCGGATCGTGGCGCTGGTGATCCCGGTGGCGATCGGCGCCATGGTCTCGACCGACCTGGGCAACCGCATGGTCTGGTTCGCGCTGGGCCTCGCTTTGTCGCTGGGCATCAGGGCGCAGCGTGTCTGAGCCGGGGGAAGGCTTCTACGCCCGCCGCCTGAAGCGCGGGCTCGACCTCGCGGGCGCGGCGCTGCTGATGGCGCTGCTCTGGCCGCTGCTGCTCGGCACGGCGCTCGCCGTGGCCCTGGCCTTCGGCCGCCCGGTGCTGTTCCGGCAGAGCCGCGCCGGCTGGCGAGGGCGGAGCTTCACCATCCTCAAGCTCCGCTCGATGCGCGACCCCGCCTGGCCGGGCGAGCCCGATTCGGCGCGGCTGACCGGCTTCGGGCGCCGCCTGCGCGCCAGCGGGCTGGATGAGCTGCCGCAGCTGGCGAACATCCTGCGCGGCGAGATGAGCCTCGTCGGCCCGCGCCCGCTGCCGCCCGCCTATACCCCGCTCTACACGGCGCGGCAGGCCGGCCGCCTCGCCGTCAGGCCCGGCCTGCTCGGCCCGGTGACCGCGCGCGGCCGCAATGCCCTGCCCTGGGAGGAGCGGCTGGAATGGGATGCCCGCTACGTCGCCCGCGTCACGCTGGCGGGGGACGTCGCCATCGTCCTCGCCAGCCTGGCGCTGCTGCTGCGCGGGCGGGGCGCCACCGCGCCCGGCCATGCCACCAGCCCCGGCTTCACCGGCACGGCGCCCGCCAGCCAATCCACGGCGGCGGATGCGGGGGGCACGCCGTCGTGCTGATGCAGCGCCGCAACATTCCGCCGGGGATGGTGATTCCGGCCACGGAGCGCATATCTTAAGTTGTAATTCACGATATATTTACAACCATGAACGCCGGAATCCCCCGGCCGGCGAGGGGTGTCCAGAATGGACAGGGCAGCATGGGCATGGATGTAAGCGCCGCCGGGGAGACAGCACTCCTGTCCCTCTCCGACACGCTGCTCAGCCCGTCCGGGCCGCCCCGGCATCCCGCTATGCCGGATCGCGGCCGCACGGCATCGCCCGCCACCCGCATCCACCTTTCCCCGCCGCAGCTTTGCGGGGAGGAGGAGCAGGCGCTGCGCGACACGCTGGCCAGCGGCTGGCTCGCCCCCGCCGGTCCCGCCCTGCCGGCCTTCGAGGCGGCCATCGCCGCCTGCACCGGCTTCCGCCACGTCGCCGCCCTGGCTTCCGGCACGGCGGCGCTGCATCTCGGCTACCGGCTGCTCGGCCTCGAGCCGGGCGACGAGGTCTGGACCAGCACCCTGACCTTCGTGGCCACGGTGGCCCCGGCGGCGCAGATGGGCGCGCGGCTGGGCTTCCTCGACGTTTCCCCGGAAAGCTGGACGCTGGACCCCGGCCTGCTGCGGGAGGCCCTGGCCCGCGCCGCCCGCCAGGGCCGGCTGCCGCGCGTGGTGGTGCCGGTGGATCTCTACGGGCAATGCGCCGACCTCGCCGCGATCGCGGAGGCCTGCGGCCGCTGGGGCGTGCCGGTGCTCAGCGACAGCGCCGAGGCGCTGGGCGCCTTGCAGCACGGCCGTTCCGCCGGGCGCGGGGCGCGGCTGGCCGCCTTCTCCTTCAACGGCAACAAGATCGTCACCGGCGGCGGCGGCGGCGCCCTGGCCTCGGACGACGAGGCGCTGGTCGCCCGCGCCCGCCACCTCGCCACCCAGGCCAAGGAGCCGGCGCCCCACTACCAGCACGAGACCACCGGCTATTCCTACGGCCTGTCCTCGCTGCTGGCGGCGGTCGGCCGGGCGCAGCTGCGGCACCTGGAGGTGCGGGTGGCGCAGCGCCGCGCCGTCTTCGCCCGCTATGCCGCCGGGCTGTCGGGGCTGCCCGGCCTGCGCCTGATGCCGGAGCCGGTCTGGAGCCGCTCCTCGCGCTGGCTCACCGCCATCCTGGTCGATCCCGCCGAGGCGGGCACGGACCGCGAGGCCATCCGCCTGGCGCTGGAGGCGGCCTCGGTGGAAAGCCGCCCGGTCTGGAAGCCGCTGCACCTGCAACCGGCCTTCCGCGCGGCGAGCCATCTGGGCGGCGGGGTCGCCGCCACGCTCTTCGAGCAGGGCCTCTGCCTGCCCTCCGGCGCCATGGGCCCGGCGGAACAGGACCGGGTGATCGGCATCATCCGCGCCTGCTTCGGGCACGGCCCATCGGGACGTGCCCGGACGGGCCGGGGAGGCACCCGGCCGTGACCGGACCGCTGCGCATCCTGTACCTGCACCAGCACTATTCCGCCCCCGCCGGCAGCACCGCCACGCGCGCCCATGCCATGGCCGCCGGGCTGGCGGCGCGGGGGCATGACGTGACCCTGGCCTGCGGCCGCTACGACGGCGCCGAGACCGGGCTGGAGGGCCGCTTCCGCCTGGGCCGCCGGCAGGGGCGCGCACCCGGCCCGGCGGGCTTCGGCCTGATGGAGTTCGACATCCGCTGCGGCAATGCCCAGGACAGGGCCGGGCGCCTGCTGGCCTTCGGGCGCTATGCCGCCGCGGCCTCGGGTCTGGCGCTGTCGCGGCCCTGGGACCTGGTGGTCGCTTCCTCCACCCCGCTCACCGTGGCGGTCCCGGCGCTGGCCGCGAACCGCCTGCGCGGCACGCCCTTCGTCTTCGAGATCCGCGACCCCTGGCCCGAGCTGCCGCGCGCCATGGGCGAGGCCCCGGGCTGGGCCCTGGCCGGGATGGAGGTCCTGGCCGATGCCGCCTGCCGCCGGGCGGCGGCGGTGATCGGCCTGACCGAGGGCATGGCGGACACCGCGCGGGCGCGCGGCACCGATCCGTCGCGCCTGCACGTGGTTCCCAATGGCTGCGACCTCGACCTCTTCGGCCCGCACCGCGCGCCCTGGCGTCCGGACTGCGCGGCGCCCTGGGAATGTCTCGCGGTCTATGCCGGGGCGCATGGCCGCGCCAACGGGCTCGACGCGCTGCTCGACGCCGCGGCCGAGCTGCACCTGGCCGGCGAGCGCCGCCTCCGCATCCTGCTGGTCGGCGAGGGAGCCGAGAAGCCCCGCCTGATCGCCGAGGCGGCGCGGCGGGGGCTGCACAATGTCAGCTTCCTGGACCCGCTGCCCAAGCCCCGGCTGGCCTCGCTGCTGGCGGGCGCGCAGGTGGCGCTGCACTGCCTCGCCCCGGTGCCGGAATTCGCCGAATGGACAGCGCCCAACAAGCTGATGGACGGGCTGGCCGCCGGACTGCCGGTGGTGACCAACCTCGCCGGCCGCGCCGCGCGCATCGTCGCGGAGGGGCCGAGCGGCATCGCCACCCCGCCGGGCGACGCCCGCGCCCTGGCCGAAGCCCTGGCGCATCTGGCGGCGCGGCCCGGGCTGCGCGCCGCCATGGGTGCCGCCGCCCGCGCCCAGGCGCAGCGGCGCTGGGACCGGCGGCTGCAGGTCCGGCAGTTCTGCGCGGTGGCGGAGGCGGCGGCGCGGCCGCTGCCCCGGCCCGCCCTGGCCCCGGCCTGACGCCATGCCCCGCCCCGCCTCCCCCGCGGCCCCGGAAACCCGCCTGCCGGACGGTCCCGCCCCCGCCGCGCCAGGGCCCGCCCCGTCCCCTCCGCCCGGGCCGCGCCTGCCGGAGTTGCACCTGGTGGCCGCCGCCCGGCCGAACCTGCCCAAGATCGCCGCCCTCTGGCACGCGCTGCGGGAGAATCCGATGGGCGCACGGCCGGTGATCCTGCACACCGGCCAGCACCACGACGCCGCCATGTTCGGCGACCACCTGGCCGATCTCGGCCTGCCGGCGCCGGACGTCTCCCTCGGCATCGCCGGGGGCAGCCATGCCGAGCTGACCGGCCGCACCCTGATGGCCTGCGCCGCGTTCTGGGAAACGCGCCGCCCCACCCTGGTGGTGGTGCCCGGCGACGTGGACGGCGCCCTGGCCGCCGCCCTGGCGGCGCGCAAGCTGGGTATCCCCGTGGCGCATCTGGAGGCTGGGCTGCGCTGCGGCGAGCGCGACATGCCGGAGGAGATCAACCGCCGCGCCATCGATGCGGTGAGCGACCTCCTCTGGGCCCCCGACCAGGAAACGGCCGCCCGCCTCCTGGCCGAGGGACATTCCCCCCGGACGGTCCGGGCGGTGGGCAATGCGATGGTGGACAGCCTCCTCCGCGCCCTGCCCGCCGCCCGCCGGCTGCCGCTGCCCGGGGGGCTGCGGCCCGGCGGCTACGGGCTGCTCACCCTGCATCGCCCGGCCAATGTGGACAGCCCCGCCGCGCTGGCCGCGCTGCTGCGCGCCGCCGGCGAGGCCGCGCGCCGCCTGCCCCTTGTCTGGCCGCTGCATCCACGCACGGCGGCACGGCTGGCCGCCCTTGGGGACGCCCTCGGGGACGCGCAGGGGCTGACGCTTCCCCCCGGCATCCTGCGCCTGCCGCCCCTGCGCTACGGCGCCTTCCTGTCGCTGATGGCGCGGGCCCGGCTGGTCGCCACCGACAGCGGCGGCTTGCAGGAGGAGGCGGCGGCGCTGGACCTGCCCTGCCTGACCCTGCGCCCTTCCACCGAGCGGCCGGTGACGCTGCTGTCCGGTGCCAACCGGCTGGTCCGGCCGGAGGATCTGCCCGGGGCGGTGGAGGAGGTCCTCCAGGGCCGCTGGCCCGCCGCCCGGCCGATCCCGCTCTGGGATGGGCAGGCCGGGGCGCGGATGGTCGCGCATCTGCGCGAAGCCCTGCCCGGCCTGGGCGCTTCCTTGGGAATGGCTCCGGGGGTGGCGGCGTGAACGCCCTCGCCCCCTCGCCCCTCCGCGCCGGCGCCAGGGCATCGGCGCCCCTCGTGGTGATGCTGTCCGCCGCCCATCCGCCGGAGGATGTGCGCGTCGTCGGCAAGGAGGGCGCCGCCCTGGCCGCCGCAGGCTGGCGGGTGTGGCATCTCTGCCCCCAGCCCGCCTCCGGCGTCACGGCCCGACCCCCGGCACAGTCGCGCGGCGTGTTTCTCGTGCCCTATCGCCGCCGGCCGGGCTGGCTGGGGCGGCTGCTCGGCATCCCCGCCCTGGCCCGCCGCGCCCGCGCCTGCGACGCGGCGGTGCTGCATGCCTCGGAGCCCGATTCCTGGCTGGCCGCGCTGATCGCCGCGCGTGGCCGCGACACGCGGGTGGTGCTCGATGTCCACGAGCACTACCCCTCCCGCCTCGACCACCGCCTGCCCCGGGCGCTGCGTCCCGTGCTGGCGCCGCTGGCAAGGGCGGCGATCCGCCGGGCCTGCCGCGCCATGGCGGCGCGGGCCGATGCGGTGGTGGTGGCCAAGGACGGGCTGGACGAGGATTTCCGCGCCGCGCCCCGGCTGGCCGCGGTGCGCAACTATGCCGAGCCCCTGCCCCTCGCCCCCCGCCGGCACGCCCCCGGCCCGCTGGTCCTGGCGCATCTGGGCAGCCTGACCCGCAGCCGCGGCTCGGAGGAGATGCTGCAGGCCCTGGCGCTGGGCTCACCGCAGGCGCGGCTGCGGCTGATCGGCCGCTTCGCCGATGGCAGCGAGGCGGAGTTCCTGGCCCTGGCCCGGCTGCTGCTGCTGGAGGACCGGGTGGAGCGGCTGGGCTGGATGCCGCAGCCGGCGGCGCTGGAGGCCCTGGCCGGGGCGGATATCGGCCTCGTCCTGTTCCAGCCCGGGGTGGAGAACCACCGCCTCGCTTTGCCGCACAAGCTGTTCGACTGCATGCTGGCCGGCCTGCCGGTGATCGCCCCGGATTTCGCCACCGAGGTCGCCGACGTGGTGCGGGACAGCGGCTGCGGCCTGCTGGTGGACACCGCCTGCCCCCGTGCCATCGCGGCGGCGGTGGAAACCCTGCGCGACCCCGCCCTGCGCGCCCGGATGGGCGCGGCGGGACGCGAGGCCGCCCTGGGGCGTTACGGCTGGGCTGCGGAAGCCGAACGTCTGACCGGCCTTTACGGGCGCTTGGCCCCCCTCCCCGGGAGGGGCTAGACGAGGATGGATGGCGCCCAGACGCATCCTGCTGAACTTCCTCGTGGACCTCGCCCTGGCGGCGGCGGCCCTGCCGCTCGCCCTGTGGCTCGACGCACCCGGGGACTGGCCACCAGCCCTGTGGTGGCCGCCCGCCCTGATCGGCGGGCTGGGGGCCTTCCTGCTGGGGGCCGTGCCGCTGCGGCTGGCCCGGCAGTACTGGCGATTCTCCGGCCTGCCGGACATGCTGGCCGTGCTGGCCGCCGCCGTGACCATGGCCGCGCTCTTCTCGCTGGGCCTGTTCGTGGCCGGGCCGGTGCGCGGCTGGGGGCCGCCCAGCATCGCCTTCCCCTTCCTCCATGCCGGATCGCTGGTCGCCCTGCTGGGCGCGGCGCGCATGGCGGTGCGGATGCGCCACACCCATTACCGGGGCGCCCGCGCCCTGTCCTCGGGAGAAGCCCCGGCCCGCACGGTGATGCTGGCCGGCGCCGGCGATGCCGCCGACCTCTTCCTGCGCGCCCTTTCGGCGCAGCGCGTGCCGGGCTTCCGGGTGCTGGGCATCCTGGCGCCCCGGGCGCGGCAGGCCGGGCGGCGAATCCTGGGCGTGCCGATCCTGGGCGCGCTGGACGATGCGGACGAGGTGCTGGAGCGGCTGCGGGAACAGAACCGCCTGCCCGCCACCCTGGTTCTGGTGGGCAGCGACGTTTCGGGCAAGGAGCTGGAGGCGCTGCTGGATGCGGCCGACCGCCACGGCGTGACCGTGCGCCGCGCCCCGCGCCCGACCGCGCTGGACCCCACGGCGCCGGAGCGGCAGCGCCCGGACGGGGGGGCCCTGGGGGCGGAGCGCCGCATCACGCTGCGCCCGATCGGCATCGAGGAGCTGCTGGACCGGCCCCAGGTGCCGCTGGACCGCGAGGGCATCGCCCGGCTGGTGCGGGGCCGGCGGGTGCTGGTGACGGGCGCCGGCGGCACCATCGGCGGGGAGCTGGCGCGGCAGGTGGCGGGCCTCGGCCCCGCCATGCTGACGCTGCTGGACCATGGGGAGTTCGCCCTCTACTCGATCGACCTGGAGCTGGGCGAGCTGCACCCCGAGGTGCCCCGCCGGGCGGTGCTGGCGGATGTGCGGGACGAGACCCGCATCCGGCGGCTGATGGAGGAGGCCCGGCCCGAGCTGGTCTTCCACGCCGCGGCGCTGAAGCATGTGCCGATGGTGGAGAACGATCCGGCCGAGGGGCTGCTGACCAACGCCCAGGGCACCCGCATCGTGGCCGACGCGGCCCGGGCGGCGGGGGCCGTCGAGATGGTCTTCATCTCCACCGACAAGGCGGTGAACCCGACCTCGGTGATGGGCGCCGGCAAGCGGCTGGCGGAGATGTACTGCCAGGGCCTCGACATGCAGGCCCGCCAGGGGGCGGCCAGCGGCCATGGCGGCATGCGCTGCGTCACCGTCCGCTTCGGCAACGTGCTGGGCTCCACCGGCTCGGTCGTGCCGCTGTTCCGGCGGCAGCTGGAGCGCGGCGGGCCGCTGACCGTCACCCATCCGGACATGCGCCGGTATTTCATGACGGTGCGCGAGGCCGTGGGGCTGGTGCTCCAGGCCAGCGTGGTGGGGGCGGAGGACCGCGCCGACCAGCCGCCGGAGCTGCGCGAGGGCGGGATCTTCGTGCTCGACATGGGCGATCCGGTGAAGATCGTGGACCTCGCGCGCCGCATGATCCGCCTCGCCGGGCTGCGCCCGGACGAGGATGTGGCGATCCGCTTCACCGGCCTGCGCCCGGGCGAGAAGCTCTACGAGGAGCTGTTCCACGGGCAGGAGCCGCCGAACCCGACGCGCTTCCCCGGCCTGCTGGTGGCCACGCCCCGCACCGCCGATCCGGCACTGGTGGGCCGGGCGATCGACGAGATCGCCGCCGCCTGCCGCGCCGGGCAGCCCAAGCAGGCCCTGGCGCAGCTTTCGCGCCTGGTGCCGGAATTCGACCACGACCCGCATCACGCGGCGGCGCGGGGGGCCTGACCCTTCCCCGGGTCGCTGGAGCGGCCCGCCCAGGCATACGGCGGGCCGATGGAGGCCCGCGATGAATGCCCCCTTCCTGCCTTCCCGCGCCCGCGGCCTGATCCGGCGGCTGGAGGCGCGGCAGGCCCGGATCGGCATGATCGGCCTGGGCTATGCGGGCTTTCCGCTGGCCCTGCGCTATGCCGAGACGGGCTTCCGCGTCACCGGCTTCGACATCGACCCGGACAAGGTGGCGGCGGTGCGGGCCGGGCGCTCGCCCGTCCACGGCATCGCCGATTCGCGCGTGGCGGCCGCGGGCATCGAGGCCCATGCCGGCATGGAGGCGGCGGCGGCCTGCGACGCGCTGGTGATCTGCGTCCCCACCCCGATCGGCCCGCACAAGGAGCCCGACCTGTCCGCCGTGCGCGACACGCTGCACGCCCTGCGGCCCTTCCTGCGCCCCGGGCAGGCGCTCTCGCTGGAAAGCACCACCTATCCCGGCACCACCGAGGAATACGTGCTGCCCGTCCTGGCCGAGGCCGGGCTGCAGGCCGGCCGCGATGCCTTCTGCATCTACAGCCCGGAGCGCGAGGACCCCGGCAACCCCGAGGGCACGGTGGGCCGGGTGCCCAAGCTGGTGGCCGGCGCCACGCCGGCCTGCCGCGCCGTGGGGGAGGCGCTCTACGCCCCCGTGGCGGGCTCGGTCGTGCCGGTCTCCTCGCTCGCCGTGGCGGAGCTGGCGAAGTGCTACGAGAATGTCTTCCGCGCGGTGAACATCGGCCTGGTGAACGAGCTCAAGCGCCTCAGCCACGCCATGGCCATCGACGTGCACGAGGTGATCGACGCCGCCGCCACCAAGCCCTTCGGCTTCATGCCTTTCCGCCCCGGTCCCGGCCTCGGCGGCCACTGCATCCCGGTGGACCCCTACTACCTCGCCTGGAAGGCGCGGGAACTGGGCGTGCCGAGCGACTTCATCGAGCTGGCGGGCCGGGTGAACGATGCCCAGCCGCATTACGTGGTGAACCGCCTGCGCGACGCGCTGGACGCGCGTGGCCGCACCCTGCGCGGCGCCCGTGTGCTGCTGCTCGGCCTCGCCTACAAGCCCGACGTGCCGGACACGCGGGAAAGCCCGGCGGTGGAGATCTTCCGCATCCTGGAGGGCCATGGCGCGGCCTTGGCCTACCACGACCCGTTGGTGCCGCGCTTCCCGGTGACGCGGCGCCTCGCCGGCACGGCGCCGGAGCTTCGCAGCCAGGACCTCACCCCCGCCCTGCTGGCCGGGCAGGATGCGGTGGTGATCGTGACCCCCCATAGCGACATGCCGCTGGAACTGGTGCGCCGCCATGCCCGGCTGGTGGTGGACACGCGCGGCGCCCTGCGCCAGCCCGGCCTTTCCCGGCCAGCCCCGGCACCCGCCATGCCCCCTCCGGCACCCTGGCCGCTCAGCGGGATGCGGGAGGAACAGGCGGGCTTCCTCGGCCCGCAGCCCCGGACGCCGGGAGCAAGATTGCCGGGCGATACGAAGGGTGACTTGGCCCCCGGGGGCGGCGGGGCCTACATCGTCCCCGCATAGGGCCAGCCCCTGCCGCCCCCGGCGGCACCGGGGCGGGCCCGCACTCCCCGAACGGGGCCGGGCCACCGGGCCGGGTCCCCAGCCAGCTGGAATGCCATGACCGCCGCTTCCGAGTCCTCCCCCCGCCCCATCGCCCTCTTCGACATGAAGGCGCAGCAGGCGCTGATCCGTGGCGAGCTGGACCGCCGCATCGCCTCGGTGCTGGATTCCGGCCGCTTCGTGCAGGGCCCCGAAGTGGACGAGCTGGAGAAGCAGCTCGCCGCCTTCGCCGGCTGCCGGCACGCGGTCGGCGTCTCCTCCGGCACCGACGCCTTGCAGATCGCCATGATGGCCGAGGGCATCGGCCGCGGCGACGCGGTCTTCCTGCCCGCCTTCACCTACACCGCCACCGCCGAGGTGCCGCTGGTGCTCGGCGCCACCCCTGTCTTCGTGGACGTGGACCCGCGGAGCTTCAACATCGACATCGCCGACCTGAAGCGCCGCATCGCCACGGTGAAGGCGGAAGGCAAGCTGCGCCCGCGCGCCGTGGTGGGCGTGGATCTCTTCGGCCTGCCCGCCGACTGGCCGGCCATCGAGGCGATCTGCGCCGAGGAAGGCATGTTCGCCCTCGACGACGCCGCCCAGGCCTTCGGCGCCAGCCTCGACGGCAAGCGCCTGGGCCGCTGGGGCGGGGCGGCGGCGCTCAGCTTCTATCCGACCAAGACGCTGGGCTGCTACGGCGATGGCGGCGCCATCCTGACCGACAGCGACGAGAAGGCCGAGCTGTACCGCTCGCTGCGCACCCATGGTGAGGGCAAGCAGCGCTACGAGGTGCTGCGCACCGGCATGAACGGCCGCCTCGACACGATCCAGGCCGCCATCCTGCTCTGCAAGCTGCCGCTTTTCGAGGAGGAACTCCGCAGCCGCGCCCGTATCGCCGGCTGGTATGCGGAACGCCTGGGCAACCGTGTGCAGACCCAGGCCCAGCGCCCCGGTGCCGGGAGCGCCTGGGGCCTCTATTCCATCACCCTGCCGGAGGCCGCCGACCGCCCCCGCGTCCAGGAGGCCTGCAAGGCCGCCGGGGTGCCCACGGGCATCTACTACCCGCTGCCTCTGCACCACCAGCCGGCCTATCGCGGCCACCACGCCGGCGCCGCCCTGCCGGTCAGCGAGGACCTCTGCACCCGCATCCTCAGCCTGCCGATGCACCCCTATCTCGACGAATCCCAAGCCGACCGCGTCTGCCACGCCATCCTGTCGGCGCTCTGAGGGGATCGGACGCGGCGCTCCGGGAGGCTCTGCCTCCCGGACCCTTTGCTGAAGGAGGGGCCGCTCAGGGGGATAGTATCCCCCCGAGACCCCGCCATGAGCGCTCCGCGAGGAGGGGGGACAGGACACCCGTCGCCATCTGGCGAAACGGCGGAACCATCCCCCTCCTCGCGGAGCGCTCACAGGGTTCCAAGGGACTAACGTCCCTTGGCGGGGTGTCCAGAGGGGCAGAGCCCTTCTGGCCCCGGCCTGATCCTTTCAGAAACCCCGACGCAGGGTGGCGAGGCCGAAGCCGGCCAGGACGAGGCCGGCGAGGCGGTCGATCCAGAGGCGGGCGCGCGGGGTGAGGAGGTGGTGCAGGCGGGTGAGTGCCGCGACCAGCCCGCACCACCAGAGCATCGAGCCGGCGAAGACGCCAAGCACGGTGAGGACGGCCGTGGCCGTGTCGAATCCGTTGCGCGGCGCCAGGGCAGTGAAGATCGCCGCGAACATCAGGATCGTGGGCGGGTTGGTGAGCGTCAGCAGGAAGGCGCTCGCCAGCGCGGGCCAGGAGCGCGCCCGCACCGCCCCGGGCGCGGTCTCGGCGGGGCGGCGGCACCAGCTTCGCAGGCCGAGATAGAGCAGGAACAGCCCGGCGGCGAGGTGCAGCGGCTTCTCCTGTGCCAGCAGGAAGCCCGACAAGCCGGAAAGCCCCAACGCCGCCACCAGAGCGTAGCACGCATCGCCCAGCGCGATCCCCGCCCCCGTGGCGAGCCCGGCCTGCCAGCCTTGCCCCAGGCAGCGTCGCATGCAGAGCAGGCTCATCGGCCCGACCGGCGCGGCGACGGCCAGGCCGAAGCCTGCAGCCTTAAGGAAAAGGGCAAGGGGGATGCTCGGTTCCACGCGGAACTCCCGTTCGGCGAAGGCAAAGAAAAAGCCCCGCGACATGATGTCGGCGGGGCCTGCTGAGGGTTGCGGATGTCGGGTCCTTAGGAGGCGGATCGTCTCCGGCCACCGCCCTGTGCCGGGCCGGGGCCCGGACAGGTCACACGCATCCCCTCGGCACAGGCCGTGACCGGCTGTGCTTGCAGCGCTTGTCGCGCAACGGGGAGGAGTCGGCTCAACATTCCGCGAACAGGATGGATGGCGATGGCTGGTGGCGTCAACGCGGATTCCGTGCTGCCCCGCACCATTCCGGAACCGGCCGCAGCCACTCTCCGGCATCCGGCCATACCTCCCGGCCAAGAAGTGCATTTCTTTACAGAGTTTACTCATTGAATAAATCAGCAGTAAATCATGTAACAGCTTTACAAGGCCGGATGTAAATCCGGTGTTCCCTCCGAGGCGGGACGGACGTTCTATGTCCGACGAGAAGTCGTTCTCGGATCAGAGGGAGACCGAAGCCATGTTCATCACCACCAAGACCCAGACCATCCCCGCCGTGACCCAGTCGCGGAACCTGCCGGCCAGCGACGCGGCGTCCGCGCAGCCGCGGGACGAGAACACCTATGACGACGGCCTGGTGCACAACCACGACTGGGCGAACGATCGTCGTGAGGAAGGGCCGGTGGGCCTGCGGCCCGAGCGCCTGGTGGCCGACGCGGCCAGCGTGCGTACGCCCAGCAGCGCCGTGCACGACGACCTCCACTACAGCTGACCCTTCCGGGCCGCACCACGGCCACCACGGCAGACGCCTTCACGACAGCAGGAACAGAGACATGCCCTTCCCGAACCACGCACCGGATGGACTGAGCGGCGGCTTCCCGGGCCCGCGTGGCGGCGCCTCCGCCTATCGCGACGATGTCGAGCAGATCGGCAAGCTGGTGGAGAGCCGGCACGGCACCTGGGACGCGATCAGCCCCGAATCCGCCGCCCGCATGCGCCTGCAGAACCGCTTCCGCACCGGCCTCGACATCGCGCGCTACACCGCCGGCATCATGCGCGCCGACATGGCGGCCTATGACAGGGACCCGGCGCTCTACACCCAGTCGCTCGGCGCCTGGCACGGCTTCATCGCCCAGCAGCAGATGATCGCGGTGAAGAAGCATTTCGGCGGCACGGAGCGGCGCTACATCTACCTCTCCGGCTGGATGGTGGCGGCGCTGCGCTCGGAATTCGGCCCCCTGCCCGACCAGTCGATGCACGAGAAGACCAGCGTCCCCGCGCTGATCGAGGAGATCTACACCTTCCTGCGCCAGGCGGACTCGCGCGAGGTGAACGACCTGTTCCGCGCCTATGACAAGGCCCAGGCCGCGGGCGACCAGGCGAAGGCGGCGGAGCTGCTGGCCAGGGCGGAAAGCCACCAGACGCATGTGGTGCCGATCATCGCCGATATCGACGCGGGCTTCGGCAATGCCGAGGCGACCTATCTCCTGGCGAAGAAGATGATCGAGGCGGGCGCCTGTGCGCTGCAGATCGAGAACCAGGTTTCCGACGAGAAACAGTGCGGCCACCAGGACGGCAAGGTGACGGTGCCGCACGAGGACTTCATCCAGAAGATCCGCGCCATCCGCTACGCCTTCCTGGAGCTCGGCGTGCCGGAGGGCATCATCGTCACCCGCACGGACTCGCTGGGCGCCGGCCTGACCAAGCAGATCGCCTATAGCCGCGAGCCGGGCGATCTCGGCGACCAGTACAACGCCTTCCTGGACTGCGAGGAGATCACCGCCGGGCAGGCGAAGGACGGCGACGTGCTGATCCGCCGCGAGGGCAGGCTGCTGCGCCCGAAGCGCCTGCCCAGCAACCTTTATCAGTTCCGTCCTGGCACCGGCGCGGACCGTTGCGTGCTGGACAGCATCACCTCGCTGCAGAACGGCGCCGACCTGCTCTGGATCGAGACCGAGAAGCCGCATGTCGAGCAGATCGCCAGCATGATGGACCGGGTGCGCGAGGTCGTGCCGAACGCCAAGCTGGTGTACAACAACTCGCCTTCCTTCAACTGGACGCTGAGCTTCCGCCAGCAGGTCTATGATGCCTGGAAGGAGGAAGGCCGCGACGTTTCCGCCTATGACCGCGCGAAGCTGATGAGCGTGGACTATGACGGGAGCGATCTGGCGGAGGAGGCGGATGCCCGCATCCGCAGCTTCCAGGCCGATGCCTCGAAGCGTGCCGGCATCTTCCATCACCTGATCACGCTGCCGACCTATCACACGGCCGCGCTGTCCACCGACACGCTGTCGCAGAAGTATTTCGGCGAGCAGGGCATGCTCGGCTACGTGCTGGACGTGCAGCGGCAGGAGATCCGCCGCGGCGTCGCCTGCGTCCGCCACCAGAACATGGCGGGCTCCGATATCGGCGACGAGCACAAGGAGTACTTCGCCGGCGAGGCCGCGCTCAAGGCCAGCGGCGCCCACAACACGATGAACCAGTTCGCCTGAAGGGGCGTCTCCTCCACAACGCCAGGGCCGCCCCCGCACCGGGGCGGCCCTTCGCCTGTTCGCCGCCCTTTGGGAGGAAGGCTCCGCCGCCCATCACCTTCCCTTGATCAGCCCGCCTCCCCCTCCCATCCGGGCGCCGGGAGATCTGGCCAAAACCCCTTCCCATCGCCAAGTTCCCCGCACGCGCTCTTTTGCCGCCTTTTCCAACCGCGCCACCCACGAGGGCGGCCGCGATCCTTTCCCCTGCCTTCTTCGTGCGAGGACATCCGCATGTTCACCTGCACCGGCTATGCCGCGGAAGCGGCCACGGCACCGCTCGCCCCCTTCACCTTCGAGCGCCGCGATCCCGGCCCGACGGATGTGCGAATCGACATCCTCTATTGCGGCGTCTGCCACTCCGACCTGCACCAGGCCCGCAACGAGTGGCACAACACCCTTTATCCCTGCGTGCCCGGCCATGAGATCGTCGGCCGCGTCGCGGCGGTCGGCGATGCCGTGACCCGCTTCAAGGTGGGCGACCTCGCCGGCGTCGGCTGCATGGTCGATTCCTGCCGCGAATGCGCGAGCTGCCAGGAAGGGCTGGAGCAGTACTGCGAGCGCGGCTTCATCGGCACCTATAACGGCGAGGACAGGCACGGCGGCGGCCATACCTTCGGCGGCTATTCCCGCGCCGTGGTGGTGGACCAGGCCTTCGTGCTGAAGGTGCCGGAGAAGCTGGACCTCGCCGCGGTGGCGCCGCTGCTCTGCGCCGGCATCACCACTTATTCCCCGCTGCGGCACTGGAAGGTCGGCCCCGGCCAGCGCGTCGGCATCGTCGGCCTGGGCGGGCTCGGCCACATGGCGGTGAAGTTCGCACGGGCCTTCGGCGCGCATGTCGTGCTCTTCACCACCTCCGCCAGCAAGGTCGAGGACGCGCTGCGCCTCGGCGCGCACGAGGTGGTGCTGTCACGGGACGAGGCGGCGATGGCCAGGGAGGCCAACAGCTTCGACTTCATCCTCGACGCCGTGGCGGCCCAGCACGACATCAACGCCTATCTCGGCCTGCTGAAGCGCGACGGCACGCTGGTGCAGGTGGGCGCGCCGGAGCAGCCCCTGCCGGTCGCCGTGTTCAGCCTGATCTTCAAGCGCCGCAGCTTCGCCGGCTCGCTGATCGGCGGCATCGCGGAAACGCAGGAGATGCTGGATTTCTGCGGCGAGCACGGCATCACCTCGGACATCGAGATGATCCGCATGGACGAGATCAACACCGCCTATGAGCGCATGATCCGGTCCGACGTAAAGTACCGCTTCGTGATCGACATGGCGACCCTGCCCGAGGCCGCCTGACGGCCGGCCGGGGCGCAGGGCCCCGGCCGCCTCCCCTCATGCCACGAGGCGCCGGTACAGGTGCCAGGTGGCGTGGCCCAGGACGGGCATGACCACGGCCAGCCCGACGAAGCAGGGCAGCGAGCCCAGGACCAGCAGCACCGCCACGGCCAGGCCCCAGCCGAGCATCGGCCCCGGATTGGTGGCCATGGCCCGCATCGAGGCGCGCACCGCCTCCGCCACGCCGACATCGCGGTCCAGCAGGAGCGGGAAGGACACCGCCGAGATGCTCAGCACCAGCAGGGCGAAGAAGAAGCCCGCGCCGTTGCCGAGCAGGATCATGCTGCGCCCCTCGCGCGTCCGCAGCACGTCGCGCAGGAACTCGCCCATCGAGTCCGGCGGGGCGGCGCCCAGCGTGGCGACATAGATGGCCTTGGCCACGAAGAGCCAGGCGACGAAGATGGCGAAGAGCACCACGCCCAGCGCCGCGATGGAGAAGAGCGAGGGCGAGCGCAGCACGTCGAAGGCGTTCACCCAGGAGGCCGGCTCGCCACGCTCGCGGCGGCGGCTGATCTCATAGAGCCCCAGCGCAGCGACAGGGCCGAGCAGGCTGATGCCCGCCAGCATGGGGAAGAGCAGCGGCAGCAGCTCGTAGCCGAAGGCCGCGCGGGCGGCGACGAAGCCGACCAGTGGGTAGATCACACCCAGGAAGACCAGCTGGGTCGGTGTTTCCCGGAAATCACACCATCCTTCGGACAGCGCGGCGCGCAGGTCGTCATAGCCGATGCGGCGGATGACGGGACGCGCGGGCACCCCCATGGTGCCGGCGGCCGCGGACGGATTCCTCACCATTCTCTCTACCCTCCCGAATGCATGGGCCCGGCGGGAACCATGGGAGGGGCACGTGGCCGAGGCGGTCCAGAGAGTGACCGGGCCGGGTCAGGACTCCTGCCCGGGCCCATCGCTGCTTGTGGCGCCGTGCTCCATCGATCGGTCTGCCCGCCACCGGGCCCGTCCTGGAAAGCGGCGGTCCGGCTATCCCTGATCTGGGCGGAAACGAGGCCATTTTCCAGAAGATTCCAGCCGGAGGGCTGGCGAATGGATGGTCATTTCGCGGTGAAGAGTGAACCCGATTCGGCAATCTGCGCGCGCTGTTTCACGAGGTTACAATATCGTGATAGGGTGTCCCAGAACCGGATCAGTTAATCCTTTCCTCCGCGCGGAAGCCAGGCAGGAAAAGCCTTCGCACACCGAGCATATCCCAGGGCGCCACAAGAATAATTCGCCCTGCCGCCGATGGACCCGGCCCATAACTCCTGGCCATGCGCAGGTAATCATCTTTCCGGATTGCTTCCCACATAGCGCATGTCTGTGCCGTTAGGTGTGGACAATCCAGTTCATCCATTCTACATCGCGATCGAGCTTATTTACGGCAGCGGCACATCATTGTGTCATTTTCGGGGCAGAAGGGTCCGACAAGGAACTTTCCGCCCGTTCTGTGCTCATAGCGGCCGTGCCTGCCGGCGGCCGCTCGCATGGAGGTGAGTGCCATCCCAGGGCGGATGGCCAACTGGGAGAGGCATATGGATACGGCGACGACCGCGACATCCCCCGGGATGTCCGCGACCGGTTCCCCACTGGCGATGACCACCGCAGACACGGCCACCGAGCCGCAGGTGAAGATCGCCCTGCGCGATGTCTACAAGGTCTTCGGCGACCATCCCGACCGCGCCATGGAGATGGTGCGCCAGGGCAAGGGCAAGGACGAGATCCACGCCGAGACCGGCTGCACGCTGGGTGTCAACGGCGCGAACTTCGACATCATGGCCGGCGAGATCTTCGTGATCATGGGCCTTTCCGGCTCCGGCAAGTCCACCCTGCTGCGCCTGCTCAACCGCCTGATCGAGCCGACCTCCGGCGCCATCCTGGTGGAGGGCCAGGACATCACCCGCATGTCGAAGCGCGAGCTGACCGAGCTGCGCCGCCGCGACATGAGCATGGTCTTCCAGTCCTTCGCCCTGCTGCCCAACCGCACGGTGCTCGACAACGCCGCCTTCGGGCTGGAGGTCGCGGGCGTGGCCGAGGCGGAGCGCCATGCCAAGGCCATGGCGGCGCTGGAGGGCGTGGGCCTCGCCGCCTATGCCCCGAGCCGCCCCGACCAGCTTTCGGGCGGCATGAAGCAGCGCGTCGGCCTCGCCCGCGCGCTGGCGAGCGAGCCGACCGTGCTGCTGATGGACGAGGCCTTCTCGGCCCTCGACCCGCTGATCCGCACGGAGATGCAGGACGAGCTTCTGCGCCTGCAGTCCGAGCACAGCCGCACCATCATCTTCGTCAGCCACGACCTCGACGAGGCCATGCGCATCGGCGACCGCATCGCCATCATGCAGCACGGCAACGTGGTGCAGGTCGGCACGCCGGACGAGATCGTGACCAACCCGGCCAACGACTATGTCCGCTCCTTCTTCCGCAACGTGGACGTGTCGCAGGTCTTCCGCGCCGGCGACGTGGCGCGCGACGCGCAGGTCGTGCTGATCGAGCGCAAGGGCCTCGCCGTCCCGGCGGCACTGGAGCGCATGCGCCGGCACGACCGCGACGTCGCCATCGTGGTGGGGCGCGACCGCCGCTACCACGGCATGGTCAGCGCGGAATCCCTCGCCCGCGCCGCCCGCAGCGGCGAGGCGGACCCCTATCACCGCGCCTTCCTGTCCGAGATCGAGCCGATCGACGCCGACCAGACGCTGTCCGACGTGCTCGGCCGCGTCGCGCAGAGCCCCTGGCCCGTGCCCGTGATCGACGCGCAGCGGCGCTACATCGGCTCCATCAGCAAGTCCGCCCTGCTGATGACCCTGGACCGCGCCGCCTGAGGCGAGGCCTCCGCAGCGCCCTGCCGCGGACCTTCCCGCGCCCCCTCGGGCCCACAGCACCGGAACCCGTTCCATGAACATGCATCTCGGCATCGGCGAAGCCGCCGACACCGTCGTCAACTACATCCTCGACCACTTCATGCCTTTCCTCGACGGCATCGCCATGGTGATCGGCTTCGTCACCGGCACCATCAAGGCGGCCCTGACCGGCGTCCCGCCGCTGGCCGCCGTGGCGGTGATCGTGCTCCTCGCCCTCTGGCGCGTGGGCTGGAAGTTCGCCCTCTTCGCCGTGGCAGCCCTTTTCGTGGTCCTCGGCATGGATCTCTGGGAGCGCACGATGGAGACCCTCTCCCTCGTCCTCTCCGCCACCGTCATCGCCATCGTGGTCGGCGTGCCGCTCGGCATCGCCATGGCGCGCAGCGAGGCCGTGGCCCTGGTGGTCCGCCCCGTGCTCGACCTGATGCAGACCATGCCGGCCTTCGTCTACCTGATCCCGGCCGCCATGTTCTTCGGCCTCGGCGCCGTGCCCGGCACGATCGCCACGGTGATCTTCGCCATGCCGCCGGTCGTGCGCCTGACCAATCTGGGCCTGCGCCAGGTGAACAGCGAGTTCATCGAGGCGGGCCTTGCCTTCGGCTGCACGCCGGGCCAGCTGCTGATGAAGGTGCAGCTCCCGAACGCGCTGCCCTCCATCATGGCCGGCATCAACCAGACGATCATGCTGTCGCTGTCGATGGTGGTGATCGCCTCGATGATCGGCGCGGGCGGGTTGGGCAACACCGTGCTCACCGGCATCCAGCGCCTCGATGTCGGCACCGGCTTCGAGGGCGGCCTCGCCGTCGTGATCCTGGCCGTGCTGCTCGACCGCATCACCCAGAGCTTCGGCCAGAAGCGCCCCGCCCTGGTCCCCGGCCTGCGCGCGCTCTTCGCGCGCAAGGCCCAGGGTGAGGATGAGGCGAAGCAGGGCGGCACCGCCGCCCGCCTGGCCAGCCACTGACCGCCACACACGAACCGCAGAAAGGAAGACGCCCCATGCTGAACCGGCGCAACCTCCTCACCCTCACCGCCGCCGCGGGCGGCACGCTGCTCACCGGCACCCTCGCCCGCCCGGCCCTGGCGCAGGCGCGGCAGAAGGTCACCCTCGGCTACGCCCCCTGGGCCGATGCGGAATTCGTCACCAAGCTGGCGGCGAAGCTGATGCAGGACCGCCTGAACGTCGAGGCGGTGCTGATGCAGAGCGATATCGCCCCGCTCTACCAGGGCATCACCCGCGGCGACGTGGACGCCATGCTGCAACTCTGGCTGCCCGAGACCCATGCCGACTACTGGAAGCGCATCGAGGGCAAGGTGGACCGCCTCGGCGTGCTCTACACCGATGCCAGGCTGGGCTGGGTGGTCCCCGACTATGTCCCCAAGGAGGAGCTGAACTCCTTCGCCGACCTCAAGAGCGGCGAGGTGCGGGAGAAGCTCGGCGGCATCGTCCAGGGCATCGAGCCCGGCGCCGGCCTCACCCGCGTGTCGCGGGAGGCGCTGAAGACCTACGGCCTCGACGACATGTACCGGCTGCAGGAATCCAGCGAGGCGGCGATGATCTCGATGATCGAGCGCTCCATGCGCCGCAAGAAGTGGGTGGTGGCGACGGCCTGGAGCCCGCACTGGATGTTCGGCAAGTACGACCTCCGCTACCTTGCCGATCCGGAGAAGGCCATGGGTGGCGTGGAAAGCGTCTATGCCATCGCCCGCAAGGGGCTGAAGGAGCAGAGCCCCGGCGTCACCAGCCTGCTCACCCGCATGAACCTGCCGCTGGACGAGCTGCAGAAGGCCATGCTGGACGCGCAGGAGACCAGCTACGACAAGGCGGTGGCGAACTACATCGCCGGCCACAAGGACCGCGTGGAGTCCTGGCTGAAGACGGCCTGACCGGGCACGGGCACTCCCGGGGGAGGCGGCGCCTTTCCCCGGGGGGACCTTCCGCCTTCGGGCCCGCGGCGCCCCGTCCACGGCCGGTCGCGGCCGCCCCATCCGCCCGGAACACCCCTTGCACCGCCCCGCACCACGGGCTACCTAATCCACCATGATCACGCGCGAACCCTCCAGCCGCTGGTGGTGGCCCCTGTAGAACAGGCGGCCCGCGCGTTCCCACGTTTCAAGGCCGCCTCGGAGATCCGGGCGGCCTTTCTCATATCCCCTGCCAGCCTTCCCGGACCCCGAGGCCGCCCAGCCACCCCGGAGTCGAGATGCAGGCATCCACGATGTCCCAGACAAGCTACCGCACCGAAGGCGGGTTGACCGTCCGGCGGGAAACCCTCGCCGCCGATGCCGCGACGCTGATGCCGGACCTGGCGAAGCGCCTCGACCGCCAGCGCGGCGTGCTGCTCTCCTCCTCCTTCGAGTTCCCCGGCCGCTACACGCGCCTGGACATGGGCTTCGCCGACCCGCCGGTGATGCTCACCGCCCGGGGGCGGGAGGTCACCGTCACGGCGCTCAACGCGCGTGGCGAGACCCTGCTGCGCGCCATCGCCCCCGCCCTGCGCGGCATGGCGGAGGCCGGGGAGGCGGAGGCCTCCGCGACCCGCCTTTTCCTCCGCCTGCGCGAGCCGGAAGGCCGCTTCCCGGAGGAGCAGCGCTCCCGCCAGCCCTCCGTCTTCTCCGTGCTGCGCCGCCTGGGCGAGCTGTTCCGCGCGCGCGAGGACGAGCATCTCGGCCTCTACGGCGCCTTCGGCTACGACCTGGTCTTCCAGTTCGAGCCGATGAAGCTCCGCCTGCCCCGCGCCGCGGACCAGCGCGACCTCGTCCTCTTCCTGCCGGACGAGGTGCTGGTGGTGGACCACATGCGTGGCACCGCCGAGCGCCACCGCTACGAGTTCACCGTGGAAGGCGCCGCCACCGAGGGCCTGCCGCGCGAGACGCCCGCCGATCCCTACCGTCCCGGCACGGAGAAGGACGGCGAGATCCGCAGCGACTACGGCCCCGGCGAATATGCCGCGATGGTCGAGCGCGCGCGCGAGGCCTTCGCCCGCGGCGACCTGTTCGAGGTGGTCCTCGGCCAGACCTTCGCCACCCCCTGCGCCGATGCGCCGAGCGAGCTCTTCGACCGGTTGCGCCGCGTGAACCCCGCCCCCTATGGCGCGCTGATGAATCTCGGCGAGGGCGAGTTCCTGGTCGCCGCCAGCCCCGAGATGTTCGTGCGCGTCGAGGGCAGGCGCATCGAGACCTGCCCGATCAGCGGCACGATCAGGCGCGGCCGCGACGCGCTGGAGGATGCCGAGAACATCCGCACCCTGCTCAATTCCCGCAAGGAGGAGAGCGAGCTGACCATGTGCACCGACGTGGACCGCAACGACAAGTCGCGTGTCTGCGTGCCCGGCAGCGTCAAGGTCATCGGCCGCCGCCAGATCGAGATGTATTCCCGCCTGATCCACACGGTGGACCATGTGGAAGGCGAGCTGCTGCCGGAGATGGACGCGCTGGACGGCTTCCTGTCCCATGCCTGGGCCGTCACCGTCACCGGCGCGCCCAAGACCTGGGCGATCCGTCATGTCGAGAACGAGGAGCGTTCCGCCCGCCGCTGGTATGGCGGCGCCATCGGGCGCATCACCTTCGACGGCAACATGAACACCGGCCTGACGCTGCGCACCATCCGCCTGAAGGACGGCGTGGCCGAGGTGCGGGCCGGCGCCACGCTGCTGCACGACAGCGACCCGGCGGCCGAGGAGGCCGAGTGCCACCTCAAGGCCAGCGCCATGTTCGCCGCCATCAAGGGCGCCGCCCCCGCCGCCCCGCCGCAGCGCCCGGCCCCGGCCGAGCTGCTGGGCCACAGCCCGCGCGTGCTGCTGGTCGATCACGAGGACAGCTTCGTGCACACCCTGGCCAGCTATTTCCGCGCCGCCGGGGCCGAGGTCACGACGATGCGCCCCGAACTGGCGCGGGAACGGCTGCGCGAGGGTGCCGAGGGCATCGACCTCGTGGTGCTGTCCCCCGGCCCGGGCCGCCCGTCGGATTTCGCGATGACCGAGACGCTGGACCTGCTGGTGGAACGCAGGCTGCCCGCCTTCGGCGTCTGCCTCGGCTTGCAGGGTATCGTCGAGCATTTCGGCGGCGCGCTGGACGTTCTGGAGCGGCCCATGCATGGCAAGCCCTCGCTGATCCACCGCAAGGACAGCCGCTTCCTCCAGGACCTGCCGGAGGAGTTCGCCGTGGGACGATACCACTCGCTGCACGCGCGCCGGCTGGTGCTGCCGGAGGAGATCGCCGTTACCGCCGAGACCGAGGATGGCGTCGTCATGGCCGTGGAGCACAGGCGCCTGCCCATCGCGGCGGTGCAGTTCCACCCGGAATCGCTGATGACGGACCCGAACCGCATCGGCATGCCGCTGGTCGCCGCCATGCTCACGCGCCTGACCCGCACCAATGCGGAGCCGGCCACGGCGGGTTGATCCGGCGCTGCCCCGTCCCGGGCGGGGCTCCGCCTCCCGCGGCGCGATCCGGCCTGCAACAAGCGCCAAGGAAGGGGAGGTCCAGGGCCCCCAGGGTCCTGGCGGATGGGGGTTCGGGGGAAGGCAGGGCCTTCCTCCGAGGCCGCCGCCACCCCGGTTGACATCCCCCGCCCGCCTCCAAACCTCTCTCCGGACCCATCCGGAGGCGCGCGGCATGACGGACCACCCCTCACCCCCTCGCCCCGGTGCCGCCCGCCCCGGTGCCGCCCGCCCTGGCTGGCGCCGCCGCGACGCCCTTCTTCTCCCCGCAGCCCTTGCCGCCGCGACGCCCGCGCGGGCCGAGGGACGGGTGATCGACCTGCTGCTGGTCCTGGCCATCGACGCATCCGGCAGCATCGATGCCGACGAGTTCCGCCTGCAGCGCGAGGGCTGCGCCCAGGCCATCACCCATCCCGATGTGCTGGCCGCGATCGGTTCCGGACCGCTCGGCGCCATCGGCATCGCCCTGGTGGAATGGGGCGCCCCGGGCGGCGCGGCCACGGTGGTGGGCTGGCACCGCATCGACGGCGCCGCCGCCGCCCAGGCCATGGCGGGCGCCGTGATGGCCGCGCCGCGGTCGCCGCAATCCTGGAACGCCATCGGCGACGCGGTGGAGCATTCCACCAGCCTGCTGGCCGCCGCGCCCTGGCGGGCCGACGAGAAGGTGATCGACGTTTCCGGCGATGCCCCCGACATGCGCAGCCTGCGCCCCCTCGAGGAAGCACGGCAGGCGGCCGAGGCCCGGGGCATCGTGATCAACGCCCTGGCCATCGAGGGCGACCGCCCCGGCCTGCGCCAGACCTACGAAGCCACCGTCATCGCCGGACCTGGCGCCTTCGTCATGGCCGCGGAATCCCGCGCCGACTTCGCCCGCGCGCTGCGCGCCAAGCTGGTCCGGGAGATCGCCTGAGCCCGCGGCCCGCACGGCGTCCGTGAGGGCATGGCCTCACCTCTCCCCCTTTGGACGCATGGCGGCACCGGCAGCCTCGCGCTCCCTCGCGCCCCCTCGTCACTTGCAAATCCCGTTCCGGGCGCCCATGTTCCTCCGGTCAGTCTCGTCGTGCCGGCCTGTTCTCCTTGCTCCTCCGAGCGTCGAGCTCGGTGTCCGTTCCCCTCGATGCCGATCCGGTGCGCATGTCGCGCCCCGGCCTTTCGGAAACGGAACACCCATCATGGCCTCAGGCACCGTCAAGTGGTTCAACAGCACCAAGGGCTTCGGCTTCATCCAGCCGGATGACGGCTCGAAGGACGTTTTCCTTCATGTCTCCGACGTGCAGCGCGCCGGCCTCCAGGAGCCCCGCGAGGGCGACAAGCTCGAGTACGAGCTCGTGCAGGGCCGCGAAGGCCGCGTCTCCGCCGGCAACATCCGCGCGGCGTGACGTGTCGGGGAGGGGTCTCCCCTCCCCGCGACCGGCGGGCATGGCCCGTCCGGATACCGGACCGGCCCCTGCGGGGACCGTCCGGACATCCTGCGGCAGGCTCCACAGCCCGGAAGGAAAGCCCATGGCCAACCACCGTTTCCAGATCGGCGACGAGGTCGAGCTGGTTCCCCATCTCTTCAATCCGCACGAGGCACGGGGCCGTTACACCATCACCCGCCTCCTGCCGAATGATTCGCCGGACCGCGAGTACCGCGTCCGCCAGGGCCAGGACGGCCAGGAACGCGTCGTGCGCGAGAGCGAGATGCGCCTGAGCCCGACCAGCGTCCTCGGCCGGAACACCATGCCCGCCTGACGGTTCCGCTTCACCTTTCCCCTCTTCCTCCCTTCCAGGTGCAGTCCCGTGTCCCAGCAGACCAAGCCGAAGCCCAAACCCGCCGCGGAGCCGGCCGCCCCGCCGGAGGGCCTGGAGGACACCATCGCCTATCTGGCCAAGCGCCACCGCGTTTCCCCGGCCATCGTGCGTGAGATCGCCCGCCGCTCCGGCCAGACCGAGCGCAGCGCCCTGGAACGTGAGATCGAGCGCGGCAAGTCCCGCCGCTGATCCGCGGCGGTTGATGCATCCGGCGCGGGACGCCCTGGCCGGGGCGTCCCCCGCGCTGTCCTTTTCCAGACGCGAACGCATCGCGGATGGCGGCGTCCATCTCCTGGGCCTCGCCGCCGTCCTGGCCGGTGGCATCCACCTGCTGGGCGCCGCCATCGCGCGCCCCGGCTGGCTCACCCTCGCCGCCGTCGCCCCCTATCTGCTGGGCCTGGGCGCGAGCTTCGCCTGCTCGGCCGCCTACAACATGGCGCCGCCCGGCCGGCTCCGGCAGCGCCTCCGCCGCTTCGACCATGCCGCCATCCACCTGCTGATCGCCGGCACCTACACGCCCGTCATGGCCCTCTCCCTTGGCGGCGGATGGAGCATCGCCCTCCTCGCCATGGTCTGGACCGGCGCCGCCGGTGGCGTGGCCCTGAAGCTCCTGGCTCCGGGGCGCCACGAGGGCCTGGGCCTCGCCCTCTATCTCATTCTCGGCTGGGTGGGCCTGATCGCGCTCCCACCGCTCATCCGCGCGCTCTCGGCCTGGCAGCTCGGCGCGCTGGGCCTCGGGGCGCTGCTCTACACGGGCGGCGTGGCCTTCCACCTCGCGCACCGCCTGCCCTTCCACAACGCGCTCTGGCACGCCATGGTCCTGGCGGCGGCGGCCAGCCACTACCTTCTCGTGCTGTCGCTGGTCTTGGCGGGACCGTAGCGCCCCGCCCGCGAAATCCGCCGCACCGGCAGGGCTGGGGCATCACACCCGCGGCTCTCCAGCCCGGCCCTCGCCCGCGCGAAGACGTGGGTCCCGGACATCAGGCCGCCTGGGCGGTCCGCGTCACCCGCCCCATCGCATAGGGCTCCACCGGGATCCCCGTCTCCCGCCCTGCGATCATCGCCGCCAGCAATTCGCCCGTGCCGCAGCCGATGGTGAAGCCCAGACCGCCATGACCGAGGTTGAGCCAGAGCCCATCGACCCCGCTCGGCCCCAGGATCGGCTTCCAGTCCGGCGTTGCGGGGCGCAGGCCAGCCCAGGGCTGCGCGCGCGGCCAGTCGGCGGCGGCGGGGAAGACCTCCCGCGCCTGCCGCGTCAGCGTGTCGAGCCGGCGCTGCACCAGATCCGTGGCGAAGCCGACGAGATCCACCATCCCCGCCACGCGCAGCCGCCCCTCGGCGCTCTCCGTCGCCCGGTCCAGCAGCGCATAGACCACCTTGTGGTGCGCGTCGGTGATGCTGATCTCCGGCGGCAGGTCCCCTGCCCGCGTCGGCACGGTCAGGCTGTAGCCCTTGAGCGGATAGAGCGGCAGCATCAGCCCCAGCGGCTCGGCCAGAGACAGCGCCCCGATGCCGGAGGACAGGACGAAGGCATCCGCCTCCACCAGCCCCGCCGGGCTTTCCGCCGCGACCACCGCGCCGTTCCGCAGGCGCAGCGCCGTCACCGGATGGTTGAAGCGGAAGCGGATGTTCGGCCAGCCCCGCAGCACGCCGCGCAGCGCCTCGCAGAATCCGTGCGCGTCGCCCACCGCCTCGTCCGGCGTGAAGACGCCGCCCGCCAGCTTCTCCGCCGTGTCGCGCAGCGCGGGCTCCAGTGCCAGGCATTCGCGGGCATCCAGCACCTGCTGCTTCGCGCCGTACCGCGCCTGATAGGCCACCAGCGAGGCCGCGCCGCGCAGGTCGCCCTCGTCGCGGAACACCACCAGCTTGCCGTTCTGCCGCCAGGAGAAATCCAGCGGATCGCGTGCCATCATCGCATCGAGCACGCCGCGGCTGTGATAGGCGAGCGCCAGCATCTCGCGCGTGCCCTGCTCGAACACCTCGCGCCGCGAGGCCCGCAGGAAGGCCTTCAGCCAGCGCCAGAGCCGGGGGTCGGCCTGCGGCTTCAGCCGCAGCGGCGCCTCGCCGTCGAGGATCCAGTGCATGCCCTTGCGCGCCACGCCCGGCGCCGCCAGGGGCGCGACATAGGAGTAGCTGAGCTGACCGCCATTCGCCTTGCTGGTGCCCAGCCCCGGCCCGGCCTCGCGGTCCAGCACCGTGACCTCGTGTCCGTCCCGCCCGAGGTGATAGGCCGCCGCCAGGCCGGCGATGCCGGCCCCCAGGACGCAGATCCTCATCGCCCGGGGCATCCGGCACAAGGGAACGACGAGGGGCAGGGGCGGCATCCGGGCATGACAGGTCTCACGAGGCAACGATCCGCGGGACAGGGGGCCGGAAAGCCGGCCCCTCTGTCAAACGATGATGCTCCCTGTCCGCGAGACCGGCCTATCCCGCGGGACGCAGCCCAGCCCTGTCGGGCACGAGGCCGCTGGCCACTCCGGGGGGAACCGGCCCCCGGGATTGTCTCGCCGGGATTGTCTCGCCGGGATCAGTTCGCCGCGATCCGTGTCTCGCTCACCAGCTTCGCCCAGCGCATCCGCTCCTCGGCCATGAAGCGGCCGAAGGCCTCGCCGCCCATGCGGGCCGGCACGGCGCCTTCCTCGTTCAACCGGCGGGCCACCTCGGGCACGGTCAGGCTGTCGGCCACCGCCGTTTCCAGCCGGGCGCGGATCGCCTCCGGCGTGCCCCTGGGCGTGAGGATCCCGTACCAGGCGGAGGCGCGATAGCCCGGCAGCGCCGCCTCCGCCACGGTCGGCACCTCCGGCAGCGCGGCGATCCGGCTTTCCCCGGTCACGGCCAGCGGCCGCACCAGCTCGCCCTGGATCAGCCCGATCACCGAAGGCAGGGTGGTGACCATGAAGGGGATATGCCCCGCCACCACGTCGTTCAACGCCGGGCCGGCACCGCGGAAGGGCAGGTGTTCCGCCTCCGCCCCCGCCATCTGGAACATCAGGGCGGCGGCGAGATGGCTGGCCGAGCCGTTGGAGGCCGAGGCATAGCCGAAGCTCCCCTTGGCGGCCCGCGCCTCCTGCAGCAGCGCCGACAGGTCCTTCGCCTTGCTGCCCGGCCCCGCCACCGCGACCAGCGGCGCATCGGCCATCAGAGCCACCGGGTCCAGCGCCTTCAGCGGATCGACGCGCATGTTCGGGAAGAGCGACTGGTTGACCGTCATCGGCCCCTGGTTGCCCACCAGCAGCGTGTAGCCATCGGGCCGCGCCGAGGCGACCGCCTCGGTCGCGAGGTTGCCGCCCGCGCCGGGCTTGTTCTCGACGACCACCGGCTGCCCCAGCACGGACTGGAGCTGCGCCGCCAGGACGCGCGCCACGTTGTCCGTGCCGCCGCCCGGCGCATAGGCGACCAGCAGGCGGATCGGCCGGGCGGGCCAGGCGGGCTCGGCGCCCCGGGCGGCGAGCGGCAGGGCCGCGAGCGGTGCGGCGGAGAAGGCGCGGAGCAGGTTGCGACGGTTCAGCATGGATGTTTCCTCGTTTCTTGTGTTTGCGGGAAAAGCCTACTCGGCGGCCATCAGGAAGGCGGCTTCCCCCTCCGGCTCGGGCACCAGCAGGTTGCCCTCGAAGATCCGCCGCGCCGTGCGCAGCACGCTGGCCCAGCGCACCACCCCGTCCTCGATGCCGAGGCCGATCTCCAGAACCCCGGCGGGATGCGCGATCCGCACCGCCTCGCCCGGCGTGGCGAGATCGGCTGCCACCGTCCCCGCCATGCGCGCCGCGACGGCCAGGGTGATGCCGCCCGTCACCGCCATGGCGCGGTGCACCGCATGCGGGGTGAGATAGCGCGCGGTGAGCGTCGCGCCCCCCTCCCCCGGCCCCAGCAACGCCGGCTTGGGCACGACGCTGCCGGCGACATCGCCCAGCCCCATGCGCCGCCCGGCCTCCAGCCGCATCGCCTCGATGCGCCGCAGCAGCGCGGCATCGCCCTCGATTGCCTCCGGCGCCGCATCGGCCCGCACCCCCAGCGCGGAGGCGGGGATCAGAAGCATCGGCATGGCGCCGTCCACCAGCGTGACGGCGATGCCGCCGATCTCCTCCCGCCGCGATCCGGTCGGGAAGAGCATGCCGGTCTTGCTGCCGGACACATCGCGGAAGCGGAGCGCCACCGGCGCCGAGCGGCCCGGCACGCCGGGGATCTCCGCCTCGCCCGCATAGGTCACGCGCCCGTCCGGGGTCTGCACCACCGCCTCGACCAGAGCGCCGGTGTTGCGGTTGCGGATGCGCACCAGCGTTTCCGGCGCCCGCGCCCGCACCAGGCCGGCCTCGATGGCGAAGGGGCCCACGGCGGCCAGCATGTTCCCGCAGTTCGGCCGCGTATCCACCGTGCCGCGGTCCACCGAGACCTGGGCGAAGAGGTATTCCACATCCACGCCCGGCTCCTCCGATGGGCCGACGATCGCGGTCTTGCTGGTCAGGCTGTTGCCGCCGCCGATGCCGTCGATCTGCAAGGGATGCGGCGAGCCCATCGCGGCCAGCAGCAGCGCGTCGCGCCGTGCCGGATCGGCCGGCAGGTGCCCCGCCAGGAAGAAGGGGCCGCGGCTCGTGCCGCCGCGCATCAGCACGCAGGGGAGACGGATCTGCATCGGCGTTTCCAGAACCTGTTGCGGTTTCCCGCGTCGGCCCCCTTCTGCGCCCGGGAAAGCTCTTGCTGAAGTGCAAAGATCGGCAGAACTCTTGCGCCACACGCAACAAGGACCGCCCGCTTGGCCATCGACCTCGACCAGCTCCGCGCCTTCGTCGCCGTGGCCGAGGCGCAGAGCCTCACCCGCGCGACGGAAGTGCTGCATCTGTCCCTGCCCGCCGTTTCGCGCCGCCTTTCGGCACTGGAGGAGGAGCTCGGCATCGCCCTGCTTGCCCGCTCGACGCGCCGCGTGGCGCTGACCCAGACGGGGCGAGAGTTCCTGCCACGCGCGCGCTGGCTGCTGGATGAGCTGGAGGAAAGCCTGCTCGGCATCCGCGAGACGGCGGCGCGGCGGCGCGGCCTCGTCACCATCGCCTGCATCCCCACCGCGGCCTACTACTTCCTCCCCGCCACGGTGGCGGATTTCGCGCGACGCTTCCCGGCCGTGCGCGTGCGCGTCATGGATCTCTCGGCCGATGGCGTCACCGACGCGGTGGCGACCGGCGGCGTCGAGTTCGGCATCGGCATGGAAGGCGCCGGTCATCCCGAAGTGGAGTTCCGTCCGCTGCGCCGCGATCCCTTCGTGCTCGCCTGCCGCCGCGACCATCCCTTCGCCCGGCGCCGCAGCCTGCGCTGGTCCGATCTGGCGACGGAGAAGCTGGTCGGCGTCTCGCGCCGCTCCGGCAACCGGCTGATCCTGGATCGTGCCTTGCTGCCGCGCGGCATCCAGCCCAACTGGCACTACGAGGCCGAGCACCTTTCCACCAGCCTGGGACTTGCCGAGGCCGGGCTCGGCCTCGCGGTCGTGCCGCGCCTCGCCCTGCCGCGCGGCCCGCATCCCGTCCTGGTGGCGCGGCGCCTGGAAGAGCCACGCATCGAGCGCGCCACCGGCGTCGTCATCCGCCGCGGTGCCGTGCCTGGCCCCGCCGCCCGCGCGCTGCTCGACCTGCTGGAAAGCCGCATGAAGGCGGGCTGAACAGCGCTGTCACCACGCTTCGTGGCCAGCCCCGTGCCGGTCCGCCGCCCTCTCCTACTCCGCTGGATGCAGCCGCGCTGGCCCCGGATCGCGTCGCCCGCGCAGCCGCCAGCGGTCCAGCGCCAGGTAGATCACCGGCGTGGTGTAGAGCGTGAGCAGTTGCGACAGGATCAGCCCGCCGATGATGGAGATGCCGAGCGGCTGCCGCAGCTCCGCCCCGACCCCGCTGCCCAGCGCCAGCGGCAGCGCGCCGAACAGCGCGGCCAGCGTCGTCATCAGGATCGGGCGGAAGCGGTCGCGGCAGGCGGCCAGGATGGATTCCTCGCTCGACGCGCCCTCCTCCCGCTCATGCGACAACGCGAAATCCACCAGCATGATCGCGTTCTTCTTCACGATGCCCATCAGCAGGATCACGCCGATCAGCGCCACGACGCTGAAGGAGGTCCCGGTGACCAGCAGTGCCAGCAGCGCGCCCAGCCCCGCCGTGGGCAGGGTGGAGAGGATCGTCAGCGGGTGGATGTAGCTCTCGTAGAGCACGCCCAGCACGATATAGATCGAGACCAGCGCCGCCAGGATCAGCAACGGCTGCGAGCTCTCGAAATCCTGGAAGGCGGCGGCATTGCCGCCATACTGGGTGCGGATGCCGGCGGGCAGCATGATCTCCCGCTCCGCCTGGGCCACAAGCGCCTGCGCCTGGCTCAGCGAGATGCCTTCGGCGAGGTTGAAGGTGATGGTGGTGGCCGGGAACTGGCTGCGATGCGTCACGCGCAGCGGCGCCGTTTCCCGCCGCACCTTCGCCACGGACAGCAGCGGCACCGGCCCGTCGCGCCCGGGCACGAAGACGCGGTCGAACTGTGTTGCGCTCTGCTGCAGAGACGGGGTGACCTCCAGCACCACGCGGTACTGGTTGCGCGACATGTAGATGGTGGAGACCTGGCGCTGCGCGAAGGCGTTGTTGAAGGCGGCGCTGATATCCTCCACCCCCACGCCCAGCCGGGCCGCGGCGTCGCGGTCGATGATCAGGCGCTCCACCAGCCCCGCGCTCTCCTGGTCCGAGGACACGTCGGTGATGCCCGGCACCGTGCGCAGCTTGCGGACCATCTTCTCGGTCCAGTCGCGCAGCTCCCCGATATCCGTGCCCAGCATCACGTAGGAATACTGCGCGTTGCCGCCCCGGCCGCCGATGAAGAGGTCCTGCTGCGACCGCATGAAGACGTTCACGCCGGGAATATGACTCAGCGGCGCGCGCAGCCGGTCGATCACCTGGGCGGCGGTCACGCCACGCTCCTCGCGCGGCTTGAGCTGGATGAAGATGGAGCCGGAATTGGTGCCGCCGTTGAAGCCGGAGCCGATGGTGGTGCCGATGCTGGCCACCGCCGGGTCCGCCGCGATGATCTCGCCGACCCGCTGCTGCAGCCCCAGCATCCGGTCGAAGGAGGTATCGGGCGCGGCCTGGCTGGAGCCCTGGATCAGCCCGGTGTCCTGCTCCGGAAAGAAGCTCTTGGGCACGACCATGTAGAGCCAGATGGTCAGTGCCACGAAGCCGATCGTGGCCAGCAGCGCGGTGCGCCGGAAATGCAGCACCACGCGCAGCGTGCGCAGATAGAAGCCGATCAGGGCATCCAGCGCCCGCTCGAAGCCCCGCGCCAGGAGGCCGGGCAGGCGTTCCGGCCCGGCACCGCCGAAATGCGCCGTGATCATCGGCGTCAGCGTCAGCGACAGCACGCCCGAGACCAGCACCGCCACCGCGAGCGTCACCGAGAATTCCCGGAAGATGCGCCCGACCACGCCGCCCATGGCCAGCAGCGGCAGGAAGACCGCCACCAGCGAGACGGTGATGGAGACGATGGTGAAGCCGATCTCCCGCGCCCCTTCCAGCGCCGCCTCGACCGGCCCCATCCCGCGCTCGCGCAGGCGGGAGACGTTCTCGATCATCACGATGGCATCGTCCACCACGAAGCCCACCGCGATGGTCAGCGCCATCAGCGAGAAGTTGTTCAGCGAGTAGCCGAGGAACCACATCACCACCAGCGTGGCCAGCAGGGACAGCGGCACCGCCGCGCTGGCCGCCAGGATCGAGGAGAGCCGCCGCAGGAAGACCGCCACCACCCCGATCACCAGGCCGATGGAGAGCAGCAGGGTGAACTCCACCTCCTCCACGCTGGCGCGGATGGTGCCGGAGCGGTCGCTCTGCACGTTGACCTGCACGCCGCCCGGCACCCAGCCCAGCAGTTGCGGCTCCATGGCCCGCACGCCGTCCACCACCTCCAGCACGTTGGCGTCGGCCTGCTTGTACACCTGCAGCAGCACCGAGGGCCGGCTGTCGAAGAAGCCCGCCTGCCGCCGGTTGCGGCTGCCGTCGGTGACCCGCGCGATGGCGGAAAGCCGCACCACGCCCTTGTCCGTCGCCTTGACGATCAGCGTCTGGAAGTCCCGCGCCCGGAGCAGCCGGCTGTTCAGCCCGATCGAGGCCGCCTGCTCCGGCCCGTCGATCAGCCCGTTGGCCTGGGTGACGTTGGCGTTGCTGATCGCGGTGCGGACGTCCTCCAGCGACACGCCCGCCGCCGCGACGGCATCCGGGTTCACCGCGACGCGCACCGCCGGCTGGTCGGCCCCGCCCACCTGCACCTGCGCCACGCCGTCCACCTGCGACAGGCGCTGCGCCACGACGCTGTCTGCCACGTCATAGAGCGCGCTCTGCGTCAGCGTGTCCGAGGTCAGCGCCAGGATCATCACCGGCGCATCCGCCGGGTTGATCTTGCGCACGGTCGGCGGGTTGGGCAGGCCGGAGGGCAGGTCCTGCCGCGCCGCGTTCACGGCGGCCTGCACATCACGCGCGGCGCTTTCCTGCGTCCGGCTGATGTCGAACTGGATGATGATGTTGCCCGTGCCGGTGGAGGAGAAGGAGGTCATCTCCGTGATCCCCGCCACCGCGCCGATCTGCCGCTCCAGCGGCGCGATCACCGTGGCCGCCAGCGTCTCCGGATTGGCGCCGGGCTGGTTCACCTGCACGAAGATGGTGGGCAGGTCCACGCGCGGCATGGCCGAGACGGGCAGCTTCACGAAGGCCACGACGCCCGCCAGCATCATTCCCACCGCCAGCAGGAAGGTGGCGATGGGCCGCCGGATGAAGGGCGCCGAGATCGAGAACACCGCCCCGCTACTCCGCCGGCGCCGGGGAGGTCCCGCCCGCCCCGCGCCAGCGCTCCACCATGGCCCGCAGCCGCTCCATCGCCAGATAGACGGCGGGCGTGGTGAAGAGGGTGATGAGCTGGCTCAGCAGCAGCCCGCCGACGATGGACACGCCCAGCGGCAGCCGCAGCTCCGCCCCGATGCCGGAGGACAGCACCAGCGGCAGCGCGCCCAGCAGCGCCGCGGCGGTGGTCATCATGATCGGGCGGAAGCGCAGCAGGCAGGCCTCCACCACCGCGTCGTGCGGCGACATGCCCCGCTCGCGCTGCGCCTCCAGCGCGAAGTCGATCACCATGATGCCGTTCTTCTTCACGATGCCCATCAGCAGGATGATGCCGATCAGCCCCACCACGGACAGGTCGAGCCCCCAGAGCTCCAGCGCCAGCAACGCGCCGATGCCGGCGGAAGGCAGGGTGGAGAGGATGGTGACCGGGTGGATCAGGCTCTCGTAGAGCACGCCCAGCGTGATGTAGATCACGATGATCGCCGCCAGGATCAGCCAGGGCTGCCCGGCGAGCGAGGTGTTGAACTCCGCCACGTCGCCGCCGAAGCGCCCCTGCACCGTGTCCGGCAGGCCGATCTCGGCCTCGGCGGCATGGATCGCCTCCACCGCCTGGCCCAGCGACATCCCTTCCTCCAGGTTGAAGCTGATCGTCACCGCCGGGAACTGGTTCTCCCGCGTCACCAGCAGCGGCGCGCGAATCCGGGCGAAGCTCGCGATCTCCGCCAGCGGCACCTCCGCGCTGGTCGTCGTGGTGGTATCGGAATCCGCCGCGCCGGTGCTCGTGCTGCTGCCGGTGACGCGGATCTGCCCGATCATGTTCGGATCGCTGCGCACCGGGTCGGCGGCCTCCAGCACCACGCGGTACTGGTTGCTCTGGCCATAGATGGTGGAGATCTGCCGCTGCCCGAAATTGTCGTAGAGCGCGTTGGCCACGCTCGCCATGCTGACGCCGAGGCGCGAGGCCTTGTCCCGGTCCACCTGGATGGCGATGCGGATGCCGTCGTCGCGCTGGTCGCTCGCCACGTCGCGCAGGCCGGGGATCCGGCGGAACCGATCCACCACGCGCGGCGCCCAGAGGCCCAGGCGCTGTGCGTCGGAATCGGTCATCGTGTACTGGTACTGCGTGGTGGAAAGCCGCGCGCCGATCTGGATGTCCTGCACCGCCACCGGATAGGCGATGCCGCCCGGCACCGCGTTCAGCCGCGGCTGAAGCCGCGCGATCACCTGCTGCGCCGTGGCGTCGCGCTCGTCGCGCGGGCGCAGCACGACGATGATGCGCCCGGTGTTCTGCGCCGGGTTGGTCGCCCCCGCCCCGGCGGTGACGGCGACGGAGGCGACCGCCGGGTCCTGCCGCACCACCTCGGCCAGCCGCTGCTGCAGCGCCGCCACCCTTGCGAAGGAGGCATCCTGCGGCGCCTCGGTGGTGATCTGGATCAGCCCGTTGTCCTGCGCCGGCAGGAAGCCCTTGGGGATCACCACATAGAGCCAGCCGGTCAGGATCACCGTGCCCAGCGCCACCAGCAGCGTCAGCCCCTGGTGCCGCAGCGTGACGGCCAGCATCCGGCCGTAGCCGCGCCGCATCCGCTCGAAGCCGCCCTCCACCCAGCGCGCCACCAGCCCCGGCCGGGAATGCGGCCGCAGCACCAGCGCGCACATCATCGGCGTCAGGGTCAGCGAGATGACCATGGAGACCAGCACGGCGGCCGTCAGCGTCTCGGCGAACTCCCGGAACAGCCGCCCGACCACGCCCTCCATGAACAGCAGCGGGATGAACACCGCGATCAGCGAGACGGTGAGCGAGACGATGGTGAAGGCGATCTGCCGCGCGCCCTCGAAGGCGGCCTCCAGCGGCTTCTTCCCTTCCTCGATCAGCCGCACGATGTTCTCGATCATCACGATCGCATCGTCCACCACGAAGCCGGTGGCGATGGTCAGCGCCATCAGCGACAGGTTGTCGAGCGAATAGCCCATCATCGCCATGACGCCGAAGGTGCCGATGATCGACAGCGGCAGCGACACCGCGGGCACCAGCGTCGCCCGCCCGCTGCCGAGGAAGAGGTAGATCACCCCCACCACCAGCGCCACGGCCAGCACCAGCGTCAGCTGCACCTCGTGCACCGAGGCGCGGATCGTTTCCGTCCGGTCCGACACGACCGACAGCCGCGCCCCCGCCGGCACGGCGGCCGAAAGCTCCGGCATCAGCGCCTGGATGCGGCTCACCGTCTCCACGATATTGGCGCCCGGCTGCCGCTGCACGTCGATCAGGATGGCGGGCCGGCCGTTGAACCAGGCGCCGTTGCGGTCGTTCTCCAGCGCCTCGGCGGAGGTGCCGACATCGCGCAGCCGCACCGGCGCGCCGTCCTTCCAGGCGATGATGACGTCACTGAACTCCGCCGGCGTGGTGATCTGGTCGTTGGCCAGGATGCTCGCCGCCTGCCGCGCCCCGTCCAGCGTGCCCTTGGGCGAGTTCTGGTTGGCGTTGGAGATGGCGGTGCGCACCGTCTCCAGCCCGATGCCATAGGCGGCGAGGCGCTGCGGATCGACGCGCAGCCGCACCGCGGGGCGCATGTTGCCCTGCACGCTGACCCGCCCCACCCCGCTCACCTGCGCTAGCTTCTGCGCCAGGATCGTGTCCGCCGTGTCGCTCAGCCGCGCGATGGGCAGCGTGTCGGAGGTCAGCGCCAGGGTGACGATCGCCGGGTCCGCGGGGTTCACCTTGCTGTAGGTCGGCGGATAGGGAAGCGTGGAGGGCAGCGTCCCCCGCGCCGCGTCCAGCGCCGCCTGCACGTCCTGGGACGCCGTGTCCATGCTCTTGTCGAGCCGGAACTGCAGCGTGATCCGGTTCACCCCCGGCCCCGAGACGGCGGTCATCGCCGTCAGGCCGGAGATCTGCGCGAACTGCCGCTCCAGCGGCGCCGAAACCAGCAGCGCCACCGTGTCCGGCGAGGCGCCGGGGAGCTGCGTGCTGACCTCGATGGTCGGGAAATCCACCTCCGGCAGCGAGGAGACCGGCAGGCGCAGATAGCCCAGGATGCCCCCCAGCAGCACCGCGATGGCCAGCAGCGTGGTCGCCACCGGCCGGGCGATGAAGGGCGCGGCGATGTTCAATTGCGCGCCCCCGCCTGGGCCCCCGATGCCCCCCCGGCCTGGACCTCCGCCTGCCGGCGGGCCTGCCGCGCCGCGCTGGGTGCCGCCGGTGCCTCCGGCGCGGGCGCGGCAGGGTCCACCACCGAGACCGTGGCCCCCGGGTTGAGCCGCAGCGCGCCCGAGGTCACCACCCGCTCGCCCGGCTTCAGCCCCTGGCGGATCACCGCCTCCGCCAGCGTCACCGGGCCCAGCTGCACGCTGCGCTGCTCCACCTTGCTGTCGCTGCCCACCACGAAGACGAAGGCCCCGTCCGGCCCCTGCTGCACGGCCACCAGCGGCACCACCGTGGCATCCGGCACCGTCTCGATGCCGATGCGGAGGTTCACGAAGGCCCCTGGCCAGAGCCGGTTGTCCTCGTTCGGGAACACGGCCCGCGCCTTCACCGTGCCGGTGGCGCTGTCCACCTGGTTGTCCACGGTCAGCAGCGTGCCCTCCGCCCCCGGATCGTCGCCCGCCGCGATGGTGCGCACGGGCACCTTGCCTGCCGCCTGGGCGCGCAGCAGCCGCCCCAGCTCCTGCTGCGGGATGGTGAAGATGGCGGTGATCGGCCGCATCTGCGTCAGGGTCACGAGGCCGCTGCTGTCCGAGGTCTGCACGAGGTTCCCCGCATCGACCTGCCGCAGCCCCACCCGCCCGTCGATCGGGGAGCGGATCACGGTGAAGTCCACCTGCGTCTGCGCGCTGTCGATGGCGGCCTGGTCCTGCGCCACCTGGGCCTCGTACATCGCCACCTGGGCGCGCTGCGTGTCCACCTGCTGCCGGGTCACGCCGTTGGCGGCGAGCAGCCCCTGGTAGCGCTGCAGGTCCACCTTCGCATTGGCGAGCTGCGCCTGGTCATAGGCCTTCTTGGCCTTGGCCTGCTCCAGCGCCGCGACATAGGTGCGGTCGTCGATGCGGGCGAGGAGGTCGCCCTTCCGCACCTCCTGCCCCTCCCGGAAGGCCACCTCGACCAGCGTGCCCGAGACCTGGGAGCGCACGGTGATGGTGTTCAGCGGCGTCACCGTGCCCAGCGCGTCCAGGGTCAGCGGCAGGTCCCGGACCTCCGCCGTCGCCGCCGTGACCGGCACGGGCACGCCGCCGCCGGGTCCGGGGCCGCCCGGCCCGCGCCGCCGCGCCGCGCCCGGAGCGGCGGGCCCGCCGCTCCGGGCCGCCGTCGTGCCGTCCTGCGCTCCGCCGCCCAGATAGTGCTTCCAGGCCCAGTAGCCACCGCCGCCCAGCCCGGCGAGCAGGACGACCAGCACCACGAGGCGGGAGAAGGATGACCGTGTCATGGGGATCTTTCGTCTCAGCGCCAGCCGCCGCCCAGGGCGCGGAACAGCCCCACCGCGGCCTGGAAATAGGCGAGCCGCGCCTGCACCAGGCTGGTGCGGGCGGAGAACAGCGTCTGCTGCGTGTTGATCAGGGTGATCAGGTCGATGGTCCCGGCGCGGAGCTGCGCCTCGGAGATATTGTAGGCCTGCTGCGCCTTTGCAGCCGCATTCGCCTGCCGCTCCACGCGATCGGCCGATTCACGGAAGGCGATCAGCGCGTTCTCCACATCCACCAGCGCCGAGACGATGGCGCGGCGGTATTCCACCACCAGTTCCTCCGCCTGCGCCCGGCTGAGCGCAACCTGACCGCGCAGCGCGCCACCGTCGAAGATGGTCTGCGTGATCCCGGCGGCGAGCGTGAAGAAGGCTGCCTCCGGCGTCACCAGGTTGGCCAGGTTCAGCGTCTGGAACCCGCCCTGCGCCGTCAGCGTCACGGAGGGCAGCAGCGCCGCCCGCGCCGCCGCCACATTGGCGTTGGCCGAGGCGAGGTTGGCCTCCGCCAGATGCACGTCCGGCCGCCGCGCCAGCGCCTCCGCCGGCAGGCCCGGCGCCGCCACCGGCACGCGCAGCTCGTCCAGCCGCCCGCCGGTCACCTTGAAGCTCTCCGGCGTCCGCCCGATCAGCGTGGCGATGGCGTTGATGTTCTGCCCGATGGTCTGGCGCAGCGGCGGCACGGCCGCCTCCTGCTGCGCCACCACCGTCTCCTGCTGCGCCAGGTCCAGCCCCGTGGCCGTGCCCGCCGCCACCTGGGCGCGGATCACCGCCAGCACCCGGTTCGCGGCATCGAGGTTGTCGAGCTGCGTGCGCAGTTCCTCCTGCCCCTCCAGCACCGTGAAATAGGTCTCCGCGAGGGAGGCCTGGGTGGTCATCATCACCGTGCCGACATTGAAGCGCCGCGCGATCGCGGTCTGCCGCGCCGCCTCGGTGGCGTTGCGGTTCTTGCCCCAGAAGTCGATCTCGTAGCTCGCCGCGAGGGACAGGCTCTTGACCGAGCGTGCCGAGGTGCTGGTGCGCCCATAGCCGCTGGTGCGCGTCTGGCTGGCATCCCCGCTGGCATCCAGCGTCGGCAGCAGCGAGGCCCCGGTGATCCGAAGCTGCGCGTCGGCCTGCCGCACCTGCGCCTCGGCGGCGGCCAGGTCGAAGTTCCCCGCCGCCGCGGCCTCCATCAGCCGGTCCAGCTCGGGCGAGCCGAAGCCCTTCCACCAGTCCGGAGCGGGCCAGACGGCCGGCGTCTCGGCCGCCTCGCGGAAACGGTCCGGCAGGGCGAGGCCGGAGCTCACCGGCCCGGGCCGCGGCCCACAGGCGGCCAGGGCGGCGGCGGCACCGGCGAGCAGCAGCAGCGCCCGGCGGGGAGCCCCCCGGGTAACCCCTTGGGGAACCCCCTGGGGACCCCCCTGGGCAACCCCGTGGGGAACCTCATGGGAGACAAGGCACGGAGCACCCTGGACGGGTCGCACGGCCGCGCCCGCAGCCTCAGCGAAATCGCTCAATCGTCCTGGTCCCCTGGCCCATTCCCGGCTCGATCCCCGGCTCGATCCCCTGCCCGGTCCCCGGGCCCATGGCCGCCGGCGTCCCGGCCGCGCCGCCCCTGGGAGCGACCGGGCGGCATGTCCTCGGCGATCCGGCGCCGGCCTTCCGGCGAGATCGCGCCCATTGCCTGCACCAGGTTGGTGTCGAAACTCTGGCCGAACACCGCCCCCTCGGTCCGCGTGGCGGCCAGCGCGGCCTGCAGCGCCGCCGGGTCGAAGGGCTCGCGCCCGATGCTGGCCCGCACCTCGGCAAAGGCTTCGCGAAGCCGCCGCCGGGCGGCGTCGCGCGTTTCCCAGCCCATCTCCATGCGCGCATGGAAGACCTCGCGGTCCCCGGGCGGCAGCAGGCGTTCCATATGGGCGACCAGCCGGCGCGGGTCCGCCGGCCCGCCGCCCGGATCGCGGAACAGCAGCAGCCCGCCGAGCACGAGGTTGAGCGCCAGCGACGCGCCGAAGCCGGCCCGCAGCAGGACAGGAATGGAAAGGCGCATCGTCAGGAATCGGTATCCAGCAGGGCCAGGACCTGGGTGGCGGAGATCAGGGCGTTGTCGTCATCCAGGCCGGAGGAGCCCGGCAGGCTGAGGCTGGGCGGCGAGATCGCCAGCCAGACGGCGCAGAGGGCCAGCATGGCCAGGGCACCACATCCGGCCGGCAGCAGCGGGCGGAACCAGGCCCGCAGCCGCCCGCCCATCCCCGGGGAAGCCGCCGGGGAAAGCGCCGGGGAAAGCGCCGGGGCGGGCATCCGCGCCACCCGGGCCGCCACCGCCGCGCGCATCCGGGCCAGGGCCTCCGGGTCGGGCGGCAGCGCGGCGCCGCCCGGCGTGGCGTCCAGCGCCACATCCAGCCGCAGCGTCTCGGCCAGCAGCGCCCGCGCCTCGGCGGAGGCGGCGAGCAGCGCCCGGGCCGCCACGGCCTCGCCCTCCGGCCAGCGCGCGAGGCCGGCCCCATGGGTTTCGAGCCGCCGGCGGAAATCGCGAAGCTCCATGGCCATCACTCCTTTCCACGCCGCAGCCGCGCCAGCAGGAACAGACGCCCGCGCCGCAGCAGACCTTCCAGCGCACGCTGGGTCACGTCCAGCGCCGCCGCGGCCTCGGCCCCGCTCAGCCCCCGGTCATAGGCGAGCGCCAGCGCCGCCCGCTGCCGGGGCGGCAACTCCCGCAGCGCGGCCGCCACCGCCGCCCGGTCCTGCCGGGCCGCCAGCGCCGCCTCCGGGTCCGGAGACGGGTCCGCCTGCAGCCATGCCTCCTCCAGTGGCACGCCGCCGCGATACTCGCCCGGGCGCCGGGCGCGGTCGATCGCGAGGTTCACGGCGATCCGGTAGAGCCAGGTGGACAGCTTCGCCTTGCGGGGGTCGAAGCGCGCCGCGTCCCGCCAGGCGCGCAGCATCGCCTCCTGCGCCACCTCCTCGGCCTCGGCCGGGCGGCCGGTGACGCGCAGGGCGGCGCCGTAGAGTAGCGGCAACTGCCGGGTGCAGAGGTGGTCGAAGGCCAGCCGGTCCCCGGCCGCCGCCCAGGCGATCAGGGTTTCGTCCGTCGCGGCCCCGCGGTCCCGCTCCTGGACCGGAACCTCGGCGGCCTGGTCCCTCGCGACAGACCCGGCTTGGCGGAACGGGGAATATCTCAGGGGGGACTCGATCCGGCCGGAAAGGGTGAGGCTGAGCATGGGTGGAATAGGGGGACCGGTCGGTTGCGTCATCCCTGATACGGTGCAACCGGAGCGAACCCATGCGCCGGACCATCATTTTTTGCACCACCCCGCCCGGACAGCGGCTTTTCCCGGCAAGCCGCCACCCGGCGGAACGTCCAGGAAGAGTCAACGCCCGCCTCAGGGCCGGGAACCACGCCCCCGCAGCCTGACCCGCCGCCTCCGGCGTCCGGCCGGCCTCTCCTCTCCTTCCCCGGTGGCGGCATTCCCGTCGCCCCCGCGCCGGGCCCGCCACCAGCCGGTCAGCAGCCCCAGCCCCGCCAGCACCAGGAAGGGCAGCCCCACCAGCGGCGACAGCACGGCGGACAGGTCGGGTGATCCGCCCCGGGCGAAGATCTCCGCCAGCCCGGCCCCGATCCAGGCATAGACCAGCGTGGCCGGCAGGATGCCCAGCGCGGTGGCGGCGGCGAAGACCGGCAGCCGCATTCCCACCATGGCCGGGGCGACATTGCCCAGCCAGAAGGGCACCACCGGCATGAAGCGCAACGACAGCAGGTACCAGAACCCGTCCTGCTCCAGCGCCGGCCGCAGCCTTTCCACCAGCGGTCCGATCTGGCGGTGCACCAGCGGCTCCAGCGCCGAGCGCACGATCAGGAAGAGCAGCGACCCGCCCAGCGTCGCCGCCGTCACCGCCAGCCCGGCGCCCAGCCAGCGCCCGAACAGGAACCCCCCGGCCAGCGTCAGGATGGTGCCCGGCACCAGACAGGCCGTGCAGAACGCATAGGCCGCCACATAGATCAGCACCGCCTGCAGGGGCCGCGTCTCGACAAAGACCGCCAGTGCCTCCCGGTACTCCGCCAGCGCCCCCAGGCTGAGATAGCGCCCCAGCCCCAGCGCATAGGCCAGGACGCCCCCGGCCAGCAGCAGCGCCAGCGGCCAGAGCCGCAGCCATGCGCCGCCGGGCCGCCGGCCGGGCCAGCCACCGGGCGGGCGGGCGGAGTGCTGCCCCGGGCGCGGATCGTCCTGGCCCTCCGTCATGGCGGGCTGCCGGGCGAAGAGGCCGTCCGGGCAGCGCGGGCCTCGCCCCCGGATGCATCCCAGGGCGACTTCACGGGTGCGCCCACGGAAGCTCCCGCTTCAGGACAGTTGCTGGGCCCATCCTCCGGGCGACATCTCCGCATCCCCCGGCAACGCCCCGGAGGCAGTGGAGGATGCGGCGCATCCTCCACTGCCTCCGGAACCGGCCACCGCAAACCGGCTTCCCTTGCCCGCGCGGTCTTGATACGCCCGCCGCCACCGATGCGCCCTGCCCTGCATGCCTTCCTGGTGAACGGCCGCTTCGGCGACCCCGCCCTCTATGTCGAACTGCCCTTCGAGCGCCGCGCGCTGGTCTTCGACCTGGGCGACCTGCACGTGCTGTCCCCCCGCCGCCTGCTGCGGCTGGAGGCGGCGCTGGTCACCCATGCCCATATGGACCACCTGATCGGCTTCGACACGCTGCTCCGCCATCTCGTCGGGCGCGAGAAGCGCTTCGCCCTGGTCGGGCCGGAAGGCATCGCCGCCCGCATCGGCCACAAGCTCCAGGGCTACAGCTGGGACCTCGCCGGCCTCTACGCCGCCGAACTGGCCTTCGAGGTCACCGAGGTCGCCGGCAACCCGGCCGCCCCCGCCGGCGGGCTGCCCTGGCGCCGTACGCGCTTCCGCCTCTCCACCGGCTTCGCCCCCGAGCCGGGCGAGGCGGGCGTGGCAGAGGACGGCACCGTCCTGCACCTGCCCCGGCTGGAGATCCAGGCAGCGCTGCTCTCGCACCACGGCGCCCCCTGCCTCGGCTACCTGCTGCGCGAAGTGTCCCACGTGAATCTCTGGCGCGAGCGGCTGGATGCGCTGGGCCTGCCCACCGGCCCCTGGCTGAACGGCCTGAAACGCGCCGTCCAGGAGAACGCGCCGGACGACCATCCGATCCCCATCCTCGCCCGCGGCCAGGGGCCCCGCACCCTGCCGAGCACCCTCCCCTTGGGCCTGCTGCGCCAGGCCGTCACCGTCACCCCCGGCCAGCGCATCGGCTACTGCACCGATCTCGGCGACACGCCGGAGAACCGCGAGACCGTCGCCCGGCTGGCGCGGGAGGCCGACCTGCTCTTCCTGGAATCCGCCTTCGCCGCCGAGGACGCCGCCCTGGCCGCCCGGCGCGGCCACCTCACCACCCGTGCCGCCGGGGAGATCGCCCGCGCCGCCCGGGTCCGCCGGCTGGAGCCCTTCCACTTCTCCGCCCGCTATGCCGGGCAGGAGGCGCGCATGCTGGCCGAGGCCGCCGAGGCCTTCGGCCGCCCCCTCGCCCCGGCCGAGACGCCGGAAGGCTGAAGCCCTGCCCGGCGTGGCCATTCCCGCCCGCCCCTATCGATGCCCTTGAAAAACAGGCACTTCCTTCCCATTTCCCATTGCTTTCGGCAGATCCGGAGGAGAGTTCCCGATGGCCAGCGGCTGGGCCCCCGACGGGGCGGTGCAGGACCAGATCGATGACACCGTGACGGATGGCGTGCTGCGTGCCCGCGCCCATATCCCGAAGGGCGAAGGTCCGACGCACTGCGTGGAATGCGACGAGCCGATCCCCGAGGCCCGCCGCCGCGCCTTGCCGGGCGTCCGTACCTGCGTCGCCTGCCAGTCGGCGCTAGACCGCCGGCCGGTGCAGATCGGCTTCAACCGCCGCGGCAGCAAGGACAGCCAGCTCCGGTAGGCCAGGCCGGAGGGACCGATGGAAAGGGCCCATGGGACGAAGTGATTCCGGTGGCACAACCTCCTCCGCCCCGGATACCGTTCATGCGCGATCTGCTCTAAGCCTTCGCTCCGGACCCTGACCGGAAGGAGCGCCCCGATGTCCCATCCGAAGCCCGCCATGCTGGTGATCCTCGACGGCTGGGGATGGCGCGAGGAAGTGGCCGACAATGCCGTCCGCCAGGCCCATACGCCCTGCTTCGACGAGCTCTGGGCCAACTGCCCGCACAGCTTCCTGCGCACCTCGGGCCATGATGTCGGCCTGCCGGACGGGCAGATGGGCAATTCCGAGGTCGGCCACCTGAACATTGGCGCCGGCCGCATCGTGATGCAGGACCTCCCCCGCATCACCAAGGCGGTCGGGGATGGCTCCATCGCCTCCCTGCCCGCCGTCACCGATCTGATCGCGAAGCTCAAGGCCAGCGGCGGCACCCTCCAGCTCTGCGGCCTGCTCTCCCCCGGCGGCGTGCACAGCCACCAGGACCACGGCCTCGCCCTCGCCCGGGTCTTCGCCGATGCCGGCATCCCCGTCGCGGTGCATGTCTGGACCGATGGCCGCGACACCACCCCGCTCGGCTCGGTGGAGTTCCTGAAGCGCTTCGAGCCCGAACTGCCGCGGGGCGCCCGCATCGCCTCCGTCTCGGGGCGCTACTTCGCCATGGACCGTGACAAGCGCTGGGACCGGGTGCAGAAGGCCTGGAACGCCATGGTGCTGGGCGAGGGACCGAAATCCGCCTCCGCCGCCGAGGCCATCGCCGCCGCCCATGCGGCCGGCACCACCGACGAGTTCATCCCCCCCACCGCGATCGGCGACTATGCCGGGATGAAGGACGGCGACGGCCTCCTCTGTTTCAACTTCCGCGCCGACCGGGTGCGCGAGATCCTGGACGCCATCCTCGACCCGGAATTCTCCGGCTTCTCCCGCCCCCGCCTGCCGAAGCTGGCCGGCGCCGCCGGAATGACGCAGTACTCCACCGACCTCGACCGCTTCCTCGCCACCCTTTTCCCGCCCCAGTCGATGAAGGACATCCTGGGCGCCGTGGTCTCCGCCGCCGGCATGAAGCAGCTCCGCATGGCCGAGACCGAGAAGTACCCGCACGTCACCTATTTCATGAACGGCGGCGAGGAGGAGCCTTTCCCCGGCGAGGACCGCGTCATGGTCCCCTCCCCCAAGGTCGCCACCTACGACCTCCAGCCGGAGATGTCGGAGCCGGAGCTGGCCGAGAAGGCCGAGGCCGCGATCCGCTCCGGCCAGTACGACATGATCCTGCTGAACTTCGCCAATGCCGACATGGTGGGCCATACCGGCAGCCTCGCCGCCGCCATCAGGGCCTGCGAGGCCGCCGATGCCGGCCTCGCCCGCATCGTCTCCGCCATCCGCGACATGGGCGGCGCCCTGCTCGTCACCGCCGACCACGGCAATGCCGAGCTGATGCGCGACCCGGCGACGGGCGGCCCGCACACCGCCCATACCACCAACCCGGTTCCGGTCATCCTGCTCGGCGGCCCCCAGGGCTGCACGCTGCGCCAGGGCCGGCTGGCAGACCTGGCGCCGACCCTGCTGCAGCTCCTCGGGCTGAAGCAGCCGGAGGCGATGACCGGCCAGACGCTGATCCAGGCCGGGGGCTGATTGCCGGCGCCACCCGTCCCCCCGCCGCCGGCCCCGCCCGGTGGCGGCCGGCGGGCGGCCATGCCGTTGGCTGCCCCGCCGCGCCCCCTCCCGTCCCGCTGGAAGGCCCGGCTGCGGGCCGCCGCGCTGGCGCTGCTGGTGGCGCCCGCCTCGGCCACGCCCCTCGCCGCCGCGCCGCGCAGGGCGGCGGAACGCCCGCCCGGCCACGAGGATCTGCACCGGGCGGAACAGGAGGCGGCGCAGGCGAAGGATGTCGCCGAGGCGGCCGCCCGCGCTTCCCGCGAGGCCCGGGAATACGAGGAACGCCTCTCCGCCGAACGGGCCGAGCTGGGCCGCCGCGCCGTCGCGGCCGAGGATGCGTTGGACGAGGCACAGAGCCAGCTGGACGCCGCCCAGGCGGACGTGGCCGCCGCCGAGGCCTCGCTGCGGGAACAGTCGGCCCGGCTGGCGCCGCTGCTGCCCGCGATGCGCCGCATGTCCGCCTGGCCGGCCGAGACGCTGCTCGCCCTGCCGGTGCCGCCGGAGGAGGCGCTGCGTGGCGCCCTGGTGCTGCGCGGCCTGGGCCGCCGCCTCTCGGAGGAAGCCGCCGCCTACCGCATCGCCCGGGAGGAAACCGGGCAGGCCCTGGCCCGCGCCGCCGCCCGGCGCGCGGACCTCGCCCAGGCCCGCGACCGCGCCCGCGCCGCGACCCAGGCGGTGGAGGCCAGCCTGTCCGAGGCCCGCACCGCGCGCGGGCAGGCCGACCGGGCAGAGGAACGGGCGGCGCAGCGTGCCGCGGGCCTCGCCGCCCGGGCCGGCAACCTGCGCGGCGCCATCGCCCGGCTGGAGCGCGAGGCCGCCGCCCGGGCCGAGCGCGAGGCGAAGGAGAAGGCCGCCCGCGAGGAAGCCGCCCGCCAGGCGGCGGCCCAGGCGACCCGCGACGACGCCCGCCGCGCCGCCCGCCGCAACCGGGAGGACGAGGAGCAGGTCGCCGCCCTGCCCTCCGCCCCCGCCATCCCCCGCGGCCGCGGCCGCGCCCTGCCGGTGGCCGGCCGCGTCGTCTCCCAGTTCGGCGCCGACGGCACCACCGGCCAGACCTGGTCCACCCCGCCCGGCGCCCGCGTCGTCAGCCCCTGCTCCGGGCAGGTGGCCTTCGCTGATACATTTCGTTCCTATGGCCTGCTGTTGATCATGGATTGCGGTGACGGATACCATGTGGTCCTGTCTGGTCTCGATCGCCTGGACGCCGGGGTGGGGCAGAAAGTCTCGGCGGGCGAGGCGGTCGGGCAGATGGGACGTCCCTCTTCCGGGCGTCCCAGCCTCTACGTCGAACTCCGGCGCAGGGGACGGGCGGTGGACCCGCGACCCTGGCTGGCCGGCAACGGCCGCACGGGATAGCGGGCGCCTTCTCTGAATTTACCTTGTCTCGGGGAGCCTCGGGCGGATGCGGCGCAAGTTCCGGACAGCAACGGGTGTGGCGGTGGCCTTTGTCGCGGGGGCCGTCGCGGGACCCGTGGTGACTTCGACGGTGGTGCCGGCGCTCGCGCAGGATTCCGGCCGTGCGGACACCTATCGGCTTCTCAACCTCTTTGGCGACGTCTTCGAGCGCGTGCGGGCCGACTACGTCGATCCGGTCAACGACCGCGACGCGATCGAGAACGCCATCAACGGCATGCTGCAAGGGCTCGACCCGCACAGCTCCTACATGAACGCGAAGAACTTCCGCGACATGCAGGTGCAGACGCGCGGCGAGTTCGGCGGCCTCGGCATCGAGGTCACGCAGGAAGGCGGCTACGTCAAGGTCATCTCGCCGATCGACGACACGCCCGCCCAGCGCGCCGGCATCAAGCCCGGCGACCTGATCACCAACCTCAACGGCACCTCCGTCCAGGGCATGAGCCTGCAGGACGCGGTGGAGCAGATGCGGGGCGAGCGCGGCTCCTCCATCCGCCTGACCATCCGGCGCGAGGGCGTGACCACGCCCATCGACCTGAGCCTGACCCGGGAGGTGATCCGCCCGCAGGTCGTCCGGGCGCGGCTCGAAGGCAACGACATCGCCTATATCCGCCTCACCTCCTTCAACGAGCAGACCGATCCCGGCCTGCGCAAGACCTTCCAGCAGCTCAAGACCCAGGCGCCGAACGGGCTCAAGGGCCTGATCCTCGACCTGCGCAACAACCCCGGCGGGCTGCTCGACCAGGCGATCCAGGTCAGCGACGACCTGATCGACCAGGGCGAGATCGTTTCCACCCGCGGCCGCCGCCCCGAGGACGCGCAACGCTGGAACGCCCGCGCCGGCGACATCACCAACGGCCTTCCGGTCGTGGTGCTGATCAACGGCGGCTCCGCCTCGGCCAGCGAGATCGTGGCCGGCGCGCTGCAGGATCACCGCCGCGCCGTGGTGCTGGGCGTGAAGTCCTTCGGCAAGGGCTCGGTGCAGACGGTCATGCCGCTGCCCGGCAATGGCGCCATCCGGCTGACCACGGCGCGCTACTACACCCCCTCCGGCCGCTCCATCCAGGCCACCGGCATCGAGCCGGACGTGGAGGTGCTCGGCCAGCGCGTGGATGCCGCCCAGCGCGACCGCGAGGCCGATCTCCGCCATGCCCTCAAGCATCCCGATGGCTCCGCCGCCACCCCGGTCGCGCCCCTGCCGCCGCTGAACCTGTCCCAGAGCCTGCTCGACCGCATCCAGCACACGCCGCCCGAGGGCGCCCCCGCCTTCGACCCGACCAAGCCGGAGACGGATTTCCAGTTGCAGCAGGCCCTGGTCCTGGTGCGCGGCATGGCCGCCACGCCGCAGCAGGCCCCGGCGCAGCGGCGCGCCAGCCGCTGACCCACCGGCCGCGGCGGAAGCCGCGGCAGGATACCCGACCGCTCCCATCCGGGTGCGGGAGGCTCTCGCACCCGGATGACCCGGCCATGAAAGCGGACCGGGCAGAGCGATGCCTCCCCCGGTACGGGTTTCGCGACTACCGGCCCGAGGCCGTTTTCTCCGGGACCCGTGCCGCCGCGCCGGCAGGGGATACCGGCCCCTCGCTACCGGAAGAACCCCTCGCGGTCCCCTGAAGCCGCCCGCTCATGCCAGCAAAGGTCCGCTACCCTCTTCGCATGGATGAGCGGCATCCTTGCAACTTCCGGCTGTCGCGATGCGGGCGTTTACCGGGCATAAACGACACAGACGCCATAAAATTCTGGAAACCGGCGGACTTGCCTGGAAATGCCCTCATTGTTGAGGATACTCTCAAAAAGAGAGACCGCGGCAGATGACCCGCCGCGGAAAGCCGAAAATCTGCCCTGGACCGGCCCCGATGCGCCCCAGCATCCCGGCCTTCCGGGCGAGGGCGAACGGACGGAAACCATGCGCGAGGCGGTGGCTGGCGGCCCGGAAGCCGGCGAATGGAACAATGGCTGGACCTGGCTGAGGCGCTTCTGGGGCCTCGTCCTGACCGCCACCCTGCTGGGCCTGGGCACGCTCGCCTATCTCGGCCCGCCGCCGCAGGAAGCCTCCCTGGAGGCGAACCGGGACGCCACCCCGCGGCCCCCTTCGGACGCCGCGCCGGATGCACCAGCCGCCATCGTGGCCGCTGCCCAGGCTGCCCCCGCCCCGCCGGCCGCCACTCTGACCGACCTCCAGGACCCCGCCTCCCAGCAGAGCCAGGGGCCGCCGGGTCCGATCCCGCCGCCGGACCCGCAGATGCTGGAGGCCACCCGCCTGGGCGCCCTGCCCCGCGTGGCGCCGGATGGGCGGACCTCGATCCGTGCCTATGGCCGCGCCTTCCCGCGTGCCGAGAAGCGGCCACGCATCGCCATCGTGGTCGGCGGCCTGGGCCTGAATGCGGCGCTGAGCGACGAGGCCATCCGCCGCCTGCCGCCCACGACCGGCCTCGCCTTCAGCCCCTATGCCCAGAACCTCCAGCCCCTGCTGAACCGCGCCCGCGCCCGGGGGATGGAGGCGCTGGTGGCCCTGCCGCTGGAACCCGCCGGCTATCCGTCCAACGATCCGGGGCCCCGCGCCCTCCTCACCACGCTTCCGGCCGCCGAGAACGCGGAGCGGCTGCGCTGGGTGCTGACCCGGCTGCAGGGCTATGTCGGCGCTGTCGGCGCCCTGGGCGGCATGCGCGGCGAACGCTTCGCACAGGCGCCGGAACTGCTGGCCGGGGTGCAGGACGTGCTGCGGGATCGCGGCCTGCTCTATCTCGACCCGCGGCCCGAGGCGACCAATGGGAATCGCGCCTGGGGCCGCACTGCGGATGTGGTGATCGACGAGCCCGCGACGCGCGAGGGCGTGGAGCGCCGCCTGCAGGAGCTCGAACGCGTCGCCAAGGAATGGGGATCGGCCCTCGGCGTGGCCGGCGATGCCTCGCCCGTGCTGCTGGACCGTATTACAAGCTGGGCGACGGGGCTGGAACAGCGGGGGATCGTGCTGGCGCCGGTCACCGCCATCCTCCGCCGCCCCGAGATCCCGCAGAAGGAAAGTGCCGCGCGATGAGCGACCTGCCCTACCGCCCCAATGTCGGCGCCGTGCTCTTCAACGCCGATGGGCTGGTGCTGGTGGCGCGCCGCGCGGACCAGCCGCATGGGGAGGCGGCCGCCGGCGCCTGGCAGCTCCCGCAGGGCGGGCTGGACGAAGGCGAGGAACCCCGGCAGGCCGTGCTGCGCGAACTGGCCGAGGAGATCGGCACCGGCAAGGCCGAGATCCTGGCCGAGCACGACGAATGGCTGCGCTACGACCTTCCGGAGCACCTGATCGGCAAGGTCTGGGGCGGCCGCTGGCGCGGGCAGGAACAGCGCTGGTTCGCCCTGCGCTTCACCGGCCAGGATTCCGATATCCGCCTGGATGCCGATGCCCATCAGGAATTCGATGCCTGGCGCTGGGCGAGGCTGGAAGAACTCCCCGGCCTCGCCGTCCCCTTCAAGCGCCCGATCTACGAGGCCCTGACCCGCGCTTTCGCCCGCTTCGCCGGCTGAAACCAGATCCGGCGTTGCGCTTCCCCGGGGGACAGGCGCCGCCTTTCCCCCGGACCCCCTATCCGCCAGGACACTGCGTGCCCTGGACCCGGTTCGCTGGCGCTCGCTGATGCCGGATCGCGCCGGAGAGCCAGGCTCTCCGGCGGACTGCCAGTGCCATCAGAGCGGACAGGGTGTTTTTCTTTTTCTCAGGAGCCTCGCGCTTCCACCTGCTCCCAGGGATCAGGCCGCAGGGTAACGGTTACCACCAGAGCCAACTCAGGCCCGGGGTCCGGGGACCGGCTTCGGTCCCTGGCGGAGAGGGGGTCCAGGGCGAGAGGCAGCGCCTCTCCCCCGGGGCCAGCCAAAAGAACCGCCCCCAAAAATTGGAATCGAAACGTAACGGAACGTCGCGAACCAGGGCGTCATGCTCCCTGGAACGCCTCTGCCAGCGCGTTCCAGAAGGGCTTGCGATCCCCCTCCCAGTCCAGCGGCAGGCCGCGATGCTTCAGCCCGTCCTTGCGCGTCACGCCGGGGTCGGAGACCAGCCAGGAATAACGGTCGATCAGCCCCCAGGTCAGGATGGTCTTCACTCCCCCGGCCAGGGCCGCCTCGGCGAATTCCTTCACCCGTGCCGCGACGAGGACGTCCCGGGCGGGATAGCCGTCGGGCACCTTCCAGGATTCCCGCACATCCAGCTCGGTGATCAGGAGCTGGAGCCCCTCCCCCGCCAATTCCTTGCAGAAAGCCGTGAAGGATGGCCCGCTGAAGGGCCGGTCCATCTGCAGATGCGCCTGCATCCCCACCGCATCCAGCGGTGCGCCGGCACGGCGGAGCTGCCGCACCAGGGCCAGCAGCCGCCGCCGCTTCTCCAGGCAGTGCGGCGCTTCCTCCTCCACCCCGTACTCGTTCAGGGTGATCCGCAGCGTCGGGTCTCGCTCCCGCGCCAGCCGCAGGGCCAGCTCGATATAGGACGGCCCCAGCGCCCGCAGCCAGGGCGTGTCGCGCAGGTCTCCCGTGGCCTGCGGCGTGTCGCTGCCCGGAGGGTCGGCGACCACCTCGTTCACCACGTCCCAGTCCCGCATGTTTTCGCGCGTATGGTCCAGCACGGCGGTGAAATGCGCCTCCATCACGCCGCGCGCCCGCTGCGGCCCCTCGCCCAGCGCCTTCACCAGCCAGTCCGGCACGGCATGGTGCCAGATCAGCGCATGGCCGCGCATCGCCTTGCCGTTCTGCCGGGCCCAGGCACTCATGGCGTCCAAGGGACCGAAGTCGAACTTCCCTTCCTGGGGCTGCACCGTGCCCCACTTGCCCTCGTATTCCGGCACCAGCAGGGCGCATTCGGTGCGGTAGGCGCGGGCGTAATCCGGATTGTCGCGCAGCATCGCGGACTGCGCGGCGGTGCCATAGCCGAAGCCCCGCGAACGGGCGATCCCGCCCAGGCCGGGGAATGTCTCCTGCGCGTGCCCGGAACGGAGCAGGGCCGGCCCCAGCCCGGCACCGGCCAGGGCCGCGGCGACCAGCCGCCGCCGGTGCAGGCGCCCCGGAAGCGGGCTCAGGCGACGGCTCGCGCGCAATGGGCCGTGGCCGGCAGGCTTCTTGCCGGAGTCCGGCCGGCCCCCGTTTTCGCCGGGCATGCCGTCATGGGCGGCATCATCCGCCCCCGCATCCTCCAGCCGGTCCTCCTGAACATCACATCCGCGCTCCGCTCGATAGGATCATGGGGATGAAGGCCAACCACCCTCCCAGGCATGACAGGAGAAGCCCAGGAAGTCACCCTCGCCTAGAACAGGGGACCGGAGCCACCGTTTCAATCATGAAGCGAGTAACTTCTGCCTTCCACCCGAAATCTGCGATGCACGAAGGAGAGGCATGCCCGGCAGGCCGGCCAATAAACAAAGGGCCGGTCCCCGAAGGAACCGGCCCTTGTCATGGTTCCGCCCGCCCGCATCGGGGCGGGGGCGTTCAGGCGGCCGTCGCGGCATCCCGCATGGCGCGGGCGGCGAGAACGCGGCCATAGGCCTTCTCGCGCAGCGCCTCGCTCTCCGCCGCGGCGGCGTTCAGCTCCGCCTCGGCCTGCGTCAGCCGGCTCTCCGCATCGGCGCGCGACAGTTCCGCGACCGGCGTGGCCTCGTCGGCCAGGACCGTCACACGGTCCGGCGTGATCTCGGCGAAGCCGCCGGCCACGAAGAGGCTTTCCGTGTCCCGCCCGCCTTCGCGCACCTTGATGAGGCCGCCCCGCAGGGCGACGATCATCGGGGCGTGCTTCGGCAGGATACCCATCTCGCCCTCCCAGGCCGGGATGGTGACCATCTCGACCGGGCGGGAGAGCAGGAGCTTTTCCGGGCTCACCAGCTCGAGGTTGAAGGTGTCGGCCATGGGATCAGGCCGCCTGCTTCAGGCCCTCGGCCTTCTTCACGGCTTCCTCGATGGTGCCGACCATGTAGAAGGCGGCCTCCGGCAGGTGGTCGTACTTGCCTTCCACGATGCCGGCGAAGGAACGGATCGTGTCCTCCAGCTTCACGAAGACGCCCGGCGTGCCAGTGAAGACCTCGGCCACGTGGAAGGGCTGGCTCAGGAAGCGCTGGATCTTGCGCGCGCGCGCCACGACCAGCTTGTCCTCCTCCGACAGCTCGTCCATGCCCAGGATGGCGATGATGTCCTGCAGCGACTTGTAGGTCTGCAGCACGCGCTGCACCTCGCGGGCGACACGGTAATGCTCCTCGCCCACCACGCGCGGGTCGAGGGCGCGGGAGGTGGAGTCCAGCGGGTCCACGGCCGGGAAGATGCCGAGCTCGGCGATCGAGCGGTTCAGCACCGTCGTGGCGTCGAGGTGGGCGAAGGACGTCGCCGGCGCCGGGTCGGTCAGGTCGTCGGCCGGCACGTAGATGGCCTGCACCGAGGTGATCGAGCCCTTCTTGGTCGAGGTGATCCGCTCCTGCAGCTGCCCCATGTCGGTGGCCAGCGTCGGCTGGTAGCCCACCGCGGAGGGGATGCGGCCCAGCAGCGCCGAGACCTCGGCACCCGCCTGGGTGAAGCGGAAGATGTTGTCGATGAAGAAGAGCACGTCCTGGCCCTGCTCATCGCGGAAATACTCCGCCATGGACAGGCCCGACAGCGCCACGCGCGCGCGGGCACCCGGCGGCTCGTTCATCTGGCCATAGACCAGCGCCACCTTGGAGCCTTCGGTGTTGCCCTCGTTGAGCTTGATGACGCCCGCGTCGATCATCTCGTGATAGAGGTCGTTGCCCTCGCGGGTGCGCTCGCCCACTCCGGCGAAGACCGACACGCCGCCATGGCCCTTGGCGATGTTGTTGATCAGCTCCTGGATGGTGACCGTCTTGCCCACGCCGGCACCGCCGAACAGGCCGATCTTGCCGCCCTTGGAATAGGGCGCCAGCAGGTCGATCACCTTGATGCCCGTCACCAGGATCTCGGCCGCCGTCGCCTGGTCGGCGAAGGCCGGGGCCTCGCGGTGGATCGGATAGGACTTCTGGTGCGGCACCGGGCCCCGCTCGTCGATCGGCTCGCCGATCACGTTCAGGATGCGGCCCAGCGTACCCTCGCCGACCGGCACCACGATGCCCTTGCCCGTGTCCACCACCTCGGTGCCGCGGACGAGGCCGTCCGTGGTGTCCATGGCGATGCAGCGCACCGTGCGCTCGCCCAGCTCCTGGGCGACTTCCAGCACCAGGGTGCGGTCGCCGACCTTGGTGGTCAGCGCGTTCAGGATATAGGGCAGCTCCGAGGGGAACTGCACGTCCACCACGGCGCCCAGCACCTGGGTGACCTTACCGACGTTGTTCTTCATGTCCTGCTTTCCCCAAGGCTTTTCAGCTGATGCGATTCACGCTTCGCGACCGCATCAGACGGCCGAGGCGCCGGAGATGATCTCGATCAGCTCCGTGGTGATGTTGGCCTGACGCGTGCGGTTGTAGCTCAGCGTCAGCTTGTTGATCATGTCGCCCGCGTTGCGGGTGGCGTTGTCCATCGCGTTCATCTGCGCGCCATAGAAGCCGGCGGCGGATTCCAGCAGCGCGCGGTAGACCTGGATGGACAGGTTCTTGGGCAGGAGCTGCTCCAGCAGCGCCTCCTCGCCCGGCTCGAACTCGTAGAGCGCGCCGTCGCTGCTGGCCGCCGGCGCGGCCTCGTCGCCCGAAGGCGCCGGGACCTTGGCCGGGATCAGCTGCTGCTCGGCCGGGATCTGCGAGATCACCGAATGGAAGCGGTTGTAGATCAGCGAGCATACGTCGAACTCGCCCGCCTCCAGCATCGCCGTCACCTTCGCCGCCACCGCGTCGGCCTGCTCGAAGCTCAGGCGCTTGACCTGGGCGTAGGAGACCTCCTCGACGAAGCGGCTGCCGAAGTCGCGGCGCAGATAGGTGGCGCCCTTGCGGCCGACCGTGATCACCTTCACGGTCTTGCCCTTGGCCTCCAGCTCCCGGATGCGGTTGCGCGCGAAGCGCCCCGCATTGGTGTTGAAGGCACCGGCCAGGCCGCGCTCGCCCGTCACCACGATCAGCAGGTGCACCTGGTCGCGCCCGCTGCCCACCAGCATCCTCGGCGCATCGGGGCTGCCCGCCACCGCGCCGCCGAGGGAGGCCAGCATGCGCTCCATCCGCTCGGCATAGGGGCGCGCCGCCTCGGCCTGCTGCTGCGCGCGGCGCAGCTTGGCCGCGGCGACCATCTTCATGGCCTGCGTGATCTTACGGGTCGACTTCACCGACGCGATGCGCGCCCGCAGGGCCTTGAGATTCGCCATCGGCCTTGCTTCCTCCTCTTAAACGCGCGTCAGGAGAAGGACTTGGCGAAGCCGTCGAGGAAGGCGGTCAGCTTGTTCTCGGTCTCCTTGGAGATCGCGCCCTCCGTGCGGATGGCCTCCAGGATGCCGGGCTGCGCCGCCCTCAGCTCGGACAGCATCCGCGCCTCGAAGGTGGTGACCTTGTTCACCTCGATCCGGTCCAGGTAGCCGCGCGTGCCGGCGAAGATCGACACCACCTGCTCCTCCACCGGCATCGGCGAGAACTGCGGCTGCTTCAGCAGCTCGGTCAGGCGCGCGCCACGGGCCAGCAGGGCCTGGGTGGAGGCGTCGAGGTCCGAGGCGAACTGCGAGAAGGCCGCCATCTCGCGATACTGGGCGAGGTCGAGCTTGATCTTGCCCGCCACCTGCTTCATCGCCTTGATCTGCGCCGCCGAGCCCACGCGCGACACCGACAGGCCGACGTTCACGGCCGGGCGGATGCCCTTGTAGAACAGCTCGGTCTCCAGGAAGATCTGGCCGTCGGTGATCGAGATCACGTTGGTCGGGATATAGGCCGACACGTCGCCCGCCTGCGTCTCGATGACCGGCAGCGCGGTCAGGGAGCCGGCGCCGAAGTCGTCGTTCATCTTCGCCGCGCGCTCCAGCAGGCGCGAGTGCAGGTAGAACACGTCGCCCGGATAGGCCTCGCGCCCCGGCGGGCGGCGCAGCAGCAGCGACATCTGGCGATAGGCCACGGCCTGCTTGGACAGATCATCGTAGATGATCAGCGCGTGCATGCCGTTGTCGCGGAAATACTCGCCCATGGCACAGGCGGAGTAGGGCGCCAGGAACTGCAGCGGCGCCGGGTCGGAGGCGGTGGCGGCGACCACGATGGAATACTCCATCGCGCCCTGCTCCTCCAGCGTGCGGACCAGCTGCGCCACGGTGGAGCGCTTCTGTCCGATCGCGACGTAGATGCAGTAGAGCTTCTTGCTCTCGTCGGTGCTCTGGTTGACCGGCTTCTGGTTCAGGATGGTGTCGATCAGCACGGCGGACTTGCCGGTCTGGCGGTCGCCGATCACCAGCTCGCGCTGGCCGCGGCCGATCGGGATCAGGGCATCGATGGCCTTGATGCCCGTCTGCATCGGCTCGTGCACCGACTTGCGCGGGATGATGCCCGGCGCCTTCACCTCGGCCAGGCGGCGCTCGGTGAACATGATCGGGCCCTTGCCGTCGATCGGGTTGCCCAGGCCGTCCACCACGCGGCCCAGCAGGCCCTTGCCCACCGGCACGTCCACGATGGTGCCGGTGCGGGAAACGGTGTCGCCCTCGCGGATGGCGCTGTCATCGCCCAGCACCACGATGCCGACATTGTCGGATTCGAGGTTCAGGGCCATGCCCTTCACGCCGGCGCCGGGGAAGTCCACCAGCTCGCCGGCCATGATGTTCTGCAGGCCATAGACCCGGGCGATGCCGTCGCCAATGGTCAGCACGGTGCCGACCTCGGAAACGTTCGCCTCGGAATCGAAGCCGGCGATCTGCTTCTTGAGGATCTCGGAGATCTCGGCGGGACGGATGTCCATGTTCAGGCGGCCCCCTTCATGGCGTAGCTCAGGCGCTGGAGCCTGGACTTGATGGATGTGTCGTAGAGGCGGGAGCCGATCTTGAGGATCATCCCCCCGAGGATGGACGGGTCGAGACGCTCGACCAGCCGGACGTTGGAATAGCCCGCCTCGGTCAGGCGGGCTGCGATCTGGTTCCGCTGGGTGTCGTTCAGCGGATGGGCGGTCGTGACCTCGGCCGTCTGCTGGCCCCGGCTCTCGGCGAGCAGCAGGGCGAAGGAGGCGGCCACTTCCGGCAGGGCGGCGAGGCGGCGGTTGTTCACCAGCACGCCGACGAGGTTGCGCACATCCCCGGAGATGCCGGCGCGCTCCAGCACCGCGAAGGCGCCCTTCTGCTGCTGCGCGGCATCCAGCCGGGGGTCCGAGACGAAGGCGCGGAACGGCGCGTCGTCGCGCCACAGCGCCTGGAGGGTTTCCATATCCGCCGCGACCTGGTCCACCGAGCGGTGCTCCCGGGCGAGGTCGAGGAGCGCCTGCGCGTAGCGTTGCGCGAGTCCGGTAGCGCGGGGCGCGTCGGGCGAGACGGTGGTCGCGTCAGAGGCCACGTGAGTTCCCGTATCGTGAGTTGAGCCCCGGCCGAGGAGCCGGGCGCGCGCTGAGGGAAACCCTCTCGCAGCGCGGGCGCCTTAACATATGGCAAGCCATTGCGGCAACTAGCCGAGGGCGCTTCCAGCGGGTTCCGGCCCAGCTTTGCGACAGCCTGATGTCGCTGCGGCGTCTTTCGGGCCAGGGAAAACCGCCCGTCCGGCCTTCCGGGCCCGTCCCGGCGGGGCGCGGCAGGCGGAATCGCGAATCCGGCAGCGCAACTTTCACGCGTGTAACTTCTCGCCCACTGCGGCGATTGATTCGCATGGCCCCCTATCCCGAGGAGCATGCGTCATGAGCGGAACCGAGAAGGACCCGGCTGGGCGGAAACCGGCACCGGAACAGGAGAACGAGCTGGACGAGACCATCGAGGAGAGCTTTCCGGCCTCCGACCCGGCCTCCAACACCGGCGTGACCGGCCCGGTGGTGGACCCGATCGAGGATCTTCCCCCCGAGGAGCGCAACAAGGACACCCCGCACGAGACCATCCGGGACTGGCGGGGCACCTTTCCCATCGAGGTCTGACCCCCGCCCGGCCGGGAAGCCACGGGGGAACCGGCATCCCCTCCCGGCCTCCTATTCCTTTGGTGCAAGCGAGGCGGCGCTGCCGCCCAGCGCCACCTCGGGAATGCCCGATCCGGCCCGGCCCCAGGGTGCCGCAGGGCCCGTCAGCCCCGGGGGGGCGGCCAGGGCATCGTGGCCGGCCGGCGCCTCGCCGCGCTGCCGCCCCGGCAGGAAGCCCCCCTCGCGCAGCGAGGTCTCGATCTCCTCCAGCGTCCGCCCCCGGGTTTCCGGCACCCGCTTCAGCACGAAGACGAAGGAGGTCAGGTTCAGCGCCGCATAGGTCCACATCATCCCGTGCACCCCGGCATAATGCACCAGGGACAGCGCCGTGGCGGTGACCAGGAGGTTGGAGCCCCAGAGCGTGGCCGCATGGGCACTGCTCGCCTTGCCCCGGACGGAAAGCGGAAACATCTCCGATCCCAGCAGCCAGCCCACCACCTGGATGCCGCCGGCATTGAACAGCATGAAGAGCAGCAGGCAGCCCACCACCAGCCAGGCATGCTCATCCGTTGCCATGCCCGCCTTGAACAGCCCGCCGAGCACCAGCAGCGTCACCACGGTGCCGGGGATCATCACCAGCATCAGCCCGCGCCGGCCCACCCGGTCCACGATGGAGCGGCCGATGAAGGTCATGATTACGTACATCACCGCCAGGCTCAGGCTGGACCATAGCGCCACGGACTGCGAGAAGCCCGCCCCGGCCAGGATGGTCGGCGTATAGTAGATCATCATCTCCAGCCCCGAGAGCTGGGTGAAGGCCGCCACGCCCAGCGCCGCCACCAGCGCCGGCCGCAGCCAGGGCTGCGCCAGGGCGCCCCAGCCCCGCTCCGCCGCGTCACGCTCGCGCCGGGCGACCCGGTGGATCTCGCGCAGTTCGGCCCGCGCCTGCCGCTCGTCACCCCGCACGGAGGACAGGACTTCCCGTGCCTCCCGCGGCCGGTCGGCCCCGACCAGCCAGCGCGGGCTTTCCGGCAGGCGCAGCATGGCCAGCAACAGCAGCGCCGCCGGCAGGATCGCCACCGCGATCATCATCCGCCATGACCAGAGCCCATGCAGCGCCACGCCCACGACATTGGCCAGCAGGATGCCGATGCCGATGGCCAGGTTGAAGGTGATCACCAGCCGCCCGCGCCGCGCCGCCGGCGCCAGTTCCGCGATATAGACGGGCACCACCTGCGAGGAACCGCCCACCGCGAGGCCCAGGAACACCCGCGACAGCGACAGCTCCAGCGGCGATCGGGCGAGCGACGAGGCCAGCGCCCCCAGGCAGAAGACCGTGGCCACCACCATCACGGTGCGCCGCCGCCCGATCCGTTCCGACAGCCAGCCGGTGCCGAGGGCACCCAGCACGGCCCCCACCAGGATGGAGGCGGTCACCACCTCCTGCATCCGGTGGCCCAGCCCGAACTCCTGCGTGATCTGCAGCAGGGCGCCGGAGATGATCCCGGTGTCGTAGCCATAGAGGAAGCCCGCCACCGCCATCACCGCGGTGATGGCCAGCAGGAAGGCGTTGCCTGAGGAAGCTGCCCCCACGGTCGGTGTCTCCACCATGGGGGCGGCGCGCGTATCGGCCATTGGATCGCTCCGCTGGTTCGCGAAAGTCGGGCGCGCGCCGGGCGCGCGCCGGAACCTCCTGGGGTGTGGGGACCCCCACGCCGAGCCGGGGGCCATGCTCTGGTCCACCCGGCACGGCCCGGCGGATCGGTGAAGACGCGCATCGGAACGGGCAGGGCTCGCCAAGGCCCCACCGGGAAAACCGGCAACCCTCTTCTTCAGGAAGACCAAGCCGGCGGGCCGGGGCCGGCAGAACCGCCCCGCAGCCCAGGCACCGATGCCCGCGTGAGGGGACACATATCGCAACGCAGCGCGCCGCTTCAACCGCCATTGTGCCGCAAAGCCAGGAAAGCCGCGGCGCAAACCTCTATCATATCAATATGATGGATGGATCTGGCAGGCCCGGGGAGGCGGAGCCTCTGCCCGGGGCCAGCCATGAAGAACCGCCGCTAGAGAAAGCTCACCGGGTCCACATCCACCTGGATCCGCACCGAGGCCGGCACATCGACCCGCCCCAGCCAGTCCCACAGCAGCGGCTGCACCGCCACGTCGCGCCGGGCCTTCAGCAGCAGCCGCCGACGGTGCCGCCCGCGCAGCAGGGCGAGCGGGGCCGGGGCCGGGCCCAGCACCTGCACCCCCTCGCCGCCCGGGGCGGAAAGCCCCAGGTCGCGCGCCACCCGGTCCGCCGCCCGCTCGTCCTCCGAGCTCACGATCAGCGCCGCCAAGCGGCCGAAGGGCGGCCAGCCGCCCGGGCGGCGGGCGGCGGCCTCCTCGGCCATGAAGCTGTCCAGGTCGCCCGAGACGAGGGCCATCATCACCGGATGGTCCGGCACCCAGGATTGCAGCATCACCCGCCCCGGGCTTTCCGCGCGCCCCGCGCGCCCGGAGACCTGATGGAGAAGCTGCACCGTCCGCTCCGCGGCCCGCAGGTCTCCGCCGGCCAGCCCCAGATCCGCATCCACCACCCCCACCAGCGTCAGGTGCGGGAAATGCCAGCCCTTGGCCACGATCTGCGTGCCGATCACGAGGTCCACCTCGCGCTCGGCGATCTGCCGCGCCGCCTCGGCGGCTGCCGCCGGGCCGGGAATGGTATCCGAGGCCATGACCAGCCGCCGCGCCTCGGGAAAGAGCAGCGCCGCCTCCTCCTGCACCCGCTCCACCCCCGGCCCGATCGCGGTCAGGCTGCCCTCCGCCCCGCATTCCGGACAGAACTGGGGCGTCGGCTCCGTGTGGCCGCAATGGTGGCATTGCAGCCGCCGCTGCGCCCGGTGCTCCACCAGCCAGGCGGTGCAGTTGGGGCAGCGCATCCGGTGGCCGCAGGTGCGGCAGAGCGTCAACGGGGCATAGCCGCGCCGATTCAGGAAGAGCATCGCCTGCTCGCCCCGCGCCAGGGTCTCGTTCACCGCCTGCACCAGCGGCGGCGCGATGAAGCGCCCCCGCTCCGGCGGCGTCTTGCGCAGGTCCAGCACCGTCACCTCGGGCAGCCCCGCCGCTCCGTGCCGCCGCGGCAGGTTCAGGGCGGTATAGCGCCCGGTCTCCGCATTGGTCAGCGTTTCCAGCGAGGGCGTGGCCGAGACCAGCACGCATCCCGCCTGGGCGAAGCGCGCCCGCACCACCGCCATGTCGCGGGCGTGGTAGATCACGCCCTCCTCCTGCTTGAAGGCGGTCTCGTGCTCCTCGTCCACGATGATCAGGCCCAGGTCGGGAAAGGGCAGGAACAGCGCCGAGCGTGCCCCCACCAGCACCTTGGCCTCCCCTTCCGCCACCGCGCGCCAGGTGTTGCGCCGCCGCCGCCCGCCCAGTTCCGAATGCCACATCGCCGGCTCGCAGCCGAAGCGGCCCTCGAAGCGCTCCAGCCACTGGGTGGACAGGGCGATCTCCGGCAGCAGCACCAGCGCCTGCCGCCCCTGCCGCAGCGTCTCCGCCACCGCGTCCAGATAGACCTCGGTCTTGCCCGAGCCGGTGACCCCGGCCAGCAGCGTCACGCCGAACTTCCGCGAATCCACCAGCTCGCGCAGCGACGCCGCCGCCTGCTCCTGCTCCGGCATCAGCGACGGGCCGGGATGCGCCGGGTCGGGCGTGGGAAAGGCCACGGGGCGCGGCATCAGCGCCGGCTCCACCAGCCCGTGATCCGCCAGCCCCCGCAGCACCGAGGCCGAGGTCCCGGCCTCGTCCGCGATCTCCGCGCCCGAGCGGATCTCGCCCGGCAGCAGCACGTCCAGGATCCGCCGCCGCCCCTCGGTCAGCCGGTAGCCCGGCGCCCCGTTCCGCGCCGCCTCGCCCGCGGCCGAAAGCCGCCACCCCGCCTGCTGCCCCGGTGGGTCGAGCGCCGAGGGCACGCTCATCGCCATGCGCAGCACCGCGCCGGGCGGCGCCATCGTATAGGCCGCCACCCAGTCCACGAATCGCCGCAGGCTGCCGGTCATCGGCGGCACGATCAGCGTGCCGAGCAGGTTCTTCAGCTTGCCTTCGGACAGCGTCGGGTCCGGCGCTCCGTCCCAGACCACGCCGCGCAGCTCGCGCCCGCCGAAGGGCACCTCCACGAAAGTGCCGGGCGGGGGTACGGCCATGCCTTCCGGCACCCCATAGTCATAGGCGCCGTCCAGCGGCAGCGGCAGCAGCACCTTCACGCGCGGACGCACGGGGCCGACCGGTTTCACAGCTCCAGGCTTTCTGCGGGGGGCCACCATGGGCTATGCCTGCGCAACCAGAACGGGATCGTGACCCATGAAATTCTTCGTCGACACCGCGGATGTCTCCGAAATCCGCTCCCTGGCCGAAACCGGCCTGCTCGACGGCGTCACCACCAACCCTTCCCTGATCGCCAAGGCCAACCGGCCGATGCGGGACATCATCGCGGAAATCTGCGACATCACCCCGGGCCCTGTTTCCGCCGAGGTCACGGCGCTGGACTATGACGGCATGATGCGGGAGGGCGAGCACCTCCGGAAGATCGCGTCCAACGTCGTGGTCAAGCTGCCGCTCACGGAAGCCGGGCTGCGGGCCTGCAAACATATGGTGAACGACGGCACCATGGTCAACGTGACCCTGTGCTTCTCCGCCGTGCAGGCCCTGCTCGCGGCGAAGGCGGGCGCCACCTTCGTCAGCCCCTTCATCGGCCGCCTCGACGACACCGGCCAGGACGGGATGCAGCTGATCGCCGACATCATGCAGATCTACAAGGCCTACCCGCACCTCAAGACCGAGGTCCTGGCCGCCTCCGTCCGCCACCCGGTCCACCTGCTCCAGTGCGCCAAGCTCGGCGCCCATGTCGCCACCCTGCCGCCCAACGTCATCCGCGCCCTGGTCAAGCACCCGCTGACCGACAAGGGCCTGGAAGGCTTCATGGCCGACTGGAAGAAGACCGGCCAGAGCATCCTCTGAGCCGTATCTCCGGGCACTCCGGGGGCAAGGCCCTGCCCTTCCCCCGGCCCCCTGTCCCATGGGACAACCCGGGGCACCGGCCCCGATGGCCCGGCACCCGCCGCCAGCATCCCGGGATCCGGAGGATGACCGGAACCGGGACAACGGCGCGGACACGCCGCTCAGCCGGGCAGCACCGCGCCGCAGCCCGCGAAGCCACGGCCTCCGCTCTCCCTCAGATGATCCGCCGCAGCCTGAGCAGCAGCAGCGTCACCGCCACCGAGCCGAGCATCAGCCCCGCGGCCCAGAGCGTGCCGTGTTCCGGCTCGGCCCAGGCCATGCCGCCGGTGTTCATCCCGAAGAATCCCGCCACCAGGCTCGGCGGCAGCAGCACGGCCGTGATCACCGACAGGGTGTTGACGTTGCGGTTGGTCTCCGCCGCCTGCCTTGCGGAAAGCTCGTCCTGCAAGGCCCGCCCGTGTTCCTGCAGCGCCCGCAGGTCGTCCAGCGCCGAGAGGATGCGCCGCCGCGCCGTCTCGTGGCTCTGCTCCACCGCCCAGTCGGGAAGCTCCTCCTCCTCCTCCCGCAACAGGCGCACCACCGGCGCGACGACGCGCGTCAGCCGGGTCGCGTCGCGCCGCACCACCCCCAGCCGGCGCCCGCTCTCGTCCGGCCCCCGCTTCGGCTCGTCGGACAGGAGGTCGTCCTCGATCCGCCGCGCCTCGTCATCCAGCGCCGCGGCGCGCTGCGCCACCCCGGTCCCGAAATGCGCCAGCATCAGGTCCACCAGCGCCGCCGGGCTCTCTGGCGCATGTCCTTCGCGGGCCGCCTGCCAGGCATGGTACAGCCCGTCCACCGAGCTCCGCCGCCCGGTGACGATCCGGTCCTCCCGCATGGCGAAGCGCCAGTATGCCGCCTCCCGCGATTCCAGCCCGGCCTGGTGCGGAAAATCCGGCAGGATGCCCATCACCAGCCCGTCCTGCGACTGCAGGCGCGGCGTCTCGTCCTTGTCGCGCATCAGGGCGAGGACATCCTCCCCCCATCCCTCCGCCTGGATCGCCGGAAAGGCCGCGGACGTCACCAGGTCGTAGTGGGTCCAGCGCCAGCCGGGCATGTCCAGCACCCAGACACGGCCATGACTGCGGTCGCCCCCTTCCTGAAGCGGCGGGATCATGCGGGCCGGCGGCGCATGGCGGCGCGGCTCGGGGAATCCAGGGATGTCATGCCGCCCGCACTAAGCCCGGCACCGCCGCGCGGCGAGTGTCCGTTCCATGACACGGACCGCCACCCGCCCGCCTCCGCCGGCCCCGGCCGCGCCCCGCGATTCCCGCCATGGCGATCCCGGCATCCGCCTTGCTAGGCTCACTCCCATGCCGGCCCATATCGCCTTCCACCTGAACGACGAGCCGCGGCACCTGCCGCCGGAGCTCTCGCCCACCACCACCCTGCTCGACTGGCTGCGCGGCCCCGCCGCGCTGACCGGCACCAAGGAAGGCTGCGCCGAAGGCGATTGCGGCGCCTGCACCGTGGTGATCGAGGAAGCCGACGGTGCCCGCAGCGCGGTCAATGCCTGCCTCCTCACCCTGGGCCAGATCCATGGCCGCCGCCTGCGCACCGTGGAGGGGCTGCGCGCCCCCGACGGCGGTGCCCATCCCGTGCAGTCCACCATGGCCGCCTGCAATGGCACGCAATGCGGCTTCTGCACCCCCGGCATCGTCATGTCCGCCTGGGCGCACCAGACCGAGGGCGGCGACCCGCACGAGGCGCTGGCCGGCAATCTCTGCCGCTGCACCGGCTACCGCCCGATCCTGGAAGCCTTCGCCCGTCTCCCCGCCGAACCCGCGGCACCCCCGCCGCCGGCCCCGCTGCCCGCCGCGCCGCTCCTGCAAAGCGGGAGCCAGAGCTTCCACCGCCCCGCCAGCCTCGCGGAGCTGGTCGCCCTCCGCGCCGCCCAGCCCGGCGCCTGGCTGCTCGCCGGCGGCACCGATCTCGGCCTGCGCATCTCCGAGCACCGCGAGGTGCCGGAGGCGGTCATCTGCACCCTCGACGTCCCCGAACTCGCCATCGCCGAGGTCTCGCCCGGGGGCCTGCGCATCGGCGCCAGCCTCCCCTACCGCCGCCTCCTCGCCCTCTGCGCCACGGAGCCCGGCTTCGCTCCCCTCGCCGGCCTGCTGCGCCGCCTCGGTTCCCGCCAGATCCGCGGCATGGGCACGCTGGGCGGCAATCTCGGCACCGCCTCGCCGATCGGCGACGCCCTGCCCCCGCTGCTCGCCCTCAGCGCCACGGTCCGCCTGTCCAGCCCCGAGGGCGAGCGCGAGATGCCGGTGGAGGACTTCCTCACCGGCTACCGCCGCAATGCCCTGAAGCCTACGGGCGAGGTCATCCGCGACGTCTTCCTCCCCCGCCCGCCCGAGGGCGCCCTGATGGCCTGCGAGAAACTGTCCCGCCGCCACGACCAGGACATCACCGCCGTCGGCCTCAGCGTCCTGCTCACCCGCGACGGCAACCGCATCGCCACCGCCCGCATCGCCCATGGCGGCCTCGGCCCCAAGGCGGCCCGCGCCACCGGCGCCGAGGCCGCCCTCGCCGGCGCCCCCTTCACCGAAGCCAGCTTCGCCGCCGCCGCCGAGGCCCTGATGGCGGAAATCGCCCCGCTCGACGACCTGCGCGCCAGCGCCGCCTATCGCAAGCGCGCCGCCGGCAACCTGCTCAGGCGCCTCTGGCACCGCTGGTCCGGCCAGGAGGCCGCGTGATGGACACGAACCCGCCCAACCTGACCCGCACCGCCGGCGCCCCCCTCCCCCATGACAGCGCCCTCGCCCACTGCACCGGCCAGGCCCGCTTCGCCGACGACATCCCGGACATCCCCGGCACCCTGCACGCCGCGCTGATCCTCGCCGACACCGCCCATGCGCGCCTCCTCGCCCTCCGCACGGACGAGGCCCGCGCGCATCCCGGCGTCGTCGCGGTCCTGACGCCCGCCGACATCCCCGGCAGCAACGACATCTCCCCCGCCCACAAGCCGGGCGAACACCTCTTCGCGGAAAGCGAGATCCTCCACTGGGGCCAGCCCCTCGGCATGGTCGTCGCCACCACCCGCGACGCCGCCATCGCCGCCGCCAAGACGGTCACGGCGGAGGTGGAGAAACTGCCCCCCGTCCTCTCCATCGAGGACGCGCTGGAGGCGGGCGACCTCCTCCTCCCCCCCATGGTCATGACCACGGGCGACGTGGACCAGGCCCTCGCCACCGCCCCCCGCACCCTCTCCGGCGAGTTCCGCTGCGGCGGGCAGGAACACTTCTACCTCGAAGGCCAGATCTGCCTCGCCATCCCCGGCGAGGACGGCGACCTCACCCTCCATTCCTCCACCCAGCACCCGACCGAGGTGCAGCACATCGCCGCCCGCATCCTCGGCTGCGACTACAACCGCATCACCGTCCAGACCCGCCGCATGGGCGGCGGCTTCGGCGGCAAGGAAAGCAACGCCTCCTGGGTCGGCGCCGCCGCCGCCCTCGCCGCCCACCGCACCGGCCGCCCGGTCAAGCTCCGCCTTTCCCGCAAGGCCGACATGGCCGCCACCGGCAAGCGCCACCCCTTCCTCTATCGCTGGAAGGCCGGCTTCGACGACACGGGCCGCCTGCTCGCCCTCGACGCCCTCATGGTCGCCGATGGCGGCCACACCCTCGACCTCTCCACCGGCGTCGTCTTCCGCGCCGTCACCCACGCCCTCAACGCCCTCGACGTGCCGCATATCCGCATCGACGGCCGCGTCGTCCGCACCAACACCGTCAGCAACACCGCCTTCCGCGGCTTCGGCGGCCCCCAGGGCGTGCTGCTGACGGAGGATGTCGTGCGCCACCTCGCCCGCGCCCTGGGCTCTACCCCCGAGGCCGTCCGCGCCCGCAACTTCGCCGGCGGCGAGAACAACGACAAAACCCCCTATGGCCAGACCCTGGAAGGCGACCTCATCCGCCGCGTCTGGGCCGAAACCCAGGCCCTGTCCGGCTGGGACGCCCGCCGCGCCGCCGTCGACGCCTTCAACGCCGCCCACCCCTACAAGCGCCGCGGCCTCGGCTCCTTCGTCCTCGCCTTCGGCATCTCCTTCGGCGTCCAGAGCATGAACCAGGCCGGCGCCCTCGTGCATGTCTATGCCGACGGCTCCATCCGCCTGAACCACGGCGGCACCGAGATGGGCCAGGGCCTCTTCATCAAGGTCGCCCAGATCGTCGCCGAAACCTTCGGCGTCCCCCTTTCCCGCGTCCGCATCACCGCCACCAGCACGGCGGAGGTCCCCAACACCTCCCCCACCGCCGCCAGCACCGGCACCGACCTCAACGGCTGGGCCGCGCAGATCGCCGCCACCGCCATCCGCGCCCGCATGATCGCCGCCGCCGCCGAGCACTGGTCCGTGGACCCCGCCGACATCACCCTGGCCGATGACGAGGCCCGCGCCGGCAACCACCGCCTCGGCTTCGGCGAGCTCGCCCGCCTCTGCCACGCGAAACGCGTCTCCCTTTCCGCCGCCGGCCACTACAAGACCCCCGGCCTGAGCTGGGACCCCGTCGCCATGCGCGGCGAGCCCTTCTTCTACTTCTCCTATGGCGCCTCGGTCGCGGAGGTGGAGGTGGACACGCTGACCGGCGAGCATCGCTGCACCGGCGCCTGGCTCGTCCAGGATTGCGGCCGCTCCCTCAACCCCGCCGTGGACCTCGGCCAGATCGAGGGCGCCTTCGTCCAGGGCCTGGGCTGGCTCACCTGCGAGGAACTCTGGTGGGACACGCAGGGCCGCCTCCGCACCCTCGGCCCCTCCACCTACAAGATTCCCGGCTCCCGCGACGTGCCGGAGGTCTTCGAGGTGCGGCTGCTGGCGGATGCCCCCGCCCGGGCAGACACCATCTTCCGCTCCAAGGCCGTGGGGGAGCCGCCGCTGATGCTGGCGACGGCGGTGTGGAACGCGCTGGCCGGTGCGGCGGGGGTGGGGCGGCTGGATGCGCCGGTGACGCCGGAGCGGATGCTGGAGGCGTTCGAGGATGGGGGTGGTTAGGCGCCGCGAATCTTGGCGGCCCCTGGGGGAAAGGCGCTGCCTTTGCCCCCAGACCCCCTATCCGCCAGGAAACTGAGTTTCCTGGACCTTCCCGTAGGGTAGAGTGAGGCATTCATAATCTCAAGCTATTCCGGTAAACTCACCATTAATATTCTAGCACTGGGTACAAAACCAAACCTCTCCCTGGCGCACTAAAATAAGTTTTCTAGGGCTTCATTTTTGACTCGTACTTAGTATTTTTTGCCAAATCGGCAATCCATGAAATTCGTACTTATCCATAAAGTCATAGCCAGACAAAAGTCTAAAGTGCCTTATCACTTTGAGCGTTAATAAAGGTGGATTGTAAGAAGCCATTAGGACATCGCCCATAGTCTTTTGACTGGCAGCAATACGCTTATTGAGTACATTTAATTCACCTTTGGGGTCGGTTCTCCAAACGGAACCGCGAGATCTAAAAAAAATCTCCACCGAAGATGCAGCTGGGTGAACAATTTCACACAAATCAGCATAAAGTTCCTTTACTCCATCAATTTTCATTTTTTCGACGCGTTCGACGTATTCGGCAGATGATCGCCTCTGATGACTTTGAGGAAAGTCAGCATTTTTCGGAATTTTTCTGCCATACATGAAATGTATGAGATCGTCTTCTAGTTCTGCGGCCACTGAAAGACTGCCAGAAACTTCACCATTCATGTGCAAATTGATTACTTCACTCAACTCAGCCAGCGACAATGGCACTGCATTTAAGCTGAAATTAATATCTCCGGACGATTCTATCAGGCTACGGCATGCGGATGCCCAACCAAATAAATTCCCAGCATTCTGTTCTCTAACAGCAACATCGACCCACCTCGTTGTGCGAAAAATTGCCGCAACTGAACTCATATGGGCACGATACAAGATTTCCTGCCAATACTTGTGTCCTGCATATATGATACCACTCAATTCATCCGAAGCTAGCCTCTCATATATATGATTTTCTTCGAAGTGAAACCCTCCAAGAAAAAGATTTGGCAATATCTGATTTATGATCGTGCCATAGATAGCAGCATTATCCCCAAAGGTTCTCTTTGCTTCATCCATATCAGGAAATGAAAACCTACTAATGTTTTCATGAGTTGTTTCCGGAGACATCTTACATATTCCTCGTTTCATTTGATAATTTAACATAAATCATGCCCGACATGCATGGACACTTTCAGCTAGAAAAGCGACAATATAGGAAAATTTGCCTAATACCCCCCGCCCGTGCTACACCCTCGCCCATGCGCGCCACCCCCACCCTCCCCTTCCACCCCCTGACCGACGCGGAGTGGTCCGCCCTCTCCCCCTACCTCCCGCACGACCCCCGCCACCGCGGCCGCCCGGTCGCGGAGGGTCCCCGCGCCCGCATGGACGCCATCTTCGCCCACGCCCTCACCCCGCTCCCCTGGTCCGCCCTCCCGGCGCAGCACGGCCGCACCGACACCATCGCCCGCTTCTTCCGTCGCCTCACCCATGCGGGGGTCTGGGGCCGTCTTCTGACCGTCCTGGCCACCCTCCCCGCGCAGCACCCGCTGCAATCCCTCCGCCACCGCATCTGCCGCGCCGCCCGCCGCGCCTACCGCATCCTGGGCATGGGCCTCATCCTCCTGGCCCGCCGGCTGAACCTGCGCTCCGCCCTGCCCGGCCCGCCTTGGCTCCTCCCCGATCCTGATTTGTCCGAAACCCTGCGCCGCGCGAAACTCCGCCCATGCCCACCCGGCGCGGCACTATCACCGCCTACCGCGCCATGCTCCGTACCCTCATGGCCCTGTACCGCACCGCCGCCGGCCGCCGCCGCATCGCCCCCGTCCTGCGCTGGTCCTGGCCATGAGCGCGCCTCCCGCGCCCTCAGCCCAGCGCCCCCCGCAGCCACGTCACGAATTCCCGCCCCGCCCCCGTCTCCACGCTGTCGGAGAACGGAACCGCCCCCCATCGCTCCGGCAGGGTCGTGAAGCCGCAGGGCGCCACCAGCCGCCCGGCCGCCACATCCTCAGCCACCAGCCGCTGCTCGGCCACAGCCACGCCCAGCCCGGCCAGCGCCGCCCCGATGCACAGATGTGTGTGAGGAAACCGCAACTCCTCCTCCCAGGCGGCGGCGCGCCCGGATTCCGCCGCCCACCCGTCCCAGGCCCGGCCCGTATGCTCATGCGCGATCCGCACCGCCATCCGCAGCCGCCCCGCCTCCACCCGGACCGGATAGCCGGGCGCGCAGACCGGCCCCACCGCCACCGGGCCGAGCAGGATCGCCCGCGCCTGGTCGGCGGGCGGATAGGAGCCCCGGTCCCAGGCGATCACCAGCGCTGCCCCCTCGAACCGCACCTCCCGCGCCGTGGTCATGGAAAGCCGCAGCCGCACCCCCGGATGCCGCTGGTGGAACTCGCCCAGCCTCGGCACCAACCAGCGCATGGCGAAGGTCGCGCTGCACGCCACATGCACCGCCGGCCCCCGCGCCTCCTCCAGCAGCCGCGCCCAGCCGCCCTCCAGCCCGTCCAGCGCCTCCGCCACCACGCGCAGCAGCGCCTCGCCGCGCGCGTTCAGGCGCAGCCCCGTCCCCGCCTTGTCGAACAGCGCGCAGCCCGCCGCCTCCTGCAAGCTGCGGATCTGCCGGCTCACCGCCCCATGCGTGCGCCCCAGCTCCGCCGCGGCCCGCGTGACGGAGCCCAGCCGGGCCGTGGCCTCGAAAGCCCGCAGCGTGGACAGGGGCGGCAACTGGCGCAGGACCGGACCTCCGTGAGCTTTCCGCACAGATCGGCGACAAGTATTCGATATGCCGCCCCCGGCACCTCGTCTAGCAACGCCCTGTCACGGGAGACGGAGCGCACCGCCATGGCCGCCATCGCCACGATCGAGGAACTGGAACGCATCTACGGCGAGTTCGGCGCCGTCGGAGAGGCCTCGACCGCCAAGGTCGCCGACCACATCACCCCGCAATACCGCCGTTTCATCGAGGCCGCGCCCTTCCTGGCCCTGGCCACCTGCGGGCCGGAGGGGCTGGACTGTTCCCCGCGCGGCGACAGGACGGGCTTCGTCCGCATCGCCGATCCCGGCACGCTCCTGCTGCCCGACCGCCGCGGCAACAACCGCATCGACAGCCTGCGCAACGTGGTCCGCGACCCGCGCGTCGGGCTGATGTTCCTGATCCCCGGCATCGGCAACGCCATGCGCGTGAACGGCCGCGCCACCATCGACGCCGATCCCGCTTTGCTCGAATCCTTCGCCGTGGAGGGCAAGGCGCCGCGGACCGTGATGGTGATCCGGGTGACGGAAGTCTATTTCCAGTGCGCCCGCGCGATCATCCGCGCCGGCCTCTGGCGCCAGGACAGCCAGGTCGATCCCAGGACCCTGCCCACCCCCGGCCAGATCCTGGCGGAGATGAGCCAGGGCCGGGTCGGCGGCGAGGCCTATGACAACGGTTGGGCCGAGCGCGCCCGCCAGACCATGTGGTAGGGCCCCGCCGCCCCATGGCTGGCCCCCGCCGCAGCGCGTCAGCCCGGAACGTCTCGGCCATGCGGGGCCGCAGGGCGCCCCGGCGGCCTCAGCCGAGCACGCCGGTCCGGTACAGCGTCACCCGCAGCCCCCCATGCGGCACCGGCGCCTCCGCCGGCAGGAAAGGCAGCCCCGTGGCATGGGCCAGCCGCGCCTCGCTGGTCACCATCCCCACGCGCCAGCCGGCGAAGCGCTGCCGCAGCACCTGCCCGAGCGTCTGGTACAGCGGCAGCAGCGCCCCCCGCTCGCCGAGCCGCCCGCCATAGGGCGGGTTCACCATCACCAGCCCCGGCACGGCCCCTTCCGGCACCTCCAGCGCGCCGATCGGCCCCTGGTGGAAACGCGTGAACGCCGCCACCCCGGCGCGCTCCGCATTGGCGCGGCTCATCGCCACCGCCCCGGCATCCCGGTCGCTGCCGAAGCAAAGGGCCGCCAGCTCCCGCGCGCTCCTCACCGCCCGCATCGCCGCCCAGGCCTCCGCGTCGAAGCTCGCCAGCTTCTCGAAGGCGAAGGAGCGCCCCCGCCCGGGGTTCAGCCGTGCCGCGATCTCCGCCGCCTCGATCACGAAGGTGCCAGAGCCGCACATCGGGTCCACCACGCTCTCGCCGCCGGTGAAGCCGCATTGCCGCAGGAACAGCGAGGCCAGCGTTTCCCGCATCGGCGCCGCATTCACCTCAGGCTTGAAGCCGCGCCGGTGCAGCGGCTCGCCGGATGTATCGAGGCTGATCGTGCAGACATCCCGCTCGATCCGCACCCGCACCACGAGTTCTGCCTCGTCGGAGGCCGGCGCCCCCACCGTCTCGTGGATGGCCCGCGCGATCCGTTCCGCCGCCGCGCCGCTGTGATAGATGCGCGACCCGGCGCAGGAGGCCTCGACCCGGAAGGGCACGTCCGGCCGCAGCACCGGCCCCCATTCCACCCGCCGCGCCCGCGCGTCGAGCTGGGCGAGATGCGTCACGCGGAACGTGTCCAGCCGCGCCAGCACCCGCCCCGCGCCGCGGACCCACAGGTTGGCGCGCCACACCTCCGGCCAGCCGCCCCGGATCGTCACGCCCCCCGGCACCGCTTTGGCCTGCCTGAACCCCTTGCCACGCACCTCGTCGTGGAGCACCGCCTCCAGCCCCGGCGGGGCCGCCAGGAAGATCTCGAAATCCTGGTCCTTGGTCATCTCGTCCGCCAAAGGGGAAGCATTGGGAAGGCGCGGTCCGCAGGCGCCACCCCCTCCTCCTACCATCCCGGGAAAGGCGCGCCCATCGCGCCCCGGTCCGGCGCCTCCTGCCCGGCGCCTCCTGCCCGGCGCCGTCCGCGCGCCCGGCTTCCGCATCGCAGCGCTGGCCTTCTGCCCGCCGGGGAGGCAGGATCGGGCCCGGATGACCCTGCTTCCCCAAACCGAGGAGGAGGACGAGGCCGAACGCATCGCCGCCTGGCTCGCCGCCCGGCCGCATTTCCTGGCCGAGCGTCCCGCCCTCTACCGCCGCCTGGAACCGCCCCGCCGCGTGCATGGGGAAAGGCTGGCCGACCACATGGCGGCGATGCTGGCCGCCGAGCGCCATGCCCTGCGCGACACCGCCCGCGCCGCCCGCTCCGGCGACAGCCTCGCCACCCGCGTCCAGGGCGCCGTGCTGGCGCTGATCGGCTCGCACGATCCGGCCGAGACCATCGCCCTGGAATGGCCGACCCTGCTGGGCCTCGATTCCGTGGCCCTGGCCGCCGAGGGCCTGCCCCGCCGCCACATCCGCCCGCTCCGCCCGGGCGGGCTCGGCCGCCTCCTGCCACCGGGCCGCCACCTGCTGCTGCGCGACCGTGGCGCCGCCGGCCTGCCCGACGGTGCCGCCCTGCACGGGGAAACGGCGCCCCTCGTCGCCCGTGACGCCCTGCTGCGCCTGCCCGGCACCGGCCTGCTGGCTCTCGGCACGCGCGAGCCCGCGCTGCTGCCCGCCCAGGGCTCCGGCCGCGCCCTGGACTTCCTCGCCCGCGCCGCCGCCACGGCCCTCGCCTCCGGGGGAAGGGAGGCCGCCGCGCCATGAGGCGCCCCGCCGCCCCCGTCGCCCGCCCCGCCCCCGCCATGCCACCGGAATCCGCCGCCCTTGGCGCCATCGCCGCCCGCGCCGCCTTTCTCGACTGGCTCGCCGGGGAGCGCCTTTCCAGTCGCCACACGATCACCGCCTATGGCCGCGACCTGGCGGATTTCCTGGGCTTCCTGACCCATCACCTAGGCCGCGAGCCCGACCTCGCCGCCCTGGCCGCGCTCCGCCCCGCCGATCTCCGCGCCTTCCTCGCCCGGCGGCAGGAGGACGGCGCCGGCAATGCCACCCGTGCCCGCCAGCTCGCCGCCGTGCGGGCCTTTCTGCGCTGGCTGGCCCGCCGCCACGGCTTGCCGCTGGACATGCTGGCCGGGCTGCGCGGCCCACGGCTCAAGCCCCCCATCCCCAAGGCCCTCACCGCCGCCCAGGCGCGCGGCGTGGCGGCGGAAATCGGCCAGGGCCAGGACGACCCCGCCCTATCCGCCCGCGACAACGCCCTCTTCACGCTGCTCTACGGCGCCGGGCTCCGCATCTCCGAGGCGCTGTCCCTCGATGTCCGCGACGCGCCGCAGCCGGGCGGCACGCTCCGCATCCGCGGCAAGGGCGACAAGGAGCGGCTCGTCCCTGTCCTCCCCGCCGTGGCTGCGGCCATCGCAGAGTCCCTCCGCCATCGCCCCGGCGCCCGGCCGGAGGACCCGCTCTTCATCGGGGCCCGGGGCGGGCGCCTGCACGATGCCCTGGCCCGCAAGCTGATCCAGAACCACCGGCGCCTCGCCGGCCTGCCGGAACACGCCACCCCGCACGCCTTGCGCCATTCCTTCGCCACCCATCTGCTGGGCGGCGGTGCCGACCTGCGCGTGATCCAGGAGCTGCTGGGCCATGCCAGCCTGTCCACCACCCAGCGCTATGCCGCGGTGGATGCGGCGGGCCTGCTGGAGACCTGGCGCAAGGCGCATCCGCGCGGCGGCTGAAGCGGCGCGGATTCATCAATGGGCGATTTCCTTGACTTGATAGGATTTTTATCCTAGAAAGTCAAGGCCAGCGGGCGAACCGCGCCCGATGGCCCACCCCAGCCCATCCCTGCACCGGAATTCCCGGCCGCCCCATCCCGGACGCGGTCGGGAATGCCGCGTCGCCATGCCTCCGGGCCTGGTCCCACGCGGCCGGTGCGTCGCGCGAGGCCCCCGCCCCATGCCCCTGCCCCACCTGCCCCTCGCGGTGGCGCTGCTGCCGGATATCGCCCGGTGGCTCGCCACCGATTCCTCCGGCCTGCTCGGTTCCCGGGTTTCCGAGGCCGTCACCCAGGCCACCGGCGCCGCCGGGGCCCAGGCCGCCCATGCCGCCGTGGCGGCCGATCCCGCCCTCGCTGCCGGCCTGCGGATGCGCCTGGCGGAGATCCTGCTGGCGCACCTCCCGGAAAGCGGCGGCGGCGCCCCGGGCGATGGCGCGAAGCCCGCCTCCGCCCACCTGGAACTGCCACCCCTGCAGCCCCTCCCCTGGGGGCCGGCCCTGATCTCCAGCCTGGTGATCCTGGCCTTCCTGGTGGTGATGGTGCTGCTGGTCTCCTTCAACCACACCTTTCCGCCGGAAACCGCGGCGCTGGTGAACATCACCGTGGGCACGCTGGGGGCCGCCTTCGCCTCGGTGGTGAATTTCTGGATCGGCTCCTCACAGTCCGCGCATGAGAAAGACCGTCTCGCCGGGGTGCTGCAACGGGCGCAGACGGTGCAGGCCGGGGAGCAGGTGCAGTCTGCCCTCTCCACCCTGCGCGACATGGCCGCGACGCCATCCAACGTGGCCAGCCTGCCCCGGACCGCCTCCGCCCCCGATTCGCCGGAGGAACGCTTCGACCGCTGCCTCGCCGTCGTGCTGCAACAGGAAGGCGGCTTCGTGAACGATCCGCGGGACCCCGGCGGCGCCACCAACATGGGCATCACCCGGGACGTGCTGAGCGCCTTCCGCGACCGGGCGGTGACGGTGGACGAGGTCCGCGACCTGTCCCGTGCCGAGGCGCGAGAGATCTACCGCGCCCGCTACTGGACACCGATGCGCTGCGCCGAGCTGCCGCCGGGGGTCGATCTCGGCGTCTTCGATTTCGGCGTGAATGCCGGTCCCTCGCGCGCGGTGAAGCTGCTGCAGAAGGCGGTGGGTGTGATGGCGGATGGTTCGGTCGGTCCCATCACCCTGGCCGCCGCGCGGGCGTTGGAGGCGGAGCGGCTGATCGCCTCCTTCTCCGAGGCCCGCCTCGCCTATTACCGCTCGCTGGACGGCTTCGCCCGTTTCGGCCGGGGCTGGGCCAACCGGACGGAGGCGGTGCGCATGGCGGCGCTCCGGATGGCCGGCACGCCCAGCCGGGCTGCCGCCTGAGAAACACGGCACCCGGCCACGTGGTGCCGGGGGGGCTTCCCCTCTCCGGCGCCATGCGCTAGACGGGCGCTGACGGACCCGTAGCTCAGCTGGATAGAGCGTTGCCCTCCGAAGGCTGAAGTCAAGGGCTGCTGGTTTGTGAGAGACGTAGAAAAGGAGATTGTTTACAAAGGTTTGCGGGAGTTACCGTTGAGGCTTCCACCCTACAGGTTTTCCGCGTAAGCACTGCGTAAGCAACAGGCACCCATAGCTCAGCTGGATAGAGCGCTACCCTCCGAAGGTAGAGGTCTCAGGTTCGAATCCTGATGGGTGCGCCATCTCTCAGACAGACAGTACGATCGCTTTCAGGCTCCTTCATGAGGAACTGGGCGGAGCTGATGGCGCCGTTGTGACGCTGCGAATACCTCCAAGCCCTGCGGGACTTGACCAGCATCGCTCGCAAGCGGCACGCGTAATGGCAGAACTTACCTGCGACTTCTCGCCGTTCACGAGTGTTTTGGCATCCGACAGCTATTGTCGGACGCCGACATTCAAAGGGGTGCTCAGATGCCGCACTGTTGATTGATCTAGCAGGGAGCGTAGCGCTGTTCCTGATCAAGCTAGCGCGAAGGGGGGCTAGCCAATGCTACAGATCGTGCAAGGCATGTATTTCCGGCCGGTACCGCTCACGGACACGCTACACCGGGGTATTTTTTATACAAACCTGCGCGCCTTTCGTGAGCAGACACTGACCTTCGTTTTTGGGAGGCTGCTGCCTTCGACGACATTTGATGGTCCGCGCACCTTCACGGTCGAAGCGCGAGAGCAGCTGGAAGCCCAGAGCCCCTCCGGGACGCTTGAAGTCCTCGCCGCCACCAGTGGCGACCAGTTGCTCGACGAGGTTGCCGCAGTAGTCGCCTTCTGTACCAAAGCCACTTGCGTCCGCGACCATGACATGGCGCGCCGGCTGATTTCTGCTCAACAAGGCGAGGAAAGAAATCGCCGCGGTCCCGCGAGCCTATTGCGCCAGACCTTCGACGCAACGGTTATCCTCACGGACGAGGGTGTAGCGGACCTTGAACGCTTCACGCGCTCACTCCTCGGGCTACAGCGCAAGAGCTACGAGGCGGTCATCAGGGCCATACGCCAGATCGTCGATGCGACGCTTATCGTCGATGAAGACGCCGCATTAGCATATACATTGATGGTGGCGGCTCTAGAATCACTCGGCCAAGCGTCCGAAAGCGAACCCGCTGTCTGGGAGGACTACGATCCGTCGAAACGACATCGGATAGACGCAGCCACCCAAGGACTTGACGACGTTGTCCGCGCGCGGATCGAGAGCGCCGTGCTTGCAAATGAGCATCATGGTCTTCAGCGGCAGTTCGTCGCCTTTGTGCTAGATCACGTTGAGCCCTCCTTCTATCGGAACGAAGCTGTTGGCGCGATCCGACCAATCAAGACTACCGAGCTCCCAAACGCGCTGCGCCAAGCCTATTCTATCCGCTCGCGAACCGTTCACGCTTTGGAGCGCTTGGCTCGGGAGGTTTGGATGGCAGGCGATCGTGCCGATACGGCATTGCTAGACACCGGCATTGTCCTAAGTTTGGAAGGACTGTCACGCCTGAGCCGTCATGTGGTGCGGCGCTTCGTTGAGCGTGCTCCTCAAGGTGTCGATTCGACATTCAACTACCGCTCAGCACTACCCGGAATCATGCCGGGCCGCTGGGCAGCGCAATATTGGATCGGACGGGCCGAGGGGTTCAATCGTGATACCGCTGCCGAGTATTTCGATGGAATGCTAACATATCTGATCGAGGGGCTATCAAAGCGTAGCGAGACGGGTCTTGTCGATATGAGCCCTGTTCTAGAATCCATCGAGGGCACGGCGCTCGGCCTTTCCAAACGAGAGGATCGCCTTGCGATGGCCGGGATCATGACGGTCTGGAACACGGTCGCTCCCCCGGACCGTCGTCGCAGGCTCAAGCCGAAGCTCGCCAAGCGGTTTGAGGCCGACTTGGCGGAACCGAGCATGGTGAGCTTCGCAATCGGAATGGTGCTCGGACGGCCGATTGAATGGTCGACCGAAGATATGCAGTTGCTTTCCGACGCCCGCTGGAAAGAGCGGTTAGGCAACAAACCCGCCCCTCTTCCGATGCGAGTTGATGCGGCTCTCCACATCCTGCTCGCAGACCGGCTCTTGCACGAGGGCAGCAAAACTAAGGCGCTGGGTGAGCTCGGTCGTGCGGTCGAGACTGTTCCCGGACTTGCTCCCCTGATCGAGTTCGAACAGGCGATCGAACGCGGTGAGGACCCTGTACTGAATCTCGGTCGCTTCGTGCTCGGCGAGGCGGAGTTTATTGGAGCAGCGTCGACTGCCAGCCACCGACCGGAGTCGGATGAGGGGCAACCGGGAGAAGTGCGTTCTGACTAACGTCGGAGATACTCCGGCGTTACTCCACATGTACGACTAACGCTCTAGCGCGTTCTCCGAAAAATGCTCGCGGATGAAGTCGAGCTTGGGATCGATGTATCGCCGACAAAAAGGCCTGTTCGGGTCGGTGCGATAATAGTTCTGATATCGCTCGTCCGAAGCTTTGAAGCCCGCGAATGGTAGGACGAGGGTGTGGACCGGCTTGCCGGTCTCCGCAGCGTATCCGCGTATCGCCTCATCGGCTTCGGCTCGCTGAATCTCGTCGAAGATATAGATCGCGCTTCGGTACTTGTTTTGAACCGAGCGCGCACGAGTGGCGGAGTGTGTGCGCAGGTGCACCTCGGACAGTGTCTCCAGTCCGATAACGGAGGGTTCGAACGTTACAATCACCCCCTCGGCCCAGGTGTCCGCCGGGGCGGCCGATTGTAGAAAGCCCTGGTGGACCTGCGTGACGCCGCGCAACGCTTGGAAAACGCCCTCGGTGCACCAGTGGCAACCTCCTCCAAAGCCCACCTGTGCCATACTTAGCTCCTGCGCAAAGGCACAACGGCCGGGCCAGACTTATCGAGCTGGCGGACGAACGCGATGATCCGCTGTCCGACATCGTTCGCCATTTCGACATGAGGGTAGTGCCCAGCGCCCTCGACAATCATGGTTTCGGCATGGAGCCTCGAAGCCAAGCTTCGGGCTTCTTCGACAGGGTCCGTGAAGTCGGGATCCTTTGTGCCCATGACGATGAGGCTCGGCACAGAGATCTCGTCCAAGATCGCTGCGGTGTCGGACTTCGACAATGAGAGCATCGTCAAGAGAGCCTGCATGCGCTTTGGCTCCCTGAGGTTTGCAGCAATCGCCGCTTTTACCTCAGCATGATCCGGCGCCGGTTTCGTCGGGAATAGGCTGCTCCAGTAAGTGGTCCAGAACCAGGTTCGCCATGGCCCCGCGAATCCGAGCCCAAGGACAAGTTTCTGGATCGTCGTGAAGGGAAGATCGCGAACGATCGGACCGAGCAGCACCACCCCGTTGACGTGACTAGGAGCTTCCTTGGCAGCCCAAAGCGCGGAGCCGGCTGCGAACGAGTTGCCCATGATCACGGCTGGCCCGTCAGCCAACTGTCGGAGGATGGCGACGGCGTCACGGCCGACCGCTCGCGCGGAGTAATCCGACCACTCCGGCGACGATTGGCCGAATCCGCGGACGTCCATCGTCACCACTCGGCATCCCGCATGCTGCAGCATGGGCTTGATGAGCCGATACTCGGAGCGCAGGTCTCCCATTCCTGGGATGCCTACGACGAGAGGTCCGGTTCCACCCGTATCGTCGAAGGCTATCCTACCGCCCTCTGTCTGAAGGAACTGGGTCTGCACATCGTTAGGCGCCATGAAACGATCCGATCCGTTGAGCAGCAGACCTATCGGCTGACTTCGAAAAGGAACCACGCTCGGCGTTCCGCTTCGTCGGTCCAGGTATCGATCAGGCCGGAGGTCGCGTTGTCCTTCGCCTCGTCGGCGACTTCCTTTGCGCGGCGCAGCGACTCGACCATGTGAAGATTATCGGCGCGCAGCTCCGCCAGCATGTCCTGCGGCGTGACGAACTCAGCGTCGTTGTCCTTGATCGTCTGGTGGCTGGCGATATCGCCGATCGATCGTATGGTCGTATTTCCGGTCTTCCGGGCGCGCTCCGCCATCGCATCGGTCGCTGCGAGGATTTCCGCAGCTTGCTCATCGAGAAGGAGATGGTAGTCCCTGAAGTACGGGCCCGAGACATGCCAGTGAAAGTTCTTGGTCTTGAGGTAGACCGCATAGCTGTTCGCCAAAATGATCTTCAACGCATCCGCGACCGTCATGGTCGCGTTCTCGTCGAGGTCAGATGGTGAAGGCACGGTTGCAGCACTGGAGTTTGTCATCGCGTGAACTTCCTCGATGAAGGCTTGCGCAAAAGATCAGCGCCGATTCTCTGGAACGCTGAGGTATAGAAGATGAATTTACCTCAGATCGAAGTCCAATGGCCTGTGTCTATAGTTTCGATAGTTCTGGCGACCAGAAGGGGCGCTTGGAGCGGCACGGGAAAATGGGAAGGCAGCGAACCCCACATGCTCATCAGGCATTCGGCTGATAGCCCAATACGAAAGCGATAACCTTCTCCGAGGACATCTCGCACGGCTTCAGCGACGCACTGCCCGAAGCAACGCGATACAGATTGAAGCTGACGATGTCGTTCCCGGCTAGTTCTCGAGCAAAAAGGCTGTTCCTCCGTCCATCCTCCGACCGACGAACCGTCACGCCGAAACGCCTGCCTTCGTAAGCGCCTTCGCTATACCCCTCAGGCAGACGCTCGAAAGCCGTATCGAATTCTGGATGGTCCATTCTGCATCACCGCCAATCGGCCTTCGCCCTGCGAACGTGAGTGCTGCGCCATGCGATTGGGGTCATCGCGTCAGTCTGACGTTGCGGCCCCAAAGAAACCCCGCGTCATTAGCGCTAGCGAAGTCCGGGTCCACGTAGATGAAAACACGCTTGATAAGCGCGCCGTCGAACTCGAATACGTTGGCGAAACGGCCTTCGGACCGGCCTTCAACCGGCCACGCCGTGCCGTCAGCCATAACGCCACCTTCAAAGCCTTCCACAATCACGTGGTCGCCGGCTACGTGGAAGGTCATGCGATCGAAATCGTGCTCGATCCGCTGAAGCGACCCCAACAGACCCTTGGCGACTTCCATGAATTCGGCTTTGCCATATCCAACTCCGAACTTCGGGAAGTACGTCACGACATCGTCAGTCAGAATGTCGAGGATGGTGGGATCGCCACTGTCGATTTTCCGGAAATAGTCGGTGGCGACGGCGATGCGGTCTTGGGTCACCTCTGCATTCGGCACTCTATGAACTCCTGAGATGCGGAAGCTTTATCCGCTATTGCTTCGAGAATAATGGGCCCTGCAGGATCAGCCGGTCTGCTGCCCGGAATTCAACGGAGCGCTGAGGTGCGGAAGTGATCGTCCTTCAGTTATCCGCGTGACACGCCCGTCGAGCATCGATTCAGACCAGGACGCCCCCTGACACATCTATCACCGCGCCAGCTGTGTAGCTTGCAGCGGGACTAACGAGGTAACTGACGGCGCCCGCCACTTCCTCAATCGTGGCGATCCGACGGATGGGATGCATATCGATGACGGCCTGCGGAAAATTCTCAGCAACTTCCCCGGTCATGTCGGTTGGCATGATGCCAGGTTGGACCACGTTGACGGTAATGTTGCGTGGGCCAAGATCGCGTTGCACCCCACGGGCATATCCTGCGATCGCTGCCTTGGTTCCTGCGTAGTCGGCAATTCCCGGCACGATCGCTCGGGTGCCCAGGCCGGAACCGATGAAGACAATGCGGCCACCGTCAGAGATTTTCTGCGCCGCCGCACGCGTGATCGCCACGGTGCCCATGACATTGACCATCCACTGCCTGTCGAACGCGGCGGAATCGAGCGTCGGATCGTCAACCAATTTTCCTTGGACGGCGATTGCGGCGTTGTTGATCAAGATGTCGAGCTTGCCGAGTTCAGCTACGACCTGCTCGACCATCGGCTTGGCGGCGGACGTATCCGCTTGATCGCATCGAATTGCGAGAGCGCGAACGCCTTTGGCCCTCACCACCTCGGCGACGGACTCGGCTTTATCGGCCGACGCAGCGTAGGTGATAGCAATATCGGCTCCCTGATCGGCGAGCGTCGCCGCCAGCACGGCGCCAAGGCCTCGAGAGCCACCCGTGATGATAGCGACTTTGCCGTCCAAAACTTTCGACATCGGCGGTTCCTTTCTGAAATCTAATTGCCGGCGGACGGCTACGCGACGTTGACGCCTTTCCAGAAGGCGATGTGATCCTTGATGGAATGGGCCGCCGGAGAAGGGTCGGCATAGGTCCACGCAGCGTTTGCGTTGCGCCGGTCCCCGACCCGGAGATGGAAGTATTGGGCCGTCCCCTTCACGGGACAGACAGACGTGTGCTCGCTCGGTTCCAGATACTGCCGGTCAACCGAGTGAGGCGGGAAATAATGGTTTCCATCCACAACCATAGTCTCGTCGCTTACCGCGAGGGTGACATCGTTCCAAACTGCTGAGACCAAACCGGACTCCTCTCTCGTCGTTCAGCCACTTCCATCGACAAGTGGCCCTGTCGGGCGGGACAAATCAGTTTGCCGTGGTTTGTCCGGCAAGCAGCTTGTCGAGCGAGCCATCTGCATCGAGCGCAACGAGATCGTCGGAGCCGCCGACATGCGTCTCGTTGATGAAGATCTGCGGCACGGTGCTTCGCCCCGACGACTCGATCATCGCCTTCCGGTGTGCAGGATCGGCTTCGATATCAAGCTCAGTGAATGCCACGCCCTTCTCTTTGAGGAGCGCCTTCGCACGACGGCAGAACGGGCACCAACTCGTGGTGTAGATGAGGACTTCAGGCTTCATGTTGCATCTCCAATCGTTGAGGGGTGATGGGCCGGCCGGATTCGCGGCGGTCATCCGAAGGCAAAGGCTTGCGCCCCAGGGTCTCGTGGACCGCGCAGCTCCGGCGTCCGAGTTGGTCGAGGCGCTGGACATCACGCCGCCATCTTTCGGACCGTGTCCAAGACCCGGTCTTGCCGGTATGGCTTGGCGAAGAACACAATGTCCGCTGGAACAACGGCTTCGTCAGGCCAAGGCCTCCCGGACGTGATTATGATCTGGATGGTTGGCCACCGCCGGCGGATGCAAATGGCGAGCATGATGCCATCGATCCCGCCGGGCATGTTCACGTCCGTGAACACGACGCGCACATCCAGTCGTTCCTCCAGGGTCATGAGCGCGGCGGATGCATTCGGCGCCTGCAAGACTTCGAAGCCCGCCTCCTCGATCATGTCCGTCGCGAACAGTCGGAGAAGTGGTTCGTCTTCGACGACGAGCACCACGGGTTTCACCATTCCACCCATACTCCCATCAACCTTGAACCAGGTGACGCATGGAGGCGTGCAGATCGGCCGTTAACCCGGCGGGCTCGTAGCGAACATCGACACCTCCGGTGCCGACCAGGCCGATGTTGATCAGCTTCGATCCAAAGCCTCGGTGAGTTGGCGGCACAACCGGAGGCCCACCCCGTTCTCGCCATGTTACGCGCAGAAGGTCGTCGTCCTGGCCGACTTCGACATCCCACGACAGCGAGACGTGGCCGTCGTCACTGGTCAGCGCGCCGTATTTGCAGGCGTTTGTCAGCAACTCGTGGACGATGAGGGAAAACGAGAGCGCCGCTCGTGGTCCCAGCGCCACCGCCGGCCCACTCATGTCGACCCGATCTGAGAACCCGATCGCGTCGATCACTGTCGCTGCGACAGCTTGTAGATCAGCTTGTGTCCAACTCATTTGGTGCAAGGCGTCGTGCGCCGCGCTCAGAGCCATCAGCCGACGCTCGAAGGCGTAGACCGCTTCGCGATCGGTGACGCTTCGCAGCGTTTGGCTCGCGATGGCCTGCACCATGGTAAGCATGTTCTTCAGGCGGTGAGCGATTTCGCCGTTCACTATGAGTTGCTGCTGCTCGGTACGATGCCTCGCGACGCCTGCCTCGAGCCGGTCTGCCGCACTTCGTAGGAACGAGATTTCCTCTGCGGGCCAAGGTCGGGGATGCGCCGAATGAACGAAGAAAACGGCGATGGTTTTGCCACGATCTCGAACCGGCATGTCGACCAGCGACCGAACGCCGACCCGCATTGCGCTCTCGAGATTGTGCAGAGTGCGATCGTCGGTCAGGGCGTCCCACACAACGAGAGGGTCGCCAACGACGAGCGGCTCGCGCAAGTTCCCGTACTCGTCGAGACGGTGGCGCCCGGCAATGCTCACCGCCCCCGGGGCCGTCCAATCGGTTTCGACGTCAATCGTATCGACGTCCTCGTTGACGGATCCGAACCCGGCTCGGTCAGCGGAGAGCGTTCGGCCGACAATGGCGGCGGTCGCCGAAGCCATCTCTGCCGTATCGTGGCTGCTCCGAATGGTCTCGCCGATTTCGACCAAGGCTGTCTGCAGGGCTGTGAGGCGCTCACTGGCCTTTGCGATCCGGCGGAGTTCGAGATTTTCGCTGGCGAGACGGGCAAGGGCTTGCAGCATCGCCTTTTCCATCTCGCTGAGCCCTTCAGGCCGCGGAACGGTATCGATGACGCACAGCCGACCCACGATCGCTCCCGATCGCAGGACGAGCGGCGCGCCAGCGTAGGCGCGAAAGTGCCGGACGCCCGTGACGAGCGGATTGCGCTTGGTCCGCGCATCATTTGTGAGATCGACGATCTCTAGAAGATCGCCTTGATCGATCTCGATCCGACAGACCGAGTGTTCGATCTCCGTCTCGCATACCTCAAGCCCGTACTTGGCTTTGAACCATTGCCGGTCAGTATCCAGCAGGGTGATGAGCGCGATGGGAACGTCACAGGCCTTTGCGGCGACAAAAACGAGATCGTCGAAGGCTTGCTCATCCGGTGTGTCGAGCACCATGAGGTCTGCAAGCGCCCGCGCCCGCTGTGCCGCCCCGAAATCGGTTCTGTCAGCGCTCAGGCTCACCGCAGTTCTCCTGGATGATGCCTCGAAGGTCGAGCGTGGCCGATCATCGGCGCTTCCCGCGTCATGTCAGTGCCCCCTCATGCGGGGCGGCCACTGCGCTGACGGCACGCCCGCTTGGCCGCTCTGATCGGCGATGGCGTCACCGACGGCGAGGACGATCTTGCCCTGGATATGGCCTGCCTCTGCGCGTTCGTGAGCGACGGCCGCTTCGGAAAGGGGATATGTGCTATCGACGGCGACGCGGACCTCACCGCTGTCGAGCAAGCGAGCTAGCTTGGCCAACTGATCGCCGCTGGAACGCACCTGCGTCGCCGAAACGGTCACTCCTCGGTCGGCAGCCTCGTCATGTCCGGCAAAGCCAAGGGGAAAGATCGGGAACAGCGCACCGCCACGACGTATGGTCCGAAGGAAGCGGCCGGAGGCCGGACCGCCGACGGCATCGACGACAAGATCGATGTCGCGCACATCGTCTTCGGGTTTAGTCTTCGTGTAGTCGATGAACTCGTCGGCGCCCAGTTCGCGAAGGAACGCTTCGTGCCGGGTTGAAGCGACGGCGATGACACGCGCGCCTTCGTGCTTTGCCAACTGCAATGCCAGATGACCGACACCGCCCGCAGCCCCGTTGATCATAACGCTCTTCCCAGCCAACGGGACCGGGCTGTGGCGCTCGGGCTGCAGCGGGTTCTGCTCGTTATGGCCTAGCTCGATCAGGAACTGCCAAGCGGTCAGCCCCGACATGGGAACGGCGGCTGCATGAATGTGGTCCAGGTGTCGGGGCTTGGCCGCAAGGTCGGAAGCAGGCGCGGAAACATACTCGGCGTATCCCAAGCTCTCGCCGAAACTGGGAAAGCGGATCATTCCAAAAACTTCATCGCCGACCGAGAACGCCGTCACATCGTCAGCGACCTTCTCGACGATCCCGGAGACATCCGAGCCGGGTATGGCGGGGAATGTCACCGACGGCCGCCACTCGGGCGGCAGAGCCTTGTATCCCTCGCGGAGATACCAGTCGGGCGGGTTGAGGCCTGCCGCTTTTACACGGACGAGCACCTCTCCCGGCTTTGTCACAGGTGTCGGCGCCTCCTCATAGCGAAGGACATGAGGAGCGCCGAACTCATGGAAGCGGATCGCTTTCATTTTTCGTCCTCCGATCAGACGCGTTCGAGGAGGGCGACAGTGCCTTGACCACCATCGGCGCAGATGCTGACGATCCCGCGAGATCCGACCGGCATGGCCCATAGCTCTTTCACAGCTTGGCTGAGATCGCGCGCGCCGGTCGCGCCGAAGGGATGTCCGATGGCTACCGAGCCGCCGTTGGGATTGACGCGATCCCAATCGAAGTTGCCCATCTCCTCCGAAACACCGGCCTTGTCTCGGACCCAGTTCGGATCAGTAATGGCCGCGACGTTGGCCAGCACCTGTGCCGCGAACGCCTCGTGGATTTCCCAAAGTGCGATGTCGGCGAAGCCAAGGTGATGGCGCGCCAGAAGTCGTGGAATGGCATAGGACGGCGCCATCAGCAGCCCCTCCGTGCGCAGGTCGACCGCCGAGACTTCGTAGTCGATTATCCGCGCATAGGGCGTGCCATCGGGCAGCCTCTTCAGACCCTCCTCGTTGGACACCCAACAGCCGGCCGCCCCATCCGTGATGGGGGAGCTGTTGCCGGCTGTCAGGCTACCCATTCCGCTCTCACGATCGAAGGCGGGCTTCAAACCGGATAGACGTTCGGCGGATGTGTCCGCGCGCGGGTTCGCATCGCGGGAAAGCTCCGGCAACGAGATCACGAGGTCATCGAAGAAGCCGCCGTTCCAGCCGGCGACGGCGCGCTGGTGGCTTTTTAGAGCCCAGTCATCCTGAGCCTCACGCGAGATGCGCCACGCCTTGGCGGTCTCCTCCATGTGATCGCCCATCGTCCTGCCCGTAAGGCGGTTGGCCCAGCCCTTCGTGGGGAGCACATAGTCTTGAGGGGTCAACGCCCCCAGGGCGGCAAGTGCTGCGGCCGGATCCTGCGCGAAGAGATCGGTGAGTCGTTTAGATGCCTCAGCGGTGAGAGCGAGCGATGGTCGGCTCATGACCTCAGACCCGCCGACCAGTATCAGGTTGAGCCCGCCGCCGAGCATCCCGGCTGCGGCGAAGCTCGCGGTCATGCTGGTCGAGCACGCTAGGACTACGGAGAATGCTGGAACGTTGGGGTTGAGCTTCCCGTCCAGCCAGATTTCGCGAGCGATGTTGCTCCAGCCCAGGTTCGGGATGACGGTTCCCCAGATCGTCAGATCGGGCTCCGCAAGCTTCGCCATTTCTTCAACGACTGGCACTGACAACGAGACCGCGTCATAATTTGCCAGCGCTCCTCCGCCACGACCGAATGGTGTCCGCAAGCCTGCGGCTATGAAAACTGGTTCGGCGAAGCGGCTCACGGTGATCTCCCAAAGCTAAAGATTCTAATTAGACGAGGTGGCGTAGTGCGGTCCGCTGACGGCAGGCGCCGGCCGTCAGGGCGTCTCCCCATCCCTGAGGTCGATGACCATTTTTCCGATGTTTTTTCCGGCGAACAGATCGAGGAACGCCGAAGGGGTTCTCTCGAGGCCGTGAACTACCGTCTCCTGCCATTTGACCTTCCCATCGGCGATCCACCGGGTGACGTCGCGCTGGAAATCCTCCCAAACCGACATGTTGTGGATGGTGACGAAGCCTTGCAGCAGGAGGCTCTTCTCAATAACCGCATAGATATTGCGGGGGCCGACCGGCTCGCTGTTGTATTGCTCGATCATTCCGCACAAAGCGAAGCGTGCGAAGCCATTGGCCGCCTCAAGCGCGGCTTCCAGGTGCGTGCCACCGACGTTGTCGAAATAGATGTCGACACCCTTAGGCGCAGCTTCGCGAAGTGCTGCGACCATGTCGTCCGTATTCTTGTAGTTTATCGTGGCATCAGCGCCTGCTTCCTCGCGCAGCCAACGCAATTTGTCCTCGCCGCCCGCAGACGCAACGACTCGGCATTCCTTGATCTTTGCGATTTGGACAGCGAGCGATCCGACCGAACCCGCTGCTGCTGACACGAACACAGTTTCGCCAGCTCGCGGCTTTCCGATCTGGAGCATGCCGATGTAGGCGGCGAAGCCTGGGAAACCGAGCGGGCCCAGATACGCCTGCTCTGGAATCGTCGTATCGATCCTAGTAGCGGACGCGGCGTCGATGATCGCGCGGTCGCGCCAGCCGGCAAAGTGGCTCACAACCTCGCCAGGGCTGAACCGTTCATCCTTGCTTTCGACTATGACGCCGATCGCGGCGCCATCGAGAGGCTCGCCAACTTGGAAGGGCGGCATATAGCTTTCTCGACCGGTCATGCGGCCGCGCATGTAAGGGTCAACGGAGAGCCACCGGTTGGCGACGAGCAGTTGTCCTCGCTCTGGCGCGGGGAGATCCTGCTCGACGAGTTCGAAGTTGTTGGCCTGCGGTAGCCCTTCGGGACGACTTTTAAGGTGAAATTGACGGGCCATGATGGTCATGGGCGAAGCCTTTCCCGGACAGAGCTTGAGCTGGGCGCTCCCGCGTGATGGGATGCGATCATCTGGCCGCCCCTACCCACCGTAGCGCTCGGTCTTGATGATCGAGACGCCCAGCCCTGCCGACAATGCGCTGTCCGTCGCGATGTTGACGAAACCGTTCGACCCGCAAACGAACACGTGGCCCGGGTCGCGACCGAGACGTGCGATTGTCGCCTGGACCATCCCATCGTCGATCCGTCGGCCATAGTCCGAGGCGCGCTTTGGCGCTTCTCGCGTAATCGCGAGCGTCAAGATGAACGTGGGATCGCTCATCTCGATTAAGTGGAGTTCGCTGGAGAAGAGCACGTCCTCAGCGGTTCGCGCCGACAAGAGCAGAGCGACTGGAACGGCCTGTGCCGATGCCCGACGCTGCCGGATCATCGCCATCAGCGGCACCACGCCTGAACCTGCGCCGATCAGCAGCACCGGCTTGTCGGTAGGCTCGGGCCAAAGAAAGTGGCCTCCAAGCGGTCCCCTGAGTTCGATCTCGTCGCCGGCTGCGGCGACGTCGTGGAAGAATGGCGAAACTTCGCCATTCGGCAGGCGCTCGATGGCGAGTTCCAGGATCGGTGAAGAGCCCGCCGACGATGCGATCGAATAACTGCGCATCGCCTGATAGCCGTCTGGGGCGGTCAGCCGGACGTCGACGTGCTGGCCTGCTGTATGGACGAATGGTTCCTGCAACCGCAGGAAAAAGCTCTTGATACTCGGTGTCTGTTGGACGATTTCGTCGATCACGCCTGACTGCCACGACGCGGGTTGCGCATCGAACTCAGTCATGGGTGTACCGTTGCTCGCGCCACGGATCACCGTAGATGTGATAACCGCGCAACTCCCAGAACCCGGCCTCGTCGCGAGTGGTGAACTGCAGCGCATTCACCCACTTGGCGGACTTCCAGAAGTAGAGATGCGGAACAAGAAGGCGCGCCGGTCCGCCATGGTCGCGGGGAAGCGGCTGGCCCGCGTAGCTCAGCGCGACCATAGCTTTGCCGGACAACATGTCCGCGAGCGGAACATTCGTCGAATAGCCATCGTAGCAGTGCGCGAGAACGAAGTCTGTTGGCTGTTTAACTTCAGCGTCAGCGAGGATGTCCTCGATCAGCACGCCTTCCCACTTCGTGTCGAGCTTGGACCAGGACGTGACGCAGTGAATGTCTTTGGTCACTTTGGTCTTTGGAAGGGCGTTGAATTCACTCCAACTCCAGACCTTCACGGGTCTCGGACCGATCTTGACCGTGAACTTCCAGTCGGACGTCTCGATACGAGGCGTTGGCCCAGCGGTAAGAACGGGAAAGTTCTCCACGAGATGTTGACCTGGCGGAATACGGCCCTCGTGGTCGCCGCCTGAACCGCGGCCGGTGAAACCTCTGGTGACCATGCCGAACCCCCTTGCTCGTCACGACGGACCGACCGACTTCATCTCAGGCTAATGCGTAGATGACCCTCGCAAAGGAAAGATATCGAGCGGATCGCAAAGCTGATGTTCAGACAACCGGGTGTTAAATCAGTAGAGACACGCAATTCATCACTATGACTCGCGATAATCCCGCCTCGACTATAGCTTTATATCAGACTGCTTTCCCAATGCCCTGTCGCTATAGTTTCGATAGCTTTGAATCGGTGTTGCGTGAGCGTTATGGCTCGTGGGACAGAGAAGCTTCGCGAGGTGAGGTCGCCAGCATGCGACTGCGGCGTGCCCAGGAGGTCGTCATTCCCATCCAAGACGAGATTATCGCAGCGCTCGGCGTTTCGGCGTCGTTCGATGCCCGACGCGAGGCGGCAGAACGCGCCGCCTTCCTCCGCGACTATCTTAGGTCGTCGGGGCAGCGAGCGTATGTGCTTGGAATCAGCGGCGGCGTCGATTCCCTGACGGCGGGCCTAATCGCGCAATCGGCCGTGAAGGATCTGCGTCAGATCGGGTACGAATGCGAGTTTGTAGCGGTGCGGCTGCCCTATGGCGAACAGATGGACGAGCGCGATGCTCAGCTTGCCTTGTCAGCCATCAGGCCCGACCGCGTTGCCGTGATCAATATAAAGCCCGCGACCGACGCGCTGTGGAGCGGGATGACAGGCTCCGATTACGAGTCCGCCGACCCCGGCCTGCGCAGTACGGTGCTCGGGAACATCAAGGCACGCCAACGGATGGTCGCCCAGTTTGCTCTCGCGGGGACCCTGGGCGGCCTTGTGATTGGCACGGACCATGCAGCCGAAGCGGTGATGGGTTTCTTCACAAAGTTCGGCGATGGCGCGGCCGATGTTCTCCCTCTCGCCGGTCTCAATAAGCGGCGCGTTCGCGCGATCGCGTCTCATCTGGGCGCCCCGGCGGAACTGATCAGTAAGGTTCCCACGGCAGATTTGGATGACGCGATGCCGTTACACCCCGACGAAGACGCCTACGGCGTGACCTATGATGAGATAGACGATTACCTCGAAGGAAGGGGTGTGGCCCAGGCGGCGGTCGAGACGATCCAAAGAGCGTATCGAGCCACCGCGCATAAGCGCGCGCTGCCTGTGGCCTCCAACGTGCAGCTTCTGGCGCCGCAAGGGTCGAACGGACGCTAAATTTGCTCCCGCCTAGGACATAGAAACTATGTCACGCCGCTATTGGAAAAGACCGGCGTTGGAATTCATAGTCATCCACGTAAACTCGTGGCCTCGTCGGGTATAGTCTAGACAGGATTCTGGTCTTATCGACTATTCGACGCTCGGGCCGTGGGGCGGTGAAGTATAGCAGTTCCCCTGCGCTCGCGAGTTTTCGCTGCACGTCGGGCACATGCTTCGTGTTCGGAGAGAGGGATGAGCGCGGCCGATCGTCAAGCGCCAGAGCTTCGCATTCATCGGTGGATCGGCGTGGATGGAAGCGACCTTAAGGCGCCGATCAAGCTATCGGATCTTGGCGTAGGGCCGAAGGTCCTTTTCGCGTTTCAGCATTGGTGCAGGGGCTGCCATCTGCATGGGTTTCCTACACTGCAGAAATTGCATGGTGCGCTGGAGTCCAGAGGCGTCGGATTCGCAGTGATCCAGACGGTCTTCGAAGGCGCGCACGAAAATACATTCGACAAGTTGCGCATCAATCAGGTGGAGTACCGTCTCCCCGTCGCTTTCGGGCACGACGAACCGCCGCCTGGTGCTGCGTTTCCAACGTTCATGGAGGATTACCGGACACGGGGAACGCCGTGGTTCACGGTCATCAACGCCGACGGTTGCGTCGTCTTTTCGGATTTCCACCTGGACGCGGATCGTTTGGTGGCAAATTTGGAGAGCTCGTGAAACATGCCACGGTGGCTCATTCTAGCCTGCACCCACTTCGTCGTTGGCATCACAGGCTTTGCTGCCGGCATCTACACGCTGCCTATCCTCACCGCGCCGGCGTCGCCCACTGAAGCTGCGTTGAGGAGTTCGACGCCTGAGGCGCTCTATTCGGGAAAGCTTTCTCGTGATCTAGCCGGCAGCGACCTGCTGCACTGGGGTGAAGGCGAAGTGCAGATCCTGCCTCACCGGATCGCGCACATTGGCCGTCTCTCTCCCGGGCCGGACTACAAGCTTTATCTCGCCCCGCACTTCGTAGAGACCGAGGAAGCGTTCCTCGCGATCAAGGCCGCGTCCGTTCGGGTCGGCGATGTGAGGGCCTTCAACGGCTTCATTATGGAGGTGCCCGCCGACATCGACGTTCGCGACTACAGTGCCGTTGTCATCTGGTGCGAAGCCTTCGATCAGTTCATCAGTTCTGCGGCGTATCAGCCGCCGCGCCAGGCTCGGAAATGAGTCAGGCGATGGATAGCGTGAAGGCGGCCTGCGCGCGGGGGCTCGTTCTGGCGCCGGTCGCAGCGCTGTTGTTGAGTGTCGCCACCTTGCTCTTGGGCAATGGTCTATTGGGTACCCTTCTGATCGTGAGGGCTGGTGAGGAAGGCTTTTCCGCTCAAACGATCAGCGCGATGATGTCCCTATACTTTGCGGGCTTCACCATTGGCGCTCTCACGCTGCCCAGGATGATCGTGTCCGTCGGTCATGTGAGGACTTTCGCTGGCTTCGCCGCGATCGCCTCGATGACGGCTCTTCTTCATGTCGCATTCGTGGAGGCGAACGTATGGATGCCGCTTCGCCTTGTGACCGGTTTCGCCTATGCAGGCATGATCCTGGCGACTGAGAGCTGGCTCAACGCTCACGCGATTCAATCCACGCGCGGTCAGCTTTTGTCGATTTTCGGCGTTGTTTCGATGGGTTCATGGGCCCTTGGTCAAGCGCTTCTCAACATCGCTCCACCCGCAGACGTGACGCTGTTCCTGTTCGTCTCGCTGCTGATATCTGCGGCCGTCGTCCCCGTCACGCTACTGCCCAGTCATCCCCCGGCCGAGGTTCAACAGGAGCCCGTCGCCTTTCGCGATCTCGTTGCAATTTCGCCCCTTCCGTCGGTCGGCGTTTTCCTAGCCGGTCTGGCCATCGGCGGCTTCTGGGGACTAGGGCCCAATTTTGCGCAGAGGATTGGCCTCGATGTGGGCGGCATTTCTTCGTTCATGGCTGCGGTCCTTGGTGGAACGCTCGTGCTGCAGTGGCCATTGGGATGGCTATCGGACCGCGTGTCGCGGACACTCGTCATTGCCGGCGCCGCCCTGGCTTCCGCGGCGGCCGCGATCGGCGTAGCGCTGGCTGCGGACGCGCCTCTGCCTGTGCTACTTGCGGCGGGCGCGCTGTTCGGCGGCTTCGGTATTCCCATCTATTCGCTATGCCTTGCCGTTGCGAACGACGACCTTCCTCCGGGTCGGCTGCTGGGCACCGCTCGCGGACTTCTCCTACTCAACGGGATCGGAACCGCCGCCGGGCCGCTCATCGGAGGCCTGGTGATGGACCTCCTCGGTCCTGGCGGCCTGTTCCTCTACGCGGCGGCATTGCTGACTGCCCTGGCGGTCTTGGCCGGTGTGCGTAGGCACTCCGACCGATCCGTCAAGACAAGAGCGACACGCTGCCCGAGCACGGCGATGATAACCGGGTCGCTCGACGCGATGATACGAACCCCGGCGGATCAGCGCCGCTGAGACGACGATGCCCATAACCGAAGGACTGCCAGTCGGCTGTTAGAGGAGCCTGGCTGAGAACAAGGTGGAACGCGTCATGGATGAGGGCGTGAAGGCTTCAGCCCCGAGAGACGCATACGAGGCTAAACGGGGGGCGATCGCCATCCTCCCGTTGGCCTTCGGGGCCAGCGTGTATGGCTTGGCCTTCGGTTTCCTGGCCGTACAGGTAGGTTTCCCATGGTGGGGCGTCGCGATCATGAGCGCCTCTACCCATGCGGGCTCTTCGCAGATCATCGCGGTTGAGCAGTTCGCTTCCACAGGTGTCGTGTTGGGCGCGGTTCTGGCCGGTGCGTCACTGAACCTGCGCTATGTCGGCATCATCGCCTCTTTATCCGAGGTGCTGGCCGGCTTGTCGCTGAGGAAAAAGCTCTTCGCCATCCACATTACTGGCGACGAGAACTGGGCTTTGACGATGTCCGAGCGGGCAAAGTCCCCCGATGTCGGAGCACCATTCCTCATAGGCTCAGGGCTGGTGAATATCTCCATGTGGACAGCCTCCACGACGCTCGGGGCTTTGCTTGGCGCCGCGCTGCCCGATCTCGGACGCTTTGGCCTGAGCTTCGCGTTCACGGCGGCCTTCATTGCAATGGCGCGAGGTCTGTGGCGGGGACGTTCCCAAGCCCTGCCATGGACCATGGCCGCGGCAGCGACCATGGCCGTCATCTCGCTCGGCATGCCCAAAGCTTACGGGATCATCGTCGGCGCATTCTTCGGCTTGGTGGTGATCTCCTTGAAGCGCAGGATCGAGGCGGCAGCCTGATGAGCGCTTCGCACTGGGCTGTCGTCGGTTTGCTCGTCGTGGCTGCGTTTGCGATCCGGGTCGCCGGGTTGATTGCCGGTGAGCGAATTAGGGTTTCCAGGCAGGCTTGGGTTCTGGACGAGTTGCCTGGGCTGATCGTGGTCAGCTTGGTCGCTTCGTCGTTGATCGGTCAGCCACCTCCAACCTGGATCGCGGCCGGTGTCGCGCTGGGTGCAGCGATCGCCACGAACCAGGTCATCGTGGCGATGGTATTGGGAATGCTCGCCTACGCAGGTCTGGGGTGGCTTGGCTCGTAAGTGCCGATCATCTGCGAGAAGGAGCTATGGGGAGGCCAGCAGTCGTCCAGTCAGGCTGCGAACGTCGATGGCCCGCACTCACGATCCGAGGACCGCGGGTCCTTGCCTACGCAACAGCCTCCACGGTCAAATCGCGGCCATTGAACTGCACCGTTTCCCCGGCTCGCGCGCCTTCGATCGCCTCGTAGATCGGGGCCATCGTCGAGATGCCCATCAGTTCCTGCCCATGACAAATGAACCTGCCAGTCGAGACCGAAATGACGAAGTGCTTGCCGGACAGCTTGACGACGGCGCCTTCCGAGACTTCTGACTTCGGTCCAAAATCGATCGTCCGAAGCTTGTCGAGCTTATCAACATAGTCATCGAGAGTGTCATCGAGCGCCTCAGCGAAATCGCTCGCCACCTCGGCTTGCGCCTGCTCGTCGTTCTCGATCGGCTCGCTGCGATCGAGGCGCGCGGTGGAAACGTAATCCAGATACTTCTCGCGAGCGCTTTTCAGTGCCGCTGTCTCAAGAGACAGCATGGTCTCGCGAATGTGGTCCTTATTCCAGTCCATCTCTGCCTCGTTATCGCTGACCTGAAAGGGAAATCCCATCCTTCGTTCGGGTCCAATTTGTTCCCGCACGCTGCGCCGACCTCATTCGTCGGGAATCACGTCTTCGCCCTGGTAGGGAATCCTTATCAGCCGGGGATCCCGAATAATGCTCGTCACGAGCCAGACGTATGATTGTTCTGCTGTATCGAAGCCAAGGATGCTGAAGGCTCCCCCGAACGGGCATGCCGGGAAGTCTGGGAAGCCTTCCCGCAGAACGTAACGCTCAGGGTCGCGATCAAACTCGCTTTTATAGACCTTGCGCAGCCCATGCTTGCTCGGCACGTCCGCGTCACCGGCCGGAGATGTTTCACGATGCTCAAGAAGCCGTTCGGACAGGTCGCGGTGGCATATCTCGTCGAACACATCGAAGGCATCGATCAGCAGACCTTTGTGCTCGGTCGCCGGGTCGGTGATGGCGTAGATGTTCGATGCGTCTTCGGCTCCATCGCCGCTTTCGAGGCGTACCGCGGCATCGACACGGATGCTGCATGCGTCGAGGGTCGATCCGAGCTCGAGATCGACGAGAGCGCCGTCCTTCACACGGTACTCTCGGTCATAGCCCTTAGCCACGAAAGACTGCACGGCGTCCAGAACGTCTGTCACTTGAGTTGTCATCAACGCACCTCGAGTTCGGATTGTAAGGGTTGCGCGCCGACCGAAGGCGCGCATTGGCGCGGTGACCGACCAGCACGGAAGGTGCGGAGCGCCATCACAGCCACTTGGCTCGCTTGAAGCGGACGAACAGGAAAAGACAGAACGTCAGCATCAGGCCGAGCACGACGAAGTAGCCGTACGCTGTGTCCAGCTCCGGCATGTTCCTGAAGTTCATTCCATATATCCCCGCGATAGCCGTAGGGACCGCGAGTATCGCCGCCCATGCAGCGAGTTGGCGTGTGATGACGCCTGTCCTTTGCGCCTCGAGAAGGCTGCTGAATTCGAAGACCGTGGACAGCACCTGGAGGAGGCCATCGACCATGGACTGGACGCGGTCGACGTGGTCGGCAACGTCGTTGAAATACGGCCGCACCTCAGCGCTGATACACGGGAAATGTCCGCGAACAAGCTTGCGCACCAGTTCCGCCATAGCGCCAAGGGTTCGCTGGAAACGGGTCAATTCGCACCGCAAGCCGAAGATGCGCGCGACCTCCTCCCGCCCCAGGAAGTCGTCGAGCGATCGCCTCTCCATCGCGAGGACGTCGTCTTCGATCATTTCGAAGATCGGCAGATACTGATCGACGATGCGGTGAAGGATGGCGTGCAGGACGTAATCGACACCCTTACCAAACTGAGCAGGCGAACCCTCAAGCTGCTCGCGAAGATTGCCGAGCGCTCCGGCGTTGCCGTGACGCACGGTGATCAGATGGTTGTGACCAGTGAAGATCGCCGTCTTGCCGTAGCGTATGCGGTCCCCGACCAGCTCGGCCGTCTGAGCGACGACGTAAAGCTCGCCGTTATAGACTTCGAGCTTCGGCGGGCACATCGGGTGCATCGCGTTATCGATCGCCAATGGATGCAGATTGTAGGTCGCCTGAAGCGCCCTGAGTTCGCTGACCGAAGGCTCGCTGAGCCCGATCCAGCAGAAGCCAGATCGGTTCTTGTCGAGTTCGATCCGCTCGTCGATAGCGACCTCGCGGATGCGGCGACCCTCGTTGTAATAATAAGCGGCGATGACGCTCATGCGGGCCTCGCCGGGATGACCAGGCCCCGCTGCACGGCTGGTCGAGCGAGGCCGCGATCCAACCAACCCCGGACGTTCCGATGATCGGCGATGCGCAACAGGTCGCCGGCGTCATAGGTGCCGACCAGGGCATTGACCCAGCCGAGCGTCGCGATGTCGGCGATGGAATAGTCGTCGACGATCCACTCGCGCCCATCAAGCTGGCGATCCAAGATTCCCAGCAGGCGCTTCGACTCGTCGGCGAACCGTTGCTGAGGCCGCTTGTCTTCGTAGTCCTTTCCGCCCCAGCGCAGGAAGAAGCCCAGCTGACCGAACATCGGGCCGATCGCAGACATCTGGAAGAATACCCAGCTCAGCACCTCATAGCGCCTGGCTTGTCCCGGTGGGATCAGCCGGCCCGTCTTCTCGGCAAGGTAAACGAGGATCGCACCGGACTCCCAAACCCCGAGCGGCTCACCATCGGGGCCTGACGGATCGATGATCGCAGGGATCCGCCCGTTTGGGTTCAGCGACACGAATGCGGGGTCTTTGGTCTCGTTTTTGCTGATGTCGATAAAGTGCGGCTCGTATGGCAGCCCGGTCTCCTCAAGCATGATGGACACCTTGACGCCGTTGGGCGTGGGCGCCGCATAGAGTTGCAGGAGATCAGGATTGGAGGCAGGCCAGCGCTCGGTGATCGGATATGACGAAAGGTCTGGCATGCTGGGGCAATCCTACCAAATCGATGGCCGGCAAGCGGCATGACCGCTTGAGGGGCCGTTCGAGGACCGCATCGTTCGCCGATGCGGTCCCATTGCTTGCGATGCAGAGCGCTATGTCGCGATAGGCGCTGCAGCTATTCAGCTGCCGCTCCGGTGGTAGGCTGGGTAGCACCAGCGTCGTCACGCTTGGGGAGCACCCAATTCGCGCGCGGGAAATGGCACGTGTAACCGCCCGGGCGCTTCTCGAGATAGTCTTGGTGCTCCGGCTCCGCTTCCCAGAAATCGCCGACGGGCTCGACTTCGGTGACGACTTTTCCGTCCCACAGTCCGGAGGCGTCGACGTCGGCGATCGTCTCCTCGGCGACCCGTTTCTGCTCCTCGTCGACATAGTAGATGCCTGATCGATAGGAGAGGCCGCGATCGTTGCCTTGCCGATCTTTCGTCGTCGGGTCGTGGATCTGGAAGAAGTATTCGAGGATGTTGCGGTAGCTTGTCGCTGCCGGGTCGAAAATGATCTCGATCCCTTCAGCGTGAGTGCCGTGATTGCGATAGGTGGCGTTCGGGACGTCGCCACCGGTGTATCCGACGCGGGTCGACACGATGCCGGGCTGCTTGCGGATCAGATCCTGCATGCCCCAAAAACATCCGCCTGCGAGAACAGCGCGCTGATGCATGTTACGCCTCCTCCACCTGATCGAGATACTCGCCGTAGCCCTCGGCTTCCATCTCATCGCGCGGGATGAAGCGAAGGGCGGCCGAGTTGATGCAATACCGCAGTCCGCCACGGTCGGCCGGACCGTCGGGGAACACGTGGCCGAGATGGCTGTCGCCATGGACCGATCGAACTTCCGTCCGGACCATGCCGTGAGAACTGTCCCGCACCTCGTTCACGTGCGCGGGGACGATAGGCTTGGTGAAGCTGGGCCAGCCGGATTTCGACTCGAACTTGTCCGTCGATGCGAAAAGCGGCTCGCCGGACACGACATCGACGTAGATGCCCGGTTCCTTGTTGTCGTTGTATTCACCGGTGAAGGCCCGCTCCGTGCCGTCTTCCTGAGTGATCCGGCGTTGCTCGGGGGTCAGGCGGTCGATCGCTGCCTGAGACTTTTCAAACTTCATGATCGTCTCCAATACTTGGTTACAGGGCCAGGCACATTACGGACATCTTATCTTGCTTGACGGTCGCCTCGACTATCGCAGTGCCAAATATATTTATCCAATACGCTGTGCGTATAGTTTCGATAGCTCCGCTGTGTCAGCGGTGTTCAGTTCCACGCGTATCTGGCCGCCAGCTGCGCGATCTTTCGGATCTCAACCGGCGCCGTGGAGCCGGAGACCGTCGCGATCACGACCTCTCGTTCGAGGACGAACCCGTCGATAGGGCGGGTAACCAGACCTTGGGCTGTAGCCGACCGCTCCGGAAGGATGCATATGGCCTCGCCTTCGGCGACGACCCGTTGCACCCAATCGTCACGATCGGACCGGAAGCGCGGTCGCATCAGCACCTCCCGTCGTGCGAAATGGTCTAGGATCTGCTCGCGAAACTCACACTTCAGACGATCGACGAACGGGAACTCCAACAGGTCCTCGCCGCGCACGATATCGCTCGCCGCGAGCGGGTGCTTTGCGGAACAGCCGAGCACGAAGCGCTCGCGGAACAGAGGTCGCACATCAAGCTTGCGGTCCGGCCGCGTCTCGCGTGGCAGGATGCATGCGTGATACTTGCCCGACAGCACCTCCGATGTGTCTTCACTCGCCCCAAGCGAATGCATCTTGATCTCGATCGATGGCACCTCGGCCAACGCGCTCTCGAAAAAAGTCGTGAAAAGCTTCGGCCCGACGGTCGGAGCGACGGCTACGTCCAAGACCCGGTGCCTTCCCATGGCCCAGTTCTCAGAATGATGCCGAACACTTTTCATCGCGACTAACATGCGCCGAAACTCAGCCTCCACGTCCTGGCCAAGGCCGGTGAGACGGCTGTTCTTCCCATCGCGATAAATGAGCGGACCGCCGAGTTCTTCCTCCAAGCGGCGGATCGCGCGTGTCAGACTTGGCTGGGACACACCGCTCAACCGCGCCGCTGCTGTAAAATTCAGCGTCTCGGCCAAGTTGATGAAATAGCTGACCTGATTGAGTTCCATAGCCCTTCGGCCTGCGCGCCCTGACTGATGCCGCTTCCAGGACCGGTCTTTTCGACCGCCACCAGAAGTATGCGCGACGCATATAATCACGCTTTAGGGGCTTGTCTATATGCACCACGCATATAAAAAGAATGTCTTGGACGGCTAGTCCGGGCCTGATGGCGCTTCCGCCAGGGCCCAAGGGTTCCGGTGCACCCACTAAGTCGCCGTGGGAGGCTCGACGCTTATGACAGGAACACCGTTCACGTTTCCCGGTGGTGGAGGCTCTGATCTAACCGGGTATTTGGAGGCGCCCGAAGGTACGCCTCGCGGCTGGGCTATTTTCGCCCATTGCTTCACTTGCGGGAAAGACAGCCGCGCCGCCGTGTACATCGCACGCGCCCTCTCGCGGGCTGGCATCGGCGTCTTGCGGTTCGACTTCGCCGGCACAGGGATCGAGAGTTCTGCGGATGAGGCGATAAGCTTCGCTTCCGACGTCGATGATCTTAAGGCCGCCGCGGAGGCCATGGCTGTCGCCGGTAAGGCGCCCTCCCTCCTTGTCGGACACAGCCTGGGTGGCACGGCTGCGATCGTAGCCGCCGCCGACTTGCCGGATATCGCGGCGGTAGTGACGATCGGCGCCCCGGCTGACCTTCAGCATATATTGCGCGTCTTTCAACCTGCCGACCTAGACGCGATAGCGAGCGAGGGCGAGGCATCTGTGGAGATTGCTGGCAGGCCCTTCCTGATCCGCCGCAGTTTCCTGGAAACGGTCGACGAAGTGGACATCGAGAGGTCTATCGCTGCCCTTCGACGTCCGGTGCTTGTGATGCATTCACCGGTGGATCAAGTCGTGGGTATCGAGCACGCCTCGCGCATCTTCGTCGCGTCGCGCCATCCCAAGAGCTTTGTTTCGCTCGACACGGCCGATCACCTTCTCACCGATGTCGAAGATGCGAATTACGTCTCAGCTATGGTCGCAGCGTGGGCAAGCCGCTTCCTGCCGCCGCTCGCGGCGGACCTTCCACAAGTCGAGTTAGCGAATGGAGTCGTGGCGTCGGAAACGTTGGCGGGGAAGTTCCAACTCACGGTCCGTAGTGGCGGGCACACGCTGTTCGCCGATGAACCAGAATCGGTCGGAGGTCTCGGCAGCGGGCTGTCTCCTTACGAACTGGTGTCGGCCGGACTGGCCGCCTGCACGGTGATGACAATGCGTCTTTACGCGAACCGCAAAGGCTTTCCGCTGGAGCGAGCGACGACGACCGTGCGACACGAGAAAGTGGCGGACATGGTGCCTCCCGACCGCTTCACGCGCACCGTCTTTCTCGACGGGCCGCTCAACGATGAACAGCGGGCGCGCATACTGGAAATCGCGGATCGGTGTCCGGTCGACCTGACACTCGTCCGAGGCTCGGATGTGCAGACCCAACTTTCGAACAATGCGCAGCCTGCAGGTGCGGCGCCGGCGATCTGATGTGGTGCACATAGCGGAGGTTGATCGGATGCAGAGTCTGCCCACTACTGACCAAACGCCGACACGAACCGAGCGAGCGATACTTGCGGGTGGATGTTTTTGGGGCCTCGAAGATTTACTTCGCCGCGCGAAGGGCGTCGTGACGACGCGTGTGGGCTACATCGGCGGCGAACTGCCGGACCCGACTTACACGAGACACCATGGTCATGCGGAAGCGGTGGAGGTCACGTTTGATCCTTCGATACTGACGTATCGTGCTCTCCTGGAACTCTTCTTCCAAATCCACGATCCGACGACATACGAGCAACAAGGTAGCGACGTCGGACCAAGCTATCGGTCCGCGATTTTCTACACGTCCGAAAAGCAGATGGACGTTGCTCTGGAGACAATCGCCGAGATCGAAGCGTCGGGTCGCTGGCCGGGACCTGTCGTGTCAGAGATCAACCCGGAAGAGCCGTTCTGGGAGGCCGAGCCAGAGCATCAGCAGTACCTCCAGCGTCGACCCGGCGGCTATAGCTGCCACTTCGAGCGACCGGCCTGGCGACTGGACCGAGCGAAACGATGAGCACGCAGGGACGGTCATCAACGATACGCACGCGATGGCGCTCGCCCCGCGTCGCTAGGTCAGCCGGGTTCTTGCGATGATACCCGAATACGCAATCGCCGGCTTGTGGGGGCTTTTGTCAGGAAGCGGACTTCTGGTGGGGGCGGTACTTGCGGACGTGCTGTACGGGCGACTCACTCACCGCATGATCTCAGCGGTGATGGGCTTCGGTGGTGGTGTGTTGATTGCCGTGGTCGCTACCGAACTCATAGGTGATCGCGTGTCGGCTGGCATGGGACCCTTGGCGATCTTTGCGCTGCTCGCAGGGGCCGCAATCTTCAGCGGCACAAACTGGTTTCTCTCTCGGCGGGGCGCGAAGCATCGAAAGCGATGCGGTGAATGCACCGAGCAGGCCACTGAACAGGAGCACCGCGGCAGCGGTGCTGCGATTGCGCTCGGCAGCGTTCTCGACGGCATTCCAGAGGCCCTCGTGATTGGGATGTCCGTGGCTGGCGGAGGCAAGATCAGCCTTGCAGTAGTGGCAGGCTTCTTTTTGGCTAATGTGCCACAGGGTCTATCGAGCACTTCCGGAATGAAGGTCGCGGGCCGATCGCGAAGCTATATCTACGCGGTCTGGATCGGTATTCCGCTACTTGTTTGCATCGCCGCCGGTACGGGAAACCTTCTGCTCGGCTCGGCGTCCACTCAAGCCCCTGCCATTCTGTCGTTCGCAGCTGGCGCGGTCATAGCGATGCTGGCGGAGGCCATGATCCCCGAGGCTTTCGAGAAGGCGCCGCCGTTCATAGGTCTGATCACGGTCGTGGGGTTCCTGGCGGCGTATCTCATCGCTCAACACTGAAACCTGCGAATTCCGGAGCCCTAAGCCTCGCCGCCGTTCTCGCGATCTACCCCGCGCTCGTGCAATTCGGCATCGATCGGGCAATTCGTGCAGCCCTCGTAACAGCACAAACGGCAGATGCGGTAGGAATGCTCGAGGTTTTCCAAGCGGTCGCGCAGCACGCGTTCAGCAATGCTGTAAAGGGCGTCCAACTCGGTAGGGGTGAGGATCGATAGTCCCTCAGCGATCACCTTGTCGCGCGACGCCAAGACCGCATCGCTCGCGACCTTGCCAGCCTCTGTAAGATGGAGGGACCGCGTGCGCCCGTCAGTCGAATGCTCACGCCGCTCGACCAATCCCTCCGTCGACAAACGGTCCACCAAGCGGACGGTCGCGGCATGGGAAAGTCCCACCCCAACTGACAGCATGCGGATCGATAGCCCTGGCTTATGGGCAATCAACGCAAGCGCCGAGGCGGCGGGTCCAGCTTCTGGCGCCCGCGATGAACTAGCGCGAACGATGTCGTCGCTGATCATGAGTGCGAACGCCCCAAAGATATTTCGATCTCGAGGTCCATCCATTGCCCCATCTATATGTGCGCGAAGCATAGACAGCAAGCCATACCCCTGCGGCGCTGGGGGATTGTGGCAAACCGAAAGGCGCGCCTTTACAGTGGTTTAGGATACGCTGCGGATGGCGCGGAAGATTGAAATACAGGACTTCGATCGTCGGGTCACACAAAATGGCGATACCTGGCGGCTATGGATCGGGGTGGGCTGTCGTGATTTCGGCTGCCTGACGGCCGAATCACATCACGCCTGCGCCAGGTGCCACCCCTCGTCGGCACCTAACGGAGGGATCCGGGGGCTTGCTTTCTGAGATGCACCTCGACCGTCTCACCGCGTCCGACCACCACAGTGTCAATCTCGCTAAGAAACAAGCCGTGCTCCATGACGCCGGGGATGGCATCGATCGCTCCGGCGATCTCGATCGGCCGAAGGGCCTTGCCGAAGGCTGCATCCAAGATGTGATTGCTCTGGTCTGTGATGAATGGTTCTCCGCCGACCGAGCGAAGCGTCACACTGGCTCCGAGCTTGGCAAGATGCGTTCGAACGAACTCGCTCGCGAAGGGCACGACTTCGACCGGCAGAGGAAACTCGCCGAGTCGTCGAACGACTTTGCTAGCGTCTACGATCACGATCATCCGGCTAGAAGCGGCGGCCACGACCTTCTCTCGGAGCAAGGCGCCGCCGCCGCCTTTGATCGCCTGAAAGTGGCAGTCGATCTCGTCAGCGCCGTCGATCGTGAGGTCTACCGAACTGAACTGCTCAAAAGGAACGAGCGGCACCGCGAGACGACGAGCGAACATTTCGGTCGCTCGGGAGGTGGCGACAGCGGTGATGCGAAGGCCCTGCCGAATGCGGTCGCTCAGGCTCTTAATGGCATAGGCTGTTGTGCTTCCGGTCCCAAGGCCAACGAACATGCCATCTTCGATCTCGTCGACTGCTCTGGCCGCAGCCAGCCTCTTCTCTGCTTCTTGGGAAAACATCTAACGCCACTTCATCTCGCCGGTATGCGTGCCTTCACCAGGTCGATTGTGAAACTGGGCAGCGCAAATCTGATCCTCGATGCCGACATTGCCTCGTTGACCTACAGCCTGCAGACGGATAGGTCTATGCGTGACGCATACATAATGCGGATGGTCTGATCGGCAAGCTTTCGCTGCCGGAGTGCACCTCCGGGTGCCAGTCGGCACTGAGCGAAGTGCATATGCCGTAACTATCTCGGCGAACCAGGGGACACAGGCATGACGGTCAAGGTCGCAATCAACGGTTTCGGTCGGATCGGACGACTAGCTTTAAGGTCGATCGTCGAACTACGGCGTGAGGACATCGAGGTGGTTGCGATCAACGACCTCGGGCCGGTTGCTACGTTGGCGCACCTCCTGAAATACGATTCAGTTCACGGCCCCTTTCAAGGATCAATAGCCACCGGCGAAGACTGGATCGACGTCGGGTCTGGTAAAATCCAAGTATCTTCAGAGCGCGATCCATCAAAGCTTCCGCATGATGAGCTTGGAGTGGACGTAGCGCTCGAATGCACAGGTCTGTTTACCTCCAGGGAGAAGGCTGAATCGCACATCCGTGCGGGAGCAAAGCGCGTGCTCGTCTCCGCGCCCAGCGAGGGGGCAGACAAGACGATCGTCTTCAAGGTCAATCACGAAACGCTGACAACCGATGATGTCGTCGTATCGAATGGCTCATGCACCACGAATGTCCTCGCCCCCGTCGCGAAGATCCTGAACGATCTATGTGGCATTGAGCGGGGCTACATGACCACGGTTCACGCCTATACCGGTGACCAACCGACGCTAGATACGGTGCATAAGGATCTCTACCGCGCACGGGCAGCCGCGCTGTCGATGATCCCAACCTCGACCGGAGCCGCGAACGCAATCGGACGCGTGCTGCCAGAACTGAAAGGCAAGCTCCATGGCTCGTCAATCCGCGTGCCAACGCCGAACGTATCGGTCGTCGATCTCGCTATTTCCGCATCCCGGGAGGTCACGATCGACGAAGTGAACGACGCCATTCGTCAGGCTGCGAGTGGTCCTATGAGTGGGGTGCTCGCTTACACGACAGAGCCATTGGTGTCTGTGGATCTGACCCACCGGACCGAATCCTCGATCGTCGCGCTACCCCAGACCGATGTCGTCGATGGCCGGATGGTTCGCGTGCTTGCTTGGTACGACAACGAGTGGAGCTTTGCGACACGCATGGCGGATGTCGCCGTGGTGATGGCGAAGCTCATCTAGCGGATCGGTTGCGGGAAAAGTCGGATCTTGGCGACAAGATGCGTTCGCGAAACGGAGGCATTGAACATGAATGGGCCACTAGCACGTGCAGCGAGAGCGCTCATTCAGTGGCCGCGATCACATGTCGCCAAGATCGCAGGCTTGGAGGAAGAGGCGCTAGCTCAATTCGAAGCCGGCGCCAGCGTGTTTGCAGCCTCGGATCTGACGCGGCTGCGGGACGCGCTCGAACGCGGCGGCGCGGTCTTCATCGGCGAGGACAATAGTGGAGGGCTCGGCGTGAGGCTCAAGTTCAACGCCAAGGATGTGCGTGCGATCAATCGGATGGAGGGCGAAGGTGGGCCGGTAGGCACCGACGACGTCTAAGCCTTCCAGCGAACGCTTGTACTCCGGCACGAGGCTCGACACCGGCCCACAGATATTGTATGCGAGACGCATATATTGCGTGAGTCGCGGCGATGGATGACCCCTCGGATCGCTTGATCAACATCTTTGGCGCGCTGTCTCAAGCGGTGTCTGACCGCGTGCGCTTGGCGATCGCTGAAGCATTCAATGCGGGGGGCGAGACGGCCGCGGCTTTGATCGCGATCGGTCACGCGCCAGGAATGTCGATCGGCCAGGTACGGCAAACTCTCCGGCTTTCGCATGCAGGTGCAGTTCGCGTCGTCGAGAGGCTAGGCGAGCAAGGCCTGGTGGCGAAATCGCCATCGCCCTCTGACCGCCGGGTAGTTCATGTCTCGCTGACCTCGCGTGGTCAGGTGGAGCGGGCCAAGCTGCTAGGTCTGCGGAACGCGGCGGTGTCCGAGCTGCTGAGCAAAGTGTCGGCTGACGATCGCGTCGTGCTGGAGCGGGCCGCGGACAACATCCTGTCGTCGCTGTTCTCGGACCCCCACGGCGGCTTGGCAACCTGTCGTCTGTGCGATCAGGCCCGCTGTACCGATTGCCCAGTCGGCCACCATCGTCCGTGACGCCCTGACGATCATCCCCTTTTGAGGAGTTCGATATGAGTATTTTCGATCGGTATGAATTGCTTGTGCCCGAGCGCAGTCGGAAGGAACTGGCGCTGTTGAGATGGGCGCTCGTGATCGTTTTCTCTTGGTTCGGCGCGATGAAATTCACGGCCTACGAGGCCGATGGCATCGCCCCCTTCATCGGCCATAGTCCGATCATGAGTTGGCTGGGTATGTTCGGGGTACAGGGCCAAAGTTACTTTGTCGGCGTCATCGAGCTGTCGACCGCAGTCGTGCTGGCCTTAGGGGCTTTCCGCGCATCCTTCTCAGCGCTTGGCGCGCTCATGTCGGCGGCGACCTACTTCATCACCCTAACCTTCTTTTTTACGACGCCTGGGGTCGGGGAGCCGACCGCCGGAGGCTTTCCTGCGATATCTGCCGCTCCTGGCCAGTTTCTGCTGAAGGACGCAGTCTTGCTGGCGGCATCACTTGTGCTGCTGCTTGCGTCGGTCCAACCCAAAAATGAGCGCCTGGGGCCGATGACCACCGATCGGTCGTGAGCATAGGCACGATGGTCTTGGACACGCTCCGTGGAGAGTGGGCGCTTCGTCGCAACGTCGATCCGACGGGCGAACAACTGATTGGCGACGCGGATTTCGCTTCGACAGGTGAATCCGCGCTCACCTATCGAGAAAGCGGGATACTTCGGCTTCGGGATGGCCGCGAACTCTCAGCGTCTCGGCAATATCGGTACTGCGCGGTCGGCCACCGAGTAGACGTTCAGTTCGCAGACGGACCGAACACCGGGAAGCTGTTTCTCAACCTTGAATTCTCGCGCAAGAATAGGGGGTACGAGGCAACAGACACCCACGTCTGCGGTGACGACGCCTATCACGCTTTTTACCGAATTCTCGACGCAGGATCTTTCGAGACAGTTATCAGGGTCATTGGTCCACGAAAGGCGTACGACCTGCGGAGCCGGTACTCAAAGGTGTCACGAACGACGCCGGACCGTCTACTTTTTCCCCTGGCCTGACGCGCCGCTCCTGGCCAGTCTGTCACGCGCTTCGAATCCAAAAACGATCGTGGTCGTCATCACGAGGTAGGCGACAATGCCACCCGGAGAAAGCGTAGGCATTGCGGCAAGGATTAAAGCGTCGTTGCCACCGGGTATCAGGCCGATGCCTATTCCCATCAACGCGCCGCCGGCGATCGACCGCAGGATGCCGGCGAGCGTCGGTCGCTGGAAACGCAAGCGACCCTGACGCACGGATGCCGTGATTGCTCCCGCAACAGAGGCAATGACCGCAACCAGTGCGACCTCGCCTGTCGGCGACATTCGAAGAGGAAGGCCGCGTTGGATGAGGTCAGCGAATGTCCATGCTGGTGAAAGAGCGTAGAGAAGCCCACCAGTCATACCGAGGCCAATCATTGAAGCGCCAAACGCCCAGTTCTGCCTTCTTTGCGGTGCGGTCTTCCGTGACACGAAAATCGCCGCTAGCCCGAGCACCACGCCTAAGGCGAGAAGCGTCGCGCCCCCTGGGACACTCGGCCTAGCGATAAAACTTGGCCATGTCGCGACGGGGCCAAACCGGCCGAGATCAGCGGCCAAGATGCCGATTGCCAGTCCGGCAGGAAGGGCGAGCAACCGCATCTCTCCATCCCCTAACCGTGCCAGTGAACCTAGCAGGCAGGTGTCATTTATGAGCGCGCCGAGGCCGAAGGCGATGGCGCCGATGATGACGAGGCCGTTGACGCTCGTCGAGAGTGGGAGGGTCGCGTTCAGCGTCCCCGACCAGGCGAGCGGTATCGCAATAAGGCCAGCAGCCGCAGACGCCGCAACAAATCCAACGAACATTCTTGGTCGGCGCCGTTGCTGCAACTCATGAGCCGCTACGACCAAGCACGTGCCGCCTCGGTTCGCAGAATACCCGAACCAGAAGGCCAGTATGCATATGAGAAAGTCGAACGCGATCGATGCCAAAGATATCAAGCCTGCCTCGGTTTCTCATCAGCCCTTGTGCGAAGGGCGCCGGCGCAGCTGGCGGGAGGGCTGAGATGGATTTTCAGCCGGTGTCTGTCCCGGGTAGCCAACCACGGGCCACATAGTCTCGACACCAGATTTCTCGTAACCGTTTGCGATAAGGAGCCGCTGGGACAATCGGCCTAGTTTGTTCAGGTCAGCCGGCGACAGCGGCGAGACACACGCTGCAATCACTTGTTCGCGCGCTCTGAGCAGAGCGCCGGTCATTTTCACACCTGCATTGGTCAAGTGGATAAAGCGCGCCCTCTTGTCCGCCGTGTGTCGCCGCCTTTCCACCAGGTGATCGGATTCGAGCCTATCGATCAATCGGACCGTTCCCGCATGCGAAAGCCGGATCCGGCTCGCAAGGACACTGATAGGCAATCCCGGCTCGAAGCTAAGGAAAACCATCAATGCAGCCGCGGGGCCGCTCGGCGAAAGCGAGGCTGATGCGCTCGCGATGCTGTCAGCTACCGCGAGCGCAAGTGCACCAAAATGATATTTGGCGGCCTCGGGCTCCATCCGGAAAGAATATATGCGTCACGCATAGACATCAAGCGCCCGAATATGTATGACCGGCGCATACATCTATCACGGATTCGGAGATGGTCATGCTCACTGATGGGCTCGGCTTGGATTCCCCATCTGAGATCGAAAAGCGGGGCCTCCAGCAAAGGCTTTGGAGCGTCGCGCGCTGCTCGTGTGAACGGAAGCCGGGAACGGGGAATGCGCGTCATGCCTGATCTGACGCTCGATCTTCGATACCTTAAGTATGCTATCCATGTCGCCGAAGCGGGTAGTTTCCGCAGGGCGGCGGACCGCCTTTCGATATCGCAATCAACGGTCAGCCGCCGCGTTCAGATGCTCGAACGGCAGCTTGGCGTTTCCCTGTTCAAACGCACGCGATCGGGCGCTGGATTGACGCCGGAAGGAGAGCGATTTCTGCAGCAAGCTGCGGTCGGAGCGAGGTATCTTCGCGAGGCCGCCACTGAGATGCGATCGGTCCGTAAACCTACGACTGGACTAGTCAGGTTCGGGATGCTCGAGGCGTTTCCGGCATGTCCCATAATCGACCTCTTGGCGACCTTTAGACAGCGATACCCGACGATCGAGGTGAAGCTCGAAGAAGGCACGTCAGAGCAGAACACCCTCGGCGTGGAGCGCGGGCTGCTAGACGCGGCGATCAGCCTGGGCGCAACGAAGGGACCTCCGTTTCAGATTCGACGGTTGTGCGAACCCGACCTCTTCGTTGCCCTATCACCCATACACCAACTCGCGTCGCGACCGCGGCTCGCCTGGGAGGACATTTGCGACGAAGTCTTTCTTGTCCGCTCAGATGGTGCCGGGCGCGAACTCGCAGCTATTCTCCGGCGGATGCTGGGCGCTGCCGAAGAGGCGATCCAACTATCTATCCAGCAGGTCAGCAGGGAAACACTTCTGACCATGGTCGAGCAAGGCTTCGGGCTGACGATAACGAGCGTCGTGCATCGGCCCGATATTGCATTGGTTCCGCTCACACCAGCGCGCGCGCCGACGGCGGCTATGATTTCGTCGAGCGATAACGACAATCCGGCTCTGCCGCTGCTGCTGAAGTGCTTCGATGTCCTGCCAGCCTTCAAGCAGAGCAGCGCCAGCTAATCGGAGGCGTTCTGGGTCTTCGTACGCCTAGCCTTCGAGAAACCTCGATCGGTTGCGATGAACCGCTGCAGCATCGGTACGATCAACCGCGCGGGCTCGACAGCAGGCAGGCCTTGTTCGCGTCCCAACAAATCCGCGTAATCAGAAAGGTCTTGGTGGAGAGCCGCCGGCAGCTCTACCTGAACCTTGATCGGCTTCTGGTCGGCGATCGGCCCCAGCTTGAGCTTCGACATCATCAGCCCCCATAAGGTTCGAGTACGAGATCACGGGTCACGACAACACGCACAGGAAATCCCGGTCGGATCGTCAATGTTGGAGCCACGTTGAGTTGCCGTCTGACGATCTGCTGACCGGCATCGTTGATCGTGTCTTGACCGCCATTCCGGATCGCCTGGATGAGACGGTCGTCATTGTCGGCGGCGAGCTCGGCGCCGACTCCGAGAAGAGTCGAGAGGCCGGCGGCCTTGGCAAGATCCCACCAGTGGTAATCGACGCCATCCTGCAGGCCGGCATAGCCTTCGACGTCTGCGCCGGGCTGGCGCTCGAGCACTATTGAACGGCCATTTGGGAAAATCAGTCGATTCCAGACTAGCAGGACGCGGCTTTGACCGAATTGCACATTGTTATCGTACTGGCCGATAACCCGCGTGCCTTGTGGCACGAGCAGAATGCGCCCTGTCGGGCTGTCGTAGATGTTTTCGGTCACCTGAGCGGTGATCTGGCCCGGAAGGTCGGATCGGATGCCGGTTATGAGAGCTGCTGCGATAACTGCGCCGGCCTGAAGGACATTTGGCGACGCTGGAGCAACGACGCGATCGGGCGACACCGTCCGTCGATCGGTCGCTGCGTTCAGGAAAGCGTTCTGACGCTCCTGTGCGGAGGGGGTGGCCGGCGGAGGTGCGAGGCCGAGGCTCGCCAAATCCGGGGCGGACGGGAGTGCTGGGGCAGCTCCCGCTGCAGCGGGAGCGCCCCGGCTTTCCGATCCGGAAAACAGACGGCTGGTGCGTGCGGTCTCGATTTCCTGAAGGCGGCGTTGCTCTTCCGCGCTGATACCGGGGTTGGGCGTGGCGATACCGGGTGCGGGCACGGGCTGTCTGCGATCCTGGGTGCTGAGGATCGGCCGGCCGAGGTCACCGGGAAGGGGCGGACCGAGCTGCGGCACGCCACTGTAATCTCGCGGCAGGCCGGCCAAGCCGTCAGCCGTCGAGCGATTTTCGGTCGAATAGAGTTCGTCGTTGGGCCGACCGGCGTCGCGCGTCTGCAGCGCGTAGAGCAGTGCACCGCCGAGGCCGACGCTGGCGACAAGACCAAGGCCGGCGAGGACCTTGCGCGATAGTCGAGTGACGCGGGGCGGTTCGGCGCGCAGACGCATCGGCGCTGGCCCGACCGGCTCACCGGTCAGGGGCTGTGCATCATCGTCTGGCACTTCCTCATTTGGGGGCGAGTTCGCGCTCACGAGGTGGGCCTCCCGTCTGTTCGGACGATCCTGACGCGCTTCTGCTCGCGACCGGAACCGAACCGCAGTTCCGCCGCCGCGAAGAGTCGATCGACGATCATGTGGTGGCCGCGAACGCGGTAGTTCACCAGTTCTGAGGTGTTGCCCTCGGGCCCGACGACGAACAGCGGCGGCATCTCGCCCTGACCAATGCCTCGCGGAAACTCGATGAAGACCTGGCGACCGTCGTCGAAGGCGCGCAGTGGGCGCCAAGGAGCGCGGTCACCCTCGATGGCATAGCGGAAATTGACGTTCGCGAGATCGACACCGCTCGCAACCGGTTGAGCGGCCTGCGCGTCGGCATTCTGCCGGCGCAGCGCGATGAGTTGATCCTGCGGATACTGCCAGGACACTGAAGCCATGTAGGTTCGCTCTGTCGACCGCAACTCCATGTGATAGGTGCGCATGTTGGTGTTGATGACCAGGTTCGTCATCAGGTCGGCCCGTGTGGGCTTCACGAGGATGTGGATCTGGCGCGTCGCGCCCGATCCGCTCTCGGTGTCGCCGATGATCCAGCGCACCGTGTCCCCGGCCGCAACAGGGCCTGCGCCGACGAGCTGTTCGCCGGGCTGAAGCGCAATGTCGGTGATCTGACCGACAGCGGTATATACCTGATAGAGCGCGCCTTGCGTCCAGGGATAGACCTGCATGGAGTTGATGAAGCCGTCGCGCACCGGCTGGACGCGGGCCGCCTCATTAGCCTGGTTGACGCGCGCCGTTGGGTTGGCGGGCTCGGGCGCGCGTCGCGTCTCCGGCACACGCTGCAACTGGCCGGGTAGCGGCAGCGGCCGCGGCAGTTCGACCACGGTGACAGGCGCTGGCGGATCGACGGTCTGCACGGCGGGAGCCGCGTTGTCGTAGGAGATCTCGGGCGGTGGGTTCGTGGTGGCGCAGCCCGCGAGCGCAGTTGTCGCCAGCAGGACCATCGGGATTGCGGCTCTGCGGAGAGCCGGGTTTACAAGTGCGTGTGAAGCCGGGTTTCCGGCTTTACGGAAAGACGGCTTCATTGCCCAAGCTCCCGTGACCAATTGATGGCGTTGACATAGATGCCGAGCGGGTTTGCCCTCAGCCGATCGGCGTTGCGGGGGACCTGCACGACGATCGTCAGGATCGCGGTCCAGCGCGTGGTCTCGGCGAGCTGGCCGTTCTCATAGCGGCGCTCGACCCAGGCGACGCGGAAGCTGTCGGGCGAGGCGCGGATGACGCTTGAGACATCGACAGCAACCTGCTGTCGGCCGACCCGCGTGAACGGGTCGTTCGAGCGAGCATAGTCGTTGAGCGCCATGGCGCCGCGATCAGTGGTGAAGTCGTACGCCCGTAGCCAGTTCTGGCGCACGATGATCGCGTCCGCCGGGATGCTGCGAACCTGTTCGATGAAGCGCGCGAGATGAAAGGCGATTTGTGGATCGGTGGGCCGGAAGTCGGCCTCGGCGGGTGCGACCGCCTGGGACTGACCCAGTCGATCGACCTGCACGACCCACGGCACGACGGTCCCGCGAGCTGATTGCACGACGAGGGCGGTGGCGAACCCCGCCGTAAGGATCAGCGAGCCGAAAGCCATCAGCCGCCAGTTTTTCGCCTGGATCCTGGAGGCCCCGATCCGATCGTCCCAGACTTGGGCAGCACGTTGATACGGCGTCTCCGGCTCGGGTGCCTTGCCGTAGTGAGTGGATGGTCGTTTGAACATTAGCGGTCGCCTTGAGTCAGATTTACCGAGGAACCGCCGCCATGGGCGTCGCCAGAGCGGACGGCATGAGCCGTGGCCTGGGCGGCGTGAGTCATTTGCTGGGACCGGCGCATTCTCTGCGCCCAAGCCGGCGGCCCGCCAGCGCTCGCAGGCGCCGCGCCATCGCTGGCGGCATCACCCCCTATCGAGCCCATGGTGGACGTTCCGCCTGTCGCTTCGAACGCCGCTTTGCCGCCTGCGTTGAAGCTTGACCTCATTGTGTCGGCAGCGCGCGATGCGGCACGGCGCAGAGGTGAGACAGCCGCGCTGCCGCCTGCACGCGCAACGCCTCCGAGGCCGGAGGCCACCCCGGCCGCGCCGGACTGTCCGGCTGCGCCAAGGCTGTAGGCTGTGGACGCTCCACCCGCGATGGCGGCGCCACCACGAGCTGCGGCTGCCGCACCGCCTGCCAAGGCCGCGCCGCCGGAGGCTGCTGCACCGACGGCGCCGGCGCCAAGAGCGACCACGCCGCCCGCTGCGAGGCCGGTTCCTATCGCCGCGCCTGCACTGAGCTGCGGGCCGCCAGAAACGAGCCCGGTGGCGATTCCGGGACCAAAAATGCCGAGGCCGAGAAGTGACAACGCGGCCAGCACGATCGCCATGGCTTCGTCGATCGACGGATTCTGCCCGCCAAAACCGGAAGTGAACTCTGAGAAGAGCGTTGACCCGATGCCGATGATGACCGCGAGGACCAGAACCTTGATGCCGGAGGAGATGACGTTGCCGAGCACGCGCTCGGCCATAAACGCGGATTTGCCGAACAGGCCGAACGGGATCAGGACGAAGCCGGCGAGCGTCGTCAGCTTGAATTCAATGAGGGTGACGAACAGCTGGATGGCGAGAATGAAGAAGGCGAGCAGGACCAGCGCCCAGGCAAGAAACATGCAGGCAATCTGGATGAAGTTCTCGAAGAACGACCAGTAGCCCATCAGGCTGGAGATGGAGTCGAGCAATGGTCGACCGGCGTCTAGGCCGGTCTGCGCGACTCTTCCCGGGCGCATGAGGTCCGCAGTTGAAAATCCGGTGCCACTCGCCTTCAGCCCGAGACCGGCGAAGCTCTCGAAGACGATACGTGCGAGGTTGTTCCAGTTGCCGATGATGTAGGCGAAGACGCCGACGAAGAGCGTTTTCTTCACCAGCCGCGCCATGATGTCGTCGTCGGCGCCCCAGCTCCAGAACAGTGCAGCGAGCGTCACGTCGATGACGATCAGGGTCGTGGCGATGAAGGCGACCTCTCCGCTAAGCAGGCCGAACCCGCTGTCGATGTAGCGAGTGAAGACCTCGAGGAAGTGGTCGATGACCCCGGTGTTGCCCATGATGCTATCGCGCTTCGTTGATCTGTGGCGTGCTCGGCGCGGTCGGCGCGTGATCTTGCGCGTCTGTCCCTCGTGGTTGAGGGCTGAAGACGTCACCGATGGGTGATGCTACGTCCGGCAAGCGCTCGACGGGACGAGAACCGGGCGCGAGAAAGCGGTGTCGGTTCTCGGCCCACGCCCGGCGGCAGGCGGGGTCTCGCGGACCTTCTTCGCCGAGTGCCTGGCAGCGGATGAGCGCGTCGCGCAGGGGATCCGCAGTTTCTTGAGGCGTTCGTCCGGACGACCAAGCCTCAGGCACTTCCTCTTTCCGGGACATCTCGATCGCGGTCGCGGTGACCGCAACCGCGACGAAAATCACCGCGCCCATCCGAGCGACCAATTTGCCGTCCACGGTCGGTCCCCTCAATTGCCGTTCGGGAACATGCGCGCATTGCCCGGCTGGTAGCCGCTGCCGGGCGTGAGAAAGCGACGGCGCTGCTCACGACCCTGTTCCGCCGCTGCGGCGCGCTCGGCTTCGGATAGGCTCTGAGCGCGCCCGTTAGCGGCGACGACGGCGGTGAGGTCGGCGAGCTGTTGGGCCTGCAGTGCGAGCAGTTGATTGCCGGCCTGCGTCGCCTGCAACGCCCCCGTCGCGCCCTGGCTTTGGCCGATAAGCGCTGACATCTCCGTACGGTTGGTGTCGATGTTGCCGACAACAGCCGCCTGGACTCGCATAGCGTCCTGCAGACCACCGACAGTGTTCTGCCAGCGCTCCCGCGCCTGTGTGACGAGCGCCTGATCCGAGGCGGACATCGAGGCATTGCCATAGGTGGTCTGGAATGCTCGGTCGATCTGTTGGACGTTAAGGGCTATCCCCTGCGCCTCGCTCAGAAGCTGTTGCGTCCGCTGAACCGACTGTTGAAGCTGCTGAAGCGAAGAGTGCGGGAGGCTGGCAAGATTACGCGCCTGATTGATCAGCATCTGAGCTTCGTTCTGAAGCTGAGTGATCTGCTGATTCACCTGCTGGAGGGTCCGCGCCGCAGTGAGGACGTTCTGGGCATAGTTCGTTGGGTCGTAGACGATCCACTGAGCGGCAGCCGGGGTGCTGAGGACCGGTGAAAGTGCGAGCGGGACCGCGAGGAGTGCGGCCGTCACGCGCAGTGCGCGACTGTGGGTTTGAATCAGACGTGTCATGGACGTGCCTCCGGGTCTCGTTGATTGACGTTGGTGAGGTCGGTGATCAGGTCGGCAGCCCAGTCGAGTCGGTTGGCCGCCAGCCACTCGGCGAGGAACCCCTCGGTGCCGCTTCGGGCGTGGACATCGGCGATCATCGCTTGATGCTGTTTGGATGAGGCTGCGCACAGCGCCAGCGCCACATCCGACAGGCCCAGCTCGAACAGGCGATTGCCCCGTCGCGATTGGCAGTAATAGTCTCGCTTGGGCGTTGCCCGCGCGAGGATTTCGATCTGCCGGTCGTTGAGACCGAAGCGGCGATAAATCGCGGTGATCTGCGGCTCGACCGCGCGCTCGTTCGGCAGGAGGATGCGCGTTTGGCAGCTCTCGATGATGGCCGGCGCTATCGCAGAGCCGTCGATGTCGGAGAGCGACTGGGTGGCGAAGATGACGCTGGCGTTTTTCTTGCGCAGCGTCTTCAGCCATTCGCGGAGTTGTCCGGCGAAGCCGTCGTCGTCGAGGGCGAGCCAACCTTCATCCACGATCAGGAGTGTTGGCCGGCCGTCGAGGCGGTCCTCGATGCGATGGAAGAGATAGGCGAGCACCGCTGCCGCTGCACCGGTGCCGATCAGACCTTCGGTCTCGAAAGCCTGGACATGCGCCTCGCCGAGATGCTCGGCCTCAGCGTCCAACAGCCGGCCATAGGGGCCGCCGACGCAGTAGGGTCGTAGCGCCTGTTTCAGGTCATTGGACTGGAGAAGTACCGACAGCCCGGTCAACGTGCGCTCGGCGACCGGCGCTGACGCCAACGACGAAAGCGCTGACCACAGATGCTCCTTGACCTCGGGCGTGACCGGCACGCTCTCTCGGGAGAGGATCGCGATCAGCCAGTCGGAGGCCCAGGCGCGCTCGGCGACGTCGTCGATGCGGGCGAGCGGCTGGAGCGACACACTCTCCTCGGAACCCTCGGTCAAACCGCCGCCGAGATCATGCCAGTCGCCCTGCATGGCGAGCGCCGCGGCGCGGATCGATCCGCCGAAGTCGAAGGCGAAGACCTGAGATTGTGCATAGCGGCGAAACTGGAGCGCCATGAGTGCGAGAAGCACCGATTTACCGGCGCCGGTCGGCCCGACGATCAGCGTATGACCGACATCGCCGACGTGGATGGAAAGCCGGAACGGGGTCGAGCCCTCCGTTCTGCCGTAAAGCAGTGGGGGTGCATCGAAGTGCTCGTCCCGTTCCGGTCCCGCCCACACCGCTGACAGCGGGATCATGTGAGCGAGATTCAATGTGCTGATGGGCGGCTGGCGGACGTTGGCGTAGACATGCCCGGGGAGTGAGCCCAGCCAGGCGTCGACAGCATTGATGGTCTCAGTCATCGCCGTGAAGTCGCGGCCCTGAATGACCTTTTCCACCAGCCGGAGCTTCTCGGCCGCGACGCGGGGATCATCGTCCCAGACGGTGATGGTCGCGGTCACGTAGGCTTGGCCGGCATAGTCGGCGCCCAGTTCCTGCAGCGCCATATCAGCGTCAGCGGCCTTGTTGGCTGCGTCAGTGTCAACGAGCGCCGATGCCTCGTTGGTCATCACCTCTTTGAGAATGGCGGCGATCGACTTGCGCTTTGCGAACCACTGCCGCCTGATCTTCGTCAGCAGCTTGGTCGCGTCGGTCTTGTCGAGCAGGATCGCTCGGGTCGACCAGCGATAGGGAAAGGCGAGCCGGTTCAGCTCGTCGAGGATGCCGGGCGTCGTCGCGGTCGGGAAGCCGACGATAGTGAGGATGCGTACGTGCGCATCTCCAAGCCGGGGCTCCAGCCCGCCGGTAAGCGGCTGATCGGCGAGCAAAGCGTCGAGGTACATCGGCGTTTCGGGCACGCGGACGCGATGGCGCTTCGTCGAGATCGTCGAATGCAGGTAGGTGAGCGTTTCGGCGTCATCGAGCCATACGCACTCCGGCATGAAGGCGTCTATCAGGTTGAGGATACGGTCGGTGCGATCGACAAAACTTCGGAGCACTTCGCGCGCATCGACGCCGGCATGGTCCCGACCCTCGTAAAGCCAGGTCTCGGCACGGGCGGCATCCTCGGCTGGCGGTAGATAAAGGAATGTGAGGAAGTAGCTGGATTCGAAATGGGCGCCGGCTTCTTCAAAGTCTGCCTTGCGCTCGGCATCGACAAGCGCCGAAGCGCTGTCGGCAAACGTGCTTGCCGGATATGACACCGCGCCATGGCGCTGCGCTTCGACGAATATGGCCCATCCGGAACCGAGGCGACGGAAGGCGTTGTTCAGCCGGCCAGCGACGGCGACGAGCTCGGCTGGCACTGCGCTGTCGAGGTCAGGACCGCGAAAGCGGGCCGAGCGCTGCAGGCTGCCGTCTTTGTTGAGGACGACGCCTTCGCCGGCGAGCGCCGCCCAGGGTAGGAAGTCGGCGAGTCGGGTATTCCGATTGCGGTATTCGGATAGGTTCATCACTGCCCGGCTCCTCAAGTCGCCAAGTGGCCGGGGATGCGCAGATGTTTGCGCACGACGTCGACAAATTGCGCATCACGTTTGGCCGCCCAGACGGCGGCGAAGTGGCCGACTGCCCATAGCGCCAGCCCGACCAGCCAAAGGCGAAGGCCCAAGCCAAGCGCGGCGGCCAGGGTGCCATTGAGGATCGCGAGCGAGCGCGGCGCACCGCCGAGCAGGATGTGCTCGGTCAGCGCACGATGAACCGGCACGGAAAAGCCCGGCACGTCCGCGCTATGATCCGCTCCAACGGCCATCAGACAAGCGCCCCGCCGCCGAACGAGAAGAACGACAGGAAGAAGCTCGACGCGGCGAAGGCGATCGACAGGCCGAACACGATCTGGATCAGGCGGCGCGCTCCGCCCGACGTGTCGCCGAAGGCGAGAGTCAGGCCGGTGATGATGATGATCATCACCGCGATGATCTTTGCGACCGGGCCCTCGATCGATTCGAGAATCGACTGCAGGGGAGCTTCCCATGGCATCGACGAACCGGACGCATGAGCGGCAGGTGCGAGGGCTATGGAAATGAAAGTGACGGAAGCCGCCGTGGCGATGTGACGGCGGATGCGCAGGGCATGCTTGATCATTACCTGTCTCCTGAGATGGACGGAATTGTTGGAGTGACGCAGTAGTCACCGTCGGGGCCCAGGCCTTCGACGCGGGCAAGCTCGGCCAGGCGGCGCGAGGAGCCGCGGCCGGAGAGCACCGCAACCAGATCAATGGTCTCGGCGATCAGCGCGCGCGGAACCGTGACGACGGCTTCCTGGATGAGTTGCTCCATCCGGCGAAGAGCGCCGATGGCGGTGCCGGCGTGGATCGTGCCGACGCCGCCGGGATGCCCAGTGCCCCAGGCCTTCAGCAGATCGAGCGCCTCTGCACCGCGCACCTCGCCGATCGGGATGCGGTCGGGACGAAGACGCAGCGAGGAACGGACAAGATCGGAGAGAGAAGCGACGCCGTCCTTCGTGCGCATTGCGACCAGGTTTGGCGCGGCGCATTGCAGTTCACGGGTGTCCTCGATCAACACGACGCGATCGGAAGTCTTCGATACCTCCGCTAACAGGGCGTTCGTGAGCGTGGTCTTACCGGTGGAGGTGCCGCCGGCTACGAGAATGTTCCGCCTATGAAGAACGGCCTGACGCAGCGTTTCGGCTTGGTCGGACAGCATGATGCCTGCCGCGACATAGTCATCGAGCGTGAACACGGCGACGGCTGGCTTCCTGATCGCGAAAGCCGGCGCGGACACCACCGGCGGCAGAAGGCCCTCAAACCGCTCCCCTGTTTCAGGCAGTTCGGCGGAGACGCGAGGCGCCCCGGCATGAACCTCGGCCCCGACGTGATGCGCGACAAGTCGAACTATGCGTTCGCCGTCGGCTGGAGATAGGCGTTCACCGGTGTCGGAGAGACCTTCCGACAACCGGTCGACCCAGAGCCGCCCGTCGGGGTTGAGCATCACCTCGACGATCGCGGGGTCTTCCAAAAACGTGGCGATCGCCGGGCCGAGCGCAGTGCGCAGCATCCGAGCCCCGCGAAGGATCGCCTCCGATTTCTGGTGAGCTGCCGTCACGTCGTCCCCGTTCTTTTGCGGGACCGCCGCGGGCGGCCCTGGATCGGGGATGAGTAGAAGAGGCAGAAATCATGGCGTGACAACAACCATCATGTGGCCGTCGTACTGTGGCGTACAAAGACAGGGAAACGGCGGAACGGTCGAATACTTGTGATGCGTCAAACAGTGATTATTCCGCGTCGCGCGCGGGGATGTCTTCCGCGATTTCCTGCCTGAGCTTCGGACCTTGCGCGAGTCGTCTTCCGAGCGCGGTCACGAAGGCTTCGTAGCGCTCCGACGCTTTGGCGCGAGCCGCGACCTGCGCCGGCTCCGGCAACGGCGGGTTGGAGGTCAGCCAGAAGCGGATGAACACTGCGAGCGTCTCGACCGATATTCCCAGATCGCGCTCCATACGCGCCATGCGTCGGTCGAGCTGGTCAAGCCGCTTCGTCGTCGCGGCCTCCTGACGCTCGGCAGCGTCCGGCGAGAGGAATGAAGCGATACCGGCCTCGGCTACCAGTGACAGGGACAGATCGCGCCGGGCAGCATGGGCTGCGAGCGCCTTCATGACGTCCGGGTCGAGATAGACCGACAGCCGCTGCTTCTTCAAAGGCTTGGTCACCCCCGCCTCCTACAGCTCGATGCCATCGCCAGGATCGAGCGATGCCTGCCGAGCGACCTGGCGCATGGTCTGCGTCATGCGGCTGAGGCGCGCAGCATCCTCATCGACGTCGTCGCGAGGATCGATCTCGAATTCGTTGTCGACGATCGCCTTGCGTTCGACGGTTTTCGTGCGGCTCAGTTCAGGCTGATGCCGTTGCTCGGAGTCCGTCGGGTCGTCGTCGGCCAGATTATCTGCCGTAGCTGGCGCACTCAGCACGGGGGGTTTCGGTATGGCGAGCGCGCTCCAATCGTCGGCTCGAGCGCTTGCGGGCTTCGTGAGTGCGGGAGGCGTAAGGATGCGCTCCTGAAGCCGACGATCCTCGTAATAGCGGGCCTTCTTTGCGCGGATAGGCGGGATGCCGGCGACCATGACGATCTCGTCTGACGGCGGGAGCTGCATGATCTCGCCCGGCGTGAGCAGTTGCCGAGCAGTCTCCGAGCGCGAGACCATCAGGTGGCCGAGCCAGGGCGATAGCCGGTGGCCGGCGTAGTTCTTCATGGCCTTCATTTCGGTCGCGGTTCCAAGCGCATCCGAAACGCGCTTCGCAGTTCGCTCGTCGTTGGTGGCGAAGCTGACGCGCACATGGCAGTTATCGAGGATCGAGTTGTTCGGACCGTAAGCTTTCTCGATTTGGTTCAGCGATTGCGCGATGAGGAACGCCTTCAGACCGTAGCCCGCCATGAAGGCGAGCGCGCTCTCGAAAAAGTCCAGGCGCCCAAGCGCGGGAAACTCGTCGAGCATGAGCAGCAGCCGATGGCGATTGCCCTTCGCCTGGAGGTCCTCGGTCAGACGGCGGCCGACCTGATTAAGGATCAGGCGGATCAGCGGCTTGGTCCGGTTTATGTCAGATGGCGGCACCACGAGGTAGAGCGTGGTCGGATACTTGCCGCCGACCATGTCGGCGATGCGCCAGTCGCACCGACGGGTAACTTCCGCGACCACGGGATCGCGATACAGGCCGAGGAACGACATCGCTGTCGACAGCACCCCGGAGCGCTCGTTATCGGACTTGTTGAGCAACTCGCGGGCGGCGCTGGCAATCACCGGATGTGGACCGGCCTCGCCGAGATGGGCGGTCTTCATCATCGCCGCGAGCGTCGACTCGATCGGGCGCTTCGGATCGGAGAGGAAGGCGGCGACGCCGGCCAATGTCTTGTCGGCCTCTGCGTACAGGACGTGCAGGATCGCGCCGACCAGAAGCGCGTGCGATGTCTTCTCCCAGTGGTTTCGCTTTTCGAGCGAGCCTTCCGGGTCGACGAGAATGTCGGCGATGTTCTGCACGTCGCGGACTTCCCATTCGCCCCGTCGCACCTCAAGCAACGGATTGTAGGCCGCCGACTTCGCGTTCGTCGGATCGAAGAGCAGCACGCGGCCATGCCATGCGCGATAGCCGGCGGTGAGCGTCCAGTTCTCGCCCTTGATGTCGTGGACGATCGCTGACCCCGGCCAGGTCAAGAGCGAAGGCACCACCAGGCCAACGCCCTTGCCGGAACGGGTCGGCGCGAAGCACAGCACATGCTCCGGACCGTCATGGCGAAGATACTCGCGCTCATGCCTGCCGAGTACGACTCCGTCGGGGCCGAGCAGTCCTGCCGCCTTCACCTCTTCCGGTCGCGCCCAGCGGGCCGAGCCATAGGTCTCGACGTTCTTGGCTTCACGCGCCCGCCATACCGACATGCCGATCGCGACGGCGATGGAGATGAAGCCACCCGACGCGGCGATATAGGCGCCCTCGACAAAGATCGGCGGCGCATAGGCGTCGTAGAAATACCACCACCAGAAGAAGGCCGGGGGATAATAGATCGGCCATCCGGCCAGTTCGAACCAAGGCTGACCGAGCTGGGGCTGGAAGCCGAGACGGTAGGCTGTCCATTGCGTGGCGCCCCAGGTCGTCATCAACACGATCAGGAAAACGGTGAGGATCTGCCCCCAGAGGATTTTCGTCGCCGACATGGCAGGTACTCCTTTCTTGGTGGGGCTACATGCCGAGGCCGCGATTGCGGCCGAAGCTCCAGTCGACGCCGCCGCCCCCGCGCGAGACCCCGGAGACGTGCTGGCCGAGTTGACGTTCGAGGGACGGCGACCAGGGCACGAGCTGGAAGCCGAGCCCGTCGTCGATCATGGCGAAGCGGCCGGAGGCGAGCGCGAAGCGCTGGCGATAGGTGCCCGCCACATACTCGCCCGTTCCGGCCTTCGAGAATGGCCGGCCGGTCTCGGCCGCGAGCTTCTCCCCGAGCGCTTCGACCTCGCGCTGGCGCAAAGTTTCGATCAGCCCCGGCGAGAAGCTGACGCCGCGGGTCTGACGCTCGGCGAGCCCTTGGTGGATAAGATGCTCGGCGCGTCGGTCCATTGCCTGCCGCACCTCCGCGCCAAAGCCGCCACCACCGAGAGCCACCGGTTCGCGGGCGATAGCCTGCCGGTCGAGCCAGGTGGCGCCGGTCGCATGGACCTGCTGTTCGATATCGAGATCGGATCGAACAGCGAGTGCGACACGGCGGCGGCCCTGCACGTCGTCGAACTTGCGCAGCTCGACGATCGAACCCGGCGCGCTGTCGGCAGCCGCGTCGAGATCGGGGAGCTTAATATGATGGGTTCGCCCGTCGGTGCCGTCGACGACGGCATAGGCCGTGCCCTTCAGTTCGTCGTCGAGACCGCGATCGACCAGACGCCCGATGACAGGGTCATCGATGCTTTCGCCCGCGAGCACATAGCTCGCGGCGCCACGCTCGATGCCGCGCTCGGTCAGGCCACGATGGATGCGCTTGATGATGTCGCCGCGTTCACCGAGGGCGCGTAGAGTCTTCTCCGCAGTCTCCGACACAACCCACTGACCGGGACCGACCTGATCGGCGAGACCAAGCGTCTCCAGCTTGCGCAGCCTGCCGACCTTCAACGCGTGGAACTCGTCAGGCTTCTGATCGGGACGTGGCGCGAGGTCGACGATGCCGGTGCGATAGCTGTCGCGGGAGATCTGCCGATCGAGATCGGTCCAGCGTTCCGCCTCGACCTGACGTCCGAGGTTACGACGGATCTCCTGCTCGGTGCGGGGCCCCAGTTCCTGGGTGACGAGGTCCTGCGCGCGGGCGCGCATGCCCTCCTTGATGTAGTCGCGGGAGATTACGAGGTCCTGGCCGTCGTCGGTACGTCCCCGCAGGATGATGTGGACATGGGGATTGTCGGTGTTCCAATGATCGACGCCGACCCAGTCGAGCTTGGTGCCGAGGTCCTTTTCCATCTGCCCCATCAGGTCGCGGGCGTATGTCTTGAGGTCGGACATCTCCGTTGCGTCCTCCGGTGAGACGATGAAGCGGAAATGATGGCGGTCGTCCTGGGTTCGCTCAGCGAAGGCCTTGGGATCGTCGTCTCCGGTCTCGGGACCGAACAGCTTGGCCTTCTCCCCGTCCCGGGTAACACCCTCGCGCCGGAGGTAGTTGAGGTGGGCGCTAAGCGGCGCGGCCTTGGCGGTGTGCCGCACGACGCGCGTCTTGATAACCACGTTGCGCGACCGGCTGGTCAGGAGCCGGTTGGCCTGCACTGTCGCGCGCTGCCCGCGACCGAACCGCGAGCGATTGCTCTTGGTGATCTGGCCGGATCGCGAGACGCGGCCGCCAGCCCGCTGTGCGGCCGCAAGTGCCTGAGCGATGAAGGGCCGTGCCTGTTGCGCGCGGGTCGAGCGGATGCGGCCAGGCCGGATGCGGAAATCGTCCTCGCCGCTCATCGCCAAAGCTCCGCACATCGCGCAAAGCGAAGGAACCACTTGGAAAAATGGCGATAGCGCAGGCTGCGCCAGTTAGGCGCACCTCGCGCAAATGCGCCATAAGTCCCTGAAAACACACGACCGCACCAAGCCGCACATCGCCGGCTTTTATCTCGCCATCGTTCGGTTGTGCTGACTGCTCCCCCTCCGCAGACTGCCCATCTCCCGCCAAGGCACGCCACGGTACGAACGGGTGCGAACGCGGTCATCGCGGTCCCCCGGAAACGCTGCGCGCAACGAAAAGGCCATCGGTGGGCGAAGCCACGGGGCCTTGATCGCGCACCGGTGCCGCCGCCGTGGCGGTGTCCGACTTGCCTTCAGACTGCAACGGCACGACAGACTCTCTGCCGGCCGACTGTGCGACGAAGAGCGGCGCTCTCGTCCAGGTCAGCGGATCGGCGGACGCCACCATGACAGGGCCGGTGAGTTCACCGCCCCCCACGATGGGGGCGAGCGTCGCGACATAGGCGCGCGTTTCGGCCGGCAATGGGCGGCCGGCGAGATACTCTTCGTAGCGGCCCGGACCCGCGTTGTACGCCGCCAAAAACCCCGGCGATCCGTAGCGGTCGTGCATCTCGCGCAGATATGCAGCACCCGCCAGAATGTTGTCCCGGGGGTCGTAGGGATTGCCGCCGAGCCGATGCCGGACGCGCAACTCCTCCCACGTGACGGGCATGATTTGCATCAGGCTCATTGCGCCGGCCGACGAGATCGCGCGCACATCGCCCGCGCTTTCGACGCGCATGACGGCACGTATCCACGTTTCTGGAACGCCAAACCGCTGAGACGCCTCTGCGATGTACGCGCCATAGGGATCGCTGCGTGATGGCTGCTCGACCTGCGCCTGCTGGGCGCATGCAGTGCTCGCGGCGGATCCGGCGAGGACCAGGCCGGAAAGGAGAAGGAGAGCTGCACGTCGGAGGGCGATCCTCCCTCCGACGACAGGTTTGATGCGTGTGGCGGGCATCGTTCAGTCCCGCTCGCCGCGCTTTGGCGGACGGTTCCAGTGCAGGCCCCAGGCGGACTTGTCGTCGGCCGACTGGAACAGGTTGGCGCGGATCGGATGTTCGAAGGTCGGATCGTCAAGCTGCAGCGAGACGTATTCGCCGGCCTTCTCGCCGGTGCGCTTCCAACCCGCGCCGATCTCCGCGCCGGTCTCGTTGCTCATGGTGTCGAGCACATGGACGCGGTAGTCGGGCGCGTTCTCAGCTTCGGACGGCTCGGCCGCGACGATGATGATGTCCTGGTGTATGGAAAGTGTCGTCAGATGGCCGATGAAGCCATCATTCTCGCGCATGAATTGACCGATCACGGGCATTGGTCGTCTCCTTCAGATTGCGGTGGACAGGGTCATGGGCGCGCCGTCACCGCGTCGGCGCGCGCCAGACGAAGCGGCCATCGCCGTCCTCGTCGGTGTAGAGAGGGGTGGCCCGGCCGATCACGGCGGTGGCCGGAAGCGGGCCGAAGTAGCGGCCGTCGAGGCTGTCGCGGACCTGCCAGTTCATCAGTAATAACTCGCCAGCCGCGACCAAGCGGCAGCCCTGCCAAACGGGGAGCGGGCGACCGCGACGATCGCGATCGAGGGCGTCGCCGATCGGCACGCCGTCGACCGTGATAGCGAGCCCGGTCCGGCAAACCCGCTGACCCGGGAGCGCGGCGACGCGCTTCAAGAGCGGTACGCCGCGTGGCAGGTAGTCGCCATCGGACAGGAATGTCGCGAGCGGCTCGGGCGCGTCGACCGCCACCAGATCGGTCACGTCGAGGGCGCCTACATCGCCGATCGTGTAGAAGCCGACCGGCGTGCTGGCTGAAGCGTTCCAGATGAGGCGCGGCGCGAATGAGGCGATCGAGGCGAGGCCTAGAAGCGACACCGCCGCCGTCGTGGCGATGGCGTAGGAGAGCCGCGTCATGCGCCGATCTCCTCGCGCAGGAGAAAGGCGCGATGCTGCCGAAGACCATAAGCGCGTGGCGTTTCGCCGGCGGTCATTCGGTTGTGGACGTGGCGCCAATGGTCCGGCGAGACCTCGATCGGCTCGATGCCACGCGCCTCGATGGCGTCGATGAGCTTGAGCATGCGCTCCACCTTCGGCCAGCCGTCGACGCGCAGGAGGATGTCCGCTCCGGGCGTGACGGTCGGCATCGTCTGGCACGGCGCAGCAGGCTCAACAGCGCGCAGGATGTCGAGGCGCGAGAGCACGGTCCCATGCTCATTCGCGGCCCATCGGACCAGCGCAAAGATGCTTCCGGGAGGGAAGAAGAGGATGCGTCGGCGCCGGTCGAGGATCTGTTCGCGTATCTCGCGACCGAACCGTATCCAGTGCTCCGTTCGCTTCTCGACCCAAGTAAGTTCGACCTGGGTGAAAGCTTCTGGCGGCGGCTCGGCGGCAGCGCGGCCGAAGCGCATTGGCGCGGCGACATGGCCGGTCATGATCCTTCTCCTGACGGGGGTGGGAATTCGCGCTCGAACAGCGCGCGCAGCATGTCGGCGACGGTCTGCCCGCGCTGGAAGGCGGCGATCTTGATGCGGCCGCGCATATCCGCAGTCACGTCGATCGTCAGTCGCGCCGAGAAGTCCACGCCGGCTTGTGCGCGCGGGGTGTGGCGCTCGGGCGCCTTGATCCAGCTCTCCGGATCGGCCGGACGCGCCGCGAAGCTGCGTTTCGGGGACCGCGCGCTCATGCGCCGATCCTCGCGACTTCCGCCGCGAGCGCGGCGATCTCGCGCGCGCCAGGGCAATCCTCGTCCTGCTCGGCGGCGAGCCGGCCGGTCTGCACGACATCGGCGAAGACGATGCGCTGGCCGATCGTGGTCGAGAGCAAGGGCGGGTCGTGATCCGCGAGCGTTTCGGCGGTCTCGCGCGCCAACACGGTGCGAGCCGCGCAGCGGTTCAGCACGAAGCGGGCGGCGAGTTGCGGGCGGTAGATGCGTGCCTCGCCGAGCAGCGAGAGCATTTCGGCGGAGGCCCAGCCATCGAGCGGCGACGGCTGCACCGGAATGAGCACGAGATCGGCCGCGAGCAGCGCCGAGCGCATCAGCCCAGCGACGCGCGGCGGGCCGTCGATGACGACATGGTCAACGTCGCGGGCCAACTCCGGCGCTTCGCGGTGGAGCGTGTCACGGGCCAGGCCGACGACACCGAACAGCCGCTCCAACCCCTCTCGGCTGCGCTGCTGCGACCAGTCGAGCGCCGAACCCTGGGGGTCGGCGTCGATCAGCGTCACGCGCTGTCCACGGCGAGCCCATTCGCCGGCGAGGTGCAGGGCGAGCGTCGTCTTCCCGACGCCGCCCTTCTGGTTGAGCAGCGCGACGATCATGACGGTCTCCCGGCGATCGGGGACTCGTCCACAGCGGCCGAAAAGCACGGTCGCGTTAGAAAGATTCCGTAGGAATCTAGGTTAGATAAGTTACAGGGCTTGCAAGTCGCTGATTCAGCGCGAGGATTCGTCGAATCCGGTCCCCGATAGCACGAGACTTCGGTCCCCGATGGCACGATAGTGCCGGTCCCCGATAGCACGAGACGATTCACAGCTTATCCCCAGGGCGAGTTTTCGAGCGGCGACGGCGGCGCGGAATGCCAAGCGCGTCGGGATCGGTGGGTGCGAAGGACAGGATGTCGGGACCGCCGACGCACTGCTCGATGGTGAGCTGATACCCGGGGAGCGGCTGCCGGCGGACGATCTCGCGGAGGTCGTAGGCAAAGTGCTTGAGCGGCGAGAGGCTACCAGACTTTGCATGGAGGTGCGGAAAGTCGAAGCTCCAGCCGAACTCCTGCTTGCCGCCGTGCTTGCGCACCAGGCGGTACAGCCAGCGCTCCAGCCCTCCGGTCAGGCCGAAGTAGTTGCGGTCGATGCTGAGCACCAGCGCGTCGTCGAGCACCGCGCTGTAAAACCAGTCGGGAACGATGAGTTCGAGGCCGAGCGGCCTGCCGCGTTGGTCGGCTCGTTCCTTCCACTCGTTGATCCAGGAGAACCGGTGCATCCGACGCTCTGTCGGCTGGCGGATCGAGGTCGCGACGGTAGTCGACTGCAGTCGGTCGAGTGCGGCCTTGAGCCGATCGTAATCACGCAGCGATACGCCGCGGCCGATGAAGTTCAGGATTTCATACGGGGTCGTGGCCATCAGCCGCGACGGCTGGAGCCCCACGTCGCGAGCCTCGACGATCTGTGAGGCGGCCCAGATGAGGATGTCGGCGTCCCAGATCGTCGCCATGCCATGCTCGGGCACTGCCTCGACACGGATCTTGACCGATCCGGCCTTGAAGTCGATCGGCGCAAGCCGCTTCGACTTGGCGAGGGAGAAGAACGGATAGGCCATCAGGTCCTGCGCATCGCGAGGCGCCAAGTCACCGGGCAGCGCCCGGAAGAGGTCGAGTTGCGCTCGCTCGTCGCTGCGTTGATGGCGGGACGACATCACGGAGACCGGATCAGCGAAGGCCGGACGTGCCGGCGTTGCGGCCTTGGGAGGCCGCAGCTTTCGCAGGAGCGACGATGCCGCCACGCGGATCCGAGGTGGAGGTCACCAAGCCGCGATCGGCCCACGCCTGCAGGTCGGTCAGCGAATAGACCACCCGTCCACCGAGCTTCCGGTATGTCGGTCCGGTGCCATATGTTCGGTGCTTTTCGAGCGTGCGCTCCGACAGCCCGAGAAAGCGCGCGGCTTCCTCTGTCCTGAGGTAGCGTGGCGGCATGGGGGCGGCCGTTTCGTCCATGATCGAACCTCCGTGGTTTCGCGGCGCCTGCCTCGGACAGGCGGCGGATTGCGGTCACGGTGGCGCGATTGCGGCGGTCGGCACGATGTCGAAGTAAAGGAGATAAGTTCGACACCCTTTGGGGCGTCAGCGGTCTCGGCGTGGCCGGCGCAAGATCGAACGATAGCCGCCCTGAACGAGCTTCGTGCCGTCTCTAGCCAGGCGAATGGTCGTCTCGCGGATTGCGCTGCCTACCCACGAGGCTGCGTCGTGATCATGTTTGGGAAAGACGGCGTCGGCGATTGCACGATACGTCGCTCCGGATGCCCGACCGTCGAGGACGCGCAGCATTTCTCGCGCCCGCTTTTGTCGGGATCGGGTGATACGCGGATCCGGCGGGACGGTTTTTCCAGCGAGAGCCGCCCAAAAGCGAGCCAGCGCGCTCAGGCGGTCGGGCGTAAGCTCATCGAGAAGGACCATGGCCGCGAGACTTCCGGCACCGTCGCGCAGAGAAGCGTCGAACTTTTCTCCCCGGAGCTGAAGGCGCAGCATCTCGCCATCGATGCCATTTATGGCCTGCGCCCTGATGAAATCGTCAAGTGAGGGAGGCGTGTGAGCCGTCGGGATTTTGCCGAGGACGACGATCGATGGATCGAAGTGGGCGTCCCAATAGACTGGAGAGACGATTGCAGATGCAGAAGGGTCTGCCGGGAAATCGCAACCCCCATCGGGATGTAAACTCCCGGGTCAGTTCTTCGGTGTTGTCGCCTGCCTGGAGGAATTCGTCGTATGATCGCCGGTACTCGGTGTTTCTCCGCAAAAACTCCCAGGCAAGATCTCCGGGAGACAGAGCATCGACATAGTCGTAAGCGGCCTCTGACCGCCAAGAATCTTCTTCAGACATCCTCCACAGCCTCCGCAGTTTTAGCGCGCGAATTGAGCTGCGGACACGATTCCAAGTTGTGTGAGGGCTGGGAATAACGAAGGCGGAGCAACGTGATGCGAAACCTGCATCACGTTCAGTTCACGCGGCCGGCCAGCAAACCGCTATAGCCGTTCTTCGTCATCCACTTTGCGCGCGCGAGATGCGAGCGGTGAACGCGCTCGGCACGCTCGGGCTCGGCGTTGACCGAAATCCCGAAAATCGTCTCGACGACGTCTGCCCAGGAAGCGCCTTGCGCTTCGGCATCCAGCAAACGCAGGTAAAGCTTCACATTGGCCGCGTCATAGGCGGTCGGCGTCGCGCTGCTTGGCGGTTCATCAAGAAATAAGCTTGTAGTCACGGCGTTCCCCGGCGCGGATATCCATCCATACTGGAGCATTTTGTTAACGATGTTACGAGCGAGCTTCTAGCGCAACCCGATGAGTGGGGCGTTTGCGAGTTCGCTCCTCGCGTGCCGTCAGGCTTGCCCTTTGCGATCAACCACCATCACTCCCACACCACGGTCGGAGCTCAGGAACACGACGCCATTCTGTTCGAAAGCGCGCCTGACCTCATCCCGCGTGCTCTCGTACACCTCGAGGCCACTGGCGGACTCGAGGCGCTTGAGGGCGGTCAGAGATACGCGAGCCTTGTCAGCGAGCGTCTCCTGTGTCCAACCCAGCAACGCGCGCGCGGCCCGTGATTGTCGGGCGGTGATCATGCATGATCACCTCCCACTCGGACCTACGCGCACGCCAGAACTACGACTATGATAGTCGCCCTATGCCAGTTTGACCACCGCAAAGCCGACCGGGAAAACGTCAGCTGATTCGTTCGCCAGAAAGCTGAAAGGCCCCGACCTTCCGGCCGGGGCCTTGCGCGGAGACCTCAGTCGCCGCGCCGCCCGCTCGGGCGGGACCAGATCAGCGAGAAGGTATCGCCGTCCTCGTCGTCGAAGAGGTTGGCGTAGATCGGGGCGTTGAAGCTCGGATCGTCGAGCTTGAGGCCGAGATAGTCGCGGCCCTCGTTGGAGCGCTTCGACCAGGCGGCGCCGATCTCGGCGCGGCCCACCAGGACGCGGTGGCTGGGAGCGTTCTCGCCGGTGGCGCGGGTATCGGGGACGATGCGCACGCCCTTGGCCTGGACGCTGAGGGTGACGATTTCGCCGGTGAACTCGTTCGAGCCGGTCTTCTTGAAGGTGCCGATGGTCGCCATTGTAATTCTCCGTTTTCCGTTCCCGAGCCCGCACCATTGCGGCCTCGATGGCGATCGGCAGGCCGGAGGCGGTCGACGGCGCACCCCGAAGGGGCCTGACAGCTTAGGAGGGCTTTCTTGTCTCGCGAGGAATGACGGCGCAGCCGGCAGGGGAAGAAAGTTCGACGCGGCTGTTGTGTCATAGGCGATCGAGGCGAAGCCGTACTTCGGCCAGATCAGGCCATTGAAGAGGCCGTTTGGAGCGGTCTAGGCACGGGCAGATAACGGAGAAGATGGCGACCCTCCCGCATCGGCAAGTCGGCGCAGGGCGTGCGCAGCAGCTTCGTTCCCCATCGACAGGCATCGCTCCAGCATCTCCGTCCACTGCCACCGGGAGCGTCTCTGCCTTCAGTGCACGAACGGATGCGCTGCCGGTGTCGCCCAAAGCGCTCCCCCGCGGGTTGCTTTTCGGGGCGATGAACAATCAGCACCCACCGCTTCATCTGCAACCTCGGAGGCTACGAGGATATGCGTTGTCTTGTGCTGTTCCGATCCGCCGGAACGACGTCGACAAAGATTATGCCCGAGTAAGGCCCGGGCTGGATGGGCTGGGAGTCGCCACTAGTCCAGCGACCCGGAGGAAGGCGGTGATCCCGACCGCGACGGCCCCGAAGATCGAAAACGCCATCTGCCACGCTTCCGACGGCATCAGGTGCTTCACGATGCCATGGGTGGCATGAAAACCCGCAATCGCCGCCGGGGCGACGAAGGCGACCGCCACGACGAGTTTCAGCCAGATCGGACGTACGAAGGCGATCAGGAGGTGCCCGATGGCGAGCGTCATCGCCGCTGCGAGCACGCCCACGACGACAGCGCCGGCAATGCCGGCGCCGCCTTCGTTGGCCCAGGCGCCCGTCGTCACGCCGACGAAGGCGGGCAGAGCGAAAACGGCCAAGGTGAACACCAGCCAGCAGAGCAGGCCGACGGCGAAGAGGGATGCGAGTATGGCAAGGACGATCATGGCAGTGGTTTCCAATCGTTCATGGCTGACGATCGCGCCTCCACCACCACCACAGCGCGCCTGAAGTATAGCGAATGACAAGCCGGGACGGGAGCGGAAATCCTGCCGGACTTCCGCTTGCGGCCGTGAAGCCTTGCCCGCGATCAGCGGGCGAAGGGATCAACCTCATGGACGATCGCGGCGAGTTCGCCGTCATATTCGCCCGCGGGCATGACACCCATGCTGCCGTCGCCTGCCTGGAAGATGACAATCGAGACCATCAGGGTGGTGGCGAGGCTGAAGGCGAAGGCGTGAGCTTGATTGAGGGACATCTGCTGGGCTCCTGCTGGAGCGGGGGACCATCCCCCGCCGACAGGCGCCCGAAGTGTTCGGCCGTGGACTGCAATCACCGCGCAGGCGCAGCCGCAGCGGCGGCATGCTCGCATAGCCGACCCTTCATGGGTTGATGGCGACAAGTCCGCGGCTGGACCAAGGATCAGCGCTGATAGGCGGAGGTGGTCTTCGCGTCGGGAGACCCGTTTTACAGTCTCGACACTGCTTTCGACTCAGCCTCGCGTCGTGTCCTCAGATGGCTATTTGCGCTATGCTCTTGGCGGCAAGTGTAGAGTCGCGAAGGGCTGGACGATGGCGGAGTTCACAGGAAGGAGCCTGCACCTCTTGAAGAAGGCTTTGACGATCGCTGTGCTGGCGATCGAGCGGCAGCCGGGCCCCTTCCAGTCGTCTTCGGACCAAGCGGATATGAAAGCGCTTCTCGACGCGTTGATCGAAAACGACACCGAGCTTGCCTTCTACGTGCGATCCGCCCGTATCGCAGTGACAGGCGAGCCAGACTGAACGTGGGGCTGCCAATGACGGAGACGCTCGCTTTCGAGAAGCGACACAAGGACGGAAGCTTGTGGGTCGTCGGCCAGACGATGGAGGGACAACCTACCGGATACTGGGAGTGGTTTCGCCGGGACGGTTCGAAGCTGCGGTCCGGCTACTTCGACGACGGTCAGCAGGTTGGTGATTGGACCACGTATGATCGCTCCGGGTGCGTCTACAAAGTCACGAAGATGAAGCGCTAGGCAGCGGCGCATGCGTGGCGGCGCTTACGCGCCGCCGTGCTTCCAAACCGGAATGCCGAGTTTCTTGGCCTTGTCGGCGAGGTTGTCATTTATGCCCGTGCCCGGGAAGTGCAGCACGCCCTTCGGCACGATCTCGAGCATCTGGTCATTCCGCTTGAACGGTGCCGACCGTCCGTGCTTGGTCCAATCGGGTGCAAAGCCGATCTGCGGAACGTTGCGGTTCGATGCCCAGAGCGAGGCGATCCTCTCGGCACCCTTTGGCGACTTTCCATGGACGAGAACCATGCCGGCGTGCTTGGCGTGAACCTGATCGAGCTTTGCCCAGATAAGCTGGTGATCATTGAAGTCGAGGCCGCCGGTGACGACGATCTTGGGGCCAGGCGGCAGGAGCACCTCTTGATCGGCGCGCTTCTTCGCCATCAAGAAGTCGCGGCTGTCGATCATCGCCGAAGTCAGATTGCGATGGTTGACCTTCGATCCGCTGCGCGGGAGCCAAGGCTTGCCGACGTGGCGTTCGTAGTGTTCGGCGGCCTGGTCGCGCATTAGCTCGAAGGCGTTCTGGCGCTCTATCAGCGTGATCCCCTCTGCGATCAGGCGCTCCAGTTCGACCGATTTCACCTCGCTGCCGTCCTGTTCGCGCTGCGCCCGCTTCTGGGACTGCTCATTGTCATCCAGTTCGCGGCCGATCCGGTCGGTCGCGCGGTGGAAAACGTTCACGGTCGACCAGAGGAGATCGTCGAGGTCAGGTTCGAGGCGCGTGTCTGCCAGGGTGCCGATTAGAGCGTCGAAGATGTCGGCGACGGCGCCCGCGACCTGGTTGCCGTCCGGCAGAAGCCGCTGGTCGGGCTCGTCGGTGAAGGGTCGGTAGCCGTGAAGTTGCAGTTCGTTAAGGACATGGTCGGTGGGTGAGGATTCGTGATGCGGTTCGTAGTCGTCGTGATCGCGCATGGGATGCTCCATCGGTTGGACCGCGACCGTCGCGGCCTTCATGGCGACGAAGCCCGCGGGCCGGACGGCCGGGCACCCGGAGCGAAAGCGTAGGGCTCGATGGCTAAGGCCGGCAATTTTGCTTCGCGATGGAAAGCGGCCTCTGGGCCGCGCCGGAAAATAGTCGGCCGCCGCCATTGCCCGGTTGGCCGGCTTGTGGGCCGATCGCCCTCTCGAAGGCCGAGGCGCGGTCCCCCTCCGATGGATGATGCATCCGCCGAGCACGGCGGCGAACCTCACGCCCGTTTTCCTGCCGGCTATGCCGCCAACGCCATGAAGCGCGCGACGTCCTGCGGCGCGACCTGCAACCGGGCTTCCACGCTCAATGCGTCCAGGCCGAGGCTGCGCAGATCCTGGTTGAAGTCGCCCAGCTGCGGCGAGATGACAATCGCCTCGATCCCGGCCGCGTCGGCCCGTTCGATGAGGGTGTCGCGCGCAGCGTCACCGGCCGGATCGTTGTCGCGGACGATGTAGAGCCGCCGCAGTGTGTCGGGGAACAGGATGGCAGCGAGATGGGCCGCGGAGAGCGCCGCCAGCATAGGCATGTCGGGAAGGACCTGACGAAGCGACAGGACGGTCTCGATGCCTTCGCCCGCCGCTATCACATCGCTGCCTATGCCGAAGCGGACCGCGTTGCCGAGAAGATCGCCCATGGCTCGCCTCGGCGTGTCGATTGGCGCCTTGTCGCGGCGGCGCGGATCGAGCCAGGTGCGATGCGCCCCGGTGATCTTGCCGTCGAGGTCGGTGACGGCCGCGATCATCGCCGGCCAGGTCTCGGTCGGCGAATGCTCTTCGGGGCGATAATAGCAGCGCGGGTGGAAATGCAGGCTTCCGGTTCCGCGCAAATCCGTAATGCCGCGTTCCCGTAAATACGTTTGTACGAGCGTGCCGTGGATCGGCTGCGACATGCGGACCAGTCGGCGGGCCGCTTCGGGGGAGCCATGCGGCGCTGGGTTCTGCCGTTCGTGCTGACGGGCCTCCGGTGCCGGCGGCACTGAGAGAAAGGTCCGCGCCTCGTCGGCGACATCCTTGAAGTCGATGAGGCCGCAGCTTTCTCGGATGACGTCGAGGAGATCGCCATGCTCGCCCGTCGCCGCATCGGTCCATTTGCCGGCGGGACCTTTCGGCGTGTCCTTGAGCCGGACGTACATCGAGCGGCCGGGTGTGTTGCGCGCATCGCCCACGAGCCAGTAGTTGCCCTCGCGGCGACCGCTGGAAAGATAATGCCGGCACACCGCCTCGGCCTGCCGGCCGAGACTGTGCGCAAGATCGGAAGCGTCCTGACGTGCCATCACGCGGCCTCCCGCTCGGAGATGCGCGCCACGGGATATGTATCGAGCACCTTGGCGAGGACGCCCGGTCCGGCGGCGTCGGCCGGCACGAAAAAGCGGAGCTTCCACGAGATGATCTCGCTGAACAGGCCGTAGGTGCGCAGCCGGTCCCGCATCGCCTCGGTGAAGCCGGTCAGCTCCAGGCGCTGGGCATTCATGACGCGGGCGCGCCGAAGCTGAAGGCCGTCAGCGAGATCGAGGATCGTCGTGCCGTCCATCAGAGCGGTGAAGGCCTGCTCAGGGGTCAGCGATGTTGCGCCCGTGGTGACGGCGTTTGCCGCCCAGGCGGGCGAGACGCGGCGGCCGATGATGCGCTCGCCGCCATCGGTCTGGAGCCGGTAGACCCGCGTCGACTCGTTTGGCAGCCGCTTCCAGATCGGCAACAACAGGCCGGCGACAATGTGGATCGTGCTGTCGGAAAACTCCGGCACGTCATTCAACTCAGCCCACCACGCGGCGGCGAAGGCGGCGCGATCGGCTGCCTCCCAATGGCTCTCACCCATCATGCGCAGCGGCGCATAGTGCTGCTCCATCGGCCGGACCAGGCAGACGCGGCGCTCGATCTCGCCATCGTCGAGCATCATCGATGGTGCGGAAATCTGCACGGCGGCGCGGCCGGAGCGACCATTGACCAGGAGCCGTGCGCGCGGATCGGAGAGATGATCGAGCGCCTCGGCGAGGCTCGTCGGTCGATTGCGCTCCCGGCGGGTGATGGTGAGAAGGCGCGTTTCCGCGCCGGTGCCCGGGTGCGTATGGATCACCTCGCTGCCGGTGACGATGAAGCTCTCGGCCTGCAGCGTTTCGAGTCCGGCGTCATAGACTCCACTGCGAACCGCCCCGTCGACCTTTGCCGTCAGGAGCTGCTCAAACGCCGTAAAAAGCACGCCCTGCAGGTCGATGGTCAGCGCGAGCAGACGGTTGAGGAAGGTCGTGATCGGCGGCAGCTCGTCCTTGATGCCGTTGTCATCCGTGAGTTTGAGTCCGGTGGCGGACTCAAAGCGGTCGAGCGAGCAGTTTTCGACCTTGCCACGCACGAGCAGCAGATAGAGCTGGCGCAGCGCATCGCGCGCATAGGGGCTTTCGAGATTGTCCTCTGGCCGGAAGAGACCCTGTCCGCCGGTCTGGCGCTGCCCACGCGTGATGGCGCCGAGTGTATCGAGCCTACGCGCGATCGTGGAGAGGAAGCGCTTCTCAGCCTTCACGTCAGTGGCGATCGGGCGGAAGAGCGGCGGTTGAGCTTGATTGGTCCTGTTGGTCCGACCGAGACCCTGGATCGCCGCATCGGCCTTCCAGCCCGGCTCCAGCAGATAGTGGATACGCAGGCGCTGGTTCTTCGCGCCAAGATCGGCGTGATAGCTGCGCCCCGTACCGCCCGCATCCGAGAAGACCAGGATGCGCTTCTGGTCGTCCATGAAGGCGGCGGCCTCGGCGAGATTGGCCGAGCCCGCCCGATTTTCGACGGCAAGGCGATCGCCCTTGCGCACAACGCGCCGTGAACGGCCGGTGACCTCGGCGACGACATCGGAGCCAAAGCGCTGGACGATCTGGTCGAGGGCGCCTGGAACGGGTTCTAGCGATGCGAGCCGTTCGATCAGCTCGTCACGGCGGGCAACGGCCTCCCTGCTCTCGACGGGCTGACCGTCCCGGAAGACTGGCCGCGACGACAGATTGCCCTCGCTGTCGGAGAACGGCTCGTAGAGCTGCACCGGGAAGGAATGGGCGAGATAGTCGAGGACATATTCCCGCGGCGTGATGTCGACACGCACGTCGTTCCATTCCTCGGTCGGGATCTCGGCCAGTCGGCGCTCCATCAGTGCCTCGCCGGTTGAGACGATCTGAATGACGGCGCTGTGCCCGTCGGCCAGGTCCTGCTCGATCGAGCGGATCAGCGTCGGGGTCTTCATGCTGGTCAGCAGATGACCGAAGAACCGCTGCTTGGCGCTTTCGAATGCAGAACGCGCGGCCGATTTCGCCTGACGGTTCAGGGTGCCGCTATCGCCGGTGATGTTGGCGGCCTGCATCGCGGCGTCGAGATGGTTATGGATGATGGCGAAGGCGCCGGCGTACGCATCGTAAATGCGGGTTTGCGCGGGCGTAAGCTGCTGCTCGACCAGTTCGTATTCAACACCGTCATAGGAGAGCGACCGGGCCGTGTAGAGGCCGAGGGCGCGCAGGTCGCGGGCAAGCACCTCCATGGCCGCGACACCGCCATTGTCGACGGCCTCCACGAACTCGGCGCGGTTGGCGAAGGGAAAATCGTCACCGCCCCACAGGCCGAGCCGCTGGGCATAGGCGAGATTGTTGACGGTTGTCGCGCCCGTGGCAGAGACGTAGACAACGCGCGCATTTGGCAGCGCGTGCTGGAGCCGGAGCCCGGCACGGCCCTGCTGTGAGGGCGCAACATCGCCCCGTTCTCCCTTGCCGCCGCCGGCGTTCTGCATTGCGTGCGACTCGTCGAAAATAATGACTCCATCGAAGTCGGAGCCCAACCATTCGACGATCTGTTTGACCCGCGAAAGCTTCTCGCCACGGTCGTCGGACCGTAGCGTGGAATAGGTGGTGAAAAGGACGCCTTCGTTGAGACGGATCCGCGTGCCCTGAGGGAAACGCGATAGCGGCGTGACCAGCAAACGCTCCATACCGAGCGCCGACCAGTCGCGTTGCGCGTCTTCCAGCAGCTTGTCGGACTTCGAGATCCATACTGCCTTGCGGCGACCCTGCAGCCAGTTGTCGAGGATGATGCCAGCGGATTGACGGCCCTTGCCGGCGCCGGTCCCGTCGCCGAGCATAAAGCCCCGCCGGAAGCGGACGGCGTTTGGCGCGTCGTCCGGCGCGGCGGTGACGAGATCGCCGGTCTCGTCCACGGTCCAGGCGCCTGCGAGGTGTTCGCCATGAGCTTCGCCGGCGTAGATCACCGTCTCGAGCTGGGCGTCGGACAGAACGCCCTCGGTGACGATCGCGGCTGGAAGCGTCGGGCGATAGCTCGGCTTCGGCGGCGCGACCGACGCCATGGCGGCCGACTGCACCAATTTGGTGGGATGGGGCTGCGCGCCCGGGATGCGGATCGACTGGAGCGTATAGGCCTCGTAGATCGCGTCCGACAGGCGGTCACCCTCGGGCGGCGTCCACTCGGCCGTCTCGTAGTCCAGCGGCACGCCTCGAATCTCAGCCGTGCGCCAGGCGGGCGTAGCGGCTGCGGCCCGGGCGAGATAACCGCGGACGGTGCGCGGCGCGGCATCGGGCGTGACCTTGGGCAGTGCGACATCCATGCGCGGCGGCACGTCCCGCTCGATCCAGGCGAGCAGCGTCGCCACATCGGGCGCGACGCCGACGGAGTCCGGGAAGCGTGCCGCATCCTCGGCCGGCGCCTTGTCGATGACGGTGAGTCGCGTTTCGATGGTCGTGCCGTGCTTGGCATAGACCGAGCCCGCGATCGCCGCACTGAACACGACGCGGCCGCGCTCCTGCAGCCGGGCGAAGTGGTCCCGCCAGGCCGGCAGCTCGGGCGAGAAATTTGCGCCGGTGATCGCGACCAACCGGCCGCCCGGCGCGAGCCGCGCCAGAGCGGAAGCGATATGGCGATAGGCGGCGTCGGCGACGCGTCCTGAGACGGCCGCCATGACCGAGAACGGCGGGTTCATGATGATGACACTGGGAATGGCGGCGCGGTCGAGATGATCATCGATCTGCGCGGCGTCGAAACGCGTGACCGAATGAGCTGGAAAGAGAGCGGCAAGAAGATCGGCGCGGGTCTCGGCCAGCTCATTGAGGATGAGATCGGAGCCTTCGATCTCGGCAAGGATCGCAAGCAGGCCCGTGCCGGCCGAGGGCTCCAGTACCCGGTCAGCGGACGTGAGCGCTGCGGCGGTCAAGGCCGCGAGACCAAGCGGCGTCGGCGTCGAGAACTGCTGACGGGCCTGAGCCTCTTCGGACCGGCGCGTGTGCGTCGGCAGCAGCCCGGCGATCTTGCTCAGCGCTGCGAGCCGTGCTGCCGGAGACGCGGCTTTGCGGAAAAGCGGCTTTCCGTATTTGCGCATGAAGAGGATGGTTGCCGCTTCGCAGGCGTCATAGGCCGTCTTCCAGTCCCAGGCGCCGCTAGCGTCGGACGCGCCGAAGGCCTGTTCCATGGCCGAGCGCAGTATCGCGGCATCGATCGCGCGGCCCTGTTCGAGATGAGGAAGGAGATGGCCGGCGGCGGCGAGAATGGCGGCGGCCGGCGGCGCGTTGGGCGCGAGCGGAAGCGAGGCCGCCGGGGCGGCTCCGGAGACGGGAGCGTAAAGCATGGAGGGAACCTCGAGAGAGCAAGAACGGACGAGCCGGCCCGGCGCTCTCTCTCGACCGGACGGGCTCAACCCCGTCCCGGCCGACCTCTCACTCTGACGCGGTCAGCGACCATCGCTCCGGCTTGCGGGAAGCACGTCTTCGGCAGTTGCGCGTGCCGGCGGGCGATGCGCCGTTCCCGGCGAAGGATCGCACTATTGTCGCGGATCCGCCCGAGCGCCCGCGTCAGGGCGAGGCATCGGGTGGACGGTAGAGCTCGCAGGGGTTGCCGTCGGCCAGATGGCCGAAGGGCGTAAAAACGTAGTCGCCGTCGTCACGTCCAACGGCGCAGATGACGTAGCGAACCTCGCCCGTTGCGATCTCGGTGCATTCAATTAGCGCCAGGTCGCCGCTGGTCGCGGCGTACACCAGCGTCTCGAAATTGGCACGGGCATGGTCGGGAATGCTCATCGCGCGGCTCCCTGAGGAAGTCGATCGGCGAGCCAGCGTCCGGTGCTGATCCATTCGAGCGTCCGGCCGGTCGAAAGATCGAGCAGATGGGCGCCGCCAGAAAAGCCGTCGATTACGGGGTCCGAGGCAATATTCGCCCACTGGAAGCCCCAATGTCCGGTCAGGCCGAAGGCCGCGGCGCAGCGGGTAACGAAGGTGATCACCAGTTGCTGGTCAGCGCTGCCAGGATCGCGCAGCCACAGGCGAGCCGATCCGAATTCGGGCGAAAGGGTGAGCAGGAACGGCTCGGCCGGGGGATCCTCGCGGGAGTTTTCGGCCATCAGCGTGGTGTAGATGTCGAAGGCGCGCGTCGCGTTGGCGGCAGTGCCGACGTCGAGCAGGCAGGAAAAGCGGGTGAGAAAATCGGTCATGGCGGACTCCTGAAACGAAAAAAGCCCGGCGCTGGGCCGGGCTTGGGAGGGATCGAAAGACTGTCCGGCTAGTAGCCGAACCGCCAGGACGGCCAGTCTTGACCGTCGTCGGCGGCCTGCACTGCCTCGCCGAGATAGGCGGGATCGCCTTCGACGATGGTGGGATCGCGGACTGGCGTCTCATCGATGACGGTGACGCAGGCAACTAGCCCGTCCTCGACCTCGACATGCACGGGAACGAGATACTGGAAGACGACGCGCCGGGGCGCCGGGCTGGATTGCGACATGGCGTAGCTCCTCGATTGGGGGAATAGACGGAGCGGCCAAAGCCGCCCCGCCAGAGCGATCATTCGGCCGCGACGAGGTGGCGTTCATCGTCTTCGCCGGCGGCCTCCTCGTCATCGCTCGCGAGAAAGTCGGGCAACGCCGCCCCATCATCCTCGCCTCCGGTCTGGGTTTCCGCCGTCGACACCTCACCCTCGGCGACCACGCGCAGCGGCTCCGGCAGCCAGCCGGTGTCCGCCAGCAGGCGCTCGGCCTCCTTCGCCATGTCGCCCTTCTTCAGATGGTCGATGAGTTGTGCGGCTTGCTCGCCGGCGCCCTCGCGGACAGCCTGCAAGATGCGGGGCTTGGTCACCCGGTTGAGGTAGTTGCCGAAGGTCGGTCGCCAGCCGGCCTCGACCAGATCGAGGCCTGTCGCCTTCGTCAGGCGGTCGGCCTGCGAAAGCCTCATGTCGAGGGTATGCTGGCATACACCGCTGCCACTATGCGGGTTCGGCCGCTCATAGAGCGCGTTCACGCCATAGCTGACGCAATGCGCGAGGAGAGCCATGCGGCTGGGCTCATCCAGGTCGGCGAGCCAGTCCCACAAGGCTGCATCGTCCTTCGGGATATCGCCAGCCCAGGCGGCGTGGCGGTCCTGCACCGCACGGGCGGACGAGCTGTCCTTCAGCGCATCGTCCTGGGCCGGGAAGAAGACGTGCTTCACCCCGGCTTCCATGGCGCCCGTATACATGCGGGTCATGAAGGTGTCCGAGACGAGCTTGTGGAGGAGCGCCGTCATAGCGACGTGCGGGTTCTCCGCGACGGCGTTGCGCAGCGCGAGCGTGCGATAGGCCGTCAGCTCGATCACCAGGCGCTCCGGCAGCGGCTTGATGATGCCGTCATCCTCGTCGTCCTCGGGCTCGGCAGGCTGGCCGCCGATGGTGATGACCGCCCTCTGCACCGACGGCTCGGCCAAATCGCCGTCGGCGTCCACGCCGTTCTCGACCTCTGGATCGATCGGTGCTTCATCCTCCGCCCGCACGTAGCCACGGTCGATGGCGAGGCTGCCGTCATGGGCGACGCTGATGAAGACGCCCGCGCGCGGGATGTCGTCCGCCTCGTAGCGCATCGGCCGGGTCTCGAAGGCTGCGAGCGCCGTCTCGATCTCGCTGAGGCGCTGGTCTACCTCGTCCGGCAGTTCGTCGGCGCCTTCATACTCGGCTTCGAGCTTCTGATACTCGGCATTGAGCGCCTCGATGGTCGCCTGTTCCTCGGCCGAAAGGTCGAGCGGCTCGCCCTGCAATTCCCGCAGGCCGCGCGTCGTGTCGTAGGGAAAGCTGACCGCGACCTCGATCCACTTCCAGCCTTCGGCGGCGATCGACTCGGCGGTGGCCTTGAGCTTTTCGGCGACCAGGCGGTCGAGCAGGCTCGCGTCCTGCAGCCAGCCGCCATCATCGGACTGGAAGAGATCGCGCATGACGATGCCTCCCGCCTGTTCATAGGTCTCGATTCCTACGAAAACCGCGCGCTTGTCCGCGGCGCGAACGGTTGTCTCGGTCAGCATGCGCCTGATCTGGTAAGGCTCCTTCGACCAGGCGTCCTTGATCGCGTCCCAGACCTGCTGCTGACGGGCGTGGTCGCCCGACACGGTGAAGGCCATGAGCTGCTCCAGCGTCATGCCGTCTTCGGCATAAACCTCGAGCAGCGCTGGCGACGCCGAAGCAAGCCGCAGCCGCTGCTTGACGACTTGGGCCTGCACGAAGAAGGCCGCGGCGATCTCCTCCTCGGTCATGCCCTTGTCGCGCATGTCCTGAAAGGCGCGAAACTGGTCGAGGGGATGGAGCGGCGCGCGCTCGATATTCTCGGCGAGCGAGACTTCTTCCGCGAGGATCGCGCTGTCGCGCTCGCGCACCACGCACGGCACCGGCGACACCTTGGCGAGGCGCTTCTGCTTCACCAGCAGCTCCAGCGCACGGAACCGGCGTCCGCCGGCTGGGACCTCGAACATGCCGGTCTCGTTGCCTTCGGCATCGACGACCGGGAAAACGCTGATGCTCTGGATCAGGCCGCGCCGGGCGATCGAGGCCGCCAGGTCCTCGATCGAGACACCAGCCTTGATGCGCCGGACGTTCGACTGACTCAGGACCAGCTTGTTGAAGGGGATGTCGCGCGAGGGCGACAGGACGATCTTTTGAGCTGCAACAGCCATCGGGATGTACTCCGCGACGGGCGGCCAAGAGACTCTCTCTCGACCTCCAACCCGTCACGAAAAACCCGTCCTCCCTCTCACTCTCCTCCTGGGCGCGCCCGGCGAGACCCCGGAAGGGCATCGGCGCGACCAAGGAATCTGGCAAGCGCCTCATCCTCAGGCGCATCCCGGTCGAACAGGATGTATTCCGCGCCGAGGCGCCGCGCGTATTCGGTGATCCCCACCAGATCGGTGGGGAGATTATCGCGGTCGCCTTCTCCGACCCAGATGAACCAGCCGTAGGGTGTCGCCGCGACAAGCTCATCGCCCTGATCGGCGTGAACATTCAAATAGGTGCTCGACGCTTCCGAGAGGTGAGCGGTCGAGCAATCGAAGAAGACCCGGAGCGGGTACGAGATCATGCTCATGCCGCCCTCCTTTCAAGCTCATCGGCGGTAACGTCGCGGGCAGCGGCCTCAGGCGCATGCGCCAGCAGCCAATCGGCCGCCTTGCTCGCCTGACTTGCGGCCCGAACGATGGCGCGGTTGTCCTCGCGCAGGACCTGCAGCCACGAGCCGATATAGTCGGCGTGGCGGACGGTGGGCACGATGCCGAGTGAAGCGCAGCAGAAGGCCGCGTTCATTTCGGCGACATATCCTGACAGTCCAGCCCCAATCTGACTTCCGACGCCAATTTTTAGGACGCGCATCATGCCGCCAACTCCTCGGGCTGGGGTTGC